>NZ_JBIAJQ010000010.1:0-363435 GCF_042872045.1 Streptomyces sp. NPDC005496
CCGGCGGTGCCTTATGGAACTGACCTCCGGTCAGGTTCCATAAGGCTGCGTGCCTCCGTCAGGTGTTGAGCCCTCCGGGCCCAACACCCCGCCGCGAGCACCAAGGGTGAGAAGCCGTCAGAGAACGGCTGAGAGGGTATGTGAGCCCTCCGGGCACCCACACCCGCCCGCCGAGCTGGCCCACAGCAACACCCAGCGCGCGACCGCCCACGACGGAGCACGCCCCAGCACGAGAACCCTCCCCGGGCCAGCCCGCACCACCAGCCACCCCACCCCACAGCAGGCAGCCGGGCAGGAGAGGGGAAGTCAGACCCCCACCCCAGCCCCAACACACCCATGACCAGCAAACACGCCCAAGGACACTCCAGCGGCCCCTACCCGCTGTCGTACCCCATGCCCTACCCGCCTGCCCTACCTGCTGAAGTCCCCACCTCCGTAACCCATGTCGTACATGCCTGCAGGTTGTTGTTCGCCCGCTCCAGGCCCGCCGGCCTCAGGGCGGCTTGGCGAACGAGAAAAATCGACGCCACGCAAAGGTGACGGACGTCACATACCCTTTTTAGGCAGCCCAGCTCTTTTGTGACGATTGCTTAAATAGACGCCGACCTCAGGGAGCTACATCGAGAAAATAACGGGTCGTCAGCATGTCCTAGAGTAGAAGTAGTTCAAGACACCGACGCAAGGAGCGTCACATTTGGATAATAACTGGAGGGCAAATTGTCTCAGCATGAATTCTTGATTTTTACGTTCGTCGCCACAGTGCTCCTCTACCCCGTCCTGGGGGCAGCAGCAGCACTCACCTTCTTCTTCACCATCGTCGGACAGCACTACGTCAAGTAGAAACCGACGCCTCGCCCCCACAGGCGAGGCAAGCTTGTACCACCGATCACCGATTTGACGCTTCAGCCCAGCCGGCACTCCCCGCTCGCCCAACCTTGGCTCCGTGATCTATGGGCTGGCTCTTGAGAGCACGCGACGGCCCCACTCCCGGTCCCGCACCAAGCCGTCGTACACATGACGGCGCTGACACCCAGGGCACCGCACAGCCCACTCCACCGACAGCGGACGGGCCGATCAGCCCTCTGGGACAACTCGTGCTGGAGACAACACCGTTCGCCGTTCTGTCCGACCCGCGTCGCCGCTGAGAACACAAGCCCCGCCGTAGCAGAGCGCACACCCACGCCCCGAAGCCGGGTACACCCCAAAGACATACAGCCCATCCGAGCGCAGCTCCCCTCTCGGCTGGGCTCTCGGCTGGGCTCTCGGCTCGACGTGAGCTGGAGGCCGACCTGCCCGAGCCGCCTGTCACCTTCGGGGGGTGTACCAGGGCACCAGACGCAGCAGAAGGTCGAGCGTGTGCCGCGCTGCCATGCGGGTGGCCGCGCTGGAGGCAAAGGCTGCGGCGAGGACGAGGAGGAGGAGGACCACGGTGAGCACAGCGGCAACGGCCACCAGGAGGCTCGCCGCATGTCTGTTGCTGCGTCGGACGCGGCAGGCCTGACGGCCCAGGACCTTGTACCGCCGCCATCAGGGATCCGGCCGAGTTTCTTGACATCGACATGGATCAGTTCGCCGGGCCGCTCGCGTTCGTAGCGGCGGATCACGGTGTCGGTAGGCGGGTCCATGAAGGCCAGGCGGTTTCAGGCCGTACCGAGCCAGGATCCGGTGCACGGTCGAGGCGGGCAGCCCCAGGACCGGTCCGATGCGAGCGGGCCGAGCTTGCGGTCCCGCCGTAGCCATCACACCCGCTCCTCCGCCGTCGCCGGGATGCGGTGCGGCCCGCTGGAGCGGTCGTGCAGCCCTTGCTCGCCCTCGGCCCGCCAGCGGCGGATCCACTTTGGGTCGTGGCGCGCGAAATGCCCATCTCCGCGGCCACATGAGCGACAGGACGGCCCGAACGGACACGCTCAACGAGCAACCGCCTGCCATGAACGGTCAGCCGGGCATTACGGTGGGACACGAAGACCTCCGTGCGGTGCGTTCCTAGACAGCTCCACCACATCGGAGGTCTTCGCCATGTTCAAGACCCACCAGTGTCAACAACGCTCGTGAGCAATACGCCTGGTCGCGTGACACGGCCGTGTGGTCAGCTTTGTTCCGGGCCACTACGGCGCTGGAGACAAACTGGCGCTGTGCAGTGACTGACCTTGCACGGTTCTGGCCCTTTGGTGGGCAGCAGTTCCCGTCCTGGAAAGGCAGGATCTTCCGTGAGGCAGGGTGTAGCGGAAGGAGTTGCTGTGGACTGCAGCGATGTGGACGGCTGTCACTCCTATATGGAGTTTCTACAAAAGCTCGGTGGACGGGCTTATGCCGAAGTGCAGCGTGCGGACACGAAGGCGACGACTGTCTGTGGTGTTGCCGGCGGCCTGTTGGCCCTGTCCGTGGCTGCGCTTACGCAGAAGATTGGCATTCCTCTGGGGGCAGTGTTTGTGCTGGTGGTCAGTTGTCTTCTGCTGGCTGCTGCGGTGGGTGTTGCGCTGCTGGCGTTGCGTCCGGTGCTGCCGATGCGTGGGCTCCGCAGGGTACTGACCGAGGGGTCGTGTGGGCATGGCGGATGCGGTTCTGGTGCAAGTGGTCCGCTGGCCAGCACAGTTGTCAGGTGGGAGAGAGAAGACCTTCGGCTGCAGGCGTTGTCTCATGTGGCTGACAGGAAGTTCCGCTTGGTCCGCGCGGCTGGCGACCTTGTCCTGGTGGCTCTACTGGTGGCCGGAATGGGACTGTTGAGCTGTTGCGCATTCAATTGAGATGATCTCAACGTATGTGATGAACCACCCGAATCGCACCAGGGGGATGGGTGTATCAGCCGCCGCGGGTCCAGGCGATCGGCGAAGTGCTGTGGGGGCGGCTGCGGGCGCTCACGCCGCAGCGTGTGCGCCCGGCACGGAGCGTGTTGCTGCGGCAGGGAGATCCTGCAACGCATGTGATCCTGCTGGACTCCGGTTCAGCGCTGGTCACGCTGGCCGGGGACAGCGGGGGGCGGACGCTCCTGGCCGTACGCGGGGCCGGTGAGTTGCTCGGCGAGCTGGCTGTCCTTGACGAGAGGCCGCGCACAGCCACAGTCATCGCTGCGGAAGCTTGTCACGTTCACATCGTGCCGGCTCCTGAGTTCCTCAAGTTCGTGAGCACGCACGAGCTGCTGACGCCGTTGCTGCGCCACGCCATCGCCCGGGTGCGGGAGTCAGACGCGGTCCGGTTCGAGCTCGCCACGGCATCCGTTCCCGTGCGTCTGGCATCGGCTCTCTGTCGCCTCATCGAGGCCTCCTCAACCGTGTCGGCGCAGCATTCCGTTCCGCTGACGCAGGCTGAGCTGTCCCAGTTGATCGGCGCGTCCCGGAACGCTGTTGGATCGGCTCTTCGACCGTGGCGGGAGAAAGGCTGGGTGCGTACCGCGTCAGGTGGCGGGCTGCTCGTCTGCAACATTCATGCGATTCAGTCACACGCA
Organism: Streptomyces sp. NPDC005496; assembly: GCF_042872045.1. Classification (NCBI taxonomy): domain Bacteria; kingdom Bacillati; phylum Actinomycetota; class Actinomycetes; order Kitasatosporales; family Streptomycetaceae; genus Streptomyces; species Streptomyces sp. NPDC005496. Next base: position 3,443 of record NZ_JBIAJQ010000010.1, read on the forward strand.
CAGATGCAGACGTGATGCGCGGCATGCCGGGGATGCCCACTGGTGGGCACCGGCGTCGGCTGGACCGCATCAACATGGGGCACTCATCTGACCGCTCGTGCTGAAAGGCCGGTGCCCGCATGTCTTCGTCGCCGTACCCGAAAGAAACCCAGATTCCGGCCGAGTTCGCCCTGCTGGCTTTCGACATGGAGAAGTACAGCAAGATCCCCGAAGTGAGGATGGAAAGCACGCGGTCCGACGTGGACGACATCATCGCTGGCGTGCTCGCCGACTGTGGGCTGCCTGATCCCCAGACGCTGCCCCATTCGTACAAGGACGGCGGGGACGGCGCGATCCTGCTCTTTCCTCCCGAGGTCCTCGCGCGGATCATCGACCCCCTGCTCGGACGCCTCAGCGCAGCTCTGGCGCGCTACGACCAGCAGCGGCTGGCCAGCAGTCCCCTCGTGCGGCTGCGGGTCGCCGTGCATGCCGGGCCTGTGACCGGGCCCGAGCTCCGCAGCGGCAACGCTCTGGTAGACGTCAGCCGGCTCCTCGACAGCCAGGCGGTACGTAAGGCTCTGCAGTCCGCGGCGGACACGGGTGGCTTCCTCGCCGGTGTCCTGTCCGAGACCGCCTACCAGCGGTGTGTCCACGGCGGCTACACCCCTGAGCTGGCACCCCTTCACTTCGCGCAGGCCACCGCTCGGGTCAGTGACAAGCCGGGCTACCAGGCGCTGTGCCATCTCCACGTGCCCGGCATGCCCGGCGCTGCTATCACGCCGTACCTGGACGAGGAGCCGGACCCGGGTTCGCCGGAGGCCGGTGCCCCCGCCGAGCCCGGGCCGTCGGGCGCCGCCCCCTCTGCAGCATCGGCCGCCCAGGGCGGCGGCATTCAGTTCCACGCGCCGCTGTACGGGGCCACCGTGGGCGGTCACATCGAACGTGTGCGCAACACGTATCCGGGTCGCTGACCGATAGCCGCGCTAGCCCCTACCCCGCTGTCGCCGACACCCCGCTTCACTCTCCTGGAGTGCCCTGATGTCCGATGTCCCGAACGATCCTGCCCGCCCGCACCAGCCCGCCGCTGAAACCGACGCTGTTGCACCGCCCGCCGCACCCCATGGCTGGAAGTCGCCCTGGCGCCGCAACCAGGACCCGCGCGAAAGCAGCAACCACGCCAGCACGCCCCCCACTCCCCCAGACGCTGTTCCTGCCGACCGGGAAGGAGGACCTGCTCTGCAGGCGAGCGACGGCGCGATCCACGTGCACCGGCATGTCGACGTCGTCGCGCAGCACATCGACGAGCTGATTCTGGAAACCCGCACACGGGACCTGCTGGAGGGCGACGTCCAGGACCGCGTCACCCTTCTGCAGCAGCCATTCGTCCGCAACGAGCACTGGACCGAGCTGTGGGGCCAGGCCCTGCACCCAGGTGCAGGTGCTCTCCGCCAGCCCGTACTCATCGTGGTCGCGCCGCGCGCGTTCGGCTCCACAACGCTCAGTCTGCGTCTTCTGGCAGAGCACACCCCCGACCACGTCCCCCTGATCAAACTGGACGCGGACTGGAGCAGCCCCTCCAGAGGCCGGCTACCGTTGGAGAGAGACCACGCCTACCAGCTCGACCTGAAGCACCCGGCCAACGACGTCTTGTCGGCCGACTTCCTCGATGCGCTGTCCAAACATGCTGAGAGCCTCCGCAGCGCCCACTCACATCTGGTGCTGTCCGTGGCGGAGGATCTGTGGAGAGACCACCGGCTGGGAGAACGCAGCGGCATCCACGTTCTGCGCCTGCGCCAGGCCCCCGACGCTCTGGCCCTGATCGAGGCGCACCTGGACGCCCACGGCTACAGCCGCCTCACCAGCGTGCTGCGTTCCTCAGCCCAGGCACAGGCCAGCGCGCGGGGTCTGAACGCCGTATCTGCAGCACGCGCCGCGCGCACGGTCGTGGAGGCCTGGCAGGAGCACCTTCACCTCGAGCAGCACCCCCGGCGCTCGGCCGCCGGGAACACCGCCGAGCCACTCACGCTGCCCCAGCGCATCGAAGCGGCGCTGACCGACTGGCGCGGTGAACTCGACTCCCGGTTCGGAGAATCCACCGCGCAGTACAACAGCGGCAGCGGCTCGTTGACTCTGGAGGACCGCTGCCTGCTTTTGGCCCTAGCCGTGTGGCAGTCCGCTCCCATGCCGCAGGTGACCCGCAGTGCAAGCACGCTGCAGGAAAGCATCGAGAGTTCTCCTGGCGCCGGGGTGCTCTCGCAGGTGCGCAGCGCGTTCTCCAGCCGGGGACTGCGCCGCCGCATCATCGATGTCGGAGCCGACGTCAACAATCAGGACATCGTCGTCTTCGACCGGCCTGCCTACGGCCGTGCCGTGCTCGAGTACGTCTGGGACAACTACGACGTCATGCGCGACCCGCTAATCGCCTGGCTGGTCGGCACAGCTGCAGACGCCTCACCAGAGGACCGGGCTGTACAGGTCCTGACCGAGCTGACCCTGCGGCACGGAACGGTGGACTACCTCGATCGTCTCGGCAAAATCACCAGCGGGGTACGCCCGGACGTGCTGGGCACCGTCATGGACAACGCCGTGCGTGACGAACACGTCGGCCGCCTCGCCTGGAGCATGCTGTACCGGTGGGCCGGCGGCCGCTCCGCCTACGCGACCGTAGTGATCGCAGTCTGCCGGCGCATTCTTCAGGAACCCGACGTCACCGCCTCGGCCACCAAGATGGCGATGGTCCGCCTGCGGCGCGTCGCCCAGTCCGGCGGCGGCGATCCGGACACCCGCAGGAGCATCCTGACCGTCTTCCAGGAGCTGGCCGGCCAGCCTGAAGTCAAGCGGCGGCTGGTTGCCGAAGTCAGGAACTGGCAGCAGGACAAGGGGGCCGCCCGCAGCGGCGGCCTCGCCTTCATGGCGCTGACCTTCCTCACCGACAACGGCATGCCGTGGCTGATGACCCCTTCCGCATCGGACATTGACGCGGTCCGCGCCGTGCACGACCTGCTCAAGGACCCCGACACCACGACCGAGATCATCCCCCGACTGACCGCATGGATCCGTGCATGCGCCGACGACCCCGAGCTGTACACGCAGCTGCGGGACCAGCTGCTGCCCGCCCTGCGAGGGCACAACATGTTCCAAGCCGGCGCCTCGCTCATGCAGGAACTGCGGGGCCTGTCCACCACCGAGGGTGCAAGCGTCGCGGACGACTTCTACGACCACCTCGTCGATACCCGACTCCACTCCGTCTTCCCGCCCCCGGGAGACGCCGCATGAGATGGCCATGGCAGCACCGTCTTCGCACCACCGCCTGCAGTAGTCCACGCCTGCTGCCCACCGCCACCGACGGCATCAGCTTCCATGCCTTCTACACCATCCACTGGCGCCCCCACCGGTGCAGCCAGCCGTGCGTCGAAGAAGCCGTCCGCACCCACGTCCACGCCATCGCACTCGACACCGCAGCCCGCCTGCCCGCCACCGACCTGCCCGCAGCCCAGGACGCCATCAACGCCGCCCTGCCCCACCGATGCCGTACCACGCACTACCGCTTGGTCTCAGCCCGGGCAGTCCTGCAACTACCTGCCGACGCAGCAGACTTCCTGCAACAGCAACAGGCAGACGACCACCGCATCCGCCGACTGCGCTTCCTCAAAACTCACCTCTACGACCACCCCGGCCTCGTGGTGCTGGACCGGCTCGAGCGCCAATCCCCCGGCGCGCTCAGCGACGACCACGTCGCCGAACTCCAGCGCCTCGCCCGACTCATCACGTCCTGCGACCGATGGTGGTCCCCGCTGATGCAGCAGTGGGAACAGCTCGGCAACGGCTTCCACGACACCGAGAAACAGCAACAAGCCATGCTCGCCCTTCTCGACTCACTCAAAACCCTCAACGGCGGCAGCCTGCCCACCGACGCCACCACGTCAGGACCCGACGCCTTCGCCCCAGCGACCCAGTGGAAAGCCCACCCATGAAACTCGCTCTATGGCGGGCCGTCCTCGACCCCCTCACCAGCCTCCGGGCCGTGATCATCCAACGACGCAGCACCACCCCTCTGTCCTACGACACCGCCTGGCGCCAAGCCCGCATGCACCGCCACCCCGACGACATGCCCTACCGCCTCCACGGCCACCAACCACAACCCACCACCGACACCACAAACCACCAACCCGCCAACCCCTCATCCACAGACGTCACTTGAAAATCTGTGGCGCACGACATGGCGAGCCGGCTGAGACAAGCCTGCGTATCTACCTGATTCGCTGCCCACAGCCCTCACCGCACCGGCTCGGCCACCGGTCCGGTCTCCGCAACGGCTTGCGGAGACCAAACCCCAACAGCAGCGCCGGCAAGCACGGCGCCGCAGCCCGACACAGCACGCAGCACGGACTTGGGCAGCGGAGTGCAGTGACGGGTTCGATGGCCGTGGTGGAGGGCGTCGTTGAAGGGCTGGCGGGCGTAGTTACCGCCGCCAAAGAGCAATCGGCTGCCAGCGCTGGCCTGACGCCGTGCACCGCGAGGATCGGCAGCCAAGTCGAACGCCACCGGTAGAGCCTGTCTCATGGTCAGCGAGTGACTCGCAGTGAGAGCGGTAGCGGAACAACGGGCAGTGAAACATGGCGAGCTCATCAAACACTTCTGTGAGGTCACTGCTCCTCTGTCATGCTCGCCTTGCGCGGTACGCGACCCGCTCAACACTGCAGATAATGAACGGCGTTTCCAATGAAGATCCACTCAGTAGCGGCCCAGGATTTCCTCTCCTTCGCCTCGCTCGACCTGCCGCTCCACTCCGGCGCAACCGTCATCACCGGACCGAACGGGGCCGGGAAGTCGAATCTGGGCGCGGCAATCGCGCTCCCGGGGCTTGTCCTGGACCACGGACTGCGCGGTGACCGTGATGCCGCGGATCCGCTCGAGGCCTACCAACAAGCAGGCCGGAACGGGACCGACGCGTACACGGTCAGTCTGGACCTCGAGCTGGACCAGCCCTGGGAGCAGGAACTGGTCAGGCTGTTCGTCGAAGGCGCGGTTACGATGGCCGCCATCGAACAGATCTCGGCTGCGAGCACGCCAACCGCGGCCAGGGCAGTCCTCGGTCAGTTCGTCGAACTCCCCGTGGCAGCGGACTCCATCCGCAGTCTCCTGCGCGGCAAACTGACCGTCGCCTACAATGCCCGCCAACATGGCCCATGGTGGGCTGCCTGGAATTTCCGCCATGCCGACCAGGACATGCAGCTGCTTCTCAAAGGGCCAGGCGCAGGACGCCTCCACCGGGGACACATGGCCCCGTGGGTGGATAACCTGGTAGCACCCTTCCGCACCACGATCCCGCCCCTGGGATTGGGTACGAACGCGGACAAGGCCCCGAGAGCCGACGAGCTGACGTCCATGCTCCAACACGAGGATTCACCGCGGGCAGGGAAACCACAGCCTTCATCAGTCGGCTTCGGCAGCATCCTGGACAGTCTGGACCAGGCCACTGCCTTCTTTATGGACGTCCCTTCGCTGGCCAACAGCAACGTCCCACAACCGGTCAGTCTGGCGCTGCTCGCCCGGCTGCTGGGATTTGAACAGAGATCGCAGACGCGCTTCGACTTCCGGTTCGTCCTGGCCGAGGTACTTCGCCGAGGGCTAACAGTCACAGACAATCGACGACTGCCCCTTAAGCGGCACTTCCCGCTCACGGACCTTCGCGCACTGGTCGACCTGCGTGACGGCAGTGGCCTGGCCGGCGAGCTGTACCGGCTCAAGAACGGCGATCTGGGTGAGCAGCAACGCTTTGAGCGGGTCCGGGAGATCTTCAGGGAGATCACCGGACTGGATCTGCATCTGCGCAGTCTGCCCATGGCCGACTCACACTTGGCCGTTGATGTCCTCGTCGGGGAGGGCGGGCAGGCTCGCAGCATCCAGTTCGCGGGTGCAGGCATCCAGGAGACGCTGTTCTTGGCCACCTTGATCGCCGGTGCGCCAGGCAGCGTCATCGTCCTGGATGAGCCTGCAGTGAACCTCCACCCCACCATGCAGCGTCGTCTGGCACGCGAGCTGGCAGAAATCCACGGCGTCGTCATCACCCACAGTCCCGATCTCGTCCCCTGCTCCCGTATCGAGGATCTCGACCGTCTCGTGCGACTGACCCCACGCTCTGACGGCACTCATGTGGCGAAGCTGCCGGGAGAAAACCGGGCACGCCTCGGCGAATGGCTGCAGAAACTGAACCTGAGCGACATACGCGCACTGCTGTTCGCATCGGCAGTCATTCTGTGCGAAGGAGCCACCGATCTCGGCGCACTCGGGTGGTGGTGGCAAGACGGCGCGGCCAGCACCAGCTCCCTCGACCCGCAGGGCGCGAACATCGCCATGATCGACGTGGGAGGCGACAACAACTTCGGCGGCTACGTGAACTACCTCGAGGCGTTCCAGATCCCTTGGACTGCAGTAGCCGACGGTCCCGCATTCCGGCCGACCAGCGGGCTCAGCAGACAGCTCAACAACCTCGGGCTCGCCCCCGCAGACGGCCGCCCAGATCCGGACGACGACGACTTTTCAGCATGGCGGGCGTACTGGAACCAGGCCGGCGTCTTCACCGTGGCTGACACGTTCGGCGGAGATCCGCAAAAGTCCGGAGAGTTCGAAGCCTTCCTGGAGCGTCAGAACTCGGCGCTTCTGACGCGGATGCGCGAACTGCACAGCAAGAGCAAGCCGCGTGTCGGAGCTGCCTTCGCCGCCTCTAATCCTGCGCCCCAAGAAGTCGCTGAACTGTACTGCCAGATCCACCAGCACATCGAAAACCAAATGAAGTAACGCACCCCCACGGGCTTCGGTCGGACCGCTACACGCGAGGCGCGGCACCGCGAGAACGAGATAGGGATTCGTATCCGCGAGCCGCGGATGTAGTGAGCTGTGTAGCGCGTACAAGGGACCCTCGCCCGGAACGCCCATTCGGGAAGGACCTGCTCCTGTTGGCGATAGCAGGAGCAGGACCCTAGCCCCAGGCAGCGCGTGCCAGACGGAGCCGCACCGCGGCCGACCGGAAGAACGAACAAAGCGCGTTGTCCCTGTGACCTTCACCTGCCCGTAGCGTGTCCGCCAGCTCCGGAGATCATTTCACCAGAGATCGCGTACACGGGCCCGAACCTGCAACGCGACCGCTAAGGACTCTGCTTCCGCCCCCGGTCCAGAGTCCTCAGCCGCGTCCCGGCCCCTGCAACGCTCTGGCCGGGGCCGGGCCACACCCATGCCTGTGCCCCTCCCGGCTGGCACAGCGAGCTCCTCGCAGCTCCTGGCAGCTCGTCGCAGAGCCGCATCGCCTGAGGTGATATCACTTTCGCCCTGGCGAAGGAGACTTCTCATCACAGGCGGCAACCGGCAACGGGCCGCCGGCCCTGATTGCTACTGGCTCCAACCACCGCGACAGGGAACAAGAAGGCAGGTGTTGGCGCACCCTCCCATGTGAAGCCGGCTCCCCCAGCCTCAACCAAGGCCGGGGCGTTGACTTCACCCACATCCACCACCCCGCACCCCGGGGACTCTCACCAGCCGGCCGGCCTCCGCGACGCCGTCCGCGCACGGCGCCGGGCAGCGGCAGCGGGCGGCCGCGTGCGAAAGGGAAGCAGTGCGCTGCAGCGGGCGGCCCCCGGCGGGGGCGCGGCACCAGTTGTCCGGTCATCCGGACCAAGCGGCCTGCTCACCCTTGCGTCCCAGGCCGCCGGAACGCAAGGGTGAGCTCTGGGAGACGTCCGCCCCGGGTCCCCGTTGAGGCGCCGGGAAAGACGGTCCGTGGGTGCGGACCGTGCGCAGGGCTGGCGAGGCGCCCAACTCTCAGCGGGGCCGGTCGTCATCGTTCTCGCCGCGGATCGCCCGCTTCGCCCGGTGCCAGGCCGCGAAAACGTCGGGGAGCTGGTCCAGAATGCCGCGCACGGCGAAGAGCAGGACGCTCGCGACGCCCGCTACGGCCAGGATCCATACAGTCAGCACATCCACTGATTCGTACCTTCGTGACAGAGGTCGAACCAGCGTCAAGGTGTGCTCAGTTCGACCATGAGGCGGTCAGAACTGAGCTCACGCCGACGGTAAAGCTCAGGTACTGCTGGGGAGGTTCAGGCAGAAGCAGGAGCGACTGCGGGCGGCCGGTTGGGTGCAGGAGTCCGGGTCGTGGTTCACGGATCACAAACAGGGGTTGGCGACATGTCGGCTCGCCTTCCTCTGCGCCTGGCACAGCCATTGAACCGGCCGGGCCGCCGCGGCGGGCCGTTTGCGGGATACCGGCACGCAGGTGGCCAGCCTGTATCTGGTAGATCAACCGCAGCCGCAACAGAACATCGCCAGGGACCGGTCCCGAGTACCGAGTAGCCGCCCCCAGCTCCCGATGTCTCTGCCAAGAGAGCTCGGCAAGATTCTTTGCCGGTCGGCCCCGGCCCCGGCCAGCGGCTGTGCGCTCCCGAAATCCTCATCAACCCCGACCTGCTCGCTCCGGCCTGCCCCAACACGGAGAGGCTCCTGTTCGTCGTGCCGGACGGGGACGGGGCATGCGCATCGTCCGGGAGAGCCCGGCGGTCGTACCGACCCGGGCAGTCCTCTCGCAGAACTGATGGACGCGTTACGGGTCCGCGCCCATGCGAGCGGGGTGGGGCATCCGTCATCGACATGCCCTCGCCCCCGATCGCCATGGACCACTTCGCGCGCGACGTGCTGTTGGTGCCACGCAGCGAGCGGTGGCGCCAGGCGGTGTCCACGGCCGTGCTGGGTAACTGGTGCACCTCTCTGCTGCAGACCGGGCACCTGCCCCCGACCGCTCTCGACGTCCTGAAGGCGCAGGCCCACACGGTGAACCGCCAGCTGGTGCCGCCGTGGCGGCACCAGACCCGGCACGGGCGGGTGCTGTCCCTCGACGCGAGCCTGGGAGAGGGGCTGTCGCTGTACGACCTGGTCGCCATCCACGCCAGCCTGCTCGCGCACACGGCGGGCGGGGTGTTCGAGGACGAGCGGCGGCGCCGCCGTCGGGCAGGGACTGTGCCATCGCGACCATGGTGGCGCACTGCTCGCGCTCCGCCTGGGCGGCGAGATGGGCGGCAAGCCACATCTCGACGATGCCCCGGGCGCGGCGCATCCCGTAGAACAGCAGGACCAGCAGGGGAACCCCGCCCGCTCCCGCCCAGTACGACCAAGTCACAAGACTAGGCCTCCTCGTAGTGACGATCTCGTTGGTGAAGACCACCGGTCTTCACCCCCTCACACGCCACCGCACCGCCGGATCCGGATGCCAAGGGCCAAGATTCTTTCCCAACTCCCCCCACCAGCACGCCTGTCACGCTATTCGCCCTCGTCACAGCCGTGTCAGGCCATGAGATTTTTTTGATGCTGAACCCTCGCGGTGAGGGTGCACCGACGGCCCTCTCGGTGCCCCCGCCGGGAGGCGGGCGGCCCGCGGCACGTGCGGCAAGGGACCAGCCCTCGGCGGCTGGCCCAGCCAGGCGGTAGGGCGGAACGAGGGCCCGCCTTGGGCCTGCCTGCCATTCAACCTGCCATGGGAACAGGGACGGAAGGACGCGCGACCCGTAGGGCAGCCCGGTCGTTGGAAGAGCGTGATCACCCTGCTGGGGGAGGGCTGCGGAGGAGGGTGAGGGCGTGCGGGGAGCACTGCGGGTAGTGCCGGTGTCCGGTGAGACGACGTGGTCGTTCCTGCAGGAGCGGCCGTGCGAGAGCAACGCGGTACGGCCTCTGCCAGTACCGGGCCGGGGCGCTCGAGGCGTGAGCGTGGGATGTGGTGGGTGCTGGCCGTGCACCGGCCGGTGGAGGTAGCAGCGGGTAAGCCTCTTCCTGCCGCTCTCGTGGGCTCGGCCGCGGCGATGGGTGGGGATGGGGGCGGGGCGCCCAGCACGGCCAACAGGAGCCGCTCTTGGCTCTACTGCCGCCCGCCCGTCAAGACGGGCGCTGCCCCCCTCCCTCACCGCCCCCGCTTCGAGGGCGGCGGCATCGTCCTGCGCGAGCGCGGAGGGCCGCCGCCCGACGCGCTACAGGCGACCAGGCGGCACCAGGCCCTCTTGCCTCTTCTCCGTCCTGTTCTGTACCCCACTCCCCACCCCCTTCTTTTACGGGGGCAGACAGGACGAGGAGAGGCAAGAGGGCTGTCGGAAAACGTGGTTGGGGTTGGTTAGGGGGTCTGACCTGCACGAATCGAAGTGTCCCTCTGGCGGACGCCAGTAGGGGGCACGGTAGGGAGATTGGTAGAGGCACCGGTAGGGGAAACGGCGCACACAGCGCCTCTCGTGCGCGGGTCCCGAGGAAGATAGTGGAGAACATCGACGGCGAGCCCGTCAAGCTCGAAGCCTTCCTCGAAATTCAGCATGAGTTGAACTAGGCGAACGCGGCGACGGAAAGCCTGCGACCCGTCCTTCGCCAGACTCAGTAGAGCAATAGGACAAGGGGAGAAGCGTGGCCACCTGCCGCGCTACTGGGATCGGCTGGCGTTCGAACCCTCCGCTGCGGGACGAGGCGCCGATGCACCTGATCGATGAGCGGGAGCAGTCAGCGCGTCCCGCAGCACACTGTCTGGCGTGCGCGCCATGCGCAGCTGCTCCCGGATCACTTTGGCTTTAACCCAGCGGATGCCGGTGAAGATCCACAATTCCAGGATCCCGTGGCCGACCTCACGCACCTCGCTCGGCTCGAAGAGGACCGTCGGAGGGATGGCGCCCTCGGTTTCCGGAGCGGGTCGCGGGGCGGTGTTGTACGTCGTGATACCGCTCCCACCCTCACCGCCCGGCCTGCGCAAAAGTTGCGCATTGCAGGCTTGACCTGCACAAATAAGCGATTACGGTACTACGCGGCCCGAACAGCTGCGCAGACGCCGGGACCCGGTCGCCTGCGCGATCGGGCGTGATGCGCAGCGTCCACGTCTTTGCGCAGAGGCCAGTGCGCAACGGTGCGCACCGACTGCGCAATGCAGGACACCGGTCACGACGTTTGCGTAATGGGGGGCGCACTGCCTCCTGTTCTCCCAGCCCACGCAACATCTCCTCGTGCATGACCGTCCCTACCCCCAGGGCTCCGCCGCCGTGCGGCATGAACCGGCCCTCTCTCGCAGGGCGGTCGAGGGGGGCCCGGACGGCTTCACGTGGTGGGGCCGAGCAAAGCACCCGACCAGTCACATCAACTCCTGGTAACGAGCCCCCACCGATGCCTCGGGGACCCGACCACAGGCCCCACCAGTCCAGGTCAACGCCATAGTTGCCCTCACGGTCACCTCGCCCAAGAATCTTCCGGTCACCGCCGCGACCACGACCCCCACCACACCCCCCACCGGTCCGTCAGGCAGCGCTCCCCACCTGCTGCCAGGGAGACCCCACATGGCAGAGGGACCCCAACTCGCTGTGCGACGCGCCGGATACATTCAGTGCCAGGGTCGCGCCGAACCCACTCGGCGCGGCCCTGCTCAACGCTGGGAGCGCCGGCCGAACAACGCCTGGCGCAGGGTCGGATAGGGCAGCTGAGGTTCGGTGTCGGTGCGGCACTCAGGGCAGTAGTGGCCATCTTCGGGCCGTGCGATGTTGTCGTCCTGATCCTGAGAGCTGGTGACGGGCAGTCCGCACCACCTGCACGGCACCGACACTGGCACCCGTGCGGGAACAGGTATGGGTGTGGGTGGCTCGGCTGCCCAGTCGTCGCGTGCACCCCACGGCTGCCGGTCGAGTGCTGTGTCAAGTTCGGCTTGGCGGGCCTGGTCGCGGGCGGCGTAGGCGTCGTAGTCCTTGGGGTTGGCGAGCGCGTCGGTGAGGGTTTCCCACTGGTCGTGGCCGCACCGCCACCACACCGTCCCGCACGGGCCCTGCTCCTGGAGGCGATCGAGGGTGGTGAACATCAGGGGGATGGCGTCCGCGTAGTTGTAGTAGCCATCACGGTCCTTGCCCCCGTAGCTGCCGCGCGGCTGGTAGGTGCCAGACCAGATATCCCTCGTCTGCTGCAGCACCGCGTTCATCCGGTTCTTCAGCCCTTCAGGACCGATGCGGGTGCCCTGGTTGAAGACCACCGCGACCGGCGGGTGCCCATCACGGCCCGTCGGCGCATAGCGGGTGCGCCACACCGGCAGTTCACGGCCTTGCGGGCCCTTGGTGGTGAGACGGAAGTAGTGGGCGTACTTCTCGAACTTCGCCGACAGGGTCTGCGCGGTCTCCGTGCAGTTGTCGACCTCCACAAACAGCACCGGTAGACCGGCCTCCGGAGCCTGAAGGACCGCATCCGCCCGCACCCCGGCCCGCGCGCCGCGGCTGCTGGGCAGATTCAACGGGACCTCGGTCGACCAGCTGCTGACTGAGCCCATACCCGCCAAGGTGGCCGCCTCCGATGAGGTGAGGGCCCTTGCGTCTGCGGGCAGGGGGCGGCTGGACCGCCGGGATATCGGCCGGGTGGCCACTGCGGGCGTGCGGGTGATGGCGATGACGGTCTCGTTGACGGCCATCGCATGCGGGGCGCCCGATCGGGCCGCACCCCGAGCTGTTCCGCCCATCTGATCCACGGGCCGGTCCAACACCTCCGCTGCCGCGTCCAGGCCCAGGGGCGTCAGCGACCACAGCTTGCCGCCCTCGCGCGTGCTGCCCTCCGAAACGGTCAGGCCGTGCCGGGCCAGATCCAACAACGCGTTACGGAAAGCCTTGTTGTCCTTGTGGCCCGGTGCCGTGAGCCGGTGAATCTGGTCGGCCGTTGCCACCTTCAGCACACCCAGTGCAGCCAGGACGTGCCCGCGCACCGCACTCGTAGACCCGTACGGGTACGTCTTCGAACCACCCACCCCTACCCCCACCCTCTCTTCCTCGCCGCCCCACGATCCTGCGACGCCGGGCGCCGCTGCGGACCGGCGCCGGCCGGGCCGCAAGCAGCCGATGCCGGCCCGGGCCCTCTTCTTCCTCACCTCCGCTCACCCTGCCACCCACCACAGACAGCAGGGTGAGCGGAGGTGAGGAAGAAGAGGGCCGTCGAGGTCGGTGGTGGGGGCGGGTCAAGGGGGCTGACCTGCTCAAACTCAGGGCAGTGAACTACGACCACCGGTAGGGGGGTTGGTAGGGGGAAGGGAAGAGAGACCGGTAGGGGAATCGGCCCCAGACCGCACCGAGGTGTTCAGCGCCCCAGACGGCTGGCACGGGGCCGCCGCGCCTCGCGGGTAATCTCGCCGCGCCTCTCTGCGGCTCGCGCAGCTGATAGGCCACCTACGACGTACTGGACAGGCCCAGGGGTCCGGGCGATCTCCCGCACCATAGACGCCTCCCCGCGTTTTACGATCTCGCGCTGGATACACGACAAGATCGCCTCCTGCCTGGCGGCAAGGTGCTCCAGCTTCCGCCTCATCCAGCTCGCCACCCCGTCATAGGAGGCGCGTCCTCGCGCACGAGAGCCCAGCCCGCCGTCGGGGTACCGGGCAGCCGGACCAGTACGGGTGAGCCAGCAGCCGCGCCTGCAACCGGCGCCTTGGAAATCACAGAAGAGGCACGTCCGCCTGCTCCTCATGAGCGGGGCCGAGTAGAAACAGGGTTGCTGTTATTCGAAGGCGCTGCAGCGCACCCGCGCCTCAGGATCAACGGACCTAGTGCCATCTCAGCTTCAACTTCACAGGCTAAGGAACCGGGTAGAGAGACGGGCCGAGCGCGACGACCGTCAGCGCCGACACGCACATGGAGGAAGGCCGCCTCACCCGCCGGCTGCTCTCCCCACTGCCAGAGCAGGTACGTCGTCTACCAAGCCTGCCAGCGCGAAAGAATGCACAACCCGTTGTGCGAGTGCCTGCCCCTGGCCGAGGTCAACGCTTCTCCCCCATGGCCGCGTGCAACCAGTCAAGCGGAGCCTGCGCGAGAAGCTGTTCGGCGAGCCTCTGGCCGGTCTCTGTGACGATGCGGCCACGGCTGTTGTCGATCCAGCGCTGAGCGCTGGCGTACCCCTGCGCCTTGTACTCAAGGCCTTGCAGCATGCACTCGAGTCTGTCGGCGTCCCGCGCGCAGATTGCCTCAGCCGACTCCTTGGCCTCGTACTCGGCGACCAAAGCCCGCACTGCGGTGCGCAGGACTTCTGGCATGCCAGCAGTCTGATCCGCGGTCACCGCTTCATGATCGCCCGGCTCGGCATACTTCTTGCCGAGGTGATTCACGTCTCCGGTTCGGGTCTCCTGGGAGTCGTGCCACACCGCCATGTGAGCAGCGCGTGAGGCGTCGGCGCCCTCGAGCGTGGCGATGACGGAGGCGATGATCGACGTGCGCCAGGCGTGCTCGGCGACGCTCTCAGGGTCGCGGACGCCTGCCATCCACCAGCCGGTGCGGCGGGCGTTCTTCAGGGTGCCGGCCTCCCACAGGAAGTGCGCGACTTTTGCCAGGTCCTGGTCGGCCACGGTGCGTCTCCTTTCACGCCTCGGCGAGGCGGATGGCGTAGCGGATGCCTTCGAGGGTTGCCGACAGCTCCCCCGGAGGCACTTCTATGTCAGGCCTTGGCCGCCGCAACCTCGCGCACCCTGCCAGCAAGTTCTCGTACTGCCTGGGTCTTGGCGTACGGCGCCAGCTCCTTGCGCATCGTGTGGAAGTGATCGTCTCCGCGAACGGACGAGACATGCTCGTACTCGTCTAGGAATCGCCCCCACGACTGGCATGAGGCGTCCAGGTGTCCCAGGCGCAGTTCCCGTTGCGCCAGGACCGCGTAGGCGTGAACACGGCCCTGCCGTTCCTGCGCTGGCTGAAACCGGATCGACTGCTTCATCGCGTTGACACTGCCCGACAAGTCGCCCTCCTCCATCAACACGTGGGAGACGTGGAACAGGTACGCGGTCTTGTCGTATCCGCCGATCGCGTCGCGCCGGTTGTCGGCCTGCGACAGTGCGGTCTCAGCCTCCCGCAGGCGGATGTGGGCCTGACGGCGATCTCCGATCATGGACGCCGCATGGGCCTGCTGCCCGCGTAGGAAGGCCACCAGGCGGGGGCCTGCCGACGGTGCCGCTTCGGCCGCGGAATCGGCCAGCTCCAGCGCCATCCGGCCATGACCTAGGTTCGAGGACTGGAGCGACATGCCGCGTAGCGTGCGGCAGTAGGTGACGTGGTCGCCTGCTTCATCGGCCAGCTTGAGCGCCTTGACGTAGTACGTCTGTCCAAGGCCGTGAGCCTTCTCGTACATCGCCATCCAGCCGGTCAGGTAGGTCAGGTCTGACGCTGCGGCAAGCATGTCCCGCTTGACCGCCTCGGAGGACTGCGCCCGCAGCCAGGGGCCAACGGTGTTGACGAGGAACGCGGCCGCCATGGGGCGCGCGTGGCCGGCGCCGAACTCGTCAAGGATGTCCGCGATCCTCTCCGTCATGGACCGCACGGAGGCGACTTGAGAGGCGCCTATCCGCGTGGTGGCCTTTCCCGGGGCAATCGGGTCATCGGCGGCTCGCGCGCCTTGCTGGAACGCCGGCACGGAGAGCGCTGCCGAGAAGAGAGTCGCGGCCAGGACACCGCGTCGAGATGGATCCATGTCCGCCCTTCCTAGGTCGATCAACTCCTCCACAGTGTCGAGTGGTTCGGAGCCGTCGCCGGACACGGCGGGCTGTAGACCGGCTTCCGCGTGGGTCACCGGCCGTCCTAACCGTGCGGATAGCGCCTCAAGAATCAGCGGCCTGACTTCGGGTTTCGGTGGCGTTCCCGCAATCCAGTGCGCGACAGCCGTTCGGTCGTACGTCAGATGCAATCCAGCCTGGGGGCCGAGCCGGTTGACGTGCTGCGCCAACTGCGTGCGCGTCCATCGTGCCTGCTCAAGCAGCGCGGCCAGGGCCGGGTTCGGCGTGCGCTTTCTCGTGGCCATGTCATCAACTCCCGACAGCTCCATGGCGTTCACGGTGTTCACGGTCCCACCGATCGCCAACGGTACCCGCAGACAGTGATCGAGCGGTTACCTCTTACGAGTAAAGCAACTGCTCTCAGCCTTGATCGCCTCACCTTGGCGCCGAGCGCACGACCCTCCGAAACCAAATCAGGGAGTTTCCCCGTGAACCCGCCACCGCATCGCCCCGCCGCTTCGACCGCATACAACGTGGAAGGGCTCGCTCTCGCCTCCTCCCCGAAGCAGTCTGCTCGCCCCGCGGCCGAAGCGAGCCCGTCTGAGGGCCTCCGGGTGATCTCCCCGGCCGTTCGACTTCTCGCGGAGGAGGAGGACGCTCATCCGCAGTTCAGGTGGGAGACGAGATTCATGGCTAACCTTGCGGCCGGTGCCAACGCCCGGCTGCGGACGCGCCCTCGCCTGACGGTGGCTCGCTGGCACGGAGACGTCGAGTTGGCGAGTCGGGTCGCGGCGCAGCTGGTGGCGAACGGCGCGGAGCACGGTTTGCCGTTCCGTGACGGCACTGTGGGCCTGCGTCTGATGATCGGACAGGAGTCGAGCGAGCTCGTCATTGAGGTGACGGATGCCTTTGCCGAGTTCCCCCACTTCGAAGAGTTGACGTCCGATCCCGACTGCGCCTCCGTGTGTACGGGGCTGCGGTGGCTGATGCGTCATCGAGTTCGGCTGTCGTGGGAGGCGCTGAAGAGCGACGAGGGCGAGGTCATCGGCAAGACCGTCAAGGCGATCGTCCCCGTCAGCAAGTCGGAGGAGACGGCATGAGCCTCACTCAGCAGCTCCCTCGCCGACAGACCGACCAGATCCGCAGATCGGCCGCCCCCGTTGGCTTCACGCAGAACCACGAGAGCATCGATCCGAGCGCTGTCGCACCCGACATGGGAGATCTGGCCTCCCGGGTCCGTGCCCTCATGGCGCTGCAACACCAACAGGTGTTGCAGCTCCCATTAGGGGGACGGTTCTTCGACATCGTTCTCACCGCGAGTGGTCCGCAGGCGTACGCCGTCATGGCCGTGATGGACAACATCCAGCACTCCGGCAAGGAATCCGCCGACGCGTGCGGGCCGGTGATCGAGGACCCGCAGCGGTCGTGGCTGGTCTGGCTTGTCCCTCCGGGCACCAGCGAGCAGTGGGCCCCGCACCGCTACGCGACGTGTCTTGGCCGGCCCCACCACATCGCGCTACCCGCCATAACGGCCACGGAGCCGCCGAGGCCCTACTGGCGACGTCCCTGCCGAGGCGATCGACTCGTCCCGCCCGCGGCACTGCGCCAGTTGCTGGACCAGTTCCAGCCCGGTCCTGCGCCTCACGAGGTACTTCTCGGATCCATGCTGAGCACGATCTCCTGAAGGGCATCAAGGGACCGCCGTGATCACACCACCGAGCACTCAGGCTCATTCTCGTCTCGAAGCCGTGCGCCAGGAGTACATGTCCCTGATCATCGATGCCGCCGTCAGCCGGGGAAACCCGGTGAGGGTAGCGCCATATGTCCTACCACTAACCGGCGCTGAGCGGTGTGCTGACGTCGAACCGATCGGGCAGTACGCGGCAGCGGTTGGCTGGCAGGTCACCTGTACTTCATTCGCTAGCTCGGGGCAGCCGCCGCTCGCACAGCGGAGCGGGTTTGGCGCCGCCTGCCGGTATGCAGAGCAGGGGTACGCGCATGGCATTCTCGCCATCGCTCAGCCGACCCATCACGACGGAGGCCGAGGCCTACGAGGGCGTCCTGAACAACCTTCATCTGCGCGGCATTTTCGTCGCCTACCTCCCCGCCTTGGGGGAGGTCACGCAGTACAAGTTTCTGCCCGGTGGCCCGGTAGACAAAGCGGCCCTGGCTCTCGGGCAGAGCACACCCCGGCGCAGGGGAGCTACACCCGACTGTGCTCCCTCACGGCAGGCACCCCTCCCCCGCGCCGGGCTCATTCGCCCTGCGCTGCCCCGCCTCCCCCGACGGGCTGCGCAGCGTTCTACCAATGGTCTGGAGGCCAGCACGCAGCTTCCCGACGCCGCCCGCTTCAAGGGTCTCCGCGCCTCACGGCGACGAGACTTGGCCCAGCCGCATCGCCGCGCTGCCCCTGGCGCCGGCGGAGCGATCCCCGGAAGCGCCGCAGTGATCACCCGTGCCATCTCGCTCAGGCATCACCTACGACCCGTGAACGCAGGAGTTCCGATGGCCGATCACCGTGCACCAACTGGACGCCTCCGCCGAGGACACCGTGCTTGTCCTGGATCCGGACCAGTTCGCGCTGTCGATGATCCAGGCCAAGCAGGCGGCCGTGCGGCGGGAGAAGCACCTGGCGGACCCCGACTCGGTGGAACGCTCGTGATCCCCGTCGTTGAGGCCGACGTGCTGCTGGGTTTGTGCAACGAGCAGGTCCGAGGCGCCGCCGCCTCCTTGTGGCCCGGCGCTGCGACCGTGTCCGGGGCGCACGCGCCGAGCGTCACTGGCTACGTTCAGCAGGTCGAGGTCGACGGCCGGCCGCTCTTCGCCAAGCACAGCCTGCTTGGCGTCTCGCTCGTCTCGGTGATGTGCGGCGCCCGCGGCAGCTGGGAACAGGTCAAGGCACAGCAACCCGCGTACGGTGCATCGCCCACCTCGCTCCTGATGCGCGAGGCCGCCCAGCTCAAGGCCCTGGCCGCCGGCGGACTCGCTGTCCCGCGCGCCGCCGGCTGCCGGGGCGGCGTGCTCTTCACCGAGCCAGTGACCGGCCCCACCCTGGCCGACCTGATTTTCAAGTCGCCCGAGCGCACTGGCGAGTTACTGGGCCGGACGTTCGGCGCCCTTGCGGTGCTGCAGCGTCCGGTGGTGGCCGAGCAGGCGGACCAGTCCGCGATCACCGAGCGCGGCATCGACGCCACGTTCCGCCGCAAGTTCAACGGCCTCTCCGGCCGGGCCTACATCGACCGGCTCGGCGAGCACCGGCTGGAGGAGCACACCCGGCACGGCGTCGCAATCGTGCTCCGTCAGGTCATCGCCCGGCTGGTGAAACTCCGCCTCGCCCCGCCGCTCGGCGCCGCCCAGGTCCTGTACGGCGA
The DNA here is from genome assembly GCF_042872045.1 of Streptomyces sp. NPDC005496. Lineage (NCBI taxonomy): Bacteria > Bacillati > Actinomycetota > Actinomycetes > Kitasatosporales > Streptomycetaceae > Streptomyces > Streptomyces sp. NPDC005496. The sequence goes on from NZ_JBIAJQ010000010.1 coordinate 22,295, forward strand.
CCTCAAGCCCGAGCACGTGATCTTCCCCGACGGCCCGGACGAACTGCCCGTGTTCATCGACCCGGGCCTGCAGCGCGGCCCCGGACACGCCGACGTGGCCAAGCTCGTCTCCCGCACCGTCCTCTCCCTGATCGCTGCGCCACCGCTCACCGGGCCCGTGGCGGCTCTCGATGGTGTGGACACGTTCGTCCAGGAGCAGCTGCGGCCGATGGGCCGCGCCCTGCGCGGCCTATACCTGCGGCGGCTGCTGGTCACGTGGCTGATGGATACCGCCAACATCACCACCACCTATCTCTCTGCCCCGGTCGGACTGCCGCTGCCTGAGCAGGCAGGCGCGGTCATCGGGCGGATCGAGGCGGTGAGCACTCTGCTGGACCGGATCAGCGCCCTGTTGATTGCCGACACCGACGCCAGTGCGGCCTGGCGGCTCGCGCTGGCCCAGGCGGCAAAGGCGGCCGTGCGGTGACCGGCTTCACGATCGGTGTGATCGGAGCCGGTGCGGTTGGGCAGAGCGTGGCGGCGCTTCTGGTCCAAGAACGCTGGTGCGACCGGCTCATGGTCGCGGCGCGCACTCAGGAGTCCGCAGCTGGGCTCGTCACCGATCTGGAGGACATGCGGGAGATCACCCAGGCCTCCATTCGAGCGGAGACGGCGACGGTTGCCGGGATGCGCGCGGCCGACGCGATCGTGGTGTGCCCGCGCGCGCTGTTCACCAACACGGCCACCAGCAACATCCGGATGGCCGGGCTCACCGCGAACGCCCCGCTGATCCGCTCCCTGGCCCAGGAGTTGGCCGGGTACCGCGGACAGGTCATCGTGGTCACCAACCCAGTCGACGTTCTGGCCCGCGTCTTCGCAACCACGGTCGGCCCGGCCGCCCGGGTCTACGGCATCGGCTCCAGCACCGACTCGGCCCGCTACCGCCTCGCACTCGCCACCTACTGCCGCGTCCCGGTGGGCGCGGTCCGCGGCCTAGTGATCGGCGAGCATGGCGACCATGCGGTCATCTGCGCCTCGACCACCACAGTCAACGGCTGTTCCATCAAGGTGCCGCTGGACTACGTGCGGGCCCAGATGTCCGCCCGGCCGCGTCAGATCAACGCTGGTATCGGCCGCACCCGTTGCGGCCCGGCCGGCGCCGTCCTGGGCGCGCTGCGCAAGACCCTCGGACTGGTCGACGGCAGCGAGGTGCTGTCCGTCAACCACCGCGGGGTGTGGCTCGGAATCCCGTTGCACTTCACCGCAGGCCGCCCCACCGTGGCCCTTCCCGCCCTCGACCCGGACGAGCAGCGGCAGTTCACCGCCGCCGAGATCAGGCTCGCCACCGCCTACCAGCAGACCCTTCAAGGAGAGACCACGTGCTGAGCGCCATCCGAATCCACGCCGACCAAGCGGCCGTCACCGTCGTCAGCGACACCAAGGAGATCACCGACTGGGCCCTGCGCTACTTCGGCGGCTGGTGGAACGCCACCAACACCGAGGCCCCGGCGCCGACCACCAGCAACATGACCGAGGGCGGCGCCGTGCTATTCGCCGCCCTCGACAGCAGCCGCCTGGCCGACATCGAGACGATGGTCGGCGACTACGAGCACGACGAAATCGACTACGCGAACGCCCGCACCCTCGTCGCCCGGCACGAGGACGGCTCCATCTACGCAACCCAGCCCGCCGAACGCCTCGGCTACCACTACGACCCGGCCGCTGGCCGCCTCGTCATCGTCGGCGCCCACGCTAAGCCGGTCGCCGTCGCCGCTTCCCGCCTCGCCCGCGAACTCATCCGCGGCCAGCTACTGCGCGCCGGATTCCACATCCTGCACGCCTCCTGCGTCGTCCGCGACGGTCGCGCGCTCCTGACCTTCGGCCCCAAGGGCGCGGGCAAGACCACCAGTGCCCTCCTGCTGGCCCGTTCCGGCTTCGAACTCCTCGCCAACGACCGGGTGTTCATCCGCGCTGAGGACGAGGGTCTGCGGATCCTGCCCTGGCCCTCGGCCGCCGCGATCGGCTTCGGCCTCCTGGACTCGACCGGTCTGTACGAGCCGCTGCGCGCCCGCGTCCTGATCGGCGAGCAGATGCACCCCACGCAGGACCAGAGCGTTACCGACGCTCTGAGCGCCGGCAGCAAGACACCGATCTGGAACGCCAAGGGCAAGGAACTCAAGCCGCAGTTCTTCCCCGACCAGCTCTCCTCGATCCTGCGCATGACGCTCGCCACCCAGGCCCACGCCACCGCGCTGCTCTTCCCCCAAGTGAACAAGGACGCTGAACCTCAGGCGGCCCCGGCGCCGCGCGCCCTGGAAGAAGAGGACTTCTTCACCAGCAAGACTGAGGACCGCTACCCAGACATCTTCCACCTCGCCCCCGACAAGACCGCCCCAACCACGGATTTGGCAGACCGGCTCGCGCTACTGCCGCGCCGCGCCCTCGTCCTCAACCACGACAGCAACACGTCCGCCAAGCTCCTGGCAAAAACCGCCAAGGAACTCCTCTCCGCATAGCGCAGGCGTTACGGCCGAACCCGTCGCAGAAGGGTTCGGCCGGTCCACCGTGGAACACCACCGAAGGGAACGGACCGGGACTGTCTCCCCCAGCGGCAAGTCCGGCGTTAACATCAGGGGCTTCGACTGTCCGGGGCTGACGACGTACGCCTTCGCCCGCGCGGGAGTCCGTCTGCCCCGCACCGCGGCCGCCCAGGCAGGCGTAGGGGTCTGCGTATCCCGGCATCAGCAGGCACCGCCCAGCTACGGCCCGGTGATCGCGTCTTCTACGCGTTGGTCCCGCGAGTCCGGCATGATCCTCTCCCGCCTCGGCGACCTCTACGCCGCCGAGGAACACCTCCACCTCGCCCTCGACATCCACGGCCTCGACTGCCGCCGCACCCGCACTATCGTCCTCGCCGAACTTGGCGGAGTCCGCCTCCGCCAAGGCGACGTCATCAGCCCAGACCCCTGCCGCGGCAACGCCTACCACAACCACGATGCGCCACCGCTGCCCCGAGGCCTAGTACTCCAGCAGCGGTTCGCTATCTGGCCTGGTCAGAGGCATCGTCGGGAGTGTAGTTGGCCGTTGGCATGTCAGGGGCGGTCTTTCCGGACCGCCCCTCCAACGAATGACATCGCCGTCGGTAGGGACAGTGCCGGGCCACGGCCTGACGCCTTCGCCGCCATCGCGACCATCTCAGCGCATGGACGCGAAGTGGCGGGCGGGGCCGGTGTGCGGGGCCAGTTGCCAGGAGCCGGCGGACTTCTGCCACGGTGAGCGAAACCATGGTGGAACCGTTCCTGCATCCCCCTTTGCCGCCGTAGCCGCGAGAAAGGCATGCGCGAGCATGGCCAGGGTGATGTGCCTCATCCAGCCGACGTGGCGGCGGACTTCGTACTGGTCCAGGCCGCACTCGTTCTTCGCGGTCTGGAAGCATTCCTCGATCGCCCAGCGGCGTCCGGCAACGCGCACGAGCCGGTCGATGTCGGTGCCCACCGGCGCGTATGCGAAGTAGTAGGCGATCTGATCGGGTCTGGTGATGCTGCGCCGGGCCAGTGCCCAGCGGTGATGGGTGGGCCGCTCACCGTCGAAGTCCTCGATCACCGGGAGCTGGACGGCCGCCCAGTCATAGACGCGCGGGCCCTTGGCGCCGTCGCCGCACGAACGTGGCTCCCATGCCTCATCCGGAGCCTGACCGAAGAGGTAGTCGATCCGGCCGAAGCGGGGCACCGGCTGGGACTTCGGGACGGCAAGCACGTAGCCGACCGCGGCTTCTTCCAGCATCCGGCGAAAACGCCAGTCCTGGCCGTAGGCGGCATCCGCGGTCACCCAGGCGATCGGCAGCGGGGAGGCGAGTGCGCGCAGCACCATGGCCCTGGCCAGTTCTGGTTTGGTGGCGAAGCCCCTCTCATCAGGAATTTTGGCGGCGCGGCAGCGGTCGCGGTCGTCCGTCCAGGACTTGGGCAGGTACAACTCGCGGTCCACCAGGGCGCGTGCGCGGGTGGTGGCGTAGGCGGCGAAGACGCCGATCTGGCAGTTCTCGGTGCGGCCGGCGGTGCCGGAGTACTGGCGCTGCACGCCCGCGGAGGTGGTGCCCTTTTTGATGAAGCCGGTGTCGTCGAGGATGAGGACTCCGTCGGCCTCGCCGAGTTATTCGGCGACGTATGTCTGCAGGTCGTCGCGGACGTCGTCGACGTTCCAGGTGGCTCCGTTCAGTAGCCGTTGCAGACCGTCGGGGGTGCGGTGGCCTGCGTGTTCGGCAAGTTGCCAGCCGTTTTTGCGGCCGACTGGGCCGAGCAGGGCGCGGACGTAGTCACGCATGCGCCGCCGCAGGTCGGCCCGGCCGAAACGGTGGCCGATGCGCAGGAAGAGGTCGTCGAGTTCACGGTCCCAGGTCGCGTCGGCAAGGTCGTCGATCACGCGGGAAGGCTGCCCTCATCACCGCGCAGACAGCTCTCGATGTCATTCGTTGGAGGGGCGGTCCGGAAAGACCGCCCCTGACATGCCAACGACCAACTACACTCCCGACGATGCCTCTGACCAGGCCAGATAGCGAACCGCTGCTGGAGTACTAAGGGCTGTCCCGCAAATGGTGCGCCCAGTGGGGCGGCTGGCATGACTTGGTACGGTTGTCCGTATTTGGGTGGCCTGGACGTGTAGTGGGCCTCGGATTTCATGGAGGCCGAGCGGTGCGGTTCGTCTGCCGGAACTTTGGACTGTCGGATCTGCCGCGGCGCGGTCTCACCCCGCGCGAGGCTCCCCTGGAGGTGCTTCTCCTCGACATCGAGGCAGAGCTGTCCATTTGGGAAGAGCGGAAGCTGGTGTGGTCCGAGGAGGCGTTCCCCGTGGCCGAGCTGGCGTACCACCTGGCGCTCTGGCTCCAGAGCCCGGCCGCCGGTCAGGCGGGTTTCGAGCTCGACTCGATGCAGGCGGACGCGGGACTGATTCGCATCGTGGGGTCCAACGAGGGCTGGCGGGTTGGCTCCGGCTTCACGCCCGACTTCTGGACCTCGCCCGTCGCTTGGGATGTTCTCGTGGCGGAGATCAAGCAGTTCGACCGTGCCGTACGTGAGGGTGTCGCTGCGATGGGTATCGAGCCGCCCTTCATCCCCGAGGTCTGACAGCTCGTCCGCCCGGTCGGGGCGGGGTGGAATGATCATGATGTGGCTGGTGTGATCACGGCGTCAGAGCCGTCTTGGATAGGCCCGTTCACCGGGCTGAGCCCGCGCCAGTTCGCCAGGTTGGTGACCGCGCTGCGGCGCGACGGAGCTGACGCGATCCGTAAGGGGCGACCGTGGGGTCTTCCGCTGGAGGACCGAGCGTTGTTGATCGCGGTGTACTGGCGCACGAACTTGACGATGCGCCAGCTTGCCCCGCTGTTCGGGGTCTCGAAGTCGGCGGCAGACCGCATCATCGACCACCTCGGCCCGATGCTCGCGCTCCCGCCCCGCAAGCGGTTCCGCAAGGACACCGTACTCATCGTGGACGGCACCCTGGTGCCCACCCGGGACCACACAGTGGCCGAACAGTCCAAGAATCACCGGTACTCGTCCAATCACCAGGTCGTCATCGACGCCGACACCCGGCTCGTCGTCCTGGTCGGCCGGCCCCTGCCCGGCAACCGTAATGACTGCAAGGCATGGGAGGAATCCGGTGCCAAGGCCGCCATCGGCACCACCATGACGATCGCCGACGGGGGCTACCCGGGCACCGGACTCGTGATGCCCCACCGGCGCCGCAAAGGCGAGGACCTGCCCGACTGGAAGCAGGCTCACAACAAGTCCCACAAGCAAGTCCGGGCCCGCGTCGAGCACGTCTTCGCCCGCATGAAGACCTGGAAGATCCTGCGTGACTGCCGTCTTAGGGGAGACGGCGTCCATCACGCCATGAGTGGCATTGCCCGCCTGCACAACCTTGCCCTCGCCGGATAGGCGAATGGGCCGAACCCGGACGGCCTCGCCCCGAACCCATCCCAAGATCAATTACGGGACAAGCCTTAGCAGCACAGATACTAGGCATGAAGCTCTCGATGATCCCCGATTTTCAGCGTCCGGGTTTCCTCGACTCCCTTAATAAAGAAACGCTTCTTCTTCGTGACTTCGAGGGCAGCGGGCTGTCGTTGAGGACTTCGCTGGCCAGCCAATGGCAGGACTTCACGGACGCTGAGCAGCAGGCTTTGGTCAGACTCAGCTGTGACGCCTCACTGGATTGCGGTGACCGGGCCAGGGTCTGCTGGGAGGGCTCAGAGGTCCCCGCAGACTTGATGCACCTCCTCAGCACGGGAATCATCGAGCCCGCAGCGGACGACCCGCAAGCGTCCACCGCCCACTTCCGCATTCCATGGGTCCTGCGCCAATACGCAGTGGAGGCTGCCGCCCACCTAGAGCGTGTCGCGTAACCGGTCAGACAGTTGGGTGCACTGGCTGGACATGGATGGGGCGATCTCCCAAGCGTTGTTGCCGACCGCAGTCTCGAGTGAGACAGCAGTCCGGCGACGGCCTGGACGGTGGCCGAGGTGGCGGGGCTGGGCCAGCCAGTTCTTCAGGCTCAGGCGCTTTGGCCGAACGCCACGATGGTTCCGTACTCAGGCCGTCACCGGGTGGGCACGAGGGCGATGGGGGCATCTGCGAAGTGGAGCGTCGCGTGGGCGACGTGACCGACATAGCGTCTGCCGGGTTTGCTGCTGCGGCCGACCACCAGAAGCTGCGCTGAAGCGGCCAAGGCCACCAACACCTCCGCCGCCGGCCCTACTTCCACGTGCTCGATCACTTCCACCTCGGGATGGCGCTTGCGCCACGGCTGCAGAACAGCGGCCAGTTCCCGACGATGGGCCTGCTCCAGTTCGTTGTTCTCGGCCGCATGCTGCGCCAGGCCTGGTTCATAGGTGAACAGGGCGGGCAGCTTCCAGGCCCGTACGGCGCGCAGGGCGACGCCGCGCGTGGCCGCGGCCTGGAAGGCGAAGGCCAGCAGTGTCTGCGCCTGGTCCTCCTCTTCAGGAACGCCTGCCACCACCTCCTGTTCCTGCGGACGGGCTGCGCTGTCACTACGGATCAGCACGACGGGGCACTCGGCGCGGCTCAAGACGCGCAGCCCGATCAACCCAAGGAAGAAACCGCTCACTGGCCCCGGCCTGCGTGAGCCAAGGACGATCATCTGCGCGTCCCTTCCGCACCCACGCCTGCGCGTCGGTGAGCAGCCCATGGCAGCACGGTGTTCCAGCCCGGGGTCGCCCAGGAGCAGCCGCGGCGTTCCGGCCAGTGCCTCGTAGCCGTGCAGCAGTACCAGCGGAGCCCTGAGGCGGCGTGCCTCGCCGGCCGCCCACCCGGCCGCGAGCAGGCTGGCGGGCGTTCCGTCGACTCCGGCAAGGACGGGCAATTGCATGGCATCCCCCGGCGCCGTTTCGGTAGGGGCTGAAGGTTGCACGGACGTCTCCAGAGACCGGCGAAGCGGCATCGTCACGGAGACGGAACCTAGTAGCGCAGCATCGACACCCGGCCAACGCCACGGCAGCATCTGCGCGCGACCGCTTCTGGAGTGCATCCGGGTCCCTCACAGCGGACCGGGCGGCCCCCGTTGCAGGCCTGACCGACAGGTCTACCGGCGCCAGAACGTCGCTGATCGCTGCTTCAACCGACTGAAAGGCTTCCGCGGTATCGCCTCCCGATACGAGAAGGCCGCCACCTCCTACGAAGGAGCAGTCACGCTCGCATCTTTCCTGCTCTGGGCAAGACCGTTTGAAGACAGATCCTAGGCCGTCTCGAGCAGCAATGCGGTCAGCTCGACGGGCATAGTGATCATGCAGTCGTGGCCGGTCGGCAGCTCGCGTACTCGTTCGCCTGCCGGGACGGGACGCCGGGTGATGTCCGCCGGCTGGCCCTCGATGCAGTGGATGTGTGTGCGCGGGATCGTGCGCGCGGCAGGGTCGTCCAGCAGGACTGGCTCCCGCAGGCACCGTACCGGCTGGTCCGACAGCATCGAGCGCAACCAGGCGAGGTCGCCGGGATCGGTGACGCCGAACAAGCCAAGCGGCGGCGGCTGCTCGGGCATCGGCGGAACCCGCCAGCCGTCCACGGCGAGGTCGATGAGCTGCTTGGTGACAGGGAGGACGTCGACAGCGGTCTCGCCGTCTTCGGGAACCATCGCGTCGAGAAACACCAGATGCGCGATCCTCTGCGGGATCCGGTTGGCGACTCCCGAGATGACCATCCCGGCGTAGCTGTGCCCGACGAGCACGACGTCGTCGAGGTGCTCGGCTTCGATCAAGCCGACGATGTCGTCGATGTGGGTGCTAAGCCCGATCTTGGGGCTCAGCAGGTGTGCCTTGTCACCGTAGCCGGTCAGCGACGGCGTGAGCACCCGGTGCCCGGCCGCCTCCAGCAGCGGGACCACCCGGTCCCAGCTTCGCCCGTTGTGCCAGGCGCCGTGTACCAGTAGAAATGCGGCCATGGTCGTGTAGTTCCTCCTGACGCCTCGGTACTCTTTGGTAACCGCGAACATCGTGATCCCCGCGACGCTCCCCGGGCAATACGGCACTTTTCGGTGCCCCGGTTCTCAGGAGGTAACCGTGCAGGACCCGTGCCGGGCCCGTGAAGTCCTCGGGATCGTCGGGGACAAATGGGCGCTGCTGATCGTGCGCATGCTCAAGGACGGGCCGTTGCGCTTCACCGAGCTCAAGCGGGCCATCGACGGCATCAGCCAGCGGATGCTCACTGTGACGCTGCGCGACCTTGAACGCGACGGGATCCTGACGCGCACGGTCCGCAACGTCATGCCGCCGCATGTCAGCTACGAACTGACCGCGATGGGCCGGAGCCTGCGCGAGGCCACCGCGCCGCTGCTCGAATGGAGCATCGCGCACTTGCCACACATCGACGCCGCTCGCACGGTCTACGACAACCGCTAAACGAGTAAGAGTTCGTAGCGCACGCGGCGGCCCTCGGGGGGCACGACGATGCCGCAGTCACGTCGGCAGGCGAGGTGGTTCGACAGCCGGGTGCGGGAGATCTCCAGCTGGTCGGCCAGGTCTGCGGGGTCCGCGATCGCGTTGCGCAGGGCGAGCAGGATGCGGCAGCGGATGGGTTCGGCGAGGGCGCGGCCGAAGCGGGCCAGGGTCGATGTCGGAGGCGATGGTCAGCACACCCACGGCGGCCGGGACAGCGTCCTCGGTGGTCCCGTCGCTGTCGAACGCCGCCGGCTTGCCCTGTTTCGTTGGTGCAGGCCGAACTTGAGGGAAACGGGCAGGAGGGTGGGCCTCACCGGGACCTGTTAGTCAGGGTTCGAGGTGAGGCCTTGCTCGAAGACGAGGGCGTGGTGTTAACCCAATGGTTGGCCGTGCCAGGCTTGGTAGATAGCGGCTGCTGTTGTGAGAACGGTCCCGATAACCGGTGCCCATAGTCGTGTTGTCCTGCCCCAACGCCGCCTGCGTCGTGTGACGGTGTTCTCGCCGGGCTGTCGCTGTTTCTGGTGCATCCGCCCCTCCCGTTTCCACTTCGGGTCGTCATTTGTGGGATCCGTTGTGTCCAGGATGGGGTTGGGGGACTCCCGCGGTCACGGGACGGGCTTACCGAAACAGCGGGAGTGGCTGCTCAGGGTTGTCCGAGGCCGGCTGAGCGGGCGAGGGCGACGAGTTCCTCGCGGTCGGTGGCTCCAAGTTTGGTTTTGATGTCGGTCAGGGCGTTCTCGACTCGTTTGTGGCTGATGCCGAGGCGAGCGGCTGCGGTGCGGGTGGTTTGTCTGGGGAGGGCGATGACGTTGAGGATTTCTCTTTCCCGGGTGGTGAGTTGGGGGAAGGCGTTGTCGCGACGGGCGGTGCGCAGTTGGTCGAACCAGGGGCGCATGCGGGCGGTGTCGGACAGGTGGAAGATCCAGGCTCCGGCTGCTACATCGCGCACGGCGCGAGTGAGCTGTGTGACGTCCTCTCCGGCTTTGAGAAGGAAGCCGGAAGCGCCGGCGCGCATGGCGGCCATCACGTTGGGGTCGGTCTCGTGTTCCGAGTGCACCAGGACTTTCGTGCCGGGCCGGGCGCGCTGGATCTCCTGGGTGGCCCACAGCCCGTCGCCGTTGGGCATCCGCACGTCCATGACGACGACATCGGGGTGGAACTCAAGGACGCGACTGATCGCCTCGCGGCCGTTGCACGCTTCGGCGACCACGGTGATGCCGGGGTCTGACTCAAGTAATACGCGCAGGCCGTAGCGGGTGAAGGGGTGGTCGTCGGCAATCACGACGCGGATGCCCTGCTCCATCACATGCTCCTGCTTGCTTCGGCGAGGCTGGTGTCTGCGCCTGGCAGCGTGACGGGCAGGCGCACGACGACCTCGGTACCGCCGCCGTTCCGTGGTTGTATCTCGCAGCTGCCCCCGATCTCGGCGGCACGCTCGCGCATGGACACCACCCCCACCCCGGGACGCATCCGGGCAGGAAGGCCCTGTCCGTCGTCGGCGACCGTCATCTGGAGTGCGTCGTCGCCCACGGCAAGGGATACCCAGCAGTTGGCGGCCTCCGCGTGCCGCAGCACATTTGCCACCGCCTCGACCAGGATCCAGTACGCGGCTTCTTCAACTGCTGCGGCAAGCCGGGGAATCTGCTGCGGCAGATCTGTGTGTACGGCCAGCGATACGCGGTCGGTGTAGGCCAGGACGGCTTCGCTCAGTCCGAGCTGGTCGACCGGGGAGCGCAGTCCCATGGAGATGCGGCGCAGGTCCTGGGCGCCTTGCCGGATGTGGACCAGAGCGGTTTTCAGCAGGTCACAGGTGGCGTCGGGATTGGTACGCAGCTGGGCGGTAGCAGCTTGAAGGGTCCACGTGGCGCCGGTGAGGACCGGTCCAACGCCGTCATGGAGGTCGCGGGCCAGGCGTCGGCGCTCTTCCGCCCGTCCAGCGACGGCGCGCTCTTGGGAGCGCAGAAGTGCCAGGGACAGCCGAACACCAGCGGCGGCCTGTGCGATGTGCCGGGCAACATCCCGTAACAACCGCAGATCCGCGGCAGACAAAGCCTCATTGGGCGCCCGTGCCCCCACCACGAGAGCGCCGATCTCCTCTCCCTGGTGCACCAGCGTCAATCGCAGGGCGACCTGGGATTGGGTGCCGTGGGCGGCGATGCGCGCACTGCCTGCGTCAGGCGCGGTGGCGTCGTCGAGTTCGATGGCCACGTACGGCAGGCGCAGCGCCTGCGCCACCGTCGCTGCGGCCTCTGGCAGCACCTTTTTCGGATCGGTGGTCGCTTCCAACCGTCGGCCGAGCCCGGTCAATGCCGCATATGGGTCATCCCGCAGTCCGTACACGAGTCGGCCGACGAGTCGCTGCAGCACGTCACGCAGGGGCTGTAGCGCAACGGCCACAACGCCGGTCGCCAGCAGCGGAGCCACTCCAGAGGCAGAGTGCTGCAGCACAAGCCCGAAGACACTCACGGATCCGATGTAGAGGCCGACCACGACGCCCGTCAGGCCCGCATAGAGGAGTGACCGGCTCAGGATGCGATCGATGTCGAACAGGTTGTGGCGCACGATCGCAATGGCGATGGCCGCACTCAGGACAACGCTGGCCAGATCGATTGCGATCGATCCCATCGCGTCCTTGTTCCAGGCCACGGTCAGTCCCATCACCATGATCACGTCCACCAGTACCGCAAACGCCATCCACTTGATCTGCTGGCGCGCCACCCCGCCACTGTCACCAAAGCGTCGGAGCAGCGAAGCAGCCGCCAGCAGAAAGGGACACGCGACAACTGTGAACGACAGCAGACCTTCATTCGGGCCACCGAACGCCAGTACCGAGATGCCGACCGGGTTGCGCACAGTTGGGAAGTAGCCACGATCAATCGGGCCGGGAACGAAAGCTGAGAACAGCAGGGCCCAGACCCAACACGCGCCCACGATCGCGGCGGGAATCCGCCAGCGGGCGGACGGCAACCGCCCGTTAGGGAAGAGCAGCAACAGGAAATAGACCGGGAAGAGGTAGAACGCGAAGGCCCAGTTCGACACCCACGCTGCGAAGACGCCCCCCGGCAAGCTCCGGGGAATCGCGAAGAGCCCGTAGGCATGCCCCAGCAAGTCAAGGACTGCTCCGAACCCAGAGGACAAAAGAAGCCATCCGGTAGGGCTCTGCGGTCTGTGTCTGGCCACCACTAACCCTGGGCAGGCGTAGGCAATGAGCACCACGGGCTCCACCATGGCGAGTGCCCATGGGTGCCATTCGGGACGAGGTGCCGCCCGGGACAGGGCTGCGAAAACCACGGCCAGCGCCGCCACGACCAGCGTGGCGATCCACAGGATCCAGGCGGTTCGTTTCTGCGCCAGGTTCGCCAGCAGGGGCATCGCGCTCGGACTCGGGCGTGCCTCTTCGTTCCCCGCAAGCTTGTTCATGGCTCACCTCCAGTGTGAGCACTTTCGGCGGGCGGTGATCCCGTCAACAAGGGAGTCGCTTCCCGGGCGTCCGGGACTGGCTACGACAGGATTGCTGCGTGCTGGCTCATCGGGCAGGGCGCGCCATGGGGCGTACGGGGGCCCAGTGGAGCTCTTCGGCGTACGGGTCGATTGCCCATGCTCTAGGCACAGTCCTGGCGATCTTCGATTTCAGTACGCTTTTGATGAAGCCGGGGTCTGGCGTCCCAGACAGGCGAATGGCAGGGAGGGCATCCGGTGGCACGTATCCGATTCCGCGCCCTGTGGGGATACCGACAAGCCAAGCAAGGGCAGTCATACGATTCGCCGGACACGACTTTGCCTAGGGGTGTGTGATCGACACGGCTCGCGACGCCATTCGCGGGCTGGCTCACTGCATCAGCCCGGATCGCCTCCACAGGAGCCGCTGGGCCCGGCCGATCATGCCGACTTCCGTCAAGAACGCGATCAGCTTCTCCCCGCTCCACAGCAGCGTCTGCCGGTAGTGGGGGTTGCTGCGTGCCTGCCGTCGAGCCTCGACGGGATCGAGACCGACCGCGCGGTAGATGCCCGGGTCCAGCAGACACGGCACGTCCAAAGAAGCGGCCAGAGCGGTCAGCTGGCGGTGGAAAGCGCGGCGGGACACCGAGGCCTGTGCCACCGCGCTGCGCAGCTCGGTGCGGGCGAAGCTCACGTGGCGGGCCTCCTCGACGACATGGATGTGGCAGATCCTGCGGATCAGAGGCTGTACGCGTTCGTCACGCGCGATCTCCCGCTGGAACCGGTCCAGGACTTCCTCGGTCACGAGCGTGAGCGCGAACGTGGTGAGGTCCTGAAAGGCCATGCTGCCCACCGCGAACACATGGCGAAGGTAGGCGGGCGGCCCGTAGTCAGGACAGTCAAGCTTCCGGTGCAGCAGCCCGAACATCGTCACGTGCCGGGTCTCGTCCCCGATCTCGTTCAGGGCGTAGTGCGTTCGCGGGTCCTTGAGATCACGCGACGCGAGGTACCGCGCCAGCATCTGGATCAGGCACAACTCCAGCCAGCCCCCAACTCCGGCGAGACTGGCGAACTCGTGCCGCGACAACTCGATCCGCTGCCGCTCGTCCATCTGCTCCCACAGCGGCGTGCCGTACAGCGACAGACGCTCGGGCACGCAGAACCATGCCCCCTCCTGCAAAGGTGCCTCCCAGTCGATGTCCACCATGGGGTCGTACGAGTGGGAGGCAGCGCTGCGCAGCAAGCGCCGCGCCAGAGCCTCGGGAGTCTGGGGCTGCGGCAGGGGCTGGTGGGTCATGACGTGTCACTCCTTCAGCGGCCCGCTCGGCCGGGGCGGCGAGGCTGTGCGGGACTTGGAATCTACGGCCGACGGATCTGCGAGTGGGGGATCCACGGCGGCGAGGGAGTTGCGTCGCCGAAGTGTCCCCCGCACGCCGACGCGCCGGTCCGTTACCGAGCACGCCCTCGAATGTTCGGCACAGTGAGTGCCGCACAACCATGCAGCACGAAGCAGACGAAGATGTTGGGGAGGCCCGCCTATGGGGCGCACCGTCATGGTCACCGGCGCGACGAGCGGAGTGGGACGGGCAACCGCATTGCGGCTTGCCGCAGCGGGCTACGACGTGTTCGCCACCGCACGCAGCGCGGAGAAGGCCGAAAAACTGCGTGCTACGGCGGCGGAGCGCGAAGTGCCGCTGAGCTGCGTCCTTCTGGACGTGACGGATCCCTCTTCCTGCCGGGATGCGTTCGAGCAGGTCGCCGAACGGAGCGACGGTGGTCCGTGGGCCCTGGTGAACAATGCCGGCATCCCGCTGGCCGGGGCGGTGGAAGACATCGGTGACGACGCCGCCCGCCACCTCCTGGAGGTCAACCTACTGGCTCCCGCCCGTCTCGCGCGGCTAGTCCTGCCGGTGATGCGGCGCCGGGGGGAGGGGCGCATCGTCAACATCTCCTCACTCGGCGGACACGTCACCGCTCCCGCCATGGGCTGGTACTGCGCGAGCAAGACCGCCCTGCGAGTCCTCAACGACGCGCTGCGGATGGAGACGGGACCCGGCGGAGTGCACGTCGTCGTCATCGAGGGCGGCGGATACGCGACCGGCATCTGGGAGAGAGCCGCCGACGGTCTGCAGAGGCTGGCGGTGCACGAGCGCTCCCCCTTCGCCACGCTGTACCGGGCCGCCGAGGGGCCGCTGCGGGCAGCGGTGAAGCTGCCGTCCCCGGAACCGATGGCTCACGCCGTCCAGCGGGCACTGGACGCCGACTGCCCCCGGGCCCGGTACATCGTCGGAGCACGGACCCGTGTGGGGATCGCCGCCGACGCGCTGACGCCCTACCGGACTGGGGACCACGTCAAGCGCGTCGCGCTGGGGGCATCCCGTGCGCACCCGTTGCTGGAGCACCTCGCGCACCGCTGGTGCAGACCGTGGTGACCCAGGCCGTGGTGACCCAGGCACGTCCGTCGCGATGCGGTAGTGCGGCGCACGCAGCGTTCAGCGTAGGAGACCTGCCCGGCGCCACCAGTGCCGCTGCCAGGGGCCGATCATCCCCACGTCCTCCAGGAAGGCGACGAGTTTCTCACCGCTCCAGCGCAACGTCTCGCGGTAGTGCGGGTTGCCTCGGGCCTCCCGGCGGGCGCGGACGGGGTCGAGGCCGACTGCACGGTAGACGTCACGGTGGATGCGCTGGCCCAGTGCCACGAAGGCGGACACCGCGGTGAGCTCCCGCTGGAATGCGAGACGAGTCGCAGAGGATCGAGCGGCCGCATGCAGGAGCTCACTCCGGGCGAAACCGACATGGCGAGCCTCTTCGACGACGTGCAGGCGACAGACCTGCCGGACAAGAGGCTGGACGCGTTCGTCCCGGACGATTTCCCGCTGCAGCTGGTCGTTGACCTCCTCGATCACCAGAGCAAGGGCGAAGATGCTGAGTTCGCTGTACAGCGTGCTGGCATGGGTGAACAGCCGTTGTACCGCAGGCGGCGGGGTGTAGGTGCGGCAGCCCATGGCGTGGACCATCCGGCCGAACATCACCGAATGCCGTGTCTCGTCCGCCACCTCGGTCAGCGCATAGTGGGTGCGGCTGTCCCCGAGATCCCGGGAGGACGCCATGTGCCGGGCCAGGAGCTGGATCAGACACAGCTCGGTCCAGATACCCGCGCTCATGAAACTGGCCATCTCGTGCCGGGAGAGCTCGATGCGCTGCTGCTGGTCCATCTCGTCCCACAACGGCGTGCCGTACAGCGACAATCGCTCGGGGCAGCAGAACCAGTTCCCCTCCAGCACGGGGGTGTCCCAGTCGATGGTCGCCGAAGGCTCGTAAGAGCCGGAGGCGCGCAGCAGGCGCTGCGCCACCCTGTCCGGGTCCTGCATGCGCGGCGGGGGGCGGTCGGCCATGATGTGGTTCGCTCCTTCGGATCGGTTCCCGTCTGGCCCGCACGAAGGCCAGCAGCCTCTTCGATGCCGGCGCGGTGCAGGCGGCGCCCGCGTGATCGCCCCTGGGTCCCCCAGTCCGCAGATGCCGTTCGCTTCCGCATCACGGACCGGGCCGCTCCCACGGCGTGCGCACCGGGCACCAGGAGCAGGGAGTTAAGAGTTGGATGTGGAGCGGCGAGCGCAACAGCCGGGGTTGAACGGTCACGCACGAACCCCGCACATGGATGACCGGCGGGGCTGAAGGCGCCTAACCCTATATATACGCACACCACCGCGCCACAATGATGGACCGCCCGCCTTCTGAATGAATCTCGGCCCCGGTTGCCGCCGTGTCGGCGCCGCATACGCGGAGCTGCCCGCTCCGTTGCTAGCTTGACGCAGGTGAGCGACCTAAGAGCGTGCCTCGCGGGTGTGACTAGCCACCTTCCCGAGCGGTGGGTCACCATGGCCGAACGGGAAGCCCAGATCACCGCAGCCAGCGGGGGATTCACCCCGCCCCCAGGACTGCTGACGCTGCTGACAGGCGTGGAAGGCGTGCACCTCATCGGCGATGATCAGCAGGCGTCCGACCTCGCGGCAAGCGCCGCGCGCAAACTCCTGGCCGACTGCGGCGCCGCACCCGACGACATCGAACTGATGATCTTCGCGGCGGCAAGCCAGGACATGTCGGAGCCGGCGACGTCCCACATCGTGGCCGCAAAACTGGGCCTGAGCTGCCCTGTCTTCGATGTGAATAACGCCTGCAACAGCGTACTCAACGCCATCGAGATCACCCAAGGACTCATCGCCTCCGGGCAATACCGCACCGTGCTCATCACCTGCGGCGAGGCCCCCTCGCTGTACACGCGGCTGCAGACCCCCAACGCCGCAGCCTTCGCCCGGTCCTTTCCTTCCTACGGCTTCTCCGACGCCGGAGCCGCTCTCCTGTTCACGGCCGAGGAAGACACCACCGCAATCCCCGCACAGGCCCGCGGCGTACTCGGGAGCCGCTTCGCCGCCGACTCCGCCACCTGGGAATCTGCCACCGTCCTTCACGGCGGGACACGCACCGTACGCCGACCGTCGCCCGAGGAGACGGCCTACTTCCAAATGGACAGCACGCGCATGCGCGAAAGCCTGCGCCTCTTGAGCCGGACCCAGTTGCCGCCGCTGCTCACCGAACTCGGCGTGGACATCGCCGACTTCTCCTTTATCGGTGTGCACCAGGTGTCACTCGCCGACCTGGACGACCTGTGCGCGGCGGGTTGGGGGATCCCGCGGGAAAAGCTGGTTGTCACCCTTCCCCGCCACGGCAACGTCGCCTCCGCGTCCCTGCCGCTCCAGCTCTCCGTGGCCATGGAGAGGCAACTCGCCGCCCCGGGCGACCTGGTGGCGCTCCTCGGACTGGCGGCGGGTAGCAGCGCGGGCCTGATGGTGATCCGGTTGTGAGTCGCACGCGAAGCAAGCAACCCACCGATGCGAGGAGCAACTGATGACCTCTCTCTACGAACCGATCAAGACTGCCCTGGTCACCCACTTCAACATTCCCGAGGACTCCGTCCGAGCCGACAGCACCCTGGAAGACCTGGGCATGGACTCCCTAGCCGTCGTGGAGCTCATGTGCGTCCTCCAGGACGAGCTAGGTTTGCGTGTACCCAGCAGCGACGACGCCCTGAAATCGCTGCGGGCAACCTTCGGCGAGGCCGTGACCGCCGTCGAACAGGCCCAGGAACCCGCACCGACCCACAGTCCGGGCCCGGCCGCTGCTGCCCCGGTCACCCCGGCATGAGCGGCAGCGACATCGCCGTCACCGGCATCGGCCTCCTCACCCCCGCCGGCACGGACGTCGAGAGCAGCTGGCGAGGAGTGTGCTCCGGCGCCCCCACGGCTGCCGTCGACCCAGATCTGGGCGACGTACCCGTCCCCCTCAGCTGCCGCGTCCCCGGCTTCGACGCCAAGGCGCTGCTCGGCCGAGAAGTGTGGCGCACGGATCGCTTCGTCCACCTGGCTCTGGCCGCCGCCCGGCAGGCTGTTGCCGACGCCGGGCTCGATCCCGCTGCCTGGGACGGTGCCCGCGTCGGAGTCGTCGTCGGGGTCGGTACCGAGAGTAAAGACACCAGCGTCGCGGCCCTACGCAAGTTCACCGACCACGCGTACGAGACGCTGTCCCCATTGACCGTGCCCCGCTCGACCGTGAACGCCGCCGCAGCCGAAATCTGCATCTCATTGGGTGCGTACGGCCCGAGCATGGCGGTGACCACGGCCTGCGCCTCGGGGGCAACCGCGCTGGGCGCCGCCCGGGATCTGCTGCTGGCCGACCGCTGCGACATCGTCCTCGCCGGCGGCGTCGAGGCACCGTGCCACCCCCTCACCTCCCTCTCCTTCTCCCAGATAGGTGCCCTGTCCACACGCGTACACGACCCGCAGGGCGCCAGCCGCCCCTTCGAGGCAGACCGTGACGGATTCGTACTTGCGGAAGGCGCCGGCATGCTCGTGCTCGAACGCGCCAAGGACGCCCGAGCCCGCCGCGCCCCACGGCACGCCTACTTCTGCGGTTACGGCACCTCCACCGACGGCTACCACTACGCGGCCGCCCACCCCGAGGGCGTCGGCTTCGAACGTGCCTTCACTGCGGCACTGGCCGACGCGGGCCTGCAGGCCGCCGACATCGCCCACGTCAACGCACACGGCACCGCCACCCCGATGAACGACCGCATCGAAGCCCTCGCACTCGGCCGCCTCTTCAACGGCCATCCGCCCCCCGTCACGTCAACCAAGGGCGTCACCGGCCACACCCTCGGAGCCGCCGGGGCCATCGAAGCCGCGCTCGCCGTCCTGACGCTGCGGCACCAGACAATTCCCCCCACCGCCAATTTCGACCGACCCGACCCGGCCATCGACCTCGACGTCGTCGCCAAACACCCCCGCCCCTGCCGGATGGAAGCCGTGATCAGTAACTCCTTCGGATTCGGCGGACACAACGCCGTACTCGTCCTGCGCCAGGCCTGAGCGCTGCTCCCACGACGAGGCCCGGAGCCCCGGCTTTCCCATACGGGCGCCAACTCCCGCCCGAGTGGCGTCAGCCACGCCCATGCGCACCCTTCGGCCTGCTGGCGGTGGCACAACCCCGAGCGCGCCGGGCGGGCGCCCACCACCAGGAGACACACGAGTGCCCGAGCCCCGCCGCACCCCGTTCACGGCGAGGCGCTGCGGCGCCGACTTGAAGAGTAGGGATCGTCGCGGTGTACCACGCCCCCAACAGCCCCCTCACCGCTACAGACAGCCTCGACAGTCCTCCGCCGCTGACTCAGAAGGCAGTCACCAACACAGCCGGCCACACGCCGGACTCTCCTGAGCCCTCGGCGGCCGGAACCCGCCGAGCAGGCGGGCGGAGGCTGCGCCTGGCGGCCGGAGCGGCAGCAGAGGCAGGTCGGCTCGTATGGTGGACGACCGTCTTCATCGTGCGCTGGGTCACCGGGAAGACCGTCCGCCGCAGCCACGAAGAGTCACGGCACCGCCTCGCGGTCCTGCTGCGCAGCTACCTGCTGCGAATGGGACCTCTCTACATGAAGGCGGGGCAGGTACTGGGAACGCAGTCCGGGCTCCTTCCGGGAACAGCGGCCGAAGAGTTCCGCTCCTTCTTCTCCGAACTCCCGCCCATGGACGAGGCGGACCTGCGCATCACGCTGGACCGTGAACTGCCCGTGCCCGTCGGAGAAGCCTTCCGGGCGTTCAACTGGCAGCCGGTCGCCGTCGGTTCCGTCGCCCAGGTCCACCGGGCCGTTCTCAGCGGCGGTGACGTCGTCGCCGTGAAAGTGGTCAAGAGCGGGGTCAGACAACGACTCCAGGTCAGCTCCTGGGCTCTGCACAAGCTGCTCGCCGCCGGACACGCTCTGTACCCGCCGCTGCGCCGGTACGACCTGCCCGGGCACTTTGCCGAACTGCGGCCCCTGCTGGTCGGCCAGTGCGACATGCGCCAGGAAGCCCTGCGGCAGAACGAGATCGCCCAGAACTTCCGCGAGCATCCCTTCCTGGACGTGCCCCGGACCTTCGACGCGCTATGCACCGACGACGTCCTGGTCATGGAGTACGTGGAAGGCGTCAGCGGACTGCACCCGGAGCAGGCCGGCCATCCGCGAGCATCCCTGGCCCGCCGACTGCAGGACGTCTTTTACAGCATGGTGTTCTTCCACGGACGCTTTCACGTAGACCCCCACCCCGGAAACATCATGTTCCGCCCCGACGGCCGGATCGTCCTGCTCGACTTCGGCCTCGTCGGGTCCCTGTCCGCAGACGACAAATGGAACCTCTCCTCGTTCTATTACGCCTGCATCCGCGGTCAATGGCAGCTGGCCATGGACCGCTTCATCCGCACCTTCGTGGCCAACCCGGAAGGCCTCCGTCCGGCCCACCAGGACTACGCGGAGAAGCTGGTGGACATCCTGCGCCGGCACTTCGAGGTACAGACGTCCCGATGGTCCACCATGGAGTTCTTCGACGAAGCCACCCGGCTGCTGTACCGCTACGGCGCCCGCGCCTCCACCCGGTTCTCTCTGCTGTCGCTGTCCCTGCTCACGGGCGAGGGATTTGTCACGCTGACCGACCCGGACATCGACCTCTATCGCAACGCCCGACGGTTCACCGACCTCTTCTCCCCGTACATGAGCGAAGAAGTACGTGAGAGGTTCGAACGCGAGATCGGCGGGGTGAGCCCCCGTTCCATGGCCGCTAGGCGCGACGCCGCCCGCCACCTCGTCGCCCCCACCCACCTCGACCGCTACGGCCTGCCCAGTGCCTTCCCCCTCGTCATCGACAAGGCCGCCGGGGCGCGCATCCACGATGTCGACGGCAACACCTACGTGGACCTGTCCTGCGGCTACGGCCCCCACATCCTCGGATACGCGCACCCCCTCACGGTGCGAGCCATCCAGCAGGCGGCCGCCGGCGGCGCCGTGAACGCCCTGGGAAATCCCGCGGAACTACATCTGACGAAACTGATCGCCGAGGCCTTCACCCCAGGCTCGAAGGTCATCCTCGGCAACTCCGGTACAGAAGCCGTCCAGATGGCGCTGCGGATGGCACGGGCACACACCGGAAGGCAGCGCGTCGCCAAGTTCGAGGGCCACTACCACGGATTCTCCGACCAGAGCCTGGTCAGCTCCCTGTTCCGCTACAGCGGCGACGCGCGCCGCCCCAAGCCGGTCGCGAACTCGGCCGGAATCCAACGCACGGTCGTGGACGAGACGCTCGTCCTGCAGTACGGCGACCCGGGGTCGCTGGAGCGGATCGTCGCGCACGCGCGGACGCTGGCGTGCGTCATCCTCGAACCCATGCCAGTAACAACGGCTGCTTTCGACCGGACCTTCCTCCAGCAGCTCCGCGACGTCTGTGCACGCGAAAACATCCTGGTCATCTACGACGAGGTCATCACCGGTTTCCGCGTCCACTACGGCGGAGTCCAGCATCTTGTCGGTGTGGAGCCGGATCTCACCTGCCTCGGCAAAATCATCGGCGGCGGCCTGCCCTGCGGAGCGGTCGTCGGACGTCCTGATGTCATCGACGTCGCCCGCACCACCGGCGACCCCTACCTCGACCTCGACAGCAAGGCCTTCGTCGGCGGAACCATGAGCGGGAACTCGGTAACCGCCGCAGCGGGGGCCGCAGTACTCGGCCACCTGAAAACGCACCCCGACATCTACCGGGAACTGCAGCGCAAGACGGACTGGCTGGCGCAGGAGCTGACGGCACGGGCGGCCGACCGCAAAATTCCCTCCACCATCACAGCCGCACACTCCATCTTCTCCATCACCTTCGACCACGCCGCCCCCAGACTCATCAGGGACCGGCTCACCGGATCGAACTTCAAAGCCAACCTCGCCCTGTCCTACTACATGCGCACATACGGGGTCTACGTGCCCGAACTGCACACGATGATGCTCAGCGCCGCCCACACCGACGACGACCTCAAACAGGTCTCCCACGCATTCGCGAGCAGCATCAAGGAGATGCACGAGGACGGCTTCTTCACGACGTAGACCAGTCCCGGTGGTCCACACACCCCGCCCGCAGCCTCTCCGGGCCACGCAACTGCTGGTCCGTCACGGTCGTCTCCAGCGTGAGCACTGTCCCGAACGGCTTCAGACCAATCGGCCCCGACGAGGAGTGCAGGACGCCGATCCAGCTCGCGGAGCTGGGCGTCTCATGTGTCCAGAGACGGCCAGAGACGAGGAACGGGGCGTCCTCGGTGAAGTCGCCATGGGCTGTGACCTCGAAGGTCAGAGCAAGCCGGTGGACGTCCCAGCCCTGGAAAACGTTGGCGTGCTGCTGCGCTCGAAGGTTGACGCCGTAGTCGTTCGAGCCGAGCCGGAAGTTAGCCATCGTTCCTCGCTGTTGAACCGTTGCCCGATGGTCGCAGGCGAACTGCCGCAGCGGCACCGGTTTTCGCAAGGGCTTACGGCACGGTCCCGGCGTGCCCGAGACCAAGGCCCAGACGAGTTGTCCGTGCCTTGGCCGTGTCTTGAAATGTTCCCCCCGACTGGTCGCTGTCCGTGCCCAGCCTTTCGGCCCTACGGGGTGAGGGAGTCGTGCCCGCCAGGACGAGACGCAAGCGTCTGAGTCCTGCACTGTCCCGCACGCCATGTCGAACTCACAGTGTGGACAGCTGTGATGACCACCCGCCAGACATCCTGGGCTACACCCGCGCCGATCGCCGCTACGCTGAACATGCCACCCTGGGCTCGGGCAGAGGCCCTGCAGGGACTCTCGGGCAGAGAGCCGCAGGACCGCCGACCGCGAGACGTGCGCCACCCCCATGAGGACGACACCACCACAGGTGTCCGCCGTCTCTGTTCCTCCGCCTCGTATGAGACTCCCGATGGCTCGGGACCCGCACCCGCACTCCTCCGTATCCGCCCAACCCGAACCGCCCGGCCCGCCCAGCGCGGGGCTGTCGTCGGAGGTCCCGCTGCTGTCGGTGCACGCCGCCGTGGTGTTTCCGGCGACCGTCATCATCGGACTCGTCGTGGGCGGGCTCATGTGCCTTCACGACAAGTCCGTGCCCGCGGCCGTCGCGACGGGCCTGGTGACCGCTGGAGGCAGCGTTCCCGTGCTGCACAAGCTGATCGGCTGACCGGCGGTGGGGCCGGGCTGGCCTGTCTGCCGGCCCCACCGCCAAAGCTCCTGGATCAGGTGCTCCCTTCGGTGATGGCGTCCGCGATCAGGACGGGCAGGTGGTTCATGGCTCGTTCCAGGAGCCGCTCGATCGGGACCGCGTGTCGGCTGGTGTCGACGCTGATGAGCGTTCCCCAGACCGCAGGTTGGTAGCGGGCGAGCAACAGTTGCTGAGCCTGTTCCAGGGCTGCCGAGTACGTCTTGCGGCGGGAGCCGGTGTTGGCTCTGGCCGGCGGATTGGAGCGGCTGGCCCGCAGCCGCTCCTACGCCTCATCGGACTCTCTGCCGATCGGGCTGGCGGGGCCCGCTCAATGACACCCGAACGAGGGGCACCGCTGTCGACCTGGAAGCCAGACCGGCCGTCGGACGCGACTCAGTGCCAGCGGGTACACGTTCGGTGCGAGCGCTTCGCTTTCGTTTTCGCAGGCGTGCACCTGGTAGCCGAGCCCGTCGTAATGGCCTTCGTGTACAGCATCGACTGCCTTGACGCGGCCGTCGCCGGGTACCCGAGTCACGTCCACCCGCCGGGTGCGGACAGCATTGGCCGCGGGAAGGGCAGATCGCCGTCGGCGGTTGCCTGGGCCGCTCAGCGGGCGAACTTCACGCGCACCGGCTCGTTCGGGCAGTTGGCCATCTTGTTGGTGAGTGCCTGGCGCTCGGCGTCGTCCACGGTGAGCTGCCAGCGCATCTTTACCGCCACCCAGTCCGCCAGATACGCACACCGGTAGGCCTCCTGCGGCGGGAGCCACGTCGCCGGGTCTTGGTCGGCCTTGGAACGGTTGGAGCGGGCGGTGACCGCGATCAGCGCGCGGTCGTCACCGAGATCGTTCGCGTACGCCTGGCGCTCCTTCGCCGACCAGGTCCCCGCGCCCGAGTCCCAGGCTTCGGCGAGCGGCACCATGTGGTCGACGTCCAGGCCGCCCGCGGCGTCCACGTAGACGTCGTCATAAGGGCTGTACCACTCACCCCCGAAAGGGCGCAGCGCTCGCCCTGCTCGGGAGCGATGAACGCCTCGGCCAGCAGTACTTCCTTGCGGGTGTTGCACCCGTCCCTGTCGGCGTCCGTCCAATGCTTGAACAAGGTCCGCGTGTAGCCGGCCCGCGTCTCTTCGGCGGCGGGCAGCACCTTGACCGCGTCCTTGAGCGGCAGGGCGAGCGTGCCGCCCACCTCCCCCAGCGGGCCGGTCGGCGTCACCGCTCTCACCTACGGCGGCACCAAGATCATGCAGCGGCTGGTGATCCTCTACGGCAAGCGACTGTTCGCCGTCCTCTACGGCAACCAGACCCTCGGCTTCATCGTGCCGGGCCTGATCGCCTACCTACCAACCTCTCCCCCGGCGGCATGATCACTCCGGGGTGGCTCGCCCTGACGCTGATCGAGGACGTCCAGCGCGCAGCGCCAGCCCAAGGGCGCAACCTTGCTGGCCACCGGCACGGTCTCCC
This sequence comes from Streptomyces sp. NPDC005496, assembly GCF_042872045.1. Taxonomy (NCBI): domain Bacteria; kingdom Bacillati; phylum Actinomycetota; class Actinomycetes; order Kitasatosporales; family Streptomycetaceae; genus Streptomyces; species Streptomyces sp. NPDC005496. Next base: position 46,678 of record NZ_JBIAJQ010000010.1, read on the forward strand.
TGATGGCCTACATCGTCGTCGCCGCCGGGCTGCTGCTCGGCGTCATGCCCACCGTCTGACAACCAAGGAGTACCCGATGGCAGGGAAGAAGAAGTCACGGCCCGTCGTCTCCGCTCTGGTGGTGCTGACGCTCGCCGCGACCTCCGGCTACCTCACCCTGGAGCTGCGCAAGAAAGAAGCGCCCGGGGTGACCCAGGTACGCAACGTCGGCGTCCTGGACGGCGACAAGAACTCCCCTTCCGCCAAGGACCAGGGCGAGGCGAAGTGGTCCCGGCTGGAGAACCCCGCGCGCTCGGTGCTGCGCGGCTCTGACGGCCAGATCAGGGCGGTTTTCACCGACGGGGCGCGCCTGGCCACCCTCACCGGCCCGGCCCGCACCTTCGCCGAGCCGGCCTCGACCTCCTCCAAGGTTTCCACCACGGACTGGGTGCGGTTGATGCCCGAGCCTTGGAAGAAGGGCGCCCAGGACGCCAAGTGGTTCACCACCTGGTACGCCGAGTACGAGAACAGCAAAAAAGACGACCTGTTCGCCACCGCCTTCCAGTACGTGGCCGGCGCCCCGCAGAAGAAGGACGGGCAAGGCACGGCGTACGCCGGTGACGCCAACTTCGGGCCGCTGAACACCACCGGCGCCGAGGGGGGCGACCTGCGCCTGGAGCAGTCCGACTTCTACGACTACCTCGGCCTGCCCTATCCCTTCCGGGACGGCCAGACCGGCACCCCAGAGCCCGTGCGCGCCAAGTCCCTGGACTGCTCGGGCTTCGTACGGATGGTCCTCGGCTACCGCACCCGCTACCCGCTGATGTCCTCCGACACCTCCGGCGACGGACTCCCCCGCACCGCCAACGGCATGGCCCGCTCCGACGAAGGTGTCGACGTCCTCCCACTCAGCGGCGTGAGTCCCGCAGACCGCCCCTCGGCGATCGACCAACTCCAACCCGGCGACCTCGTCTTCTTCAAGCTGGACACCCGCACCAAGAACCGCCTCGACCACGTAGGCATCGTGCTCGGCTACGACACCGAAGGCCACCTGATCTTCATTTCCAGCCGCGAGGAGGTCAACGGCCCGACCATCGGCGACGTCGGCGGCGTCTCACGACTGGACGGCAACGGCTACTACGCCAAAACCCTGCGCAGCGCCAAACGACTCTGACCGCGACCCGCCCGCCGCAGCGCCAAGGCCCCAGGGGCAACCAGGCCTCCGCGCCGTCTGCGCAACGAGGCTGACGAGCACATGGTCAACGCCCAGCGGGTACCAACCGACGCCTGCACAGGGGCTGAGCACAGTTCCTGGCAAATTGCCGCAGAGGATGCGGGGCGGAGTCCGCTTGAGGGCGCCTTTCCAGGACCCTTTGGACAGATCGGTCGGCTTCTGAGCCGGTGCGGTCGCGGACCGGTCCGGATCGGACGTCCGTCTGGCTCTGTGCGGTGGCGGGCCATGGCCCACCTCTTTTTTGATCGGTGCCGCCGCACCGCGCGCGGGCGGCGCGGCGGCGGACACTGCAGGTCACAGGGCGCCAGGTGACTGCTGTCGGGTCTCGTCGGCCACCTGCCCAGCGGCCTGCCGGGCCTGCTGCGTGACCTGCCCGGCCTGGTCGCTGGCGGCTTCCTTGGTCGTGCGGGCAGCTTCCGCGGCGCTGTCCTTGACCTCCTGGGTGGCCTGCTTCGCCACCTCCGTGGCGTCCTGCTTCACCTGCTGGGCGGACTCCATCGCTGCCTGCTTCACGGGCTCTATCACGCCGGAGGCGTTCTCGGAGAGCTGGGAAACTGCCTGCTCCTCGGCCTGCGAGCCGGGCAGGAGCGAGGCGGTGAGCAGCCCGGCGCCGAACGCGATCAGACCGGCCGCCAGGGGGTTGCCCTGCGTCTGGCGGGCGACCTGCTCCGGGGCGCTGGCGACCGCTTCGCCGACCTGACCGGCCGTCTGGCGCATCGTGTCTGTGGCCTGCCCGACGCTGTCCTGGACGGACGCCGCGGCTTGCTGTCCGTGATCCTTGGTGCTCTGCGCGGTTCCAGAAGCGGTGCCCATGACGCGCTCGCGCGCTCCCCGGACCGCTCCTCGCATGCGGTGGGTACGGCGGCGCACGATGCGTCCCGGGCTGGCGCGGTCGGCCAGCCGGTCGACATTTTGCGACAGGCGCCCGCGGGTGGCCTCAATCTCGGTTCTCACTTGGTCGGGTGACGTGCCCATTGCGCGTCCTCCTTCAGGGTCTCCACGGTCTGTTCCGGCTTGGGGGACACCTCCCGCATACGGGAGCGGCCCATCATGAACAGCACTGCCGCGATCACCGCCCACGCCGCAGTGACGATCAGTGCCGCCCATCCGGTGTCCATCACGTTGGCCAGGCCGTACATCGCGGCGAGCGAAGCGAACAGGGCGACCATGTAGCCGCCGAATCCGGCCCCGCCGTACATTCCGGCGGCCTTGCCCGCCTTAGAGGCCTCCGCACGGATCTCGACCTTGGCCAGTTCCGCCTCCTGCCGGAAGAGGGTCTGAACGTCCGACGCCACCTTCGACACCAGCTCTCCAACCGAGGGATCCTGAGTGCGAGGTGTCGTTCTTATCGATGCCATGTCACACCTCCGGATAGCCGCGCGGCCCAGTCCGCACAGCGCCCTCGGGCAGTTCCGGCGACACCGCGGCCTGCTCCTGCACCGGGGCCGAACGCTGGGGCGTGCCATGTCCCGACTGAGACTTGCTGCCGGCCTTGACCAGCCTGCCGGCCGCGAGCCCGGCCAGGGCCGCCCCTGCCAAGAACACGCCCGGTCGCCGCCGCGCGAACCCCTTCACATCCTCGGTCATGCCATCCACGCCGTGCTGGTCCAGGTAATTCGCTGCCCGATGGCCACCGTCGGCCATCTGGGACACCAGGCTGCGGGCCGGGGAGTCGCCGGGGGCGCCGCGTGTCAGTTCCGACAGGTCCTCCGCCCACTGGCGTATCGTCCCGGCCGCCCGCTGCGTCTGCCCCTGCACCTCTTCGGTCACCCGGTCTCTGAGATCCCCGCCGGCGCTTTTGGCCTGGCGGCGTGCTGTGTCGGCTACAGTCCTGGCCTGATCGACCGCAGTGCCCGCCACATCTCCGGCTGCTTCCCTGGCCTGGCCCGCCGTAGCCGATGCCTGCTCCTTCGCGGTCTGTCCGGCCGCCTGTGCACGCCCGGCCCCGCCGTCGGCGATCTGAGTACTCACAGCCCTCACCCTCTTTCCGGGCGCGGATCAGCCCTTCAAGCTTCGCTGGAAGACCGCGGGGGGACGCCTGCTCCCGCTCGCCACGGGTCGTCTCTCGACTCAGGGAGGAACCTTGCCGCACCTGTACGCTTATCTACCGATTGAGACACTTTGCGAGTATCCGAGGGCTGACATGCGAAACGGCCTGGATCCCCACAACAGCCTGGAGCCAACACGCACTGCTCAGGAGGCACCGGTAGCCCTAGTAGGTGATTTGGCGGACTTGTCAGAGACGCTGATCGTTCCGTCACAGTCCCGGCCGAACCGGTTGAAGGCTTCGCGCAGGTCTTCCTTGCAAGCGATCACAGAAGCAGCCGTCAGCGGCCTGCTCCTCCAGCTCGGCCACACCGTCGAAACCGCACCCGACCACAACGGTCTACGCGTCCGGCCGGATCCCGGTAACCCCCGGCTCGGTTCAGGGCTGGTGGCCGGCGACGTCACCACCCGGGTCGTCCGCCAGCATCACCGCGGCAACGGTGCGCTTGCCCACTGGCTCCCGATGCACCTCAACCGGGACAGCCTGCCCCCCCAGAGCGGATCGAAGCCGCCACCCACAACCTAGAGCCCGCGCAGGGTCCTTGGTGGTGGCGTGCCGCTGGTGCAGGCCGGGCCTCGGAAGGGGCGGGAAGTTCCTGGGCCCGGCTCGGGGTGCACGGTTGACTGGGTGGTGCGTTGAAGAGCGTGGGCTCGTGCAGGCCGAGCCAGACGAAGCCGTGGCCTCGCTCGCGCACCCGGGCGACGGATTCCTCGACGGTGGGAGCGGCCTTCTGGCGGAGGCCGTCGCGGTAGACGACGCAGTTGACGACCGTGGAGCCGAGCGGGGAGCGGGCCGGGTTGCTGAGGTCCACGCGCCGTCCCCGCCGCGCGAGGCGCGCGACTTTGCGCAGATTGCCGACCATCGACATGCGGAGTACTCCTTCGCCGGAACCCGGCCAGTGTGCCAGGTGGCGGTATTGGGGCTGTCAGCCCCTGCCCGCGCCGAGGGTGTCGGCACTCATCAGGCAGGCCGGGCGTAGCGTCACCGGACGTGGTCCGGTAATCGTGTCGGTCACGTACTCATGGTGCTGTCGAGCCCCGCCTCGACGCCGACTTCGCCCTCGAGGGGCCAGCGGCTCCTCCCCCGTCCAGGCCGGCAACTCCACGACGCACTCCAGCCCGTTCGCGCGCCGTAGCCGCCCGCCCGCGTAGCAGCTCGCCGCGATACGCCAAGGCGTCACAGGGCGCCATCCGGTTCATTACCCACCCGCGCGACAGGCTCAAGGACTGTGGCGCGTGTTTCCACGCCCTGGGGAGTGGTCGCCGCGGGCCGGGCAGGACAACCTGCCAGGCTGCCGCCGCCGCTCGGACGTCAGGCGGCGCTGAACTCGTGGACAGGTCCGCTGCGCCAATTCCCCACTGCGGGGCGTCCAGGGTGGCCTCGGGGTCGGGGACGACCGCGCCCTCGAGGAACAGGGCGAGTCCTTCGAGGCCCGCAAGGCCGCCCGGATCCGCCGCAGCGTCTGAGGACCCGGCCGTATTCATGCGCCCCCGAACGGGCTGGCGCGGCGTGCGACCGCCTCACCGATGCCGCCGGAGCGGTCCCGAGCCCGCCGAGGCGGCCTGTCCGGGGGATCCTCGACGAGGAGCAGATCACCCTCGCCTCCGGCACCCTCAACCACGTCGTTTCCATGCGGTCCGGACCAGGGTGGCACTGGCTCTCCCAGGGAACAGCAGGGTCTGGTCGGCCCTTTCCGCCGGATGCAGAGTGGTCCGCATCCGCCCACCGCACCAGGCCGGTCCACGAAGACCGGCTCACGCAGCAGACCCAGGAGCCTCCATGAGTTACCCCGCCCTCGCCACCCGCACCGCCGTAGTCACCGGTGCGGCCAGCGGTATGGGCACCGCCACCGCTCGCCTGCTCTCCGCGGGTGGCGCCCGTGTCGCACTGCTCGCCCGGCGTACCGACCGGCTGGACGCGCTGGCCGCCGAGCTCACGGCTGCCGGAGGCCAGGCCCTCGCCGTCACCGCCGACGTCACCGACCAGGCCTCCGTCGACGCCGCCGCCGAGGCCGTGCACGATGCCTACGGCCGTGTTGACCTGGTGGTCAACAACGCCGGTGTGATGCTGCCCAACCCCCTCGCCGAGGGTCGGCTCGACGAGTGGACCCGCATGATCGACACCAACTTCACCGGTGCCCTGCGCGTCATCCGCGCGTTCACTCCCGACCTCACTGCGGCCGCCGCCGACGGCTGCACTGCCGACCTCGTCAACGTCTCTTCCATCGCCTCTCACGTACTTTTCCCCGATTACGCCGTGTACGGAGCCACCAAGGCCGCCCTCACCCAGCTGTCCGCAGCACTGCGCACCGAGCTGGGCCCGCGCGATGTCCGGGTCAGCACCATCGAGCCGGGCCTGACCGACACCGAACTCGGTGGGCACATCGATAACCCGGAACTGCGCGATCAGCTCGGTGGGATGTTCGACGCGATCCCCGCCCTCACCGCCGAGGACATCGCTGACCTCATCGCGTACACCGTCAGCCGTCGCCGGCACGTCAACCTGCGCCACTCGGTCGTTCTGCCGACCCGCCAGGCCTGACCGTCCGGGTCACAGCCCGGGGCCGCCTCGGGCCGCCCGTCACCGACCCACAGGGACAGCGGCGCTGTCGGCTGCGGCCATGGTGACCGCGATCCCCGCCTTCTCACCAGGGGGTGGGGGGGGGGGGGGCCGGGGGCCCCCGCCCCCCCCCCCCCCCCCGGGGGGGGGGGGGGGGGGCCCGGGGGGGGGCCCCCCCCCCACACCCCCGGCATCGGCCACACTCGGCGTATGAACACCGCGACCAGCCTGAGCGACTTCCTCCGGACACGCCGCGCCGGCCTGCACCCGCAGGACGTGGCCCTGCCGGATTTCGGCGGCACGCGCCGGGTCGCCGGCCTGCGACGCGAGGAGCTCGCCAAGCTCGCCGGCGTCAGCGTCGACTACTACACCCGGATGGAACAAGGCCGCGTCGCCAACCCCTCGGACGCCGTGCTCGACGCCCTCGCCCGCGCACTGCGGCTGAACGACGACGAGTGGCGCCACCTGCACCAGCTGGCCCGATCGCGACACGCCGCCCGTCCGGCGCGCGGGCACCAGGCCGGCCGACAGCGCGTGCGGCCGATGCTCCAGCGGCTGCTGGACGAGCTGAAGGACGTGCCGGCCATGGTGATGGGGCGGCACATGGACATCCTGGCCTGGAATCCGGCAGCGGTCGCTCTCTTCGGCGACTACGCCGCCATCGACCCGGCCGAGCGCAACATCGCTCGGATCACCTTCCTCGACCCGGCGTCGCGTGAGCTGTACGCGGACTGGCCCTCCTGTGCCCGCGAGAACGTGGCCTACCTCCACCTGGAGGCGGGAAGGAACGACCCCAGCGACCCGCGATTGGCACAGTTGATCGGGGAGCTGTCGTTGCGGAGCGCAGACTTCCGCCGCTGGTGGGCAGAGCACCCGGTCCAGGACAAGACCTCGGGCATCAAGAGATTCCACCACCCGTTGGTCGGCGACCTGGAACTGACCTACGAGACCCTGCGCGCCGTGGACGACCCCGGCCAGGCACTGATCACGTATGCGGCCCAGCCGCACACCTCGTCCCACGACGCCCTCCGCATGCTGCTTGCATGGACCGCCGCCCCCACAGCCAACGGCGCCCGCCCCTCGACCGACTGACGAGCCGGAAGCATGGGATCGGGGCCAGATCCACACCGGACCACGGATGGCACCGGGTCACGCACGCCCATAACTGAACATCTCGCGCATAGGTCATCATGTCGCACTTGTTGACATTCGGGTAGGTGTGAATGACCATTCATTCATGGCTACGAGTGAGGGCACCCGCGAGGTTGGCAGATCGACACGGGAAGAGATCATGGATGCCGCACTCGAAGTCTTTGCCGCTCAGACGTTCGCAGGAGCACGCGTCCCCGGAATCGCCAAGCACGCGGGGGTGGCACAGGGCACCCTGTATCGGTACTGGCCGAGCAAGGAAGCTCTGGCCAATGACGTGTACGGCAATGCCAAGCGGGTGTTCCTCACTTACCTACGCCGGTCCATGCCGACGACCCTCCCGGCCGACGAGGCCGAGATGCGCGCCCTGTTCGACATCCTCTGGCGGAACCTGACGGATTTCGCCGAGGAGCAGACCCTGATGCTGATCTTCCTCGAGCATCAGCAGCACGCCCCCTTCCTCGACCAGAACGCCCTGGACATCACACGGGAAGTCGAGGAGTTCGCCCACGGCCTCGTTCGCGCAGGCCAGCGTCTTGGGCTGTTTCCTCCCGTGAACCCCCAGCTACTGCGGCTTATGGTCTTCGGCTCGTACGTGGGCCTGAGCAAGGGGCGCACGGCAGGCTATTCCCCCTCTCGCGAAGAAATGATCATCGCCCGCGATGCGCTCTGGGCACTGCTGACACACGGCAGCCCGTACGCCGGCACGTGACCGGACCTGAGCCATACGCGGAGCACACATCTCCTGGAGGCAGCTATGCATTGGTGGGAAGTCAGCGTTCCGCTCGTTCCCGACGACGGCGCGGCCGGTGTGCACATCTTCACCTACGTGGACACCACGCCGAACGAAGCCCGCAGCCGCGCTCGTGAAGACGCAGGCAGCTCGTGGGCCATCCGGCATCGTCGAGGGGCGAAGGTCGACTTGTCACACATGACGCTCATGTGCCATACGCCAGATCTGCGATCACGGCATTCGACTTCGGCGGAGATACCACGCCAGCGCACGACGTCTTGACGTGCTGCCCGACCACACGACGGAAACCCGGTTGGCAGTGGCGGACAGAACCGTAAGCCAGGTGGATCTTGCAGGTCAGACCACCCCGGGACCGTCCGAATACACCAGCAACCGACGAACCCCCAAGAGCGGTCCTTCGCTTCTGGAGCGCTGTCATCCGCGACGGTATGGAGTCCCACGAGGCGCATTTTCTGCGGCTACGTGAGCGATCGGTCGTGACCTGCACCGCACGATCAATCGGCGTCTGCCCTATATGGACAGCGGTGCGTTCGGATAGGTCATGTACTGATTCGCCTTCCTTGTCGGCGGGGGCTAGGCGGGTCGGGATGAGGTAGCTGCACAAGTACGTCTTGCCGCGCGTCGGCCGCCGCGTGTCGGTTGACGGCCCAGACAATGAGTGCGCAGAAGGCGAAGGCGGCGCCGAGAAGGCTTGATCCGGCCCACCCCGCGACGGAGTACACAGCGGTGGTGCCGGTTGCCCCGACGGCGGAGCCGAAGGAGTAGAAGAGCATGTAGCCGCCTATGACGCTGCTCGTCTGGTGCGGGTATGCGGCCGTGAGCAGGTGTTGACTGCTGACGTGTACTGCCTGCACCGCGAAGTCGAGAACAATCACGCCGATGATGACTGGCCAGAGCGACCAGGACGCCTGTCCGGTCGCCAGCCATGACGCCGCCAGGAGTGCAAGTGCGCCGCCCGTGATGACGTTGGCGTGGCCCGCGTCAGCCCCCTGCCCGGCTCGGGAGGCGCCTAGGGCCCCGGCGAGCCCGGCAATCCCGAAGAGACCGATCTGGGCCGTGCTCAGGTGCCACGGCCCGGCTGTGAGCGGCAGAGCCAGACCGCTCCACAGCACGCCAAAGGAAGCAAACAGGAAGAATGCAATCAGTCCACGCGAGACGAACACGCGCTCACGGAACAGGCGACCGAGCGAGATCAGCACTGCACCATACGTGGCCCGGACGTCGCGTGGGTCGGACGGCAGGAGCTTCAGGGCGAAGCCGGTGAGCGCGATGAGGAGGACGGCGAACACCACGTAGATGCTTCGCCATCCCCAGAGCGCAGCGAGACTGCCTGCGAGTACGCGCGCTCCGAGAATGCCGATGATGACGCCAGATGTGACGGCGCCGAGTGTGCGGCCGCGTTCCGCCGCTGGGGACAGGTCGGCGGCGAAGGCGACTGTGGTCTGAACGACAACCGCAAACAAGCTCGTTAGAGCAAGCCCGGCAAGCAGGAGCCATAGCTGGGCAGCGACTGCGGCCAGAGCCATGCCGACCGCGGCGAGGAAAAGATGCCCGGCAATGAGCTTGCGCCGATCGAACATGTCCCCGAGAGGGACAAGAAGGGCCAAACCGATCAGGTAGCCGAGCTGTCCGGCGGTGACGATCCATCCCAGGTCGGCTTCCGGCAGGCCCAGGTCTCCGCCGATCTGGGCCAGTACAGGCTGCGCCCCATACATCGTCGCGACCGCGACCGCGCAGATCACGGCGAACAGCATCCTTAGGCCAAACGTAAGACTCACCGACGCACCCCAATGAGTAGCAAATTGCAACCAAAATGAAGGTACGGCAGAATGGTTTCGATCCGCAACTCTTCAGGAGCAGTGATGCCTCGCACAGCGCTACGCGCCGATGGGATGCCCTGGACCGACCCCGCCTGCCCCGTCGCACGCACGCTCGACCTGGTCGGAGATCGATGGAGCCTGCTGATCATTCGCGACGCGATGGACGGCGCGCGCGCGTTCACCGACTTCCAGCACCGCACCGGAATCGCACGGAACATCCTCACCGACCGCTTGAGACGCCTGGTCGAACGAGGAATCCTCGATCGGCAGGCCGCCCCGACAGGGCGGCGACAGAACTACGTCCTCACAGAGGCAGGCCGAGACCTCTTCACCCTCATCGTGGCTGCGCGCCAATGGGGGCAACGGCACGCCTTCGCGCCAGGTGAAACTCACTCAGTTCTCGTTGATGAAAGCGGTCTTCCGCTCCCAGAGCTGCACCCCACCGACGCGCACGGCAGGCCCGTGGACATCGATACGACCTCTGTGCTGCACAATCGCTGACCACAAGGAAGGCCATCTGACATCCCCAGCGGTCCTACGACCCATCAGTGTCGAGACGACCGCGAGTGGTGCGGCAGCATCGCAGGCCTGTCGAAGCAGGCTGCGTGCCTCCTCGCTTCGCGAGGCGGTGGCGACCAGCGCGATCCCATCCGTGGTCGCGTCGCGTGGCGTACGGCGTTGCCGCCCCGGCCAAGCGTCGGCCGTTCTGCCCATCATCGCGACATCCGGCGCCCGCAGCCACTCCTGGCCGCAGCACCCTCCACCGACCGACCCATGTGATGCTCACCGGGCCGGGGTGCCCCGGGCCGCGCTTTTCGCGCGGGTGCCGGGGCCCTGACGCCGGCCGGTCGGTCAGTTCAGGAGGGCGGTGCGGATGGCTCGTTCGACGTGGACGGCGGTGTTCTCGTGTCCTGCGGCGTTGGGGTGGACCAGGGTGACACGCTTGCCGATGAGACCGCAGTTCAGGAGCGTGCCGGCGAGCTTGGCGGGCCAGTAGTCCGCGGCATCGCCGCAGATGCCCTCAACCCATTTGGTGTCCGCACTCTGGCAGGCGTCGTGGCCCACGCTGGAGGAGTAGACGTCGACGTAGGAGTCGCCGAAGAACGAAGTGACCCGCTGGATCGTGTTGTTGAGCCGCTTGAGGACGTCGTCACGGAGCCAGTCGACGTCGGCGTGCTTGATCGAGCCCAGTTCGGTGAGGGCGGGGCGGTTGCAGTCGCTGCCTTCCTCCGGCAGGACGGCCGGGTAGCCGACCGTGATCACCTTGGCGTTGGGCGCGGCTTCGTGCACTTTGGCCAGCATCTGGATGTACTCGTCCTGGACCCGGGCGAGCTTGTCCTGGATGCTCTCCTCCCCCTCGGGAGGACTGGTGTAGTACTCGCGGCAGGACTTGCCTGGCGTCGCGCCCAGTTCGAGGCACTTGAGGAGCATGCCGCCGAAGGGCAGGCTGTTGCCGCCGACGCCGATGGTGAGGACGTCCGTCTGGTCGTTGAGCTTCGCCCGCTGGATCTGCGTGTCCACCGCAGGCCAGCCGGCGGCGGGGGGCTGGACCGGGCTGATCGGCGTCTGCTTGGCGTCGGCGATGTCGGCGATGGTGGCGTTGCCGCAGCTGACGTTGGTTAGGTGGACGTACTTGCCTGGCGGGAACTCGTCGAGTTCCCGTTCGACAACGCCGGGGTAGGCGTCGCTGGTGCGGTCACATCCGTCCCGCGACGCATCACCCAGAGCGGGCTGCGGATCACCGACGAAGCCGCCGGCGGTGTATGAGTCGCCGAGAGCGGCCCACTCGTACTGATCGGCCGCACCGGCGGGCAGCGAGGGCACGAGCGCGGACACCGCCAACGCGAGCCCGACGGCCAGGGCTTTCGTGCGCAGGCGGGAGACCGGGTGTCGCATGAATCCTCCAGGGCTAGCGACCAACGGGAGTTGTCGAGGTGAAGGCCGCCATCGGCGTGTACGTGTCGAACGCACCCCTAGCCCCACCTCGCTCTGAGTAGTCGTTTGACTACGCTCCGAAAATAGGGGAGGGCACAGGGCCTCCTGCCTCGCGTGCTGGGTAAACCACCCGCCCGTATTGCGCTGAGGCCCGGCCTCCACGGTGAATGCGCGGGGCGGCCACCTCGGCCTTCATAGGGCCTCTTGGCGGTGCGCGGCCGGCACCTCGGTACTCGAAGACCGCCGTCACCACGGGCACTGCCAGCAGCAAGTCCGGCACGTCGACCACCACCGCCGCTTCTCGCCCGGCGGCTCAATCTCACACGAGCGGCCGTGGAGACGAGCAGCCGGCACCCAGTCTCGTTTTGTCCGATAGGTGCCTGTTGGGTATCCGGCTCGCGATGATGCGATCACTTCCATGAAGAAGATCGCGACACTGGCTGCCGCAACGGTGGGCGCCGCTTCCTTGATGTCGGGAACTGCCGGTGCAGTTCCGATGCCCGAGGTACCGCATCCGTGGGACAAGCGGGTCAAGTGCCAGACCAACGATCCGGAAGGCAGGCACATCGTCACCCGCTACGGGAACTCGGACCTGGGCTGGTACCACTTCACCCGCCGCCACAACATCAAAAAGTTCTCCTCTCTGGCAGCGGCCCTTCACGGACGTGTGGACCGCAACGACCATCACGGTCACCCGGAATACGACGGGGTAGTCATCGAGACAGGCCCAAGACCGCGGCAGGTGAAGTACAACGTCGTCGCGCAGTACACGCGCAAGACGACGGATGGCCACTACGATGCCGGGCGAGGTCAGAAGATCGGCGTCATTACGGCCTACTGCCACAACCAACCGAGGAACACGTGTCCCGCATGGGCTCGCATGTGAATTCAGCCGAACCCGAACCTGGCACGGAGGAGACGGCCACCGGCCATCTCTTCGATCTCGTGCGATTCTTCATCACCACGCACGTGCCCTGGAAGCCGCTGCTCATCGGCGCGATCATCACCGGCGGCGACCGCATGCGCCTCTATTTCCGTTCGCCCGAGTGGGACCGCACATACGGCGTGGACGTCCTGGTCAGCAATACAGGCCCTGGCCTGCTCGCCTCCCTGGTATCTCCGGCGTTTCTGGCCAACGAGCGCCTGCATCAGCCCTCCGCCGACCCACACTGCGACGTGATCGTGGACCTCACCGACTACTGAGGCACAAGTAGAGGTGCAGCTGGGTCAGTTCAGGCCCGGTGCTCAGGCCATCAGCGAGGCGAAGCCGACCTTGGCATACCCCGTCGGCGTCAATTGGCTGACGCAGGCGCCGTCTTCACAGCATTCGCGGCCAGCGCCCGCGCAGTTGCTGCGCTGGTGAGTAGACAGCTGGAAACACAGCGCAGGCGTACGCGCCCTTACTCTTCTCGCTGCTCTCGTACGCACTATGAGGGCCCGGAGCCGCTCCAGGCTCCGGGCCCTCACGCTGTCCGCTGCCCGCGGGGCCTGCCGGCGCCTGCGGTCCTCGGTTCAGGCCGACAATGCGACGTTGATTGTGGGGTAAAGAGGCAGGACGTCGTCCAGGCCGACGATGTGCAAGACCTCGTGGACATCTGCGGGCACGCCTGCCAGCCGGATCCAGCCGCCGCCCACCGGCGCGGCACGCTTCATGCCCACCAGCACGTTGGCGCTGCTGGAATCCATGAAGGTCACACCACTGAAGTCCACTACTGTCCGATGGCCCGAAGCGGCGTTGCAGTCGGCGAAGGCCTCGCGGAGACGGCAGACGGTATTGAAGTCGATCTCCCCGGCCAGCTCGATCACGCAGTCCCGTCGGCGGCAGTGTGGCAGTAAATGTCCAGGCGGGAGGCATTCACGCCATCCCCTCTTCCTGTCAGGCGGCAGCAGCGCACCGGCTGGCACCCGCACGCCGACGTAATCCGCAGTCTGCCCGGCATGGGCGCCATGCTCGGAGTTACCTTCATCGCCACCACCGGCGGTGACATGCATGCCTTCGGCACGGCAGACTGCCTGGCCGCGTTCGCCAGCCTGTCACCGGTGCCACGCGACTCCGGTCGCGTCAGCGGCAACATGCGTTGGCCTCCCCGCTTCCACCGCGCGGCCTCCTGCGGGCCTTCTACCTGTCTTCCATGGCCAGCCTCCGGTCGGGTCCCGACTCACGGGCGTACTACGAACGAAAGCGCGCCGAGGGAAAGGACACAAGCAGGCCGTACTGTCCCTCGCCCGTCGAAGGGCCTGAACCATGATCCGCCACGGACGTGTTATCAAGCAGCACCACCAGTGACGAGAGCTGCTTACATCTTCATTGGGAAGTCATTTAAGGTCCGAATTCAGGGGCGCGGGTTGGTGCGGTGCCAGCGGGGGCGTGCGTCGGTGCCACGGCGGCCGGCGACGGAGGCACAGCGTGGGCACTGGCGCTGTACGCGATCTGCGGCGCCACCGGACTCCGGGAAGGTGTCCACCCAGGCGACATGCGCAAAGCGAAAGAGCTGGGAACGGCTCAGAGAAAGCCCACAGACGGTCTGGTTCATGCCTTGCTCCCAGGCATGAACCTCTCCGGCGGGCAGCCGGCGCCGGCCCACTTCCTCATCGGTCCACTGCCCGGAGGCGGCGACCGCGTACTGCTTGACGCGACTCATGACCGGCCGGCCACAGGACCGACTCCGGTGTGCCGTCCAGGCTTGATGGCAGCATGACGCTGACCCGGTCCCGGGCCGGACCGGGCGGCAAGGGCATCGGCGACGGCGCCGGTGGCGAACCCGTAGACGGTTTTGTGCAGGACATCAATGAGAAGTTCTGCGCGTGGCCAGGTCTGCGGCGGTGCCCCGACACCGGTGGCGTTCTCCAGGATCTGGTCAGTGGTCAGGCGCACGACCGTGAACTTGCCCGAGGACAGCGCTCCGCGCAGACCTGCGTGGGCCATGACCGATCGCAGGATGCCCATTGCTGCGGCTTGGCCGACGTGCATGGCCCAGTTCGAAGCCACTGGTGCTGCCTTTTCGGGCAAGCCGGTCAACCGTTTCATGGTCCGGCCCGGAACATAGGAGTCGGGGCGCCCGGTCAGACGCTGCTCCGCCTTCTCTGCGAGTGTCATTGCTGCCGCGCCGACCGCTCCCGCGATCAGTCCCTGCCACACCGCTTGCTTCACCATGCGGCGCCGGGTACCCGGCGCCGGCCGGTCATCACCAGGCCACCTGGTGAAAGGCACGCCACGCGCCCCAGGGTCCGGGCATGCCGTTTCTTTGAGCTGCTTGTAGATCAGTACATCCATGTGGTGAGGCCGGATGTCCATAGCAGCGCCGCACATAGGGCTGCGGCGCTCAGCTTCAACGTTCTCGCCTGCAGGAGTGCGTATCGGGCCTCGTAATCGTCCCGCAGCTGGCGGGTACGTCGCACGATGGTGCTGAGCGTCTGCTCGGTTAGCCGGGTGCGTTCGGCCAGATACTGACGGGCGACGTCCTCTGCCTGGGCGGTGGTGAGCCAGGGCATGCGCTCGGTGAAGTACTGGGCGTCACGCTGGGCGACGTCGTACTCGGCCTGCAGCAGCAGGAAGCCTTCAATCTCGTTGACGCCCGCCGCCGCGGACTGCGGCAACGGCTCCGGCGCGTGCTCAGTCATCAGCAGTCAGCTCTGCGCGTCAGGGTCGATGGCGTCACGCTGTCCGGTGTACTCCTTCTGGTCCAGTGACGCCATGGGGGGATGGTGCAGGTCGAATGCCGGAGAGTCGGAGCGAATCTTGGGCAGGGTGACGAAGTTGTGGCGGGGCGGCGGGCAGGAGGTGGCCCATTCCAGCGAACGGCCGTAGCCCCACGGGTCGTCGACGTCGATCCGCTTGCCGTACTTGGCGGTCTTCCACACGTTGTACAGGAACGGCAGGGTGGACAGGCCCAGCAGGAAGGAGCCGATGGACGAGATCGTGTTCAGGGTGGTGAAACCGTCGGCGGCCAGGTAGTCGGCGTACCGGCGGGGCATGCCCTCCGCGCCGAGCCAGTGCTGCACCAGGAACGTCGTGTGGAACCCGACGAACAGCGTCCAGAAGTGGATCTTCCCCAGGCGTTCGTCGAGCATGGTTCCGGTCATCTTCGGCCACCAGAAGTGGAATCCGGCGAACATGGCGAAGACGATCGTCCCGAACAGCACGTAGTGGAAATGCGCGACGACGAAATAACTGTCGGTGACGTGCCAGTCGATGGGGGGCGAGCCAAGCAGGACACCTGTCAGCCCGCCGAACAGGAACGTGACCAAAAAGCCCGTCGCCCACAGCATGGGCGTCTCGAAACTGAGCGAGCCCTTCCAGATCGTGCCGATCCAGTTGAAGAACTTCACTCCCGTGGGCACCGCGATCAGGTACGTCATGAAGGAGAAGAACGGCAGCAGCACCGCTCCCGTGGCGAACATGTGGTGTGCCCACACGACCACTGACAGACCCGTGATCGCCATGGTCGCGCCGACGAGACCCACGTAGCCGAAGATCGGCTTGCGGGAGAATACGGGGAAGATCTCGGTGACGACGCCGAAGAACGGCAGGGCCAGGATGTAGACCTCGGGGTGGCCGAAGAACCAGAACAGGTGCTGCCACAGGATCGCTCCGCCGTTCTCGGGGTTGAAGACCTGCGCCCCGAAACGGCGATCAGCCTCCAGTACGAGCAGCGCGGCCGCGAGTACGGGGAACGCCAGTAGGACGAGGACGGAGGTCAAGAGCACGTTCCAGGTGAAGATCGGCATCCTGAACATCGTCATACCGGGCGCGCGCATGCAGATGATCGTGGTGATGAAGTTGACCGCGCCCAGGATCGTGCCGAACCCCGAGAACGCCAACCCCATGATCCACATGTCACCGCCGACATAGGGAGTGCGCTCCCCTCCGCTGAGCGGGGTGTAGGCCGTCCACCCGAAGTCGGCCGTGCCCTGGGTAGTCAGCAGACTCCCGAGGACAATGAGCCCGCCGAACAGGAACAACCAGTACGCCAGCATGTTCAGCCGCGGGAAGGCCACATCGGGCGCACCGATCTGCAACGGCATGATCGCGTTGGCGAAACCGGCGAAGGTCGGAGTCGCGAACAGCAGCAGCATCATCGTGCCGTGCAGCGTGAACGTCTGGTTGTACTGCTCAGAGGAAAGGATCTGCAGGCCCGGCCGGGCCAGTTCGGCCCGCAGCAGCAGCGCCAGCACGCCCGCGAACAGGAAGAACGCGAACGATGTGATCAGGTACAGATGCCCGATCTTCTTGTGATCCGTGGTGGTCAGCCACGACACGACCACCTGACCTCTGCCCCGCCCCGCCACAGGCACCGGGGCCGTCGATTCCGTCACTGCGGCCATTGCATCCCCTAGTTGGACAATAGAGAACTATCTACTCGCAACCGACCACAATGTCGCACCAGGTAGACCGGCGCACGCATGCCACGCGACAACAGCAAGCTGCGTATCCCCACCCGCCCTCTCCCCCTCCCCCAACAACCGCTGATCAGCCCCTCCTGGTTCTTCACCGCAACACCGTTACGGCGATGTGTGTCGAAAGCGATGCTGAAGTGACAGCTGTGACCAAGCAGCCCGCATGATTCTTCCAAGACTGGGAAGGCGCGCAGCCGTGCCGCCCTCCCTCGAATTCGCCGCGCAGATCCGCCGTGCCCTGGAAACTGCCGGCTTCACCGTCGTCAACGACGCCGAGTCAGGACGCCCCGGCTTGCGGGTACAGGAAGACGCAGCAGGCGTCATGGTGAGCTGGACCGCCTCGCACGGGTTCGAGGCACTGGCCGACCAGTCCCGCAGCTCCGCCAACGAACCCGCGGCGGGCGACAGCATGCGCGACGTCATTGAAGCCGCATTGATTGGGCTGCTCACCCAGCTTGGCCACACCGTCGAACCGGCACCCGAAAATAACGGCCTCAGAGTCCGACCCGCCCCGCACTGACTGGGCGGCCCAGTGGTTGAGGGCAGAGGCCGCGGCCGTGCAGTGCGACTACAGCCGTGGCCTCCAACGCGCTGTTGCGGTCAACCCGAGGCTGCCCCTTGGCCCGATCCCCCGCCGGCTCCCAAGGTGCGGCGAGGCCCTGAGGGGACTACGGCGTGCTTTCCCAGGACACCGCGGGCTCGCATCTCTTCGATGTTGGTGAGACGGGCTCCGGGCAGAGACGTATGCAGATCGGCCTGAGCGGCGCGAATCGCGGACGCTTCAGGACCGGCGCCAAGCGGTCGACGGGCAGTCACATGATCATCGTACGGTCCGTGAGCATGACAGGGGTGGAGGCCGTGCCCCACCGGGTTCCGGTCCCCAAGGCCGAAGTCGCTGTGACAGCCGTCAGTAGCCCGTGCCTTAGAGGGCGTTTGAAGTGGGCAGATTGCCATTTACGTCCTAGTACGTTCCTCGCCACGTGGGTGTCGTCTCGTCCGTTATGCGCCTGGCGAGGTTGTCGATCGAGGCGATGTGGATCATGGCCTCGGAGCTGGCGGTGAGGGTCTCGTAGTCGCGGGCGAGGCGGCGGTGCATCATGATCCAACCGATACTCCGCTCCACCACCCAGCGCCTTTTCACGACCTGAAAGCCACGGGTCTCCGGATTCCGGTTGACGACTTCGACGTCGATTCCGAGGGTGGCGCCGTGTTCGACGACGGCGTTCTTGAAGCCGGTATCGACCCAGCTCTTGGTGATGGTCGGGTACGTCTCCTTCGCCTGGTCGAGGAGGCGGATTCCCAGGGCATTCTCTGACAGGCCGGCGGCGGTGACGGTCACGGCGAGGAGGAGGCCGATCGTGTCGGTGAGGATGCCGCGCTTCCGGCCGACGATCTTCTTCGCGGCGTCCGTTCCCTGGCTGGTCACGGGCACGTTGGTGGAAGTCTTCACGCTCTGGGTGTCAATCACGGATGCGGTCGGCTCGGGCTTGCGCCCCTCCTTCACGCGCGCCAGTCCGGTCAGGTCATAGTTGAGCTGGGCGAAGATTCCCTCGTCGCGCCAGGCGGCGTAGTAGGCGTAGACGGTGCCGTGGTTCGGGAAGTCGTGCGGGAGGTATTTCCAGGGGATTCCGGTGCGGTTCACGTAGAGGATCGCGTTGAAGACGTCCCGTAAATCGACCTTGGCCGGCTGTCCGGTTGGTCTGCGGTCGAGTCGGGCCTTTCTCCAGGCCGTCAACGTCGGCTCGATCAGGGCCCATCGGGCGTCGGACAGGTCGCTGGGGTACGGCTTGCGCTCGCTCACGGCGTAGCGTGATCATGGGCAAGGCGGAGGGCTCGGTTCCGCTGTTCACTGGGCGATTCCGCGGCAACTTCAAACCAGACGGACTTCCAGGTACAGAAGCGAACGAGACGGATGGCCGAGCATCCGCCCTGGAGAGCGTCATTCGCTGCCTATGGGATGAAGACCCTCAAAGCAGGGCAGGGGCGAGAGCCGCATATAGGGTTTGACCTGCATAAACGCCCTCTTAGAGGGCGTTTGAAGTGGGCAGATTGCCATTTACGTCCTAGTACGTTCCTCGCCACGTGGGTGTCGTCTCGTCCGTTATGCGCCTGGCGAGGTTGTCGATCGAGGCGATGTGGATCATGGCCTCGGAGCTGGCGGTGAGGGTCTCGTAGTCGCGGGCGAGGCGGCGGTGCATCATGATCCAACCGATACTCCGCTCCACCACCCAGCGCCTTTTCACGACCTGAAAGCCACGGGTCTCCGGATTCCGGTTGACGACTTCGACGTCGATTCCGAGGGTGGCGCCGTGTTCGACGACGGCGTTCTTGAAGCCGGTATCGACCCAGCTCTTGGTGATGGTCGGGTACGTCTCCTTCGCCTGGTCGAGGAGGCGGATTCCCAGGGCATTCTCTGACAGGCCGGCGGCGGTGACGGTCACGGCGAGGAGGAGGCCGATCGTGTCGGTGAGGATGCCGCGCTTCCGGCCGACGATCTTCTTCGCGGCGTCCGTTCCCTGGCTGGTCACGGGCACGTTGGTGGAAGTCTTCACGCTCTGGGTGTCAATCACGGATGCGGTCGGCTCGGGCTTGCGCCCCTCCTTCACGCGCGCCAGTCCGGTCAGGTCATAGTTGAGCTGGGCGAAGATTCCCTCGTCGCGCCAGGCGGCGTAGTAGGCGTAGACGGTGCCGTGGTTCGGGAAGTCGTGCGGGAGGTATTTCCAGGGGATTCCGGTGCGGTTCACGTAGAGGATCGCGTTGAAGACGTCCCGTAAATCGACCTTGGCCGGCTGTCCGGTTGGTCTGCGGTCGAGTCGGGCCTTTCTCCAGGCCGTCAACGTCGGCTCGATCAGGGCCCATCGGGCGTCGGACAGGTCGCTGGGGTACGGCTTGCGCTCGCTCACGGCGTAGCGTGATCATGGGCAAGGCGGAGGGCTCGGTTCCGCTGTTCACTGGGCGATTCCGCGGCAACTTCAAACCAGACGGACTTCCAGGTACAGAAGCGAACGAGACGGATGGCCGAGCATCCGCCCTGGAGAGCGTCATTCGCTGCCTATGGGATGAAGACCCTCAAAGCAGGGCAGGGGCGAGAGCCGCATATAGGGTTTGACCTGCATAAACGCCCTCTTAGAGAGCATCTGATCTAGGTAGTTGGTGTTCTGGGATGGTTTTGTGACTGGCGTCGTTTGCGGTCGTTGGATCAGGCGTGATTGCTCGTCGTCCGTACCGCAGTGACGTGTCCGACGCCCGCTAGAGATCGTGAACGCGATCCTCTACGTGAACCGCACCGGCATCCCGTGGGAGTACCTGCCGCACGACTTCCCGCCACACAAGACCGTCTATGACTACTACGCGAAGTGGGAAGCCGACGGCACCACCCAGCAGGTCCACGACCTGTTACGCGACAAGACCCGCCGATTCCATGGCCGCCTTGCGGAGCCGACCGCGGCCAGGTGGACGCGCAGAGCGTGAGGACCTCGGCAAATGTCGCCGAGACCAGCCAGGGCATTGAGGCCGGCAAGAAGATCAAAGGTCGCAAACGGCACCTGATCACCGACACGCTGGGTCTTGTATTGGTTGTCCTGGTTACCGCCGCGAATGGCCACGACACCACCGGCGGCAGCTCCTGCTCGGCGACCTGGCCGGGGCGCATCCCAGCGTGTCAAAGGTCTGGGCCGACGGCGGTTACCAGAACAACGTCCTCAACCGTGGCGCCGGTCTGGGCATCGATGTCGAGGTGGTGCAGCGACCGCGGGCGAAGGGGTTCAAACCGCTGCCGAAACGGTGGGTGATCGAGCGGACCTTCGGCTGGCTGGTGCAGCACCGCCGCCTAACCCGAGACTACGAGGCCCTCCCGCAGAGATCGAGAGCGATGATCCACTGGGCCATGGCTAACAAAATGTCCCGCGAACTGACCGGAGAATCCACACCAACCTGGCGAATCGAAACGGACATCCCACTGTCAGCGTGAAGTCTGATCAGATGCTCTCTTAGCTGTCGGTGTCGCACCCAGGCCGAGGAGAGCTGGAGTGCTCGGCCCGGCCGGTGAGCGGGCCCAGGATCGGCAGGCGGGTGAGGGCGTCGTCGAGCAGCTTCCGCAGCGCGAGACGGGCTTGCTCGTTGTTGTAGGGCGATGGGGGCTCTGCTGCCACGGTGTTCATGCCAGCGCCGAGGGGTACGGCCGGTCCTTCCTGCGTCGTCATGCCGGGGCAACGAGTCGCAGCGCGAAGTCCGCGTGCGCCGAACGAGTACCACTCCACGGCCCCCTGGTCACAGCGCCCTCAGATGATCAGGCCTCATCCTTACGGCGGCGTCTCGGCAAGGTGGTGGGAGCTTGAGCGGCCCGACGGCTTCCTTGTGCGGAGCGCTCTGATGCCTCGCCTCGCCCCCCGTGAATGAGGCTCCAGGCGGCCGGTCCGGCGGAGAGCAGCCGTGTGCCGGGTTAGGCCAGGCCGCGTTCGTACCTGCGCGAGAGCCTGCCCGAGTCCGAATCAGGTGGCGGGCCACGTAGCGACGAAGATGCCCCACCGGTCGGCCCGTTCGATGCCCGCCGGCTCGACCTCAAGCGAGGTCACCCACGACGCGACGGACAAACCGATCGTTAGACACGCAGTCGAGTTCGCGTGCTGACTGCGCAGACCCTTGTCATACAGAAACTTGATGTCAAGGCTCTCCCGTAACGTGGACGGTATCCCCTCCACCGTCACCCAGGAACACGGACCCGCATGCGCTGCAGCTGTCTGCCCAGGAAGGAGCACTCCAAGCACCCCACCTCGTCCACCGGCTCGTATTCGCCGGCAAGGGCCCCCAGAGCGGTAGACACATGCACGGCTGAAGCAGCCAAGCCCGTGCCCACGCGATGCAGGACGTAGCAGCCCGCAAGGCTCACCAGTTAGGGTTCTCGGCCGTAGCCCGGTCTCGACAGCGCTCTGGACGGGACCGGGCTACTGCGGTCGGCGTTTATGGAGTCGGGAGCGTTCATGCCAGTGGGTCTGTCCGTCCAGCGTGACCTGCATGACGGCGTTGCCGTGGTGAGCGTTCGCGGTGAAATCGATCAGAGCAGCATCGAGCCGCTGCGTGAGGCTCTGGTGGGCGGCTCTGCGCCCGCCCGGCGCACGGTCATCGACCTGGGAGAGGTCAGTTTCATGGATTCCACCGGCCTCAACCTCCTGCTCGATGTCCACCTCGCCGCGAGTAATGACGGGGGCTGGGTTCGCCTGGCCAACGTGTCCGAGCGGGTCTCACGCATTCTGGAGATCGTCGGCGTCAACCAAGTGATCCCCGTCTACGCCACCCTTCGGCTCGCCTTGACCGCCTGACACTTCGTTCCAGGACCGCGCTTCGGTGGCCGCCCTCGCCCAAGCATCCTCGAGAACGATGAGCCGGGCGTGCCGGGGCTGCGCGTCGTCAATGACGGGCCCAAAGTCCTGGTGAGCTGGACGGCCTACACGGCCTCGAAGCCCCCGCTGACCAGTCACGCAGTTACGACACCGAACCCGCCGCGGACCACGGCGACAGCATGCGAGCGATCGCAGAAGCAGCCGTCACCGGCCTGTTCCTCCAGCTCGGCCACTCCGTCGAACCGCCCCCGGCCACAACGGTCTGAGCGTCCGGCCCGGATCACGGTAACGACCCGGCTCAGGTCAGGGCTGATGGCCGGCGACGTCACCGCCCGGATCGTCCGCCAGCATCACCGCGGCAACGGGGGCCACCGCGAGGCCGGGATCGGCAGCGCGAACCGCTTCCCAGCCCGCTGCGGTGATGTCCTGGCCCTCGCAGTCAGCAGTATCCGCATGGTTCGTCGCGCAGCGAAGCCACAGCACCGCGGCTCCATCTGGTCCCGCCAGCGGCGCTTCGCCCAGGCAACGCCCATTCGTCAGGCTCAGCGGCTCTCGCTAATTGCGCTGTGTAACTTCATCCGCCGGAAGGACGCCGCTCAGCCGTGTCCATCCCGCCCTTGCCGCAGGAGCGGCGATGACGGAGTCCCGCGCCTTTTCGGCTGCCCTGACCCTCTCATCGGGTGCTGCCACGGCCTTCCTGGGACAATTGAGCGTGGGGAGTCAACGTCCGACTTCTCCTCGCTCCGTATTGATCGTCGGCGCCTCACCATCCCGCCCTCCTGGTAGGTCCCCTGACTGGATCTGTGCCGGTGCCGTCGAGCAGCGGAAGGGACTGAGCAGAGCCTGTGGAACCGAGCATTGACTACACGGCGTTGTTCATCGCCATGCCCAGTCCGTATCTGGTGCTGGATCCAGATCTGGTCATCGTCGACGTCAACGAGGCATACCTGCAGGCCACCGGCCGGAGCCGCCAAGAACTGGTCGGCCTGTACGTGTTCGATGCCTTCCCGGACAACCCAGCCGATGCGAGCGCGGACGGGGTGCGGAACCTGAACGCCTCCCTACACCGCGTCATGCAGTCGAGGCAGCCGGACACCATGGCGGTGCAGAAGTACGACATCCCTCTCCCGTCCCGGGCCGGGACGTTCGAGGAGCGGTGGTGGTCACCGATCAACACGCCCGTCCTCGGCGCGGACGGGCAGGTGGCATGGATCATCCACCGCGTGGAGGACGTTACCGAGTTCGTCCGCTCCCGCCCGCCCGGCCCCGCAAAGGGACCTCTGGGCCGGCGAGAGGCGATCGAGGCCGAGCTGTATGCGCGTGCGCGAGAGTTGCAGAGACTGAACGAAGAACTCCGGCAGGCCCATGCCCGCGAACGCCAGGTCGCCCTCACCCTGCAGGAAGCCATGCTGCACTCGCCCGACCTGGAACGGCATTCGGACATCGCGGTGCGCTACGTGCCTGCGGTCGGCTCGCTGAACGTGTGCGGTGACTGGTACGACGTGGTTGACCTGCCCGACGGCGCCTTCGCGGTCGCCGTCGGAGACGTTGTGGGCCACGGCCTGGAAGCCGCCACCGTCATGGGCATGCTCCGCAGCGCGCTGAGTGCCGCCGTCAGAGCCCTGCCTGCACCGGCCAGGTCGCTGGAGGTGCTCGGTCTGTACTCCCGGTCCGTCGAAGGGGCACTCGCCACCACCGCCGTGCAAGCCGTCATCGACACCAGCCGCCGGCAGATCGCGTACAGCAGCGCCGGCCACCCGCCGCCGGTCCTGCTTCACCCCGACGGCACCTGCGAGCTGCTGGACCAGGCCACCGACCCGCCTCTCGGCGCGCGCCCCCACCACGTCCAGCGCCCGCAAGCCGCGGTGCCCTATACCCCGGGCGACCAGCTCGTGCTGTACACGGACGGGCTCATCGAGCGCCGCGACCAGGACATCGACGCCGGCCTGCGACAGCTCACCGACGCCCTCGCCGGCTATGCCAGCATGAGCCCCGACCGCCTTGCGGACGCTGTCCTGGCCCGCCTCGGCGTCGCCGGCGGAGCCCGCGACGACGTCGCCCTCATCGCGGTCCGCCTGTGACGGAGATCAGTCCATCGCGTCCTGGCGCAAGCGTGACCGAAGCAGGAAAGCCGCCGGGGATCGTGCCATACGGGCGAAGCGTTGAACCGTCTTAAGCCCTGAAGGTGGCGCGGCTGGTTGCTCCTGCTGCGGGCCAGCGAGTGGACCGGCCCGCCCTGCGTGTCCCGCTGATCGCCCGCACGACCGGTTCAGCTTTGACGCGGACTCGGTGCACTATGCCGTCGAGCTACGGGGCCCGGGGCCTGACCGCTCGATATCAACGAGGTCGTCGCCTGGATCTGGGACAGCGAGCTCGCCACGTTCCTGGTGAGGTTGCCGGCCAGGTGCGCGGCGCAGAGCGGCCGTTTGCCCGGCTCTTCACCCTCTGGCGTGGCCAAGTCATCGCCCGCCAGGTGCACCTGCATGCCGCACGCTGACCGAGGGCACGGGTCACGTGGGGTTCAGCGGAGTGATGCCGGTACCCGCGTAAAGCTCGGGTTCGAGCGACAGAACCGTGAGTTGCTCCCCCGCTTTCATCGCGTGCCAGGCGATCGCAGCGGCGTGAGCCACCGGCCAGTCCACACCTTTCCAGTCCATTGCATCGACAGCATGAGCCGTGGTGAACGCGACGTTCTCGGCGAACCGCAGGGACGCCGCGTGCCTACCGGCGCCCGGGACCTTCCGTTCAGCTGCAACTACGGAAAGCGACGGGATGATGACACGGCCAGCACCTCGCGAGGCCTCGATGTAGAGGCCTGTGAAGAAGGAGTCTGCACGGTACAAAGCGGCCAGAGCTGTGTGGTCCAAAACGGCCGTCAGGTTCATGCGGCGCCGCCCTGATGCGCACGGATCTTCGCCCAGGCGTCCCGGCCGACCTGCTGAACCTGCTCCGTGTACTCCACGCCGAGCTCCCGGGCAGCCTCAACAGCACGCTGCTCCCGCTCGGCTTCCGTGAGCTCACGGGAGGCGAGCTCTGCGAGCAACTCGGTGATGGTGGTACCGCGCTCCTCGGCAAGGACACGCAGCCGGTCGCGTACTTCCTCGCTGGTCTTGATGCTCGTCGGCTTACTCATGCCACCGATTCTACCGCCGGTAGAACCGCCGTGCAGCGCCTTCAAGAAGCTACAGCGCCCCGGCTGAGTGCGTTGTCAGTCCATGTATGCCAGAGCGGTGAGTACCGGACGTGAGGGCAGGCCCACCCCGCCTCTCCCCCCACGCATCAACCGCTCCAACGCGGGCCAGGTCCTGCTCCTGAAGGGCTGCTCGGCCGGTCTCACCGGCAGTGGCGCGCTCACCTACTCGCAGGACTCCAGCGGCGTCCCCGGCTCCACGGAGACCGACGACAAGCTGGGCTCCGCAGTGACGCTGACCGACCTCTCCGGCTACGGCCGCGCCGACCTCACCATCGGCGCCGAAGGCGAGGACGTCGGCAACGGCACCCTGCTCCACCTGCCCAGTGGCAGCACCGGACTCTCCCTCTCCGACGCCCTTTACCTCGGCACGAGCCAGCTGAGTATCCCGGCAGCGGCCCGCCTCGGGCAGGTAGTCACTCCATAGGCGGCGCGCCAGAAGCGGCAAGGGCCCGAACCCACAAGGCGGTTCGGGCCCTTGCCGCTCGGACATCTGCAGGTCGATCTCGAGGCGTTCGACGTCGGTGAACCGGACTCTTTCCAGGCTTCCGGCGCGGCGACCGCCGTCCTGGAAGTAGACCTCCTTGAGCGCTTCGGCCGCGATTTCCTGGGGGCGGGCGTCGTCGGCGCCCTGCTCCTGATGGCCGGCGATCGGCAAGGAGATCCTGGTAATGGATTGGTGAAGCAGCGATGGCGGCGGCATCATCTGTTCGCTGTACTGCCGCTGCACGCCCGCCGAGGCCCAGTCCTTCGAAGTTGATCTCGTCCACGATCAGCACCGCGTCGTCGGCGCCGAGGTGTTTGACGGCGTAGTCGCGGACGGCGTCGGCGTCCCAGCGTGCGGCTGCGGCGGCCTTCTCCGAGAAACGGCAGCCGCCCGCTGCCCGGAGGCCGAACTTGCGTGTGCTCCGAATTCGCCGACCGAGGTGCGCTACGCCACGAGGTCTTCGACACCTGTCCCGGGGCCCTGGGGGCGGGCCCGTGTGCAGCGCAACCTCCTCCCAATCGTGCTTCACGCCGCTGGCCCCGACTCTGGTCCCGCTCGGCGGGACCAGCTCGACAGATGCGCCTGCTCTGCCCGCCCCAGCGCGTGTGGGGAACCAGCACGCGACGCCCGCACCCACGGCATCAGCAGACCCGATCAGATCGCCTCCTACCTCGCCTACGCGCCGACAGGAACCGACGCCGGCCAGCTCGTGCGTGTTGCCGGGCGTCGGTGGGCGATTGAGGAGTGCTTCCAGGCTGCCAAGAACGAGTGCGGCCTGGACCACTACGAGGTACGCCGCTACGCCGGCTGGATGAGGCACATCACTCTGGCCATGCGCGCGCATGCCTTTCTCACGGCCATGGCGGCACAAGCAGCGGCAAGGGGGACGCAGAAACGGTTCCACCCTGGTCCCGCTCACCGTGGCATAAGTCCGCCGGCTGCTGGCAACAGGGCCCGCACACCGGCCCCGCCCGGCCCTTCGCATCCATGCGCTGAGTTGGCCGCAATGGCGGCGAAGGCGTCAGACCGTGGCCTGGTTACTGTCACTAGCGGCGACGATGTCCTTCGCTGGAGGGGCGGTCCGGCAAGACTGCCCCTGCCCTGGAGGCAGCCAACTACACTCCCCCGAGCACGCCTCTGACTAGGCCAGATAGCAAAACGCTGCTGGAGTACTAGATCCAGCCCCTCTTGGCGGCCTCGGCCCCCACCTGGAAGCGCGTGTTGAGGCCGAGCCTGGACGCGATCGCCGCGATGCGACGCGTCACGGTGCGCGGGCTTGTCCCCAACTGCCGTGCGATCGCTTGGTCCTTGTAACCCGCCTGCATCATTTTCAGCAGCAGGAGGTCCTGCGCGCTCGGCCCGTCGGGTGCCGCCGGAGCGGTCGCGACGAGGGAATGCCCACGCTGCCAGTAGGTGTCGAACAACTCGAGGAGTGCGTCGAGCAGGCCCGACTGGTAGACGACAGCGATCTTGTCGTAGCGGCCCGGGACCAGCGCGACCAGCGCGACGCGCCTGTCCATGATGCGCAGTCTGAACGGCAGGGCCGGCAGGATGCGGGCCTGCTCGCCGATCTGGGCAAGGTGGGTGATCAGCTCAAAACGCTCCGGCTGAGCCAGCGCCTCCGGGGTGTAGACCGACCGTATGTCGACGCCGCGGCCCAGCAGGTCCATCGTCAGTTCCTCCTCCAACTCGGTGCTGTAGGAACCGAGATAAGGGGGGCGATCCAGCACCCAGAAGTGGGTGCGGACCGACTGCAGCAGTTCGGCGACGCGCAGGGTGATCTCCGCTTCGCCGGTGATCACCTCCACCAGCCCGGTCGGATCCTCCTGCAGCCGACGGGTGCGGTATTCGTCCGCCAGATCGTCGACGGTGCCCCACACCGAGGTGAACGCCGCCTCGGTCTCGGCTCGGCGTCTGGCAAGCAGTGCCCTGAGCGCGGTGTGCGGGCTGACCGGCCGGTACTGGCCGGGCCCTTCCCTTCTCAGCATGCCCAGTTCCACCAACCGGGAGACCGCGCGTCTGGTCCGGCTCGCCGTGGTGCCCAAACTCTCGGCGATCTCGGCAACCGTCCGGTCCGACTTGGTCAGATAGATCCGGTAGACCCGTTCGTCGAACTCGCTGATCCCCAAGGTGCTTAGCACCGGATGCCCTCCCAGCGATCACCGCCGCAGTCGGGACGGTCGTGACGCGAATCGCCAACCGGCGATGTTCGACACGAGTTTGATCTAGACATTCCTCATTCACAAGCTTTCACTCTGAACGTTCACGCCACCTGTCGAAGGGCTCCGAGCGTCCTCGATGCCGACGAGCGATTAGGGGGCGCCACTTTGACGGCAGAGGACGACCTTGGTCTGTCCGACGCAGAGCCGGGAGAGACCTTGTGAAAACACACCACCGCAGACGCTGGAGCGTCCCGGTTGCCGCCGGTGCCCTGGCACTCGCGCTGGCCAGCCCCCACGACGCGACGGCCTCGGCGCCCTCGGTGGCCCGATCCAACGGCGCCGACTCCCCGACCGTCGCATCCACGTCCGACCGGGTGCCCGCCGGCGACCACTCCGTCACACTGATCACCGGTGACGTGGTCACCACCCGTCAGAGCTCCGGCACGCATGGCAGGACCGGAGGCATCGTCAGCGTGCGCGGTGCCGACGGACGCCCGGTACAGACCCACATCCTGACGTCGGATGACGACCTCTACGTGTTCCCAGAGTCCGTGCTGCCCTTCGTGGCCAAGGGCACCCTGGACCGGCAGCTGTTCAACATCACGGACATGATCGCCGACGGGTACGACGACGCGCACCTTGACCGGCTGCCACTCATCGTCTCCTACACTCACTCCGCCGACTCGCGTCGCAAGGCCGCCGCTCGGCCCGACGGGGCGACCCGGGTCCGTACCCTCGATGGCATCAACGGCGCCGCTCTCACCGCGGACCGCTCCGAAGACTTCTGGAAGTCCGTGGCCGGGCAGACGCCGAGCGACGCGGCACGCAAGCAGGCCGCCGCACCGGCCTTCGCCGGCGGGATCGCGCACATCTGGCTGGACGGCCTCGTCCACGCCGACCTCGCCGACAGCACCACGCAGATCGGTGCCCCCCAGGCGTGGGCGGACGGCAACACCGGTAAAGGCGTGGACGTGGCCGTCCTCGACACCGGCATCGACGCAGGGCACCCCGACCTCGCGGACCGCGTCGCGAACCGGCAGAGCTTCGTACCGGACGAGAACACGGATGACCACTTCGGTCACGGCACACACGTCGCGTCCATCATCGCCGGTACCGGCGCTGCCTCCGGCGGCAAGGAGAAGGGCGTCGCCCCCGACGCCCGCCTCGACATCGGCAAGGTGCTGGACAACAGCGGATCCGGACAGACCTCCTGGGTCCTGGCCGGCATGGAATGGGCCGCGGTCGACCAGCACGCCAAGGTCATCAACATGAGCCTCGGCGACGGTCAGGCGTCCGACGGTACCGACCCTCTCAGCCAGGCCGTGGACACGCTGAGCGCCCGGACCGGCGCGCTGTTCGTCGTCGCTGCCGGCAACGCGGGAGCACCCGACACCATCAGCGCACCGGGCGCCGCGAACCAGGCCCTGACCGTGGGAGCCGTCGACTCTCACGATTCGCTGGCCGAGTTCTCCAGCCAGGGCCCACGCGTCGACGGCGCCCTGAAGCCCGAGATCACCGCCCCCGGCGTCGACATCCTCGCAGCCAACTCCCAGTTCGACGGCAACGGCGAGGGTGCCTACCAGACCATGAGCGGCACCTCCATGGCCACACCCCATGTGGCGGGCACCGCCGCACTGCTGGCCGCCGCCCATCCGGAGCTCACCGGCAGCCAGTTGAAGGATCTGCTGACCAGCAGCTCCCACCAGACCCCGCAGTACGACGCCTTCCAGGCGGGCAGCGGCCGCCTGGATGTCGCCGCCGCCGCGCACGCCGGAGTCTTCGCCACGGCCACCGCGTACGCCGCGCAGATCCCGCAGAACCCCAGCGGCGGCGTGCAGCGCCCGGTGACTTACACCAACACCACGGACAAGCCCGTCACACTCGCGCTGAGCGTCGAGGCGGCACACGCCCCCGCCGGAGTGTTCCGACTCTCCGCCTCCCAGGTGGTCGTGCCCGCCAACGGCAGCGCAGCTGCCACCGTGACGATCGACGGCTCGGGCGTCACCAACGACGGCCGGTACACCGGTCAGATCCTCGCGCGGACCACGGCCGGGAAACTCGCCGCGCACACCGCGGTCTCCCTCGGTGACGTCGAGCACCGACTGACCATGAAGTTCAAGGACGCCCAGGGCAGGCCGATGTCCGGCGTGGTCGAACTCCTCAGGTCCGGTGACGACGTCCCGCAGTTCATCGTGATCGACGACTCCGGTACGGGGCAGATATTCCTGCCGAACGACGTCTACTCGGTGCTGTCCTTCAAAACGGTCCAGGGCGTCCACGGTCCCCACTCGTGGGGCATGGCGTTGCTGGGCGACCCCGAAGTGCGCCTGGACCGCGACACCACCGTCTCGCTCGACGCGTCCAAGATCGACCGCATCGACATCACGACCCCGCAGCCGACCGAGACGACCTACCAGCGCCTGGACTACACCCGCCTGATGGGCAATCAGATCTGGCGCGACTACATGGAGGCCCAGACCAACTACGACAGTCTCTGGGCCCAGCCGACCACCCACAAGGTCACCCACGGCGACTTCTACCTGACGGCCCGCTGGCGCAAGGAGCAGCCCGCACTGTCCGTCTCCACCAAGACCACCGACTTCACCGATGTGCTGCGCCAGGACGGCGTCACCCCCCTGCCCAAGGGCAGCGCCAAGCTGCCCTTGGTCTTCGCCGGCCAGGGCGCGAGCACCGACTACGCCGACCTCGACGCCCGCGGCAAGGCCGTCGTCGTACGCCGCAACGACGACGTGTCGGACATGGAGCAGGCGACTGCCGCGATCGGCGCGGGCGCCAAGCTCATGCTGGTCGTCAACAACGTGGACGGCCGCGGCTTCCGCTCCTACAACGCGCCGTTCAGCTCGACGCCCGTCCGCCTCGACGTGGGCCTGCTCAGCACCGACGAGGGCGAGAAGCTCGTCCGGCAGGCCCAGACCCGAGGCGCCTCGGTCACGGCCGGCTCGGCGCCTGTAAGCCCATACGTCTACGACCTCGACCAAACCTGGCACAACGAGATCCCCAGCCGCATGGTGGTGCAGGGCAACTCCAAGAACCTCGCCCGGATCGACGAGACCTTCGACAGCCCGGCCCCGGGAAGTACGGGCGGCGAGTTCCGGTACGACTGGCCCGTCTACAACGACTGGGCCATCGGCGGAATGATGCCGGAACCCGTGCGGGGCAAGCGCACCGACTGGGTCTCCACCGGTCCCCTGAACAGCTGGAGCCAGAGCGCCTACGCGGACGGTCTGGTCTTCGAAGCCGGCCCCAAGACCTCCTACCGCGCGGGCAGCACCCAGTCCGAGGAGTGGTTCAAGCCGATCGAACGGCCCTACCTGAACGACGTGTACAGCATGCCCACGCGCAAGGGCGACCACCTGTACATCGACGTCCCGGCCTGGGGCAGTCACGATCACGTCGGCATGAACCAGATGGATGGCGAAGCCATGCAGCGACAGACCCTCTACCAGGGCACGACGCAGCTGGGGTCGGGAACCTTCACGAACGTCTCGGGCGATGCACCCGGTGCCGGAAAGCTGCCTTACCGGCTGGTCGTCACCAGCAAGCGCGACGTGGCGTTCACCCCGTACTCCTCCAGCACGCGCACCGAGTGGGACTTCACCTCGAAGGCGACGGCGGACGGCTCCGACGCGGTGCTGCCGCTGGTGCAGATCGACTACGAGGTCGGCACCGACTCGGCCGGGCGCGCAGGGCGTCACGACACGCTGTCCGCCGTCGCCGCTCAGCTACCTGAAGCCGTTGGCGCCGGCAGGATCGGAGCGGTCGCTCTGGAGATGTCCTACGACGGCGGCACCACATGGCACCGGGCCACGCGTAACCACGACGGGCGGTACCGCCTGAACGCGCCGAAGAAGGCGTCCTACGTGTCGCTCAGGGCGAGCGCCAAGGACTCGGCGGGCAACGCGGTGCGTCAAACGGTGATCCGGGCGTTCGGCCTGCGCTGACGTTCAGCCGCAGATCGTGCGCGTGAACAGTGGTCCGTCCGGGGGCGCACAACCCCGGCCGGATCACTGTCGGACCACCAGGCGCAGCGCGAGGCGTGGCTGGCGGCGATGAGCCCGGCCGAACGCGCCGCTTGGCCAGGCGGAGGCCGGCGCGGCGTACTGGGCCGAGATGGCAGACAAGGCCCGCGAACCGTACGACCCGCGCGAGGACAAGTACCAGAAGATGTGGTGGGACGCGCTGGAGGAGGAGCGCTGGGCGGACGAGCCCGACGGCTACGAGCACTCCGGTGCCACCGCCGGTGGGTAGGACACTGCGCGAGCGACCGACCGGGCTATCGCTAGCTGGGACGGCACACGGCCGACCTCCCGTCGAGGTCAGTGTCATCCCCTGCTACCCCACCCTCCAGGACGCGCTCCACCCCTGACCCCACATCGCTACTCCTGGTGCGTACCGCGTGATGCGTCCTGCGCAGCCACCACGCCAGCGGGTTAGATGGACGTCATGGTCTGGACGCTTCCTGAGCCGATGCTCACCACACCCGTACCGGGCTCAGACCTCCCACCCGGACACGCCGCAGAGCCCAAGTGGGACGGCGACAGAGCGCAACTCGCCCGCTGCGCCAACGGACGCGTACTACTGCGCTCGCGCCGCGGCACCGGCAGCAGCTCAACAGACGGCTGATACGCCGCGGCGCCGGGCCGCTCAGCCCGCCGATGAGTGGCCGACGCACTTCGTAACTGGAGTACGCACGGGTTCGTAGATGATCTCTGCGTGCGATCTGTTGCATGTCAGCAGGTCCGAGACCTGTGTTCGACGTATCCCTGAATCGGTGGAGTTTCCGCAGAAACTCGCAGAATCTGCGAGCGTGGTTCGTAATCTGCGTGTTCGTGGATGAATCCGGAACTCGTCGCAGCGTGGTGGAGCCAAGGTCGGCGGAGGAGCTTGGTGCCGCCGGGCTGGCTGAGGTCTTCCAGTTGCACCGTCGCCGCGGCGAGCGGGGCGGCCTGTCGGAGCGTGACTACTTCTTCGACACCCTCGCCGAGTACCAGTGGGCACGCGACGCGGCGGGCCTGATGCCGGAAACGGTCGACAAGCTCGTAAAGCCTGTGATCGAGATCTGTGAGTACCTGGATCTGGCGCCGTGGCGCCTGCAGCCGCGAGACCTCGACCGCTACTTCGCCGGACCGGGCAAGCGGGCCCGCTCCACCGTTCGCACCAAGATCAACCTTATTGACGGGTACTTCGCGTTCCTCGAACAGCGGTACGCGGGTGAGATCAGCCGTCGTTTCGGTGTGGTCGTGGAGTCCCCGATCGATCCGTTCAACCGGCCACGCCACCGGGGTGACTTCGGTCTGCGGGTGCCGCCGTCGCAGCAGGCCATGCGGGAGTTCTTCGCTGCGTGGCGGCGTGCTCTGCCGCTGGCACGCAAGGAGGCGGTCGCGTGCCGCGACTACGTCATGGCGAAGATCGCCTACTTGTCGGGCGTGCGAGCGGCCGAACTGTGCGGCGTGTGTATGCGCGATGTGCACTGGGAGTCGGGCCAGTGGGGCCGGTTCCTCGTCCACGGCAAGGGAGCTCGTGGGTCGGGGCCACGGCAGCGCGAGGCGTTCTTGTTCGAGCAGGGACGGGAGCTGCTGTGGTGGTACGTGGAGGAGATGCGCGGGTTGTTCCGGGACGATCCTGAGCATCCGTCTGCGCCGTTGTTTCCGTCCGAGCGCTTGCCCGTGGCGGTCGCGGCGCTGAACATGCCAGTCGCGCCGAAGATGGTGCCCTCGACGTTCAGGCGGGCGCTGCGGGCTGCCTCGGTGGCGCATCTCCCGGGTCCGGTAGAGGAGTTGTTTCCTCATCTGCTGCGTCACGCGTGCGCGACGCACAACTATGAGCGGGGGATGTCCCTGTGGGAGGTGCAGCGGTTGCTGGGCCACTGGTGGAGTACGACCACGGTCCGGTACCTCCTGACCGCGCAGGGGGATCCGGAGCAGGCGGCGCGGCGGGCTTCGGCCGAGCGGGCCGGGCAGCGGCTGGTGGCGGACACAGGGAGCCTTCGGTGAAGTGGAATCTGCGCTGGGTGGCGGCGCGGCAGGACATCTGGCGGCCGACGGACTTGCTGGCGGCGTTCCGGCGGGTGGGCTTCAATCCGTCGTTGAGCAAGGTGTCCGCTTTGTGGGGCGGCACACCGGTGACTGTGCGGCTGGAGGACCTGGACCTGATCTGCCAGGCGCTGGGATGCACCGTGGCCGATCTCCTGGAAGCCGAACCGGCCGCGACCGCAGCTGATGAAGAAGGTGAGACCCAGGCGGTCGCAAGTGGCGAAAGGGTCCCTGGCCCGGTGCGGCCGGTGCCGCGACACGACGGCCCGCGACGCCTGCAGCCCCCGAACTAAGCCGCGCGATGGAGCGGATGAGGCAGTGCGAGGACTGCCTGGCGGTGGCTCCGGGACAGCCCCGACGCAGCTGGCGGTGCAGCGGGTGCCAGCTGTGGGACCGCCAGTACGCGCAGCGCGGGATGTGCCCCCGGTGCCGGTACCCGCAGCACCTGGGCGAGGACGGGGTGTGCCGCGGGTGCGTGCTGGCGGTGCGCACCGAACGGGCGACGGACACCGTGCTCAGCTTTCCGGCTCCGACGCAGCTCCGGCTGCTATTTCCCGGTGTGGCGGATCAGGCCCGGCGCCTTGGCCGGCCGTTCACTGCTCGGCCCGCAGAGTCCCGACGATGTGTGCTGCCTGCGGCGATGCCCGGCCAACAGGTCCTGTTCCCGGTGCTCCGCCAGCTCGGAGCGCCGGACCTGGTCGACATCGCCGAGAGGCGTTGGCCAGAGGAGGAGGCGTTGAAGCAGTACACGTTGCTGCTGGCGCGGCAGCGCGGACTGGGCCGGGAGTGGTGCAGTCAGGTGAGGCGGCGGCTGCGTCTTGCCCTGGCCGTGCGGGATACCGAGGGTGAGAGGAAGGTCTCGCGCGAGATCCTCGACCAGGGCCGCGGGATGCAGTTCGGTGCGGCTGCCGCACAGGAGGTCTTGGAGCGCGCGGACCTGTGGCGGGGGCCGACGCAGGTGACCGACCAGATGCGTCCGCACCGGCGCGGAGTGCCCGCCGGCATCGTGACAGGCTGCGCGCACTGCGGCAGCTGGGGCATCACCACCCGCCTGTGCAACGCTTGCTCAGGCTGGCACTACGGTGGACACCGCCCGAGGGGCCGGTGCGCACGCTGCGCACGCGACGATCTTCCCGTACATGCAAAGTCGAGCCTGTGCCGGGGATGTCTGGCGTTCGTGCGGAACGAGCGTCAGCCGTCCGCGGCCTTCACTCAGCTCACCTTCGCCGGACCTCTTGCCCACCAACTGGTGGGCAAAGGAGCACAGCCGCACGCGTCGCCTGCCGAGGTACACGACGACGACCTCGCCTCACTGTCCGCCTGTGATCCCGCCATCCCCGGGCAGAGCACCCTGCTGACAGTTCCGCGTGACTGGAGGGCCGTCCACGCTGTGCCACACCGCCTGCTGCCCCCACTCAGCGCCGAGGCAAGGGCACTGCTGGAACAGTTCGCTGTCTGCCTTCCCGCCACAGCAGGCGGGCAGCCGAACCACGCCCATTCCATCCAGCTGCTGCACCGCCTCCTGGCCTACACGGGCGTGGAGGAGCCTGTCTCCGAGCGAGACGTGCGCGCACTCGCGGCGCTGGAGCCAAGCGTCTCTCTGCACCGGATCGTGTTCTTCCTGCATGAGCGCGGACTGCTCACACCCGACCACCAGCGCACGACAGCCGCCAGCCCGTCACTGGCCCGCCTGGACACCGGCCGCGCAGACGCCTGGCACCGTCAGGCCATCGAAGCCAAGCTCCGACAGCTCCCCGACGCCATGGCCGACCAGATGCGAACCTGGGTAGCTGTCCGTCGCGGAGAGGGCCGCCGCCCCCACCCGCCCGCCGACTACACACGCATCCGCCGCGACCTGAACGTCGTTCTTCCTGTCCTGACCCTCTGGAGCCAGGACGGGCTGGACCTGCGGGAGGTCACCACCGCGCACGTGACCTCCGCCCTCAGCGACCGGCAGGGGCACCAGGCCCGCGGCGTCCACCACGTCCTGCTCAGTGTCTTCCGGGCCCTCAAACAGGAACGCACTGTCTTCACCAACCCGCTCGCCGGGCTCTCCCTCACCACACCCGTACGACTTCCCGAACCACTGCCCAGCGACCGGCTCCGCGGCCTGCTGGACCGGGTAGACAGCGCGATGGGACGTCTGGCCGTCGGCCTGGTCGCCGTCCACGCCATCAAGGTCACCGACATCGCTCAACTGCCCATGAACGCGCCCGACCTTGCCCACGCAACCCTCACGGTCGACTTGCGCGGCCAGTTGCACACGGTCTATCTCGACACGCTGACCCACCGCCTCCTGGACGAGTGGCTTCAGGAACGACATGACCAGTGGCCCGCATCGCCCAACCCGCACCTGCTGGTGACGACGCACTCGGCGCACCACCCCGCCCTACCGCCCGTCAGCTACTGCGCACTGCGCCGCGCGTTCGATCGCACCGGAATCACCCCGCGCCAGATGTGGAGCGACCGCGTACTGGACGAGGCCCGGCAGACCGCCGACCCGGTACATCTGGTGCACCTGTTCGGCATCCATCCCGGCACCGCCGTCCGCTACGTCCACACCGCGCACCCCGACAAGGCGCTGCCCCGGATCCGCTAAGCCGGGCGGCGCTGTCCAGCCCGTCTGCAACCCCACGCCCTGACCGCCTCGCACATGGCCGGGTGGGCGCAGGCCGGCTGCCTCGGGGAGCCAGCGACAACGGGCTGATCGTTCTCCGCCGGATGGGGCTCCCGACAGTAGCTCCAGGTTCACCTGGTCGAACCAGTCCTCGTCGCCGAAATCGCCGTCGACGTGTCCTTGGACGTGGCCGGACGATGGAGGCACCCAGTCCGGCTGCTGCGGGTACGCACCGACCTGGCACCAGCGGGCGTCCCGCTGTTCGACGAGCGGGCGTAGGTGTCACGGTGGCTGCATGTGGCGGGCCAACCTGCGGCCCCAGGTCTGGCTCGGCGCTTCAATGCAACGGTAGGTCAGCAGACACAGGGGCAGCAGCACGATGAAGAACGCCACTTCGAGCGCAGGACTGTCCTGCCGCCGTCGGCCGATCGTGCTGTCGATCACCGCCAGCAGCACGGGATGCACCAGATAGACCGAGTAGCTGAACATTCCCAATCCGGTCAGCACCCGCGGTATGCGCTGGCGACGCGACGCCAGCCCGGCGCCGAACGTGAGCACAGCCAGCAGGAACGCGACGATCCAGCCGCGCCGTGTGAAGTGGCCACCGTCGCCGTACCGGTACGCACTCCCCACGCCACAGGCGACCACCAGGACGGCAGTGCCAGCGGCGTAGCGCCAGGTGGTCTGTCCGTTCTCGGCACGGTAGACGGCGGTGCCGAGGAACATCACGGCGAGGATCACCAGGCCCTCCCACACCGGAACCGTGCCGTTCAACGCGATCAGGACCAGCGCCAGCACCCCGCCCAACACACCCCCGAACACCCGGAGCACGGGTGACCTGGCGCTCGCACAGCAGATGGCGATCACCATGGCGATCGAGGCACACGCGATCAGCGAGCCGGTGCCGACCAAGCTGGACAGGGCAGAGGCTGGCAGCACTACCCCTGCCGTCACGCTCACAGCGGCAAGCACGGCCAAGATGACCGCGACCGCCGCAGACTGCCGGTGAAGGCGCACCGTGAAAAGAGCGACGACCAGCAGGTAGAAGGACATCTCGTAGGAGAGGGTCCACAGGATGAGCAGGAGATTGGGTGTCCCCAGTAACTCCTGGAGCATCATGGCGTGGGCGACAGCCACAGTGACAGCGCTCTGCTGACCGAACTCACGCATGTCCGCAATGCCCAAGAGGTTGGCGGCAAGGAACACAGTGACGACAGCTGCCCACAGCGGGTACACCCGGAAGATCCGTCCGATCCAGAACGTCCGGACGCAGCCCCGGCGTTCCAGCGACGCGGGGATGATGTAGCCGCTCACCAGGAAGAACACCATGATGCCGTAGCGGCTGGTGTTGAACTGCGGCATCAACTCCCGCCGGAAGTCCGCCATGAACGTGTACGACGAGTGGTCGAACACTACGACGAGCGCGGCGATGCCGCGCAATGCGTCCAGCCAGCCCAACCGCGACGAACCGGCCATCGTGAGGGCCGTCAGTAATCGCGATTTGAGTGAGAGTGAAGGTGTCGGTGAAGGAGGGAGGAGGGGTGGGGATTGCATGCGCAGACAGACTCCTCTTTGGTGAGATCTTGGTTGGGCCGGTCGTGGCGCGGGTGTCGACGTGGCCCGCATCGGGTGGGGGAGATCGCTAAGCCTTCGATCCTGCTGGCGCGCTTGCAGGTCGCCCTGCTGGCCGCAGACGACCAGCAGGGTTTCCCGCAGCGCTGTCCCCCGCGCCGCTCGCATCAACGAGTCCAGCGGCTATGGCGTTGTTCGGCAGTACCGTTCTGGGGGCCGAACAATGACGGGGTGCGCGAACCGTTCGGGTGTCATAGAGGTGCATGGGTTGGCTGCCCGCTCTGATGCAGGGGCAGCTGGAGGGGTGAGGGTGTGACGGGTCGTCGTGAGGTGCCGGTGGATCCGGCGGCGGGTCCGGTGCAGCGGTTTGCGTTCGAGTTACGCAAGCTGCGGGCGGAGGCTGACGGGATCACTTACCGGGCTCTGGCCCAGCGGGCGGGCTACTCGGTGACCACGCTGTCGCAGGCGGCAGCGGGCGAGCAGTTGCCGACGCTGCCGGTGGCCCTGGCCTATGCGGGGGCGTGCGGTGGAGACCTGGCGGAATGGGAGGCCCGGTGGGAGGAGGCGGTGGAGGAGTCCGCCGATGACGGCTCTCAGGACTGCGACGGATCACTCGCGCCGTACCGGGGCCTGGCACGGTTCGAGACCGGGGACAGCGCCTTGTTCTTCGGCCGGGAGCAACTCACCGCCGACCTGGTCGACCTGCTGCGGCGTCGCCGTTTCGCGGCGGTCTTCGGCCCCTCCGGCAGCGGCAAGTCCTCCCTGCTGCGGGCCGGCCTGATACCCGTCCTCCGGCAGGCTCAGGAGCCGGACCTGCGTCCGGCCGCGATCCGGATCCTCACCCCGGGCGAACGTCCCGCCCGAACCCATGCACCCCTCCTCACCCCCGCCATGCCCCGTGACGACAGCGCAGGGACGGACACGTTCGTGATCGTCGACCAGTTCGAGGAGGTCTTCACCCTCTGCCACGACGCGGCCGAGCGCACTCGTTTCATCGATCTGCTGCTGACAGCCCGGCAGGCAGACAGCCGCCTGCGGGTGCTGTTGGCGGTGCGCGGCGACTTCTACGGCCGCTGCGCCGAGCACCGCGGCCTCGCCGACGCACTGCGCGATGCCAATCTGCTGGCGGGATCGATGAGCCCGGCGGAACTGCGCGACGCCGTCGTCAAGCCGGCCACGGCCGCCGGACTGACCGTGGAACGCGCTCTGACCGCCCGGCTGGTCAAGGAGGTCACCGACGCACCGGGCGGACTGCCGCTGCTGTCCCACGCGTTGCTGGAGACCTGGCGCCGCCGCCGAGGCAAGACGCTGACCCTGGCCGGATACGAGGCGGCCGGATGTCTGGACGGCGCGATCGCCGAGACCGCCGAGATGGTCTACGGCCGGTTCACCGAACACCAGGCCGCTGCCGCCCGCCGGGTGTTGCTGCGCCTGGTCGCCCCCGGTGACGGCACCCCCGACACCCGCCGTCCCCTTGAGCACGCGGAACTGCCCACCACCGGCCGGGATGACTCCGCCCAGGTGGTGGAGGCACTCGCCGCGGCGCGGCTGCTCACCCTGGACGGCGACACGGTCGAGATGGCCCACGAGGCCCTGATCACGTCCTGGCCCCGGCTGCGCGAGTGGATCGAGGAAGACCGCGAACGCCTGCGTATGCACCGAAACCTGACCGAGGCGGCCCACGCCTGGCAGGAACTGGGCCGTGAAAAGGGCGCCATGTACCGGGGGAGCCGGCTCACCGCCGCCCAGGAACACTTCGGCGGCGCACCGCGCGAAGACCTGAACGACCTGGAGTACGCCTTCCTCCACGCGAGCCGCGACCACGAACAGAAGGGCCGCCGCCGCTACCGGCTGGTGCTCACCGCGGTCACCGCCGCCCTGTGCCTCGCCCTCATCGCCGCCGGCCTCGCCGCGGGACAGTGGCAGAGCGCGGTCACCGCCCAGCACCTTGCCCAGTCCCGGCAACTGGCCGCCCAGTCCACTGCACTGCTGGCCTCCGAACCCGACCTCGCCTCACTGCTCGCTGTCCACGCCTACCGAACCAGCCCGACCCGCGAAGCCACCGCCGCACTGTACGCGGCCGCGGCCCTACCGCTGCGCGAGCGCCTGACCGGCGGTACCAAACCCGTGGATTCCATCGCCGTGAGCCCGGACGGACGCACCGTCGCGGCCAACAGCCGAGACGGCAAGGTGCGGATCTGGAGTCTGCCCGGAGGCCGGCTCCGACACACGTTCGCCGGCTACGACAGCGGCGAAGTCGCAGCGTTCAGTCCCGACGGACGCACCCTCGCAGTCGCTGCCGTCCGTGGAGCCGACGGGATGATCGGGCTACTGGATCCCGTCGCCGGCAGGAAACTCAGAACCCTCACCGTCCCCGACGGTTCGGTACGCGGGATGGCCTTCAGCCCTGACGGTCGTACCGTGGCCGCCTCCTCCCCGAGGGCTGTACGGGTGTGGGACGTGGCCACCGGCCACAAGCGGCGCAGTTTCACCAGCCGGCTCGACGCGCAGGCCGTCGCCTTCGGCCCTGACGGACGTACCGTCACCGCCGTGAGCAATGGACGAGTGCGGGTGTGGGACGTGGCCACCGGCCGCACCCGAACCGCCCATGACAGCCAGGGCGAGGCGGTGGTCTTCAGCCCTGACGGCCGGACTTACACGAATGTCCGAACCGATGGTTCGGTGCAACTGCGGGAGACGGCCACTGGCATCGTCCGGCGCACGATCAGGGATGGTCCCATCGGGTGGAACAAGGTGGCCTTCGCCCCGGACGGGCGGACCCTCGCCATCCCGGTTCGTGAGGGCACGGTCCGACTGTGGGACACCGCCTCCGGCACGGCGCAGGCCACCGTGATCGCCGGTCACCGCGGACGCGGGGCCGTGAAATTGGCCCTCAGCGCGGACAGCCGCACCCTGGTTACCAGCAGCAACGCGGACCCCACCGTCCGCGTTCACAGCCTTGCCGCCGATCAACCGCAGACCACTCTGCGAGGCCGTGCCGGCACGTCCGTTGAC
Organism: Streptomyces sp. NPDC005496; assembly: GCF_042872045.1. Classification (NCBI taxonomy): domain Bacteria; kingdom Bacillati; phylum Actinomycetota; class Actinomycetes; order Kitasatosporales; family Streptomycetaceae; genus Streptomyces; species Streptomyces sp. NPDC005496. Next base: position 87,987 of record NZ_JBIAJQ010000010.1, read on the forward strand.
GACATGGCATTCAGTTCGGACGGGCGCACGGTCGCCACGGTTCACCAAGGCCCGCCCGGCAGTGGGTCGGTACAGCTCTGGGATGTCAGAACCGGTAATCATGAAGCCACACTGGCGCTCGACACCGACCTGGCACTCCGGGGACAGCAGCTGCGTTTCCCGGTTTGGCGCCTCGGAGCTGTGGGATTCAGCCCGACAGGGCGCGCCCTGGCCGTTAGGGCCACAAAGAACGGTGTGGTGATCGAGGTCCGGGACGTCGCCACGGGCCGTCTTCTCAAAAGCCGTGCCCTGGGCGCCAGCAGGGCAGCCTTCAGTCCTGACGGGACGCGGTTCGCCATCGCCGGTGGGAAGGGATCGGTCAAAATCTGGCACCTTTCAACCGGTGCACTGCACACCGTCCACACCGGCCACGACCGATCCGTCAGACCCTTGGAGTTCACCCCGGACAGCCGCACACTTGCCGTCGTAGATATCGGGGCCAGCGGCGACGCACAGGTCACGCTGCTCGATTCCGCAACCGGCCGCACACAGCGCACCATCAAGCCGAACGGGACCCCGGTGTCCCTGGCGTTCAGCCCAGACGGGCACACCCTGGCCACCGCAGGCAGCAGCGGATTTGTGGAGACATGGGACAGACGCACCGGTCAGCCCAAAGACCGCTTCAGCGTCAACAGTGAGGTGGTGTCACTGACTTTCAGCGCCGATGGACGCACCCTGGCCACCAGCAGCACAAGAGGAGTCCAGCTGTGGGACCTCGCCACCAGCCAGACCAGAATCACCCTGCCGACCCGCCCGCTCCCAGCCGTGGCGTTCAGCCCGGACGGACAAACCCTGGCCATCGGCGCGGGCAGCTCCGTCGGGCTGTGGAAAGTCGACCTGCCCGACCCGGCCCACGCAATCCGCAACATCTGCCAGGCCATCGACACCACCCTCACGCCTCTGGAACAGTCCCGCTACCTGCACGACCAGTCCGCTGAATCCGGCTGCCGGCCAGCCGCGCGATAGGACCTCACTGCGCGGCGGGCAATGAGCCGACTGCAGACAAGGCCGGAACGGTGCGGTGGAAGCAGGTAGATGCCCCCGCTCCGGATGCCACATCGGCGCGCCGTCCGCAGGGCAGATCATCGCGCCGTCCGCAGACTTCACCTACCTCACCAGCTCGATGGCCCTCGCCCTCATTGGAATCCTGGACGTGGCCTATTGCCCTGTCCGCGAACTCGCCGCTCAACCCAGGCCAATGGCAACAGCAACGCACGGGTTCGCCTCCAGGCCCATCCGAGAACCTGCGAACCTGCGCGCTTCTGCGTTCGACGTGCTGCGCCTACGCGACACCGATCTCACCGGCCGGCAGTACCGGCGGCGCCGGGCCGCACTCGAGGGACTTTTCGCCGAACAGGAGCTGAGCGTGCCGTGGGCGCTGTGCCCGTCGACCACCGACCGGACACCGCCCGCGAATGGCTGGACTGGGCCGTCGCGGGGCTTGAGGGCCTCGTCTTCAAGAACCTCAACGGGGCCTACCGGCCCACGCGAGGTGGCAGAAGCACAAGGTCCGCCAGACCACCGAAGCCATCATCGGCGCGGTCACCGGATCACTCGCCGCGCCGGGGACCCTGCTGCTGGGACGGTACGACTACACCGGACGGCTGAATCTTGGCATAAACGGACAAACTGATCTTGTCACGAACTGTGAGGCAAAATGGAAATGTTGCCACCTATTGGACCACGGGATGAATATATATACCCTCAACTTTAAAAGGAGGTTTTTTGAGCGCAAAGCAAGTCGAGACAGAGGGCTGTTCATGTGGAGGTGGGGAAGTGTTCAGTTCTCAAGAAAGGCGAACCTTGACGAGGCGCACAATTTAATGATCTACTTGACGCGGCAACCGGTTCAATAGATTTGGGGGTCATTTTCGAAAGCTCGAATAATGGCCCTACTTCCTCTCAGACGGCGGCGTCAAATTACTCTTTGCGGGCTGTTCCGGTTGCAGCTGGAGGCACAAGCTGCAGCCCCTCCGGAAGCTTTTCGCAAAATCCCCTACGCGGGGCGGAAACTCGTCATCATTATTTCTGAAAGGTTATCATGAGGAACCTTGTTCGAGTGGCTGCCGCTCTCGCGGTCACTGCATTGGGCGTAATTATTCCGCAGCAGGCTTCGGCGAGCGAAGTTGGCGTGCAGTACGCTCTCAGAACTGAATACTCGGGTATGCAGGTACAGGCCGATAATGAGCCCGGAAATGGATCTGCCTCCTGGATCTGGGCTTATAACGGAACTGGCACGGATGACGCCTGGGCGGAGTACCAGTACTACGACGGGCGGACCGGAAAATTGTGGCCCGCACAGTGGACCTCATATTCTGCCAACTTGTCGGCGGACATCTGGAGGTTCCATGCCTGCGTCGAGCGCGACAATCACAACGGCGGCACCATCGTCTACTGCGGCGGCTGGGTCTACTTCGGGTAACGTCAATTTGCTTGCCAGCACCCCTTAAGAGAATTGACGTTCAGCAATACAGGAATGCGCAGGGTTCAGATATTGGGGATACTTTTTCCTCCGGAACTCGGCGTGACATCGTATATGAGAGAGTGTAGGGGAATGAGATCAAAGAAATCCGCCAGCGTGTTCGCCGCTATTGCGGGAATTCTGGCATTCTGTAGTGTCGCGCTTGCGCCGTCCGCTTCTGCAGCGCCGACTCTCGACTCACCGCCCTCGACCATGGCGACGGCCGGAATTTGGTGGCAAGGTTCCAAGGCCGAGGTGGACAACAACCCCGGAAACGGTGCTGCGGCATGGATATGGCTCTACTCGGCCGGAGGGGAAGGGAGCACCGTGCAGTATCGGACCTATGACGGGGCATGGGGGATCAATCTGTATACCCGAGCCGGAACTTCCACCAGTTGGAACCTTGGCCGTGATGTCTGGGCCTTCCGGCTCTGCAACCACCCTGACGCCGCTCACCAGGTTTACGACTGCAGCGGCTGGGTCTATTTCTAGGCCCGAATACATCCGACGGTCCCAGTCGTTCATTCCGTCCGGTTTCTATCGGTCGTAGCCACTCATGGACGCGTGATCAGCCCGCTGTGATTCAGACAGGCTCTCGGCTGGGGTGCCCAGCCGAGGCCCTGGAGTGGCTGCTGAGTTCGAGTCTCCCGCACTGCTGACCGAGAGGTCGCTCATCGCGGGCCAGGCGACGGTCGTACATGATCCCATCCACAATGTGCACGTCGATGCCGGGGGTGGCGGCGTCTTGGACGAGATGTTGGTGGCAGCCGCCGTAGATATTCCTGCGCTACCGGTCCGCGGATCCTTCATGCTGACCGGCATGCACCCTCGCGACAGAGAGATATGGCAGGCGATCGATCAAGGCCCCCGCACGATCGACTGGCAGGCATGGTTCGGTGCGCCCGAGGGCGCAGACTATCTATCCAGCGCAGGTCACGAAGTGACCGAACGTGCCGTGGCCGGCCTCACCGCATTCTTCGACAGCCGCTGGCTGCCCAAGGCCGTCACCCCTCCCCCTCCTCGGACCGCGCCAGCGACACGTTCGTCGGTCTGGGCCGAGCCGCGCCGGTACTACAGACCTTCACCGGAACCGAGCAGGGAGCCTGGGTGGAGGCGATCCGCTGGTGGGCCGCATACGCCTATCTGGAGAACGCCAAAGTGTCCGGCCTCACCACCGTCAAGCGCGATGCCCGCCGCGATGTCACCCTGTCCCGGTTCCTCCATACGCAGACGCAGACCCGGCTCGCGCTCCTGGGGGCGGCGCGCGGACACCAGGTAGAGCTGGAGCCGGCGAAAGCCAGCGGCGGCCCCGGCGACGTCCGCATCGGTCCCGTCTTCATCGAGGTGGTCACCTTTGCCGAGGACCAAAAGTTCCAGGACTACGAGGCGTTCCGTCAACGGTGCAGAGTGCACCTCCTCACCCTGGACAGGGACCGGGAGATCTACTGGGAAGGCGACTTCCCCGAATACCTCAACGGCCACGACTTCCAGACGTGGAAAGCGCGGACCGAGGAAGCAGCCCGGCAGTGCGCGGCCTTGGGCACGGCAGTCGACGTCCTGAGCAGGGGCGGGAGCCGACTGACGATACGCCCCGGCAAAGCTCCCCGCGGCACCACCCTGACGGGACAGACCGTGGAGAGCGACCAGGGCCAGCGCCTCTTGAGCAAGGTCCGGGGCAAGTGCGCCAAGACCGCGGGCGCTGGCACCGCCTGGATCTGGGTGGAGGACCACAGCGGCCTGTTGAACTTCCCAATGCCCTTCACCGACTTGACGCTCGCTGCCAAGACCGACGCACTGGCAGACCTGCTCGGGCCGCTCCTCGCGGACTACGTCCATGTCGCCGGGATCGTCGTGTCGAACGCTGCCCGTCGACAGTTGCCCTTGCCCAAGGACGAGGACGCCGTGCAGGCATCCGCGAGGGGGTTCCTGCGGGGGCTCCCCCTCGACCGGGTCCGCGAGACGATCGTGATCCCACGCCGGATCCTTCTGCCCGAGCAGACGAGCGTGATCGCCAGAATGTGCGATACCGAAGGTGCCTCGCTCGACTGGGTGTTGGCGAAACTCGGCATCCCCGGTGGCGTGATGTCGTTGCTGGCCGACTCTTCGCCACGGCCCGGGACGTCTCCGATGTGGACGCCGTAATCACGATGCGCATCCTGACGAACTGAGGACGATCATCCGCGCGTCCCTGCTCCATTCGGTGAGCAGATCCGCCTCCGGTCGGACTGTCAGCTCGGTCACCACGTCGATGTCGCCGTAGTGCTGCCGCACCGACGCCTGCGCGTCGGCGAGTAACTCGTAGCCGCGCAGCAGTACCAGCGGAACCCCGAGATGGCGTGCCTCGCTAGCCGCCCATCCAGCCGCGAGCAGGCTGGCGGGAGTTCCGTCGACTGTCGAGGTGACAGGACAGCGCCCAATGAAGCTCGTCACCGAGGCGGACGGTCTACCGTTCGTTAGCGGCGTGAAGAGGCGGGAAGTCGCCGCCCACATCCGCATGCTGCGGACTCGACCGTCCCGCAACTACCGAGGCCGCGCAGGACGCTCATTGACAACTATGTCCGCCTGCCAGTCCTCCACCGAGGCATCCGGGTCCAACGCAGCCCTGTTTACCTGTATGGCGGCTCGGACCTCAGGCCCGGAGGGGCGTCGGCAAGGCCGCCCGGCAGCGTGGGAAGCGCGGCCAGGAACCGCTGCGGCCCGGTGAGTGCGCGCAGGTCGGCGCCACCAGGGGTCGCGGTTTGGCCCGCGATCTCTTGATCCGTCCGTCGAGCTCTTTTTTTCTGCGACACGGTGGCTTTTCTGTCTGCCCGTGCCAATGAGAGGCGGCGCAAGCGGCGCGTTTGGCGGACGAGTCGGGGGCGGGGGCCGGGCAGCATGGCGGGGTGGCTGATCCGCTCGCGGTGAATAGGGTCTCGGCGGCCGTGGATGTACAGGACCACCACCAGCCTGGGCTGTACGTGGCCAGCGCAGGGGCCGCAACTCATGCTTCCGCAGGCAAGCACCGCCCGTTCGCGACGCGGCTTTCTGCCTGGGAGGTGACACCAGGCTAGTGCCCGTCTTTTTTGTGATCTCCCCTGTCAATGGTGCCAAAATCGTCCCACGCGTCTCCGTGGTTCCTGAAGTCGTCGCGGCCGAAGCCGCTTCCCTCTCCCTTTATGGTTTCTGAACGCAGAGCCTCGCGGAGCGGCGCGGAGCGCTTGCTTGCCTCCCCTGGGCGGGGAGGCAAGACGACATGAAGTGTGTCAGGGGTGTTGTCCCAGAACCGCAAGGTCGTTCCCTCGGGGAGATCCAGCTTCGAGCGGAATTCACTCAGAATGCTTTCGGTGTCGTTGACAAGTCGCCATCGGATCTCATCGTTTCCCATCGCCAAAGCTGCCAGTTTGAAGATTGCCTTGTTTTTGTAACGCTGGTCCTGGAATACGAGATTCTGGCACCACTGACGCAGCACAAGCTCATCATCCTTGTTCATAGCGTTTCCCGCAGAGCTGCTGCTGTTCACCTGACGGGAGTTGATTTCGAAAGAATCCGTGGTTTCTCGACTGTCGGGCATCACGAGCCTCCTGATGGGTTACTCATTCGGAGAAATCCTTCACTGATGAGCCTACGCACTAGGTCCAGTTTGTCCTCACTCGTCATCTCGCCGGGCAGTTCGCGCACCGCGAACCGTTCATGGTCGGCCACAAAGCGGAGAGCAGGTTCTAGCAGCAGAGGTCCCGCAACGAAATTGTTGGAGAACGCGATCGACGCCTCTGTCGGACCCAATCGGACCTTGCAGAGGAGGCCTGGCGATCGGAAAACAGTGGAATCTCCCGTCAGGTCCTGGATGGCATCAAGTGATCGAAAATGTCCAGGCTCGGCGACCTTGGCCTCGGTGACGAGCTTCGCACCGAGCCGCTCTTTTGCCCGCTCAGGAAGTTCATGACCGGCAAAGGCGTCCGCGAAGATTTTGAACAGCTCTGAGGTGTGCGCCGCGCCAAGGGGGTTGCTAAGGAATTTTGGTGGCAGCGCACTTCGGAACTGAACGTTATCGTCGGCCAGCACGCTGAGCGTCTCAATCATCAGGTCGAGCCAACGGTAGGCATAGACGCCTACGGTCAAATAGAGTGAGGAAGATGCGGACGTAAGAGCCTCATGCGGAAAGCCGCGCGGTAGGTAGAGGACGTCTCCAGGAGTCAATGTAAATTTGCGGAAATCGAGAAGCTCCACTTCCCCTTGCTCGTCAAGAGGAAGTGGAAGATGCCTTAGGGGATTCCCTACGTGCCATTCCTTAGTTCCGTGCAACTGCAGGATGAATACGTCATGCGTATCCATATGAGGGGCGAAGCCCTGACCGTTGCGAGGGGTCAGATAAAGGTTCGCCCCCACTGGATGGTGAAGGGCATTCTCTAGGGCGCGACACAATCCCGCCACCGCGGATTCTCGGCAATGAACTTTGTTGATGACGACCGTATATCCACTGTCATACGCTCGGTAGATATCATGGATATTGGGCATACCCTTCGCATTGAGCCGAAAATCCCTCTCTGCGAACCCCACCACCAGCTCGCCATCAGGGAACCGAACCCTCCGGGCGTGACCGTCGGTGCGATCAGAAGTCAGAAATCCGCGAGTCGTCCGCATTCGACGCCGGCCCCTGTGGACCAGGCCGGGCGGGTGGAGCCGGCCGCAAGCGCTGTGCGCGGACGCGGCGCGCATACTCCACCGTCACCGCTGCCGGGACACCCGCCAGCAGGTGAGAGCCCCACCGGGAGCACCCCCGCCCACAGCGTCGGTGAGACATACGCAGTGCCGGACGTGCCGTCCACCAACCACGCACGGACCGGTTGCGAGCGGATGTCACCCTCGACCGAGACGTCGCAGGACGTCAACGTTCCCGCGTTGACGACGGTTGTCGTAGGTACGGCAGCGGGCTTGGGTCACGGTTCCGGGTTCGCCCCACAACGCCGCCTGTATCTCTGCGGTGAAGTTCGTCAGCACGAGGTAGGCCGGAAGCAGCCCTACCAGGCAGGCCAGCGCCAGCCACCACGCGGGTCCGTCCTGCTCCGGTGCCCATCCCGAACGCCCCAACCCTCGCTCATCCCCACCCCCGGGTCGCCGACGGATCTCCATGGTGACCGCTCCGGAGCACCCGCGGAAGCATTCTGAACTTGGCGTCACATGAGGCGTCCTGGTGGGCTGCCTACAGAGGGCGCCGCCGCCGGGAGCACGGTCACTGCAGGTCGTCGACGGCTCTGACGACAAGTGCGCGAGCCTTGGTTCCGTATACCGCCATGCTGCGTAGTTCCTCGAATGCCCCCAGGTACAGGGCGATTTCGATGGGCTGGATGACACGGACCCACGCCGACAGGAGTTCGACGGAGACAAGGGTGTCGTCGTACATGTGGAACAGTTCCTGCGGCAACAGCTGCCGTTATCTTGGTCGTGCTGAGATGGAGCCCGGGGACACCGAGGGCAGGGCGCCGGCGGTCGGCAAGTAACCGAGTCGGGCGCCCATCGCGTCAAGGGCGCCGAGTTGGCGGTGAAAGACGCCCACTTCGATCAGCAGGACGCATCGGTGCCCTGGCTCGTCATCCCTTCCTCGCCAGGCCTCGGCCCGCCTCACGGTGGCGATGCGGAGCAGCGTTGCGCAGGCGCAGGAGGGCGAGGGTTCGTGCCTCAGCCTGCTGCCCTCGTCCTACGCACCCGATCTGCCGCTGTCCCGGACAAATCGAGGGCCGGCCCGTACGTCGGATGGGCCGTACGAGAAACCGGCCCTTACGAGGACGGCTGTCGACGGCATCGAGGTGGGACGCGCCAGGCGGTGCAATGCGCGCGAGACACGCACCGGGGGCACCAGCCCGCAGGGCACGGTCGCTGGCACCCATTCGGATCACATGATGCTGGGGCTTTTCCCGTATGCACTACCGCAAATGGCACGCGGCCGTGGGACGGCTGACGGTAAGCCATGTCGCTACGCGTGAAAAGCCGACGAAAAGAGTTGGCTGGCGTAGGGGACGGAAGGAAGCCATCGATGCGCTCTGCCCGCATTCTTTTTGCCGCCACCGCGACTGCTGCCGCCCTGGCGATCACCGCACCCGGTGCCCATGCCCTCTCCGCAGGTGACTGGGACAAGGACGACTCCTCGCACAGTAAGGAATGGGACCACGACAAGCCGCACGGTGGCATGCACACCGGATCCGGCGCCCTGTCCCTGAGCGACGGTGACGGATGGGCCAAGGAGCACGACAAGGAGCACGACTGGGACGGCGGTAAGCCGCACGGCGGCGTGCACACCGGAGGCGGTGCGCTGTCCCTGGTCAACGGTGACGAGTGGTCCAAGGAGCACGACAAGGAGCACGACTGGGACGGCGGTAAGCCGCACGGCGGCGTGCACACCGGAGGCGGTGCGCTGTCCCTGGTCAACGACAACGGCTGGAGCAAGGACGAGCAGAAGGAGGAGGGCTACACGCACCAGAAGCCCGAGCACCAGAAGCCGACGGGCGGGATGCACACAGGCGGAGGCGGTCTCGCGAGCAGCGGCACGAACGTGACCGGCGGGGTCATGCTGGTCGGTGCGGCGGCCGCGTTCGTTCTCTATCGACGCAAGAAGGCCGGCACGCCGGCCTAGGACGAGCCGGACGTGAGGGCCGTCCCTTCTGGATGGCGGCCCTCACGTCCGGGCACCCCTCGCCCGGCCTCCAAACCCGTCTCGCGAATTCGAAAGGTGTTCCTGGTGAAGCTCCGACCAGATCTCACCGGAACGGGTGTGTCCCGGCGTAGAGCGCGATGGGTCGCAACCATCGTCTTCTGGACATTGGTCCTGCTCGTGCTCGTGTTCGTGGTGGGCCCGGACACCTTCACCCACGATGCGACCGGTTCGTCCGCGTCTCGAAGGCCCACCCCCGCGTCCGCCACGAAGTCATCGCGCCCGACGGTCGGCGTGACGATGCCGAGATCGGCCCCCACGCGGCTGAAGATCTCGAAGATCGGGGTGAACGCGCCCTTCACTCCCTTGGCGATCGGGCCTTCCGGCGCACTCGGCGCCCCACCGGCGAACGACACCAACCTGGTGGGCTGGCATGCCGCGGGGATTTCGCCGGGCGAGCGGGGAACCGCGCTTATCGCTGGACACCTTGACACCGTCACAGCCCCTGCGGTGTTCGCCCGGCTCAATGAACTCACCGCCGGAGACAGCTTCGAGGTCATGCGTGCGGACGGCACCACTGCCGTCTTTGTTGTCGACTCCGTCGAAAGCTTCAGCAAGGACGACTTTCCGAATCGCCGCGTCTACGACGACACCCCTAAGGCACTCGCACGACTCATCACCTGCTCCGGCGCATACGACGGCGCCGCGAAGGACTACACCGAGAACCTCGTCGTCTTCGCTCACCTCGCCAAGAAGGCCTAGGCCGAGCCGTCGGCAACTGCTCTTCCCCGCGCTGCCGGCCGCCGGTGCCCTCTCGCGCCCCCGGCGGTCGCCGCTCAGTACGTTTCGCGGCTGTGGTGCAGGACCGTGGGTACACCGGCGGATTAGCTGCCTTCATCACCGAGGCTGATGGTGTCGGCGTCGGTTTCGCCGGCGGCCGCCTCGGCACCGGGCGGCCCTCTCCTCGGCTTCGGCACCGTCTCCGGCGTACCACCACTTCGTAGCGCGGAGTCAGCAGCGTGGTTGGAGACGTGGCGGTGGCTGTGCGGCGGTGACTACCCGGTGGCTGTCGCTGTGAGACGGGTCAGGGCTGATCGCAGTTCACGCAGGAAGGGCTCGCTCAGCTCCCCGCCACGGGCCAGGTCCAGGACGCGTTCGGCGACGGCGTGCAGTTTGGTGTTGGTGCGCTGGGAGACGTCCCGCAGCACGCCCAGTCCGTCGCCGGCGCCGATCTGCCCAAGGACTACGAGGGCTCCGATGGCCTGGTCGATCACGGCATGGGACGCCATGGCCTGCCGCAGCTGCTCGTTCTCCGCTCGCAGGCGTACCACCTCGCCCGCCAACTCCGTCCCGGACGCCAGGTGCAAGGGGTCCGGCCCGAGTACCGAGAAGAACGCCATGTCACCTTCAATGAGTCAGAAGCCGGGAGCCTTGCGCAGGCGCCTGGCCGGCCGTGGTGCCGGCATGTCCTTCGCGGTCGGCTTCGCGAGAGCGCCGAGTCCGCTGACAGCGTCCTGGCACTACCCTTCAGACCTGACACGTCATGCGCCCGGCCCTCATTCGAAAACTGTTGTCGTGCGGCAACAGTATCCGTGCCGGGACGGCTCGGACAACGGATACCGGGTGCAGGCTTCGTGAAGTCTGTCTCAGCCGCGCCCCAGCCAGTCCAGGCAGACGACCAGCGCGTCGTCCTGCGCGGCTCCCTGGCCGCGGTGACCGGTCAGCTCGCGCAAGACGGCACGCGGGACCTCGGCGGCGGACAGCAGGCGTGTGGCGGCGCAGAGTGGGGAACGTGCACGGCACACCACCGCGGGGACCGTGTTCGCCACGCGGCTCCGCCCTGGCAACCACCCCCGTCGCACCGCGTCGGCAGTGAGGTCCGGTGAGCGGGCCGCCCTCATCAGGTTGCGGCTCGTACTCACCCACGTCATCACGCCTCACAGGGCCTACGGAAGTGGTCGAGGTTCTGGCCGCCGAGCTGCCTACGGCGCAGCGCACCGAGCGCCTGGCGGCCGACCGCGAGGTGGTGCGACGCGTCATCGGGATCGATCTCAGTGACGAGGAGTTCGACCAGGCTCCGGACGTCCGCGGCAACATCTACAAGATCGCCGCCGAGAAGGCGCGCGCAGCGCGGGGCAATGTCGCGTGATCATTCTCGACACCAGCGCCGTTCATGCTCTGGCGCTCGGTCACAAGGCGTTGAACCTACTCGCCGGCAATATGGCTCACACGCCCACCGATCAGCTTCGCATTCCCGCTCCGTGCCTCATGCAGGCCGAGGCGGACGAGGAACACCTGCACCGCCGTAGTCGTCGATCCGCTCGACACCATGGCAGCCGCCACGGTCGGCACCTTGATTCGTGATGGTTATGGCGGCCCCGACACCTGCCACGCCTTCTACTGCGCCCTGCCACGCGCCGAGTTCACCGGTATGTGCATCCTGCTCACCGAGCACGAAGACCACTACCCGTCCGGCGTGATCACCGTCGACATCAACTCCCCGGCATGCTCGGCTTCCACTGAAGTCGATCCTCACCCACCAAGAGCGGCTCCGACCCCGATAACAACGGCTACATCGGCTGATCACAGCTGCCCGACGCTTTGTGCCTCCTGCCCCGCCTAACCGACCGTTCCCTACACACCGCGGTGCGCCGTCGGCCCCAGGGTGTCGGCACTCGTCAGGCAGGCAGGGCGTAGCCGGTAGGCTCGCCGGTCGACGTACCTATGGTGCTAAAGACGTCGACTGCGGCTGTCACGCCCCGTACGACATCGCCCCTCTCTCGCCCCGCGAGGGTGCTCACAACTGCTGTCGTCAGCACCGCGGTCGTGCCCCAGCGCCGCCAACCTGCGGCCCCGGCCGGCTCAGGCGCTTTGACCAGTGCCACGGTGGTTCGGCGCTCAGGCCGTCACCGGGTGGGCACGAGGGCGATGGGGGCATCTGCGAAGTGGAGCGTCGCGTGGGCGACGTGACCGACATAGCGTCTGCCGGGTTTGCTGCTGCGGCCGACCACCAGAAGCTGCGCTGAAGCGGCCAAGGCCACCAACACCTCCGCCGCCGGCCCTACTTCCACGTGCTCGATCACTTCCACCTCGGGATGGCGCTTGCGCCACGGCTGCAGAACCGCGGCCAGTTCCCGACGATGGGCCTGCTCCAGTTCGTTGTTCTCGGCCGCGTGCTGCGCCAGGCCTGGTTCATAGGTGAACAGGGCGGGCAGCTTCCAGGCCCGTACGGCGCGCAGGGCGACGCCGCGCGTGGCCGCGGCCTGGAAGGCGAAGGCCAGCAGTGTCTGCGCCTGGTCCTCCTCTTCAGGAACGCCTGCCACCACCTCCTGTTCCTGCGGGCGGGCGGCGCTGTCACTACGGATCAGCACGACGGGGCACTCGGCGCGGCTCAAGACGCGCAGCCCGATCGACCCAAGGAAGAAACCGCTCACTGGCCCCGGCCTGCGTGAGCCGAGGACGATCATCTGCGCGTCCCGGCTCCATTCGGTGAGCAGATCCGCCTCCGGTCGGACTGCCAGCTCGGTCACCACGTCGATGTCGTCGTAGTGCTGCCGCACCCACGCCTGCGCGTCGGTGAGCAACCGCATGGCCGCACGATGTTCCAGCCCGGGGTCACCCAGAAGCAGCCGCGGCGTTCCGGCCAGTGCCTCGTAGCCGTGCAGCAGTACCAGCGGAGCCCTGAGGCGGCGTGCCTCGCCGGCCGCCCACCCGGCCGCCAGCAGGCTGGCAGGCGTTCCGTCGACTCCAGCAAGGACGGGCGGTTGCATGGCATCTCCCGGCGCAGTTTCGGTAGGGGCTGAAGGTTGCACGGACGTCTCCAGAGACCGGCGAAGCGGCATCGTCACGGAGACCGGAACCTAGTAGCGCAGCATCGCCGCGACTTTGTCGGCGCACTGGGTGGGCGGGAGGATCTCGGTGAATTCCGCGCCGCCCGAGACAGCCGAGCGCAGCAGTAGTGGAGCCGCCGGAGCGCTGAGGACCGTGGGATCCCCGTCGAACGTGGAGGGGCCGGTGCCCAGCAGCAATGGGGTCCTGGTGCGAGGCGTACGGCTGGGGATCCCCGGTGCGGTCGGCGGCCAGCAGCATCTTCACTCGCCCTTCCGAAAGTTGTAGCTCACTCCGCCTGATAAGCGGGTTGTGTCCCAGCCGGCCCAGGATCGCCTGCACCTTCGACGCGGGCAGGCCGTTTCCGTGTCGAACTGCTCGCGGTTGCATAGTGCAGACAGCAACTCGGCGTGCCATCCGTCGGCCTGAGCCTCATTCTTGTAGCTCTTGGAGAAAGGGCCGGAACTGACACGCCACAGGAGCTGATAGGCCGCCGCACTGTTGGACCGCTTGCCGATGGCCCCAGATCCAAGCGGTCGACGGGCAGTCACATGATCAACGTAAGTGAGCTGGCCGGACTCCATAGAGGCACGTCGAAATGCGAGCCCCTGTTCGGACCCCAGTCGGTGACGGTCCAGCCGTAGGCTCCACTGTCATGGGATCAGCGATGTCTTTCATCCATCACCTTGGTGTGTTCGCCTCCGACTTCGAGGCAAGTGAAAGGTTCTACACCGCGGCGCTCGAGCCGCTCGGGATCTCTGCCGGCTACCGGGCAGATGGTGTCGCCGAGTACTGGCATCCGGATCGGGATACGCCCTCGGTCTCGTTGGAACGCGCGGACCAGCCGGCTACGGCGACCCGGGGGATGCACCTCGCGTTCGACGCGGGGAGTCGAGCAGCGGTGGACACGTTCCACTCGGCTGCGGTGGCGGCCGGGGGCGTCTCGCGGCACACTCCGCGGCTGTGGAGCGAGTACCGCGCCTACTGCGCGTTCGTCAGCGACCCCGATGGGAACAACATCGAGGCCGTTCACAAGGAGATCCAGTAGCAGCTCAGCCCTGGCCAGGCTAGATCACCCGGCATGACCGATTGGCCCACCGCGTCGGAGATCACCGCGGCGAGCAGGGGCACCGGCGGACAGGGCCGTTCGCCGTCGATCCAGCGCCGGACGCAGGTGGCGCCGGGGGCGAAGATTGTCAGCTCTGCGTGACGGTGAGGGTGTTGCCGCCGCTGGGGAGTGCCGAGCGTAGAGCCTCGCAGTGGACGTACTTACGGCGGGCCCGGAAAGAGGATCGCAGCGCGCCAATCCGTGGGCCTGCCGAGGCCGGGGCCTCCAGCTCCGGGTCCGCCGCGTAGGATCGACCGGTTCCCGCCCCGTAAGGAGTACTGCCCGGTGACCGCCGTCGTCCCGCCGCCCTCGTGCACCACCACCGGTCTGCTGGCGGTGGAGCACCTCACGCGCGTCGAGGACGGCGAGCGCTTGCACGCCCTGCTGTGGCGCGCTGGAGCCGGCTGGCGGATGATCGGCAGCTCCGTGCTCGGCGGAGGCATCGGGGAACGGTCCTGGGTCCTCAACGCCCAGGTCGCGCACGGCTACCGACGCGTCGACCCGGACCGGCACCTCGCCGCTCTGGCCCGTGACGCCGGAGCGGACGGGCCGGGCGTGGGACTGATGACGGCAGCGGACGTCCAGGCGTACGGGCATGCTCAAAACGGCGGGGTGGACGCGCTCGCCACCGTGGGGCTCGGGGTGCGGGGGTGGGCCGCTTCCCCTGACCACGGCAGCGCGGCGCCCGCCGCGCCCGGCACGATCAACATCGTGGTCGCACTGCCCGTGGCACTGAGCGACGCGGCCCTCGTCAACGCCGTGGCCACCGCCACCGAGGCCAAGGTGCAGGCCCTGCTCGACGCCGGTCACGACTGCTCGGGCACCCCCACCGATGCCATCTGTATCGCGGCCCGGGCCCCGCATCCCACCGCCGAGGTCCACGGCTTCGCCGGCCCCCGTTCCACCTGGGGCGCCCGCCTGGCACGCGCCGTACACCAGGCCGTGCTCGCCGGCGCCTGCCGTCCCTGACGCACGTCCCCCGCAGCTGCACCCCGCCCGCTGAGCCTCCCGTCGCGCCTCACACCTGCAGGCGCACGGTTCGCGCACTGCTTCGGGGCCGCACCGCCGCAACTCCCGCCGTCAGGGAGCCGGGCTCCTTCCGCGAGCGAGGCCCCCTGCGCAGCCGCCTGCACCCGGGTGCGCAGCCCGCCCGTAAGGGCGCCGGCCAGCCGCATTTTTGACGGGTGTGGCCGCGGCCAGGCATCTGGCCGCTGCCCTCTCTGTACAGGCCACGCGTCGCCCGGTGATGCTCTCGGCCCGCTGCTTCGCTTCGTTGCGGCTGGCTGTTGCGGCGGTGCTCCTTCTGACCGGGGGTGGTGACACGCCGCCTGGGACGCCGCGGCCTGGCCGTGCACATGGGCCGGGTCACCTCCCGTCGGCATTTCTCCAACGGCTGATCAACGCACGACATCCACTGGCCGCCCCGCTCAGGACCCGCGCGAGGCCCTGCCTCTTTCCCGGCCTCCATCCCGACCAGCCCACGACCTCCAACACTCTGCGGAGGCGACTGACCTGCCTGGGCATCACCAGCGCCAGCAGGGCCCGCAGCGGGGGCATGGCTGGCCGCGGTGGCGCCGTTCACTGGAAGACGCTCGTCGATCTCCTCGGCCTCGCCGACGACACGGCCCGCAACTGGCACAAGCTCGACGTGGAAAACCCCGCCAGCTACGTCGGCCTCCGACTCAAAGCCTCTCAAGCACCCTTGGGGCCCGAATTACCTGTCAGGCCGGGTTGTCCGTCGTTTCCGTCCGTTCGGGATGGAAGATTTCCTCGATGGTCAGGCCGAAGACGTCGGCGATGGTGAACGCCAGAGGCAGGCTGGGGTCGTACCGCTCGGTTTCGATGGCGTTGATGGCCTGCCGGGACACTTGACAGCGGTCGGCCAGGTCGGCCTGGCTCCACCGGCGGGCTGCACGCAGTTCGCGTAGTCGGTTCTTCACAGTGCTTCGTCACCGGTTCAGGCGGGTACGCAGGTCGGCGATCGTCATCCAGATGCCGACGCCGCCGAGGAGGATCAACTGTGCGAGCTGATGGAGCTGGATGATGCCTGCGGCATCGAGCAGGGTAGCCACTTGCAGCCCCACGAGGACTGCGGCGAAGGCGATGGCCATGCTCTCCAACTGAATCCTGCGCAGGTATTCATCCGCGCGGCGGAACGCCCGCCACAGCACCCAGGCGATCGCGAGGGTGAAGACGGCGGTGGCCGCAATCCACCAGGTCTTCTGAGCGGTGCTCGGATTGGGGTTGCTGCCCAAAGCCAGGGCTACCAGACCCAACGTGGACACGGGTATGCCGTCGATGAATACAGCGCGGCGGGCCGCGCGCGTCACCTGATCCTGCTTTACCTGCTCTGCCATACGGCGACTGTAAGGTGACCTTTCCATAGAGTCAAGCAACCTTGACTCTATGGAAAGGTCACCTTACATTTTGGCGATGCTGAACGACAGGCAGCTCCTGACCCGCCGGGCGCTGCTCGGCACCGCCGTAGCGTCAGCCATCGCTTCCCTCCCAACGGCCACCGCGGCATCCGCCCAGTCGCGACCCGCCGCTGGCTCTCCGGCCGCCGCCAACCCCACGCCGACTCCGGTGCGGCTCACCCTGCCCGCACCAACCGGTCCACATCCCCTGGGCACGATCGCGGTGCACCTGATCGACCGAGCGCGCGTCGATCCCTGGCAGGATTCCCGACCGGCTCGGGAACTCATGATCCAGCTCTGGTACCCGGCACGCGCCACACATGAGCACCCGCCCGTGCCGTGGATGTCACCCGGCGCCGTCCCCTTCTTCGAACGGGGACAGGGCATCCCGTCCGGCACGCTGCTGCTGCCGACCACGCACGCCCACCTGGCCGCCCCGGTGGACCACGGCCGGTGCGGGAGACCGGTCGTCCTGTACTCACCGGGCCTGCACAGCGACCGCAACCTCGGCACTGTTCTGATCGAGGAACTAGCCAGCCACGGCTACCTCGTCGTGGCCATCGACCACACCTACGACGCCGACCAAGTCGAGTTTCCCGGCGGCCGAGTGGAAACCTTCGCCCTCACCGGCGACATCGACGACACCCTGATCGCCAAGGCCCTCACTGTCCGCACCGCGGACACCCGGTTCGTGCTGGACCAGCTCACCGCGCTCAACGCCGGACACAACACCGATGCCGGACGGCGCCCCCTACCATCCTCCCTCGCCGGCGCGTTCGACCTCTCCCGCGTCGGCATGCTCGGCCACTCCCTCGGCGGCGCCACAGCCGCCGCAGCCATCCGCGCCGACCGGCGCCTGCGAGCCGGCGCCAACCTGGACGGCAGCCTCCTGCCACCCGTCACCACCGGCACCGACCGCCCCTTCCTTCTCTTCGGCAGCGACCCCGGCCCAGGCCCAGAAGATCCCAGCTGGGATCAGTTCTGGACCAGCCAGTACGGCTGGAAACGCGAACTGGCCCTCATCGGCTCCACCCACACCTCATTCACCGACCTGGAAACACTGCTCCCCCAAGCCGCGCCAGCCCTCGGGATGACACCCAGCCAGGTAACGCAAGCAATCGGCACTCTCGGCCCGCACCAGGCCATCCACGCCCAACGCGACTACGTACGAGCCTTCTTCGACCTTCACCTACGCCACCTCGACAACCACCTGCTCCAGCACCCCTCACCCCGCCACCCGCAGATCCGGCTGCTCCGATGAGTCACCCGCCATACCCGCACCGCGGTCACACCGTCAGATTCACGCGAGCGCGAGCCTGGTTTGACGACACCTCAGGCGCCCCCGCACCCGCCACCGAGGCCGGCGGCTCGGCACCCCGGCCGGCAGCCGTGGTGGCCTGCGCTGACCACATCCGTGACCGCGAGCTAGACGCAGCATGATCCGAGCCTGTCGAATTGCCGCACCAGAAACCCCGCCCGCATCGATGCTCGGGCTGCACCGTTAGGCGTGGAGACCGAGCGAGCCGCCCCGGACAGGCCGGAACTTCCGGCTTGCCCAGGGCGGTTCAGTCAGCGGTCGGTCCTAGCAGACTGCGGAGGTTCGCTGATGGAGAACGCTGTCAGCGGCGGAGCCTCTTACGCGCCCAGAGAAACCCGATCGCTCCGCCCACGACGACCAGGTACAGGGTCAGCGGTCCGTCATTCAGGATGAGTCCGGGCATGGCGATGACGGCCACGATCAGGAGCCATCCGCATCCGGCCATCCCGATGTCCGCTGCATCAGGACGACGCCCTTCGTTGTCCACCCGTTCCCCCTTCGCTGGCTGATACCTGATCGGCACATTGTTGTCGCACCTCACGATGCCCCGGCCGCATCTCGTGCTGGTGATCCATCGAACGAGGACGCGGCCTACCGTGCACCACCAGACCGCCCCACCGGACCGGCCGACACCGGGCGGCAATTGACGCCATCAGGCTTCCGGTGAGACCGGCAACTTTCTGGCCGAAAGGCAGCTTCGTCACGCCTCTAGACCGAGAGATCGTGAACCTCATCGGACGCTGGCGGAGATTCAACCCGGCTGTGACCAGCTCGTGCACGGAGGACCCATGCCGCAGGACATCGCGTTCCACCTACCCTTCCCCACCGCAATGAGCCCGGACCTGGAGGGTGCGCGCGAGCGGAATCTGGCATGGGTGCAGCAAATGGGCCTGGTCGGAAAAGGCCGCTCACTGGAGTGGTACACCTCCTGGGACATGCCGCATCTGGCCGCCCTCGGCTTCCCCTACGCCACGGGCGCGGCGCTGGACCTGTGCGCGGACGCGATGTCGTTGTTCTTCGTCTTCGACGACCAGTTCGACGGCGCGCTGGGACAGGATCCGGCCCGGGCCGCGGCCGTGTGTCAGGCAATGATCGACATCGTCCACGGCACTGTGCCCGGCCTCTATGCGGATGCGTGCTCGCGGGCATTCGCCGACGTCTGGGCGCGCAGCGCCGATGGGGCGCATCCCGGGTGGGTGGCGCGGTGTGCGCACGAGTGGGAGTACTACTTCGCCACCCAGGCCCATGAGGCGATAGGCCGGCTGCGCGGCACGCCTTCGGACATGGAGACCTACCTCCAGGTGCGGCGCGGGACCGCGGGCACCGACCTGCCGCTGTCCCTCGGGGAGAGGGCCGCGCTCATCCACGTGCCGGCGGCGGCGTTTCACAGCCCGCAGCTGCGCATCATGCGCCAGGCCGCCATCGACGTCACGCTCATGTGCAACGACGTCTACTCCCTGGAGAAGGAGGAGGCACGCGGTGACATGGACAACCTCGTCCTGGTCCTCGAGCACGGCCGGGGATGCACCCGCCAGGAAGCCATCGCCGAAGCCCGCCGGGAGGTCCGCCGGCGGGTGGAGCGGTACCAGGAACTCGCCCTGCAGGTACCTGGACTGTGTGCACAGCTGGGACTGACCGAGCGGGAGAATGCCAGCGTAGACACCTACGTCGAACTCATGGGCACCTGGATGGGCGGCTACCACGCCTGGCAGACCCACACCCGCCGCTACACCGCGGCACCGCACATCCTGCCCCACACCGGTCCCGGCTACTTCGACCAAGTCCTCGGCGCCTGACACGGCCGCATCGAAGTCGGCTCCCGATGCTGCGCTCGCAGGCGTCCTCGACTCCGGCTGCCGACACACGTGCGCGGCCGCGGCCGTCCCACGGGCGGAACCCCGAACCACCCTTGCCCGCCGGTCAGCTCGGCTGGTCTCCGGTGTAGCGGTAGATGACGCCACCCGCGTTGACGTGCCACACCTTGCCGTCCGCGGCCACCCCGATGTCCACCACCGGCCCGGAATGCCCACCCACGGGTTCGCGTCATGCCCGGTGTAGCGGTAGATCTGACCCGTCTTTGGTCCCTTGTACGGCCTTCAGGAACGGGCCCGGTGGGGCCGGCGGCGGGGCGGGCGCCGATGGGGTCGGGTGAGCGTGATCTGACGGACGAGTTGGTGAAAGCACGTCAGTGCAGTGATCGGTGGCAGGCCGGCCACCGCCACGCCGGGGAGGGTCTTGTCCGCCTGATTGATACACAGGGTGACCGCCAGAGCAGAGAACAGCACAACCACGAACCAGGAGTGCGCCGCCCGGCGCCGGTGCAGAGCCGCGCGCAGGACAGACAGCGAGGCCACCAGCCACGGCCCGAAGACCAGGAGAGGCCAGCACCGGGTGAGGCTCTCCGGCACGCTCGACGTGGCCAGATTGCGCAGCGGGTCATAGGAGACGGCCGCGCCGAATGCGCTGACCATGGCGACGATGAGTGCCGTGAGTGCTGCGAGGCTGATGCTGGCCACCTTCAGCCATGACCATCCTTGTGGAGGGCGAACCCGGCGTAGGCGCGGTCTGCGGTGGTCGTGTGCTCCCGACCGGGGGCGCGGCACAGCAGCATGAATGGTCTGCGGCTGCTCAACGGTGGTGTGCAGTACCTCTGCCAGTTCGTCATCCAGGCCCTGGGCGTGGTCGAAGACGAACGGGTCCAGCGGGTCGCTCGGGCCGCGCTGCGGGAAGATTCCCTGTTGCGGGCTGAAGAGCTCCTGCATGTTCACCAGATTCTCTGGGTGCGCTGCAGGAGGCCCCGGGTCGACGGGGTACAGATGCTCGTAAGACGGTTCAGGGTAGGGATCGTAAGTTACGCGCCGGTCATACATGGCGTTTTTGCTCCCCCCGGACGCCCTGTGCTTGAACTGAGTTGAGCCGCTTAACTGCTTGGCGGTCCACCGGATTTGATGCGGTGCTACCAAAGGATTGCGTCGTCGCTGTGCTGGCGTCTGGCGGGGTGGCGGAAGTCGCCCGGTTTTGAAACTCGGTCTGCAAATGGTCGAGGTTGTGCAAAAATTCTTCCAGGACGTCTGTGAAGTACGTGTCGCCATGCGACGCCCGTGGCTCTGCGAGCCCAGGAGTTGAGGGTTCCGCAGCGCTTTCTTCCCACGGCGCTGGTGGGACCGCGTCCCATGGCGAACGGATCTGACCGGCAGGGTGGGTGTCCGCTCTTCTGCGGAAGTGCCTGGGGGTTGTCACATGCGATCAACGACCGTCGTATCCACGCAGATGCCCGGCAGTTGGGTGAGTTGGGGTAGAGGAGAGTGGATCACGAATGTGCTTCGTTGACTGTGACCGTTAAAATTCCCCTCGGCATATACATCTGGCGAATTTCCGATAGTCCGATTTGCTGATTCCCGCCGACCGGTCCTGGTTCCGAAGGACAGGTGATGACCGGAAAGATCGGTTGCTTCCCTATCAGGCGTGGGGTGCAGACGCCAGCCAGGCAGCGGAAGCGTCTAACGCGCCATGTACGGTCGGTAGAGCCGGCCCTGAGTTCACTGGGTGACAGGTAGGGACATGCAGGCTCGAATCCTTTTGCCTTCTGGGGTGGCAGTGGAGGGAAGTG
This sequence comes from Streptomyces sp. NPDC005496, assembly GCF_042872045.1. NCBI lineage: Bacteria > Bacillati > Actinomycetota > Actinomycetes > Kitasatosporales > Streptomycetaceae > Streptomyces > Streptomyces sp. NPDC005496. Next base: position 109,393 of record NZ_JBIAJQ010000010.1, read on the forward strand.
TCCGCAGAGGCTTTGACGATTTCCAGACCATGCCCGCCCCATGCGGGCCGGGTCCAGTTCGGCCGGGATCACCGGATGTGATGGCAGCGCCGCCCCGTCCGCGCGGACCGCACGGCCCTCTTCGGCAAGGCCCCCGCGCGCGGCATCTGGCCCACCCTGCCCCTGCCCGTCCTGATCCTGGGCGTACCCGCCGTCGCCGCTCTCGGCTGGGCACTGCCCGTCCTGGGCATCACCCTCCTCGCGTTCCTGGTCCTGGATGTCCTGACCGGACTCGTCCGCAAGGCCCTTGCCACGGCGTGACACCGCCCGGCCGGAACCCGGCTGGAGCATGAGACGAGCGAAGGCCCGGGCCGCGGAGGACATCTCCCGGCCCGGGCCTTCGGCACGCTGGGACGCCGCCCCTCCCTCGGCACGGGCAGACAGAAAGCGCCCCTGTCGCAGGAAGAGGTCAACGGACGAATCAAAGGATCGCGGCGCAACCGGCCGAACAATCCAAGCCGCGCTCTGCTGGGCGCCCTCGCCCAGGGCACTGGTGCGCTCCACCGGTCCAGATTCTGCGCTGACGGCATCACAGCGTGAGTGACGGCAGCACCGCGGTCGACTGTGACTCAAGATCTTCGATGAGTGGGACATTCTTCCGGCAAGGTGTCGACGCTTGCGATGCTGCCATGGCGTCGTTGGCGTCGGCTGTATTCGGTGATGGCCTGCCACAGGTCACGCCGGTCGGCGTCGGGCCAGTAGCCCGGGGTGAAGTACAGCTCAGCGTAGGTGGTGTGCCAGGGGAGGAAGTTGGAGGTGCGCTGCTCGTTGCCAGTGCGCCACAGCAGGTCGACGTCCGGCATATCGGGGTGGGGCAGGTGGCGGGCGAAGTCGTCTTCACCGATGAGGTGGGGGTCGATGTCGCCTGCGCGGGCTGCCTGGGCGAGGGCTGCGGCTGTCCGTCTGATCTCGTCGCGGCCGCCGTAGTTGATGCAGACGGTGAGGGTCAGGCCGGTGCGGTTGCGGGTGCGGTGCTCCTCGCGCAGGAGGGCCTGGACGAGTTCGGCAGGCAGGTTTTCGGGGTGGCCCAACCAGCGTTGACGTACGTCGAGGTCGCGGATGGGTCCCTCGTCGAGGTCGCGTCGGATCGCTTCCAGGATCGTAGTGATCTCCTCGGTGTCGCGTTTCCAGTTCTCGGTGGAGAACGCGTAAAGGGTCAGGTGCCGCAGGCCGATCTCCAGGGCGCCGTAGACCATCTCGTGGGCGGCGGCGGTGCCGGCGCGGTGGCCTTCCGGGCGGGGCAGGCCGCGCTGCTCGGCCCAGCGGCCGTTGCCGTCCATGATGACCGCCACGTGGGTGGGCATCCGGTCGGCCGCGATCTGCGGGGGCCGGGCATCGTCGGGGTGCGGTGGCGGGGGCCGAAGGATGGTGCTTTCGGCTTCGAGGCTCGGACCGCTCATGGTCACCGCCGGCTGTCGGTGTCCGGGCACGGTCAGGGGCGTCAGGCTCCAGGCCAGTTTCGCGCGAATCCGGGCGGGGGCGAGGATGCGGGTGCGGGTCGCAAGAGACGGGCGCGGGGCGCGCTTGAGCAGGGCGTGGCCGGCCGCGTCGACGGCATCGAGCTGGGCGCGCATCAGGCAGGCGGCCGTGTTGAGCAGGGTGGCAGCGCCTAGGTGCATGCCTGTGGTCATTGCGGGCCTGGTCACCCATTGACGGGCCAGAGCCGTCAGCTCCCGGACCAACGCCGCTGTGGCCTGGCTCCAGCTTCCTTGCTGCAGGTCGCCCTCGGCGCCGGGGAAGGCGTCCAGGGCCTCCTGCGGCAGAAGCAGGTCGCCTTGGGCCAGGTCGGCGCTCAGGTCGGTGAGGATGTCGGTGAGCTGGGCGCCGTCGATGAACCGCTGGTAGTCCTGCTGCCCGCCCAGCCGGAGGGTCATCGGGGCTCCGGCCTGTTCGAACAGGTGCCGTACCTGGTCGACCCAGGGCATAAGTCCCTCGCTGCACCAGGACCGCCACGCGGCCCAGTCGGCGAAGTGCCGGCTGCGGGTGTCATCGCGTGTGCTGTCCATGGCGCCTCGCAGGCTGGACAGGTCCAGGCGCCATCGCAGGGCGGTGTCCACCAGGGCGTACCGGACCGGATCCCTGCTCGTGCCGGCCGCCAGGTCGAATTGCAGGGCTTGGGTCCACACTTCGACGCGGGCCGCACGTTCGGCCCGCTGCGCATCCCGCTGGTCGGCCAAGTCGTCCAGGACAGTCGCTGCCGCCCACAAGGCCCACCCGGCCGGGCGCAGCACGGCGGGCATCAGCTGGATGAGGGCGTAGACCCCGGGGTCGTTCACTCGTGTGATGCGCCGGCACAGCCTGTACGCCGCTTGCAGAGACGAGTCTTCGCCGGTGGGCGGGCGGTGGGTGGGTCGCCCTTGTGTCGGCAGAGCGGCGTCGAGGTCTGCCGTAGTGGAGTGTGTGGTGGTTCGCATGTCGGGAGCCGGGACCTCAGTGTGCTTTCGTGTCGGACGCCGTGGCCGATGGCCTGGCAGTGTGGCGCAGTGCGGGAATGTCGGCCTTGCTGCTTGCCGGCCCAGGCGGCCAAGGAGAGACGGCCGACAAGCAGTTGCGGGTGCTGCGCTGGAAGCCCAGCAGAGCAACAAGGGCGGCCAGCCCGAACCAGGTGAGCTGGATGGCCAGATGCCCGGGGACCGGCCTGGTGGAGAAGCCGGCCGCCGTACTGGCCTGCATGGCCCCATACGAGGGCAGGTAGCGCATGACGGGGTTGTCGGCTCCGGAACTCGTAATGGGGTTCTGCAGGGCGAGGTCGATGATGCTGGTCATCACGATGGCGAACATCCCCTCGACTTCCCGGCGCAGCAGGGATCCGAAGCCGACACCGAGCGCGCCGTAGGTCAGTCCGGCGCAGAACAGGGAGGCGGCGAGCAGGAGAGGCTGGCGGGGGGTCCATGCCAGGCAGGTGATGGCGGTGGCGTAGGCGGCGACCGCGGCCGAGACCAGAGCCAGGGCGGTGACCTTGGCCAGGACCAGATGAGCGCGCGGGTAGCCGGCCATGGCCAGTCGGCGGTCGAAGCCGCTGCCGGAGAATGTAGCGGCGAACATCATGAAACCGGTGATAAGGGTGACGGCGTTGAGCGCGCCGCTGATCGCGGTCAGCTCATTGCCGTGCGGGGTCAGCGCTTCCCCGGTGGCACGCAGCCGCATCCGGGCCGGGGTGTCGGGCATCGCCAGGTACGCCAGGATCGTCCACACCGGGACGAAAAGGATCACCAGGACCATCGCGAAGCGATTGCGACCGTGTTCGAGGAGCGTGAACCGGGTGGCGACAGCGAAGCGGGTCAAGTGAAACCTCACGCGGCCGCCCCCGCCTTGTCCGCGCGCAGCGTTCCGCTGTCCAGACGCCACAGCTCGTCCAGGCGCTCGGTGTCGTACGCCAGGTGAGAGACGACCAGGACAGAGCGTCCCGCATCCCGCAGTCGCGCGGCAAGATCCCAGAACCGCTGGTAGGTGTCCCAGTCGAAACCCTGATACGGCTCGTCCAGCAACAGGACCTGCGGATCGTGTATGAGCGCCAGCGTCACGTTCAACTTCTGCCGGGTGCCGCCGCTGAGAACCCCGGCCTGCTCATCGGCGTACCCGGTGAAGCCCAGCACGTCCATGATCTCTTCGGCGTACCGCACATCCGTGAGCCGGTAGGCCCTCTGGAAGAACGTCAGGTGCTGCCGGACGGTCAGCGCGTCGTTGAGGACCACATGCTGCGGGCAGTAGCCGAACCGGCCGCTATGACGGACCGATCCAGCCGTGGGCGCCAGTTCGCCGGACAAGATTTTCAGCAGCGTGGACTTGCCGGCGCCGTTCTCCCCGACAATCCCGCACAGGGTTCCGGCCCGAAGCCGCAAGTCAACGCCCCGCAGGACCACACGCCGACGGTAGGCATGATGCACATCCCTGATCTCCATGCCGTTCCCTCCCCCTCACCATCTGGACGGACCACGACCGGGTGGCCGAACGCTCGCGATGCGTCGCAGACACGCCGCCCATGCCGCTGGGCCTCGGGGCTGGAGGCGTACAAGCACTTCGAACAGCCAAGCCCGGCTCGCTTGTGGGCGAACCCGTCCGCGCCGCTTGCTTAACCGGCGACCGGAGCACGGGTTACTCACCGTGCTCGTCAAGATTCCGCGAACCCGCGCGCTTCAGCGCAGGCGCGGTCCAAGCTGCTGCGCCAGGAATCGGGGGCGGCCGGCGTAGCGCGGGGCCTTGGGGAGATGGGGGCGCCATCGCCGCCCCGGGGCCCGGCGAGGCGCTCAGGCGGTGGCTGGATCAGGCCCTCGCTCAGATCGGCGCCGGCGCCAGCCGCACTCGGGCAACCACCGTTTCTGCAGACAGTTCTCGCGTGTTGCCGCTCGGCTGACGACGCTAGCAGGGCGACGGGTTCGCGGCTGATAGCTATCGTCGAGGCGCCCGCTGGACGACTTGGCTGGGGTTCCACCGCCTCCGGCTGGTGTCAGCGTTGGAAAGGCCGACGGCGCGTCTCCGTCGAGCACCATCGTGTCCAGAACCGTCCCCGGCTTGTACCGGGGCCTGACTCAAGCGACAACGACGAGAGCAAAGCGCGCCAGCTCCTGGCCCGGACAGTTACGGAAGGAAGGCGCGGAGAGGTCGCTCCGCTTGCGGCCACCGCAGGCGCCTGTCGTCAACGCTGCCCGAGGGATTCCGCCGTTCACCATCCCCGACGTCCGGGTCGCCCTCTCGTCGGACGCCGCTGCAGGGGCCGCAAGCACGGCACGCAGACCGGCCAGAAGCCCAGCCGCTCAAATCCCAGTGCGGATCCGGGACTTGCCGGAATTCACCCCCTTGCACGACAAGGATGCGCCGGTAAATTCAACACGGTTCGTGCCACACGCGCGCGACACGGACCCCATTTCCCGTTCCCACAGCTCAACGCCGCGTGGCACGCAGCTGGCATCGGTTCATATCGAGCCTTCAACACAGGAACCGGTGCTGATCCCGTCACGGGGATACGTTGAGGGTGCCGTGCAGGGCGCGGTGGTCGCCGGACATCGCACAGTGGCGGGCTGCGGGGGCCGTGTTCGAGGGGCTTGCCGGTTGGGTCGCACGGCAGCGCCAGGACGTCGGCGGCCTCGGTGTCAAAGAGGTAGGCCGGCGCGACTTCGAGCATTGCCTCCCCGAACTGGTGGTGCTGACCGGGGGCCTCACCGGTGTGGAGGTCGACGCCACGGGTGGCCAAGGACGTAGTGGGCAGGGATCAGCGTGAGCCAGAACCACATGGCTCCTTGTGTGTTGGCGAAGGCGATGGGAACGGAGAGGCCGAAGATCAGAACACTGGAACTGAGTTGGGCGGTGAAGCGACGGCGGGCCACAGCGGCGGATGACGTGGGTGAGGGGTGCACTTGGCGTTGCGTCAGTAGCAGCAGGGTTGTGTGCACCGCGTGGATCGCCGCCATGGCACCCGCGTAGAGGGCGACGGCTTCGGGCTGAGAGGCGTACTCGGCCAGAAGTCCGGTGGGGAAGGGCAGTAGCGCGACCAGGCCGAGACCCAGAAGGGTCAGGCGGGTGACCATGGCCGTCTCGCTGGGCAGTGCGGTGAGGATGCGGCGGTGGTCACGCCAGAATCCGGCGATGAGGGTGAAGCTGAGTGCGAAGGCGCCAAGGTTGGGCAGTGCATCGCTCAGGGCCTTGTGGAATGCGGCATCGTCCAGATGTGCGGGAACGGCCACGTTGATGACGAGAAGGGTCATCGCGATGGCGTATATGCCGTCGGACAGAGTGATCAGGCGTGCCGTGCCCGGGGCGTTCTCGTGGGTGTGCGTTTTTGGAACAGGCTCCGTCATGTCGATGACAGTAGGGCGCTGCGCCCTGGCTGTATCGCATCGCCCAGGGCCGGGGCGAGGAACTTGGCCTTATGGAGTGCCCACTCATACGGCAGTAAGAACGATGAGCGGCTAGGACAACCTGACCCACCTATCGCTGCTCTGTCCCTCGATCGCTCGCGGCGAGCAGACGAAAGCCTCCTCGATTTCCGCGCGAGGCGTGCGCATCACCCCCGGCAGGATTCTTCTGACCGATGACGGTGACCAGACCGGCGAACACGAAGCCGGCCATGATTCCGCGGAATGCACTCGTCGACTCGGCTGAGGCTATGGAACTCCAGTCGATGCCACCGGCCCCGCTCTTGCAGGTGTCAGGGCGAAACGGTGCCGCAGTAAGGGTTATGGCGGCTGATGGTGACAGCTGGGGCAAGGATCCGACCCCTGGCGGAAGTTGTCATCGGGGACCATTTGCGGTGTGGCGGCGCAGTTGGAGGCGCGCGGTGGTACACGGAACTCTGCACAGTAGACAGGCTGTCGTCTCGGCTCTCGCAGCGAAGGGAGACGGCCATCGGCGAAGCCCCTGCGCACCACCTTCGCCGGGAGATGATGACCGCGACGGCGACAACAGGGGTCTGCGTCAGCCCGTTTGTCAGCCGTACGCGGCCACCATGGCACTGCCTGCTGCGTCTACCAGCCGGCATCTCGATGGGCAAATGCACCCGAACCCATTTGTTCGAACTGACCCTGCAGGTTGGCTGCGAAGGTCTGCGGGTTGTCGCCACCGTATGCCTGGCCCATGGTGTTCATGGCTACCGTGAGGACGCCCTTGAAGGGCGCGCCTGGAGCGGTGCGTACGGGTGTGCACATGAAGCTGAATGCTTGCGGTGTCTCGGAGTCGTACGGGCGGAGAGTGACCTTGGACAGTGTGGTGGGCTGTCCTTGGCGCAGGGCGTCGTCCATGGCGCGGAAGACGCCGACCTGGTCGAGCCCGGGGAGAACCTGTCGGGCGGGGCTGAACTGCGGCACCTGGCCGAAGGCTTCGCCCTGCTTGCGGTTGGCGTAGCGCAGCAGGTGATCGGGGCCTTCGGTGAGCATGATCGGGAACTGTGCCCCGTCGAAGACGGCGAAGAGTTCCTGCTGCTGGGCGAGGAGGCTGTCGCGCAGCTTGAATTCCGACTGCAGGGTCGCAGTCAGTTCCGTCATGGCGTCCATGATCTGGTCGTCCCAGCGCCGGGGCCGGAAATCCGCGACGCAGACGGTGCCGAGGACCTGCCCGGTGTTGTCGAGCAGGGGCGTGCCCAGATAGGAGCGGACGTTGAGGTCGTTGACCAGTGGGTTGCCCTTGAACCGGGGGTAGTCGAACACGTCGTGCAGGGCGAGTTGGGATCGTTGAGCGACGACGTGCGGGCAGAAGCCGTACTCTCCGGGCGCCTCGCGTCCGAGTGCGCTGAGATCGAAGGGTATGCCGCCGCCGTCGACGTCCACCCCTGCGTCGGGGGATGCCGTGGGCACGTACATGCCGCGGAACATCTGGCGCTCGTCGCTGATGAAGTTGACCATGGCCAAGGGGGCTTGGGTCAGGCGGGCTGCCAGTCGTGCCACGCGATCGAATGTGGCTTCCGCGTCGGGCGCGTTGAGGCCGAGAATCGTCAGCCGACGGGTCCGTTCCGGTCCAGTGCGGCGGAACGCCTCGAGGGGATCGTGGGAGTCCATGAGGCTAGATCAAAGCAGAGATCCGGACTCTGTGGTCCGCCCCTCCGACACCTTGCCGCCCCAGCCGTCACTCTGCCAACACCATTGCGCCCAGCGCAAGTTGCATCGCGCCTGCCGACGGGCCGAGCCGTCCTTACAGGGTGTGGCTGTGACCAGCGACTGGGCATCCGGGAAGGCTGCCCAGGTCCTTTGATGTTTCAACCATCACCGATCACTTCTCGTCATTCCAGGCCGCCTCCTCGAACGGAAACGATGTTGCGCCCGACAATCGTGCGGTGGACCGGTTTTCGACACTGCCAGAGCACCTCGACGCGAAGAGGCAAACCCGAATGCATGTTCGTTTTCTGGAGGTGGGTTGGCTGCACGACTGCGTGCCCGTCCCACCTGACGGGGAGCAGCGGTACCTGCTTCGCAGCGCCTGACAGCAGGTTTTGCGCCAGGTTCCACGGCTCCCTCACGTAGCCGGGCGGATCGGCGCGGGAGCCGAAGGTTGGCCGGAATGAGTGGCCTGCTGAGGGATGAGCGCACGGTGAGCAAGCCGGCAATCAGCCGCCGGTGCGCTTGTCCCGCTGATCTTCCGGTCACAGTCCGGTTCCTGCTGCCAGGCGGCGGATATCTATGGCTAGGTGCAGTGATCAAGGTCGACTGCTCCACAACGGAGCGATGTACGAAACGGAGTTCTCGATGACCAGGTACCGCAAGTCCGGCGTGGACGCTCGGTCGGTCGCGGTGATCGGCATGGCCTGCCGCCTGCCGGGGGCGTCAGGACCCAGCGACCTCTGGGACCTGCTGAAGGCCGGCAGCAGCTCCCTCAGTGAGACACCGGCAGATCGCTTCGACGTCGACGCCCTTCATTTCCCTGAGCCCAGACGGGGCCGAATAGCAGGACGCCGAGCGGGCTACATCGACGGCGTTGCCGATTTCGACGCCGATTTCTTCCACATGTCGGCCACTGAGGCAACGGAACTCGACCCGCAGCAACGGCTCTTGCTGATGACCGCTTGGGAGGCCCTGGAGGACGCGGGACAGCGCACCGACCTTCTGGCGGGGAGCCGGAGCGCGGTGTTCGTGGGCAACACCCGTGCCGACTCCCTCGAGGCCGCGCTTCGCCAGGGTCCGGAATCGGTGACGGCCGCCCAACTCCACAACTTCCGGTCTCTGCTGCCTGCGCGGGTATCCCACTTCTTCGACTTCCGTGGCCCCAGCATCGTCGTCGACACGGCCTGCTCCTCGTCGCTGGTGGCCGTCCACCAAGCTGTCCAGAGCCTGCGCTCGGGAGAGAGCCCGCTGGCCCTGGCCGCCGGCGTGAACATCGCTCTGCGCCCTGACGAGAGCCTCGTCCTCTCGCACGCCGGAGCAATGTCGAGCGACGGACGCTGCAAGTTCGGCGACGCGGACGCGGACGGCTACGCCCCCAGCGACGCCGTGGCAGTCGTCGTCCTGAAGCGACTGACGGACGCGCTCAGCGACGGCGACCGGATCCACGCTGTCATCCGCGGCAGTGCCATCGGCAACGACGGCCGCACCAGCGACACGGTCCTCAACCCTTCGCTCCAGGGCCAACTGGACGTACTGCGCTGGGCCTACGAGGACGCCGGCCTGGATCCGTCCGACGTCGACTACGTCGAGGCCCACGGCGCCGGCTCGCCGGCGCTCGACCCTCTGGAGCTGAGCGCGCTCGGCGAGGTGATGGGCGCCGGGCGTCCCGTCGACCGCCCGCTCCTCGTCGGGTCGGTCAAGACCAACATCGGCCACGCGGAGGCGGGCGGCGGCCTCGCCGGATTGATCAAGGCCGTGCTGTGCCTGAAGCACGGTGAGGTTCCCGCCAGCCTGAACCTGCAGACGCCCCACCCCCGTGTCGACTGGGGGGGGCTTCCCCTTGTCGTCCCGGACAAAGCCCAGCCCTTGCCGGACTGTGGCCGGCCCGCTGTTGCCGGAGTGAGCGGACAGGGCTCGTCATCTCTGAATGCCCACGTGGTACTCAGCCAATTCGAGCCGGCGGCCCCCCTTGCCGACCCGGCACCGGACGGCACGCCGTACGTTCTGGCACTCTCCGCCCACAGCCCCGCGGCCCTCCAGGACCTCGCCCGCTCCTACGCCGACTACCTCGGCCCCGGCGGCGCCGGCCAGGCCTACGCGCTCCGGGACATCTGCTACAGCGCGGCCACCCGGCGCCGCCAGCACGATCACCGGATCGCCGTGGTGGGCTCCAGCCACGGGGAACTGGCGGCCGCTCTCGCCGGGACAGCGGCCGTCGGCGGACGTCCCCTGTCGGCCGCCGCAGACCGGTACTGCCGCGGCGAGGAGGTGGACTGGACGGCGCTGTTCGGCGAAGCCGGCCGCTACGTACCGCTGCCCGCCTACCCCTGGCAGACCAAACGCTACTGGCCTGGCGAAACGCACGAAGACGAGAGCGATCTGGCGGCTTGGGTGCTGCGCGAGCACGCCCGCACGAGCTTCGATGACGACTCGACGCTCACCGAGATCGGCATCGACTCGCTGGCGAAACTGCGCATCGTGGTCGAACTCGGCAGACGTAGCCAGCGGGAGGTCGACCCGGAAGGGTTCGGCCGGCTGCGTACAGTCGGCGAGCTGCGGCAGTGGACGCGTGCCCTCCTGGCAGCGGCCCGGTGAAGCTGCGCACTCTGTTCGACTGGTTCGCCCGCTCGGCGGCCGCGTACCCGGGTGAGACGGCCCTTGAGGTCGGTTCGGTGCAACTGACCTACCGGGAACTGCACGACCAGGTGGAGCGGCTCGCCGGCCGTATCGTCACGGCGCCGGCCGGCAGGCCGCCGCGGCGGGTCGGGCTGATGGCCGCACGATCGGTGACGGCGTACGCCGGCTATCTCGCCATTTTGCGCGCGGGTGCCGTTGTCGTGCCGCTGAGCCCGGAGTACCCCGCGGAACGGACCGCCCAGATCGTTGCGGCGGCCGAACTCGATCTCATTTTGGCCGAGTCCATCGACAGCGTCCCCGACCTCGGGATCCCCGTCCTTGCCGCCGGCCCGGATGAGCTGTCGGCCCCGGCTGGAGCTCATCCGGCCGCGCTTGCGTACCGGCACGTGGATCCCGACGACCTCGCGTACGTCATCTTCACCTCAGGATCGACCGGCGCTCCCAAAGGCGTACCCATCACCCACCGGAGCATCTGCGCCTACCTGGAACTCGTGGCGGGCCGATACGACATCGGGCCGGGCAGTCGCCTGTCGCAGACGTTCGAGCTGACCTTCGACGGTTCGGTGCACGACCTGTTCGTCGCGTGGGCGGGCGGCGGCACGCTCGTCGTCCCCCAGCGCAGCCAGCTGCTGTCCCCGGTGAAGACCATCACCAGCCTGCGGCTCACGCACTGGTTCTCCGTCCCGTCCCTCATTTCCTTCGCCTCCCTTCTGGGCACCCTTGCCTCGGGCAGCATGCCGACGTTGCGGTGGAGCATCTTCGGCGGCGAACCGCTCACCCTGCAAGCGGCCCGCCAGTGGCGAGTCGCAGCTGCGAACAGCAGGCTGGAGGTCCTGTACGGGCCGACCGAGTTGACGATTTCCTGCACCGCCTACCGGCTTCCCGACGACATGGCCGCCTGGCCGAGCACACCCAACGGCACCGCACCCATCGGAAGTGCGTATCCGGGCCTGGATCTGCTGCTGCTGGACGACGACGGTCGGCCCAGTGACAGCGGAGAGCTGTGTGTACGAGGCCCGCTGCGGTTCTCCGGCTACCTTGATCCGGCTCACACCGCCGGCCGCTTCCTCACCACCGACCTCCGACCGGCGGGCGACCGTCCAACATCCGAGCACTGGTACCGGACAGGAGACCGGGTCGCCGTCCAAAACGGCCACCTGGTGCATCTGGGCCGAACCGACCACCAGGTCAAAATCCGCGGCCACCGCATCGAACTGGGTGAAATCGAGGCCGCACTGCGGGCGTACCCGGAGGTACAGGACGCTGCCGTGATCACGCTGCCCGCCGCAGACGGTGAACTGGAACTGCAGGCCGCCGTGAGCGGCCTCCGCCCGGATACAGACCGGCTGTTCGCAGCCCTGCAACGGCAGTTGCCGCCGTACATGCTGCCCCGCCAGATCACCGTCCTGGAACAGCTCCCGCTCAACGCGAACGGCAAAATCGATCGAAGGGCGCTGCTCGACGCACTGGCCAACTCGCGCTGATCACTCCCCTGCAAGGTCCCGGCCCCCTTACACCGCCCCCCCGTTCCCTGCCCCGAGCCAAGGCTCCCCGTCCGATATGAGGAACCCGCATGTACGACGCCATCGTGGTGGGCGCGCGCTGCGCCGGCGCGTCAGCCGCCTTGTTGCTGGCCCGTGCGGGCTACCGCGTGCTTCTCCTCGACAGATCCACCTACGGCTCCGACACCCTGTCCACGCACCTCATTCATCAGCCAGGCGTCGCGGCTCTCGCCCGCTGGGGTGTGCTGGAGCAGGTCCGTGCCTCAGGGTGCCCGCCTCTGAAGCGCACCGTGTACGAGGTCGCCGACATCCGTATCGCGGGCTGCGCGCGAGGCGTGGCCGGCCAGCAAGCAGCGTTCGCGCCACGGCGCCGGGTGTTGGACGCCCTCCTGGTCGACGCTGCCGTCGCGGCCGGGGTCGAGTTCCGCGAGCGAAGCCGCGTCACCGGTCTGCTGCGGGACAGGGCAGGCCGCATCGTCGGTATCGAGGGCCGACACGGCAACCGGAGTTTCGCGGAATCCGCTCGCCTGGTCATCGGCGCTGACGGCATGCGCTCCACCGTCGCCCAGATGGCCGCAGCGCCGTACATCAGGCGGGATCCTCTGCTGACCTGCGCTTACTACACCTACTGGCCGGATGTACCCGCCGACCTTGAGCTCTACGAGCGTCCCGGCGGCTGGGTGGCAAGCGTGCCCACACACGACGACGCCACCCTGGTTCTGGCCTACTTCCAGCAGTCCCGTTTCGCCGAAATCCGCACCAGCGCCCGGCATGCCTACGAGGAGCAGATTCGTTTCACCGCGCCGGCGCTGTACGAGCGGCTGCGGGGACGTGCGCCGGTGGAGCGTCTGCGTGGCAGCGGGGATCAGCAGAACTTCTTCAGGCAGGCGGCCGGGCCCGGCTGGGTCCTGGTCGGGGATGCCGGGCATCACAAGGACTCCATCACGGCACGAGGCATCAGCGATGCCTTCCAGCAGGTGGAAAGCCTCGTCGCCGAGGTGGGAGACACGCTCGGTGGCGATCCCGTGAAGCTCGACGCGTCGCTGGCCCGGTTCGCAGAGAGCCGGGACACGACACTCACCCCGGGCTACGAGGCCACGCTCAGCGTGGCCCAGCTGGCCACCCCGCACGACCAACGTCTTTCCCTGCTCCGGGCCGTCCAGTCCGACCCGGAACTCGTCGCGATCTACCTCGACATGGTGGCCGGCATCGCTTCTCCGCATGACCTCTACACGCCCAGACTCCTCGAACTCCTATGACCGTTCCCAAAGGCGGTGAAAAGCCCGGACGTTCCTCAGAACGGTGCGTCGATAAAGGCTCAACTACCAGTGCGCACAAACCAGTTGCCATGGCCCGAGTGTGACGCTGCGCGATGATCCTGATACGGTGCAACCCACGTTGACCTTCGAACAGAGTGAGCAGTCACTCCGCGGGGACCGACGGTCGCGTACCGCTTTCCGCACCGGTGTATCGCTGCTGCACGAGGAATCCAGATGTCAGGCAACCGCGACCGGCGGCCACAACCCCGCGTCACTCAACGCAGATCTCTGCGATCCTCCCTCGGCGTCCCGTTCGTTGTTCCCCTGGTCTGTCTGACCGGGCTCGGGGGCTTTACCGCCGCAAGCCTCGCGCAGCAGCAGATCCAGCGACAAGACGACGCGGACCAGGCTTCATTCGTCGCAGGGTCGGCTGAGTCACCGACGCAGCCGCAGGACGGACACCAGCCCGCCGACGAGGGGCGCAGCACTCCAACAGAGCGCGAGCGCGGAGGCATCTCCGCCGCGGCATTCGAGAACGCTCAGCAGATGGCGCCCAAGGCGCCGCAGTACGGGCAGCTTTCCCTGAGTGCGCGGTGGGCCAGCCTGACGCCCCGCAACGAGGGCGTGGCCGGCGACCACGGGGCACCGCTTCTGGCCGCGGCCATCTCGCGGACGACGGCCACCGACAGTGTGCTGGGCAGCTCACGGGCGCTGACCGCGGCTTCGCTGGACAGCCTGGCGGGCGCCGACGATGATCGGGCCGAAGAGCTGCTCCTCGTCGCGCTGGTGAGCAGCGGCATCACCCTCGCTGTCGTCGTGGGCGCCGTGGTGCTGGCCAGACGCGCCCGGGACGCCCGGCGCTCGACACTCGGACGGCTCTCCGCACTCCAGGAGGGTACGCAGCAGTGGGCGACGCACCTGCCTGACCTTCTGAACCGAATAGAGCGCGGCGAGCGGATAGACCTCGATGCGCTCGTCCCGTTCGGACCGCAGGCGACTGATCAGGACCACATCGCTCAACTCTCCACCCACATCGACCAGCTGGTCCGTATTGCCGCCCAGTCCACGATGCGGCAGTCCCAGGGCCGCCAGGGCACGGAGAAGGTCGTCGGCCAGCTCATCCGCCGCGCCCAGACCCTCATTCATCGCCTGATCAACCTGTTGGACGACCTCGAACGCAAGCACGAGGACTCCGATCTCCTCAAGGACATCTTCAAGGTCGACCACCTTGCCACCCGCGTGCGACGGCACACGGAGAATCTGATGATTCTCAGCGGTGCCACGTCTGGGCGCCGCACCACCACCCCGCCCACCTCCATCACCGACGTGATGCGGGGCGCGGTGGCTGAGACCGAGCATTACACCCGGGTGCACGTCGTGAACACGCCGGACGACCGGAGGGTGGCCCTTGCCGGCCGGGCCGTGGGAGACGTGACGCACCTCCTTGCAGAGCTCATCGAGAACGGCACCCAGTTCTCCCCGCCCGACACTCAGGTCACGGTCAGAGCAGCGAAGGTGGCCCGAGGGCTGGCCTTGCAGATCGAGGACCAGGGCCTCGGTATCCAACCGCAGCAGCGGGACCACGCCAACGAGCTTCTCGCTCACCCACCCCGGATCGACATGACGGCCCTGGGTGAGGATCCACGCCTGGGGCACTTCGTGGTCGCGAAACTCGCCGAGAGACACCGCATCAGGGTCGTCCTGCGCGCGTCCGATTACGGCGGCACCCTCGCGCTCGTCCTTCTGCCCAGTGAGCTGCTGGAAGTTGTTCCCTCGCCGGTCCTGGACCAGTTGCAGTCGGCAGCGCAGGCCACGGGCCGGGCAGTGGTGAGCCAGCCCGAAGCGTCCTCGCCGGCCGTCGCGGGCGGCCGATCGTCCACCGACCGCGAAGCGCTGCCGAGCGTGGGCCTCAGCAGGGGGTCCTCGGACGAGGCGATCACCCATTCCCCCGCGCCGGACTACAGCGGCTTTCCCGAGTACGGAGGTGCTGGACTGCTCCCTCCGGCTCCAGGACATCACGCGGGGCCCGTTGCCGCCCCGGCCGGCTGGACAGCTCCGGCGCGGAACGCGCCGCCCAGCCGCGCCAGGCACCCGGAAGACAGCGCGGAGCGTCCCGTCACGTCTTCGACCGCCGCAGCCGCTGCCGATGTTGCGGGGTACGACCTGCCACGTCGCCAGAGGCCTCCGGCGCAGCCGGGACCCCCTCAAGAGCGTGTAGTGCCAGGCGTGATGCCCGCTGACACGCTTGACGACCCCGAGGTCCTGCCGAAGCGTGTCAGGCGCGCCAGCCTCGCGCCGGAACTGCGGCGCGAGCCGACGCTGAACGATCCTGGCGCAGGCGAGGTCCACGACGCGTTCCTCGACCCGCAGGCGGCGGCCCGCACGATGGCTGCCATCGACGCGGGAATCAGGCGGGCCGGAATGAGCAACGAGTCGCGCAACGTCCGCGGGTGGCAGGACGAATCGGCACCCCCAATGCCGACGAACGGTGAGGAACCTACGCAATGAGTGACACGGTACGCAGCAGCAAAGGCCTGGACTGGCTCCTGGACACCCTGGTGGAACGGATCCCGGAGATCCAGTGCGCCGTCGTGCTCTCGGGGGACGGTCTCCTCATCGGGAAGTCCCGGACCATGCACCGCGACGACGCCGAACACCTGTCCGCCGTGGCTTCAGGCGTCCACGCGCTGGCCCGGGGTGCCTCCGACCGGTTCCGGGGCGGATCTGTCCAGCAGTCGGTCATTCAGATGGAGAAGGCAGTTCTCTTCATCACCACCGCCGGCTCAGGAGCCCGCCTGGCGGCGATCGCCTCGCACGAGGTGGATCTCGGGATGCTCGCGTTCGAGATGGCCACCCTCGTCAGGCAGGTCGGCCAGTACCTGACAGCGGCGCCCCGCGTCCAGCACACGCCTGCCGGCCCTGCTCAGGATGGCTGAGCCAGGATGGCGTGACGGCCCGCAGGACGGGCGCTACCTGAGGCCATACGCCATCACCCGCGGGCGCACTCACCACGGTCGTCACGGGTTCGCCCTGATCACCCAGGTCGTCGCACGTTCCGATGGGAAGGTTCAGCACCGCCATCTGGAACCCGAAGCGACCCAGATCCTGGAACTGTGCCGAGGCCGGGTGATGGCCGTCGCCGAGATCGCTGCGCAGCTGAACCTGCCGGTGAGCGTGGTGAAGGTGCTCTGCGGCGACTTGCTGGATGCTGCGCTGGTCCTCGTCCAGGCGCCGCCCGGACGGGACAGCCAGCCGAGCGTAGAAGTCATTGAAAGGGTGATCGATGCAATTCGCGAACTCTGAGCCGGTCATGCCTACAGCGCTGAAAATCCTCATCGCCGGCGGATTCGGCGTGGGCAAGACGACCATGGTGGGCTCGGTGAGCGAGGTCTCCCCTCTGCAGACAGAGGAGCGCATGACCGAGGCGAGTCTGGGCATCGACAGCTTGTCCGGCGTCGAGGCCAAGTCGTCGACGACGGTCGCCATGGACTTCGGCCGTATCACGATCGGCCCGGAACTCGTGCTCTACCTTTTCGGCACACCGGGCCAGGACCGCTTCTGGTTCATGTGGGATGACCTCGCCATGGGCGCTCTCGGCGCTGTCGTGCTTGCCGACACCCGGCGGTTGGAGAGCTCCTTCGCCTCTATCGACTTTTTCGAAGAGAGAGGAATTCCCTTTGCTGTGGCCGTCAACTGCTTCCACGGGCGCTGCAGCAGCTCGGCCGAGGAGGTGCGCGCCGCGCTGGACGTCGACATGGATACACCGGTCCTGCTGTGCGACGTGCGCGACCGCGACTCCAGCAAGGAGGTGCTGCTGACCGTCTTGGGAGCGGCACGTGCGCGGGCGGCCGCCCGCCTCGCGTCCGCAGCCCGGGCTTAGACCGTGCGGCAGCAGATCAAAGAGGCCGACGCGGACCTCGCGCCCCTTGTGAGACGAGCCCCCTCCAGCCTCGTCGCCCTGCCCGGAGTGGGGGCCGAGACGCCGGCCAGCTGTTGATCACCGCAGGAGACAACCCCGACCGGCTCAAATCCGAAGCGGCTGAGACGGGTCAGGCACGACGTCCCGGGCACCGTCACCTCGCCCCGGCCGGCCCGGTGGAGGACGCGACCGGTCCTGTGCGTGCGTACCCCGATATCGTCCGTGCGTTTCACGTACCGTCAAGCCACCCGCCGATCCTTGCCGTCAGCCCCGCAGGCACGAGTTCCGTGCCATCGGGCCGGGTCAAGCCTTCGTCGACGTCGCCGTCGGAACAGGAGCACGTCCATGCGTCTGTACGCCCAGACCCCAGCGCGTCGGGGTCGTCAGCTGATCGCGGACCTGATCGCTCTGCTCCTGATCGCGATCACGGTGAAGTTCGCCCTCGTCGTCCGTGACGCGATCCTGACGCTGGCCGAGCCCGGACGGAAGGCCGAGAGCGCGGGCGACAGTCTTGCCTCCAATCTCGACGACGCCGGCGATGCGGCCTCGAAGGTCCCCTTCGTCGGGGACTCGTTGAAGAAGCCGCTCAAGTCCGCGGCCGACGCCGGCACCAGCCTCTCCGATGCCGGACAGTCCTTGCAGGACACCGTGGGCCACGTCGCCACCCTCACGACGATCGCCCTGATCGCCCTCCCGACCGCCGTCATCATGGTGTTGTGGCTCGTTCCACGGCTGCGGTGGATCCGGCGCAGCGCCACCACTCGTCGCCTTCTCGACGCCCCCGGTGGCGCCGACCTCCTCGCACTGCGTGCGCTCACCGGACCGCAGCGGCCGCTGGCCGCGCTTGCCACGCCGCCGGGCGGCCTGGCCGACGCCTGGCGTCGCGGGGACCCGGACGTCATCGCCGACCTGTCGACGCTGACGCTCCGACGCGCGGGCCTTCGGCCCTGACCGGGGTGCCCCCAGCCCTGCGGGGCGGTCCGTGGTCGTGACGTGAACCCCGTTCCCTCAGCCCGCGGCCGGTCCCGACGGGGCGAGTGCCGCGCGGGCGTGGCGCACCGCTTCCTCGGCGGTCAGCAGGGGCTCCCCGGTCGTAGGCCTCCGTGAACGCGAAGGTCCCCAACGTGAAGATATTCACCGGGACCCCCGAACTGGCCGATCTGCTGCTCGACTGGCGCGCGGCCGGCCTCGCCGGCTTCCGGCTGCGCCCGGCCACCCTCCCGCACGACCTGACGGCCATCACCCGGAGCCTGGTCCCGGAACTCCGGCGACGCGGAGTGTTCCGTACCGCGTACGAATCCACCACGCTGCGCGGACACTTGGGCCTCCCGCGCCCCGCGAGCCGCTACGTGACGGCGGGACAGGAGACGAACTCGAAGCGTCGGCTGTCAGGGCACCCCGCTGCGAACCTGCCACTCAGCAGTCGCCTTCGAGGTCTGCAAGGGCGTCATCGACGTCCATTCCCGGCTCGCAGGCAGGAGCGTTGGCGTCGCCAAATCCACCGCCCTCGTCTCTGCCCGTGCCGAGGGAGGGGCCGCGTCCCAGCGTGCCGAAGACCCAGGCCGGGAGGGCGTCCTCCGCGGCCCGGGCCTTCGCTCGTCTCATGCCTCAGCCGCATTCCGGCCGGCGGTCACGCCGTGGCAAGGGCCTTGCGGACGAGTCCGGTCACGACGTCGAGGACGAGGAACGCGAGGAGCGTGATGCCCAGGACGGGCAGTGCCCAGCCGAGAGCAACAACGGCGGGTACGCCCAGGATCAGGACGGGCAGGGGCAGGGTGCGCCAGATGCCGCGCGCGGGGGCCTTGCCGAAGAGGGCCGTGCGGTCCGCGCGGACGGGGCGGCGCTGCCACCACATCCGATAGCCCCACAGCACGACGAAGGCCAAGCCCAGGGCGATGACGGCGAGGAGGATCTGGTTGGCGACGCCGAACAGCCGACCCATGTGTCCCTGGACGCCGAGCTTGGTGAGCTTGGCCGTGACCGGGTAGTCGGCCCAGCGGGTCTCGGCGGTGACCTCACCCTTCGCGGCGTCGACGGCGACCTTGTCGTAGTGGACGGGCCAGCTGGGATCGTCCTGGGCAACGGTCCACGCGCTCGCCGGGTCGGCGGGCGGGGTCACCACCACCTTGCCGCCCAGGCCCTCGTGGCGGGCCACGGCGAGAACAGTGTCGAAAGCGGCGGGGTCGGCCGATGCCGCGTCCTGGCCTGCGTGGTGCCCGGCGTGTCCCGCGTGCTCGTCACCGGCGGCGGTCTTGACGCCGGGAAGCGCGGTGTCGAGTTCGGGAGCATGTCCCTTGACCGTGTCCAGGAGCTGCCCGAACCGGTCACCGGCGTAGTGGGACCACGTGAGGCCGGTCGCGCTGAGGAACAGCAGGCCGAGGGCGATCCACACACCGGTGGCGGCGTGCCGGCCGCGGGTGCGGCGAACACCGCGGGCGGACCGGTCGGGCAGCAGAACACCGCGCGCTGACCCGGCGCGCTGTCCACGGGCACGTCCCAGCCACAGGATGAGGCCGCCGGCGACGAGCACCCACAGCCAGCTGGCCGCGACCTCGGAGTACAGGCGTCCGGTCTCACCCAGGTGGAGGTTGCGGTGCAGGTCGTCCAGCCACGTGGTGAGCGGGGTCGAGCCCCACCAGGTGGTCAGTTCACCCTTGACCTCGGCGGTGTAGGGGTCGACGAACACGGTGCGCTGCTTCTCGCCCAGTTCCGGCACGGACAGCACCACCTGCGTGGTGTCCCCCGGACCGGGCGGGGTGGTCACGGAGGCCAGGGTGCCCTCCGGGTGGGCGGCCCGGGCCGCGGAGATCTGATCGGCCAGCGGGCGTGGCTGTCGGCCGGACTGCTCCACGTGCAGCACGTCGCCGTAGACCAGGTCGTCGAGTTGCGGGGTGAAGGTGTAGGCCAGCCCGGTCAGGGCGGCCACGAGCAGGAAGGGGGCGACGAACACCCCGGCGTAGAAGTGGAGTCGTACCAGCAGCGCCCGCACGCCCCGCCATGAGCGGACCGGCCGCGTGTCGGCGCCCGCGGTGTCGGCGGCCGTGGTGTCGGCGGCTATATCGGGGGTCTCGTCGAGGGCCGTGTCGGTGGCCTCGGACTCGTCCTGTGGCGTTTGTTCCTGGGTGGAAGACATGGATGCATCCCCAATGGGCACCCGGTGTCAGCGACGCGGGCGCGAGTGAAGTCGGCAGGTCGGTCCGCCGGGAAGCGGCGGCGTGGCGTGCGCGGCGGACCGCCTCCCGGGAACGGCTCGATGAGATGCGGCCGTTGCAGGAAGTGCCGTCCAAGAGGGCACGCCGGACTGCGTCCGTCACCCCACTGGGTGCGACGGACGGTCAGCGGCAGACTGCGGGCATCGGGGGACCCCGGCGTGCGATGTCGTGCCGCAGGAGCACACCACGCACCAACCGCACCGGAACGAAGAACCACACCGGACGTGCCGGGGACGGCACCTGGCGGACGACACGGATCCGTCCGGCCCGCCGCAGCGGAGCGAAGACGAACAACGCCAGCGCACGGCCGGCACGGAAGACCGCGGCCTCGCCACGCCACAGCCACAGTCCGCACAGCACCGCGGCCAGGGAGTGTGCCACGACCATGCCCAGGGACCAGTGACTCGTCATCGGGCCGTCCATGGGCATCGCTCCCATAGCCGACGACATGTCATGCACCATCCCGGCCCCGGAATCGGCCATGGCAGGAGAAGTGGCCGAGGACTGGGCGAAGTCGAACCACCCGTGCAGAGCGAACTGCACCGCCACCGTCGAACCGGTCACCGCCAGCACACCGCGCTCGCGGCGCCCGGCGATCCACCACGCCCCTGCGGCCGTGGCCGCGAATCCGCACCCCACCGCCCAGGCCGGAACCTCCTGGGACATCAGGGCATGACCGAGACCCGTCACCGTCACGCACACAGCGGCGAACACCGCGGCACGCGCTAGACGGAGAGCGGGTCCGGACGACATGAGGAGTCATCATGCCAGCCCTCCCCCGGCACCACCGCGGCGCATCGAAGCACGTCCGGAGCGCGGGCAGCCGGATGACCGGAAATCGCACGTGTGCTGGCCTGGTGGCAGCATCGGCTCTGTATCGCGACGCGGAGCCTTTGCCGGGTCCTGATGGCGTTCGTGGCACGGTCTGTGCGACGGTGGACGGACACCAGCCTGGTTTGGTAGGAGACCCCGCCCCCTCTTCGGAGGCACCGCCTTCAGTGGTCGGATGCGGTGCGGGTTGTCTTGCTCAACTGTGCGTGCCCCGCGGCACGCGCTTGATACCCCCACCGTCGGGGGGTGTGATGGGCTCGACCCCCCGGGAAAGCGAGGGGCGAACCCTGAACAACCTCACCGTCACCACGCAACAGCATATGGACCGGACCGTTGTCACCGTCGCCGGAGCGATAGATCTCAACTCGTGCCCGGCTCTCGAAGACGCGACGCTGGTCATCCCCCTCGACGGCAAGACCTTGCACCTGGAGATGTCCGGCGTGTCCTTCATGGACTCGGTCGGCCTGAACCTCCTGCTGAAACTGCGCCGCCGCATGCTGGCCGAAGGCGGCCAGCTCCTGGTCACCGGCCTGCAAAGCCAGCCCGCGAGCGTGCTGCGCCTGACCGAGACCGACACATTGCTGACCGCCCATGCCGCCCAGGCCGCTTGACTTCTCACAGCACTTTTCGAGCGGCATCCCTGAACGCCGGGTCTCGGAGATGGCCGATCTCTCCGGGGCCCGTTGGCGTCTTCAAGCCAAGGCCCGGTCTCTCCGGCCGCCATGGCCGTGAGCCAGTCGGCGGCTTCGAGCGCTAGCAGCGTCTCAGTACGCGCCGGGGCGGTTGCCGAGGAACGCGCTGATCAGTACAGCGGCCGTCGGTGCTCCCGTCGGGCCGGCGTGCCCCACTACCGCCCCTGTTGCGGCTGGGTTGATTGATTCAGCTGGCGTAGGGCCCCCGGACGATGCTTTTCCCGGAGTGGTCGGGTTTGCCGTTGTAGGGCTGGACGGAGACGTCGACGACTGAGTATTCACGCAGGTCAATGTTCTTCGGCACCGGCAGCGTGGCCTGTCCGTCCGCGTTGAGGACGCCCATGGAGACAAGCTTGGTGTGTGAGCGGTTCATGAGCCACACCTCGAAGTAGCCCGTCGTATCGGGCAGCCCTTTGACCTCTATGGCCAGAGTGCGATGGGCCTGCGTGCCTCGCAGGCTGGCATAGCCGGTGGATGCGGGCCGCAGGGAGTCGAGGGGTTTCGCACTGGGTGTGGTCGTCGTGCTGTCGGTGCGAAGCGCCCACCATGTGATGGTACTGCCGGCACCAGCACCGAGCAGCGCCGCACACGCGGCCAAGGCGACGCTGAAACGCGCCCGCCGGCGCACCCGCCGGCGCTGCGCCGTTGCCGGCGTGTCCGTGCTGGCCGAAGCGTGCACTGCGTGACCGTCTCCTTCACGCTCACCGGTGAGGATGGCG
Source organism: Streptomyces sp. NPDC005496 (assembly GCF_042872045.1). Taxonomy (NCBI): domain Bacteria; kingdom Bacillati; phylum Actinomycetota; class Actinomycetes; order Kitasatosporales; family Streptomycetaceae; genus Streptomyces; species Streptomyces sp. NPDC005496. The sequence goes on from NZ_JBIAJQ010000010.1 coordinate 131,729, forward strand.
TGGGGTTCCTCGTTGGCTGCGGGGAACTCGGTGAATGCGTCTTCAGAGAGGGAGAGTTCGGCTGTGATGTCCGCCCACAACTGTGCAGGCGGCTGTATCAGATCGTCCTCGTCAAGCTGCGGCGTACGGGCTGCTGTGACCACGCGGCGGTAGGACTCAACTTCCGCCTGGCAGACGGAACAGCTTTGAAGGTGGAGTTCGTCGTCGCTGGTGGCGGGCAGCTCTCCGAGCGCGATCAAGACCAGCGCCTCTTCGTCAACGTGCGTCACTGTCCACCTCCAGTCGATCCTTCAAGCGCATCATCCCGCGCCGTGTATGACTTTTGACCGTCCCCAGCGGCATACCCGTCCGCTCGGCGATCTGCGATTGGCTCAAGTCCTCGTAGAACGCCATCTTGAGGACCGTTCGCTGCGGTGCAGGCAGTTGTTCCAGTTCATCCATGACCACGATATGGTCAACGACCGTATCCGCCTGCGTTGTTGAGTCCCCGCCGTTGTCGGGTATGACGACCGCGGCCACAGCGCGCTGGTCACGCAAGTGCCGCGACTTCCGGTCCAGGGCGTCGACGATCTTCTTATGGGTTATGCCCACCAGCCATGTCTTCAGCGAACCCCGGTCTCGGTTGAAGCCCTTTCGGCCCTTCCAGGCGCCGACGAACACCTGCTGCGTGACGTCCTTGGCCTCTTCCGGATCGCCGAGCTTGCGGGAGGCGATTGTGAAGATCAGCGCTCCCCAGCGCCGGTATGCCTCGTTCAGACATGCCTCGTCCCCGTCGGCGAAGCCGGCGGCGAGCATGTCATCGGACAAAGGGGTGGTCACCGTCGGTACTGTAGCGGCCAGCACCTGAGATCCGGTCCACAGGGGGGTCACCGGATTACCGGTTCAGCGGTGACGACCAGGTTGTTCCGGTAGCCGCCCTTGTCCGCGTCATACGGGCCGGTGCATGTGATGAGCGTCAGCGTAGCGGGGCCTTCCATGCGGAATGCACCCACGGCATTCAGTCCGTCCTTGGCGACTGTTCGGCGTGACACCACCCGGTAGGTGACGGCGCGGCCCTCAGACCGCGTCACCTGCACGATTTCATTGCGGCGGACTTCGTTGAGCGCAGCGAGGACACCGAGTCCTCGCTCGCGGGAATCGAGATGTCCGACGATCACAGACGACCCGGCCGGCTCTCCCGGCGCTGGTGAGAAGCGATACCAGCCCACTCTCTTCGGGTTGGCCGGCACCTCAACCTGGCCTTCCGCTGTCACTCCCACGGCATCGACAGCAGCCTCAACTCTCAGTCGCGGGATGGATAGTTTTCGCGGAACGGCCAGCGTCAGGGCAGGCGTTGCGGAGTTTCCTCCGCTGCGACCTGCGGACGCCGCAGCCGACCACAGCCTGGCGGAGGACCCCGGCGATACCGACTCCGAGGAGGCGCTGGTCTGCGGAACTGCACCGAAGTCGGAGACGCTGCCGGCTCTTGCTATCCGTGTCTCAGCCGCCCACACACCAGCTGCCAGCAGACCTGCGAGCGCCAGGGAAAGCGCCGCCCACAGAGAGCGCCTCGACCACGGTCGGCCCATAGAACATCGCTACTTTCATCATCACGTGTTGGGATCAACGCTGCGGGCAGCACGACTGTCTGCCGGTACGTGCGGCGGTGGTGCCATCAGGAGGAGACGGCAGCACCGCCGTGTGGGGCCGTCTCAGTGGCTGCTGCGCAGCCTGCGCACCAGCAGGACGGCCGCCGTCAGGGAAACCCCTGCCAGAGCGAGGGAACCTGTCGGCACGCTTTCGTTGTGCGCCACTGCCTGTCCGCTCTCTCCTGCCGGCACACCGCCGGGAGCCGAGTGCATTCCGCGCAGCGTCTGCGTCTTCAGCGCAAGGCTTTTGTCCTTGGCGCTCCCCCACGCATAGACCACCGTGTTGGAGCCCTCTGCGAGGTTGAGGTTCGCCGGACCGACGGCCACCGTGTCGGTGCCCGCCAGGACGACATCGGCGGTGACGGCTCCTGCCGCGACCTCGCCCTTGGCCTCCTTTGGGTTGACCAGGTCCTTGAATACCGGCTTCTTGCCCGCCCGTACATCGACCGCCGGTGCGGCAGCGACGTGCCGCACCGTCAGGCGAGCCTTGCCGGCGGGGACCTTGGAGACGTCGTTGACGAAAGCGTCGAGGACCGGCTTGCCGTCCTCGGACAGGTGCGCGACCAGCGTGGCATTGGCGCCGGCTGGGACATCGACCGTCTTTTGGATGGCTGGCGTCCCCTTCGGACCGTCACCATCCTTGAAGATCTTGATGTCGTAGGAGCCGGCATCCAACTTCATCGGATCGGTCAGCTTGCCCGGCTTGAAGTTCGGGATCAACTCCTTGCCGCCCGCATACACATCCACCGTCAGACCGGGCACAGCGTGCAGGACGGACACCGTCGCCTGACCACCGGCCTGCGGCGCGGCCACAGCGGCCCCACATCCGATCACGGACAGAGCAACCGCGATCCCGGCCGTAACGGCGGCACGCGTGAGACGAACGCTCATGACGATTTCCTTCCGACGAGCAGCACAGTGGATGAGTCAGGGACGCATTCCGCCGGCCGCCTCATATCGGTTGCACCACCGACCACATTCTCCGGAGAAGAGGAGGAGACGACTGGCGGCAGGCTCTGCTGGTGGTCCCACGCCGCTCACCCCGAGCGCCTGGCCCCAGTCCGCCCGTGGCGCGATGCCGCTGCATGGAGCCGCTCGCCTCCGCCAGCAGCTGGACCCGCCCAAAGTCCCGCGCATGCCTGTCACAGGTTGCCGAATAGTGGGGCGGTGACCCGCATTGCAACCCGGCCGTTCACAGCATGAAGGACACAAAACAGAAAAAACGGTCGGCGCTGAAATGCTTCGCCCGGAGCCGCATCCAGTCGCGCAGGAGTGGCGGAACACGTCGCCGTCATCAGATGCACCACGTTCGGCGACGTCTTCCTACAGGAGTGAACTGCCATGTCTCGCACCGTCCTTGCCACCGCCGCTACGTCTGCTGTCGCGGCGCTGGTGATCGCAGCTCCCACCGCATCCGCAGCCCCGCATGCCGTGCACGTCAAGAGCGGCCACACCTCGGTGACCGTGGCCCCGGCGATCGCCAAGGCCCTGCTCTCCAACGGAATCGCCCCCATCGTCACGCGCCCCGGCAAGCCCTCCCTGACGACGGTCGGCCACCAGCCCACCCTCAAGGCCACCTACCCGATCACCGGCGGCTCCCTGACCGCCAGCCCGCTCGGCGGGACCATCAAGCACACGGGTGGCCTGAAGTTCACCAACGTGTTCAACGGCCGCTCACTCGAGGTCAAGAACTTCACCATCAACCTCACCAAGGGCCAGCTCACCGGCCGCGTCGCCGGCACCAAGACCCGCGTCCCGGTCTTCAAGCTCGACCTCTCCACCGCCCACGTCAAGCTCTCCAAGCACGGCGCCGACGCCACCAACGTCACCCTCAAGCTCACCAAGGAAGCAGCCGGCGCCCTCAACACCACGCTCAAGACGAAGGTCTTCTCCACCGGCCTGACCGTCGGAACGGCCGACACCCGCCCCCGCTTCTGATCCCTGCAACCTCCATCACGCTTCAGCAGGCAGTGCTCCCCTACAGGGGCACTGCCTGCTACGTCGTTGATACAACAGTCTCCTACTCGCTCGCGCCGAACTCAGGCCGCCCGAATTCAGCATCAGGCATCTTGGTCTGCCATCAGCCCAACGACTCAACCCGGACTCGAAGACCAGCACGCAGCAGTGGACGCCTTGAGCGACGCCGAGTCGGCCCTCCTGCGCGAAGGCACCAAGCCGTCCCCAGCGGCTGGCTACGGACGCCGCTGAGAGCAACCACCCTGCCCGCGACGGAGGCGCACCGATACCGGCAGGGCGGTCAGCTCACGGCCGGGAGACACCGGAGCGGGCAGCCGTAGCACCGTCACCCCGTAGAGCAGCAGGAAGGCCGCACCAGGCCGGTGCCGAGCGCGTCCACGGCCAGGGCGAAGGCGTAGCGAGGTCCCCCGCAGGCGCGGACGAGGGCGCGCTGTCGAATCGTGGTGATGGATTGCATGGCGTCACGGTGCGTCCGACCCCGCGGGCCGGGCACGCAGGTTGACGGACATCGTCAGCGGAATCCGGGTCAGCGCCCGGGAGCCCGGCTCCCGCGGCTATTCCGGCGTCAGCGGCACCCTGAGATGGGTGGCGCGCGGCCATCCCGGTCGGGTACTCGCTAATCGGTGCCCTGCTCACCGACCTGATCTGCGGCCGGGGCATCGGAGCCTACTTTCGGGCCTCGGCGTGCCCGGCGGCAGCACCGGCGCAGGGCCTCGGCCATCGCTCGTGAACCGTGGCACCGCTCACGGTCCCTGCCCAGCCGAAGGGCGTCATCAGAGGAAGCCGCCGAACGAGTTCAGGCGCCTGCGCAAGGGCGTCACCCCCGGGCAGCGGTGGCGAAGCCGGCCTCGGGGCCAGCAGGAAGACTTTTGGCGGGTGGTCCCCGGCCGCACTCCCCGGTTTCCAGCCCTTGGCCACACCTCGGTTCTACCTGCCGAGCCAGGAGATGATGACGGTGGCGAGTACGGCCCCCGTCGTCCCGGTGACGACATCGGTGGCTGCGTCGAGAACGCGGGACCACCAGGGGTTCTTGTTGTCGTGCATTGCGCTTTCCCCTCACGCGGTCCAGCCCTCGTGGTTCGAGGGCCGGGTAGCTTGAGGCGGGCCTGGGAAAACTGTAACGGCCGGCGCCTGCACTGGGCGGGGAAACCAGCGATGAACCCGCTCACCAGGTACCGAGGACGCCTCACTGACAAGAGCGCCGCCGGGATCACGGCCCCGCGCTGCCGACAGCCGATGCCCGTGGCGCTCGCGCCTCCCCGGCGGGCGCTGCTCAGGACGTGCCGCGGCTGTGGTGCAGGGCCGTAGGTGCACCGGCGGACTGGCTGCCCTCATCACCGAGGCTGATGGTGTCGGCATCGGTCAGCTGGACCACGTACAGGTGGCCGCTCTCGCATTGCAGCGAGGTGTCCGAGCGGTTGGTCGGATGGCTGGTGGCCGCGACGAACGTGGCTGTCGTGCCGTGCACCGAGCGTAGTTCCAGGGCTTCGGTGCAGCCGACCTCGCGGTCGGTGCCGGCCTCCTTGATGTTGCTGATCTGTTTGCCGGCCAGTTCGCCCGCTTCGGCGGTGTGCAGGGTGAGGGTCACCGTGAACGACTTGGTGCGCGGGTGCTGTTGGCCGTCCGCGTCGGGGTTGCCCGGCCCCCTGCCGGTCCAGACGCCCGCCCATGCGGCGGAGAGGGCGCGCGCGGAGGACGACGAGGTCGGGGAGGCCGTGGAGCTTTCACGGGCTGTCTTCTTCCCGAACGGATTCCACAGCAGGACGCCGGTCACCAGGGCGGCTACCGCGAGGACGGAACCGGCGAGGGTCCAGCGGACGCGGCGGTCTGTGCTCCCATCCCCGCGGGCGCCGGGCGGCCCGAACCCGGCCGGCCCGGGGGTGCCGCCGTCGAACGGGCTGTACGGCGGGGGGAGGTCTGGGGCCGGCCGGCCGTACGGGGTGGCGGCGTCGGGGGCCGACCGGCCGTACGCGGCCCAGGTGTTGAGGGGCGGCGCGTCCGGCGTGGCGGGGGCCGCGTGGCAGAGGAACGGGGGCAGGCTCACCGCCCCGGTGGTCGCCGGAGCGAGCGGTCTCGCGGACGTCGAAGCATTCGTCGGCGTCTGTCTCTGGTCGTGCTGCGGTACCGCGCACCGGTGTGCGACTTCCTCCTCGCGGGCCGCGAGCTCGGCGCCGAGTGTGGGCGGGAGCGCGCCTTTCCACGCGTTGGCCACCGGGGCGGACCCGCCCTTGTGAGCGGCCGTCCGCGGGTCGTCGGCGGCCTGTCCCTGGCGCAGCCGGGCGGCCAACTCGGCGCTGTCTGGCCTGTCCTCGGGCCGCTTCGCCAGGCAGTGGCGAATCAGCGGGGCCAGTTCGGCCGGCACACCCTCCAGGCGCGGCGGCTCATGGACGATGCGGTAGAGCAAGGAGGCCGCCGAGGGCTGCTCATCGGGATACTCGAAGGGACCGGTCCCGGTCGCGGCGAACACCAGGACCGCGCCCAGGGAGAAGATGTCCCCCGCCTCGGTGACGGCTCCCGTGGAGGCCTGTTCGGGAGCGAGGTAGCCGGGCGAGCCGATGACGCCGCCGGTGATGGTGTGACGGGAGTCGTCGGCGGCCCGGGTGATGCCGAAGTCGATGAGCATGGGCCGGTCGCGGCCGAGCAGGACGTTGGACGGTTTGACGTCACGGTGGGTCAGCCGGCAGGCGTGCACGGCAGCCAGCGCCGCGGCGAGTTCGGCGGCCAGGGCGCGCAGAGCGGGGGGTGGCAGCGGCCCGTGCCCGGTGACCCAGTCGGACAGGGCAGGCGCGGCGACGTACTCGGTGGCCAGCCACAGCGGGCGGTGGCCGGGCGGGCTGAAGTCCACTACCGAAACGGTCCACGGGGAGCGGACGCGGTCGCTGGTTCGAATCTCCCGGGCAAAGCGTTGCTCGAAGTCCGGGGCGGCTGTGAGGTCGGGCCGGACCGTCTTGATCGCCAGGGGGCGGCCGGTCGGCGTGCGCGACAGGTAGACCTGCCCCATGCCGCCCGCACCGAGCCGCGCCAGCAGCGGATAGCCGCCGATCGTGGCCGGATCCGTGCTCTCCAACGACTGCACGTACGCCTCCCCCTGGTCACCTCACCCCGCGACGGAAGCAGGATAGAGGGCGGCCCCGACCAGGGTATGGACGCGGACTACGCCGTCATCAACGGCACCTGGGCGGACCCGGGCGTGGACAAGCGCGACCAGCGCGTCCAGGAACGAGCCCCCGGCCGACTGACGCTGCGAACTCCTTCGTTCCGGCGTGCACGTGAGGCTTGGTCCAGGCCGTCTCGCATGGCCACCCTGGGCCATCCGTCCTGCATCTGCGATGTGGCCGGTATGTCGTTCACCATCGATGGGCGGAGCCAGCCGGTAGTAGCACAGACGTGAAGACCGATCTCGATTTTGCGGCCGAGCCGGATCACCGCGCCCTGGTGCTGCCACCACCAGGAGTCGGTGCGGTAATGCCAGACGGAGAAGTCCTCACACCGCGGGTCGGCGTCCGCGGCCTCGTTGAGCAGAGTGATCATCGGCTGCCGGACCAGGCGTTCGCGGTCCGCGCGACAGCGCTCGCGCATCGCGTGGGCCGGTTCGCCCTGGAACTGCCACAACACGTCCATGGCCGCTCCGGCCGGCCGGTGAACTATCCGCGCATGCTGGCCTCGGCGTCGGCCGGACCGAAACTATGCGGTCGGGTCCGGTGCCGGTGCCACGTCCCGGGCGCGTCCGGGGGTGTAGCCGAAGGCGCGGCGGAAGACGTCGATGAACGCGCTTGCCGAGGACCAGCCGCACCGGTGGGCGACCATGGTCACTGGGACGCCGTCGGCGAGGAGTATCAGGGCGTGCGACAGGCGGAGTTGGGTGCGCCATTGGGGGAACGTCATGCCGAGGTCGCTCTGGAACTGCCGGGACAACGTGCGAGAGCCGGCGCCGACCTCTTTGCCCAGGGCCACAAGAGTGCGGTTGTCCGCCGGGTCCGCGTGCAGGATCGCGCACAGCGCCTTCAACTGCGGTGCACTCGGTGTCGGTACGTGCAGGGGCCGTTGGGGGGCGATCCGCAACTGGTCGTAGAGGACGGCGCGCAGGCGTCGGTGCTCGGGGGTGCCGTCCGCCGGGTCGCGGGTGCAGGCGAGGATCAGTTCCCTCAGCAGTGGACCGACGCTGAGCACGGTAGGCCTGTCGGTGCCCAGGGGGCGGGTCTTGGCCGGGATGCCGATCAGGTGCAGTTCCAGTTCGCCGTGCGCCTGATGGGAGTGCACGGTGCCGGCCGGTACCCAGATCGCCCGGGTGCCGGGGGCGATCCACGCACCGGCGCTCGTGGTGACGGTCAGGACACCTCGGCCCGCGTAGACGAGTTGGTGGTCGTCGTGGCGGTGGGCGTCGATGCCCGTCCCCGGAGCCAGTCGGCGGGTGCTGGTCGATGCCACCGGCAGATGGCGGATCTGCGTCATTGTATGGCAGTTTATCGGAAGCACGACAGGCGGGCCACGGGTGACGATGGCGCCATGCCAAAGAACAAATCGATCGTTCTGCTGTCGGTCGGACACGCCTGCGTAGACGTCTACCAGGGCGCGGTGGCGGCGCTGGTCCCCTTCTTCGTGGCCGAGCGCGACTACACCTACGCGGCGGCCTCGGGCATCGTCCTGGCGGCCAGCCTGCTGTCCTCCGTCGTGCAGCCCTTCTTCGGCGCGCTCACCGACCGGCACGCTCTGCCCTGGCTGCTGCCGGTCAGCACCGTCGTGGGCGGATTAGGAGTGGCCCTGTCCGGGATCGGGGGTTCGTACCCGCTCACGCTCGTCTTCGTGGCCTTGTCCGGCATCGGCATCGCCGCCTACCACCCGGAGTCCGCGCGGGCGGCACGGGTGGCCAGCCAGGGCAGCCACAGCTCCATGGGATGGTTCTCCCTGGGCGGCAATGTCGGCTTCGCCGCTGCTCCCGTCCTGGTGAGCGCCGTCATCGCCACCGGCGGGCTGCGCTTTTCTCCTCTGCTGATCCTGCCTGCGCTGGTCGGCAGCACGCTGACCCTGCCGGTGCTGCGGGCGCTGGAGGGAACGCCGTCCGCCGTCGGCGGCAAGAGCACTGCGGAGGGGACGAACGACTGGCCCTCGTTCCTGCGGCTGTCTCTGGCGGTGGTGTGCCGGTCGGTCGTGTTCGTCGGCATGAGCACCTTCGTCGCCTTCCACGTCCGCGAGCAGACGGGCGGCGGCACCGCGGCCGGCACGGCCGCGCTGTTCGTGCTCTACCTCGGCGGCGCCGTCGGCACGTTCGCAGGCAGCAGACTCGCCCACCGCTGGGACCGGGTCACCGTGGTGAGCACGTCCTACCTCATCACCGTCGCAGCCGTCACCGGTGTCGTCTTCATACCCGGCCCCGTGGTCTACCTGTTCGTCGCACTCACCTCGATCGGCCTCTACGTTCCCTTCTCCCTGCAGGTCACCCTTGCCCAGGACTACCTGCCCACCCGCGTCGGAACCGCCAGCGGCATCACGCTCGGCCTCATGGTCAGTGTCGGCGGCCTAACCAGCCCTGTCATCGGCAGCTTCGCCGATGCCACAACGCTGCGCACGGCCCTGACGCCCCTGATCGCGCTGCCCGCCCTGAGCTGGCTGCTGTTCCGGACCCTGCCTGAACCGGCCGTACCCAAGCTGCTGTCGCGACACGGTGATGCCGCCGCCCCGGAAACCGAGAGCTCCACCCCCGAGCACAGCAGCAGCTGAGCATGAGCGGGATCATCTCGGACTCGGCCTTCAGCAGATCGCCCGCTCGCTCACCACCTTGAGACGCAGCGTCATCACCTCCGCCCGGGCCGCGGCGACATCGTGTTCACGGCGGCTGGGACAACTGGGAGCTCAGCTTCCCCCCGGCCCCGCCGACGACGTGTTCCAGGACCAGGACCCGTCCGCCCCCGGTCGACGCCCCCCCCCGACGTGCTGCGCGACCTTGTCGCGTCCCCGCGCTCCTGGCCCACCCGCCTACCGCGCCGCCACCGCGGATGCTGCTCCGGCGCGTCCGGGCGGGCGCGAACTGCGCGGCTATCACAATGGCGTGGAGGCTCCTTCACAAGGAAGCGCTGCCTGTCGCCTGCGGCGCTGGTGATCATTCCACTGTCAGCAGGAAGACCACGGTGGCCAGGCCGAGGAAGAGGCCGCACAGGACGACCGCGATGAAGAGCGTGCCGGCGACACGAGCACTCAACGTGCCCCAGAACTCTGTCCGCCGCCCATCGGGAGTGTCGGTGCGCCAATCTGACGGGATGTCGACGTGCCCGTCGGCGATACCCGGCACGGCCCTGCGTACGTCCCCTGGGTGGAAGTAATAGAAGGTCGGCTCCGCCCCCCACGTACCCCGGCTTGCCCCGCCGATGCTGCGGACACGGACACCCGCGCGACGTGCGGCACCCGGCAGCCAGTCTTTACGCACCGGCCACAGCTTCGCGACCTCGTCACCGCTGAGCCAGGGCTCCTCCTCGTGTGCTGATTCCGGGTGTTCCCGGTTCCGACGTGTCCGGCATGCCTCCCCTCGATGCAGCAGACCTCCAGTACACATCCGCTGCCCTGCAGGCCGATAGAGCGCCTGGCACGGCGCGATACGGGATGGGGCCTGCACCCCGGGATCGGTTCCCCAACTGGTAGCCGCCGGTTCTGACCGCCCGGCCGTCTCGTTCAGAGTGCGACATCGAAATGGCCTGTTCATCCTGCCCGCTTGGATACGCGGCGTCATAGGCACGGCGGTAGAATGGGGATGCCAACCTGCTCTCCGATCGCTGCGGGTGGGCCACGCCTCGGGGTGTTCCAGCGCCGCCGGGGCTTGATCATTCTCAGTGAAATGCCGAGCATCTGGGCATCGTCATGCTGATGACCCACCGCCTCACCGGCAGCCCGCGACCGGTGAGGAGGTCCGCCATACTTTGGGCGCGTCCGGTCCTGCTCCACCGCTTCACCGCCACGCATCGTTGTCGATGTGCCGGCCAGCGCACGGAACGCATGTAGGGACCAACGGCGCCATGCGGTATTCGCGGGGACGCACCCGACGGCGTGCGGGGGCGGCAGAGCGGCGATCACGACAGGCACCAGCCAGAGGTCCCTCAGCGGGCCGCGAGATGCGGCAGGCAGGCAGGCAGCTATCGCATTTTCAGCCCTTTTACGCGTCACTCACCCGCAGCTGCCGCGCTGCCCTGCTTGCGCGCTTTGCTTTTCCCACTGTTTTCCTTGGGAGTCTTTCGTTCCTGGCCGGGCGCTTCCTTGGGTGACTTCGCCTTGCCCCGCCCGGATGCAGCAGGTGTGGATTGTCCGGACACGTCGGCCGTTGCGGCACGGGAGGTCTTCGCAAGGTCAGTGTCACGGATTTGGGAGGGCAGGCTCGGTTCCGGAGTGGATTCGCGGTGCTGGCCGGCGGAGGCGGGCTGGAGCGAAGCCGTCGTTGCGGGCGCGACGGGACCGCCGTCGTCGGTAGGTGCAGTATGCGAGCGCTCAGACGGAGCGGCCGGGCTGCTGGCCGAGTGTGTCGGCTTGCCGGTGGTGGAGTCGTGAGAGGGACGGCCGTCGGAAGCGGCGAGGGTAGCTGCAGCGGCAGCAGCCAGCGCCACTGCTGCCCCGGACGTCCACAGACGGCTGCGTGCAGGCGTCGCGCGGGCGTGTTGCCGGGTGTGCACGGCCGGAGCGGCTGCAGCGGCGGACAGCTCCGTCCCGGGCATCAGGTTCTGGTGGGTGACCGTCGGGTCACTGGCAACGGCAGCAAGGGGAGCGGCGGTGGCGTGGGCTGCGGGAGGGGCCGGCTCCGCGGGTATCGCGTGTGTTGCCAGGAGGGTCAGAGCCTGGGCGCATTCGTGCGCCGTGGGGCGTACCTGTTCTTCCAGGTCGGTCATCTGCCGCAGCAGGGTGGCGAGGGGGGCGGGCAGTGTGTCGGGGAGTGCTGGGGGGCGGTGCAGTCGCGCTATGGCGGCTTCCAAGGGGCCGCCGTCGTACTCGAGGCGGCCGGTTAGGCATTCCAGGAGGACGAGGCCGAGGGCGTAGATGTCGGCGGGCTGGCCGACGGGCCGGCCCAGGACTTGCTCGGGCGACAGGTAGGCAGCGGTGCCGGTGAGGGTTCCGGTGGCGGTGCGGGTGGTGGAATCCAGCAGCCGGGAGATACCGAAGTCGGTCAGGTGAGGACGGCCGGAGCCGTCGAGGATGATGTTGGACGGTTTGACGTCCCGGTGAACGACTCCTGCCTCATGCGCGTGGGCCAGGCCCTCGGCGAGTCCGGCACCGAGGGCCATCGTGGTTGCGCACGGCAGCCGGCCCTGAGCGATGCGGGTCTTCAGGGTGGGGCCTTCGATGAGCTGCATGACGAGGTAGGCGTTGCCGTCGTGCCGACCAGCGTCGAAGGCGGTCACCAGCCCTGGATGCTGCAGCCGGGCCAGGATCACCGCCTCGCCGCTCAGGCTTTCCTCCGTGTCGAAGCCGGTGCCCGCCCGGAAGATCTTCACGGCCACCGGCCGCTGCAGGCGCAGGTCGAACGCCCGGTGAACGTCGGCGGCTCCACCCGACCCGATCCGCTCGTCCAGGCGGTATCTACCCGCCAGGATCCGGGCAAAGCTCCGAGAGGTCATAGCCAGACCCGACCCACGCAACCCCACACCGATTCCTCCCGCGTTATCGTCGCCAGCTAGTACCAGCACACCCGCCGTCGGCGAGCCGCCGCTCGCAAGTACCCACGCAGCACGCCCCTATCCCTCAGGGCAGGGGACGGCCTTCGCGTCGGGCTTCCGGTCGTACGGCTCGTGTCTCGGCTCGCATCCGCTGCTCACCCCTGCCTGCGAGTGGGACGCTGTCCGGTGGCCTGTGCGCAGCAGGAGCAACAAGTCGCTGGAGACAGTCCGGGCACACGTGACGTCGAGCAGCGGCTTATGTACCAAATACGCGTCGATTGTGCCTATGTCTTCGGGGTATCAGAGGGTGGCGAGAGCGCTTCGACAGTGAGGCGGAACGGTATGGATCTGGCTGGCCATGACCAAGGCCGACAGCCGGTGGGGGAACGCGGCTTGACCGTGTCCGCTGCCTTCGAGGACGCGGAAGGTATCGCGGCTGCCCGGGGCGTGGCCCGTGACTTTCTGACACAGCTGCAGGCGGTTCACGGATTCCCGGTGTCGCAGCGGGCGATGGGCATGGTCCAGCTGGTGGTGAGCGAGCTGGTGACCAACGCTTTCAAGCACGCCCCGGGACGGTGCGTGCTGGCGCTAGAAGCTCGTGAGGGTGCCGTCGAGGTGACGGTGTGGGATAACAGCACTACCCTCCCGACGAGTCTGGCGGCGGATCCGACCCGGGTCGGCCAGCACGGCCTGGAGATCGTGATGGCGGTCTCCCGCAGCTTCGAGATGCACCGGGAATCGGCAGGCAAGCGCGTCATGGCGGCCGTCACCCTGGCTGACGATCCGGATGGAGACATGGCCGGCCATCGGATGATTTGAGCTGGTGAGAGCATCTTCGAAGCACGTGCTGAAGGAACAGCAGGTGCAGCTGCCTGCATGACAGGCCCTGTTCCGAGCAGGACAGGAGTGTGTTCAGGCTGGGAATGAGTGCTTAGGCCACAGGCGCACTGCGGACGCTTTGAGTGGAGCGTGCATTCCTGCGGTCCCTCGTGTCCTTGAGCCCTCAGGAAGTGCCGTTGTAATCGACGAAAGCCCAGGGCCCTCCGGTTCCCTGTCCCCCGCCAGCCGGGCGCAAAAGCCTCTCCTGGGCGCTCAGGCCGGCCGGCGAGAGCCCCGCGCATGAGACGTGTACTGAGTGTGCTGGCCATGAAGCCGGTTGTGATGACATTGTGTGCAAGCGGGTGCAGGCTCTGAGCGAAACAGAGACGGTCCCTCGCAAACGGGGCTCGCTTAGGAAAGCAGGCGAGAGCCGCCAACTCCTCTGGGTGGGCGGCTGTGTGTCCGCTCGACCGTGCCCAGTGCCTGGCCCCGCAGATGCATCCCCACCCCCACAAACCTCCCTCGCACGCCGGCAATCACGTCCCCGCAGGACTCAAATTCGGCAGGGGCCCATCGCGACCTTCACCGCGCCGAGCGGGCAGACCCCTGGCCGCGGAGTCTCGGCTGATCTCGCCCCGCTTCTTCATCTGCCGCTCGTGCCCCACCTGGCGGTGGTCCCCGAGGCATCCCCGGGCTGCGCAGCGGGAGCGTTGGGCTGAGGACGAGGTTGGTCGTGGTGCTTCCGAACTCGGCCAGCTCGTCGATGATCTCCTCCGGGCGGGCCGTCGAGGTGGCCGCCACTTTCATGACGTAGCAGTCGTCTCCGGGGGTGCGCAGGCACTCCAAGAACGCTCAGATACACCAACTTGCACCTCACACAGGAGCGCTGCATGAAGCGATCCATTCCCAAGTAAAGCCGTGCCGCCATCGGCCGCCGCGAATCGATGGCAAGCCCGCATCACCGACTGCCGCAACGACAGCCACATCGACAGCTGCCGCGTGTAGTTCTCTGCGGCTGCCGGCAGGGCTGTCCCTCGTGTCCTCGGGCAGGGCAGGACATGCGGGGGTTGGTCACTTCACGAGCGTCTACGCTTCATCGCCTGTGCTCCCGGCGGCGGGGGACGTCAGCCGTCCTTACTCCTGCGCCCGCGCAGTGCAGCGGAGTGGGATGGACAATCGCGCCCCACTGGTGACGCTCAACGCTTGGCGAGCAGACTCACGCCATGGACGCAGGACTTGCAGGACTCCTCGGTGGTGTCATCGGCGCCGCCGTCGGCGCAATCGGCGCTACGACATCCGCATGGATCACCGGAAGGAAGGCGGAGCAACAGGCCAAGATCCAGTCTGAGACGCAACTGGGGCACACCCGCCTTCAGATAAATGCTGAACGGACTCGTGCTCTTGGCGAATCACGCAAGAACGCCTACCTGGCCTTCGCTGAAGGATGGAGTCAAGTGCACGGGACCTTGGGCGAAGCAGCCATCAAACTTGGCGGCATTGCAGCAACCGACCCTCCTGAAGAACGCGAAGAGCGCCGCCAAACCGCCCGCCACCTCTGGAATGAAGCACGTGCTCTGCACCGCCACCTCAACCGCCTTCTCCACGTCGTCTACGTGGAGGGTCCCAGCCAGATGGCCGACGCAGCGCAGGCGGCAAGTGGCGCCATGGTGCCAGTTTTCGGGACAGTCATGGACTGGCTGCATGCGGTCGACAACGAGACAGAGACGCCGCAACACAGAGCAGAACAGGAAGCATCGCACAGCGAGGCATACGTCAGGATCTTGCAGTTCCTCTACTCCGCTTCGGATGCCACTGCGCCGACCGGAACAGATATCCAGGACTCATGATCCGGGGGTATTCGGACACTCGCACCCGACTTCGCCATCAGGCCGCGGGCACCGTGTCGGGATGGCTGATCTGCTGTGGAATGCCGTGAGTTCCTTCGTAGGCCCGGCCTGGAGGAGTCGTAGTCACTGTCCACGTACCCAGGCGGGTTGCCGCTCGCAAGTACCACCAAGGCGCGCCCCTGTCCCCCAAGCGCAGGGACGGAGCCGAACAAGCCCTATTGCAGGCCGGGGCGCGCGGAATATCGGAGTGGGAACGTGAATGGCGGCGAAGATGGGGTGTCTGTCGTCAGAACTGGCCCCACTGGTCCAACCCGCACCATCGTGCAGGGCCTGCATCGAGCGGTGCAGCCATCCCTCGACCCCGCTCACCGCAGGGCCGGTGACCGGACGGAGCATCTGACGCTGCGGACGGGCCACGATCGGCTGCATCGTGCGTATATGACCACAGCCGAAGAGCCGATCGGCCAAATTCGCGTAGCGCGCGGTGTCCCGGATGCCGAAGAACTTGCGGCACTACTTACCGTGCTCACCTCGCTGTCCCTCTGTTCCAAGGACGCCGCCCGCTGCCGCACGCGTCGTCGTGCCCACTGGGACCATGGCATACGGCCACACCTACCGCCCAACTCCTGGCGCCACAGTGCCCACCCGCTGCCAGCACATCGACCGAACTGATCGCTGCCTGGTGCTATCGCAGGCCACAGGCAGGGGCGAAGTCCAGGCCAACGGGCACACCTGCGGCCGTTCGCCTGCGGTCTTGGCGCGGCGCCCGCCGGACGTGGGGCGGGGCACAACATCATCGATGAGCGCTATTTGCCGCGCACGGCGGTCACAGTGCTGGCAACGTCGCCTGTTGGAGTTTGCGGCGCACCGGCTCATCGCTGCCGCGGGCGTTGTGCTCGTCGGCCACCAAAGGCGGGCACCGTGCATGAGTGGCTGCCCTGGACGGCGCAGCGAGTGCGGTGCACCGACCCACACCACGCCCCCGCAGCACGCAGCAGGCGGGTGAAGCCTGAGCCGCTGTCATCGTGCCGGGGCATGCATGAGGAATCTGCGCCGTATCCGGCTGGGTCGGCGGCATCGACGCGCTGGAGGCGAGAGTGATGAACGAACGAGGCGAAGGGACGGGCTCCCACACCATCAGGGTCCCGGTCTTGATCGTGGGCGGCTCCCTGGTCGGTCTGGCAGCCTCGTTGTTCCTGGGACGACTGGGAGTGCCGCACCTGCTGGTGGAGCGCCACGCAGGCACCTCCATCCACCCCCGAGGCCGGGGCAACAACGTCCGCACCATGGAACTGTTCCGGGTGGCGGGTGTGGAGAAGGCCATTCATGAGGCGGCCGCCACGCTGTCGGTCAACCATGGCATCCTCCAGGCGCCCACCCTGGTCGGTGACGCGGGCGAGTGGTTGTTCCGCGACATCGATCCGGGCGGTGGACTGGCCCGTTTCAGTCCCAGCGCCTGGTGCCTGTGCAGCCAAAACGACCTTGAACCGGTACTGCTCGACCACGCCCGCACCTATGGGGGTGACCTGCGTTTCTCCACCGAGCTGATGTCGTTCGACGACGACTCGACCGGTGTGACCGCAGTGGTCAAGAGTCGCGAGACGGGTGAGCACACCACCGTCCGCGCGGACTATCTCATCGCCGCGGACGGTCCGCGCAGTCCCGTGCGTGAGCAACTGGGCATCGCTCAGACCGGCCCTGGCGACCTGTTCCACAACGTCAGTGTCACCTTCCGCTCCCGGCACCTGGCCGACGTCGTGGGGGATCGTCACTTCATCGTCTGCTACTTGACGAATCCGGAGGCTGACGGCGCCCTACTGCCCGTGGACAACCGTGAGAACTGGGTCTTCCACGCCCCCTGGCACCCCGACCGCGGGCAGACCTTGGAGGAGTTCACCGACGAGCGGTGTGCTGAGCACATCCGCCGGGCGGTGGGCGTCGCCGATCTCGATGTGGAGATCACCGGCAAGGCGCCCTGGCACGCCGCTCAGCGGGTCGCCCGCAGTTTCCGCTCGGGACGCGTCTTTTTGGCCGGTGATTCGGCTCATGAGATGTCCCCCACCGGTGCTTTCGGTTCCAACACCGGTATTCAGGACGCGCACAACCTCGCCTGGAAGCTGGCTGCGGTGCTCAACGGCTGGGCGGGCGAGCAGTTGCTGGACACCTACGACGCGGAGCGCCGTCCCGTGGCGGAGGCCACCAGCGCTCGGGCCGCGGCCCGGTCGGCCGAGCACAGCCATCCTGGATTCGCCGCACCGCCGGCAGCCGGCGGCAAAGGTCCCCGGCAGGGCATCTTGAACGTGGCCCTGGGCTATCGCTACCCGCAGGGTGCGGTGGTCGGCGCCGACTCTTCCGTGCCGGCGGTGCCGGAGGGCCTCGACCTGACCGGCGGACCCGGCAGCAGAGCGCCTCACCTGTGGGTACGCCGCGGGGACGAACGCATCTCGACGCTTGATCTCTATGAGCGGTCCCTCGTGCTGCTCAGTGACGCCGCTGAGCCGAACGCGTGGCACGAGGCGGCCATGCGCCTCGCCAGCGACCTGTCCCTTCCGCTCAAGTCCTACCGGTTGGGTACCGCAGACGGAGCAGACCTGGTGTTGGAGGACGACACCGACTGGGCGGAGCGTCACGGCATCGCGCCTGGGGGCGCCGTACTCGTCCGGCCTGACGGATTCGTCGCATGGCGGGCACCCCGTGCGGAGGCAGATGCCGAGGCCGTGCTGCGCCACGTCTTGAGGACTGTGCTGGCGGTCGCTTGAACCCTGTCCCGTATGGCCCCCTGAGCCGAAACATCCCCGATGGCGAGATGGCGCTCCTGCTGGCAACAATGCGTTCTTGCGGCCGGTGCCGCTCATCACCTGCATGGGGGACGGCCCAGGGCCGCGCTGACGGCCCTACCTGCCCATCTCGCGCGGTCCGCTACCCGCCGTACTCATCCAAGTCGCGCGATGCGCGGAGTCAGGCACACGATCGAGGAGCGCTGACGCATCACTGCGGCCAACGTTCCCTTGCCCCTTACTGAAGGAGATGCGCGCAGGATGACCACCACGTCCGACCGTGTTGCAGGTTCGCGGGCGCGACAGACGTCGCACCACGTCTCCCAGTCCGTCTTCGACGGCTCTCGGCTGCGCGTCGTCCTTCTGGTCGACGTCCATGACGGAGCACAGCAGGAATTCCTCGAAGCGTACGAGCAGCTGTGCAACCAGGTCGCGTCCGTCCCCGGGCACGTCAGCGACCAGCTGTGCCAGTCGATCGAGAACCCCTCCCAGTGGCTCATCACCAGCGAGTGGGAGAGCGCGCCGCCATTCCTCGCCTGGGTCAACAGCGAGGACCACGTGCGGATGGTGGAGCCGCTGCACAGCTGCGTACGCGACACCCGGTCCCTGCGCTTCCACGTGGTCCGCGAAACCGGCGGCCCGGCGACCGGCGCCGACGCGGCCGAGCGCCGGCTCCAGACGGCCCCCCGGATCGGTGACGGCGTGATCCGTCATGCGCTCACCTTCACCGTCAAGCCGGGCAGCGAGGAGATCGTTGCCAAGATCCTCGCCGACTACGAGTCGCCCGAACCGCAGGTCGACGACACCACCCGGCTGTGCCGCACCTCGCTGTTCATGCACGGCAACCGGGTGGTGCGTGCCGTCGAGGTGCGGGGCGACCTGCTGGCCGCGCTGCGCCACGTTGCCCGGCAGCCCGAAGTGCGGGCGGTGGAGGAAGCGATCAATCCCCACCTGGAGCAGGACCGGGACCTCAACGATCCCGAATCCGCCCGGATGTTCTTCACCCGGGCCGCGCTGCCGGCCGTCCACCACGTGATGGCGGAGCGGCAGGACGCGCAGACCGAGCGGTACGCCCTGTACTACCCCGCCCGGCCCGAGCACGGCATGAAGCTGGCCGAACTCCTCGCCCGCCAGGACGAGGCAGCGGCGGACGATTCCCAGAACCCGGTCCTGCGCAGCACGATCTTCCAGCGCGACGACGTCGTCGTACGGCTGATCGACGTACGGGGCGGGCTCGAGGCCGCCGGCCCCGCCCAGGTTCTGGGTCTGTCCCGCCCGGAACAGGTGAGCGAGCTGACGACCCTCCTGGACACCACGGATGCCGCCGCACCCTCCTCGGCGGACGACCTGCTGAGGGGCGCTGTCGAACTGGCGCGCATGGACCTTGTCACCGACCGCCGGTCGCCCGACGCCTGATTCGTCACCGGGGCGGAGCAGGCCGTGCCGCCTTTCCCGCCCAGTGCAGCACTTCATCGGAGGTACGCGTGATCACATCTCGTCCCAGAATCGTGAGCCTGAGCGAGGTCGAGCCCAACCGCCGGCGAGGCGGTGACCTGCGCGCCATGCTCACTCCAACCGCGGTGGGCGCCACCAGTGGGTTCATGGGCGTGGCCCTGATCGAACCCGGCGACCGGATCGGTGAGCACTACCACCCCTACTCCGAGGAGTTCGTGTACGTGGTGTGCGGTCGGCTCGAGGTGGACCTGGACGGTGAGCCGCACCCGCTGCGGGCCGAGCAGGGCCTGCTGATCCCTGTCAACGTGCGCCATCGCTTCCGCAACGTCGGTGACGAAGAGGCCAGGATGGTCTTCCACCTCGGCCCGCTGGCGCCGAGCCCGCCGCTGGGCCACGTGGACACCGAGGAAACCGATGCCCAGTCTGCTGCGGCGGGGGCGGAGGCAGCCAAGCGACGTCAGGTCACCTCATGAGCAGGCGAGTGGCAGTTACCGGCATAGGCATCGTCGCCCCCGGCGGCATCGGCATACCAGCGTTCTGGGACCTACTGACGGCCGGTCGCACAGCAACCCGGGCCATCACGTTCTTCGACCCGGCCGGCCTGCGTTCACAGATAGCCGCCGAGTGCGACTTCGATCCCGCAGCGCACGGCCTGGACATACAGGACGTGGAACGCAACGACCGCTACATCCAGTTCGCTCTGGCCGCGGGCGACGAAGCGGTCCGCGACGCCGGCCTGGACCTGTCCGCCGAGAACCCCTGGCGCGTCGGTGTGTCGCTGGGCACCGCGGTGGGCGGCACCACCCGACTGGAGAAGGACTACGTCCTGGTCAGCCACGGCGGAAAGCGCTGGGACGTGGACGCCCAGCAGGCGGGCCCGGACCTGCACCGCGCGTTCTCACCCAGCACACTCGCCTCGGCGGTGGCGCAGCGGTTCGGGGCGCAGGGCCCGGTGCAGAGCGTCTCCACGGGCTGCACCTCCGGGCTCGACGCGGTCGGCTACGCCTTCCACGCCGTGGAGGAGGGCCGGATGGACGTGTGCATCGCCGGCGCCTCGGACTCGCCGATCTCCCCGATCACCATGGCGTGCTTCGACGCGATCAAAGCCACCTCGGCGAACAACGACGACCCCGCCCACGCCTCGCGTCCCTTCGACGCCGATCGTGACGGGTTCGTCATGGGCGAGGGCGGCGCCGTGCTCGTCCTGGAAGAACTCGAGCACGCCAGGGCCCGCGGTGCCCGCGTGTACTGCGAGCTCAGCGGGTACGCCACTTTCGGCAACGCCTACCACATGACCGGTCTGACCAGCGAAGGCCTGGAGATGGCCCGGGCCATCACGGATGCTCTTGACGGCGCGCGACTCGATCCCACCGACATCCATTACGTCAACGCGCACGGGTCGGGCACCAAGCAGAACGACCGCCATGAGACCGCTGCGGTGAAACGGGTCCTGGGCCCGCACGCCTACGACACCCCGATGAGTTCCATCAAGTCGATGGTGGGCCACTCCCTGGGCGCCATCGGAGCGATCGAGCTCGTCGCCTGTGTGCTGGCCCTCACCCATCAGGTGATGCCGCCGACCGCGAACTACGAGACACCCGACCCCGAATGCGACCTGGACTACGTCCCCCGGGTGGCACGCGAGCGCAAGCTCTCCGCCGTGCTCTCGGTGGGCAGCGGATTCGGCGGCTTCCAGTCCGCGGTGATCATGAACCGGCCGAAAGGGAAGACGCCATGAGCCAATCCCGTCCACGGCGCCCGGTCGTCACGGGAATCGGTGTGATCGCGCCCAACGGAGCCAGTACCAGCACGTTCTGGAAGTCCACCAGTGAGGGCATCAGCGTCCTTGAGCGGATCACCCGCGAGGGCTGTGAGGATCTGCCCCTGCGGGTGGCGGGCCAAGTGCGCGACTTCGACCCGAGCACAACAGTCGAGGAGCGTTTCCTGGTCCAGACCGACCGGTTCACGCACTACGCGCTGGCCGCGGCCGACCTCGCGCTGGACGACGCACAGCTGCACCGCTCGCAGACCGACGCCGCACCGTACTCGGTGGGTGTGGTCACCGCGGCCGGCTCCGGCGGCGGCGAGTTCGGACAACGCGAACTCCAGCAACTGTGGGGCAAAGGCAGCCGCTTCGTCGGCCCCTACCAGTCCATCGCCTGGTTCTACGCCGCCAGCACCGGCCAGATCTCCATCCGGCGCGGATTCAAGGGTCCCTGCTCGGTCGTCGCCGCGGACGAAGCCGGTGGGCTGGACGCCCTGGCCCACGCGGCGCGGGCCGTGCGACGCGGCACCGACGTGATCGTGGCGGGAGCGACCGAAGCCCCCATCGCGCCGTACTCGATGGTCTGCCAACTCGGCTACCAGGAACTGAGTACCGAAGAGGACCCCACCCGCGCCTACCGCCCATTCACGTCCGCGGCCTGCGGCTTCGTGCCCGCCGAGGGCGGCGCCATGCTGGTGGTGGAGACGCCGGACACGGCCCGAGCCCGGGGCGCACGCGTACGCGCCCACCTGGCCGGGCACGCAGCCACCTTCACGAAAGCCTCGCACTGGGAGGACTCCAGGGAAGGGCTCGCCCAGGCCATCCGGGGCGCTCTGGCGGAGGCCGACTGCGTCCCCGAGGAGATCGACGTGGTCTTCGCGGACGCCCTGGGCGTCCGCGAGGCGGACCGCGCGGAGGCCCTGGCGCTCGCCGACGTCCTGGGATCCCACAGCACACAGGTGCCCGTCACCGCGCCGAAAACCGGCACCGGCCGCAGCTACTGTGCGGCGCCGCTGATGGACACCGCGGCGGCGGTGCTCTCGATGGAGCACAGCCTGATCCCGCCCACTCCCAACGTCTTCGACGTCTGCCACGACCTCGACCTGGTGACCGGCCAGGCCCGGACCGCCGATGTACGCACGGCGCTGATCCTGAGCCGGGGACTCATGGGGTCGAACGCGGCGCTGGTGCTGCGGCACGGCGCCAACGACGCCTCGTAGGGAGGCGCCATACAGCACAGGAAAGGAAATCGTCATGACCGACCGCATCACGGTGGAAGAACTGGCCCAGCTCATGAAGAAGTGCGCCGGCGCCACCGTCGCCCCGGAGGAACTCAGCCGCGACGGAGCGCTCTTCGAGGACATGGGCGTCGACTCGCTCGGCCTGCTGGGCATCGTGGGCGAGCTGGAGAACCGGTACGGCGCATCGATGCCCACCGACGCCGAACGCTCCAAGACGCCCCGCGAGTTCCTCGACCTCGTCAACAGCGGCCTCAAGGCAGGAGCGTGAGATGTCCGGACACACACAGAACGAGATCACCATCGCGGCTCCTTTGGACCTGGTCTGGGACGTGACCAACGACCTGGAGAACTGGCCGCAGTTGTTCAGCGAGTACGCCTCGGTCGAGATCCTCTCCCGCGAGGGCCGCAAGACGACGTTCCGGCTGACGATGCAGCCGGACGAGAACGGCACCGTGTGGAGCTGGGTCTCCGAGCGCGAGCCGGACCGCGACACCCTCAGCGTCCGGGCCCGCCGCGTCGAGACCGGCCCCTTCGCTCACATGGACATCCACTGGCGGTATGAGCAGGTGCCGGGCGGAACCCGGATGGTGTGGACGCAGGACTTCGCGATGAAAGCGGAGGCTCCGGTCGACGACGCGTGGATGACCGACAACATCAACCGCAACTCCAAGATCCAGCTGGACCTGATCCGCGACCGCATCGAGAAGATGGCCGCCGAGCACGGTGCGGCCGCCGGTCTGACCGACTGAGCCAAACGGAGAGACACCCCCATGCACCAAGCTCTGATCGTCGCCCGGATGGCCCCCGGTTCGGCACCCGACATCGCCAAGGTGTTCGCCGAGTCCGACCGCGGAGAACTGCCACAGCTCATCGGTGTGCGCCGACGCAGCCTCTTCCAGTTCGGCGATGTGTACATGCACCTGATCGAGTCCGAGCGCGACCCCGCTCCCGCCATCGCCAAAGTCAGCGGACATCCCGAATTCCGGGACGTCAGCGAACGGCTGGCCGCGTACGTCAGCGCGTACGACCCCGAGACCTGGCGTTCCCCCAAGGACGCCATGGCGCAGCGCTTCTACCTCTGGGAACGGGAGCCGGCCCGCTGACCGTCGCCCTCCCCCACCGGCCGTCGGGTCCGCAGCATCGCGGACCCGGCGGCCGGTACCCGGCTGCGTTCCCAGGCCACCGGACCCGGCGGGGCGTGGCCGGATCAGCCGGGGACGTGGCAGTCGAACGCGTGCAGGTAGGGGTTGACGGGGCTGATGTCGTCGATGACCAGCCCTGCTTCGGTCAGCCGGTCCACCATGCTCTGGGTCGTGTGCTTGGCTCCACCCACATTGAGGAGCAGCAGCAGGTCCATGGCGGTGCTGAAGCGCATCGAGGGAGAGTCGTCGACGAGGTTCTCGATGACCACGACGCGCGCCCCGGCGCCGCCGGACTCGCAGACGTTGCGCAGCGTACGTGCGGTGCTCTCGTCGTCCCACTCCAGAATGTTCTTGATGACGTAGACGTCGGCCTTGACCGGGACGCCCTCGCGGACGTCGCCGGGTACCACACGCGCCCGCTCCGCCAGGTCGCCGCCCGCGCGCAGTCTGGGCACCGCGTTCTCCACCACCCGGGGCAGATCGAGCAAGGTCCCGTGCAGCGTGGGGTACTTCTCCAGCAGGCTCACCACCACGTGCCCCTGACCGCCGCCGACGTCGGCGACCGACGTGCTTCCCGTCAGGTCGAGGAACTGCGCCACCTCGCGTGCCGACTGCACGCTGGAGGTCGTCATGGCCCGATTGAAGACGTCGGCCGACTCCGGGGCGTCTTCGTTGAGATAGGGGAAGAACTCCTTGCCGTACAGGTCCTCCACGACGTTGTGGCCGGTGCGCACCGCCTCATCCAGCTTCGGCCACACGTCCCACGTCCACGGCTCGGTGCACCACAGCGTGATGGCGCGAAGGCTGCCTGGGGCGTCCTCGCGCAGCAACCGGGAGACGTCCGTGTGCGCGAACGTCCCGTCCGGGTGTTCGGCAAAGACGCCGTAGCAGGACAGCGCCCGCAGGAGCCGCCGCAAGGGGCCGGCTTCGGTCTTGACCGCGGCTGCGATGTCCTCCACGGCCGCAGGGGTGTCACCGAGGGCGTCGGCGACGCCCAGCCGGGCAGCTGCGCGCAGGGCGGCGGCACATGCCGCCCCGAAGGCAAGTTCCCGCAGTCTCATGGACGGCGCGGGGGCAGACTGAGCGGTCGTCATGTGCCGCTTTCCTTCCTTCTTGGGTCGTGTGCACCGCCACCGGCAGGTGGCTGCAGGTGAGACTGGCGGGTTCCTGAGGGGACAGGCGCGATCAGCACAAGCCGGCGGGCCGGGACGTGCCGCAGGAGTTTTCCTGGAAGGTGTTGCCCGTGCCGGGGTCGGTGTTGACGAGGTCTGCCGGGGAGTTTCTCCGCAGCAGGTTGTCGCTGATGCGATTCCGTTCACTGGTCGCGCCCACGAAACTCTTGAACAGCACGATGCCGCCCGACAGCGGGGACGTGCCGACGTTGTCCTCGATCACGTTGTGGACAAGGAGGTTGTCGTCGGTACCGGTTAGGACGATGCCCGATCCTTGAAGCGCGTCAAGGCGTGCGGTCTTGGGACAGGACTTGTTGTTGCGCACGATGCGGTTGTCTTGCACGGTGACGCGGCCAGCCTTCGGCTTGTTCTCGTCGCCGACCACGAACAGGCCCACGCAGTTGCCGGCGAGGTGATTGTCCGCAACGGTCAGATTGCGCAGGCGGCGGATGGTGACGCCGATCCGGTTGTCCGTCAGCTGGTTGTGCTCCACCAGCGTGCCCCCGGTATCGGTGGCGCCCTGCTCCTCCTTCACCGTATTGGCGAGGAAGAGGCCTGCGTCGCCGTTCTTGCGGGCGGTGTTGTCCCGAAACACCCCGTGTGCCGAGTGTTCCGTGGCGATGCCCCACACCCCGTTGTTCACCGCCGTGACCCTCTGTACGGTCAGCCCGTCGGCGTCGGTCGCGTAGACGCCGTTCTTCTTGAAGCCGGCCACCGTCAGGGAGGCGATGGTGACCCCGTCGACATCGTGGTTCTTCGTTCCTGTGACGCAGATGCCGTTGCCGGCGGCGGCGCAGCTGCCGGCGGACCTGGTGGAGGGGGCCGTGCCCGTCTCCGGTTCAAGGACCGTACCGCGGCCCATACCGCGCAGAGTGAGTCCGGGGGTGGTCACGTCGACGCTTCCGTGGTGGGTACCGTGCGCCAGCAGGACGGTGTCGCCGGGCCGAGCGGCGTCCACTGCCTTTTGGATGGACTCCCCCGGCTTCACCAGCTGGATCCTGTGACCGGCGGCCGAGGGTGCGGCGCCGAGGCCCGTCCCGAGCAGCGCCGCAGTACATGCCAGATACGCAATGTGACATTTCTTCATATCGTGCACGATATGCCCCGAAAGACCGCAAATCCCGTGAGGTAGACCATTCGCGGCGTGGCTACCGTTGTGCCGCCTGAAGCGCCCCGGCGCTCACCTACGGCCGGGATGCCACAGCAAACTGTCTGAGGCTCGTCGGCGCCAACGAAACGGCGCCACCCCAAGCACGCACCCCGCGCCACACGCAGGCGAGTGCCGGTCACACATGTGCGCCAGCCGAGGCAACACCGCATACATCGCGAACCGCATTGCCCGACCGAGCCTGTGACGCTGCGCCCAGTCAGTACGCCCTGATCCAGGGACCGAGCTTCCAGCACACCATGACGGATAGGGGTGATCATGGCGACCAGCCACCGGCTACTGTCGCGTGGTGCCGGATCCGGGCCTCGCGGGTGTGGCACCAGGAAGCCAGCGCCCGGTACGGAATGAAGGTCCTGTCCCACCGTGCGCGTACCGAAGGGCTCTCTGGTGTCGCGATGTTCTGACTGAGCAGTCTCTGGGGTGTCCTCATCGGCGATAACCCTCGGATCTTCTATCCGATCTGGTGGGACCCCGACCACAAGGTCTGCCCGAGCGCTGATCGGTAAGCGCACAGCGGCCCCAGGCGGATTCGCGGGCACCTGGGGGCCGTCTGCCGCATCGGCCTCCATCGGGGTTGCCGGCCTGCCCGGTTCTCAGCCTCCGACCTTCACGGTGCGGTGGAGCAGGTCGTCGATGCGATGGCGAGGGCGTCGGGGACGCTCTGGCGGGAGGCGACCTCGCGGACCGTGGCGTTGTAATGCAAGTTCTTGTCGCCGCCGTTGTTGATCGTGGACTTGGATTGGACGCGGGCGGTCGTAGCGGCGGCGCTGGCGCGAATGGTGGCGGCCATGCGGACTGCGGCCTGCGCTGCTTTGCGGAACGGTCTTGGTGACGCCTCGCACGAACCCGAGACCGGTGAAGCGACCTGTTGATGTCCTTGAGCTGCGCCGGGGTGGCGTCGCCGAGAGCCTGCGCGCAAGCCGCGCCCCCGTCCGGCCTTGCGGTGATGATCTGCTGCAAGAGCGCTCTGGACAGGCCGTGCTGATTGAGGATCTGCAGGCGACACTGCGGACTTCTCGATGCCGGATGCCGTTATCGACAGTCCAATCTTGGTACCGGTCGGCGCCGGGAAGTCCAAACCCCTCCCGAAGCGGGGAGGATCAAAGGTAGGATGAGTAGGATGAGCGATCCTACCGGGAAGTACTCAATCACCATGCCCCGCGACATCGCCGAGGCTGCCAGGGCCCGCAGCGGCCCTTCGGGGCTGTCTGCCTATGTCGCCGCCGCCGTCGCGCGCCAGATCGAGCGGGATAATCTCAACGACCTCATCCAGGTCGCCGAGGCCGAGCACGGGCCCATTACCGACGAGGAGATCCAGGCTCTGCGCGACCAGCTCCACCAGGCCCGGCAGCAGCAAACGCAAGACGGGGCGAGCGCCGCGTGACCCGCTCGGCCGCCGCTGCCTCCGGCGGCACCCTCGTCCTCGGCAGCGAAGGGCTGGCGAAGGCCGTCCTTCGCGACCGCACCGTCACCGGCTGGCTCGCCCTCGCTCGTGCCGACGACCTGCGGGTGATCACTTCCGCGGCCACCCTCGTGGAAGTGGTCCACCCCCGAATCAACCGCCCGGCCCTGGAGTGGGCCCTCTCCCGCCTCATCATCGAACCGGTCACCGAACCCATCGCCCGCCACGCCGCCGCTCTCCTCGCCGACGCCAGCCTGCACGGCCACAAATACGCCATCGACGCCATGCTTGGCGCCACCGCCCTCGCAGCCCCCGGCCCGACGACGGTTCTCACCTCGGACCCCGAGGATCTAACCGCCCTGTGCGGTTCTCGTATCACTGTCATCAAGGTCTAGCATCGGCTCCGCGGTACCGATCCTCTTCGGCGCTCCGGCAAGCAGGCACGATTTCGTCTCGGCGCTACCCGCAAAGGGGCGATCACCCGCAACACCGCGAACATGGAGAGCGGCAAAGCGACGCTCAAGGCCCGGGAAGCGGAGATCGACGGCAACAACGTTGGGGTGGATGCGTTCGACCGCCGTCTGCCCGGCGGTCGCGACGTGCTCAGAACAGATGGCCGGAGTCAGTAGCGGCTTACCGTCACCACAGGTAGCCGTCGACGGGAACGGGCTGTGCCGGGCGGTCCGGGACGTCGATGAGTTCGAGCAGATCACGTTCGAGGTTGATGGCCAGAGCGGTGATGGGAACGTCTTGGACTCGATTGGCGAACGGTTCCTCGTTGGTGGCGCCGGCCCGTTCGATCAGCCGGAAGTACAGGGCGATCAGGAGCGTGGAGGGAATCACCAGCCACTCGTAGGCCTGCACGACGCTGATGGCCGCGAACGGGAAGACCACGACGTAACAGTGCACGAACGTGCGGCTGAGGTAGTCGTGCGGTCGGGGGATGGGAGTGGTGCTCATGCGCTCCGCGAGCGCCTGCTGGACGGACAGTCCGGCCAGCGCAGTCTCCAGTTGGAAGTTGTCCAGCCCGGTGAGAATCCCGGACGCGTAGCCGCCGAAGATGGCCTTGCTCTGCAGCCGGACCAGGACAGCGGGCCCGTTGTCAGCGGCCCCGACGAGGTCCGCCTCATCTGCGGGCAGGAGACGGGAGAGTTCCTCGGTGGCGTCTTGGCGGCGCAGCCTGCGGGCCAGGCAGTGCGCCCAGGCCGCCTGCCGCATGGCCAGGTCTCGTTGCCAGGCCTGGACGGAGTCCGGCGTGGCGGAACCTTGGGCCACCTTCGCGTCGGCGAGTGAGCGGGCGACGCGGATCAGGGTGCGCGAAAGGGCGGTGATCTGGGCCCAGATGGTGCTCGCTTCCCACCAGCGCTGATAGGCGGTGTTCGCGCGGAACGCCAGAAGAATGGCCAGAGCGGCACCGAGGACCGTGGCCACCAGGGAGGGCAGGGCGAGCCACGGGATGCCCGCCACGACGACCAGGAGGTACGCGGCTGTGGCGCAGATCGCGCCGAGCAGCAGGTCCAGCCATACGTAAGGCACAAGCCTGCGGAGGCTGAGAGATCCCTTCACGATCATCACGTCAGGCTATGCGTCAGTTAGGGAAAACCCGCTCATAACGGCACTACTTGGGATGTGGCGGGCCGTCTTCAGCAGACGGCGCAGCTCTCCTGCCGGGCTTCAGTCCAGAAGGGCGGTCGCCTCGACCTCGACGAGAACGTCTGGTTCGAAGAGGTGGTCGACACCGATGAGGGAGGCCGGGGGCATGGGAAGCGGCAGGCCGATCTCGTCGGCGACGGTCTCTACGCCGGCCATGAAGTCGCCGATCTTCTCCGGGCTCCACTGGGTCACGTAGAAGGTCAGACGCAGCACGTCTGCGAACGACGCGCCCGCACCGTGCAGGCCGATGGCGGTATTGCGCAGCGCCTGCGCGACCTGCCCGGTCAGATCACCGGGCGCCACCGCGGTTCCGTCCGCCTGACGTGCGATCTGGCCACTGACGTGGACGTGGGTTGTGCCGGTGCCGACGGCAACGTGATGGTAGGGGGTCGGCTGCAGCATGCCCTCAGGCGTGAAGTGCTGGACAGTCATGATGGTCTCTCCTCCGCATTAGGTATCTGTACGCTACCTAGTAGATGAAGGACACTTCAACGAGACCAGGTTTCGCCATGGATACCCCCGACGAACTGCGCATTGATGCCCCGCACCGAGACCTGCTCGACCAAATTCTCGACAAGTGGTCGCTCAGCGTCCTCAACGAACTCTGCGAGCGCCCGTGCCGTTTCAACGAGTTGCGCCGAGCCATCCCCCAGGTCACACAGAAATCGCTGACAGCGACGCTACGACGCCTCGAACGCAATGGCGTGATCGAACGCGAGGTCGTCTCCACCCGCCCGGTAGCGGTCCGCTACCGGATCACCCCGCTCGGCAAGACCCTGCGACACCCCATCGACGTGTTGCTGGCGTGGGCCTCGCAGAACATGCCCGCCATCGAGCGAGCACGCCAGAAATTCGACACACAGCAAGAAGAGGAGGCGGCAACTGCCGCCACGTAAGGGCAGTGAGAGTCGTTCCGGCAGGAGGCCGGCGCCATCCGCGGTGGCGGGATTTGAGTCACGCGGGCCACGACGGGGACCGGCTCAAGCTCCTGGCCGGCCGGGCGGCGGGCTTCGCAACGGGGCCGACGCGAGGGCACTCGCCGGCGCCGCTGAACAGGTTGCGCGCTTTCCGGCCGCCTGCATCCCCCGCGCGGGGCGGGGGTGAAGCAAGGGGGTGAGACGAGGGACGGCGGAGGAGGAAAATCGTGGACGGTACTGCACCGGATGGTGATCACCGATGACGAAGTGGGTGCCCCGGCACGACGGCGGGCGGCCCTCGGGGCGGGCCTGTTCTCACACCTGGACGGCCGAGCCGGCGCCGCTGAGTGAGACATGCACGGCGTGCACGGCGGGCGATCGTGCGCCGGCCGACCTGCTGCTCTGCCTGACCTGCGGCCATGTGGGCTGCAGCGACAGCTCCCCTGGCGCTCACGCCACGGCGCACTTCGACTCCAGCGGCCACTCGGTCGCGCGCGCCCTGGGTCGCGGCCAGGAGTGGGCCTGGTGCTACGAGGACGAGGTGTACCTGGATCCGGTGGCGGAACGGCCCGTGCCGCGTTCCGCCCCACGGCCACCGGAGTCCGTCTGGGACTACCCGCGTCCGCCCGCCGTACAGGAGGACGACCGCGTCGTGCGGGTCGAGTGCGCGGGCCAGGTGGTGG
This sequence comes from Streptomyces sp. NPDC005496, assembly GCF_042872045.1. NCBI lineage: Bacteria > Bacillati > Actinomycetota > Actinomycetes > Kitasatosporales > Streptomycetaceae > Streptomyces > Streptomyces sp. NPDC005496. The sequence continues at coordinate 162,005 of NZ_JBIAJQ010000010.1, forward strand.
CGGAGACCCGCAAGTCCGTCCGGGTCCTGGAGACCAGTCATCCGCCGGTGTTCTACCTCCCTCCAGGGGACGTCCGTACGGAGTTGCTGGTCCCGGCGCTTTCGGGTCGGACCTGGTGCGAGTGGAAGGGCTCGGCCCGGTACTGGGACGTCGTCGTGGGCGACGACGTACGTGCCGGCGCCGCCTGGAGCTATCCCTCTCCCGAACCCGACTTCGCGGCCCTGACGGACCATGTCGCCTTCTACCCGAGCTGTATGGACCGCTGCACGGTCGCCGGTGAGGACGTCAGGGCGCAGGAGGGCGACTTCTACGGCGGGTGGATCACCTCGGAGGTGCGCGGGCCGTTCAAGGGCGGGCCGGGCACCCTGCTGTGGTGAAGCCCCTCGTGCCACCACCAGATCGAGTCCTCCCGTGAAGAGGCGGCGTCACAGCACTCCGATCCGCATTGCTCCCGGAGGTTCTAAGCCCCCCCCCGGGCCTGCTGTGGACCGCGCTCCTGAGCGAGCGAGCAAGACTCCCGATTCGCCCAGTTGAGCGCACCTCGCCCGCCGGACCGGCAGACTCCCGCGGAGCGGGCGCCTGCCGATGCCGACGGGGGTCAGCCTGCGGTTCCGGCAGGGATCTCGCCGGGGCTGTCGACGACTCCGCGCTTCACGACTGCTTCGATGCCGTACAGCGTTTCAGCGGTGCCGCCCGTGCCCTTCTTCGCGGTCATGTAGGACCGCGAGCCGAGATAGGCGAGGGTCCGCTTGTTGAAGATCCACTCGTCCCGGGTGGAGGAGCCCGGGTCCTTGCGGGTGATGCCGATGCCGTGACGGCCTGCCGCGTCCACCGTGTCGTGGACCACGGTGACCCCGGGGATCTTCTCGACGACCTTGTACAAGGCCGAGGCGGTGGCCGGAGGCATGATCGTCGAGCGCAGCAGCTCGCCTACGTTCCTGAAAACCGTCTCGTCCTGCGAGAGGCTTCCCCATGGCTCGGTCTGCGCGTAGAGCTGTGAACGCAGGGCTTCCGGATCTGCGGGGAGTGAGGCCAGCCACTTGTAAGTGGGGTGGTCCAGGCCGACGTGCACGGGCGTGGAGCTGACGACGGGAATGCGCTGGCCTGGCATCACAGCGTCCTTCCCCGACGCGCGGAGCCAGCCTGTCCTGGTCGTAGGGCCGGGGCCCTGGACGGTCCAGGTCTCGTTCTTGTGCGGCGCCCCGAGCCGGACCGGTCCGTTCAAAGCGCCCGTGTTCTCGCGGACCAAGCTCTCGGAGTACACGAGCTGGTCGTCTTCCACCGGCTTGACGTCTCGTGACATGGCGGCGGCGGCGATCCGGTCGAGGGTGGCCGACGCGCGGTTGTCCTTGGCCGACTGCCCGGCAGCAGAGCTGGGCTGCCCCGGAGTGGAGGCGCCGTCGCCTCCGGATGCGGTGACGACCAGCACCCCGGTCAGTGCAGCCGCCACAGGCAGGATCATCGCCGGACGGAGTATGCGGTGGCCGGCATGTGCTGTCGACGTCCGGGTGCCGGCGATCCGGTCCTGGTAGATCTGTTGCATCAGAACTTCCTTGTAGTGGAGATGACGGCTCGGCGAGAGGTCCCAAGGAGCCGAGGTCGCCAGCAGTTCTTCCGCCTCAGTCCCGGCGAGGCCTGTGAGGTTCGGGTTGTCGGCGTTCATCGGGTTTCCTCCTGCAGAAAGAGCGCCACGAAAGCGGGCTCGCTCTTTACCTCTCCGTCAGTGCCGTCCGGTTCCACTCGTCCGTCACGCACAGGCGCGGCACTCAGCCTGGCCAGCCGGTTGCGTGCGCGCGAAAGCCTCGAGCGCACGGTGCCGACCGGGATGTTCAGGGCCTCGGCGGCTTGCTGGTAGTCCAGGCCGGCCGCCACGCACAGGGCGATGACTTCTCTGTCCTGGCGCCGAAGTTGCCGCAGGGTGTCGTGGACGACGGCCAGGCGGCGGGCATCATCGATCCGGCCCGCCGTCTCGTCCGCGAAATCCTCGACGGGGCGGGGCTCTGGGCTGCGCGCAAGGAAGGCCAGCTTCCGCCGCAGCCCGCGGTTGGCGTTGTGCGCCTTGTGTGTGGCGATGCCGAACAGCCACGGAGTGAGGGAGCCGCCCTCCGGCTCCACCGTCTCCCGCACGCGCCACGCGGTGAGGAAGGTATCGGACATGACGTCCTCCGCCTCCGACCAGCTACCGGTCAGCCGCAACGCATGGTTGTAGACAGCACGCGCGTTTTCCTCGTAAAGGTCGGCGAACGCCGCGGGGTCCCCCGCACGTACCCGTTCACGCGTCACCTCCGCTGGTTCTATGTACGTCACATCTACTACTCTCCGAAGCCCAGGCCGAGTTCCTGTGGCCGTCATCACATGGCTGCCAGGAGCGGCAACGAGTGAGTGGAAAACGCGCACACTGCGCGCGTACGGACAGCACTCAGCACCCCCCAGGGGCCGTATCACGGCTGAGGAGTACCGCCATAGGCCGCAGCAAGATACCCCACTAGACGACCGCCCGCCTTCCTGCGCCGCGGCACAGTCAGGGAACTCCTCGTATTGCAATCAGGCCCCCTGAAGCCTCTGCTCCCGCCATTGAGCCAGTCCGAGCGGGACCGAGCACCCAAGCTTTTCGCCAAGGCATTGGGTCTCTCCGCGTGCTGTCCTGGTAGCAGTGCCGCGCGCCGGACACCGACAACTGCACCCGGCTGCAGGTCCATGCGAAGACAGGAGCCGCCATGTCCACGTACCGAGCTTTCGAGGCCACTGGCGCCCGCAATCTGCGGTTGGTGGAGCGTCCGGTCACCGAGCCTGCACCGGGACAGGTGCGTGTGCGGGTCGAGGCCTGCGGGGTCTGCCACACGGACGTCCTGGCGGTGGAGGGGCTGCGTGAAGATCCTTCACGTCCCGTCGTCCCGGGGCACGAGATCGTCGGGTTCATCGAAGCGGTCGGGGCCGGCGTCACCGCATGGCAGGCCGGCGAGCGGGTCGGTGTCGGCTTTCTGAACGGGCACTGCGGGGAGTGCGAACCGTGCCGCCGCGGCGATTTCGTCAACTGCCGCCGCCAGGAGCAGACCGGTACCACAATCGACGGTGGATACGCCGAGGTCACTCACGCACGCGCCAGCGGGCTGGTGCGCATCCCCGAGGGCATCTCCGCCATTGACGCCGCTCCCCTGCTCTGCGCCGGCTTGACCACCTACACCGCGCTTCAGCAGAGCGGGATCAGGCCCGGAGCCCTGGTCGCCGTCCAGGGCATCGGCGGCCTGGGCCACCTTGCCCTGCAGTACGCGCGCAGCCTCGGCTACCGTGTCGCGGCCATCGCCCGCGGCAGGGAGAAGGCGCCCTACGCCCGGCAGTTGGGTGCGGCCATCTACATCGACAGCGCCGACGCCGACCCCGGAGAGGAACTTGCGGCACTCGGCGGCGCATCCGTCATCGTCGCCACCGCTTCCAGCGGTGCGGCGATGAACCCGCTGGTCCGCGGTCTCGCTCCGAACGGCAAACTCGTCGTGGTCGGTGCAGCGCCCGACCCGCTGACGATCGCCACCACTGATCTCATCTTCGGGACGCGTTCCGTCATCGGCAGCTTGACGGGGTCTTCGATCCAGAACGAGGACAACCTCGACTTCAGCCTGGCGCACGACATCCGCGCCAGCGTCGAGGTCATGCCCTTCACCCAGGCACTCGAAGCCTACGAGCGGATGCTCTCAGGACAGGCCCGCTTCCGCGTGGTCCTCGACACGACAGCAGCCTGACACGGAGCAACGTCGAGATGCCTGCACAACGGCACCGGCATCAAACGAAGATGCCGCGCGGCAGCGTCATCGACACGAGCCACTGGGGACGGCAGGCTCAGGAGCGGTCGCGAGCGCCCTTCTCCCTATCGGTGCCCCAGGGGCGATGTGCGCTTTGACGGCACACTTTTTCAGGGTGACTCGGCGGCCGGGTGAACGCAAAACGGCAGCGGCGTACGCCGCTGCGAAGCCGAGGGTCCGACACTTATTGCCTCACCGCGTGGCCCGCCACCGGCCCGGATCGAACTCCGCGAGGAGTGAGGTCGTCCGCACAGGCGGGGAGGCTCTGTGCGGACGACCACCATCCCGCCGTTATGACACCCCGGTCAGACAAACTGTCGGCGGAACTCCCTCACTCAGGACAACGGGGCGCCGGCCATGGAAGGTTCATGACCCGCACTCAGCAGAGTCGCAGCCGCTTTGGGCAAAAAGGTGGCGGTACGGCGGGTGGATCACCTCGGAGGTGCGGGGGCCGTTCAAGGGCGGGCCGGCCGGGCACCCTGCTGTGGTGAGGCCGAGTCGTCACTTCGGCCTCACTCACCCCTTTCTCGTCGCGGGTCCTGCGCACGCTGGTCAGCCGGTGTGCAGGGCGGTGTATTCGGTGGTCAGTTCGTTCGCCATGCGTGTCACGGAGAACCGCTCGGCGACCAGTTCCCTGCCCGCCGCCGCGTACCGGCGACGGTCGTCGGCGGAGGTGGCGGCGATCCGCCGTAGGGCCCGCATCAGGCCCGCCTGGCCGGATGTGTCCATCAGGAGGCCGTTGACCTGGTCGCGGAGGTAGTGCGCGACTCCCCCACGGCGGGGGCCGGCGACGGGAAGGCCGGCGTCCATCGCCTCCAGGACCGCTATCCCGAACTCCTCCTTCACGCTCGGGCAGACGTACCAGCAGCAGGCGTCGGCCGTACGTTGTGCCAGGGCGCGCTGCAGCCGGCGTACCTCGGTGTTCGGCAGAGCCGGCAGCAGCGCCAGGCGGCGCGCGGCCTGCGGGTACGGGGCGAGGAGGGTGTCGATGCGGGCGCGGATGCCGTCCTCGACGGCGGTGCCGGTGCCGGGGCTGCCGCCGATCAGGACCAGGGTGGTGGTGCGGTGGGCGCCCGTCGCCAGCCAGGACCGGACCAGAAGGTCCTGCTGCTTGACCGGGTGCAGCCGGCCCACGCACAGCAGCACGGGAAGTCCGCCGTCCCCGGGGTCGAGGGCGTCGGGGCGTGTCCCGTCCCGGTAGAGCCGCTGCAGCGCCTCGCGCCGCAGGTCGTCCTCGTCGGGTGCGGGCCGGTAGGGGGCGATGCCCTCGGGCGGGGCGCTGGGTCCGCGTCCGTCGTTGAGCCGGGCGAGGCCGGGAAAGTGGCGGACGAGTTCACGGGTGCCGCCGCGTGCGGGGATGCCGACGACCCTGTCCGCGCGCTCGACGAGCCGGTCGGCCACAAAGACCCGGTGCAGATCGTGCCGCAGGGCGTCCGCTGCGGTGGGGTCGGCGGGATCGCTCGCGGCGTGGCGTTCGGCAAGTCCGCGGTGCGGGTCGGGTGTGGCCGTGAAGACCAGCGCGGCGCCCAGGCGCTCGGCGGCGTCGGCGAGGGCCAGGCTGCCGTCGTCGGCGTATCTGACGTGCAGGACGTCCAGGGGCCGCGGCAGGGCGCCGAGCAGGCGGAGCGCCCACCAGGTGAGTGCGGGGCGGTGGCGGTGCATCTCCGCTTGAGCCGGGGTTGAGGGGGCGTCCACGGGGAGCCGCAGGACCCAGTGGCCGGGGGCGCGTTCGTGGGCGAGCCGGTCGTCGACGGCGAGGTCCTGGTGCCCGGCGGTCACGACGGTGATGACGCCGGATATCCCCTCGGTCGCGGCCAACTGGTCGCCGAGCCCGCCCAGCAGCACCGCCAGGCCACCGCTCATCCCCTGCCCCGGGGTGTCCAGGCCGCCCAGCAGCATGCTCTGGGCGACCAGCCGGCCCGCGGGCCCTTGCCTTGTTGGGCCGAACGCGGGTGCCGGGGGCGCCAGCAGGAGCCGTTCGTAGGCGTCCCCTGCCTGGGAAGGACGGGGCAGATGGGCGGGTCCGCCGGGGAGTTGACGCAGGTAGCGCCAGGCGCAGTGGCGTACGGCCCGGTGCGGCGTGGTGTGCGCGAGTGACGCGCTCTCGGCCGGGGTGAGGGGATGCAGGCCGGCGGCCACCGCGAGGTCCAGCAGGTGGCCGGCGGCTGGTCCGTCGCGGGACTCGCCGAGCAGCGCGGCGCGCAGTACCTCCTCGGCGTGCCGGGGGCCGTGCCAGCGAACGGTCTGCGGCCACAGCTCCGTCAGCACGGCCATGAGGCGGGGGTCGTCCTCCTGGTGGGCGAGCAGGGCCTGCGGTGTCAGTGGTACGCCCAGCCGGGCGGCGCGGCGCAGTCCCGCCACGGTCTTGTCGCGACGGTCCGTCCCGGGTTCCTCGCCGGGTGGAGCGGCTCGCGGCCGCAGTCCGTACTCGGCTTCCAGCAGTCTCGCCAGTTCACTCTGCGTGTCCGGAAGGCGTCTGTCGTGTCGTGGCTCGGAGAGGTGTGCGGTCCAGCCGGAGCCGTTGAAGAACGCGGTGCGGGCGGCCACCAGGGGGTCGCGGGTTTCGTGGCCCGTTCCTGCCGGCCGTGCGGGGTCGTAAGCGGCCGAGGAGGGTGCGAAAACGATGCCGGCCACGGGGGTCTCCTGTCTCAGGGACGGTGCTGACCTCTGTGGTTCGGGGGGTGTCGGCCTTCTGGATGCACCTGCCTGCGGTGCTGGTTGCCACACCGTCCGACCTGCCCGAACGTGGCTACGATGCGCTGGCCCGGGTCTGCTGGACAGCGGGCGGAAGATGCCTTGACCGAGGGGTTCGCATGCCGCGTGTCGTTGTCGTCAGTCCCCCGTTCATGTCCCACGCGCGACCGCTGTCAGTTCTGGCCGGGGCTCTGCGCCGGCGCGGTGCGCAGGTGTACTTCGCCTGCGCTCCGGCGTTCGAGGACCTGGCGCGGGAGGCCGGGGTGGGCTTCGAGGCGCTGACCGTGACGCGCAACGCCAACACCGGGGTGGCCGAGGCGACCGAGCAGGATGCCCGGGAGGCGGCCCGGCTGGCGGAGTTCCTGGACGCCACCAGGGAGGGCGCCGTGGCGGCGCTGCTGGCCCAGGCCCGCCATCGGCGGGCTGACATGCTGGCCGACCCGGACGGGGTGCTCGAGGCGCTGCGCTCGGCCGACCGGCGGCTGCGCCCCGACTGGTACGTCGTGGACCAGCTCAGCTACCCGGTCACCCTGGCCCTGCACTGCCTGGGCGTGCCCTACGCGACGTTCTGCCCCGGACACCCCAGCTATGTGCTGTCCGGCCCCGACGCCTACTTCGGCGTCCCCTACGCCTGGCCCGACGCACTGCACCCCGCCTTGGAGCAGCTGCGAGAACTGACGGATGCGGCCCGGCACAACGACGAGGCCTTCACCGCCCTGTTCGCGGCCTTCACCCGGCGGCACGCGCCCTCCCGGCCGGCTCCGGGCCGGGCCTTCGCCCTCAGCTCGCCGCACGCCGTCGTCTACGCCTATCCGGCGTTCGGCTGGCTGCCGACTCCTGCGCCGGGCCCGGTGCGCCTGTTCGCCGGGCACATGGCCGCAGTCCCGGACCCCCTCGACGCACCGTGGCAGGCGCGCCTGAAAATGCTGCGGTCGCGCGGCGAGAGGCTCGTCCTCGTCGCGCTCGGTACGTTCCTGTCCGCGCGTGATGACGTCCTGCGCACCGTCGTCACGGGGCTGCTCGACGGCATGCCGGAGGTGTCGGTCGTCGTCGCGGCCGGAGAACGGGCCGCCGCGCTGGCCGATCTGGCGGACGAACGGGCCGTGGTGGTGCCGTCGGTGCCCCAGCGCGCGCTGCTGGAGCAGGTGGACGCGATGGTGCACCACGGGGGCAGCAACTCCTTCACCGAATGCCTGCGAGCGGGCGTGCCCGCGGTGGTGCTGCCGTTCTCCAGCGACCAGTTCTCCGTGGCCCGGGACGCGGAGCGCGCCGGTGCCGGTGTGGTGCTCGACCCGAACACGCTGTCGCCGGACGACGTCCCTGCGGCGCTCAGGACGCTGTGGCGGACCGCTGGCCCGCGTATGCCCGAACTGGCTGCGGCGGTACGGCGGCGGGGACCCGGGTGGGCGGCCGAAGAGCTGCTGGCCGCCATGGACCGGCGCAAGCCGGCGCACTGATCCCGGCGCCGCCGAAGGCAGGCCGAACGCGCCACACCAACTCCCGCCGGCATCGCCGCAACAGCACGCGACGCACCGTACGCGCAGCTAGCGGGCTCAACGCCTCCGCGGGCCAGGCGTGATGGGACGGAGGGCCGTATGCGAGAGGTCTCCTCGGCAGGTCCGCCCTAGCGCACCACTTCGAGCGCCGCGCCGCTGCCGGGACGCACAAGTGTCGCCCCTTCGCAGAGCGCCCGCACGATCACGTCCACTGCCTCCGCGACGGGCAATCCCTGCGGCAGCGGGGGCGCTTGGCCCACGACGGCGCGCCCGGCGAAGCCCGTGTCCATGTGGGGCAGGTTGACCTCCAGCACGCTCACGCCCCGGCGTCGCTGCTCGCGGCGGACCGCCGTCAGCCAGGTGGCCAGCGCGGCCTTGGCGGCGGCGTAGTCCGCCATCCGGGCCGGTGCCGCCTCGGCGACGATCCCGGTGACGGCCGCGAGGACGCCGCCCTCGGGCAGCCGGTCCCCGGCGGCCCGCAGGAACGCCATGGGGGCCAGCGCGTTTACCGCCATCAGGTGTTCGGACACCGCGTCGTCCACCTCCCCGGCCGGGCCGAAGGCCGCGATTCCGACGCAGACGACGACGCCGTCCAGGCCGCCCAGTTCCGCCACCGACCAGTCGACGGTCTTCGCACAGGAGTCGGCGTCCCAGGCGTCGAAGGTGCGGGCGGGAGCGTCCTCGCAGGCCGCCGAGACACGGGTGAGGGCCTCGCGGTCACGTCCGGCCAGTGCCGTGCGGGCACCAAGGGCGTGCAGCCGCACGGCGAGCGCCGCCCCGATCTCCCCGGTGGCACCCGGCACCAGAATCCGTGCGCCTTGTAGGTCCATGCCCTGCCTCGCGTTCCGCGCCGATGACCTGCACTACATGTCTGTTCGTCCATCGGCCGTCGGCCGGATGCAGACGCGGGCACACCGTGTCCTCTTGGGACTGTGGCGGGGTCGCAGGGGTGGTGTGATCAGAAGTCAGAGATCCCGGGATCGTCCGCATTCGACGTCGGCCCCTGTGGTCCACGCCGGGCGGGTGGGGCCTGCCGCAGGCGCTGTGTACGGACGCGGCGCGCGTACTCCACCGTCACCGCTGCCGGGACACCCGCCAGGTGGAGGGAGGCCCCCACCGGGAGCACCCCCGCCCACAGCGTCGGGGAGACGTACGCGGTGCCGGACGTGCCGTCCACCAACCTCGCACGGACCGGGTGCGGGCGGACATCGCCCTCGACGGTCACGTTGAACGACGCGTTGTCGTCGTCTGAGGTGAAAGTGCCCGTGCAGGACGTCGAGGTTCCCGCGTTGGCGACGGTGTTGTCGTGGGTCCGGCAGTGGGTTTCGGTCACGGTTCCGGGCTCCCCCCACAACGCCGCCCGCAGCTCTGCGGTGAAGTTCGTCAGCACGAGGTAGGCCAGAAGCAGCCCGATCAGGCAGGCCAGCGCCAGCCACCACGCGGGTCCGTCATGCTCCGGTTGCCCATCGCGAACGTCCGCACCCATCCCCCACCCCCGTGGTCGCCGACGGACACCATGGTGACCGCTCCGCAGCACGCACGGAAGCGTTCTGTGAACGTGTGCCTGCAGGAGGCCGCTGCAGGGAGACGGTCACTGCAGCGCTTCGATGGCCCGGCCGACGAGGGCGCGGGGGATTTTGCCCCTCTATCTGAGGTTTCCGACTCTGTACGCCTATGTTTCATCCAGTGCGACGGCGGCTGTGTCAACAAAGGGCCTGATCAGCCGTATATAGCAGCGCAGGACCTCCTGGAACTCCCGGCGGTTCTCACCGCTGGCGTTCTCGGCCGTGGCCGCCAGAGCGGTGCCGAGTGTGCCTGACATGATCAGCAGGTTTGACGCTGCCACTTGAACTGCGGAAGGCCCTTCCAGGTCGATCAGGGTCACTGCCCGGCGTAGTCGCTGATGCCGGTCGCGGTGAGCGGTCAAGGCAGCGTCGTATTCGGTAGTTGAGAGACCGTTGACTCCTCGGAGTCCGTCAGCGACGGCCTGGGCACGCTCAATGAGATCCAGGTATGCGGCCCGCCGGGTCTGCCGGACACCTTCGCGGCGCTGAGCGGCGGACGCGTCATTGACCTGGATCCGAGCAGCATGGGCGTTGCCTCTGCTGGTGAGCCAACTCGCCAATGAGCTGGCCGTGATCGCCGTGACGCTGGTGAGGGCGGCGACGAGCAGCGAGTTGTCAGGCACGTCGAGGAGTCTTTCCAAGAAGACCTGCGCTAGCCGTCGATTCCGTCACCCATACCCGTTTGTCCAGGTACGCACTGACGCCGGCCTCACGGCCTCGGGGTAGTCCAGTGGCTACAGCGATCTGTGCCAGCGCTGAGCTGTGCGAACGCTCTTTTCGCCTCGGTGGAGTGTCAGGCGGGAACGACGGGCGTCCCTCATACGGCACCGGGTCGGGAGCGGGCCGGTCGCCGTAATAGACCTCGTCCGCGAGGCCGAAATTCGTCGGTCAGCACAGCCGTGCCGCAGGGAACCTCGCGTGCAGGCGGCCACGCAACGGCGCAATTACAATGAATCATGGACGATTGATTCATAAGGCGACAAAGCGGCAATGCGGCCGAAGGAGATACCGGTGAACCACGCGTCCGAATCACGTCTGCCCGCCCTGGGGACGCACCTTACCTACGCTCCCGCCCCGAGCCGCGCCGAGACGCGGGAGCAGCTCTCCAAGGCAACGTACGACCTTCTCGTCATCGGCGGCGGCATCCTGGGCATCTCGACCGCCTGGCACGCCGCGCAGTCCGGGCTGCGGGTGGCTCTTGTCGACGCCGGCGACTTCGCCGGTGCCACGTCCTCCGCCTCCTCCAAGCTCCTGCACGGCGGTCTGCGCTACCTGCAGACCGGCGCGGTGAAGCTGGTGGCGGAGAACCACTTCGAGCGCCGTGCGGTCTCGCGCCAGGTGGCTCCCCACCTGGCGAACCCGCTGACCTTCTACCTCCCCGTGTACAAGGGCGGCCCGCACGGCGCCGCGAAGCTCGGCGCGGGCGTGTTCGCGTACTCGGCGCTGTCAGCCTTCGGCGACGGCGTCGGACGCCTGCTCTCCCCCGCCAAGGCCCAGCAGGACGTCCCGGAGCTGCGCACCGAGAACCTGAAGGCCGTCGCCGTGTACGGCGACGACCAGATGAACGACGCCCGGCTCGCCCTCATGACCCTGCGGGCCGCCGTCGAGTCCGGCGCCGTCGTCCTGAACTACGCCGAGGTCACCGGCCTGCGCTTCACGAGCGGTCGGGTGACGGGGGCAGAACTCAGAGATCAACGCTCGGGGGACGAGTTCGGGGTGGATGCCCGCCTGGTGCTCAACGCGACCGGCCCGTGGGTGGACCACCTGCGCCGGATGGAGGACCCGAACGCGGCGCCGTCCATCCGCCTGTCGAAGGGCGCGCACCTGGTCCTCAAGCGCACCTCCCCCTGGAAGGCCGCGCTCGCCACCCCGATCGACAAGTACCGCATCACCTTCGCCCTCCCCTGGGAGGACATGCTGCTGCTCGGCACGACCGACGAGGAGTACGAGGGCGACCCCGGCGAGGTCGCGGTCACCGAGAAGGACATAGCCCAGATCCTGGACGAGGCCGCGCTGTCCGTGCGGGACCGACAGCTGTCCAGGGACCTGATCACGTACGCCTATGCAGGCCTGCGGGTGCTGCCGGGCGGTCCCGGCGACACCTCGAAGGCCAAGCGCGAGACGGTCGTCACGGAGGGCCGCGGCGGCATGCTGTCCGTCGCGGGCGGCAAGTGGACCACCTTCCGCCACATCGGCCGCACCGTGCTCACGAAACTGGAGACACTGCCCGGCCACCCGCTCGGCGAGAACATCGAGCCGATCAAGGAGCTGCCGAAGAAGCTGCCGCTCCCCGGCATCGCGAACCCGCGCGCCGTCGCCCACCGCCTGCTCATCGACCATCCGGCTCCGGGCCCGCGCATGGCCGCGGACACCGCCCGGCACCTGGCCACCCACTACGGCTCGCTGGCCTTCGACATCGCCCGCCTGGCGAACGAGGACCCGGCGCTCGGCGAGCGCGTCCACCCCGACGCCCCGGAGATCTGGGCCCAGGTCGTCTACGCCCGGGACAACGAGTGGGCCCAGACGGCGGACGACGTCCTGCGCCGCCGCACGACGCTGACGATCCGCGGGCTCGCCACGGACGAGATCCGCCGCAAGGTGGAGGACCTGCTGCGAGCCGAGTAGCCGCGCCCGGCCCCGATACGGGCAGCGCGGCTACCCGTATCGGCCGGCCCAGGATCCACCTCGGCCGGCCCCGGCGCCTGGAAATGCCTGCGAGAGGGACCCGCCGTCAGTCACCGAGGGCGGGTTTGCCGGCGGTGATGACCAGGGCGGCCTGGTCGTCCTCCACTTCCCGGCCGCCCGTGAAGCCGCGGACGTCCTGGGTCACGGCCCGGACGATGTCGGCTGCGCCCGCCCCGCGCGGGACGGAGGCCATGGCCGCGGCCAGGCGGGCCTCGCCGTACTGCTCGGTGCCGGCGGCCCTGCACTCGGTGATGCCGTCGGTGTACAGCAGCAGGCTCTCTCCGGGGCGGAGTGTGAGACGGCGGGCGGTGAGCCGGAACGGCAGGCCGGTGCCGAGCAGTCCCCCAGGTGCCTCGACGGTGTCGACCACGTGGTCTGCGTCCAGCAGCAGGGGCAACGTGTGGCCGGCTCGCACGAGTTCGACGGCGAGTCCGTCAACGACCGGTGTGAGATGGCCGTAGACGAGGGTGACGAAGCCGCTGTTGTGGTGCGCGTGGCGGTCGTTGAGGGCCTTGTCGACGGCCTTGACGATGTCGACCGGGTCGTCGAGCAGCGAGGCGACGGCGCGGGCGGTGTGGCGGACCAGGGCGGTGGTGGTGGCGGCCATGGCGCCGCGCCCGCAGACGTCGCCGAGGATGAACGCCCAGCTGCCGTCGTCCCGTTGGAAGACGTCGTAGAAGTCGCCGCCGACCTCCAGTCCTTCTCCGGCCGGGTAGTAGAAGGCGGCGAGCTGGGCGCCGGGGACGTCGGGCAGGTCGGGCAGCAGCAGGCCGGTCTGCAGGTCGCGGGCGAGGGCGGCGCGCTGCGTGTACTGACGCGCGTTGCGGGCGGCGGAGGCGGTGCGGCGGGCGAGTTCCTCCGCCAGGGCGATGCGGTGGCCGTCGAAGGAGTGGCCGTCCGTGGACAGCAGGGTGACGGCGCCGAAGGGCCGCCCGCGGTCCATGAGGGGGATGCAGATGTATCCGGTGACGCCCAGTTCGTGCCAGGGGCCGGGGGTGGCGGGGGTGCGGCGTGCCACTTCGGTCAGTCCCGAGTTCAGGACCCGCGTGAGGGCTTCGTCCTGGGCCGGTGAGCGGGCGGCGAGCAGGCTGCGTGCCTCCTCGCTTCGCGCGGCGGTGGCGACCCGCTGTATGCGGCCGGCTTCCAGGATGTCGACGGTGGCCAGTGGGGCCAGTGCCGGGCTCGCCAGGGTTGCCAGGCGTTGCAGTGTCTGTTTCTCGTCCAGCCGGCCGGCCAGGGCGGTGCTGGCGGTCAGCAGGAAGGCGAGGTCGTCGCGGGCGGCCTCTTCCCGTGCGTCGGCTGCCTGCCGGGCCTGTTCGGCGTGGTGGCGCTCGATGGCGAGGGCGGCGGTGTCGGCGAAGACGTGGGCCAGTGCGAGGTCGGTGTCCTGGGGGGCGCGGGGGGTGCGGTGGTACATCGCGAAGGTGCCCAGGAGCCGGCCGTCACGGGCGAGGATCGGTGTCGACCAGCAGGCGGCGAGTCCCGCCCGGCCGGCGAGGTCGCGGAAGTCCTTCCACAGCGGGTCGGTGGCGATGTCGTTGACGATCACGTTCTTGCGCCGGTGTGCGGCGGTGCCGCACGAGCCGACTCCTTCGCCGGTGGCGATGCCGTCGATGGCCTGGTTGCAGAAGTCGGGCAGGCCGGGAGCCGCGCCGTGGCGCAGGTGCCGGCCGTCCTGGTCCGCCAGCAGTACCGAGACGATCACCTCGGGGGTCAGTTCCTGGATCGTCCTGCACATGCCGTCCAGCACGTCCGGCAGCGGTGCCTGGCGGGCGATCTGCTCCAGCAGGGCGCGCTGTTCGGCGGCCAGCCGCTGGGCGTGTTGGACCTGTGTGGTCTCCACGCCCACCATGCGGACGCCGATGACGTTGCCGCCGGCGTCGCGCCGGGCCTCGTAGGTGAAGTCGAAATACGCCTCGTGGGCGTCCTCGCCGACGCCGATGACGGCACGGGTGTCCCGGCCGACGTGCCGCTCCCCCGTCCGGTACACCTGGTCCAGGAGTGCGATGAAGCCCTGGTCGGCCAGCTCGGGCATGAGCTGCACCAGTGGCACGCCGGTGCGTTCGCGCCGTCCGCCTCCGATCGAGGTGAAGAAGGCAGGGTTCGCCGCTTCCAGCACGTGCGCGGGGCCCGTCATGGACGCGAACAGCGCGGTGGACGTCCCGAACAGCAGTGACAGGTCCTGGTCGGTGTCATGGATCCGGCGCACGCCGCTTTCCGCCCGCCGTTCGTGCTCAGCCCTCATGTCGTCCCCGTGCCGGCCGCCTGCCCGGGATGTCGCCGGCCGTCATCGATCGGTGCCGGCGTCGGCGGCGGTGCCGGTGCGGGCGGCCAGCGCGTCGGTGACGGTGGCGTGGACGGGCAGCACCGCAGAAACGCCGGTGACCGTCACCATGCGCATGAGGCGGTCGGGGACGTCCGCGAGGCGGAGCGAGCCGCCCGCCTTCTCCACTTCGAGGAGCAGGGTGATGAAGGCACTGAGCCCGGTCGAGTCGACGAAGTCCACTCCAGGCAGGTCCAGGACCAGGTGCCGAGCGCCCTGTTGCACGAGGTTGCGGACATAGGCGCGCAGGGTGGGCGCCGTATGCAGGTCCACGTCTCCGGTGACGGTGACGACGATGTGGTCGCCGATGTGGCGGGCGCTCATGTCGAGAGTGTCGAACACGTCTGTCATTACTCCTGGCTGGAGGTTTTGGGCTGTGCGCTGGTGGCGTCCTTGCCGCGGGCCGGGGCGGGTGGCGCACCGGTCATGGCTGCGGCGCGCTGTCGGGGCCGTGGACGGTGGCCAGGCCGTCCAGGCCGGAGACGGTGATGACGGGCTCCAGCAGGTCCGTGACGATGAGCTCCAGCCGGGCGGCGTGGGCGAACAGGACGCTCAGCCCGGCGCTGTCGAGATACTCCACCGCCGTCAGATCCACCACGAGGGGCCCCTGGCTGTCCTGGATCGCCTCGGCCAGAAAGCCGGCGTTGCTCATGTCGATCTCGCCGCTGACGGTCAGCCGGGGCGTGCCGTCCGAGCGTCTGCCGGGGGTGATGGTGAGAGGGGCGGTCATCAGACGATCCTCATCTGCATGTCGACGGTGGTGCCGGACGGGCCGGGGGTGAGGGTGACCTGCTGTGCCAGGGCCCGCATGAGGGCCACACCGCGGCCCCGGTGGGGGTTGAGGTCGGGCTGCGGGACCTTCCACCGGCCGCTGTCGGCAACCGTCAGGCGCAGGTTGTCGACGAAGGCCTCGGCGCGCAGCCGCACGGCTTCCCCCGGAGCGTGCCGGTGGCCGTGCTCGATGGCGTTGGCGCACGCTTCCCCGGCGGCGATGAGCACGTTCTGCACGGTGTGCACGGAGACGTCGCACTGGGCGAGCCAGCCGCGCAGCGCCTGGCGGACGGGCGCGAGCTGGGAGGACTCGGCCGGGAAGGTCATCTCCAGTGGTGCCGGGTGGCGGTAGAGGAGCAGCGCGACGTCGTCGTCGTAGCCGCCGTCCGGTGCGAGCCGCGACATCACCTCGGTGGCGAGGTCCTCGACCGGCGTGTCGCGGCCCTCCTGTACGGCTTGGCCGGCCTGGGCGATCCCGGTTCCGAGCGGGCGTCGGCGGCGTTCGACGAGACCGTCGGTGTACAGCAGCAGCGTGCCCCGCGCGGGCAGGGTGCACGCGGCTTCGGGGCGCTGCCTGCCCGGGCGGACGGCCAGGGGCAGGGACCGTCCCTCGTCCAGCAGCAGGGTGGTGCCGTCGGGGTGCGCGAGGATGCCCGGCGGATGCCCGGCGCTGGAATAGGTCAGCTGCCCCGTCGCGGGGTCCAGGACGCCGCAGAACACTGTCGTGCACAGGGCGCCCGGAACGCTGGCGGCGAACTGGTCGAGCGCCATGAGGGTCTTGGAGGGGCTGGTTTCCTGGAGCATCAGCGCGCGGCAGGCGCTGCGCAGCTGCCCCATCACGCTGGCTGCTTCCAGGCCTCTTCCGACGCAGTCTCCGACGACGATGCCCGTGCGCCCGTCCTGCAGGGCCACGGTGTCGTACCAGTCGCCTCCCACTTCCAGCGGCCGGGTCGCGGGCTCGTAGCGCACGGCGAAGCCGGCGGGGAGGGTGGAGGGGCCCAGGATGGCGCGCTGCAGGGCGATGGCGGTCTCTCGCTGCTGGTCGATCTGGTGGGCCCGGACCAGGCCCTGCGCCAGATGGCCGGCCAGCAGGGACAGCAGAAGCTGGTCCTCGGAGGTGAAGGGGCGCTCTTCGCCCAGGTCGATCCATACGGCGAGCGGGCCGTGGGGGTGTTCCAGCAGGACACCGGAACTGGTGCCTTCGACGACCGGGGTGAGCGGGGGCTGCCGGCGCAGTCCGGTCAGTGCGTCCCGGCGCTCGGCGGGCAGGTCCTCCCAGCGCAGGTTTGTGTCGGTGGCCGTGAGGGCCGGTACGTCCCCGCGTTCGAAGACGGCGGCCACCACGCTCCGCGCGCGCCACAGGGTCTTCAGTTCGGCGAGGGCGCCGGACAGTGCCTCGGGCAGACTGGCGGCCCGGGACAGGGACGTGCTCACGGCGGCCAGTGCGCTCTCGCGCTGGACGGCGTAGTGCTCGGCGGTGACGTCACGGAAGGTGCCGACGGTGACCTGGCGTCCGGTGTCGGGGTCCTGGGCCCTGTTGTGGGTGATGGCCACCCACAGCCGGTGGCCGTCGCGGTGGGTGACGGGAACGGTGGAGGAGCCCTGCGTACGTTCCAGCAGGTTGGTGAAGGCGTCACGAACCTGACGGTGGGCGTCGGGGTCGGTGGCGGCGTCGGGCCACCAGGGGTGGAGCGGTGCGTAGGGCAGGTCCTGGGGACCGTAGCCGAGGATGTCGGTGAATGCGGCGTTGATCTCCACGACGGCTCCCGACTCGTCGCAGACGAAGAAGGCCTCCTGGAGGGAGTCGATGAGCGCGGTCCGCCAGCGGACGTGATGGCTGCGCAGCCGGGCCAGTTCGAGGTTGGCGCGCACACGGGCCAGCAGCTCGGCGGCCGCGAAGGGTTTCACCAGGTAGTCGTCGGCGCCCGCCTGCAGTCCCTCGATCGATTCCTCCTGCCCGGCCCTGGCCGACAGCAGCAGTACGGGTACCGAGGCCGTACGCGGGTCCTTGCGCAGTCGCGCCACCAGTTCCAGCCCGTCCAGCCGGGGCATCATCACGTCGCTGACGACGAGGTCGGGGGTGTCGCGGCGGATGGAGTGGAGGGCCTGGGCGCCGTCGGTGACGGTGGTGACCTCGTATCCCGCTTTGGCCAGGATGCGGGTGAGGTACTCGCGCATGTCGGCGTTGTCGTCGGCCACCAGCACCCGGGCGTGGGCACCGGGGTGCGGGTCGGGCGCGGTGACGTCCGCCTCGGCCTGTTCCCTGGTGTCCTGCGCCGCGGTGGCCCTCTCGCTCGCCGGCAGCCAGCGCAGGGCCTCCTGGACGTAGGGGTCGGCGGTGGCGGATGCCGTGGCGGGGCCCGTGGCCGTGGCCACGGACTCGGGTGCCAGATGAGCCGTCCCGAGCGGCAGCCGGACGGTGAAGGCGGTGCCTTCGCCCTCCGTGCTCTCGGCCGTGATCGTTCCGCCGTGCATGGCGACGAGTTCTTGCACCAGGGCCAGCCCGATGCCGCTGCCCTCGTTCGAACGGGACCGGGCGTTCTCTATGCGGTGGAACCGTTCGAACAGCCGGGGCATCTCCGATTCCGGCACGCCGATCCCGGTGTCGGCGACGGTGACCAGGGCGTGTGCGCCCTCGCCGCGCACGCTCACCCGGATCGCACCGTCGAAGGTGAACTTGAGCGCGTTGCTCAGCAGGTTGAGGATCACCTTCTCCCACATGCCGCGGTCGACGTACACCGGCTCGTCCAGGGGCGGGCAGGACACGTCGAAGGCGAGCCCGGCCTTCTCCACGGCCGAGCGGAACACGCTGGCCAGTTCCGCGGTGACGGCGGCCAGGTCGACCGGCTCGTAGCGGGCCTGTGTGCGGCCCGCCTCGATGCGGGAGAAGTCCAGCAGTGTGTTGACCAGCTTGCCCAGCCGCAGCCCGTTGCGGTGGATGACGTCGAGTTCCTCCCGTACGTGGTCGTCGCCGGCGAACTGGGTGCGGAGCTCGCCGAGGGGGCCCATGATCAGGGTCAGCGGGGTACGGAACTCGTGGCTGATGTTGGAGAAGAAGGTGGTCTTGGCGCGGTCCAGTTCGGCGAGCTCCTCGGCCCGCCGCTGCTGCGCCTCGTAGCTGCGTGCGCTGCCGATGCCGGAGGCGATGTGTCCCGCGGTCAGCTCGACGAAACCCCGGTAGCTCTCGTCCAGCACGCGGTAGCGGTTCAGTGCCGCCACGCAGAAGCCGTACGGGGCGGCGCCCTGCTGCAGCAGCGGGACCACGAGCGCCTGCGCGGGCGGTTCGGGCCAGTCGCCGCGGGGCAGGTCCGCGAAGGCGTCGCCGGCGAGCGGGACCAGGACGCTCTCCCCCTTGCTGAGCGCGGCGACGGGCCACAGCGCGGCGGGGTCGTCGAGGGGCAGGGTGAGCGGTGCGGCCGGATGGCCCGCGTCGATGCCGGCCGCGCCGGCGAGCCGCGCGGTGGCGCCGTCGAAGAGATAGGTGAGGGTGAAGGGCAGGTCCCTGCGGTTGCGGACGAGCTGCCGGTCCACGAAGGCCAGCACCTCCTGCTCGGTGCGGATCACACTGGGGTCCGAACCCAGGTCCCGCAGGGTGGCCATGCGCCGCTCACCGATCACCCGGTCGGTGTCCTCACTGACCACGCACAGCATGCCCACCACGTCGCGGGCCTCGTCGCGCAGCGGGCTGTAGGAGAAGGTGTGGTACGTCTCCTCGCTGTAGCCGGAGCGCTCCAGGAACAGCAGCAGCCCTTCGTCCCAAGTGGCTTCACCCGTGCTGAGCACGGCTTCGATGCGCGGGCCGATGTCGTCCCAGATCTCCGCCCACACCTCGTTCGCGGGGCGGCCCAGCGCCCACGGGTATTTGCGGCCGAGGGTGTCACGCCGGTAGGCGGCGTTGCAGAAGAAGGTCAGCTGCTCGCCCCAGGCCATCCACATGGGAAACCGGGAGGACAGCAGAATGCTGACGGCTGTCTGCAGGCTCTGCGGCCACGTCCGTGGTGGGCCCAGGGGCGTGGCCGCCCAGTCCACCGCGGCGAGATCCGCGCCCACCTCACGGTCGGCGGCGAACACGTCACCGCCGGCCGTGGTCGCCTCCGGTCCGTGACCGGCCTTGTCCCCACGCTCCACGCGATACCCGTCCCCTCATGCCGGCTCCGCCCCACGGCCCCTGTTGTGCCGAACACGCACCCGGACGTCCTTCGCGGCCGCGTGCCTATGCCTGTCTGCCCCGTAACCGTAGTCCGACGCCCCGACGAACCGTCCGTTTTCGCAGGCCGAGGGCTTTTTCCGGTCCAGGCCGACATTCCCCCAGGCAAGCGGGATGATCCGGTACCGGGGGCGGCGGATGGTCCGAGGCGCTGGTCTGGCTGAAGGGCATGGATACGCGACACGATCGTTTCTTGTCGCGCGCGGGCACGCCGCGTCCGCGCAGGTAGTCGGCCGTCGCGTCCGCCTCGGAGCGGACCTCGTCGTCGCCTTGGCCGCCCGAGACGACGAACACATGCGAGGCGTGTCCGGTGCGCGGGTGGCGTCGATCGCGAGGGTGCGCTCCAGCCTGCTGGTCAGCAGCGGGCCGGGCCGGCCGCCGTCGAGCCCGGCGCCCAGGACGACGACATGGGTGGTTCCGCCGGGCAGCGGACAACTCATGCCCCTGCACCCTTAATCTGCGCGGCGCCCGATCGGTAACATGCGGACATGGCGACAAGTCTGGGCGAGGGTGATGGTTGCGAACTTCCCGCGACCGCTGTCTGCTGGCTCACCGACGACCCGCAACCAGGCCTGGTTCTGGTGGAGTTCGCCGATGTTTATGACCGTCCTCACCAACTGGTGGGCAAGACGGCCTACTTCGGCGGAGAGCTGTGGTCGTCCTCCTCCTATCCGTGCCCGACCAGTATCCAGTGCACGATCGAGGAGGTCGTTGACGGAGTCGCCACGGTGAGCACGTGGTGGTTGTCGGGCGGCCCCGACGACACACGTTTCGTCTTCGACGTCTGGTTGGACATTCTGAGGCCGACTACCGACGTCTGACGTGTCGGGTCTGGTGAAAGACCTCCTCAAGGGGCCGGAGTGCGCCAAGTCGGCCGGTGCGCGGCGGGAGATGGGACCGCGTCTGGGCGAGGAACCGCCGGACTGTTCGCGCCGCGACCTGCTGCTCAAGATCAAGGTGAAGCCCGTACGAGGCGGCCGTCAGAACCAGTCAGAGGGCAGGCAGGCCGGTCCCCGGTTGGTCACGGCCCGTCATACTTGCGGCCAGTAGGTCGTCCCCGGGCTCTGACCAGGCTGGTGCGGGGGCGTGCGACGGGGACCCGGGCAGTCGCGCGAGGCGAATGCGCCGGGCCCCTGAGGGGGCGTGGGGTGAGCGTGAATGCGTGACGTGGGGCCGGCCACGGCCGGGCAGGGGGAGCACGATTGGGGCGGGGAGGCCGGCGAACCCGCCATCGGGGGGTTCGGGCCGCTGCTGGCGGCGTGGCGTGCCCGGGCGGGGATGAGTCAGGAGCAGTTGTCCCACGCGTCGGGGGTGAGCGTGCGTGGGCTGAGGGATCTGGAGCGTGGCCGTTCCCGGGGACCGCAGCGGCGCACTGTGGAGGCGCTGGCCGCCGCGCTGGAGCTCGACGCCGCCGGTGCACGGGAGTTGGAGCGGGCCGCGAGCCTGGGCCGCCCCCGCCCTTGTACCGGGCGGGCCAAGGCGTCGGCCAACGGGCGGAGCGCTGCTGCACCTGGCGACGTGTCGGGTACGGGGCCGGCCAGCGGGCCCCGTACGGAGTCGTGCGGGGTGCCGGTCGTGCCGCACGCCCTCGCACTCCCCCGTGATTTGCGTGACTTCACCGCCCGTGGTCCGGTCCTGGCCCGGTTGCTGGAGCTGGCGGACGAACTCGACCCGGCGCATCCGCCGGTCGCGGTGATCTGCGGACAACCGGGCCTGGGCAAGACCGCGTTCGCCGTCCACGCCGCCCACCAGATGGCGTCCTGCTTCCCTGACGGGCAGTTCGCCGTGGACCTGCGCGGCATGGACCCCAGCCCCGCTTCCGCGCGTGACGCCCTCGCCCGGCTGCTGCGGGCACTGGGGGTGGCCGATGACGCCGTGCCGGCCGGTACCGAGGACCGCAGCGGTCTGCTGCGGTCCGTGCTGCACGAGCGCAGGGTGCTGCTGTTGCTGGACAACGCCGCCGACGAGGAACAGGTACGTCCGCTGCTGCCCGCCCACGGCCCCTCGCTCACCCTGGTCACCAGCCGTCACAGCCTGGCCGGTCTGGAAGCGGTCCACCGCACCGAACTGGGCTTGCTGCGCCGCGAGGAAGCTGTCGACCTGTTGACCCGTATCGTCGGGCCCGAGCGGGTGCGGCGGGAGGGCCAGGCAGCCCGTGATCTCGTGGAGCTGTGCGGGCACCTGCCGTTGGCCGTCCGTATCGCCGGGCAGCGGCTGGCGGCCCGACCGGGCGAGAGCATCGCCAAGCTGGTAGGCCAACTGTCTTTGGTGGAGGCCCGTTTGGACACCCTGCGCGCGGGATCCCTCCAGGTGCGGGCAGCCTTCGCCGTGTCCTACCGGCAGTTGAACCCGCCTGCCCGTTTCGTCTTTCGCCGTGCCTCGCTCGCCGCCCGGCCCGACTTCAGCCCCGAGACCGTGGCGCTGCTGGCAAACGTGTCCGCCCGTCAGGCCGCGCGGTGTGTGCAGGACCTGTCGGACGCCGGGCTGCTCCAGCCGCACCCCGGCGCCGAGCGCTACCGCTTCCACGATCTGCTCGCCCTGTTCGCGGGCGAGCAGGTCTCCGAGGAGGACGACCCGGCGCGGATCACCGCCGCCTTGGACCGCGCCGACCGGTGGATACTGCGCCGGGCGAGCGCTGCCGCTCTGCTCTTCGACGTCGGGGACCGTGCGGGCACCAGGTGTGCGGATCCCGATCCGGCCACCGCGCCCACCGACCGGGAGGCGGCCCACGCCTGGCTCGAAGCGGAGCGGGCCCAATGGCTCGCGGCCCTGGGCCGGGCTCAGGCGGCCGGCCGGCACCGGGAGGTCGTCGAGGTGGCCGAGGCAATGCACTGGTTCTCCGACCGCACCCTGCACTGGGAGCTGTGGACCGAGGTGTTCCAGCGGGGCGTGGACTGCGCGCGGGCACTGGGCAGCAGGCGGGACGAGGCCATCCAGCTCAACTACCTTGCCTGGTCCTACAACAAGTGCCTGCACGACCACACCTCGGCCCTGGCCACGGCCGAGGCGGCACTGGCTGTGGCGCGCGAGCTCGGCGACCGGCTGCAGACCGGATGGGCGCTGAACTACGCGGCCGAAGCACTCCACCGGTTCGGCCGCTTCGAGGAGTCCATCGCCCGCCTCCACGAAGCTGCCGAGCAGCTTCGCGACCGCAGCGACCCCCTCAGCCGCCTGGCGGAACTGACCACCCTCAACACGCTGGGCCGCCAGTTGCGCCAGGTCGGCCGCGCCGACGAGGCTCTGCTGATGCACCGGCGCAGCGAGGTTCTCTGCGGAGTGGGTGCGCGGGGCGAGTCCCAGGACCTCATCGGCCTGTATCTCGCCTCGTGCAGGCAGCACATCGGCAACGACCTGGCGACGCTGGGCCGTTGGGAGGAGGCCGAGGCCCCACTGCGTTTCGCGGTGGCCCGGTTCGAGGCGGCGCTGATGCCGGCGTGGTGTGAACCGGCGCGTCTGGACCTGGGCCGTGTGTTGCGCCGGCTGGGTCGTCACCGCGAGGCGCGGGAGGTCCTGACCCTCGCGCGTGAGGCCCTCGCCCGGCTGAACCACCCCCGCCACGGCGAGGCCACTGCCGAACTGCGCGACCTCGACGGGCCGGGGCATCGGGCGACTTCCCGGTGAAGGTACCTAGTGACGGATGCGTCCGGGCCGGTACGTCGAGGGGAGGGTGAACACGAACTCGCGGGGGTCCTCGTGGGCGCTCTCCATCTTCGCCGGCACGCTGTGGTAGCCGAGCGCGTAGAGGTTACGGTCAGGAGCCCAGGTGTTGTAGCAGTAGATCGCCTTGCGCTTGAGCGCCATGTGGGCCGGGGGGATGTTCAGTACGTAGGCGGCGCCGTCGGCCCGCCGGCTCCTGGGCTTGTCGTAGGCGTAGACGTAGTTGAAGCGCACGTCCTTCAGCACACCCTCCTGGATGAGGAAGTACGCGGCGTCCGCGAGCGCCTTGTGGGTGTCGGTCTCCTCCAGCCAGCCGGCGGTGAACTTGTGCGAGGCTCCGGGATACTGCTCCGCGAGCGCCTTGACCTTCGCCTTGACCGACTTCACGAACCGGTTGTAGGCGTCCACGGAGCTGTACGGGGAGTCCGGGAGCTTGAAGTTGATGACCTTGTCCACGCCGAGTGCCTTGGCGGAGGCCATGAACTCGGCGGTACGGGCGGGCACGATCATGCTGGTCCCGTCCGTCGGCCACGACAGGCCGTGGTGGCCGCCGGCGGCGCACGGGTGACGTGAGTCCTCGGTGGTCAACGGGCACGGGTCCTGGTTCATCCTCGTCGCCAGCTGGTCGTTCTCGCCCTTGGACACCAGCACCAGGTAGACGGGCCGGCCGGCGGCCTTGTGCTCCAGGATGGAACCCGCCAGGCCCAGAGCCTCGTCGTCCTGGTGCGGGGAGTAGAAAATGGCCGGAGCCGGCGCCGCCGAGGCTCGCGCCGGCGACCACAGTGTGCTGCCCGCCACCGCCGCGCCCGTCAGCGCACCGGCCGCCAGCACCTGGCGCCTGCTCAGCTGCTCCCCGTCGCCCATCGCCATGTCCGTCCTCTTCTCTGCATCGGGTCCGGTGTCGGGCCCGCCGGCAGAGCGCCTTCACGGCACGGTGCCCGGCAGGGCCCTTGCAGCCAGTCGACCATCGGCATGCCCGGCGTCCCAGGCAGTTGCTGCGGCAGAAGTACGCGCCGTCCTACTTCTGCCGGTCCCCAGTCCGGTTCTCCGGCGCAGGCCACGACTTCGGGCGCGCCGGATGGTCAGGCGGGCTGGACCTGGTCGAAGAGGGCAAGGGCTTGGGCGGGGTCCGGGCTCACGAGGCGTTCCAGACCGGCCGTCGTGATTTCTGCCCACTTGCCGGCCCGGGCCCACATCCGTTCCTCGAAGGCGCGGACGGCCTCGTCCACGTCTTCGGGGCCGGTGGCGATGGACTCGGCGAGTTCGGCGCCGTCCAGCATCGCGAGGTTCGCTCCCGCCCCGAGTGGGGGCATCAGGTGGGCGGCGTCGCCCAGGAGCGTCAGTCCGGGGACGTGGTCCCAGGTGTGGGCCACGGGCAGGACGTAGAGGGGGCGGTGGACGAAAGAGGTGCCGTGGCGCAGCAGGTCGAGGACCGGAGCGGCCCAGCCGTCGAAGAGGGCCAGCAGGCGCGAGCGCACGGCCTCGGTGTCGGACAGGTCGAGGTCCGGGTCCGTGTGCCAGTCCAGCGGTGCACGGAACTGGGCGTACACCTTGACGTGGCCGCCGCTGTTGCGCTGGGCGACGAGACCACGGTTGACGCCGTACGCTGCCACGGAGCCGTCGCCGATCAGCCGGGCGAGGTCGGGGTGGCGGGTGTCGACGTCGTCCAGGGATGTCTCGAGATACGTGACGCCGGTGTAGTGCGGTGTCACGGGTGAGAGTGCCGGGCGGACCCGGGACCAGGCGCCGTCCGCGCCGACCACGAGGTCGAACGTCTCCTGTCGCCCGTCCATGAACTGGACCAGTACGCCGTCCCGGACTCCGGGCACCACCTGCTTCACGCCCCTCCCCCACTGGACGTCCAGGGGGCCGAGCAGCAGGTCACGGAGTTGCCCGCGGTCGATCTCGGGATTGGCCCGGTCACCGGGACGCGGCCGCCAGTCGCGCAGGACGGTCCCGTCCGTGTCCAGGATGCGCATGGCCTGCCCCTCGGGACGAGACAGCTCCTGGAACTGCGGCAGCAACCCCGCCTTGTCCAGGGCGAGTTGCCCCAGCCCTTCGTGCAGGTCGAGCGTGCCGCCCGGCGGGCGGGCGTCCGGGGACGGGTCACGTTCCAGGACGGTGACCGGGTGGCCATGGCGGTGCAGGACACGGGCGAAGGCAAGGCCCGCGGGCCCGCTCCCGACCACGGCGATTCGATGTCTCATGTCGATACACTGTATTGCTCGATTACGGTGCATCGCAACGGTACGGTGGGACCCATGACTGTCTGGGACCGTCCGGAGCCGCCGCCCCGCCCCGTGCCACTCGACCGGGAGCGGATCGTCGCCGCCGCCATCGCGCTGGCCGACGAGGGCGGCCTCGACGCGGTGTCGGTGCGCAAGGTCGCCGCCCGCCTGAACGCCGGCCCGATGCGGCTGTACGGATACATCTCCACCAAGGAAGAGCTGTTCGACCTCATGGTGGACGAGGTCTACGCCGAGATCCTGCCCGAAGAGCGGCCCGATGACTGGCGGGAGGCACTGCGCATCCTCGCCCACCGCACCAGGCAGGCCGCCCTGCGCCATGAATGGTTGGCCGACCTGCTCGGCGGCCGCCCGGCCCTGGGTCCGCACGGCCTCGCCGTGGGCGAGGCCACGCTGTCCGCCCTGGACGGCCTCGCCGACATCGACACCGTCATGCGCGCCGTGGAGACCGTCGGCGCCTATTACACCGGCGCGATCAGGCGCGAGATCGCGAACCTGCGGGCCGAGCGCGCCACGGGCCTGTCCAAGCACGAATGGCAGCGCGCCCTGGGCCCGCATCTGACGAAAATGCTGGCCACGGGCCGCTTCCCAGCGCTGGCCAAGGCCGTGTACGACGGCACGGACGTGGACGCCGAGACATCCTTCGCGACCGGCCTGGACTGGGTCCTGGACGCGGTGGCCGTCAAACTCACCACCCCGCCGATGTGACGCTTTGCCCGAGCCCTCGGGTCGTGGGCACGGTGCAGGTAGTCGTTCTTCCCCTGCGGGCCCGCGGTCGAGAGGAACCACGAAACGTCACCTGGTATCGCTGGTACCGTGGATACCATGCCGGATTCCAAAACAGCGATGAGCCTGCGCTTTCCCGACCCTGCGCAGCGGGCTGCTATCGCGGCCGCCGCCAAGCAGGCAGGTGTCAGCATGCAGGAGTACATTCTCTCCGCCGCCTACGACCGCGCGACTGCGGTGGAGCGGCGCTTCCTGGCCGGCTTCCAGGAATCCATGGCCCGTAGTGGCGCGGCCTTCGCGGCCGAGCCCGGCAGCCTGGATCCCACCGCCGAGCAGCGGGCGGCAGAGCAGGAAGCGCAGCGAGAACTCGGGCAGCAGGGGCGAGGCCACGCCGCGTGACCCAGCCGGAACCGCTCCACCCACTCGACGTCACCTTCCTGCTGCATGCCGCCGAGCTCCTCGATGGCGATCCGCAGGTTGACGACTACGGACCGCTCTACGCCGCTGTCGCACGAGTCAATGCCGGCGCGATGGAGCGTGACATCTACGGATCCCTGCATCTCAAGGCCGCTGCGCTGCTGCAGACCCTGGCGAAACTGCCGTGCCTGGAGCACTCCAACGAACGCTTCGCCTGGCATGCGACCGAGGCCTATCTAATCCTCAACGGGCGTGGACTCGACTACCCGCCCAAAGCGGCCGTTGCGCTCGTACGGGACGCGGCCTCGGGAGCGCTCGGCGTCGCCCGGATCGCACGCCAGTTGCGCGAGTGGACCGTCGTCTGATCCTGATATGCCGTACGACGCGTCACCGCAGGCCATCCTGGTGTTGGTGCCAAGTCTTTTTCAGGCTGCTTTCGTGGGTCGCGTCCCGATACGTAGAAGACCGCCGCCTCGAACGAGGCGGCGGTCGGTCTCGCGTCGTTCCCGCTCCGGGCAAGATCCGTGTGCATACGGATCTTGGCCCCCCGGAGGGAAGTTGGCTGCTCAGTAAGGCAAGAGGCAGCCCAGGAAGTTACTGCACTACGACGTGGTCTTCGGCCGAAGTCGACGGCCCGGTGGTGGTGTTGCCGTAGTACGCCCAGCGCCACGTGCCCGTCTTGGACGCCTTCACGGTCGTCTTGAGGTCACCTGTTCCGTTCGCGTACACCTTCTTCACCGTGGTGTAGGAGGTGGCTCCGGACGCCTTGAACTGCAGGCTCACCAGGCGGCCTTCGTAGGAGGCGTACTTTCTCGTCTCCCAGTTGGCCCGTGTGATCTTTCCGGTCACGGTGATGGTGCTGCCCTGGGTCACCGGCTCGGGTGAGGCGTTCACGGTCAGACGGGAGTTGCGCTTGACGTAGACCGTGAGGTCCTCATCGTCGGTGTCACCGCCGCCGCCCTGGTAGTACACCTCGGCCGCGACCTTCCAGGCGCCGGCCTCGCTGTTGTGCATGTCCCACACGCTCGGGTCGAAGAACATCGTCTCGTTGAAGTCGCAGACGCCTGAGCTCACCCTGACGCAGTCGCTCGTCTCGACGGCGTGCCACAGCCGATCGCCCGTACTGCCGCGGTATAGGAACACCGCCGGCCACTTCCACTGGTGGGTGGTCGCCATCCTGAAGGAGGTCGGTGCCGCTACCTCGTTCGACACCCCGATCACGATCGGCTTGCCGTGGTTCACCTGGACGCGGGTGAACGAGGCCCCGCCCTCGGCCGCTCCGGCCGGTGCCGCTGCCACGCCGGTGAGCATCGCGGCCGCGCCGGCGGCCACGACAGCTCTCCAGAGCTTCTTCCCCACTTGATCCCCGATCTCTGTACCGATGGACGCCGGAGACTCGTCCTCCGGCGCGTTCTTCAGACAGCCGGCCTCCACACTGAGTTGCACACTCGCTGATCACGATCGGGCATCAGAGGGCGGCAAGAACAGTAGGAGCCAATGTGATCGCAGCGGGGAACGGTGACTGTCAGACCCAGGTGGCAGCATCGTCGAAGTGAGCGCCCTGAGGCGTTCTCAACTCACCTCCGTAGCATACGAAGAGGAGCATTCTCCTTGCGCCTGCATCACGTAGCGCCCGGCATCGCCGCGGGCATCCTCGCCCCGGCCCTCCTGCTCGCCACCCCGTCCTTCGCCGCCCCGGCGGCACCGACCGCGGTGGCGGTGGCCACGGTGTCCTCGTCCGCGGACGAGCCGGACGCCGACGACCTGAGGGTGGCCATAGCCCGGATCCTCGCCGACCCCGACAGCGGCCGGCGTGTGACACGGGAAGCCAACGCCCTTCTGGACGCCAACGACCCCGAGGCGATGCGCGCCTGGCTGGAGACCGGCTACCGGATCGCCCAGGCCGAGGACGACCGCGTCGCCATCGCCCGCATCCTCGCCGACCCGTCCATCAGCCCGGCCCTGCGCGCGGCGGCCAACGCCGCCCTCGACGACGGCACACCCGAAGCACTGCGCCACTTCCTGGAAGTCGGCAGGTACCAGGTCGCCTGACCGGCACTCGCCGCACCACAGCATGTCGCCCGGGTGACACCCACTGCCGCACGCCTGGTCGCCGCAGCGCCGAGATTCCGGGCGGGGCCGTCTGCACCTCTGTTGTGCGGGCGGCCTCGCCCGGCAGGTCCTGTGCAAGAGCTCGGCGCCCTCCGCCGAGCTCTGTGGTCTCGTCGCCCGGTGCGGCATGGGCCACTGAGACCTCCGACAACGGAAAGCACGTTCTTCGATGAGCACACGCCCCCTGCGTACCGAGCGCAGCAGTCCGCGGACCGCTTGCGTCGTGACCGACCTGCCGTTCACGCCTCAGCTCGTCAAAGCGGTGTTCAGGGACGTGACCTCGCTGCACGTCTCACGGCCGGCCGCGTGGGCCGCCGCGTCGGTGACACGGACCGTACTGACGGAGATCATCGACGGCGCGAGAAGCGCGGCGGCCGAGGAGGCCAGGAAGAGGCTGATCCCCAAGGACCTCATCTCGGCGATCGACCGGAACGTCGAGGTGGAGGTGGGATCGGCGTGGTACCTGCACAGCCCGACCTTCCACGGCCTGCTGGGCGAGGTGCGCAACGCCGATGGTGCGCTCGTGTCTCTTCGTGAGCGCCGCGGGGCGCGCACACCGAGCGGTGTGGCCGGCGCCCACCGGTTCGAAAGCGGGGTGAGAAGGCTGCTGGGGAGCCGGGGGGTGAGGGCGGTCCCGGCGATGGTCCGCGACCTGGACGGAATCGCGAGCGTGTTCCTGACGGCCCTGGCCCAGGACGCGGCCAACGTCGTCCGCGAGGGCGGGGTCAAGCGGTTCGGGACGGTCAGTCTGGTGGTGCCGGGCGAGCCGGCCCCGGCCCCGCTGCTCACGGACCCCCTCCTCGCCCTGTCCACCCGCCGCGGGGACGGGCGGACTATCGGCGGAAACGACGTCCTGGCCGCCGTCACGATGCAGCTGTTCGGCGATCTCAGACAACGCGCCATCACCGAGGCAGCCGAGATCACGCGGAACACGTCGGCCAACTGAAGATCGCTCGCAAAGGCACAGCCCACGGCTCCGGCCTGAGCCGCACCCGCTGGGTCGTCGAGCGGACCTTCTCCTGGCTCCACCAGTCCAAGCGCCTCCCGTACCGCGCGGCATCCCCCGTGACGGTCAGGCGGCGCGCTTCACGTGGCGGACCAGCCACATCAGCAGGGCGTCCAGGTCTGCGGCCGCCGAGAGGACCCGGTCAGCCGCCTCGGGGGTGTGCAGCCACTTCTCACAGCCGAGGGGACGGGCGGCGATCAGCGAACGGTAGCGCAGCAGGTCGGCACGGGGGTGGTTCGCCGGGTAGCCGCGTGGAGGGCGTTTCATCACGTCCCCGGAGATGTCATAGCCCGTCTTCCGCAAGTCCTCGACGATGGCCGACAGTTCGCGGCCGCTCCCCTCCGAGGCCACCGCTTTGCGGAACGCGTCCACCTGGCCGGGGTCGGGATACCACCAGGCGCCCTGGATCCGCAGGCCGTCCAGGGAGAACCGGAGACCGATCTCGATCTTGCGGCCGAGCCGGATCACCGCGCTCTGGTGCTGCCACCACCAGGAGTCGGTGCGGTAGTGCCAGACGGAGAAGTCCTCGTATCGGGGGTCGGCGTCCGCGACCTCGTTGAGCAGGGCGATCATCGGCTGCCGGACCAGGCGTTCGCGGTCCGCGCGACAGCGCTCGCGCATCGCGTGGGTCGGTTCGCCCTGGAGCTGCCACAACACGTCCATGGCCTGCTCCGGCCAGCCGGTGAACTGTCCGCGCATGCGGGAAGGTTAGCCCAGCACCTTCTGCACGCGGAGAGTGCGACGGGCAGGCAGGCGTGATGCCATAGGTGGTGGGGGGTGCTGCGTCGGGCTGGTCGGCGAGTCGGGGGCCGGTGGTCACCAGCGTCGGCGCTGTCCCTTCCGCCACCATCCCTGACGTCATTCCAGCCGTACGCCGCACCCTCTCGGCGCACACATGCCTACGGCGTTCTTCAGCCACCCCCCATCACGGGATCCCGGCGGTCGTCCGCGCCGTCAGGCGTCGGCGAGGAGGGGGTCGTACGGGGTGCTCGTGCGACGGCCCGACATGAAGGAGAGGAAGTCGCCCACGAAAGCGCTCCGGCCGTAGGCGCCGTCGGTGGTGGTGAGGTCGCGGTGAAAGGCGGTGCGGAAGAGGGTCCGGTATTCGTCCGCGTCGATGCTCCCGTTGCCGTCCTTGTCGGTGGCGTCGAAGAGCACTTCGGCGACGCGGATGAGCGCGGGCCCGGCGAGGGAGGGGACGGCGGCGGCGTACTCGGCGGCGCTGACGCGGCCGTCGCCGTCCGTGTCGAGGGCGGACTGGAGCTCGCGCCACCAGGCGGCGAAGGCGTCGTAGAGGCGGCTCTCCTCGGGTTCGTCGAGATCGAGGCGGGTGGAGAGTTCACGGGCCATGGCGGCGAGGTCGGGCCAGTCGAGGTGGCCGTCGCCGGTCTGGTCCAGCACCTTTTGGAAGAACTCCTCCGCCGAGCGCCGGCCTTCTTCCGAACTCGCCGAAGACGCCGGGTCCCGGTCAGGTTCGCTGGTCAGGGGGGTGAGCAGGCGGAGCAGGGCCGATGCCCGTTTCATGCGGGAGCGCAGGGCGGCGACGGTCCGGGCGCGGGGGTCGTCGCTGTCGGGTGACAGGGAGAGCGTTTCGATGATGGTTTCGGCGTTGATCCAGCCTTCGGGCAGGAAGCGGGCGAGTCCGGCGGCGAGGTAGGCGCCCTGCATGAGGGTCGGGGCGCCGGGCATGTCCGGCAGGCCGGCCCGGCGCCGGTAGGGCTCGGGGAGGGAGGCGACGGTGATCGCGCCGAGCAGCGGGCCGGCGACGGCCCTGCCCGCCGCCCACAGTGTCGGGGCGCCGTCGAGCAGCGCGGGGGCGGGCAGGTGATCGAAGAGCCGGTAGAGGATGACGCGGGCTGCCTCGGTGTTCTCCAGCTCGTTTTCGACGACCCGGTCGAAGTACTGCCAGAAGTCGGTCAGGTTGTCGGGGAGTTCGGCGGCGTCGCCGTCGAGGGCGGCGAGGAAGGAGCGGTACTCGGCGTACATCCGCTCCATGGTGTCCTGGCCCAGTGGCTGGCCGCTGAGCCGGCACATGGTGACGGCGCTCTCGAAAAGCGTGGCGACGACCCAGGCGCGGGCCGGACGGTCCATCGCGTCGTAGGCGCGGCCGCGGGAGTCCGAGCCGCTCATGCGGGCGTGCAGACGGTTGAGCCGGGCGGCCTCCCGTTCGCGTACTGCGGGGTCGGCACCGAACATGCGCCGCATGCTGAGGAAGGTGTTGCGCAGTCGGCGCCAGGGGTGGGCGACGAAGGTGGAGTTGTCGGCGAGGGCGGCGCCGATCTGCGGGTGGGCGGCCTCCAGCACCGTGGCGCGGATCATGGCCAGCGCCCAGCGCGGGTCGTCGAAGAAGGCGCTGAACTGGGACTGCGGGCCGAACAGGGGCGCTTCGTCGTCCGTTGCCGTGGCGTCGATGGTCATGATGGGTCTCCGTTCGTCCGGGGTGGCACGCCACCGAAGCGGCGGTCACGGCTCCGGTAGGTGTGCAGGCAGGCAAGGAAGTCGGGGGCCCGGAAGTCCGGCCAGAGCACCTCGGGGAAGATCCACTCCGCGTAAGCCACCTGCCAGAGCATGAAGTTGGAGATGCGCTGTTCACCGGAGGTGCGGATGACGAGGTCCACATCGGGGGTGTCGGGGAAGGGCAGGTGGTCCGCGAAGAGCTGCTCGGTGACCTCGTCGGCGGGTGTCTTGCTGCGGATCAGCGCTCGTGCGGCCTCGACGATGTCCCGGCGCCCGCCGTGGTCGAAGGCCACGGTCAGCGTCATCCCCCGGTTGTCGGCGGTCAGCACCGCCAAGTCATCGAAGTCCTGGGCCAGTTCACGGGGGATGCGGGGGTCGGTGACTCCGAGGAAGCGGCAGCGGATGTCGCGGGCCAGCAACAGTGGTGCGTGCTTGCGCACGACCCGGCGGACCAGACGCATCAGGTAGTCGACCTCGGCGCCGGGACGGTTCCAGTTCTCGGTGGAGAAGGCGTACAGGCTCAGCCACTGGACGCCGGCGGCCCTGGCTGCCTCGATGATGTCGATGACGGTGCTCTCAGCGGCCCGGTGGCCGGCCGTGCGGGGAAGCGAACGCCGCTGCGCCCAGCGGCCGTTGCCGTCCATCACGCATGCCACGTGCCGCGGCACCGCACGGGTGGGCCCGTGGTTGCGGCGCTGCCCTTCGCCGTAGTGCGTCCCGTTCGACTGCTCCTGCGCCGCGGCGCGGGCACGCGGGACGCCGCGGTCCCTCCCGTCCGGCCCCGTCCCGTGTGGAGCGACACGGTCAGTCGTACCGCGCTCGGTCACGCCCGCCCCGTCCTGCCTCGTCCATGCCCAACGCCCCACCGGAGCGTTCTCCTTCGGGGAGTCTGACAGTGGGAAAACGGCTGGTCGGGCAAATGAGTGACCGTCACCCTTGGCCCATTTGTCCGATCACTCAGGCACACGGGTCCTGTGCCCACTCGGCGGAAGGCACCGGTGGCCGGCCAGGCGCCCGTACAACCATCGGCCGCGGGGGCGGGTCTGCTGTGGCATGCGAAGACTCATCGTCGCCGGCGCCGCGCTGCCGGCCGCCCTCGCGGCCTCCGTCCTGCTGCCCCCGGCCGCCGCCCACGCCCGTACCCCGGCGCCCTCCGCCGACTTCAACGGCGACGGCTACGGCGATCTCGCCGTCTCCGCGCCCGGGGCAGCGATCGACGGGCACATCCTGGCCGGGGCGGTGGTCGTCGCCTACGGCTCGTCCGGCGGGATCAAGTCCTCGCGGACGACGATCGTCAGCCAGAACACACCGCGCGTGCCGGGTGTCGCCGAGGCGTTCGACCGCTTCGGTGCGTCCACCGCGGCCGGGGACTTCAACAAGGACGGCTACACCGACCTGGCGGTCGGCTCTCCCGGCGAGGACGTCCCGCGCGGTGACGACTGGGGCTCGGTCACGGTGCTGTGGGGCAGCCCGACGGGACTGGGCGCGGGCGGCGCGCTGAGCCAGCCGCTGGGCATCGAGCAGACCGGATTCGGCACCGCGGTCACCGCCGGGGACTTCGACGGGGACGGCCATGCCGACATCGCGGCGAGCACGGGCAGCGGCACCCACCTGTGGCTCTACCTCAACCGGAGCACCGGTCAGTCCGGCGAAATGGGCTTCGCACACAGCGACTTCGAGGCGTCGGCGGTGCCCGCCACCGGCACCGGCGTCACCGCGCTCGCCGCCGGGGACGTCGACGGTGACGGCACCGACGACCTGGCCGCCGTCACCAACCCGCTCAGCGGCTCCGGCGGCGCGCTCTACCTCTCCCCCGGAGTCCCGGCGAACCGCCGCGCGGCGGGCGACCTGCCCCCGGCACTCTCCCTCGCCATCGGCGATGTGGACGGCGACGGCCACGGCGACGTCGTGTCCGGACAGCCCTACGGGCGCGAGGAGGTGGAGGGTGCCCGGGACGGCGGCAGCGTGAGCGTGCTGCGGGGCTCGGCGCAGGGCGTCGACGGCCGAGGGGCGGTCGTGATCACGCAGAACACCGCCGGGGTGCCCGGGGTCGTCGAGGAGGGCGACCGCTTCGGCTGGTCCGTCGAGCTCGGCGACGTCAACCGGGACGGACGGGCCGACCTGGCGACCGGCGCCGTCGACGAGGGCGTGGGCCTGACGGGCTTCACCGGCTCCGTCACCGTGCTCCCCGGCTCCGCACGGGGCCTGACCGGAACCGGCTCGTACGCCTTCCACCAGGACACCCCGGGCGTGCCCGGCGTCGCGGAGTCCCGCGACTCCTTCGGCGAGGCCCTGGCGCTGGCCGACACCGACCGCGACGGGCGGCTCGACCTGGCTGTCGGCGCGCCCGGCGAGAACGGCTGGTACGGCGCGCTCACGTCACTGCGCGGCGACGGCGTGCGGATCACCTTCAGCCGCGGGGTCGGCTTCAGCGCGCAGACCGTCGGGCTCGCCACCGGCGAGGACTGGTACCCCGAGTTCGGTGCGCCGGTCAGCGGCTGAGCCCTGACATGGCCGGCTTCCATCCGGTGCTCGGCGCCTGGCCCCGGCGCCGAGCACCGGCGGTGCTCGCTCCCTCGCCACCCGGGCCTGTCCTGCCCGCCCAGTTCTGCTTTTTCCTACTGTGCAGCGTCGCTCTGCGGGCTACCGGCCTTGCGGGGACAGCCGCTTCTTCTCCCAGCGGCGCGCATGACCCGGGGCCCATGTCGGCTTGCTGCCGTTCCGTCGTCGCGTCGCACCCGACCCCGATCGCAGCCTCTTCGCTCTGGCGGGCCTCGACAACCGCAGTGCTGACGAATGAGCCACCCGGTGCACATTGGCCCGCGGCACAGGGCTCAAAACGCATAAGAGCCTGGGCCTTTAGGGACGGTGGTAGCCGACGACCACTTGCTCTCCAGGCTGGTGCTCGACCCTTCGCGCCAGCTGATCGGCGCGCAGTGCTCCGGTGCGCTGGTCCTGGCACGGCTGGGACTGCTGAACGGCATGCCGGTGAGCACGGACGTGAAGAGCCGGCCTTTCGTGGAAGCCTGCGACGTCACGGTGCTCGACACGCCGTTCCACGCCGAGGGGAACATCGCCACGGCGGGTGGCTGCCTGGCGTCCCAGTACCTCGCCACGTGGGTGATGACCCGCACGCTGGGAGAGGGTGCCGTGCGCGACGTCCTGGGCTACGTGGCTCCGGTGGGCGAGAGCCAGGAGACCGTCGAGCGCGCGCTGCGCGCTGTTCACGCCGGCGAGGCCGCACTGCGCTGACACCCCCGGTCGAATCAGCGCACGCGCTCGAAAGTCCGATTCACGAGCTGCGCACGGCCAGGCGGTCCAGCCCCTTGCGGTCGTAGTAGAACGTCATGGCGAACCCGAACAGCAGGGCGAGAGCAACGCCGATTGCGATCATGAACCAGCCTCGGGTCAGACCGGCGTCGGCCCGGGCGTCGAAGTAGAGGATGGACCGCACGCCGTCGCTGAGTTGCCGCATCGGTTCGAACAACGCCAGGAAGCGGTAGAAGTCCGGAACGGCGTGCAGGGGGATCGTGGCGCCCGAGGACGGCAGAGCCAGGGCGATGAAGACGAACATCGACACCACCTGGCCGACCCCGCCGAAGGCCGCGTTGATGGCCTGTACTCCCAGGCCCACAGCCAGGCTCGCGCAGTAGGAGAAGATCCACAGCAACGGCAGGTGCGATGCGTCCATGCCCAGAATCGCGATGGCGGCGATCATCAGCAGGCTGGTGGTCAGAGCGGCGATTCCCGCGGTCATGAGCATCTTCAGCAGCAGCGTCTGCGTGCGGCTGATCGGCACCGTCGGCCGCCGGGTGTGCCAGGGGCCGATCTCGTTGTCCGTGTAACCCAGACTCGCGTCGACCCCGCTGTTGATGATGTTTCCGCCCACGAATGCGGTGAGCACCAGGAGCAGGGTGAAGTAGAAGGCGGTCAGACCAAGGCCACTGTGCCTGCCGATGGGGTGGCCCACCCGAACAGTGACACCGATCGGGTCGCCCAGGAGCGTCCGAGTCGTGGCATCGGCGCCCTGGCCGGAAGCCTGCGACGTCAGCTGCCGCCCGATGGTCTGGGACACCTGATGAGCCGCGCGCTGGGAGATCTGACTGGCCAGGGAGGAACCGAGGCTGCCCAGCCCCGGGTTGGTCAGGACCGTGAGGGCGGGCCGCGCGGTGGCCCGGGAGGTCGTCAGCGCCGCCACCGACGTGCTGAAGCCGGACGGGATCACCAGGGCGCCGTAGACCTTGCCTGATGCCAGTTGGTCCTGCATCTGGGCATGGCTGAGCCGTCGCCACTGCACGGTACCCGCCGGGGTAGCGGCGATGACCGACTGGCGCACTTGCGCGCCCAAGGTCTGTTGCTGTCCGGGGAGCGGCGGCCCTTGGTCGGAGTCGACCAGAGCGATCGGCAGACGGCGCAGGTTCCCGTTCGGATCGAGGATGCCGCCCATGTAGAGCAGCGTCAGGAACAGCGCCACCAGCGCGCACAGGGCGGTCGGGACCAGCCAGAGCTTTCCATGACGTGCGACGGTGACGGCGCGTGCGAGCGGCTGCTTCTGCCCGGAATCCGGCGAGGTCATGGAACTCCAATGGGGACACGTCCTGCGCTGCCTGGGTCCGCCTGCCGGCTCGGCCGTTCGCAGAGCCACACGCTTGCATCGGCTGTCCGCACTCGCGAGGAGACGAGTACCGCAGGCTCTCCGGGGACGGTAACCGTCTGCTGACATGCCGTCACTGAACGACACGGACCGGTGCCGATCGCGGCGGACGGGTCGGCCGGGAGCTGATCTGCATGGGGAGACGGGGCGGTCCTGCGACAAGCGCTGCTCCAGAGCTGGGCTTCTTGCCGGGCGGCAGGAGTGCCGACGAGATTGAGAGTGCCTGGAAATCGGGGGTTCCCGCCACTACGAACCAGCGTCGGCGAAGCGAGCCAGGCACCCGGGAGACGAGCACTGAAGGCCGCGCCGCCGGACCACGATGTCCCCGACCAGGGAGCAGGTCATGCCATCCCTACATTTCCACGTGAACTCTTCGATGAGCCCTGACGAGGTAATGGGCGTGCTGACGAACTTCAGCCCTTCCCGCGTAGAGGATCGATGCCGAGCACTTCCAGGTCCACGAGCGGGGTGAAACCTGGGCGGAGGTGACGGAGGGGAACGACAAGTCGTGGGAACGCGCGCGTTACGAATGGGACCCCTCGGCGAACAAGGTCACCGTCACCACTCGTGACTCGGTGCCCTTCGGCTCGGGGGGCTGGCAGTTCCAGATGACTCCCACCAATAACGGCACCCGCGTCGACGTCAGGCTTGAACGGCA
Source organism: Streptomyces sp. NPDC005496 (assembly GCF_042872045.1). Lineage (NCBI taxonomy): Bacteria > Bacillati > Actinomycetota > Actinomycetes > Kitasatosporales > Streptomycetaceae > Streptomyces > Streptomyces sp. NPDC005496. The sequence goes on from NZ_JBIAJQ010000010.1 coordinate 199,476, forward strand.
CCCCACCTCGTTCAAATCAAAGGTGATGTCCTCGATCATCCCCTTCGCCGGGCCGGTGTTCCGCAAGTCCTTCAAGGAGCCACTGCACACCACGTGATCCCGCCGTTCATGTGCCAGGCTGCGTCAGCCTGGCCGAGCATGCGGTTGATCCAGCTCGGCACCACCCACGCTTTCGTGCGTCGTGGTCGCGATCCGAACTTCTCAACGAACGTGACGACGGTCTTCCCATGTCCGTGACGGCCTGCGCCTTCCGGCGCACCACGGCATCGTCGCCGTGCGAGCAGTTGAACTCTGCGATCAGATCCCGGGCAGCGCCTGCGCGTCCTGCCGCGTCGTGTCCGTCTCGGCGGCCACGGCGGTGGCGGAGAGCAGCGTCGCCCCGGCCAGAACACCCCACAGGGCGCCCGGGCCGTGCGGGGCGAGAGCGGTGATGACCGCCGGGGAGACGGCGAGGCCCAAGCCCGTGGAGAGCTCGAAGCGGGCGAGGACGCGCCCCAGGGCGTGTGCCGGGGCGAGCGTGGTGACCAGCGCCGTGGCGCTGCCGGCGTAGACGATCTCGCCGAGGGTGCAGAGGACCGACACGGCGGTGACGGCCGGGGCCGCCCAGCCGTCATCGAGGCAGGTGGCGGCGATGAAGCCGAGGTAGGACGCGGCGAGCAGCACGCCCGCGCCGGCCAGGACGGCCCGGCGGGGGAAGCGGGACAGCAGGACGGTGAGCGGGACCTGGAGACTGACCACCAGGAGCGTGTTGGTCACGAAGACGGCGGCCGGCCACACCGGGGAGGCGTGCAGATGGGTCACCAGCACCAACGGCAGCGCGATCTCGGGGACGTTGAGGCAGAAGACGTACACCACGTTGGCGGCCAGCAGTGCGCGCATCCGGGGCGCGGGAGCGGTGTCGGTTCCGTTCTCGGCCAGTGGTGCCGGACGTGCCCGCAGGTGGACCGAGCGGGCGAGCGCCGCTGCGGTGAGGTAGGCGATCCCGGTCGCGCCGGCCATCGCCCGCAGCGCGGTGGCGCCGCCCGCAAGGCAGGCGGTCGCGAGGAGTGCGCCCGCGCCTAGGCCCGCGTTGCGCAGGGCGCGGCTCGCCGCGAGGGCGGTGTCGCGCTGCCGGCCGTGGGTGAGCGTGGCCACGAGGGCCGCGTGGGCCGCTGGCCACGCCTGGTTGCCGATGCCCAGGAGGAGGGCCGCCGCCGCGAACAGTCCTGCGTGCCCGGCCGGCGCGGCCAGTAGCAGCGCCACACCCATCGCCCGTACCAGCATCGACGCCGCGACGACGGCACTGCGTGCGCCACCGTCCAGCCATCGGCCGACGGCGGGCATGCACGCCAGGCCGACGACGATGCCGACGGTCATGGTGATTCCGGTGGCCGGGGCGGACAGCCGCAGCACCATCACCCCGTAGAGGAGCAGGAAGGGCCGCAGCAGGCCGGTGCCGAGCGCGTCCACGGCCAGGGCGAAGGCGTAGCGGGGTCCCCCGCAGGCGCGGACGAGGGCGCGTGGCCCGATCGTGGTGGTGGATTCCATGGCGCCACGGTGCGTTCGAACCTGCGGGCCGGGCACGCGGGTTGACGGACATCGTCAACCCGCGTTCACGGCAGGGCCGTTGACCGGGGATGCTGGGCGGGTGACGTTGAGGATCGACATCGGCGGGCTGCCGGCTGGGCGGGTGCGCTTCGCTGCCTCCCCGCTGGCCGAACTGACCGCGATGCTGCACGTGCTGGCCGAGCCGGGGCACCATCCAGAGCATGCCGGCCGGGCCGGGGCCGTCTGGGCAGGGATGCCGTCCGGGCTGTCCGAGCGCCTGCGGGAAGCAGACTTCCTCTGGCGTTCCTCCCAGGCCGACTTCCTGCTGCCCGCCCGGCCTCGGCCCACCCTCGCGGAGGAGCTGGACGACGTGGACCGGATCGACGACGAGGCGTACGTGAGGGCCGCGCTCGTTACCACCTGCGGCAGCAGCCGGGTCCGCTACGGGGCGCCGTCGCCGCTCACCGACGCGAGCGCGCGGGAGCGCGCCCTGGACCTGGCGCAGGCCCGCGGCGTACGGCAGGAGGCCTTCGCGGAACGGCTGCTCGCCGACCCGGGCGCCGTACGGGGGCGCGTGCGCGACACGCTCGAACAGTGCGCCGCCGTCTTCTTCGACGCCGCGTGGGCGGGGGTCGCGGTACGGCTGGCCACCGACCTGCGCGTCAAGAACGACCTGCTCAGGCGTGAGGGTCTGGGCACGGCGCTCGCCTCGGTCTCCGGGGCGGTGGCCCTGGCACCGGACGGGGACTGCATCCTCGTGGACAAGCTCGTGGACAAGTCGACCTCCGCCCACGACAGCGGAGTCACCTTCATACCCAGCGTCTTCGGGAGCCCGCACCTTGCGGTGGTGCACGCGCCGGGATGGCAGCCAGTGGTGCAGTACCCGGTGGCCGAGGCGAGTGCGTCGGAGCCGCTGTCACTGGAGACGGTCACCCTGCGGCTGGAGGCGCTCTCGCACCCCGTGCGCCTGCGGCTGCTGCGCAGCCTGGCCCGCGGCCCGCACACCACCCGCGAGCTGGCCCACGCCTGGGAACTCACCCCGCCGGAGGTGTCCCGGCACCTCGCCGTCCTGCGCCGCGCCGGCCTGCTCACCGGCCGGCGGCGCGGCCGCTACGTCCGCTACACCCTCAACCTGCCCGACCTGACGGCGCTGGGTGCCGACCTGCTGACGGCCGTACTGCGCTGACTCGCCGTCCGACTTCTGCACGGTCACCGTGAAGTAGCCCGTGTGCCCGGCGTCCGCACCGTTGGGGAAGGAACTGGACGGTCGCCGACCAACTCATCTGCGGGGCACCGGGGATTGTGGATGTTCAGCCTGACCCATCAGCAGGAGCGGCAAGTGGGCAAGGGCACTATCCAGCATGCTCCACAGTGCAAGACGGGCTTGGTCGCCGCTGTAGGGCGAGGTGGATGGCACGGGCTGGTCCGGCTCGGTACTACCGAGACTGCTCGAAGCTTTCTGCATCGTCATGCCGTGAGCAACGAGCCGTGGCCCGAGATTCGTGTGAGCTGAATGGGTATCCCGGTTCAACGAGTTCGGCCCGGCTTGTGTGGACCCTGAGTTGGCATCGGCAACGGCATCAGCCGGGAGACGCCGAAGGCCTCACCCTCGACACGGCCCGCCCGTCCCTCTCAGGGGTGCCGTCATACCAGAGGAGGAGGAGCGGGGGGCGTGGTCCGACTCAAGAGGGCCCTTGGAACGGGCACGGGGACTGACGATCCGCGGCCGCGGGGCGGACACGATGAGGTGGTCCCCGATGCCCATCCCATGCCACAGGAGCCCTTCTCGTGACCACCACGCCCACCGCTCACCGCGCCACCGCCGTGGCCGCCCGCGCCACGGACCTGTCCAAGGTGTACGGACAGGGCGAGACCCAGGTGGTCGCGCTCGACCGGGTCACCGTCGACTTCCGGCAGGCCGAGTTCACGGCGATCATGGGCCCCTCCGGGTCCGGCAAGTCCACGCTCATGCACTGCGTGGCCGGCCTGGACACCTTCAGCTCCGGTTCCGTGCGCATCGGCGAGACCGAGCTCGGCTCGCTCAAGGACAAGCAGCTCACCAGGCTGCGCCGGGACAAGATCGGTTTCATCTTCCAGGCGTTCAACCTGCTGCCGACCCTGACCGCGCTGGAGAACATCACGCTCCCCATGGACATCGCGGGCCGCAAGCCCGACAAGGTGTGGCTGCAGAAGGTCATCGACATGGTGGGTCTGCACGACCGGCTCGGTCACCGCCCGACCCAGCTCTCCGGCGGTCAGCAGCAGCGCGTCGCCGTCGCCCGGGCGCTCGCCTCCCAGCCGGACATCATCTTCGGCGACGAGCCGACCGGAAACCTCGACTCCCGGGCGGGTGCCGAGGTGCTGGGCTTCCTGCGCAACTCCGTACGCGAGCTGGGCCAGACCGTCGTCATGGTCACCCACGACCCGGTGGCCGCCGCGTACGCGGACCGGGTGGTCTTCCTCGCCGACGGGCGGATCGTCGACGAGATGATCCACCCTTCCGCGGACGGCGTCCTGGACCGCATGAAGGAGTTCGACGCCAAGGGCCGGACCAGCTGACCATCCGCCGATCCGTCGACCTCCGGCTCTCACCACAGGACTGACAACACACATGTTCCGTACCGCCCTGCGCACCGTGCTCGCGCACAAGGCCAGACTGCTGATGACCGTGCTCGCCGTCATGCTCGGCGTGGCGTTCGTCTCCGGCACCCTGGTCTTCACCGACACCCTCGGCAACGCCTACCGCAACCAGTCGGCCAAGAGTTACGACGACGTCGCCGTCGCCGTCACCACCTACGGCGTCCAGGACGACGGCAAGAAGTCCGGCATCGACAACGCGACCCTGGACAGGATCCGTGGTCTGGACGGCGTCGCCGAGGCCACCGGGCGGGTGTCCGGCTTCGCCGGGGTCGCCGACCAGGACGGCAAGCTGATCGGCAACGGCTGGTCCAACACCGGCGCCAACTACGCCCCGGGCAAGACCGGTAAGAACGCAGCGGATCCGGCGTACACCTTCACCGACGGCTCGGGCCCGGTGAGGGACGACCAGATCGCTCTCGACAAGGACTCCGCGGCCAAGGGCGAGTACGAGGTCGGCGACACCGTGCGGGTCGCCACCAACGGGCCCGTGAAGGAGTACACCCTCGCCGGTGTCTTCACCACCGAGGACGGCGCCGTGAACGCGGGTGGCAGCCTCGTGCTGTTCGACACCGCCGTGGCGCAGAAGCTGTACCTCCAGCCGGGGTACTACCAGGACGTCACCATCGCCGCCGAGCCGGGCGCCTCCGACGCGAAGCTCCTCGACGCCGTCCGGCCGCTGCTGCCGAAGGACTCCGAGGCGCAGACCGGCCGCGAGCTCGCCGACAAGCAGGCGAAGGACATCGAGTCGGGGCTGAGCAGTCTCAACAAGATGCTGCTGGCCTTCGCCGCCATCGCCCTGTTCGTCGGCGTCTTCCTGATCGCCAACACCTTCACCATGCTGGTCGCCCAGCGCACCAAGGAACTCGCCCTGCTGCGGGCCGTCGGCGCCTCCCGCCGGCAGGTCAAGCGCTCGGTGATCCTCGAGGCCATGATCGTCGGCGTGATCGCCTCCGTCGTCGGCTTCGCGCTCGGCATCGGACTCGCCACCGGACTGCGGTCCGCCATGGGCTCGTTCGGCGCCAAGGTCCCGGCCGGACCGCTGATCGTCTCCCCCACCGCGGTCCTCTCCGCCCTCGGCGTCGGTGTTCTGATCACCGTTCTCGCTGCCTGGCTGCCCGCCCGCCGGGCCGCGAAGATCCCGCCGGTGGCGGCCATGGGCAGCGCCCATCTGCCCGCCAGCACCAAGTCGCTGGTCGTGCGCAACACCCTGGGCGGCATCATCACGCTGGGCGGTGCCGCGGCAATCTTCGGCGGCGCCGCCGTCGGCGAGAACACCGGCCGCATGTTCATCGGTGCCGGTGCCTTCCTGGCGCTGATCGGCATCATCGTGCTGATCCCGCTGCTCTCCCGCCCGGTCATCGCGCTCGCCAAGCCGCTGCTGCACCGCGGGTTCGGGGTGTCCGGCAAGCTCGCCGGCAAGAACGCGGTGCGCAACCCGCGCCGTACCGGGGCCACCGCCTCGGCGCTGGCGATCGGTCTCACGCTGGTCACCGGCCTCACCGTCATCGGTGTCACGCTGGGCCAGGCCATCGACAAGATGACCACCGACAACATCCGCGCCGACTACATGGTCACCATGGCGAGCGGCGGGGGCCTGGACAAGTCCGCGCTGAGCGCGCTGAAGAAGGCCGACGGCGTCACCGCGGTCTCCCCGCAGCAGGCCACCTCGGTGAAGGTCAAGGGCACCTACCACTCCGCCTCCGCGGTCACCCCTGGCGACGTGCAGCAGGTCTTCGACCTGAAGCTCCTCTCCGGATCGCTGGACACCCTCGGCAAGGGCGGGATCGCCGTCGCCGAGAAGACCGCCAAGTCCAACGGCTGGAAGGCCGGCGACAAGCTGCCCGTGACGGTCGGCGACGACCAGGGCGGCGGCAGGTCGGCCACGAAGACCATGACGGTCGGCGCGATCTACCAGGACAACGAGTTCCTCTCGCCGGTGGTGGTGCCGACCTCGCTGGTCGCACCCTTCGAGCCCAAGCCGTACATCCCCGAGATCTGGGTGAAGACGGACGGCGGCGCGAGCAAGGCCAACGAGCAGGCGCTCGTGAACGCGCTCGGTGACAACCCGGCCATGAGCGTCATGGACCGCCAGGACATCCGCAACACGTTCGGCGGCATGATCAACACGATGCTGAACATCATGTACGGGCTGCTCGCCATGGCGTTGCTGATCGCGGTGCTCGGCGTCGTCAACACCCTCGCGATGTCCGTCTTCGAACGCCAGCAGGAGATCGGCATGCTGCGGGCGATCGGCCTGGACCGCGGCAAGGTCAAGCGCATGATCCGCCTGGAGGCGGTCATCATCTCCCTCTTCGGCGCGGTGATCGGCGTCGGTCTCGGTACGTTCCTGGCCTGGGCGATCGGCGAGACGATCCGCTCCAGCATCCCGAACTACGCACTGGTCCTGCCGTGGGAGCGGATCGGCATCTTCCTGCTGCTGGCCGGAGTCGTGGGTGTGCTGGCCTCGCTGTGGCCGGCCCGCAGCGCCGCGCGGCTGAACATGCTGACTGCGATCAAGACGGAGTAACGGCACGTACGCGCAAGAGCCCCCGCGACCGGACCGGTCGCGGGGGCTCTTGTGTCTGCCCGGTCAGTGCCAGTCGTGGGTGCGCGGCGCGCGTCCGGTCTCCCTGCTCGGCGGGGTACGCGGCCTGGTTGTTGCCGGTCCGCAGCTCCAACCAGCAATTCGACGCCGCCACTTGCCGGTTGGCGTGGAACTTCCGAGGTCGCCACCATCTTCGTAGGCGACGTGGACTGTGCCTCCGCGAGGCTCAACCCCGGCTTCGCCCACGGGTGTTACTCCCCCACTGTCCACGTCGCATCAGGCCAGGCTCTGATCGCGGACGCGCGGCTTCGCCTTGACGGTGTCGACGGGTGGTGGAGCGCCTCCTGAGCGACCGTCCCGCGAGGCTGTGCCGGGCCCTGACGGGGGCGTGCTGGTCAGGGCTGGAGGGCCGGCTTCAGGACGTTGTGGCACCACTGGCGGAAGCCGGTGGCGGTGGCTGAGGCCGGGTCGCGGGGTTCGGCGTCGTAGATGCCGTTGTTCTGCGCGCCCACCATGTCGGCCATGTCCTGGGCCAGCGAGGGGCTCGCGCCGTGCTGCACCATCTGGGCCTGGAAGTCCGTGAGCGGTACTTGCTGGTAGCGCACCGTGCGGCCCACGGTTTCGGAGATGATCTCGGCCATGGCGTCGGGGGTCAGGTTGTCGGGGCTGACCAGGGGGACGCGGGCCTGGCCGTTCCAGGTGGTGTCCAGCAGAAGGGATGCCGCCGCGGCGGCCACGTCCTGGGTGGCGACGGTCAGCAAGGGCCGGTCCGCGGTGTTCGCCATGGAGAACACGCCCTGCTGGGTGATCTGTTGGGCCTGGCGGAGGATGTTCTCCATGAAGAACGGCAGTGCCAGCGCCCGGTAGTGCACGCCTGTGTTTTCGATCAGCTCGTCCATGTGGAGCGCGGCCGACAGCAGTCCGGCCTCGCCGTTGTAGCCGTGCCCCAGGGAGGTGACGTGCACCATCCGCACACCCCGGCTTGCGGCTTCCTGGGCGGCGGCCCGGGTGAAGTCCAGGTAGTAGCTCTTGGCGGGGCCGGCGTCCTGGAAGCGGGCCGGGGGTACGAGCCAGAACAGGCGATCGGCGCCTTCCAGTGCCTTGGCGATCGTGTCGGGGTCGGCGTGGGAGCCCTCCACCACTTCCGCCTGCGCGTGTATGTGTTCCGGGAGGCGGGAGGCGTCGCGGGCGATCACGCGGACGGCTTCACCGCTGTCCAGGACGCGATGAAGGACCTGTCGGCCGATGTCTCCGGTCGGCGTGGTGATGACGATCATGAGTGCCTCCATGGGTGGCGGGCGACGGCGAACCACAGGGGCGTGCCGGGCGGTCGCTTTCGAGTGAACCCGGCGCAGCGGTGCAGGTGAAGGACCATCTCGGTAGCCATTGATACCCTGGCGGTATGAATGATCTGGAGGTGCGGCAGCTCCGCTACTTCGTCGCGGTCGCGGAGGAACTGCACTTCGGGCGCGCCGCCGGCCGGCTGGGCATGGCGCAGCCTCCCCTGTCGCGGACGATCCGGGATCTTGAGCGACAGCTCGGTGTGACGCTGTTCGAGCGGACCACCCGGCAGGTGAAGCTCACTGGTGCCGGGGAGGTCCTGCTGCGGGATGCCAGGACCGCCCTGGAGGCGGTTACCGCCGCCGCCCACCGGGCCCGGCACGCCGGTAGCGCCTCGCCCCGGTTGCGGATCGCCCTCAAGGCCGACATCGACGGCGGCCTGCTGCCGCAGATCCTGGATGCCTACAGCGCCGACCCCGCGGCCCTGCCGCCCGAACTGGTGCTTGGAGGGTTCGGCGAGCAGCCCCAGGCGCTGCGCGACGGTCTCGCCGATGTCGCGCTGGTGCTCCGCCCCGTGGACGAGCGGGGGCTGGACAGTGAGCCGCTGCTGACCGAGCCGGTCCTGGTCGCTTTGGCGGCCACCGATCCGCTGGCCGCCCGTACCGAGTTGCGCCTGGCCGACCTGTCCGGCCGGAGCCTGCCCGGTGGCGCGCCTGCCGACAGCGGCCGGATGGCGCCGCCCTCGCCCGGGGCGACAAGACCTGCCTCCAACCTGTCGGAGATCTTCAGCCTCGTCGAGACCGGCAGCATCGTGTTCTTCGCGCCCGCGTCAGTTGCCCGGCAGAACCCGCGTCCCGGTATCGCCTACCGGCCGGTCAGCGATCTGCCTGATTGCACCCTGGCCGTCGCGTGGCCTCAGGAGGCCCGTTCCACGGCCGTCGCCGCCTTCGTACGCGCCGCCTGCACGGTCACGGTCGCCCACCACGCACAAGCGGGAGCCCATGTGCAGAGCACGACCGCCTGAGGCCGGCGATGGGCGCCGACACCGGCTGTGGGTCAGGCTGACAACAGCGACTTGGCATGGAGTCACTCAAGGAGTGCCTTGAGGCGGCCATGGCTCGGTGGCCGCGTACGCAAAGGGGCCGGGCGTGGCGGCCGGGATCGGGGGCGCCGGCTCCTGGCGTATCGAGGTCGCGTGCCCGCTTCAGACCTGGTTGAGGCCGCCGTCGACGAAGAGTTCGGTACCGGTGACGAAGCTGCTCTGGTCGCCGGCGAGGAAGAGCGCCGCGGCGGCCGCCTCGTCGGGGCGGCCCATACGGCCCAGCGGTACCTGGCTCGCGAAGAAGCCCCACAGCTTGGCGGCCTCGTCCGCGCCGGGGGCCAGACCCGCGTTGCCGGGGGTCTCGATGGGGCCGGGGACGAGGGTGTTGACACGGATCTTCCGGTGCTTGAGTTCGTTGGCCCAGGTGCGGGAGAACGAACGGATGGCGGCCTTCGAGGCGGCGTAGACGCCGAACGCCTCACCGCCGGAGGTGGCCGCGGTGGAGCCGGTGAGGATCACCGAGGCACCGTCGTTCAGCAGCGGCAGCGCCTTCTGGACGGTGAAGAGGGTGCCTCGCACATTGATGCCGAAGGTGGTGTCGAAGTGCTGCTCGGTGACCTGCTCCAGGGTGGAGAACTCACCGCCGCCCGCGTTGGCGAACAGCACGTCCACGCGTCGTCCCTGATCGGCGACGGCGGCGTAGAGCCGGTCGATGTCGGCCGGGTCGGAGACGTCGCCTCGGACCGCGGTGGCGTTCGGGCCGATCTCGACCAGGGCGGCGTCCAGTGCCTCCTGGCGTCGCCCGGTGATGAAGACGTGCGCTCCTTCGGCGGCGAAGCGCTTGGCGCTGGCCAGTCCGATGCCGCTGTTGCCGCCGGTGATCACGGCGGTCTTTCCGTCGAGCTGTCCCATGATGGGAACTCCAGTTCTATATGGAGGGCCGGGATCGGCCCTTGAAGGTTGACGGTGTCGCCGCCCGGCAGAGCCGGACGGGAGGAGAGGGACACGAGGAGGGGTCGCCGGCGGCATGCCGGTCCGGCCCCGGAGGGTGTGCGCGACGCGAGGGAGCTAGCGCGAGGCGAGGACGTCCTGCAGGACGTCGGCCAGAGTGATCCGCTCCAGCTCGGTGCGGACGGCTTCCTCGACACGGGCGTACACCGGGCGCATCGCGGGCTGGATACCGGAACCGACCGGACAGCCGAGGTTGGGTTCCGAGCGGTGCATGGCGAACAGCGGCGGTGGTTCGATCGCCTCGTACACGTCCCGCAGGGTGATGTCCTCCAGCGGTCTGGCGAGCACCCAGCCGGCGTCGGCGCCGCGTCGCGAGTGGACCAGTCCGGCGTCGCGCATCCGGCCGAGCAGGCGCCGGATCACGACGGGGTTGGTGTTGACGCTGCCCGCGACACCCTCGGACGTCGCCGTTCCGTCGCCGATCCGACGGTGCAGTTCGATCCACGTCAGCGCGTGCGCCGCCACGGTGAGCTGGCTGTTGCCCGCCATGCGATCACCTCCTTGGACGTAACAGTAATTGTTACATCGGGGGTCGTCAAGCGACCGCCGGCGTCACGGCGGGTGAGGACTCCTCGACGCGGGTGACGCGGGCTGCGGCCTCCGCGCTCGCGCCGGTTCGCGGCGGGCGTCCGCCGGAAAGTTGCCGCCCCTCCTGGACCGACGCACCCTGGAAGGGGAGTTCGGCACGGTCTGTCTGGGCGCGAGCCTGGGCGAAGCGACCTGCGCCGGCACAGCGAAGACATGTCGCCCACCACACAAAAGTGACGACCTCCATGACTCCCGGCGGGTTCCGGCTGCCGAGCGCACTGCCGGTCCCCCGTTCCCCTTGGGCCGATCGGCACCAAGGCACTCGTCTTGGGCGTAGAGGACCTCGCCGCAGCGACGCGATCCGCCCGCGTGAGGAACAGAGCGCGGGAGGGAGCGACCAACACCCGGAAAGAGATACCCATGAGCACGGTCACCACCGCGGACGGCACGAGCATCTACTACGTCGACTGGGGGCCGCGGGACGCGAAGCCGCTCGTCTTCCACCACGGCTGGCCGCTGAGCCATGTGGACTGGGACAGCCAGCTGCTGTACTTCCTGTCCAAGGGCTACCGGGTCGTCGCGCACGACCGTCGCGGTCACGGGCGCTCCGGCCAGCCGTCGTCGGGCCATGAGATGGACACCTACGCCGCGGACGTGGCCGCCCTGACCGACGCGCTGAATCTGCGGGACGCCGTGCACATCGGGCACTCCACCGGCGGCGGTGAAGTGGTCCACTACGTGGCGCGTGCGGAGCCCGGGCGCGTCTCCAAAGCGGTGATCGTGTCGGCGGTGCCGCCCGTCATGGTCAAGAAGGACAGCAACCCCGAGGGAACCCCGATCGAGGCGTTCGACGAACTGCGCGCCGGGCTCGCCGCCAACCGCGCCCAGTTCTACATCGACGTGGCGTCCGGGCCCTTCTACGGCTTCAACCGGCCCGGCGCCGAGGTGAACCAGGGGCTGATCGACCGGTGGTGGGCGCAGGGGATGACGGGGGCCGTGAACGCGCACTACGAGTGCATCAAGGCGTTCTCCGAGACGGACTTCACCGAGGACCTGCAGAAGATCGAGCTCCCGGTGCTCGTCATGCACGGCACCGACGACCAGATCGTGCCCTACGCGGACGCGGGACCCAAGAGCGCCGAGATCCTGCGGAACTCGACCTTGAAGACCTACGAGGGGTATCCGCACGGGATGCTGTCCGTGTACCCGGATGTCCTCAACTCCGACATCCTCGACTTCGTCACGGCGTAGCCGGCCGCCTCCGGGCAGGTGCGGGTCCCGCGTGTACGGCGGCCGCGGCGAACTGCCGGGCGCTTACGGCCATCTGATGGTCGAAGGAGCCGTCTGCGTAGGATCCTGGAATGGCCCTGCCCTTCAGCGACATCGACCAGTTCGAGGCGGCGAGGCCGCGCCTCGAAGCCATCGCCTACCGCATGCTCGGCTCGGCGAGTGAGGCGCAGGACGTCGTCCAGGAGAGCTATCTGCGATGGCAGGCCGCCGATACCGCGCGCATCGACGTCCCCCAGGCCTGGCTGACCAAGGTGCTCACCAACCTCTGTCTCAACCAGCTCACATCGGCCCGCGCCCGCCGTGAGACCTACGTCGGTCAATGGCTGCCGGAGCCGTTGCTCGAAGGCGACCCCATGCTGGGCCCGGAGGAGACGGCCGAGCAGCGGGAGTCGGTGTCGTACGCCGTAATGGTCCTGCTGGAGCGGCTCTCGCCCAGGGAGCGCGCGGTGTACGTCCTGAGGGAGGCGTTCGCGTACTCCCACCGCGAGATCGCCGAGATCCTCGATCTCAGCGTGGACGTGAGCCAGCAGACCTACCATCGCGCCAAGAAGCACGTGGCGCAGGGCAGGGCGCGGGGGCCTCTGGGCGGACCTGTGGGTGAGGGCGCTTCCAGCGCCGTCCCCGGCGAGGAGGGGGCCGGTATCGACGCGTCGGCCGCGCGCCGGATCGTGGAGGAGTTCCTCGCCGCTGCGACCAGCGGCAGGATCGAGCCCCTGATCGAACTGCTCACCTCGGACGCCGTCGCGGTCGGAGACGGCGGCGGGAAGGTACCGGCCCGGGCCAGTGCCTGGGAGGGCGCACGCGCGGTGGCGAAGTTCCTGCGCGGGATGTTCAAGCCGGCCAAGGCCAAGCGGGACCTGGTCGGCGGTTCCCCCGACCTGTACGCAATCCGCGCCAACGGCGGGCCCGCGCTCGTCGCGGTGGTCGACGGGCGCGTCTTCGGCATCATGTGCCTGGAGCGGACGCCGGAGGGCATCGTCGCGATCCGCAGCCAGGTCAACCCGGACAAGCTGCAGCGCGCGACGCAGCGCTGGGCGGCCGGCGGCTTCGGCTCTCCCGTGCTGACCGCAGCCCTGTAACCCCTCGTGTGACGCACGTCACGTCTTGCTCCTGTCAGGAATCGGCGGGCTGTCCGGTTCAAGGGGCGTGACCGCGCCAGGGGGTGCGGGAACCGCGCAGACAGGAGCCAAGAGATGCAGCACCGGATCATCGTCCTCGGGGGCGGCTACGCCGGGACGACCGCGGCGGGCCGACTCGCCAAGCGGCTGCGCCGTGAAGACGTCACCATCACCCTCGTCAACGCCGAACCGGACTTCGTGGAGCGGGTCCGGATGCACCAGCTGGCCACGGGCCAGGACCTCAAGGAGCGTCCGCTGCGCGAGATGTTCGCCGGCACGGGCGTGGAGCTGAAGGTCGCACGGGCCACCTCCATCGACGTGGACCGCAAGACGGTGACCGTCGAAGGGGCACAGGGCACGGCGGAGATGCCCTACGACACCCTCGTCTACGCCATCGGCAGCCGCGGCGCCGACCACGGCGTCCCCGGTGTCGCCGAGCATGCGCACCAGATCGCCGGCCGCACCGGCGCGCTCGAACTGCGCGAGCGCCTGGCCCGCCTGGCCCCGGGTGAGGAACTCCTCGTCGTGGGCGGCGGTCTGACCGGCCTGGAGTTCGCTACCGAGGTGGCCGAGGCCCGCCCGGACCTTGGCACCACACTGGCCACGCGCGCGGAGCTGGGCGACTGGCTCTCCCCCAAGGGCCGCGCCCACCTGCGCAAGGTCGTCGACGGGCTCGGGATCCGCGTACTGGAGAACACCGCGGTGACCGCCGTGGAGGCGAACCGGGTCACGACCGAGGACGGCCGGACTCTCTGCGCTGCCGTCACGGTGTGGACCGCGGGCTTCGCCGCCCATCCGATGGCGGCGGCGACCGGTCTCGAACTCGCCGACGACGGCCGCATCATGGTCGACCGGACGATGCGCTCGCTCTCCCACCCGGACGTGTACGCGATCGGTGACGCCGCTCAGGCGATCGGCGCCGGTGACAAACCCTTGCGCATGTCGTGCGCTTCGGGCGTCCCCATGGCCTGGCAGGCCGCCGACGCCATCGCCGCGCGCCTCACCGGCGGCAAGCTGCCGAGCGTGTCACTGAGCTATTTCAACCAGTGCATCTCCCTGGGCCGCAGGCAGGGTCTGATCCAGTTCGTCACCGCCGACGACCAGGCGGTGGACCGCGCCCTGACCGGCCGCTTGGCGGCCCGGTACAAGGAGGTGGTCTGCAAGGGCGCCGCCTGGGGCACCAGCCATCCGACGCTGGGCATGCCGGTACGGCGCCGGCGCGTGGTGGCCGCCGGCCTCCCGTCGAAGGAGACGGAACGGGTGGCGTCCTGACGCACGCGTCATCCGGCACGGCACGGATGTCACGGACTCCCGCGTGGCACCCGTGCCGGCCGGCCGCCGCGTCGTCGCACAGCTGCCTCGGTCATGGCACCTGGCCACAGGACACCGAAGTAGCGGGCGCGGTCGCGGACGGCGGCGCGCTGCCCGGCGCGCGTTCAGCTGTCCGCGTCCGCCGGAGCGTGGCGCAGCCAGGTGTAGTCGACGGGCTGGGCGGCGTTCCAGTCCTTGGCGAGTGCTGGATCCACCGGCACGAACCCGGCACCCAGATAGCACCGGAGGGCCCTGTCGTTGTCCGGGTGCACACGCACGTACACGTCGTCGAAGCCCGCTTCGATCGCTCCCGCCAGCAGGCCCCGTACGAGGTGGCGCCCCAGACCTTCACCGCGTCGTGCGGGTTCCACGATGAGCCGGGCCAGCTCCACCTCGTTCTCCTCGGCATCGAGCCACAGTTCCCCGTAGGCGAGGAGCCTGCCGTCTTCGACGAGCACGTAGGCCCGTACGTCTTCGTCCGTCCGCCACGCAGAAACCGTCTGCTCACGCACGGGGAACTCGCCGCCTCCGCACCACATGACGACTTCCGCCTCGGAGGTCGGCCACCGGGCCACCGAAGCGGCGTCAGCGGGGGCGGAGCGACGAAGATCCATGACGTGTATCCATCCTGGGCCGGGACCGGCTCGGTCTGGTGGCAGCAGTGGTCGCCTGATCCAGGCACCACGCCGGCGAGACTACGTGGGGCGCCCCGCCATTCGCCTCCCGATAAGGGCCCGTGGCTCTTCCCCGGCCGGCGGCGTCAGCAGCCGTCAGCTCTCCGACGCACGCCGCAACGCAGCAGCCGTGTGCGGTCAGGTGGGCTGGCACGCCTGGGTGCGGAGGCGCACGGCTTGCTGGAGAGGGCCGCCACCATGTCGCCAATCCCTGCTTGCGCCGACGGACGATGTCAGGTCCTGTGGGTCACTTGTGCCTGCTCCGGTGCCGGCTGCAAGGGAAGTCACCAATCCCGGTTCGACCGCCTGGAGCCTGCCGGTGCCGTGGGATGCCTGTGTGAAGATCGCGCAGTGAACGATCTACGCTTCCGTCTGGCTCATGACGCTGATCTCGCCGCTCTGGTGCGTCTGCGTGACGACGCTGCTCGCTGGATGCTCGACCGAGGAGTCACTGATCAATGGCGGCCCGGTGAGCTGGGAGAAGACCACTTCCGCAGGACCCTGCTCAAGGGGGAGATATGGCTCGCGGAAGCAGCTGACCGCGTGGTCGGGGCCTGGGAACTCTGGTGGGAGGACGAGGATGCCTGGGGAACGCAACCGCCCACGGCCGGCTACGTACACCGGCTGATGGTGGACCGCGGAAGCGTTCCGCCCGGCACAGGCCGGGAGCTTCTGCGCGTCGCGGAGCGCCGCGTGGCCGAAGCGGGTCGGCTGTTGGTCCGCCTCGACTGCCTCGCCACCAACGAACGCCTGAACGCGTACTACCGCAACGCCGGCTATCAAGTGGCGGGCCACAAGGAAGGCAAGCCGCAGCCGGGCGGCCCGCCCAAGTCGTTCACGCTCCTGGAAAAGCCCGTACAAAATCAGTCCGGGCAGACCGAAGCACGCGCACGTGTCGATACCTGAGGAGCGCCCGTTCGAGAGGTGACGGCAGCCGCAGGATCCACGGCGATTCATGCCTCCGGGAAGGACTCGTTCAAGATCCCGTCCAGCGGGCCACGGGAACGCCTCGGCTGGTGTTCCCGCCCTGGGCTCGACCAGCCTCAGCAAGGCTGAGGACCAGCCGTTATCCCGTGAGAGCGAGATTGTGGAGGCGTGCGATGCGGCCGACCACGACAACGAGTCCACTGTCGGCGTCGATCACGACCTGGTGGTGGTGGAGTACCGATTAGTTCTTGGACTGCTCGGCTACCTCGTGGTCACGGGTGGGAACCAGGGTGCCATCCACGATCAGGACAGAGTCCTTGGAGAACCGGCTCCGCCGCCGCAGAGACATCAGCGGGCCGAGGTGGTCGATCATCCGGTCTGCCGCAGAATTCGAGATGCCGAACAGCAGGGCCAGCTGGCGCATCGTCAAGTTCGGGCGCCAGTAGGCCGCGACCAGCAGCACTCGGTCCTCCAGAGGCAGGCTCCAGGGCCGTCCCCGGCCAACCGCGTCGGCCCCCTCACGCCGCAGCGCGGTCATCAACTTCCCGAAGCAGCGCGGGCTCAGCCCGGAGAACGGGCCTATCCAAGACGGCTCCGACGCCGTGATCACACCAGTCACGCCGTGATCATCCAACTCGGGCCCAGCGGCCCTCAGCGCCGACTGCGCAACAGCGATCCGAGTGCCAAGCCGGTACCCAGGCCGATCAGGGCGCCGGCCGCCGTCCGCCATACGGGCGGCGCTCCTGCGGCAGGCACGTCGGGCGGACTCGGGGGGAGGGCCGAGCGCGTCGGCGGTCCGGCAGCAACAGCGCGAGCGTGCTCCTCGCCCACGATGGCCAGGAAGCGACGACCGATACGGCTTCCTGACGAACTGGCGGTCCATGAGGTGCGGGCCCTGCTCCAGTAGTGCCGGCCGGCCTCTCCGGTGAACATGCCGGACAGCATGTCCCGCAGGAGGGGCTCGCGAATGGTCCCGATCTCGTAACCCATCCACGCGTAGTTCATCATGAGGTCGGCATAGACATGCCGCTTCCGCTCATGGGGATCGGCGATGTCCGTATCGCCCCAGACAGGCTGGTAAAGCGCCATGTCCTCAAGTTCCAGGCGAACCAGTTCAAGGTAGTAGCCGCGAATCCCCTGGACCTGCTCCGCCCTGGCCTGCCGGTTCTGAACAGTCAGCGAACCGGCAACACCGGCCAGCGCGAGCGCCGAGACGATCGCCGACGTGAAGCCGTACGCGGCGCCGATCTGACTCAGCCTGTTCCAGTCCACGCCCTTGGAACCGGCGACGTCCTGCAGCACGAAAGGCGACAACAACAGCGCCGCCAGCACGGCCGCCGCAACTGCGACCAGCCCCAGAGCCCTGCCCACCCGGCGAGCCACTGATGCTCCCGCCGCAGACCGTTGACGAGCTATCAGGTAAATCACCCCCAGGCGAGCCTGCCCCAGTGGCTAGGCCGAACCATGGGGCAGCCTATGCGCAGCCGTCATGCTCGCCAGCGCCCGCCTGCACCAGATCACCTTCGCCGACCAGGCGAGCGCCTCTTGCCGAGCTGCCGCTCGGGCGCTGCGGCACACCGCCCCCTCGCGCTCGTCTCCGCTCCCCCGCCACCGGCCGCTACGGCAATCCCCCAACCACCTGCAAGCGGTCATTGCGCCCGGGGCCCGCGCATCCACCGCCAGCCCTGTCCGTCTGCGGCCTTGAACGCCAAGGCCACCATGGGTGCAGGTTTTCGCCCGCGGGATCGTCCTGACCGTCGTGCCGGCATGCGACCGCCAGGCACCCGTGACCGGGACAGCCACTTCCCATCGGGGCCGAGGTGTTCGTCCCTGCTTGGCAGTCGTTGAGCCAGTAGCTCACGGCGTCGTCGCAGCGGCCATAATGAGGGGATGGCAGTCAGTCGACACACTTCTTCGCCCGAGTCGGACCTGGCGGAGGATCTTGTGCTCTACCGGGAGAAGTTCCGGCGGCGCCTTCCCTCGGCTTTGAGGGATCTGCAAGGGCCCGTCCAGGGTGTGGTGGAGCTGCCTGTACACGTGGCGTGGTCAGGCATGACGTCCTATGACCTGGCGAACCCACGCCAGCGTATGGGGCTATACCGCACGGTCCTGCATGAGGGCCTACGAGATGATCTTCCCGAATACCTGAACGAGGATCTTCTTCTCCAGCTGTGGCCGACCCTGCGTTGTCTGGTGGGCCGCACAGTTCGCTCTGTATGGGAAGACGCCTTCCCCGAGCTGGCTGCCCGGGGCAGGGCGGCCGCGTGAGAGACATGCCGGAGCTTCATGCACGGCTGCTGGCTGACGTGATCGCACTGGGCTCCCCCTATCCGCTGGTTCTCACCGGCGGATATGCGGTGAGGGCGCACCGGCTCGTGAGCCGGCCCAGTCAGGATCTGGATGTCGCCACGGAGAATCCGGCTCCCATGGCTGATATCGCCACGGCGGTCCACGAGGGTCTGCAGGAACGGGGATGGCGGGTGCGGTCGTTGGAAACGGCTCCGCTGTCCGCCCGCTTCACCGTGTCAGATCCGGCAACGGGGCAGGAATGCGAGGTGGACATCCTCAAGGAGATCTTCTGGGGTCCTATCGCTCACACCGCGTACGGGCCCGTTCTCGCAGAGGAGGACGTCATCGGGACGAAGGTGCGGGCGTTGGCCGACCGTGGCGCACCCCGGGACCTCATCGATGTGTTCGCGGCCTCGCGCCGATGGAACAACGTCGATCTCGAAGAATTCGGCCGTCGGCATGCGCGTGGGCGCTTCGAGCAGGAAGACCTGCAGGCCAACCTCGCGGGCGCCGAGTGGACGGACGACGAGGCTTTCGCCGCTTACGGCCTCGATGACTTGGCCATCGGGGCGCTGCGGGCCTGGGCCGTGGAATGGGCCGACGACCTCGCAGCCCGACTCCTTGAGGAAGCCGACCGTCCCGAGAACGATTGACCGCCAGTCCGGCGCAGGCCGGCTCGCGTAGCCCCGTCGGCGTGAGGCTCTTGCGGCCGCACCCTCGCGTCACCCGGCGTCCGCCTCGTCATCGGCGGTGCCTTCCTGCCGGTGCAGCACCGGACCGCTCGCCTGAACACGCCCCGGCCGTGGAGCGGCGTGCGGTTCTCGGTTCTTTCGGGTGTCTCAGGCGGCCAGAGCGAGGGTGAGGGTGGGGTAGAGGAGGAGGACGTCGTCCAGGCCGACGATGTGCAGGACCTCGTGGACCTCCGCGGGGACCGCGGCCAGCCGGATCCAGCCGCCGCCCAGCGCCGCGGCGCGGTTCGCGCCGACCAGCGCGTTGACTCCGCTGGAGTCCATGAAGGTGACCTCGCTGAAGTCGACCACCGTCCGGTGGCCGGGGATGCCGTCGCGGTCGGCGAACGCCTCGCGCAGAGCGCCGGCGGTCGTGAAGTCGATCTCCCCGGCCAGCTGCAGCACGCAGACCCCCTCACCGGTGGCGTGACGGGAGATGGCCAGATGGGAGGCTCCCATTGCGTGTTCCTCCCCTGTCCGGTGACGGCAGCGCGGGTGCGCCGTCTGCGCCCACGCAAACGGAACGCGCGGTGCTCTGTCAACCACTGCCCTGTTAATCTCACGATCCACTTACACAGCACTACGGGCCCCCTTCCTGCCGTGGCAGCCAGGGGCGGCGCGGAAAATAAGCAGCACTCGCCGGGGTACTCGAGCGGACCGGGCATGTGACGCACTCGACGCGAGGTGAGGGCGAATGGACCAGACGGCAGGCAGCGCGGCGCCCGCGCCCCCGGTGCCGCCCGCATGCGCCGCCTACGACGGAGACACCTCCTGCATCGGCGCCGCCCGCCGCTTCGCCACCGCCTACCTCCACCATGCGCACACCCACTACAAGACCCCGCTCACCGACCGGACCGTCCAGATGGCGCAGCTGGTCATCAGCGAGCTGGTCACCAACGTCTGCCGGCACGCTCCCGGCCCCCTGCGCCTGGACCTGCGCCGCCACCCGGACAGCCTGGAGATCACCGTCTGGGACAGCGTGCCCGCCGTCCCCACCGTCCACGGACCCGACCCCAGCCGTATAGGGCAGCACGGACTGGAGATCGTCGTGGCCGTGTGCGAACGCTACGACGTCCAGCCGGTGCCCGGCGGTAAACGCACCACCGCCGTCCTTGCTCTCGGCCATCCCTGACCGGCCCGCTTTCCTCAACCCGCCCGCTTTCACCGAAGGCGCCGGCCTCGGCCCTGGCCGCCACGAGGGATCAGGTCCCATCGGGCCGAAAACCGCCCTGAAGCGGCTGTGCCGCCTCGGCCCGCCGGTCCTTTCGGCCCGCCCGGCGGGCAGGTGTTTCGCGAGCTGGTCAGTCCCCAGAGGTGCCGGACAGGGCGAGACGGGCTGTGATGCGCTTGCCGGCCGGCTCCGCTTCGATGCTGAGACTGGTGGTGACTGCTTTGACGATCTCCAGACCGTGCTGGCCGATCCGGTCGGGATCCGCGGCCTGGGGGGCGGGAACCGTCGGGTCGCTGTCCCACACCACGACGTACACGGCCGCCGCGGTGATGCGCAGTTCCAGCATCACGGGGCCGGGGGCGTATTTACGGGCGTTGGTGACCAGCTCACTGACCACCAGCTGGGTCAGCTCCACCACGCGGGCCGGCGCCCGGAGGTGGTGTTCACCGCGGGCCTGGTCGAAGAAGACGGCCGCGTGGTGGCGGGCTTGGGCAATGCAGCCGTCGCGCCCGTCCAGGGCGTAGGCGGCATCCATCAGGTATTTTTCGGGCGTCACAGAGGCGGCTCCGCCCCTGCGGCTCGCGCAGTCGTCGTTCTCATTCCCCGGTCACGTACGCACCGGTACCCGCCGTACTCATGCATACGCCACCCACGCCGCACCGGCCCTGCCGGGCTCGGACACCTCGCTGCACTCCGGGGCCGGGATGGGGCACAATCGTTCCCGCCTGTCCCGGCCCGGGCCGGGCGATGAGCGTTTCGAGGAGCCCGTGACCACCACCCCGAGAGCGGACCAGCCCAAAAGGCTCTCCGCCACCTGCTCCGAGAGGGACGGCATCCGGATCGTGGCCCTGCGCGGTGAACTCGACCACGACGTGCAGGACGTAGCCGGTCAGGCTCTGCTCGCCGGCGACGGCCACCCGCCGGTTCGGACCGTCGTGGACCTCAGCGGCGTGACCTTCATGGACTCCAGCGGCATCAACGTCCTGGTCACCGCCCATCAGCAGGCGGCCGGCTCCCAGGGGTGGCTGCGTATCGCCGCCGCGCAGGACTCCGTGCTGCGCGTCCTTCAGATCGTCGGCCTCGACCACGTCATCGACTGCCACCCCACTCTCGAGCAGGCCCTGACCGGCTGAGCCGCCCAGGCCCTCTCAGCTCCTCGGCCGCTGTCCGGACGACACGTTCTGATCCTGGACGTCCTGGCAGCGTGCGCGTACCTGCGCGGCGGACTCCAGCTCCTGCCGCACCTGTGCGGGCAGCGGATCGCCCAGGGCCCAGCCGATCAGCGTCGCGGCGATGGCGTGCAGTTTGGTGTTGGTGCGCTGGGAGACCTCGCGCAGCACCTCGAACCCGGCAGCCGGTTCGAGCCCGTACACCGCGATGAGGACACCGATGGCCTGGTCGACCACGGCATGAGAGTCGACGGCTTGCTGGAGCTGCGCGTTCCGTGATTCCAGGCGAGTGATCGCCGTCTCGAACGTGCCGTCGGTGCGCGCCCACTGTTCGCGCGAGGTCGTCATCACGGGTCTCCACATCCAGGGCAGGGTCTCCTGTAACGCCTGCCCTTCGGCAGGCCCGACACCCCCGAGCAGGGGGAACATTCCAAAGCGCGAAGTGGTCACCGTCCGGGCAGCCTGCTGCGCCGCAGCCATGTGGTCACGGCGGGCTCTCTCCGGGTGAGCCGTGAACAGGGCAACGCCCGGCGGGCGGCCCCGCGTGTCCACTTCCTGTTGGCGTAGGGGCGGTGAGGGCGCTTTCGGTGTTCAGCTGTCGAGGCGGTGCCCTCCAAGCCTGGTGACCATCTGGGGGTCGTGGTGGTCGAAGAACAGCGATGCACCAGTGTCGAGGCCGGCGACCCGGGCCATCTGCTCGTCGGTCAGCCGGAAGTCGAAGACGTCGATGTTCTCGGCCATGCGCTCGGCGCGCACGGACTTGGGGATGGCGACGACGCCGCGCTGGGTGAGCCAGCGCAGTACGACCTGGGCGACGGACTTGCCGTGCTCCTTGCCGATTCCCGCGAGCAGGGGATTGGTGAACAGGTCGTTCCTGCCCTCGGCGAAGCCTCCCCAGGACTGGATCTGCACCCCGTGTTCGCGCATGAGGTCCTGGTAGGAGGTGCGCTGGAAGAAGGGGTGGGTCTCGATCTGGTTGACGGCCGGGGTGATCTCGTTGTTGACGATCAGGTCGATCAGCCGGTCGGGGTAGAAGTTGGCGACGCCGATCGCCTTCGCGAGGCCCTCGCGGTGCAGTGCCTCCATGGCACGCCACTGGCCGTAGACGTCGCCGTAGGGCTGGTGCATCAGGTACAGGTCGAGGTGGTCCAGGCCCAGCTTGTTGAGGGAGGTCTCGAAAGCGCGGCGGGTGTTGTCCTGGGCGGGGGCGTCCTGGACCCACAGTTTGGTGGTGACGAACAGTTCCTCGCGCGGGATGCCGCTGGAGGTGATGGCGCGGCCCACGGCTTCCTCGTTGCCGTAGGCGGCGGCGGTGTCCAGCAGGCGGTAGCCGGCGGCCAGGGCGTCGGTGACGGCCCGCTCGGTGTCCTGGGCGGGGATCTGGTAGACGCCGAAGCCGAGAAGTGGCATCCGGGCGCCGTTGTTGAGGGTGACGGTCTCCATGAGCGGGTGTCCTTACCGGTGGGAGGGGGTGGTCACGGGCGGATGAGGGACTCGATGACCTGGTGGTCGGCCATGGCCCGGTAGGCGTTGGGGCTCTGGTCGAGGGGGAAGCTCTGGTCGACGACGCGGCCCGGGGGTCACAGTCACGGTGCCGTCCAGGACGTCGGGCAGCAGGAGCGGGATATACCCACCTTCCATCACCCGCGCGTCGGCGCCACCACGCTCACCTCCCAGTCCACGCGACTGGACGGCACACCCGGCCGGCGCACCGGCGTCTGCACCGCCGAACCCGCCGCCCCGACCACGACGCCATCAGAGGATTTCGGTGCCGGCGTTCGGGCGGGAGGCGGGCAGCGTCGGCCGCTGCGGTCACGGTCACGGTCCTGACGAGGTGGTCCACTGCGGCTGAAAGAGGGAGAGCGTGGCGCATCTGGTGCGGCAGCAGAGCGTGAGCGCGTTTGTGGGGTTTCACGCGTTCGGACTGCAGGAGTCCGATGACGCGGAGCTAGCTGTTCCGTTCCCTGACGACTTCCACCGTGATGGCTTCGTCGGCACCCGTACGGGGCGCTTGGACATCGGGGGCGGCGATCACGCGCATACCGCGACGGTGGAAGTAGTGGTGTGGGACGCGGCGCCGGCGCCGCAGAATCCGGCCCGTTGGGATGAGCAGGCCGAAGTGGACTTGGAGTCGACGAGCGGTCAGGTCGCGGTGTGGTCGATGCACGGGCCGGGCGGACGACGTCATCACACTGGCGGACTCGGGCGGCTCGTGGCAGGTGCGGGTCAGCTGTACCGGCCGGGCCGCGGCAACCGCTCTGCCGGAAGGCGAAGGAACCGGGTCCGGTGTGGAGCGCTATCTCCTGCAGTTCTGGCCGACCGGCAGGTGAGAGGCCAGGGACCCGGCGCCGGCTGGGCCGGACGGTTCCGCCGTCCGCGCCTGCCTGGGGCAGGCGCAGCACGCTCAAGGTCGTCTGCGGGGCCTGGCACGCGCCGGACAGGACGCGCACCCGTTGCACACCCTGTCAGCGCAGGACGTAAAACCACCGCACAGCGAGGGCGTGCTCGCGGTTCCCGCCGACGCTGACAGACACGCTCATCTCATGCCGCTGTCACCGATTTCGCGGAGTCGGCGGCGCGGCGGTATGCGGCGTTCAGGCGCTGGGCTTCCTCGAGCTGGTCTTCGAGGATGACGATCCGGCAGGCGGCCTCGATGGGCATGCCCTGGTCCACGAGTTCCCGGGCGCGGGCGGCGATGCGCAGCTGGTAGCGGGAGTAGCGGCGGTGACCGCCCGCGGAGCGGAGTGGGGTGATGAGGCGGGCTTCGCCGATGGCACGGAGGAAGCCCTGGGTGGTGCCGAGTATCTCGGCGGCCCGGCCCATGGTGTAGGCGGGGTAGTCGTCGTCGTCGAGACGGCTGAAGGAGTCGTCTGCTGTCATCGCACCTCTCTGTGGAACGCATGGAGGGGCCCTGGTGCCGCGTGGCACCAGGGCCCCGAAGGGGCTACTACACCATCAACCGGCCCTGATACTGCGCCGGCCCTGTGTTACCGCAGACCCGACCTTGAACGTCGTCGGGGCGCGGGGATCGCGGTTGCTCGACCGGAGACCACCTCACTATCGATGTCCTGCGGTACCCGGGTTCCAGACTTCTTTCCGGGCGATCCTGATGGCGCTCGGCTCCTCCGTTCTTCCCTCTTGGTGCACTACTGGCCACTCCCCGGTACGCGCGCCTGCAGCCGACGCCTTTACCGGGGAACCACTGACTACTGCGCTGCTGGTACTGCGAACTGCACAGAACTGGTACTGCATTGCTGCTCATGGCGGCCCCTGATCACTGCGGGCCACCCGGTCCGGTCGTCAGTCCCGTCACCGTCCTGCAACTGCTCTGGCTCCGGTACTCCACCACCGCACCGCCCTGCAAACTGCAAACTGCGTACAACTGCCCGCCAGTTCATCTCTGTCGGGCTCACTTGATCTCGACTACAAGAGGAACCATAACCACACCAGAACTGAATGTCTACTCTGGCTGAGATAGATTTTCGCGCCCTCGAAGGTGAGGTGAGTCCGTTCGGCCAGCCGGTGCGCAGGTCGCCCTGGTCGCGGACGTCCGTCAGTACTTGATGTCAAATCGGCTGATCGACGTTGGCGGGACCCCGGCCGGTGAGACAGACCGGCACAGCGCCGACCCGCGCTGTGCGGGCCGGTGGCCGTCACCAGGGAAGAACTGCGCCAGGCCCGGCACCTGCGCCGGGTGCCTCGTCAGGGCAGAGCTTGGGCCTGATGCGGTTCGACGTCTGGCGCGAAGAAGGGGGCGAGCAGGTCGAACGAAGCTGCGCCCGCGCCTTTGGTCGCCCAGGTACCGATCCTTGGCCGCGTATATCGCGTCTCTGCCGGTGAGGGCTGGCGCCGGCAAGCCCGTGGTGGAGGGCATCGTCATGCCGGCGCCGTGATTCCGGCGGTGGATCATGCCGACGGCCACCCGACGTCGCTGTCCGCAGGGCGCGCGGCTCGGCCAGTGACTGGCGTCGGCGGTCTCTGGGGCTCTTGGAATCGTTGCCGCTGCCGGGCGCCAGGCCGGGGTCCGGCGGTGGAGTGGTATCCGCGTCTACCTGACGTTGGTCCCCCGAGGTCCCCCGGGGCCGCGCAGCGGGAGTGTTCGGCTGAGGACGAGGTTGGTGGTGGTGCTTCCAAACTCGGCCAGCTCGTCGACGATCTCCTCCAGGTGGGCCGTCGATGTGGCCGCCACTTTCATGACGTAGCAGTCGTCTCCGGTGGTGCGCAGGCACTCCAGGATCTCCGGGCGCTCCCCTAGCAGCCGGCGCAGCGGCTCGTGCCGGGTTCCCGGCCCCGGGTACTTGAGCCGGACCACCGCCATCACCGGGTAACCGGTCCGCTGGAGGTCCACCTCCGCGCGGTACCCCGTGATCACCTCGGCCTCCTCGAGCCGGCGCACTCGCTCCTTGGTCGCCGACGCGCTCAGGTTCACCCGCCGTGCCAGCTCGGTGAACGGGATCCTGCCGTCCCGTTGGACTTCCGTCAGGATCGCCCAGTCCGTCGCGTCGAGACTCTCGGTCATCCGCCCATTTTACCGGCGGATCCACGGCTGAACTGCCTCTGAACAGGCGGGAATCCCTTCTGGCGGCCCCTACGTCCTGCCTAGGGTTGGGCCTTGTGAAGATCGGAGTGAACGTCCCCAACTTCGGCCCGGGCACCGACCCCGGCATGCTGCGCAGCTGGGCCCAGACCGTGGAGGGCCTGGGTTTCGACCTGATGATGGTCTCGGACCACGTAGCCATCACGCCGGACGTCGCCGAGCGCTACCCGGCACCCTTCTACGAGCCCTTCACCACCTTGTCCTGGCTGGCCGGCCTCACCACCCGTGTCCAGCTCGGCACGACGGTCCTCATCGCTCCCTACCGGCATCCTCTGCTCACCGCCCGCATGGCGGCCAATCTGAATGAGCTGAGCGGCGGCCGGCTGGTCCTCGGTGTCGGAGTGGGCTGGGCACAACAGGAGTTCGCCGCCCTCGGCATCCCGTTCGCACGGCGCGGACAGCTGACCGACGACCACCTGCGGGACATCCGGGCCGCCTGGAAGGACACCGCGTCCTACGGAGAGCGCCACATCCCGGTGTGGGTCGGCGGAAACAGCGACGCGGGGCTGCGCCGGGCCGTACGGCTCGCGGACGCATGGCATCCGCTGCACCCCACCATGCCGTGGCTGCGCGAAGCCGCGGGCAGGCTGGAGACGTACGCGGACGAGCAGCGCCTGCCCGTGCCGGCGCTGGCTCCCCGCATCGCCCTGCGACTCACCGAGGAACCCGTCGACGCCGAAGAGCGGCTCGCCGGTGAGGGCACCCTCGGCCAGATCATGGACGATCTCGACCAACTGCGGCTGCTGGGCGCCCGGTTCGTCGTCCTCGACACCTACCCGGGCGATCCCCGCGCGACGTGTCACCCGCGGGCGGCCTGGCAGGCGCTGGCCACCGTGGCCGCACACCTCCACGAGCCCGGCACTCCATCCGGCACCACGAGGGAGCAGTCATGACCCCACCCGACGACCACACCCTCCTGCGCCGGGCCATCTCGCTCGCGGCCAGGGCACGCGCGAGCGGCAACCCGCCCTTCGGATCGCTGCTGGCGGGACCGGACGGGACGATCCTGGCCGAGGAGTACAACACCACCCTCACCGACGACGACGTCACCGCGCACCCGGAACTCAAACTGGCGAGGTGGGCCGCACGAGAGCTCGACGCGCGGACGGCGGCGGGCACCACGATGTACACCAGCTGCCAGCCGTGCGGGATGTGTGAGGCCGTCATCCGATGGGCGGGGCTGCGGCGCGTGGTGTTCGCCCTGTCCAGCGAACAGCTCCTGGACATCAGGCCGGGCAGCAGCCGGCCGCCCGTGCCGCAGGAGGGCCCCGCACTGCTCGACGAGGTACGGGCCGTGGTCGAGCCCTACTACCGCTGACTGCCGGGCCCGGGAGGGGAGTTCAGGGGCTGGGTTCCGTGTCGAAGGCCACGAACCGCAGCTCCGAGGTGTACCGGCGGCCTTCGTCGTCGGTGAGCCAGGTCTGTTCCGGGGTGGGCAGCATCTCGGTGATGGTGAAGGTGCCCTGCGGGTCCTTGCGGGACAGGCGGCGCAGCGCCTTGGCGAGGATGGTGACGTAGACGGGGCTGTCGAAGTCGACGTAGAAGGGCCGCGGTTCGGTGGGCAGGACGACGAAGACGTGGCGCGGCAGGCCGAGTCGGGTGTGCCAGTGGCGGGCGCGGACGAAGCGTCGGGCCTCGTCCTTGTCGTCGGCGAATGCCGTGTCGGTGGCGGGCAGCCGCCAGGTCTCCCGGGCGACCACCATGCGGTCGAGGGTCACTCGGGGGGTGTGGCCGGCATGCGGCAGGAGTTGGAAGAGGTCCATCGCCAGTGTGGTCAGGACGTGGGAGAAGACGTCGATGGCCGGGAAGGCGGAGCCGTCCGGGAGGCGGACGAGGAGCCGGCCGTCGTGTTCCTCGACGGTGGCGTCGGCGCTGCGGACGGCCCGGGGGCGGGCGGGGTCGGCCGTGAAGTCGGCGAGGGCGACCTGGTGGTCCTCGGGGCGTACGAGCGTGTGACGGACCCGGACGGACAGGCGTGAGCGGTGCTCCTTGGGGATCAGGGGCATGAGGCGCGGGCCGGGGTGGTCGCGGTCGGTGAGGCGGAGCAGTTCGGCTGCGTCCGGGTGCTGGTGGGTGAACAGGGAGGCGCCCAGTGTGTTGGCGGCGAGGTGCAGTTCGCCCAGGACGAGGGTGAAGTCGCCGCGGGCCACCGCCTGCGCTCCGTCGGCGGCGATCATCACGTCCGGGCTGAGGTAGCGGGCTGCCGTCCAGGCGCCGCCGGTGCTCTTGAACGCCTCCCGTACCTGTGCCTCGATGTCCGCCGATGCCAGGGTCACCCGGCGGGTGCCCTCGGGGGCGGCCAGGATGCGCTGCCAGCGTGCGGCGAACTCCCGCTGGAGTTCGGTGGCGGTGGTGCGGGCGGCGCCGTGCAGGACCGGCAGGCACTCGAACCAGAAGGTCGCCAGGTCGACCTCGCCCTGGGCGGCGAGCCGGTCGTACACGCGGTGCGTCTTGGCCGTCACCGTCGCCGCGAGCTGTGTGGTGAGCCAGGTGGCGCTGTCCATGAGCAGCCGCAGCGGGTGCAGTGCGTCCAGCACGGCGGGGCCGAGGCGGGCGGTGGCGGAGCGGCGGGTGTCGGAGTAGACCAGCGCCCGGCAGGGGGCCGTCGACGCGGACTTCTCGCGTACGGCGGCTGTGTCGGTCAGGGCGGTGAAGTCCCGCTCCAGTTCCGTCATGGCTTGGACCAGTGCTTCCACGTCACGGGCCGCGGCCACTTCGGCGCGGCCGCGCTCCAGCCGGTCGAGTGCGGCCAGTGCGCGGTCGCGCGGCTGCGGTGCGCCGACGGATTCGAGCCAGGCTCGCAGGGCCCGGTCGGGGTGGGTGCCCGCGGGCACTTCCAGCCGCCAGGCCACCCAGCGGCGGGTTACCAGGTCGGCCAGGACGGCGGGCACGTCGGTGTCGGGGAGTTCGGCGGCGATGCGCCGGGCCGGGCGGACGCCGTCGCAGCGGGCCAGGACGGCCGCCGTGTCGGCGGACACGGTCACCGGGCGGCGTCCGGGTACCCGGACGCGGTCCCCGTCCAGTGCGATGAACGGCACGCGCCGGGGTGCGATCCATTCCCGCAGAGCGGGGTCGGTGTCCAGCGTCTTCGCCAGTGCGTCGATGCCCCAACTGGCCCAGTAGACGGTGGAGTCGGCGATGAGTCCGCGGCCTGTGTCGACGGCGGCGCCGGGTGTCGCGGCGTCCCAGCGGCCCCAGCCGACGGGGCCGAAGAAGCCGATGGTGTCGTTCTTGACGCAGAACCGCTGCCAGTAGTGCGCGACCAGTTCCTCGCGCTGGCGCGGCATGCTGCTGCGGCTGTCCACGCCCGGTGTCCAGCGCAGGAACGGGGCGATGCCGGAGGTGAGGACCGGCCGGTTCTGCCAGGCCACCGCCTCCCGGAAGGCGGGCATGCGGGCGATGTCCTGCAAGGTGTGCGCGCTCTCCACGGCGGCGTCCGCGAAGAGGCGGGCGAAGTCCGCCCAGCGGGGGCCTTCCAGCGGGTCGTCGGGGGTGAACTTGTCGGCCGCCTGCGCCAGGCCGGCCGGTGCCAGGCGCAGGACCCCGTCGGCGGGGAAGCCCGGCCCCCGCAGGGCGAACTGCTCCCACAGCCGCCAGCGGCCGAGGGACGGCACGAAGTCTTCGGTCATGGCACGGTTCTCCTTGGCGAGCGTGGGTGGACGGTCCTGCCCGTGCTGGTCCCGCGGGGGTCAGGCGGCGCCGTAGTCGGCGTCGACGACCTCGGCCAGGTCGAGCGGTGTGGGGTAGGCGAAGACCAGGGAGACGGGGACGTCCGCGCCGATCGCCTCCTGGAGGCGGCCGGTGATCTGGAAGGCGGTGAGCGAGTCGCCGCCCGCCTCGTAGAAGTCGGTGTCCGCGGTGAGGTCGGGCAGGCCGAGCACGTCCTGGAAGATGCCGACGAGGAGGTCGACCGTGGTGAGGGACGTCGCGGCGGTGGCGGTGTTCGGGGTCATGACGTGTGCTCCTTCGCGGGGGTGGCGGGATACGGGCCGGTGTACGGGTCGAGGTGGGTGGGGTGCAGGCGGGCGGGGGTGTTGCCGCCCGAGACGATGGCCACGGCCCGTTCGCGGCGGCCGGCGCGCAGCGCCCCGGCCAGCGCGACGGCTCCGCTGGGTTCGGCGTGGACGCCGTGCCGGTGCAGCAGGGCGGTGGCGGCGAGGATCTCGGCGTCGCCGACGGCGATCAGGTCGTCGACGCGGTCGCGGATGATGGGGAAGGGGACGTGCCCGGGGCACTGGCCGCGCAGCCCGTCCGCGACGGTGGTGCTGGGCGGCAGCCGGACGGGGCGGCCGGCGGCCAGGGAGCGGGCGTAGCGCGGGGTGAGGGCGGGTTCGACGCCGACCACCCGGACCGGGTGGCCGGTGGCGGCGAGGCACACGCCGGCGAGGAGTCCCCCGCCGCCGGTGGGGACGTAGACGGTGTCGGTGCCGGGGGCGTCGGCGAGCAGTTCGCTTCCGGCCGTGCCCTGTCCGGCGACCACCAGGGGGTGGTCCGAGGAGGGGATGAGCAGGGCACCGGTTTCCTGCGCGAGGGCGCGGGCGCGCTCCTCGCGTTCGGCGACTGCGCCGCCCGCCTGGAGGGTCTCGGCGCCCAGTGCCCGGATCGCGGCGGCCTTGGCGGGGGAAGCGCCTGCGGCGAGGACGACGGTCAGCCGGATGCCGAGGGTGCGGGCGAGTACGGCGAGGGCGATGCCGTGGTTTCCGGAGGAGCCGGTGACGACCCGGTCGGCGCCCAGGGCGAGGACGGCGTTGGCGGCGCCGCGCGTCTTGAACGAGCCGCCGGATTGGAGGTGTTCGGCCTTCAGCAGGAGCCGCGGGCCGTGCGCCGCCGTCGCCGGGCCGCGCAGCAGGGGCGTTCGGACGATGTGGGGGGCGATACGGGTGGCGGCGGCTTCGAGGTCCGCGGGGCCGAGACCGGCGGGGCCGGGCGCGTGGGGGCCGCGGGGGGCGGGGCCGGGGTGCCGGCGGGTGGTGTCGCCGGTGCCCGGGCGCAGGCCGGTGGCGGTCATCGGGTGCTCCCGGCGGCCAGCCGGCGGCGGTCCGCCTTGCCGCCGCGGGTGGTGGGCAGCGTGTCCAGGCGCTGGAAGCGGCGCGGCATCAGATGGGGCGGCAGCGACCGGGCGAGGTGGCCGCGCAGGGCCGCGTCCGTGATGTCGGCCAGGTCGCCGGTGACGTGGGCGAGCAGGTGGACGCGCCCCCGGTCGTCGGTGTGCGAGGTCACCACCGCGCCTGTGACTCCCGGGTGGCAGAGCAGGGCCCCCTCCACCTCGGCGGGGTCGACGCGGTAGCCGCGGATCTTGACCTGCCGGTCGGTGCGGCCGGCGTAGTGCAGTCCTTCCTCGTCCCACCAGCCGAGGTCGCCGGTGCGGTAGAGGCGGGCGCCGGGCGGGCCGAAGGGGTCGGGGACGAAGCACTCGGCCGTGCGGGCCGGGCGCCCGCCGTAGCCGCGGGCCAGTCCCTCTCCCCCGATGTACACCTCGCCCACCGTGCCGTGGGCGACCGGCGCGAGGTCCGCGTCCAGGATCCGCAGGACGGCGCCGGCCCGGGGCACGCCCACCAGGTCGGCGGACGGGTCGGGCTCGGCCGGCACGCTGTGGCGGGTGGTGGTCATCGTGCACTCGGTCGGGCCGTACTGATTGACGAGGCTGCCGGGTACGAGCGGGCGTCCGCCGGCGGCGAGGAAGGGCCGCAGCGACTCGCCGCTGGAGGCGACCAGGGTGACCCCGGCGAGCGGATCGGTGAGACCCGGCGTTCCGGCCAGGTGTGCGAGGAAGGAGGGGGTGACGCTGAGCAGGGCCGTCACCCGGTGCTCCCGCACGGTGCGGGCGAACTCCTGGGGGCGCAGCAGCCGGGCCCGGTCCACGATCACCAGCCGTGCTCCGGCCAGCAGTGGGACGAAGGTGTCGCGGATCGAGGCGTCGTAGCCCAGGGGCGCGGTCTGCAGGGCGACCGTGCCGGGGCCGAGGCCGAACGCGTGGGCGGTGTCGCGCAGGTAGGCGTCGAGGGAGCGGTGTTCGATCAGGACGGCGCTGGGTTCCCCGGTGCTGCCGGAGGTGTGGCTGACGTAGGCGAGGGCGCGAGGGTCGGCCGCGGGCGGCGGCGGGGCGGCCGGGGGTGCCGGGCGGTCCAGCAGGACGGTGGGCACGCTCTGGCCGAGGAGGGAGGCGTGCGCGGAGGTGGTCAGCAGCAGGCGGGCGCCGGCGCTGCGCACGAAGGCCGCCAGCCGCTCCTGGGGCTGTCCCACGTCCAGGGTGAGGAAGGCGGCGCCGCAGCGCAGGACCGCCGCCATGGCCGCGACCGCGTCGGTGCCGTGCTCGACGGCGATGGCGCACACCGTCTCCGGGCGGGCGCCGTGGGCCTGCAGGAGCCGGGTGAGCTCCTCGATGCGGGCGGCGAGGCGGGCGTACGTCACGTCACCGGCGGGGGTGGTCAGCGCGACGCGCTGCGGGGTGCGGGCGGCGTGCGCGGCGATGTCGTCGGCGATCGTGCGCATCAGTCCTCCCCCACGGTGACGGTCTGGTCGACGGCCACGAAGCGCAGCTCCGAGGTGTAGCGGCGGCCCTCGTTGTCGGTGAGCCAGGCCTGCTCGGGGGTGGGCAGCATCTCGCTGACCTTCAGCCGTGCCGCGGGGTCCTTGCGGGCGAGCCTGCGGGCCGCCTTGGCGAGGATCGTCGTGTACACGGGGCTGTCGAAGTCGACGTAGAAGGGGCGGGGTTCGGTCGGGGAGACGACGAACACGAACCGGGGCAGCTCGTGCCGGCGCTGGAAGTGCCGGGCCCGGACGAAGCGGGCGGCTTCCGTCTTCTCGTCGGCGAAGTCGACCTCCGTGACGGGCAGTTGCCAGGTCTCGCGGGCCACGATCATGCGGTCGATGGTGATGCGCGGGGTGTGTTCGCCTTCGGGGCGCAGGGTGAAGCGGTCCATGACTCGCTGGGTGAGGGTGTTGGCGTAGACGTCGAGGAGGTCGTGGGCGGTGCCGTCGGGCAGCACGGCGGTCAGCCGGCCGTCGCGTTCCTCCACCAGGACGTCGGCGCTCAGCACCGTGCGGGGGCGGTAGGGGTCGCCGGTCTGGTCGACCAGGGTCACGTAGTGGTCCTCGGGGCGGTCCAGTGAGGGCCGGCTGCGGGTGGACCACTTCAGCGGCAGTTCCTTCGGCAGCGTGGGCAGCAGGCGCGGGCCGGGGAAGTCGCGGGTGGTCTCGGCGAGCAGCTCGTCGCGGTCCGGGTGCTGGTGGACGAACAGGGAGGCGCCCATGGTGTTGAGCGCGCAGTGCATCTCTCCGAGGACGAGCTGGACGTCGCCGCGGGCCAGGGCGGCGTCGTCCTCGGCGATGACCAGGACGTCGGGGCTGATGTACCGGGCCAGGGACCAGCCGTCGCCCGGTTCGTCGAACTCCTGGCGTACTCGTCCGGCCAGTTCGCCCGTGCTCAGCCGTACCCGGCGCGCGCCCGGCGGAAGGTGGAGGATGCGGGCCCACTTGGCGCGCAGTTCGGCCTGGGCGGCGTCGATCAGGTCGCCGGCGTCGGGGTGCGGGGAGGGCAGGGTGTGCAGCCACAGGGTGGCGAGGTCCACCGGTGCGCCGCCGGCGCGCAGGCGGTCGTACACGGTGTGCAGACGGCCGCGGACGGCTTCGGCGAAGCGGTTCGTCATCCAGCGGGCGGCGGTCAGGCACAGTTGCAGGGGTTCCAGGTGTGCCAGCAGTGCGGCGCCGGCCGTGGCCGTGGCCGACCGGCGTGCGTCGGAGTACACCAGGCCCCTGCAGGGGGCGGTGCGTTCGCCCTTGGCACGCTGGGCCTCGCTGTCGGTGAGCGCGGCGAAGTCGGCTTCGAGGGCGGAGATCGCGGCGGTCAGCGCGCCGGCGTCGAAGCGGGCGGCGCGTACGGCGTCCCGGCCGCGTTCCAGGACGGCGAGGCTGTCGAGCGCCCTCTGCCGGGCGGCCTGGTCGGGGACGCGTTCCAGGATGCGGCGCAGGGCGCGGTCGGGGTGGGTGGCCGCGGGCACCTCCAGCCGCCAGTGCACCCAGCGCCGGGTGAGCAGCTCGCCGACGGTGTGGGCCACCTCGTCGGCGTCCAGGCCCAGTTCGGCGGCGATGGCGTCCGTGTGCCGGGTGCCGTCGCAGCGTTCCAGTACGGCGAGTTCGCGTGCGCCGATGGGCTGTGCGGGGCGTCCGGGGACCCGCACCCGGCCGTCCTGGCAGCGTACGAAGGACACCCGGCGCGGCGGGATCCAGCGCATCAGTTCGCGGTCCTCACCGAGCACCTTGGCCAGGGCGTCGATGGCCCAGCCGGAGAAGTACACCTCCTGCGCGGCGAGGAAGCCGTCGCCGGCGTCCACGGCGACGGCGTCCGGTGCGGACAGGTCCCAGCGGCCCCAGCCGACGGGGCCGAAGAAGCCGATGGTGTCGTTCTTGACGCAGAACCGCTGCCAGTAGTGCGCGACCAGTTCCTCGCGCTGGCGCGGCATGCTGCTGCGGCTGTCCACGCCCGGTGTCCAGCGCAGAAACGGGGCGATGCCGGTCCGCAGGACGGCGGGGTTCTGCCAGGCGAGGGCCGCCTGGAAGCGGGGCTGGGCGGCCACCTCCTGGAGATGGCGGGCGGTGTGTACGGCGGCGGCGGACAGTTCCTCGGTGAAGGCCTGCCACTCGGGCCCGGACAGGTCCGTGCCGGGGCCGAACTTGTCGGCGGCCTCGGCCAGTCCGGGCGGGGCCAGGCGCAGCACGCCGTCGGCGGGGAAGCCGGGGCCGCGCAGCGCGAACTGGTCCCACAGCCGCCAGCCTCCGCCCGGCAGCAGGACAGGTGCGTGCTCGTCCGACATCGCGTGCTCCTTCCGGAAAGGGGGGTGCGCGGGGGTTCCTCTGCCCGGCCGGGCGAGGTGCCGCCGCCGGGATGCCGGGCGCCCCGGCCGCAGAGCACGGTCCCGCGCCGGGGCCGTGGCTCACCAGAGAAGATCCGGCAGCAACGCACGCCGCCGGTACGGCGCGTTCGTCCCTGACCCGGCGCGGCGGGTTCCGGGCACGCTGGCAGCGTCGGCCCCTGACCTGTGGCCGGCCCCATCACCTGCGGGAGGTTCACCGTGACGCAACCCAACTCCGCGGCCGGCGCGGGCGGCGAGACACCGCGCCCCGGCACCGACGAGGTGTACCTCGTGGTGCGCAACGACGAGGAGCAGTACTCGATCTGGCGGGCGGACCGTGAGGTGCCCGCCGGCTGGTACCCGGAGGGCCGGCGCGGCAGCCGGCAGGAGTGCCTGGACCACATCGGCGTGATCTGGACGGACATGCGCCCGCTCAGCCTGCGCCGCCGGCTGGCCGGGGCAGATGTCTGAGGGCCGTCCGGGCCGGCTCCTGTCGCGGCCTGCCCACGGTCCCCCGCAGGGGGCGCCACCGGAACGGCTGTGCCCGGCCGTGCTGGACCTGTCCGCGCTGCCCGACCGGACGCACCCGGCGGGCCCGCGGGCGTTGCGGGGACCGCTGGAGCTGTACCTGGCCCAGGTCGGCACGCAGGACGAGCGGGCGCTGCGGCGCGCGCGGGAGTTGCTGGACGCGGAGGAGCGGGCGCGGGCGCGCGCGTTCCGGCGCGACCGGGACCGCGACGCCTATGTGGTCGCGCACGCGGCGCTGCGCAGTGTGCTGAGTGTGCTGCTGGGCATCCGCGCCGAGGCGTTGCCGCTGATGCGTGAACCGTGCGCCGGCTGCGGCGGGCCGCACGGCCGGCCGGCGCTGCGCACGGCCGGGGTGCACTTCTCCCTGTCGCACAGCGGGGACCTGGTGATGGTGGCGCTCGCCCCGGCGCCGGTCGGTGTGGACGTGGAGGGGCTGGCCACCGCGCAGGCGGTGCTCGGCGCGCAGTCCGCGCTGCACCCAGGGGAGGCGCGGGAACTGGCGCGGCTGCCCGCGCACGAGCGGCCGGCGGCCTTCACCCGGGCCTGGGTGCGCAAGGAGGCCTACCTCAAGGGCCTGGGCACCGGGCTGGTGCGGGATCCGGCGCTCGACTACGTGGGCACCGGGTCGCGGCCGGCGGCTCCGTCGCCGCAGTGGACCGTGCGGGACGTCCTGGTCCCCGCGGGGTACGGGGCGGCGGTGGCCCTGCGGGCACCGTGAGGGCGCCCCCGACAGCACTCACAGCACGGCGGGGACCGGTCGGATGACCGGTCCCCGCCGTGCTGTCGGGGTGCTCGCGCGAGGTACGGGCCGGCAGTGCGCTCTTCACGGCTTCCCCCCTTCCCGGCGCGCGGGACCGCGCTACGATCACGGGCGTGAGCGGTGCTGAACCGACCATCCTCGCCACGTCCGGAGGCCACCGCGTCGGCGCGCGGGCCCGGGTCCTCTTCGATGCTCTGGTCCACCACGCGGTGCACCTGTCCGGCGTGCACGGCAGGCGCCCGCGCATCCTGTACGTCGGCACGGCGGTGGGGGACGCCGAGCACGTCGCGGCGCGGATGGCGGAGGCCGCCCGGATCGCGGGCTTCGACCTCACCCCGCTGCACCTGTTCCCCATGCCGAACGTCGACGACGTCGAGGGCACGGTCCTCGACCACGACGTGGTGTGGGTGATGGGCGGCTCGGTGGCCAACCTGCTCGCCGTGTGGCGGGTGCACGCGCTGGACGCGGTGATGCGGCGCGCGTGGCGGGCGGGTGTGGTGCTGGCCGGGGTGAGCGCGGGTTCCATCTGCTGGTTCGAGGGCGGTGCCACGGACTCCTTCGGACCCGAACTGCGCCCGGTGACCGGGGGTCTTGGCCTGCTTCCGTACGGCAACGGCGTCCACTACGACTCCGACCCGGGCCGGCGTCCCCTGATCCACCGCCTGGTCGCCGACGGCACCTTCGCCAGGGCCCACTGCACCGATGACGGGGTGGGCCTGGTCTACCGGGGCACCGAACTGGCCGAGGTGGTGGCGGAACTGCCGGACAAGGCCGCCTACGTGGTGCGCCGGGACGGCGAGCGGGTCGTGGAGGAACGGCTCGTACCGCGGCTGCTGCCGGCGCCCGCGTTCTGACGGCCCGCTCCCGCCGCATGCGCACGGTGCGGCGTTCGTCCGCCCCGCGTTCGGCCCGCCCCGCCCTCACCCCTGGGCCGAGTGCCGGACGCGGCAACGGGGTGGGGCGGGTGGAGCGCCCGGGCGGCGCTCTTGACGCCCGGCGTCATGCGGCTCGCCCCCGGCCCGGCGCCCTGGCGTGCGTCAGACGAGGCCGTGGCGCACGGCCTGCGCGACCGCGTGGGCCCGGTTGCGGGCCTGCAGACGCCCCATGATCTCGTAGATGACGTTCTTGACGGTGTGTTCGGAACAGTCCAGCAGGCGGGCGATGCCCGCGTTGGCGTGGCCCTCGGCCAGCAGGCGCAGCACGGACATCTGGCGGGCCGTCAGGGCCGGGGGCCGCACGTCCGCTACCGGTTCGCCGCCGCCGGGAGTAGCGGTCAGCAGGTGGGAGAGTTCCGGGTAGGGGATGCTCGGATGGGGGTGGGCGGCGCGGCGTACCGCGGCCGCGAGGGTCTCCTCGGTGAGGTCCGCGGTTTTCAGGACGACGGCTCCGGTGCGCAGGGCCAGCAGCAGGCCCGGGCGGCTGACGGTGTCGCACACGAGCAGCAGCCGGCCGGCATCCCGCCCGAAGCGCAGAGCCTGTTCGGCGTCGGCGGCCACGACCACGACCACGCTCCCGGTCCCGGCGGGCCCGTGCTCGGGCTCGCAGGCGAAGCCGGCGCGGCGGGCGAGGGCGCGGACGCGGTCCGTGCCGCGCGAGGGCGCGATGCGCAGGACCGGGCGCGAAGGGAGCGTGCCGGGCGTGACCTGGGTGGCGGGCGCGGGCGGCGCGGGCGGCGCGGGCGGCGCGGGCGGCGCGGGCGGCGCGGGCGGCGCGGGCGCGATCAGGGTGGCCGTCACAGCATGCCTGCCCGCAGCGCGTAGGCGACCGCGTGGGCACGGTTGCGCAGCCTGAACCGCTGGGTGATGTCGTGGACGACGGTGGTGACGGTGCGCGGCGAGTAGGCCAGCTGCTGGGCGATCTCCGCTGTCTCGTGCCCGTCGGCGACCAGCCGCAGCACCGAGCGTTCCCGGTCCGAGAGCATGCCGTCGGCCCAGCCGCCCGAGCCGTGCCGGGTGTTCGCCGGACGCTCCAGGATCTGTTCGAGCAGCTCGGGTGGCAGGGTGCAGTCGTCCCGGGCGGCGGCCAGCACCGCGTGGTTGAGACGGGAGGCGTCGGCGTCGCGGCGCAGCAGCAGGCCGCGGGCGCCGGCGGCCAGGGCGTGCAGGGCGTCGCCGGAGGCGAGGGCGGCGACCACCAGGACGACGGCGGGGTGCTGCCGGTGGGCGCGGGTGGTGCGCACCATGTCGAGTTCCGCGGGGCCGAGCCGGTCCACGGTCAGGACGGCGACCCGGGCGTCGCCGGGCTCGCACACGCTCAGCTCGGGGCAGGCGAGCAGGGTACTGCGGGTGCCGGCCTCCAGCACCGGGTCGAGCGCGACCACACCGACGGGTAGGGGTGCTCCCATCTGCTGCTCCTTGAAAGGTCGTCCGCCCCGTCATGAGCGCTGCGGGCGGTCTGGGGTACTGCGCCCACCGTGCCGTGGGCGGCGGGGCGCGGGCATCGGTAGCCGGTCCCCACCTTTCCCGCGGGGCGGGCGGCCCTGTCCCCCGTAAGGCCGCCTCCCTGGTGCGGTGTGCGGCGGCCGGCGGCGGGCAGGGCGAGCCGCGCGGTGTCCGGGGCGTACGCGCGGGGGCGGGAGGACGGAGGGGGGCGGGGGTGCGCGCCCTCGGGAATGGGGGTGTGCCCGGGTGCGACCCGCAGGAAGTGCGGGCGCGGGCCCGTGAAGTGGGGGGTGCAGCGGGCCGTACCGGCGTGCGCAGGCGTAAGTGCGGCGCTCCCCCGGTCCTGTCCGGGGACGCCGGGATCCCGGTTCGACCTGCGTGTTTCCCCGTCCGGGGGCGTCTGCGCGCACGCGGTACCCACCGGTGGGGCGCAGCCCGCGCAGAATATGGGGGCCGCTTCCCCATGTGGGGGCCGCAGGGGGTCTGCGAACTTCTTTCCCGTGACCGAGACCACCAGCCTCCCGACTCCCCGGAGCGCCTGCCTGCCACTCGCCTGGTGGGCTCCGGCGCTGTCCCTCGCGGAACGGCTCGCCGCCCCCGGACTCCCGGTGGCGCCCGCCGCTCCGGGGGCCACCGGGCGCGCCCCCTGGGCAGCCGGTGACGCGGAGGGCTTCGCCCTGCGGCTGGCCCACCTCGGGGTGGACGGTGCCACGGCGGCGGCCCTGGCGGCGGAGCCCGCCGAGCGGCTGGCCGCCCGGACGGTGAAGCCCCGCTGGGCGGCGTACGTGGAAGCGGTCCTGGACGCGGACGCCGAGGACACGGCGGAGCCGGTGGTGCCCGGTGAGGGACCCGATGCCTTCGCACCGGTCGTACGCCCGGTCGTCGCCGCGGCCTCCGCCCGGCTCGCCGAGCTGCTGCCCGGCGTCCCGACCGCCGAACGAGCCGTCTGGCGGGGCGCGTTCGAGTGCCGGCTGACCCACCACCTGGTCCGGCAGGCCGCCCGCACGCTGGTCCACGAGCTCGACCTGGCCCGGCGCGCCCGGCGCCTGAGCGGCGCCGGCCCGCGCGAGCGGTTCGCCTCCTTCGTCGCCGCTGCCGGCACCCGCCGGGGGCTGGGCAGCCTGTTCGCCGCCTACCCGGTGCTCGCCCGGATGCTCGGGCAGAGCGCGCTGGACGCGACGGAGGCGACGGCCGAACTGGTGGCGCGCTTCCACGCCGACCGGGACGCCCTGACCACCACCCTCCTCGGCGGTCGCGCCCCCGGGGCGCTCACCGGGGTCGACCTGGGCCGCGGAGACGCCCACCAGGGCCACCGGTCCGTGGCGGTCCTGCACTTCGCGAGCGGCGAGCGGCTGGTGTACAAGCCCCGGCCGCTCGACCAGCACGCCCTGCTCGACGACCTGGTCGCCTGGCTCAACGCCAAGGTGCCCGGCCTGGCGCTGCGCACTCCGCGCAGCCTGCGCCGGAGCTCGTACGGCTGGCTGGAGTTCGTCGAGCACCGCTGGTGCCGGTCGGTGGCCGAGACCGACGCCTTCTACCGGCGCCAGGGAGCGCTGCTGGCGCTGCTCTACGCGGTGGACGGCGCCGACATGCACTACGAGAACGTCATCGCCTGCGGTGACCAGCCGGTCCTGGTGGACGCCGAGACGCTCCTGCACACCGGGCTCCCGCAGCCCATGACGGCGGGCGCCGACCCGGCCGCCGACGCCCTGCACGCCTCGGTGCACCGCACCTGTCTGCTGCCCCACCTGCTGATCGGCGAGCACGGGGCGCTGGACATCTCCGCGCTCGGCCGGTCCACCGACGGCACGTTCCCGAGCGAGGGCCTGCACTGGCAGGACAGCGGGCGGGACACCATGCGGGCCGTGCGCGCGCCGCTGCTCAGCCCGGCCGCGCAGAACCAGCCGCTGCCCGCCGGCCGCCCGCTGCAGGGCGCCGACCACCGGGCGGCCCTGCTGGAGGGGTTCCGCACCGCGTACGCGGCGATCGCCGCCGACGGCGGTGAACTGCTCGGCGAGGACGGCCCGCTGGCCTCCCGCGCCGGCAGCCCGGCCCGGCTCATCGCCCGTTCCACCCGCCTGTACACGACGCTGCTGGAGGAGTCCGCCCACCCCTCCCTGCTCGGCGACGCGCTCGCCCGGGAGAGCGTGTTCGCGGTGCTGTGGACCGAGTCCGAGCACGACGAGGTGCGCCGGCGGCTCATCGAGCACGAGACGGCGGACCTGTGGCGGGGGGACGTCCCCCTGTTCGCGCACCGGCCGTCCGGTACGGGGGTCCGGGCGGCCGAGGGCACCTGGCTGGCGGGAGTGCTGCCGGTGGCGAGTCTGGCGGCGGTGCGGGAGAAGATCGCCCGGATGGACGAGGTCGACTGCCGCGACCAGGAGTGGATCATCGCGGCCACGCTGGCGGCACGGGGCACCGGTTCGCCGCTGGACCGGCCCCGCTCCGAGCTGGCGGTGGCGCCGGTACCGGCGGTGGCGCCCGAGGCGTCCCGGCTGCTCGCCGCCGCGTGCGGGATCGCCGACGAGCTCGCGGCCCGCGCGGTACGGGACGGCGGCCGCACCAACTGGCTCGGTCTGGAACGGGTTTCCGGCCCGCACTGGGCGGTGCTGCCGATGGGCGCCGGGCTCGCGCAGGGCTACTGCGGGGTCGCGCTGTTCCTCGCGCACGCGGACGCGCTGGTCGGGGCCGGCCGGTACGCCGACCCGGCCCGCGAGGCGGTCCGGCCGCTGCCCGGCCTGCTGAAGGCACTGGCCTGCGACCCCGAGCTGAGCGCGGCGGCGGGGCCCGGCGCCTACGACGGGCTCGGCGGCATCGTCTACGCCCTGGTGCGACTGTCGGGGCTGCTCGGCGAGGACCTGACGGGCTGTCTGCCGGACGCGCTCACCGCGCTCGGCCACGCCGTCGCGGCCTGCCCCGACCCGGGGCTCGCCGGCGGCACGGCCGGCGCCCTGGCGGCCGCCGTCGCGGCGCACGAGGCGACCGGCGATCCGGCGGCACTGCGGCTGGCGGACACGGTGGCGGACCGGCTGCTGACGACGGTGTCCGGCGCCGCGCAGGGCATGGCCGCGACGTACACGGCCGCCGGCCTCACGGGCAGCGCCGCGGACGCCGGCGTCGCGGGGGCCGTGGCGGCCGGTGTGCGCACCGGAGTCGCAAGCAGCGCCACCGGCAACGGCGGGCACACCGCGCGCACGGACACGGACGGCACCCCGGCGATCGACCCGACCGGTCTTGCGGGCGGGGCCGTGGCGGCCGGCGGGCGCACCGGGTTCGCGGACGGGGCCGCGGGGATCGGGTGGGCGTTGCTGCGGTACGCCGCCCGGCGGCCGGGACGTGCCGCCCGGCACACGGGGGTCGCCCACGCCCTGCTCCGCGCCGCGCTCCGGGGCGCGGGGGCCGCGCCCGCCGACACGTCCTGGGCCGACGGGCTCGCGGGCGTGGCGGCCGCCGCCGCCCGCCTTCCCGCCGCCCACCTTCCCCCGCGACCGGGTGCGCCCCGGCCGGCGGAGCGGCTGGCGGACGCCGAGGTACGCCCGGACCTGAGCCTGGGACAGGGCACCCTCGGCACGCTGGAGGCGCTGGCCGTCCTCGCCGGACAGGGCGACGCGACCGCCGCCGAGGCACTGAACCGGCGCAGCGGTCAGGTGCTCGCCCTCGTCGAGGCGCAGAGCCACCGATGTGCCACCCCCGATCACGTCCCCTCCCCCGGGCTGCTGACCGGACTGTCCGGCATCGGCTACGGACTGCTCCGCCTGGCCCGGCCCGAACACGTGCCGTCCGTCCTGCTCCTGGGACACCCCGGCCACTGACCGACCCACGTACCTGCGCTTCTCGGCACCACGGCACCGCTCCACCTCACACCGTGCGCATCCGCACGGGACACCAGAAGGGGATCACCGTCATGGACAAGCACCTCGCCACCACCGCCGCCGACGTCACCGAGACCGCCGCCGACGAGCAGGACGCGGCGGGCGGCGTCACGCTCAAGGGCCGCAACCGCGCCTGCGCCCGGGCCCGCGTACTGGCGGGGATGGTCCTGACCAGCGGCGTCGTCATCACGCTGAGCACCCTGGACACCTCGGTCTCCGCACCGAACTGACGGCCAGTCAGTACCGACACCGCGTGCGGCGCGGGCCCGTTCGCCGGGTCCGCGCCGCCGTGCTGCGTACGGGAGCCGGTGACGGAAGCGGCCGGGAGAGACCGGGAGCGGGCGACCTGCCGCAGATCAGGATATTCCGATTATCATCTGCGTCCATGCGTTCCCATGCGCCATCCCTGGTCGGGCGGGACCCCCAAATCGCCCTGCTCGAACGTGCCTTGACCGAGGCGAGGCAGGGGCGCGGCGGTGTCGTCTTCCTGGTCGGCGAGGCCGGTGTCGGCAAGTCACGGCTCGCGGCGGAGGCGGTGGGCCGGGCGCTGGACGCCGGGATGCGCGTCCTGCGCGGCCGCAGCAGCACCACGGGGCCGGCCGTGCCGTTCCGTCCCCTCACCGAGGCGCTGATGTCGCTGTTCCGCGGCGGCGAGCCCATGGACGACCTGCCCCTTGGCCCCTACCGCCCCGTCCTGGGGCGGCTGATCCCCGACTGGGACACCGGGGAACGCGAGAGCAGCTCCATGGTCATCCTGGGCGAGGCGGTGCTGCGTCTGCTGACCGCCGCCGGGCGCGGGCAGGGCCAGCTGCTCCTGCTGGAGGACCTGCACGACGCCGACCCCGAGACACTCGGGGTCCTGGAGTACCTGGTGGACAACCTGGAGTACTCACCCGTACTCCTGCTGGCCACGGTGCGCACGGACTTCAGCGAGGCGCTGGACCTCGCGCAGTCCGCCCGCCGGCGCGGCGTCGCGGCTCTGGTCGAGCTGCCGCCGCTGACCCGGCCCCAGGTGCACGGCATGATCGCGGCGCAGCTCGGTGCCGAGGGCCCGGACGAGGTGCCCGAGGCGGTCCTGCAGCGGCTGTGGGAGGACAGCGCGGGCAGCCCGTACCTGGTGGAGGAGCTGCTGCAGTCGATGATCGGGGCCGGGACGCTGGTGCAGGGGCCGCAGGGCTGGCGCGCGGTCGGAGATCTGCGCAGTGACGTTTCCTCGACGCTGGCGCGAGGCATTCTGCGCCGTATCGACCGGCTGGGCGCGCAGGGCCTGACCCTGTTGTCGGCCGCCGCCGTCCTTGGCCGGCGCTTCCCGCTCACCGTGCTGCAGCGTATGACCGGCGTCGACGACCGGGCCCTGCTCAGCCATCTGCACGCGGGCGTGGCGGCGCGGCTGGTCATCCCCGACGAGCCGGCTCCGGACTGGTACGCCTTCCGGCACTCCCTCACCGTGGAGGCGCTGTTCACGCAGATGACGCCGGGTCAGCGGGCGGAGCTGGCCCGGCGGGGCGCGGAGGCGGCCGAGGAACTGCACCCCGGCCTCGGCGGCGACTGGTGCGCGCTCGCGGCCGGGCTGCGGTGCGAGGCCGGGGACCGCATCGAGGCGGGGCTGCTGTTCGCGGAGGCCGGCGGCCGGGCCCTGGCGGCGGGCGCGCTGGGCTCCGCCGTGACCCTGCTCAGCAGCGCGGAGGGCCTGCTGGCCGAGGCCGGTGATCCGCAGGCGCGGGCGGAGGTGCTGGAGAACCTGCTGCCGGCCCTCGCGGAGGCCGGTGACTTCGCCCGCGCCTTCGAGCTGGCCGAGGACCTGCACGTGCTGAGCGGGTCCGGGCTGAGCCCGGCGCGCCTGGCCGCCCTGCACACCCGGCTGGCCAAGGTCGCCCACACGGCGGGGCGGTGGAGCGACGGCAACCGCCAGATCGTGCGTGCCCGCCAGATGCTGGCGAGCGCGCCGGACGAGGCGACGGCCGCGGCCGTCGACGTCACGGCTGCCTATCTGGCCCTGGACACTCCGGGGCCGGACCGCACCCAGCACGCGGAGAAGCTGGCCCGCTCGGCCGCCGACACCGCCGAGCGGTACGCTCTGCCCGTCGTCGCCTGCCAGGCCAGCGAGCTGCTCGCCACCGTGGCCAGGGAACGGGACCCCCAGGAGTCGCAGGCGATGCTCGAACAGGCCCTCGCCACGGCGGAACGCCATCGCCTGCCGCTGCAGCGCATGTACGCGGCCACCCGCATGGGCGGCAACGCCTGGCTCGCCGAGG
Source organism: Streptomyces sp. NPDC005496 (assembly GCF_042872045.1). Lineage (NCBI taxonomy): Bacteria > Bacillati > Actinomycetota > Actinomycetes > Kitasatosporales > Streptomycetaceae > Streptomyces > Streptomyces sp. NPDC005496. The sequence continues at coordinate 243,972 of NZ_JBIAJQ010000010.1, forward strand.
GCGACACCTCGGGTCTGCTGGCGGCCCGCGCGGAGGCGCTGCGGCTCGGCTCGGTGCACCTCGTGCACACCGTGGACGGCATCCTCGTGCTGGACGCGGTGCTGCGCGGCGACTACGAGGGCGCCCGGGCGGCCGCCGCCGAATGCCTGGCCGTGGTACGGCGGCTGCGGCTGGCGCCCGCCGTGCGGTACGTCCTGATGGCGCAGTCCGTCCTGGAGGCACACCGCGGGGACCGTACGGCGATGTTGGCGGCGCTCGCCGCGTTCACCGAGTGGGACGGTGCCGGCTCGCAGGAGGAGCCGCTGTGCCTGGGTCTGGCCCGCGCCTTCTGCGCGCTGCTGGAGGAGGACCGCGAGCTGGCCCGTGCCGAGCTGCGGGCGGTGGTGGCGCTGGAGGCGGACAACCCCTCCACCTACCACCTCAGCGGCACCCATGGACTCGTCCTGCTGCTGGACGTGCTCGCCGGGGACGCGGACCGGGCCCGGCACGACGAGGTCACCGCCACCGCCGTCGCCCGGATGCGCTGGAACCGGCAGTTCGTGCTGCTCGCCGACGCCGTGCTGCTCGGCCGGGAAGGGGCGGGCGCGCGCGCCGCGGCGGCGGTGGAGTCGGCGCTGGCGCTGGCGCAGCCCTACCCGCTGGCCCAGCACCTGGGCCTGCGGCTGATCGCCGACGCGGCGCACCAGGACGGCTGGGGTGATCCGGTGGGCTGGCTGCGGCGCGCCGAACACCACTTCCACGAGCGGGACACGGCGGCCGTGGCGGGTGCCTGCCGGGCCGCGCTGCGCCGGCTCGGCGCTCCCGTGCACCAGCACCGCACCGGCACCAGCGGCATTCCCGACCAGTTGCGGGCGCAGGGGGTGACCGTGCGGGAGTTCGAGGTGTTCCGGCTGCTCGCGGAGCGGCTCGGCAACAAGGACATCGCCGACCGGTTGTTCATCTCGCCCCGTACGGCGGAGAAGCACATCGCGAGCCTGATCACCAAGACGGGGGCGGCCAACCGCGCGGACCTGTGCGCGCGGTCGGCCGCCCTGCGGTCCTCCTGAAGCCGGGTCAGGTCGTGTCCGCGAAGTCCCGTCGTCCGCCCGGAGGGCGGAACAGGCGGGACTTCGCGGACACGGCCTAGCGCATCTCGCGTACCGCGGGTGAGGCGAGGACGGCGAGGCCCGTTGCGGCGAGGACGGCGGCCACCACCGCGAACAGGGCGAGCGTGTCGATCCGTGCCAGTGCGCCGCACGCGATCAGTGACAGTGGGGCGGCCGCGTAGCCGAGGACCATGTCGACGGAGACGACTCGGCTGAGCACGTCCTGGGGGATGTTCCGCTGGATCCAGCTGAGTCCGAACACGCCCTGGAATCCGATGGCGAAGCCCATGGCGAGCACGGTCGCCACGACGGCCGCGGTGCTGTGCACCAGGCCCAGTACGGCCATTCCGGCGCCCAGCCAGCCCGCGAGAGCGGCCACCAGCAGGCCCACCCGGGGCCGGCCGCCGAGCGCGCCGCCGGCGAGCGTGCCGAGGATCGCTCCCCCGGCGAGGGATCCGTTGAGCACGCCGAGTGTGGCGGAGCCGCCCCGCAGCACCTGGTCGGCGAGGGTGGCGAAGCCGACCGTGAAGGGCCCGGCGTAACAGAAGTTGACGGCGGTGTCGAGGGCGACGATCGTCCGCAGCCGGGGGTCGCGGAAGGTGTAGGTGACGCCCTCGCGGATGCGGATGCCCAGGGGTGTGCGTTCTTTCGCCGCGCCGGTCTGCGCACGGCCGGCGCCGGGGCGGGTGCGGATGCTCGCCACGCACCAGCCGCACAGGGCGAAGCAGACGGCGTCGACGAGGAAGGCGACCGGCGCGCGGGTGACGGCGATGACCACACCGCCGACGGCGGGTCCGATGACGGCGGCGGTCCGGGCGCCGGTGCCCAGCAGCGCGTTGGCGGCGGTGAGCAGGTCCTTGTCGACGACGGAGGGCAGGATGGAGACGCGGGCGGGCTGGAAGAAGGCGTCGACGGCGCCGAAGGCGGCGGCCGCCGCGCACAGCGTCCCCACCGTCAGCTGCCCGCTCAGTCCGGCGAGTCCGACGCCCGCCATCAGTGCCGCCCGGGTCCAGCTGGAGGCGACCATGAGGGTGCGGGTGGACCAGGAGTCGCCGAGGGAGCCGCCCACCAGGGTGAGCAGTGCGCGGGGTACGGCCTGGAAGGCGAGGACGTAGCCGAGGGCGAGGGTGGAGCCGGTCAGTTCGAGGGTGATCCAGGAGAAGGCGACGACGCTGAAGCCGTCGCCGAGCAGGGACAGCGACTGTCCCAGCCACAGGAGCTGGAAGGGCCGCTGCCGAGCCGGTGCCCACAGCCGGGGACCGGCGTCGGCGAGAGTGGTGGCCATGGGGTGCCTTTCGTCGCGGACGCTCGCGGGGGTCCGGTCAGTAGCGGACGGGCAGGGCGGTGAGGCTGCGGTTGAGCAGGGAGGGCTGCCAGGTTTCTGTGCCGGGGTCCGCCAGGGTCAGGGCGGGATGGTCGGTGACCAGGGTCCGCACGGCGGACACGGCGACCAGCCGGGCCAGCGCGGCGCCGATGCAGAAGTGGGCGCCGAAGCCGAAGCCGAGGTGGGTCGCGCCGGTGCGGCGCACGTCGAACCGTGTGGGGTCGGGGAAGCGGGCCGGGTCGCGGTTGGCGGCGGCGGTGACGAGGAAGATCCGGTCGCCGGTGTGCAGGGTGTGGCCGTCGAGGTCGAGGTCGCGGGCCGCGGTGCGGATCGACATCTTGGACGGGCCGTCCAGGCGCAGGGTCTCCTCCACGGCGCCCTGGGCCAGTTCGGGGTCCGCGCGGACGGCGGCGAGCTGTTCGGGCCTGGTGTGCAGGGCCAGGACGGTGTTCGCGATGAGGTTGCTGGTGGTCTCCCCGCCGGCGAACGCCATCTGGGTGAGCATCCCGACGAACTCCTCCTCGCTGACGGAGTCGCCGACCCGGCCCTCGCGCAGCACCTGGCTGATCAGGTCGTCGCCGGGTTCGGCGCGGCGCCGCGCGACCAGCGCCGCGAGGTAGTCCTCCAGGCTCACCAGTGCCTGCAGGGAGGCCCGGTACTCGCTCTCCTCCTGGGCGGTGCCGAGGACGAGGTCGGCGACGCGGGCGTTCCAGTACCAGAAGGAGGGGGCGTCGGTGGGCGGGATGCCGAGCCAGCGGGCGAACACCAGCGCGGGCAGGGGCTTGGCGACGTCGGCCATCAGGTCGCCGGTGCGGCCGGGAACCGCCTTGCGGGCGAGGACGGCGCGGGTCGCCTTCTCGGTGAAGGCGCGGTAGCGGGCCACCGCGCGGGCGGCGAACGCCTCCTGGAACACCTGGCGCAGCCTGCGGTGCTGGGGGGCGTCGTTGAAGACCATCCAGCGGGAGAGGATCCCGAAGGCCCGCTCGGCGTCCTCGCGGGCGCCGTGGGGTACGGCGTCCATGAGGGGGCGTACCCGGTCGGCGGAGACCGCGGGATCGCGCAGGCAGCGCATCACCTGGTCGTAGCCGGTGACGAGCCAGGCGTGGTGCATCGGGCTCCAGTGGACGGGGGCGTGCGCGCGCAGGGCGTCGAGGTGGTCGTAGGGGTCGGCGACCATGTCGGCGGACAGCAGGTAGCGCTCGGTGAAGGCGGGGGCTGCGGTGGTCATCGGTCTTCTCCCGCCTGGATGCCGGCGAGCAGTCGGGCGATGCCGTGCACCCTGGGCTCGGCCATCATCGACATGTGGTCGCCTTCGCTGATGTGCAGGGTGAGTCCGTCGCCGGCCACCTCGCGCCAGCGGGCGACGTAGGTGTCGTAGTCGACGTCCAGGCCCGGCATGGTGCGGCCGCGGGGCAGTGAGGCGGCCTCGCTGCCGACCACGAGGTGGATGTGGCCGGGGTAGGGGCGGACCTCGTAGGCGGCCAGGGCGGCGAGCAGTGAGTGCCACACCTCGATGGGCGCGTTCTCGACCAGGGCCGCTTCGGCGGGGCTCATGCCGGCGCCCAGCAGGGTGGCGGTGAGTTCGGCCGTGGCCCTCTCGCGCTGGGGGGAGGCCGGCAGTTCGCGCAGCCGGTCGCGCAGGCGCAGGGCTTCGCGCAGGTCCTTGGTGACGCCGTCCAGACGGGCGCGGGCGGCGGTGTTGGGCAGGTACGGCTCGATCAGGACGAGGGGGGCGACCTGGTGGCGCGCCGTGTGCAGCTGGGTGGCCATCTCCAGGGCGATGTTGGCGCCCATGGACCAGCCGAGCAGGGCGTGCGGGCCGGTGGCGTCCCGGTCGGTGATCTCGGCGACGTAGTTGGCGGCGATGCCGGCGACCGTGCTCGGGTCGACGCCGCCGAGCAGTCCGCGTGCCTGGAAGGCGTGGACGGGCCGGCCGGGCGGCAGGGCGCGGGCGAGCGGCACGAACCAGGCGGCGCTGCCGCCGGTGGGGTGCACGCACCACAGGGGCTCCCCGGTGCCCTCGCGCAGCCGTACCTCGGAGGTGACGGCGGCGGGCAGCCCGTCACCGGCCGCCCGGGTGGCGTGCGCGGCGAGCTGGGCGATCGTCGGGTGTTCGATCAGGTCGCCGACCGACACCGGCAGGCCGCGTGCGGCGGCCATCAGGGAGACCCGGACGGTGGACAGGGAGCTGCCGCCGATGCGGAAGACGTCGTCGTGGACGCCGATGCGCGACAGGCCGAGGACTTCGCGCCAGATCTCGGCGAGGACCTTCTCCGCGGTGGTGGACGGGGCGGCGTACCGGGTGCCGTCGCGGTCGAGTTCGGCCGGTGGCAGGGGCAGCGCCCGCTTGTCGGTCTTGCCGCTGCGGTTGACGGGCATCTCGTCCAGGAAGACGAACCGGGCGGGCAGCATGTAGGCGGGCAGTGAGGCCCGCAGGTCGCGGCGCAGCTTTTCGGGCCGGGGCCGCTGCGGGCCGTGGACGACGAGGTAGGCGACGAGGGCCGGTTCGCCGGGCAGGTCGGTGCGGTGCAGGACGACGGCCTGGCGGACCTCGGGCAGGGCCCTGAGGGCGTGCTCGATCTCGCCGAGTTCGATGCGGAAGCCGCGCAGTTTGACCTGTGAGTCGCGGCGGCCGAGCCATTCCACGGAGCCGTCGGGCCGGTGGGTGCCGAGGTCTCCGGTGCGGCACAGCCGCTCGCCGGGTGCGCCGTACGGATCGGGGACGTAGGTGGCGGCGGTCAGTGCGGGCCGGCCCAGGTAGCCGCGGCCGACGGCCTGCCCGCCGAGGTGGATCTCGCCCGGCACGCCCACCGGGACGGGCTGGAGGTCGTCGTCCAGGACATGGATGCGGGTGTTGCGGATCGGGGTGCCGATGGGCGGGGTGCCCCGGCCGGGGCTCAGTTCGGCGGCGACGGACCACACGGAGGTCTCGGTGAGGCCGTAGACGTTGTGGAAGCGCCGGCCGCGCGACCAGACGTCGGCGAGTTCGGCCGGGCAGGCCTCGCCGGCGACCTGGAGCACCGCCAGCTCGGGGAAGTCGTCCTGGCCGAGTACCGCCAGTGCGCTGGGCGGCAGCATGGCGCCGGTGACGTGAGCCTCGCGCAGGGTGCGGGCCAGGTCGGGGCCGGGGCGCAGGTCCTCCTTGGGGGCGGTGACCAGCCGGCCGCCGTTGGCGAGGGACCAGGTGAGTTCCAGGATGGAGGCGTCGAAGCCGAAGGAGGCGAACTGCAGTACCCGGTCGCCGGCGGTGGGGCGCACCAGGTCGCGCTGTCCTTCGAGCATGTTGGACAGGCCCCGGTGCGGGATGGCCACGCCCTTGGGTGTGCCGGTGGAGCCCGAGGTGTAGATGATGTAGGCGAGGGTGTCGGCGTCGGGCTCTCGGCCCGGCACGGCTTCCACGGCTTCCACGGGGTCGGCGGGGGTGTCCAGGTGGATCACCGGCCCGTCGAAGGGCACCGTCCCGGTGAGTGCGCGCTGGGTGAGCAGCACCCGCATGCCGCTGTCCTGGGCCATGAACGCGAGCCGTTCGGTGGGGTGTTGCGGGTCCAGGGGCAGGAAGGCGCCGCCGGAGCGCAGCACACCGACGGCGGCGCGTACCAGGTCGGGGCCGCGCTCGGCGCAGATGCCCACCACGGTCTCGGGGCCGACCCCCAGCCGCCGCAGCCGCCGTGCCAGCTGCTCGGCCTGTTCCTGGAGTCCGGCGTACGTCAGGTGCTGCCCGCGGTGCTCGACGGCGACCGCGTCGGGGGTGCGGGCGGCGTGGGCGGCGATGTGCTCGTGGAACAGCAGCGGTGAGGAGGGGGTCTCGGGGCCGCGGGCCCAGACGTCGAGGGCGGTGGCGCGGGCGGCGCCGGTGAGTGCGGGCCGGGTCACCGGGGTGTGCGGGGTGGCGGTCATGGCCTCCAGCTGGGCGCAGTACACGTCGGCGAGCTGCTCGGCGGTGGCGGGTGCGACGAACGCCGGGTCGGCGTCGAGGGTGAAGGCGTTGACACTGGCGTTGATGAGCAGCGGGAACATGGTCCGCGCGATCTCCAGGGAGTCGTCCCAGGAGTCGTGCGAGAGCCGGTGGAAGTTGACGTAGTTGAAGACGGCGTCGGTCAGGTTCGGTTCGGTGGGCCGCAGGCGGGCGATGTGGACCAGCGGGAGCCTGCGGTGCGGGAGCATCTCCTGTTCGGCTGTGAAGACGTCCCGCAGGTAGGTGAGCCAGCTGCCGTGCGGGCGGGCCACGCCGAACGGCACGGTGTTCAGGAACAGTCCGCGCATCCGGTCGGCGCCGGGCACCTCGGGCCGCCCGTTGGTGACCAGGCCGATGCTGTGGCCGAGGGCGCTGTCGTCGCGGTCGGCGAACAGGCTCATGGTGTGGTGGAAGGCCGTGAGCAGTACGGTGCGCCGCGGCACGCCGGCCTCCTTGGCCAGGCGGCCGATGCGTTCGGCGAGGTGGGCGTAGGAGCGGCGGACCTCGTGCACCGGCGCCTGGCCGGCGGGGTCGGCGGCGGTGCGCCTGCGGAAGGTGACGGGCCGCAGATCGGCGAGCCGGCCGCGCCAGTAGTCGAGGGACTCCTCGTTGCCGAGCGCGGCCCGCTCCAGGGCGACGTACTCGGCGAAGGGCGGTGCGGTCGGCGGCTCGGGCGCGCGGCGGTGGGCGACGGCCTGCCGGTGCAGGGCCAGCAGGTCGGCGACGAGTGAGGTCAGGCTCCAGCCGTCCAGGACGACGTGGCAGTCGGTGAGGACGAGGCGCAGGTCGTGGTCGGTGATGTGGTGGAGGTGGATGCGCACCAGGGGGGCGGCGGCGAGGTCGAAGCGGCGCTCGAACTCCTCGTCGACGAAGGCGCGCAGCCGCGCCCGCTGTTCCTCGCGCGGCAGTGCGCGCAGGTCGGTGTAGCCGACGGGCAGGCGGGCGGCGCGGTGGACGAGCTGGAGGGGCTCGCGGTAGGAGACGAGGTCGACGGAGGTGCGCAGGATCGGGTGGCCGGTGACGACCGCGTCGACGGCGGCCTGGAAAGCGTCGAGGTCGAAGCCCTCGGGGACGGTGATCTTCAGGTCGGTGACGTTGTGGTAGGCGCCGCGCCGGGGGTCGGCGAGCATCTCGTGCAGCATGCCGGCCTGGAGCATGGTGAGCGGGTAGGCGTCGGCGAGTCCGTCGGGCAGGCGGCCGGCGTCGGCGGGGTCGAGCTGGGAGAAGGGGGCGACCGGGGTGGGGGTGTCGCCGGCGTCGGTGACGAGCGCGGCCAGGTCGGCCAGGGTGCGGGCGCGGAAGACGTCGGCGACGGTGAACCCGAGTCCGGCCAGGCGGCCGAGGCCCACCAGGCGCAGGGCCAGGATGGAGTCGCCGCCCAGGTCGAAGAAGTTGTCGGTGCGGCCGACGTGCTCGACGCCCAGTACCTGGCTCCACACGGCGGCGAGGGCCTGTTCCCGGGGCCCCTGGGGCGGTAGGTGTGCCCGAGGCCCGTCCGAGGCGGGCCGGACCGCCGTCAGCGCGGCCCGGTCCACCTTGCCGTTGGCGGTCAGCGGCAGGTGTTCGTGGCGGACGAACAGCGCCGGGACCATGTGCTCGGGCAGGGTCAGCCGCAGTCCCTCGCGCAGGGCGGGCGGGTCGAGGGGGCGGCCCTCGGGCGTGACGACGTGCGCGACCAGGCGGGCGGTGCCCTCGTCGCGGCGGGCCACCACGGCGGCGTCGGCGACGCCGGGCAGCGCGCGCAGGGCGGTCTCGATCTCGCCGGGTTCGATGCGGTAGCCGCGGATCTTCACCTGGTGGTCGGCACGGCCGACGTAGCCGAGCCGGCCGTCGGGCAGCACGCGGACCAGGTCACCGGTGCGGTACATGCGGGCGCCGGGTGTCCCGAAGGGGTCGTCGAGGAAGCGTTCGGCGGTCAGCTCGGGCCGGTTGAGGTAGCCGCGGGCCACGCCGCCGCCGGAGACGTACAGTTCGCCGGTGCTGCCGGGCGGCACGAGCCGGCCGAAGGAGTCCAGGACGTAGCCGTGCTGGCCGGCGAGCGGGCGGCCGATGGGCGAGCGGACGCCGGCGTCGATGTCCTGCTCGGTGATGGTGCGGATCGTGACGTGCACGGTGGTCTCGGTGATGCCGTACATGTTCACCAGCGCGGGGCGGTGTCCCGGGGTCGTGAACCAGTCGCGGTAGTCGCGTACGTCGAAGGCGTCGCCGCCGAAGATCACGGTGCGCAGGGGAAGGTCCGCGAAGCCGGCCCCGGTGTCCTCCAGGTGGGCGCGCAGGCCCTTGAAGGCGGCCGGGGTCTGGTTGAGGACGGTGACGTTCTCCTCGCGCAGTATCCGGTGCACGGCCGCCGGGTCGCGCACCTCGTCCGCACCGAGCACGACGACGCGTGCGCCGCTGGTGAGCGGCGCCCACAGCTCCCACACGGAGAAGTCGAAGGCGGGTGAGTGCATCAGGGTCCACACGTCGGCGGGGCCGAAGTCGAAGTGGCGGTCGGCGGCGTCCAGCAGCCAGGCCAGGTTGCCGTGGGTGATCTCCACGCCCTTGGGGCGGCCGGTGGAGCCGGAGGTGTAGATGACGTAGGCGAGGTCGTCGGGGGCCGGGCGCAGGTCGTCGCCGTCGTCCGGGGTGTGCGGGGCGTCCGCGTCGAGGGGGACCACGCGGGCCGGCAGTCCCTCGACGGCGGCCCGGGTGGCGGTGTCGGTGACGATCCACTCGACGCCGGAGTCGGTGACGGTGAACTCGCGGCGTGCTCTGGGGTGGGAGGGGTCGAGGGGGAGGTAGGCGGCGCCGGCCCGCCAGACGGCGAGCAGTGCGGCGGCCAGGTCGGGGGTGCGGTCGAGGCAGACGCCGACGAGGGAGCCGCGGGTGACGCCGGCGGCGCGCAGTCGCCGGGCCAGCGCCGAGGCGCGGGCGTCGAGCTGGGCGTAGGTGAGGGTGCGTCCCGATCCGCTCACCGCGACCGCGTGGGGGGTGCGGGCGATGTGGGCGGCGAGGCGGTCGGCGGCGGTGTGCGGGGCCCGGGCGGTGTCGGTGCCGGTGTTGGCGGGGCCGTTGGGGCCGAGGAGGTGGGCGCGTTCGGCGGGGGTGAGCGGGTCGACGGTGCTGAGCGGGGTGTCGGGGGCGGCGCAGAACGCCTCCAGCAGTGTCACGGTGTGCCGGGCGAGGGCGGCGACCGAGGCCTCCTCGAACAGGTCGGGCCGGTAGACGAACACCAGGTCGGTGTGTCCGTCGCCGTCGCGCAGATCGAGGGTGAGGTCGAATTTGGCGGTGGTGAGGTCGATCGGGTACGGCGTCCCGGTCGCCTGCCCCAGGTCGAAGCCGGACGGGGTGGTGTCCGTGTGCGTGTAGAGCACCTGGACGAGCGGGTTGCGGGCGAGGTCGCGTTCGGGGCTCAGCGCGTCGACGACCTGCTCGAAGGGCAGCGACTGGTGCTGGAACGCCTCCAGGACCCGCTCGCGGGTGCGGGCGAGCAGCGCGGCCGGGGTCGGGTCGTCGGAGAGGTCGCCGCGCAGGACGAGGGTGTTGACGAAGAAGCCGACGAGTTGCTCGGTCTCGGCCCGCTCCCGGTTGGCGACCACGGTGCCGACGGCGATGTCGTGCTGTCCGCTGTGGAAGGCCAGCGCGGCCTGGAACGCGGCCAGCACCGTCATGTAGGGGGTCGTGCCGGTGCGCCGGCACAGCGCGGCGAGCGCCTCGCTCAGCGCGGGGGGCAGGGTGAGTCGGTGGGCGGCGCCGCGGCCGCAGGGGGTGTCGGGGCGGGGGTGGTCGGTGGGCAGTTCCAGCGGGGTGAGGCCGGCCAGCCGGGTGCGCCAGTGGTCCAGGGCGGCGGACTGCTCGCCTCGGCGCTGCCAGATCGCGTAGTCGCTGTAGTCCAGGGGCAGTTCGGGCAGGTGGGCGGCGCGTCCCTCGCGGCGGGCCCGGTACAGCTCGGTCAGGTCACGCACGACGAGACCCAGGGACCAGCCGTCGGAGACGATGTGGTGCATGGCCAGGACCAGCACGTGGTCGTCGTCGGCGGCGCGGACCAGGGTGGCCCGGAAGGCGGGCTCGTGGGCGAGGTCGAAGGGCCGTACGGCGGCGGTGTGCACGGCGGCCGACAGGCGCCGTTCGCGGTCCCCGTCCTCCTGGCACTCCTGGCCGCTCACCTCGATCACGTCCAGGACGGTGCCGTCGGCGGGCAGGACCTGCTGGTGGGGGATGCCGTCGTGCTCGGGGAAGATCACGCGCAGCTGCTCGTGCCGGGCGACCAGGTCCGCCACGGCGGCGCGCAGCGCCGGCAGGTCCAGCGGGCCGGTGAACCGCCATGCCGCGGGCAGCAGATAGGTGGGTGCGCCCGGGTCGAGCCGGTCCAGGAAGTACAGGCGCTGCTGGGCCGCGGACAGCGGGATCCGCTGTGGGCGGGGCCGGACCCGCGCCGGGCCGTCCTCGCGTACGGCGGCCCGGCCGCGCAGTCGCTGCTCCAGCAGGCGCCGGGCGGCCGGGGACAGGCCGCCGCCCGCGGCGAGGGGGCCGGGACGCACGTCGGATGTGGTCATGAGGGCACTCCGATCCAAGAACTGGGGAGAGAGAAGTCGGGCAGGGGCGGGCGCGGGCGACGGGGTCAGAGGCCGGCCGTGAGGGACAGGTCGATCTCCTCGTCGCTCAGCTGCGAGATCAGCTCCAGCAGCCGGCGCTCCACCTCGGCGGCGAGCCGTTCGACGGTGGGGTGCTCGAACAGGTCCCGGACCTGAAGCGGGCAGTCGAAGGCGGTCCGCAGACGGGAGGCGACCGACACCGCGCGCAGGGAGTGGCCGCCCAGGGCGAAGAAGTCGTCGTGGACGCCGACCCGGGGCAGGTCGAGGACCTCGCACCAGATCTGCGCGACGACCGTCTCGGCGGGGGTGCGCGGTGCCACGAAGGCGTGCGGTGCGCGTGCCACGGGCTCGGGCAGGGCGGCGGTGTCCAGTTTTCCCTGCACGGTCAGCGGCAGGGCGTCCAGCAGGACGAACGCCGACGGCACCAGGTAGTGGGGCAGGTGCTCCCGGCAGTGCCGCTCCAGGGACTCCTGCGACAGGCGGGCGCCCGCGGTGTAGGCGACGAGGGCGGCCTCGCCGTGCAGGGTGCGCACCACGACGGCCGCGTCCCGCACTCCGGGATGCCGGCGCAGCACCGCCTCGGCCTCTCCCGGTTCGACGCGGAATCCGCGGATCTTGACCTGGTCGTCGTTGCGGCCGAGGAACTCCAGCTCGCCGGTGGGCAGTCGGCGTACGACGTCCCCGGTGCGGTAGAGCCGGCCGCCTCGCCCGCCGAACGGGTCGGGCACGAAACGCTCGGCGGTCAGTGCGGGACGGCCCAGGTATCCGCGCGCCAACTCCGTTCCTCCGATGAGGAGTTCGCCCGGTACGCCGTCGGGGGTGAGCTCGCCCAGGGCGTCGACGACGTAGGTGCGGCGGCCGCCGAGGGCGCGGCCGATGGGGACCCGGCCGTGCGGGACCGCCTCGACGGTGTGCGCGGTCGCGGAGATCACCGCCTCGGTGGGGCCGTAGGTGTTGATCACGGGTACCGCGGGCAGGTGCGCGAACCACCGCTCCAGGGGGTCGGCGGGCAGTGCCTCTCCCCCGGTCACCAGCAGCCGCAGTGACGCCAGTTGGGGTGCCAGTGTGTCCAGGCGGGCGACGAGTTCCGCCCAGTAGGAGGGGGTGAGTTCCATGACGGTCACCCGCTCGGCGGCGACCCGGGCGGCGAGTTCCTCCGGCGCCCAGATCTCCTCCGGGCGCACCACCACCGTCGCCCCGGCGCTCAGCGCGGGCAGGATCTGCTCCAGCGAGGCGTCGAAGGAGGTGGAGGCGAAGGTGAGCACCCGGTCGTCCGCGGTCAGCGCGAACGTCTCGCGGGCGGTGGCCACATGGGCGTCCAGGGCGTGGTGTTCGACGCCGACGGCCTTGGGGCGGCCGGTGGAGCCGGAGGTGAAGATGACGTAGGCGAGGTCGTCGGGGCGGGGGGTGTGGCGGGGGCCGTCGGGGGCCGGCCGGACCTGGCCGACGTCGATCGCCGTGGCCCCGAGCCGGGTGACCTTCTCGCGGGTGCCGGCGTCGCACACCACGTGCCGCGCCCCGGCCTCGCGGAGCATGTACCGCAGGCGTTCCTCGGGGATGCGGGTGTCGAGCGGGACGTACACGCCGCCAGCCCGCCACACGGCGAGCATCGCGGCGATGGGCCACACGCCTCGGCCGACGCACACGCCCACGGCGTCGCCGGGGGCCGCTCCCGCGCCGGCCAGGGCCGCGGCCAGTCCGCCGGTCAGGGCGTCCAGCCGGGCGTGGTCGAGGGTCGTGCCCTCGCAGACGACGGCCGGGGCGTCTGCCCGGCCCCGCACCCGCAGCCGCGGCGCGGGCGCCGTGTCCCGGCCGGCCCCGGCCAGCAGGCTCTCCCGCTCCCCTGGCGAGAGCAGCGGTGCCTCGTCGACGCGCGCCGCGGGGTCGGCGACGAGGGTCTCCAGCAGCCGCCCGACGTGCCGGGCGAACCGGGTGGCGGTGGACGGGTCGAACAGGTCGGCGGCGTACTCAACGTTGAGGGCGAAGCGGTCCTCCCGGACGACGAAGGTGGCGGTCAGGTCGAACTTGGCCGAGCCCCAGGGCAGCGGGAAGTCGGTGGCGGCCGGATCCGGCCGGGTGGAGCCGCCCGTGGAGGCGTCCTGGACGTCCACCATCACCTGGAACAAGGGGTTGCGGGACAGGTCGCGTTCGGGGCGCAGTCGCTCCACGACCCGTTCGAAGGGCACCTCCTGGCGGTCGAAGGCGCCCAGGACGACGTCCCGAACCCGGTCCACGAGCCCGGTGAACGTCGGGCGTCCGGACAGGTCCGTGCGCAGCACGACGGTGTTGACGAAGAAGCCGATCAGGGGCTCCAGTTCGAGCCTCGCGCGTCCGGCGACGGGTGTGCCCACGCACACGTCGCTCTGCCCCGACCAGCGGGCCAGGACCGCCTGGGCCGCGGCCAGCAGCACCATGAACCGGGTCGCGCCCAGCTCGCGGGCGCGGGCGTCCACGCGGTCGAGGAGAGCGGCGGGCAGGTCGACCTCCACGGCGCCGCCCCGGCCGGTGAACACGGGCGGCCGGGGCCGGTCCGTGGGCAGTTCCAGGGCGGGTGCGTCCTCCAGGGTGCTTTCCCAGTAGGCGAGCTGGGGTTCCAGGGCGCCGCTGTCGGCGCGCTCGCGCTGCCAGACGGCGAAGTCGCCGTACTGCACGGCGAGCGGCGGCAGCTGGGCGCGCCGGCCCGCGCGCCGGGCCTCGTAGTGCTGGGTGAGTTCGTCCAGCAGCAGGCCCTTGGACCAGCCGTCGGTGACGGCGTGGTGCAGGGCCAGGAGCACGACGTGGTCGTCGTCGGCCAGTTCCCACACGCCGGCCCGCAGCAGGGGCGGCCGGGTGAGGTCGAAGCGGCGCGTGGCCAGGGTGACGGCCCGGCGCCGTACCGCCTCAAGCCGGGTCTGCTCGTCCGGCGCCCCGGGTGCCTCCTCCCAGTGCAGCGGGACTGCCACCGGGTCGCAGATCCGCTGCACGGGGCGGCCGTCGGACTCCACGAGCGCGGTGCGCAGCACCTCGTGGCGTTCCACCAGGTCGTTTAGGGCCTGCTGCCAGGCGGTGCGGTCCAGGCCGCCGCGGGTGCGCCAGGAGTACCACAGCAGGTAGGAGTCGCCACGTTCGGAGGTGCGGTCCAGGAACCACAGCCGTTCCTGGGCGAAGGACAGCGGCAGCGGCCGGTCGCGGTCGACGGGCACCACCTCGCCGGCGCCACAGGCGCGGGCGGCGGCCACGCGGGGGGCGAAGCCCCGGACGGTGGGGTTCTCGAACACGGTGCGCAGTTCGATCTCGCGGCCCAGGCGCTGGGCGATGCGGGAGACCGCCATGGTGGCCAGCAGGGAGTGGCCGCCCAGGTCGAAGAAGCTGTCGTCGATGCCGATCCGGTCCAGGCCCAGGACGTCGGCCCACACCTCGGCGACGAGCTGCTCGGTCTCGTCGCGCGGTGCGGTGTGGTCGGTACCGGCGCCCTGGCGGGCGGGGTCGGGCAGGGCGGAGCGGTCGAGTTTGCCGGAGACGCCGACCGGGAGGGCGTCAAGGACGACGAAGTCGGAGGGGACGGCGTAGTGGGGCAGATGGCGTGCGCACCAGGCGCGCAGGTCCGCCCGGTCCGGCGGGCGGGGCGCGTCCTGTGCCGGTACGACGTAGCCGGTGAGGCTGCGCCCGGTGGCGCGGTCGGGGCGGGCGGCGGCCGCGGCGATGTGCGGGCAGGCCCGCAGCACGCTCTCCACCTCGCCGAGTTCGATCCGGAAGCCGCGGATCTTGACCTGGTCGTCGCGGCGGCCGAGGAACTCCAGCTCTCCGCCCGGTGTCCAGCGGACGAGGTCACCGGTGCGGTAGAGGCGGCCGCCGGGCGGTCCGTAGGGGTCGGGGACGAAGCGTTCGGCGGTCGGGGCGGGGCGTCCCAGGTAGCCGCGGGCCACCTCCGTGCCGCCGATGAGGAGTTCACCCTGGACGCCGACGGGTACCGGCCGGTCGTCGGCGTCGACCACGTACACGCGCCGGCCGCCGAGGGGACGGCCGATGGGCACGGTGTCGGCGGGCGGGTCGTCGGCGTCGTAGGTGGTGGCGGTGACGGTCGTCTCGGTGGGCCCGTAGGCGTTGCACACGCGCACCCAGGGGACGGCGGCCCGCCAGGCGGCGAGGGTGTCGGGCGGGACGGCCTCACCGCCGAGGACGAGCAGCCGCAGGGGGGCCAGGGCCGCGGCCAGGCGCCGGTCGAGACAGAGCGTCAGCTCCGACCAGTAGGTCGGGGGCACGTTGACGACGGTCAGGGCGTGCCGCTGGACGATCTCCGGCACCTGGGTGGGCAGCCAGGGCTCGTCGGGGCGCATGACGACGGTGGCGCCGGAGGTGAGGGCGGGCAGCACCTGGTCCAGTGAGGCGTCGAAGGAGAAGGAGGCGAAGGCCAGTACCCGGTCGGCGGCGCCGATGCCGAGCCGCTCGCGGGTGGCGGCCACGTGCGAGGCGAGCGCGGCGTGTTCGACGCCCACGGCCTTGGGCCGGCCGGTGGAGCCCGACGTGAAGATGACGTGGGCCAGTTCGCGGGGGTGCGGGCGGTGGCGGGGGCCGTCCGCGGCCGGGGTGAGGGCGGTGACGTCGACGGTGACGGATGCGAGTGCGGTGGCGGTGGCCGCCGTCGCGGGGTCGGTGAGCACACAGGTGAGGCGGGCCTCGTCCGCCATGAACCTCAGCCGCTCGGCGGGGAGTTCGGGGTCCAGGGGTACGTAGGCGCCGCCCGCCCGCCAGATCCCCTCGATGGCCGCGACGGACCACAGGCCGCGGCGCAGCAGGACTCCCACCGGGCTGCCGGAGCCGACGCCGACGGCGCGCAGCGCGGCGGCGAGTGAGCCGGTCATGGTGTCCAGTTGTGCGTAGGTGGCGCTGTCGTCGCCGCAGAGCAGCGCGGTGGCGTCCGGGTCGCCGGTGAAGGCGACCGGCGGCGCCGGGTCCGCGGGCCGGTCGGGAGCGTGGTGCCAGTCGGGGCGGGGGCGGGCGGGCGCGCCTGGTCCGGCGGGCAGCGTGCGGGCCAGGTCCTGCACGGGGGTGAGGGGATCGGCCAGGACGGCGCGCAGCAGCGCGACGTAGGCACGGGCGAACGCGCGCATGGTGGCGGCGTCGAACAGGGCGGTGGCGTACTGGAGGATGGCGGCGATGCTGCCGTCGGTGCGCAGGGTGAGGTCGAGGAAGACGTCGAGCGGTGTCCCGGTCAGTGGCGGCTCGACCAGCTTCACGTCCAGGCCGGGCATCTGCACCGGGCGGATCGGGGCGTTGAGGAGGGTGAACGACGCCTGGGCCAGCGGGTGCCGGGACAGGTCGCGGGCACCGCCGAGCGCGCCCACCACCATGTCGAAGGGGGCCTCCGCGTGGGAGAGGTCCGCCAGTGCCCGCTCCCGCACCCGGTCCAGCAGTGCGGCGAAACCGGGCCCGCCGGCCAGGTCCGTGCGCAGGACGACCGTGTTGACCAGCGGGCCGATCAGGGCTCCGGCACCGCGCTGGGCGCGGTCGGCGAGCGTGCTGCACACGGCGACGTCGGTGCGGCCCGACCAGTGACCGAGGAGCGCCTGGTAGGCGGTGAGCAGGACCATGTAGCGGGTGGCACGCCGGGATCTGGCCAGGGCGTCGACGGCGGCGACCAGATCGGCGGGCAGGTCGAAACGCACGACGTCACCGGAGCCGTCCCAGACACGGGGCCGGGGCCGGTCGGTGGGCAGGTCGAGCGGGGTGAGGCCGGTGAGCCGCTCACGCCAGTGGCCGAGCAGACGCTCCAGGCGTTCACCGCGAAGGCGTTCGCGCTGGGCGCGGGCGAGGTCGGCGTAGCGCACCGCGGGCGCGGCGACCGGCTCGCCGCGGTATCCGGCGGCCAGTTCGTCCAGCAGCACGCCCCACGACCAGCCGTCCACGGCGATGTGGTGCACCTCCACCAGCAGCAGGTGCTCCTCGGGTGCCACGCGGGCGAGCGTGGCACGGAGCGGGTGCTGGGCGGACAGGTCGACGGGGCGGTCCAGGAACCGGGCGAACAGGTCCTCCGGTCCGCTCGCCTCGACGCGTTGCAGGACGAAGCCGGCGGGGGCGTCCACGACCGGTACCGGCTCGCCGTCGACGGCCGTGAACCGGGTGCGCAGCACCTCGTGCCGGGTCACGATCCCGGCCAGGGACCGCTCGAGCCCGGCCACGTCGAGGGGGCCCCGCAGCCGCAGGACCAGCGGGAGCATCGAGGCGGTGGAGTCTTTGGCCAGCTGGTCCAGGAAC
The DNA here is from genome assembly GCF_042872045.1 of Streptomyces sp. NPDC005496. Lineage (NCBI taxonomy): Bacteria > Bacillati > Actinomycetota > Actinomycetes > Kitasatosporales > Streptomycetaceae > Streptomyces > Streptomyces sp. NPDC005496. Next base: position 261,144 of record NZ_JBIAJQ010000010.1, read on the forward strand.
CACAGCCGGCGCTGCGCGAAGGATGCCGTGCGGGTGTCGACGTCGTACGGTGCCCCTTCGGGGGCAGGGCCTGCTGTCACTGTGAGCCTCCAAGCCGTGTTTTGCAGCAGACTGCCGCCGGCCGGAGGACGCCCATAGGGAAGAAGGCGCAGTACCGCGAGCAGACCGGGCTGCCGTGACGGCCGTAGCCGTACAGCGCGGTCCTCTCCCCCACCCCGGGTCCCTCCCGAGGCCCGGCTCCTGCCCGTTGGGCCGACCCGCGGCTCTCGTGACATCGCTGTTCCTGGACCGCGGGAGCCGGCACGGGTCCCGCGCCCGTGGAGCGGCCTGGCCTGCGCGAACGATGTGGCCCTGCACCGGGAACGCCGCGGGAATGGGACGGGAAGCCGTGCCCCCACGATGGTCGAGGCACCACAAGCAGGCGCACGGGGGACTCTGTCACGTCGCGCCTGAAGTATCCCGGCCTCAGCAACGGGCTTTCGCGGTGAGCAGTTCCTTTCGGGGGTCACCGCCTGCCTTGTCGAGCGCGAGTTCGGGAGTTCAGACAGGGAGCTGACATGCCAGAAATCGTTCTGGACCGATTCCACTCCGACGCGTGGCACACCGCGCCGATCCGCGGGGAGACCTCTGCCGCACCGGAGGAGAAGTACCTCGGACACCTCGCGGATCTTTCCGAGGTGCTCAGCGAGCACCTGGGTGACGTGGCGATCAGATCGATCGACGCCCGCTGGGGGAAGGACACGCTGGAGGGTGCGGACCTTCTGATCCTCACGCTACCCACCGCGGACCAACCGCCGCTGACGGCCGAGGACATGGCGCTGCTGCGCGGCCATCTCGGCACGGGCCGGGGCCTGCTGGTCTTCGGTGGCTCCGTGAGCGACACCGCGCCCTGCCCGCTCTCGGATCTGGTGCCGGGACTCGTGGTGGGTCCCGACCTCGTCTCGGTCCGTCAAGAGCCGCCGACCAGCCACCTTTTGACCTATTCGGTCGGTGCCGACGGTCTGCCGGGACATCCGGTGGCCGAAGGCGTCGAGGAGCTGCACTTCCACCGGGCCAGGAGTGTGACGGTCACCGGCTCCGCAGCCACCGCCGTCGCCGCCCGAGACGGGCGTGTCCTGGCCGCCGCGGCCGAGGTGGGCTCCGGACGGCTCGTCGTCGTAGGTGGCGGTGAGCTGTTCGCTCTGCCCTTCCTCGGACGCGCGGACAATGCCAGGTTCCTGCTGAACACCCTCAGCTGGCTGCTCACCGGCCAGTGCGCGCCGGGCGGCTCCGAACTGGCGAAGGCGGTGACGCACGAGCGCTTCTTCACCGTCCGCTCGTTTGCCGCCGAGGAGGATCTGGCGAAGGTCGAAGGCTCGCACGTCGTCGATGCCCGGCCCTACCGGTCGCTGCTGGAGAGGATCGGCGGAGGCGTCCTGCCGGATCCCTACCAGGACCAGGCAGCGTTCCTGCTCGAGGCAGAGCTGCGCTTCGACGAGATGCCGCGGGTGATCCGCGAGGCGGTGAGTACCTTCCGGCACCAGTCCAACGACTACGAGGGTCTGCTGGTGCGTGGGCTGCCGGTGGACGCGGAACTGCCCGGCACCCCCGCCGATCCGGCGCGGCAAGTGGACAAGTCGACATGGCTGAGCGAGCTCTGGCTGGCCGGCTTCGCGTCCGCGCTGGGTTTCCCGCTCGCGTACCTGCAGGAGAAGCACGGTCTGCTTTTCCAGAACGTGGCGCCCACTCCGCACAACGCCTCGAACCTGTCCTCGGAGAGTTCCGCGATCCTGCTGGACTTCCACACCGAGACGGCGTTCCACCCGCACATGCCGGACTTCCTCATGCTGCACTGCCTGCGCAGCGACCACGACGGCATCGCCAAGACCATCATGGCCAGCGTCCGGATGGCGCTGCCCCACCTGAGCCTGGCGGACCGCTGCGAGCTTTTCCTGCCACAGTTCCGCACCGGGGTCGACTACTCCTTCGGCAGCGCCAACGGCGTGCAGGGCAACGGCCCCACGCTGCCCGTCCTGTACGGCAATCCCTACGACCCGTACATGACGTTCGACCTCGACCTGATGGTCGGCGAGACACCGCACGCGCAGCAGGCGCTCGAAGCGCTGCGCAGCGCTGTGAACAAGGTGCAGCGCTGGGTCCGCCTGGAGCCGGGGGATCTACTGATCGTGAACAACCGGCGTGCCGTCCACGCCCGTTCGGAGTTCTCCGCGCGGTTCGACGGCCGTGACCGCTGGCTGCAGAGGGTGTGCCTGGTGAGCGACCCGGTGCCCTCGGCCGCCGACCGGCGCGGCAGTGGCCGCGTGGTCGAGACAGCCTTCGCCGTCTGAGCGGCAGTGCCATCCGAAATCCAATGAGGAGCCGAACAGTGACCGAGTCGTTCATCGACTTCTTTGAAGCGCATGTGGCGGCCACGCCGGACGCCACGGCCGTCGTGTCCGGGGCGGACGCGCTCAGCTACCGCGAACTCGACGCCCTGGCCCGCCGTCAGGCGCTGGAACTGGCCGACAGCGGGGTGCGGCGAGGAGCGCTGGTGGGTGTGTACGCCGAGCCCGGGCCGGCGATGATCGCCGCCATCTTGGGCGTGCTGAAGGCGGGCGCCGCCTATGTGCCGCTCGACCCCGAATACCCCGCACAGCGGCTCGACTACCTGGTGCAGGATTCGGGGATGTCCGCGGTGCTCGCCGAGGAGCACCTGGCGCCGCGGCTGTCCGGGCGGGGGCTGCCCGTCATCGGTGTCCCGAGCTCGGCCGGTGCGGGGTCCGTGCCGGCTTTCGAGACGGTGCGCCGGGGCCCGGACGACCTGGTCTACGTCATCTACACCTCCGGGTCGACCGGCCGCCCCAAGGGCGTGCGGGTCACCGAGGCCAACGTCGTGAACCTGCTGAACGCCGTGGGCGAGAGCTACAAGCTCTGCGCGGACGACGTCACCATCTTCACGCACTCCTTCACCTTCGACGCGTCGGTCCTGGAGATCTTCGCCCCGCTCGCCTTCGGTGCGAAGCTCGTCGTCGCCGCCGCGGAGGAGCGGCGGGACGCGGCGAAGCTCGTGGCCGCGGTCAAGCAGCACCGTGTGACGATCTGGGACATGGTCCCGGCCATGCTGGCCCAGGTCGTCGACCTGCCAGACTTCGCCGGCGACTGCGCGTCGCTGCGCCTGGCGATCTCAGGGGCGGACGTCCTGCCGCCCGGTCTCGCCCACCGCTTTCTGACCCTCGCACCGTGGTGCGAACTGCAGAACCAGTACGGGCCCACCGAAGCGACCGTCATCACCACCGTCTGGTCCTGCACGACAGACGCCGCCAGCGGGCCGGTACCGATCGGATACCCGATCGCCGGGACGTCGGTGCACGTCCTGGACGAGCGGCTCGCACCGGTCGTGCCGGGACAGATCGGTGAGATCCACATCGGCGGCGCCGGTGTCACGGCCGGCTACCACGGACGCCCGGAGCTGACAGCGGAACGCTTCGTCACCACCGCGGACGGCGCACGCCTGTACCGCACCGGCGACCTGGGACGCCTGCGTGGTGACGGGGCGCTGGAGTTCCACGGCCGGGCGGACCGGCAGCTGGCCGTCCGCGGGTTCCGGGTGGAGCCCGGCGAAATCGAGGACGCGCTGTGCGCCGATGTGGCGGTGCGGAACGCGGCGGTCGTCACCCGGGGCAGCGGCAACGACGTCCTGCTGATCGCCTACGTCACCGCGTCCACCGACCAGTCTCTCGTGGTTCCCGCCCTGCGGCAGCGTGTCGCCGAGGTCCTGCCCGAGCATCTGCGGCCCAACGTGTACGTGGTCCTGGACGAACTGCCGCTGGGAGTCAGCGGCAAGGTGGACCACCGCGCCCTGCCCGCCCCGCCCTCGACCCGGCCCGAGCTCTCGGTGCCCTACGTCGCGCCGGGCGACGGGGACGAGCAGAAGGTCGCGGCCACGGTGGCGCAGATCCTGGGCCTGGACGACATCGGCGTCGACGACAACTTCTTCGAGCTCGGCGCGCACTCCCTGCTCGCGACGAAGATCATCACGCGGGTGCGGGCGGAGTTCCAGACGGACATCCCGGTCTCGGTCGTGTTCGAGCACCCCACCGTCGCCGGTCTGGTGGGATGGCTGCGGGTCAACGCCGACGCCGCCACGAAGGTGCAGGGTCCGACCCGGGCCGACCGCAGCGGGCCGATTCCGCTCTCGCTCCCGCAGGAGCAGGTGTGGTTCCTCGGCAAGCTGGTGCCGGACAGCATCGCGTACGCCACGCAGGCCTACCTGGACCTGCGCGGGCCGGTGTCGGTCGCGGTGCTGGAGGAGTCGCTGGGGGAGATCGTGCGCCGGCACGAGCTGCTGCGGACCACCTTCGTCGAAGGCGCCGACGGGATGCCGGAGCAGATCATCCACCCGCCCTACCCGGTGCGCGTCCAGGTCGAGGACCTGAGCGGGGAGCCGGAGGAGATCAGGGAGATCCTGGCGCTGGACCGGATGCAGGCGATCGTGGCGCGTCCCTTCGACGTCGGCCGGCTGCCGCTGTTTCGCTGGGTGCTCTTCCGGCTCTCGGCCGAGCACCACATGCTGCTGCTGGTCGAGCACCACTTCATCCACGACGGCTGGTCGTTCGGCGTCCTGATGCAGGAACTGCGCGAGTGCTACCGGGCCTTCGAGGCGGGCGGCCGGCCCCGGCTGCCGGAACTGCCCGTGCAGTTCGCCGACTACGCGGTCTGGCAGCGGCAGTGGCTGGCCGGAGACGACGCCGAGCGGCAGTGGGAGTTCTGGCGGGACAAGCTGCGCGGGGCGGAGGAACTGCTGCCCCTGCCGGCGGACCGCCCGCGGCCCCAGGTGCAGAGCCACCACGGTGACGTCGTGGTCATGCCGGTCCCGGCCGATCTCTACCGGGACATCCGGCTGCTGGGTGCCTCCACGGGCGCCACCGGATACATGGTGATGACGGCGATCTTCACCATGCTGATGAACCAGTACTCGGGCAAGACCGACATGACGATCGCGATCTCGATGGCGAACCGTCGCTTCGAGTCGACCGAGCGGCTGATCGGCATGATGATCAACGGTGGTCTGCTGCGCGCGGACCTGTCGGGCGACCCCACCTTCGGTGAGCTGCGTGGCCGTATCACCCAGGCGGCCCTGGACATCTACCGCAACCAGGACTTCCCGTTCTCGAAGCTGGTGGAGTACCTCAACCCGGAGCGGAACCTGGCGTACAACCCGCTGTACCAGGTCGCCTTCTCCTACCACGACGCCCGGGTGCCGCAGATGTCCCTCGGTGACACCCCCGCTCAGATCCACTACCTGCAGAACTACAGCGCCAAGCACGACCTCGACGTCATCGTCATCCCGCGCGGGGAGCAGCTGGCGACCGTTCCCGGATCCGATCCGGCCGACGAGGTGCTGATGGAGTGGATCTACTCGACCGACCTGTTCGACCGGGCGACCATCGCGACGATGGCCGAGGACTTCGTCGAGCTGTGCCGACGCGTCGTCAACTCCCCCGACAAGACCCTGTCCGAACTGGTCGGGCGCGCTGCCGCCGGCCCTCTGCGTGTGAAGGCGTGAGCATGAACACTGGCCTGGAAGTTGGTTTGGAGAGCACGGCCGTTGCCCTGTTCGAGCAGCATGCCGCGGACCGGCCGGACGCGGTCGCCCTGGAGTTCGGCGGGGAGCAGGTCGGCTACGGCGAGCTGGACGCCTGGGCGTCGTCCATCGCCCGCGGGCTGCTCGAGGCGGGAACGGGCCGGGACGCCGTGGTCGGCATCATGGCCCACCCCGGCCTCGACATGGTCGCGGCGACCATCGCCGTCCTGAAGACGGGAGCGGCCTACGTGCCGCTGGATCCCGGCTACCCGCGCGAGCGGCTGGCCTTCCTCGTCGCCGATTCCGGTGTCACGTCGGTCCTCGTCCAGCCGGACCTCGCCGAGCAGGCTGCCGGCCTGTCGGTGCCCGTGACGGCGGTGCCGGGCCGGGGCCAGGCGGGCGGGGCGGCCCAGCCGCCGCTGCTCAGCACGGCAGGCCTGGACGATCTGGCGTACGTGATCTACACCTCGGGGACCACGGGCAACCCCAAGGGCGTGGAGGTGACGCACGGGAACCTCGCCAACACCTTGCAGGTGATCCGTGAGCACAGCGGCTACCGCGCCGAGGACGTCGGCCTGTTGAAGTACTCGTTCAGTTTCGACTCGTCCGTGATCGAGATGTTCGCGCCGCTGACCAGCGGAGCCCGTCTGGTCATCGCGGGAGCGGACGAACGCAAGGACCCCTTCCGCCTGGTGGAGCTCATCGGCACCCACCAGGTCACCCAGCTCGACTCTGTGCCGCTGCTGCTGGCGCAGATCCTGGAGGTCCCGGGTGCGGCGCAGGCTTGCGCCTCCCTGCGCGTCGTCGTGTCCGGCGGGGACGTGCTGCGGCCGGAGATGGTCAAACGGTTCTTCGCCTTGCTGCCGAACACGTGTCTGCAAAACCACTACGGGCCCACGGAGACCACCAACGATTCCACGATCTGGGACGTGGAGGCCGCCCACGCGGACGAGGCGGTGCCGATCGGTTTCCCGGTCCGCAACACCTTCATCTATCTCCTGGACGAGCAGCGCCGGCCGGTGGCTCCGGGTTCCGTCGGCGAGATCTGGATCGGCGGCGCGGGCATCGCCCGCGGCTACCGCAATCAGCCCGACCTCACCGCCGAGCGGTTCCTGCCGGACCCGTTCACCGACGGCTCGCCGCGTATGTACCGGACCGGTGACCTGGGGCGGCTGCGGGAGGACGGCGCGCTGGAGTTCCAGGGCCGCGCCGACCGGCAGCTGAGCATGCGGGGCTTTCGGGTCGAGCCGGAGGAGATCGAGGCCGCGCTGATGAAGGACCCGACGGTGGGCCTGGCGGTGGTGACGGCGGGCGCGTCGGCGGCCGACCAGCGGCTCGTCGCCTACGTGACCGCGGCGGAGTGCGAAGCGGCGCCCGAGCCGGCCGCACTGCGCGCCCACATGCAGGAGCTGCTGCCCGCCCACCTGGTGCCGACGCACTACGTGGTCCTGGCCGACCTGCCGCTCAACGCGAACGGCAAGGTCGACTACCGGGCCCTGCCGGAACCCGGCGGCGCGCGCCCGCAACTGCGCACCGCGTACGTGGCGGCGGCAACCGAGGTGCAGCAGCAGGTCGTTGCCGTCTGGCAGGACGTGCTGAACATCGAAGGGATCGGAGTCGAGGACAACTTCTTCGAGCTGGGAGGCCACTCGATCCTCGCGATCCAGGTCGTGGGCCGGCTGCGGGAGGCCTTCGAGGGGCAACTGCCCATGACGGCGATCTTCGAGAACCCGACTCCCGCACAGCTGGCCGCGGTGATCGAGGAGCGAGGACACCAGGGCGGCGTGTCGCGGGCCGGCGACGACACCCTGCGCCAGGTGCTGGAAGCCGATGCCGAACTGGACCTGAACCCGGTCCTCACCACCGCCGACGACCTGCGCCGCATGCGGGAACCGGAGCACATCCTGCTGACCGGAGCCGGCGACTTCATCGGCGCGCATCTGCTCGCGGAACTGCTCAGCCGCACCTCGGCGACCGTGACCTGCCTGATCGGTGAGGCGGACGAGCGCCGGGCCCGGGCGCGCCTGGCCGCGTCCCTGCACAAGTGCGGGATCCAGCTGTCACGCCCGAAGGACGTGTCGGTGATCGCCGGTGACCTCAGGCTGCCCCGCCTGGGCCTGGGCGAGCGGCACTGGCAGGAGCTGGCGGACCGGATCGATGTGGTGTTCCACCACGGGGCCACGGAGAATCTGGCGCAGCCCTACACCGCGCTGCGTGCCGCCAACGTGTCCGCGACGCGGGAGGCGATCCGCTTCGCCGCCCTCGGCAAGGTCAAAGCACTCCACTTCACCTCCACCGTCTCCGTCATGCCCTGGAAGTCGGGCCCGGCGAAGCGGATCTGGCCGGAGCAGCTGGTGGCGAGCCCGAAGGGCCTGGACTACGGCTTCGCCCAGTCCAAGTGGGTCGCCGAACAGCTGGTGGCCGCCGCGCAGAAGGCGGGCCTCCCGGCGACGGTGCTGCGGATCGGCCGTGTGGTCGGCGCTGCGGCCACCGGCCGCTGGCCCGAGGACGACTTGGCGCGGATGCTGGTCGTCGGCGGTGCCCAGCTCGGCGCGGTGCCGCGTCGCGCGGTCGCCGAGCCGTGGCTCACCGCCGAGTCCGCGGTGTCGTCGATGTGCTCCCTCGCCGTGCAGGAAGGGGCCTTCGGCCGGGTGTTCCACATCGTCGACGGCACGATGGTGGACTTCGACCTGGTGGCCGGCTGGATCCGGGAACGGGGGTTCGACGCGGACGTGCTCCCGCCCGGGCAGTGGCTGGCACGACTCGCCGAGCAGCCCGAGAACGCGGCGTTCCCGCTGCTGGGAGTGCTCGACGAGGACGGGGAGGCGACGGCCGTGCGCGGCCGTGACCACAACCCCTTCGCCCAGGACAACACCCGGGCCGTGCTCGGCCGGCCGGAGCCCGGCCGGGCGGTGACCGGTGAGCTGATCGGCCGCCTGCTCGACTCGGCCGTGCGCAGCGGCGAGCTGGTGCAGCCCGCGCCGACACGCTGACCCTTTTCCACCTCTTCCCCGCCGACTGGTCCGGTCCGTCCTTCCATGAGGGGCCGGACCGGTCGGCGGCCCAGACTTCACCAAAGGATGACCACGTGCGCGACGACGTCATGACCTCGGCGGCCACAAGCGAGTGGGTCGCGGACAGGATCCGGGACTTCTGCGAACGCTATAAGGACGGCAACGGCGAGAAACTCCTGCCGCTCGGCGCCGCCGTGCCGCTGAGCGGATACGACCTCGACCAGGTGCGCTCGGCGGTGCCCGAGATCCTCCGCGCCAAGGGCGTGATCCTGCGGCACCTGCTGTCCGTCCTGGACCAGGCGGCCGTGCTGGACATGTTCGGCATCCCCGCGCAGCTCCTGCCGTGGATGCCGGTGCTTCAGGACCCGGAGGGCTATGAGTGCCCCGTCATGCGCGTCGATCTCATCCCGCTCGCGGACGGCACGGTCCGCATCTGCGAGCTGAACCTGGATTCGAGCGTCGGCGGCCCGGAGACGGGCGAGTTCCGCAGGTACGAGGAGCTGGCGGCGGGACTGCCGCTCACCCCCACCCCGTACGAACAGCTGGCACGCCAACTGGCGCCGGTCATCAAGGACAAGGGCCTGGACAAGGTCTGTCTGCTGGACTGGAGCACGTGGGAGGGCTACGGCCAGTTCGACCTCGAGTGGATGCGCCAGACGCTGGCACATCAGCTTCCCGCCGGTATCGAGGTGTTCCTGGCGACCGAGAAGAAGGGCGCGGAACGGATCGACGCACAGACCCTGGTCTACCGGGTGTTCATGGCCGACGACGCGCTGGATGATGTGGAGTTCGTCGCCGGGGTGTTCGCCCGGGCCGGGCACGTGATCGGCGACTTCTCCGGCGAGGTAATCGGCAGCAAGGTGTGGATGGGGCTTCTTCACGAGCCCGAGTACCGCGCACTGCTGCCGGAGTCGACCTGCGCGGCGATCGACGCCCTCCTGCCGCAGACGCGTGTCGTCACGGCCGCGAACATCGACACCCTGATCGCCGGCCGGTCGGGCTGGTTCTTCAAATCGGCTGCCGACTTCGGCGGTGCCGGCGTCATCGACGGCCGCACGGTGAGTGAGGCCGAGCTCCGCGAGCGGCTCGCGGGCGACAACCGGGGCAGCTGGATCGCCCAGGAGGTCGTCGAGCCCGCCTCCTTCGACGTGACGCCGCTCGGGTCGGCGGACACGGTGTCCCGGCAGTGCGTCCTTGGCCTCTACCGCTACGGCGACATGTGGTCGGGATGCTTCCTGCGCAGCGCGTCCGAGTCCTCCGTCATCAACATGTCCGCCGGCGCGTCGGTCAGCTGGGCTTACGAGGTGCCTTCCGTTGAGGCGTGAACTGAAGCAGCTGCTGGCTGCCGACACCTTCGTCCGGCTCACCGGACTGGCGTACTACACCGTCTTCACCGCCGGTATCTACCAGCTGACCGGACGGGTGGCCGACGTCGGACTGATCGGCGCAGCCACCTTGCTGCCGGCCCTGCTCATGGTGGTGACCGCCGGCCGTCTCACGGCGTGGCTCACGGCGCGGCGGACCCTGATCTTCTTCACCATCGCCCGTGTCGTGCTGTTCGCCGCGGCGGCGCTGCTGCCGATGACCACCGTGAGCCTGCTGGTGGTCGCCGGCCTGAACAGTCTGATCCACCAGGTCGTCCTCAGTGCCAAGCGCACCTTCGACGCGGATGTGCTGCAGGAGCAGGAGCGCACGCCCTACAACGCGAAGCGGACGATGGTCGGCAACGTCCTGGTGATCGTCGCGCCGCCGCTGGGCGGCGTCGCGGTGACCATGCTGGGACTGACCTGGAGCCTGGTGATCGGAGCGGCGCTCGGCGTGGCTCTCCTTCCGCTGCTGATCGCGCTGAAGGCGGTTCCCGCGGCCGCTCACGTCGAGGAGGAGGAAGCGGGCTCGGTCAGCGCGTCCGCCTCGCTGCGCCATCTGCTGGGGATGCCGCAGGTGATGTCCATGGTGTCCACCTACTGTCTCGTGGTCATCATCCTCGAGGTCGAGTCGCCTTTGATGTTCCCCTTCGCGGAACAGGCCTATGGGCTGGACGGCAGTTTCACCGGACTGCTGCTGGGCCTGGGCGGCCTCGGCGGCATCGTGGGAGCCGTCCTGACCCAGCGCTTCCCGCGGGTGTTCACCGACGCCTCCCTGTCCTGGATGATCGTCTTCGACGGTCTGGTGTTCTTCGCCTTCACCCAGGCGGACTCCGTGCCCGTGGCGTGTGCGCTGTTCACCCTGCTGGGGGCCATGGGTTCGGTGAGCATCGTGCTGGTCGAAGGAGCGGTCCAGGAGCATGTGGCCTCGGCGCACCGGCCGTTCGTCTTCTCCGTCATGCAGTTCGCCGGCGGAGCGGGGGGAGCCGCGCTGGCGGTCGTCGCCGCCTACATCGCCGATTCGGTCGGGGCGAAGTCCGTGCTGGCGTGGTGCGCGCTGATCGAGGTCGCCGCCGGGCTCGCATGCGCGCTGGTGTGGCAGACCGTACGCAAGCGGCAGGTGCGCGAGGTGCCGGCCGAGCCCGCGGTGGTGCGGGTCTCGGAGTCCTGACAGCGCCAGGCGTGGAGGGGAGGGCCGATGGGCCGCGACGACCGGCGGATCCTGCTGATCGAACCGGAGCCTTCACTGCTCGCAGCGGCGGTGGACCTGGGCTTTGAAGCGTGGTCGCTGTGGAGCGCCGACATGGACACACCGCCGGCCAGGAGCCGGCAGGGACGGCAGGCGGTGCCGGGGCGTAACGACCATGCCTCGTTTGGGGTGCGCATCGTCGAGACGGCCCGCGTGCACGGCATCGGGCACATCCTCTACGTCGGTGACCGCCCGGCGCTGCACCGCGCTGTGGAGGAGGCACTGGTGCTGGTGTCCCCCCGGCGGGCTGCCTCCCTCCACGCGCTCCAGGATCCGGCCGCGATGCGGCGGACCTTGAACCAGGCCGGTGTCTCGGTGGTCAACGCCGTGGTGGCGAGCTCGGTGGGCGTGGCGCGGGTCTGGCTGGAGAGCCTGCGTCATCCGGCGGTCGTCAAGAGCGGCCCTGGCCGGGGCATCGACATCATCCGGGACCTCGGCGGTGTGGAGGCGTGGGCGGCCGGCCGGCCCCCGCTGCCCTGTGTCATCGAGGAGTTCCTCGAGGGACCGCGGCTCATCGTGGACACCTTCACCCATGCCGGTATGCACCATGTGCTCGGCATGACCAGCGCCGGCCTCACCGGAGCGCGTCTCGCCCACCTGGCCGACCTGGCGGAGGCGCCGGCGGCAGCGGCCCGGGCCACCGTCTTCGCTCTGCTGGACCTGTGCGGTCTCGAGAGCGGGCGGGTGCGCACCCATGTGGTCCTCACCCCGCACGGGCCGCGTATCGCCAGCGCCCAGGCCTCCCCCGTCCCCGGGTCGATCGCCCGCCTCAGAGCGGCCGTCACCGGCCAGGATCCGGGTGCGGAGGTGCTGGCCGTGCTGGCCAGGCGAGTGGGCCCCCGCCTCCCGAAGGGACGTGGTTGACATGTACTCCCCACCCGAGGATCCCGCCCACGAGCGGCGGATGATCGCGGCCCATCTGCGGGCCGCGGCCCGGCTCGGTGTCAGTGTCGCCGGCCCCGCCTCGTGGGGCTGGAACGGCCGCACGCTGGGCAGGCGCGCTCACCACCGTGAGTGGGGCCGCTGCTGGCTGCGGATCGACTCCGCTCCCGTCGCGCGGCGTCCCGACGCCTTGTGGCAGGGCACGGCCGCGGCGGGGACCGCGCTTGCCGGTGTTCCCCAGCCCCGTCTGTACGCCGTCGACGAAAGCCCTGCACAGGGGATGCTGTACTACGCGGAGCTGGCCTCCCACCTCCCCAGTCCGGTCTGCTCCGGCTTCCCGGTCCTGCGGGCGCCTTTGGACCTGCCGGATCGCTGGTGGGCCTCGCTCAAAAGCTCCCTCGCCCTCATCGCGGCCACGCCAACCGACCGCACAACCGTGCACCGGCAGTGGCTCGACCGAGCCTTCCCCCGCTTTCTGGGACTTCCCGCGCCACGGCACCTGGAGTTCACGGCTGCCCACGGCGATCTGCACTGGAGCAACCTGACCCGCCGGGGACCGATGCTCCTGGACTGGGAGGGGTACGGAACCGCCCCACGGGGCTACGACGCCGCCCTGCTGCTCGCCTACTCGCTGCTCGTCCCGCAGACCGCGGCCCGGGTCCGCGCCGAACTCGCCCACCTGCTGGACACTCCCGCGGGACGCGTCGCCCGCCTGACCGCCGCCGCCGAGCTGCTGCAAAACGCCTCCCACGGCGACCACCCCGAACTGGTCCCGCAGCTGGCCCGGTTCGCGGCCGAAGCAGGTGCTCCGGCCGCGTATCCGGCCGCCTCATGACGGCCAAGACGCCCGGCAGGTGAGGGGGTCCCGCTCAGGGAGTGCGGTGGGATCGATCCGGGAACGGCTGCAACCACTGTGGAGGTGCGCAAACAACACCACATCAACGGGGGATCACATGCTTGTCGCTCTCAAGAAGACCGTCGGCCTCGTCACCGCGGCGATCCTGGCCCTGGGCGCCGTCGCCGTGGCGACGCCCAGCGGCGACACGGAACAGGGCAGCCACCAGATCGTCGCGGACCACCAGGGGCCGGCGGTCGTCACCCCGTGAGGCACCAGGCAGCGTGCCCGGCCGAGTCCATGGTGCGCAGCAGTTCCTCCGCCGCCGCGGCGTGATCGGCGGCAGCCTTCGCCTCACCGAAGGCTGCCGCCGCCTCCGCCATGCCATACAGCGCGTGTGCCTCCTCGGTGCGGTAGCGCATGGTGACGGCCAGGTCGTGCGCGTGAGTGTGCAGGGCCATGGCCCGCTTGAAGTCCCCGCGCCGCCGATACAGCCGGCCGACCAGGTTCTCGACCTTCGCCTGACGGGTCGGGCTGCCGCTCAACGCGGCGAACTGCAAAGCCTCCTCGGCCAGGGGCGGCGCCTGCGCGGCGCGTCCCAGGCACTGCAGGACCTCCGCGGACAACGCCAGGGTCAGTGCCACGTCCCCCGGCGGGCTGGAGGCGTCACAGCGCGCCCGGGCCAGTTCGAGTTGCTCGTCGGCTTCCTCGTACCTGCCCTGCCCCGCGTACGCGAAGGCGAGGTCCGTCAGGGCCATCACATGGTTGTCGCGGTAGTCGAGCGAACGATGGATCTCAAGCGCCTGCCGCGCGGCGTCGGCGGCTTCCTCGTACCTGCCCCACTGCATGAGCAGCGTGCTGAGGTTGCTCAGGCTCTCGGCTTCCGCCCGCACGAGGCCCAGCTCGCGTTCCAGGTCCAGGGCGCGCTCCAGGTGGGACAGGGCCTCGCAGTGCCGTCCCTGCACCGTCAGCAGCAGTCCGATCATGGACTCGCTGTGCGACTCGGTCCGCCTGTCGCCCAGGCGTGCGGCGACATCGCGTCCCTCCTCAGCCGAGCGGATCCCCTCCTCCAGGTCGCCCAGGCGCCAGCAGGCGACCCCCAGGCTGGACAGGCTGCTGCCCAGCGCCGCCAGGTCGCTGCTGCGGCGCGCCGTGGCGACCGCCAGTTGGCTGAGCCGCTTGAACTCCTCGAAGCGGCCCACCGAGTTGAGCCAAAAGACAATGTTCCTGGTGAGCCACACCGTGTACGCGTCCCGGCCCTGGCTGTCGGCGAGTTCCACCGCGGCGATGAGGCTGGCACGCTCCCGGTTGAACCAGTCGCTCGCCTCCGCCGCACTGGTGAACACCGGCACCTCGCCGGCGTAGGGCGGGATGACCGCGGGGCTGCGGGTGCGCCCGGGGAAGAGGACGTCGCAGGCGGCCTCGGTCGCCTTCCAGTAGTAGCCGAGCAGGCGCTCGACGGCTGCGGAGTCGTCGTGTGCGGTGGCCGGTGAGCCGAGGCTGCGGGCGAAATCGCGCACCAGGTCGTGGAAGCGGTACACGGCGACGTGGGACTGCTGCAGCAGGTGCACGTCCAGCAGCCGCTCCAGAATCTGTTCCGCACCGTAGATGTCCGTCGCCAGCAGGGCGGCACCGGTGTACACGTCGATGCCGGCGTCGCCGTAGAGGCCCAGCAGGCGCAGCGAGGTGCGGTGTTCCTCGTCCATCGCCTGGTAGGAGAGCTGGAGTGTGGCGCCGACGCTGCGCTCTCCTGCGCTCAGCTCCTGCAGGCGGCGCGTCTCGTCGCGCAGGCGCTCCACGAGGTAGCGCACACTCCAGCGTGGCCGGTTGCGCAGCCGGGCGGCGGCGATGCGCAGGGCGAGCGGCAGTCCGCCGCACAACCGGACGAGGTCCTGCACGGCCTCCGGCTCCGCGGCGGTGCGGGAGGTCCCGAGGATCTCTGCGATCAGCTGCGTTCCGTTCTCGGGGGCCATGGGGCCGATGGAGATCCAGTTGGCGCCGTCGAGATCCATCAGCCGTGTCCGGCCGGTGATCAGCACCAGGCATCCGGGAGAGCCCGGTAGCAGCGGATAGACCTGGCTCGTGTCGACGGCGTTGTCCAGGACGAGCAGCATGCGCCGGTCGGCGAGCAGGGAGCGCCACAGGGCCCTGCGTCCCTCCAGGTCGCCCGGGATGCGGTCGCTGGGCACCCCGAGCACCCCAAGGAGGCTGTCCAGCGCGGCGGCCGGCGTCATGGGCGACTCGCCGGGGGTGAAGGCCCGCAGGTCGATGTGGAGCTGACCGTCAGGGAACTGACCGGCCACCCGGTGGGCGGCCCGCACGGCCAGACACGTCTTGCCGCTGCCTCCCATCCCGTCGATCGCCACGACCGGGCTGTGCCCGCGCGGCTCCTGACCGGTGATCATGCAGTCGAGCAGTGACTGGAGTTCGTCCTCGCGGCCGGTGAAATCGGACAGGTCGTAAGGCAGGGTGCACGGGGAGAACGCGGGCTCGGGTGCCTGCGTGCCCTCAGCGGCCGGTTCCGGCGCCTGGGTGAGCGCCTGGCCGGGGACGCTCAGCTCGGGGGCCTCGCGCAGAATCGCTTCGTAGAGGCCGCTCAACTGCGGGCCGGGGTCGACCCCGAGCTCCTCCACGAGTAGTTCCCGCATCTTGCGGTATTCGTCGAGCGCTTCGGCCTTGCGGCCACTGCGGTACAGCGCCAGCATCAACTGGGCGTGCAGCGACTCGCGGAAGGGGTGCTGGGCGGCCAGGTCCCGCAGGTCGGCGACGAGCCCGCCGGCGTGTCCCGCGCGCAGGCACAGCTCGAAGACCTGCTCGGCCGCGGTCACCCGCCGTTCCTCGAGCCGGGCCGCGGCCGCTTCCAATGCGTCGCTGCCCAGCCCCGACATGCGGCCGCGCCACAGCGCGAGGGCTCCCTGCAGCGCGGCAACGGCATCAACGGGCCGGCCCTCGGCGACAGCACGGTCCGCCTCGTCCGTCCGCTCCCCGAACTCGACGAGATCCAGCCCGACGCCGTCCAGGACGGCCCGGTAGCCCTGTCCGTCGGTGACGATGACGGCGCTGCCGTCGGGAATGCGCGAGCGGAGATCGGCAACCGCTTTGCGGACCTGGTGGGTTGCGGTCATGGGCGGTTCGTCGTTCCACGCCGCCTGCACCAGCCAGGAAACCGGTACAGTCCGGTCCGGTTCCAGCAGCAGACTCAGCAGGACACGTTCGTGAATCGTTCCGCCGATGTGCAGCCGTGAACCGTCCGACCAGGCTTCAAGGCCCCCCAGAACATTGAACTTAAGCATCCTGCTCCCCCCCGGCGTCGACCTCGGCACTGAGTCCGCCAGGTCGATGCAGCTCCCCCGTACGCTCCTGGTCGAGCGTAGTTCCCGTGCGCCCCGTCCCGTGAGCGCGAGCGACTGGTCTGTCGCGCCTGCATGATGACATAAGCCGCATTCGCAGGTCAGCTCACGTGCAGGGCCGTCGTTCGCCGTGCGCGTGTTCAGGCGAGGGACAGCCCGTGCTCGCGCATCCACAGGTCCGCCTCCAGCAAGGGCGTCAGCAGGTGCGCGGTGCCGGTGTGCGTCATGGTCGGCCCCTGTCCGTCCACGAAGTCGGCCACCCGGCCGTGGTCGAGCAGGCCGGCCAGCGGCGAGGCGGGGTCGGTGAGCAGGCCCCGCACCGCGGTGATCACCGCGGCGTCGTGGGCGGGGTCGTGCAGGGCGGGGTAGGCGGACTTGGGCCGCATCAGGATCTCCTTGGGCAGCAGGTCCGCCACGGCCATCCGAAGGAGGCTCTTCTCCCGGCCGTCGGCACGCTTCATCGTCCAGGGCACGTTCCAGACGTACTCCAGCAGCCGGTGGTCGCAAAACGGCACCCTGACCTCCAGGCCGACCGCCATGCTCATCCGGTCCTTGCGGTCCAGCAGCATTGCCAGCGGGCCCTGGAGGCTGAGGAACAGCACCTCCCGCATTCTCGCGTCGATGCCCTCCTCGCCCGCGAGCCGCGGTACCCGGCCGCGCAGCGTGGCGTAGCGGTCCGCTTCCAGTTCGGCCGGCCGCAGCGCCTTGCGCAGGTCGGGGGCGAGGCAGTCCGCGAGCCTGGGCGCGTTGCCGAGCCAGGGGAACGTGTCCCGCCAGACCGTGCCCGGGTCGTGGAACCACGGGTAGCCGCCGAACACCTCGTCCGCGGCCTCTCCGGACAGCGCTACCGTCGAGCGCTCGCGCAGAGCCGCGAACATCAGGTACATCGAGGTGTCGAACTGGCCCAGGCCCGGCAGGTCGCGGGCCCGGCGGGTGAGGGGGGCGGCGGCCGCGAGTTCCTCGGCCCGCAGTTTCACCTCCACGTGTTCGGTGCCCAGGTGCTTGGCCGTCAGCGCCGCGTACGGTGCGTCCCGTTCGGGCCGCAACAGGGTGGGCCGGAAGTCCCGCTCCTCGCCCGCGAAGCGCACCGAGTACGTGACCAGCGGGTCTTCGCCCGCGCGGGCCAGGCTGCGGGCGGCCAGCGCGGCGATGGCGCTGGAATCCAGGCCGCCGGACAGCATCGCCGCCCTCGGCACGTCGGCCACCAGCTGCCGCTCGACGATGTCCTCCAGCAGCTCGCGCACGCCGTGCACCGTGCCGGTGAGGTCGTCGGTGTGGGGCCGGCTGACCAGCTGCCAGTACGGGGACTCGGAGTGTCCGCGGCGGCTGATCCGCACCACGTGACCGGGTTTCACCTCGTGCAGGGCGTCGATCGGCGTCTCCCCGGCGATGGCCAGCCTCGGATTGAGCAGAAGGTGCAGTGCCTGGGGTGACAGGGCGGGGGTGAACTCCGGGTGCGCCAACACGCCCTTGGGTTCGGAGGCGAAGATGACGCCGTGGGGCCGGGGTGCGTAGTAGAGCGGCTTGACACCGAGCCGGTCCCGGACCAGGAGCAGCTCCTCGCGGATGGAGTCCCAGACGGCGAAGGCGAACATTCCGTTCAGGCGCTCGGCGGCCCCGGTCCCCCACTCGATGCAGGCGCGCAGCACCACTTCGGTGTCCGACCTGGTCGAAAAGCGGTGTCCCAGAGCGGTGAGCTGCGTGCGCAGCTCGCGGAAGTTGTACACCTCGCCGGCGTACGCCAGGACCACGGCCGAGCCGTCGGGGCCTACCTGGGCGGTCATGGGCTGCGCTCCGCCGGCGGGGTCGATCACGGCGAGCCGCCGGTGGCCGAGTGCCGCGTGCTGTCCCAGCCACGTTCCGCGGCCGTCGGGCCCGCGCTCACGCATTGTGTCGGTCATGGCATCGAGCACGGCCTGCTCACCGCGCTGATCCCTGGCGAAATCGACCCAGCCTGCGAAACCGCACATCAGTGGTCCCCTCCCCCGACGGCGTCGCGTCGCAGACGCGTCACCGCCTTTTCGAACACGGACATGTCTCCCGCGAAGACGCCTTCGCGTCGCGGGAAGGCCACCACCACGTCGGTGAAGCCCATCTCGGCACACCGTCCGACCAGGTCGGCCAGCCGGTCAGGCGACGCGTAGGGGTCTTGCACCACGCGGCTGAGGTTGACCAGCCGGCGCAGGCCGGCGGGCGGGCGGCCCGCCTGCGCGCACGCTTCGGCCAGCAGCCGAACCTGACGGGCCAGGGTGGCGAAGGCCTCGCGCTCGCTCTGTGCGCCCGGCGCGCGGGTGTCACCGATGGTGATCCAGGTGTCGCCGTACTCGGCCGCCAGCCGCAGTCCCCGCGGGCCGCTCGCCGCTACGGCGAGCGGTATCCCGCCCGGCCGAAGGCCGCCGGGGACCATCGCAACGTCGCGGGCGCAGTACCAGTCCCCCGTGAAGGTGGTGGTCCCCGGCTGGCGCAGCAGCCGGTGCGTGAGCTGCACGAACTCGGCGAACCGATCGGCCCGTTGGGCCGGCGAGAGGACGGGTGAGCCCAGCGCCGCGCTGTCCGGCCCCACTGCTCCCGCGCCCGCGCCGAGCACGAACCGCCCCCCGCTCACGTGGTCCAGGGTCATCGCCTGCCTGGCGGTGAGCACCGGGTGGCGGAAGTTCGGCGACAGGACCAGGGTTCCCAGTTCGATCCGGCGGGTGAGGGCCGCGGCAGCGGTCAGCGTCGTCAGGGCGTCGAACCACGGCTGGTTGGCCGAAACCCGCCAGGACAGGTGATCCAGCGTCCACGCGTGGTCGAAGCCGAGGTCCTCGGCCCGGCGCCACACCTCGCTCCCGTCCGGACCGGGGTGTTCGGGCAGCACCAGGGCACCGAGCCGCACGCGGGCGCCGCTCACGCCGCACCGTGTTCGGCCGCGGGAGGTTCACTGCGCACGGCGCAGCGGGCAGTCACCAGGGTGCCCGCCCCGCCGGCCAGGTAGAGCCCGGCGAGCACGAACCAGCCCGCCACACCGCCGTCGACCAGCAAGATCGTCATCAGGCCGGGAGCGAAGGTCAGCGCGGCGGCCTGGCCGGTGGAGAACAGTCCCTGGTACTCGCCGTGCGCGTCGTGGGGTGTGAGCGCCACCGAGAGCCCGAACCCGCTGCTCACGAAGAACAGTTCACCCACCACGTGCACCGCCGCCCCCGCGGCCAGCAGCAAGAGCACCAGTGCGCCGGAGCCGCCCGAGGTGGCGGCGAAGACGACGCACGACAGCGCCAGCAGCACGCCCGACCACAGCCCCAGTCGCGCCGCGCCGGCCACGGTGACCGCCGCCCGGCTGACACGGTTCTGGAACACGACCACCACCACCGCGTTGGCGCCCATCAGCACGCCCATGACCCACAGCGGGGCCTGGGTGTGCTTGGTGATCCACAGCGGCACGCCGGAGTCGAGCATCCCCCAGCTGAGTGCCAGTATGCCGTTGAACAGGGTGATCAGCAGGAACGGGCGGTCGCGCAGCACCAGGACCCGGCGGCGTACCTTGCGGTCCTTCAGCGACTGCACGTGCGGCACCCGCCACAGCAGCGCCGCGCAGCCTATGACGGACGTCCCGTAGATCAGGACGAGCCCGAGGTAGCCCGCGGAATTGTCCAACGCCAGGACGTAGGCACCCGCCAACGCGCCGACCACGATGCCGCCCTGGGTCATGGCCCGGTTGGTGGAGATGCTCTCCATCCGCTCCTCGCCCGTGGTCAGCCCGGAGATCAGGGCGACGCGGATCCCGGGGGTGGCACGGTCGGCGGCGATCATCACGCAGGTCACCGCTACGGCCGACCAGAACCCGTCGACGAGGGTGTAGGAGAGGATCGCCAGCCCCTGCACCGCCGCGAGCGCGATCAGTGTCTCTCTGGCGCCCAGCCGGTCGGCGAGATAGCCCAGGGGTCCGCCGGCGAGCATGCCCAGCACGCCCGCCGCGGTGATGCCGAGGCCGAACTCGGTCGTGGAGAGCCCGACGGAGTGCAGGAAGAACATCGCCCAGCAGGTGAACCACGCGCCCTTGCCCAGCGACAGGGCCAGCGAGGCGAGGTAGACCGGCCCCACCGGCCGGCGCCACCAGGCCAGGGTCGTCCAGAGCGGCCGGGCCGGCTTCACGGACAGAGGGCTCAGCATGGCACCGGCTTTCGTAGGGCGGAGGCGAACCGGGCCGCGTGATCGGCGAGGTCGCCGTCCACCCGGGGCGGGATCGGCGCAGGGTCCTCGCCCGCGAGGACACAGTGCAAGAAGGTGGGCGCCGTACAGGTCGCGGCCACCGCGCGCAGCGTGGCCGCCAGCTGGGTGGTCCGCTCGATCCGCTCTACCCGCGCGTAGCCGCAACTGCGTGCCAGCAGTGCGAAGTCGGTGCCCGTGCAGGGGACGTGCTGGCCGCCGGTCGAGGCGTAGCGTCCGTCGTCGAGCAGCACGTGCAGCAGCGGCAGTGGGGCCATCGCCCCCGCGGTGAGCAGTCCCACCGGGTTCATCAGCACACTTCCGTCGCCGTCCACCACCACGGTGGGGCGACCGGTCTGCTGCGCGATGCCGATCCCGATCGAGGAGGCCAGGCCCATCGAGCCGGTCATGTAGAGGTGGTTGGGGCGGTCCAGGACTGCCTGGGCGATCCGGCACGCGTAGCCGGTGGTGAACACGATCGGCTCGTCGGTGGTGGCCTCGATGACCGCGCGGATGGCGGCTGTTTTGTTCAAGGCCGCCACCCGAACGCCGTCGGGGGCACCAGCAGCGCCGCCGGCCGGCCCTGCTGGATGACGACGTCGTGCGCCCAGGCGGCCTGCTCGCCCGGGCCTCTTCTTGTGTCCAGGGTCGCGGTGGGGATGCCGAGGTGACCGAGCAGCGGTTCGGTGACCGTACCCATCACCAGGTTCTCCTGGGTCCGGTCGGGGTCCACTCCTCTGAGGCTGACGATCAGCAGCATGGCGAGCTGGTAGGGCAGGACCAGGGAGGCGAGGGCGTTGACGCACTGGCCCAGACCGGAGTTCTGCATCAGGACGACCGGCGCCCGGCCGGTCAGTGCGGCTCCGGCCGCCATGCCCACCGCGTTGTCCTCGCGGCCCACGGTGAGCAGGTTCGCGCGCTCGCCGATCGCGGTGAACAGCGGCGCCAGAATCCCGCACGGGGTGCCGTTGAACGGCCCGAATCCGTGGTGGATGAGGTCCTTGGACAGCTCATCGGCGAGACCTATGACAGGTGCCCGCATGTTCGTACCCCCCAGGTCGAACCGGTCAGACACCGGTCAGGAATTCGTCCAGATCGATCGTCCGCGCCTCGTGCACACCCACGCTGTCGGCGCGGATATCGGAACGGCGGGGGCGCGTGCTGTCGAAGAAGTGTGTGGCGACGATCCGATCGCAGCCGTCGACGGTGAGCATGGGCGTGGAGACCAGGAAGTCGCGGACCGCCGGGGTGTCCCTGCTCACCCGCAGGTACATCCGCCGGTGGCGGAAGTGGTCCACCGGGTGGGAGACGGTCGGGTGGAGCCGACGCTTGAACTGGTAGACGCCCTGGCCGGGGAAGGGGTCGCCGCCGGAGAAGTTGACCCGCCTCACGCCGTGCTCGGCCGCCCACTCCATCGTCAGGTAGTACACCGCCTTCACCGCACCGCTGCGGTAGTGCTCCTCGGCGCCGTCGAGCACGCCGAGCAGGCGCATCCACAGCGTCTGGCCTCCGTCCTCCAGCCTCGCCAGAACGCCTGCGACCCGTCGGTCGCCCTCGCGGACGAACAGCACGAGGCCGTGCCGGAACAAGGCGTGCAGGGCGATGTCCCAGTCGGCGCTGCGGGCCTGTTCGCCGTGCCGGGAGGCCATGGTGGGCAGGTGCATGCGCCGGTAGAAGAACTGCAGGTCGGCAAGGTCGGTGCCGACCTCACAGGTCCACCCGTGGATCCGGCGAAGCTTCGCGAACTGGCGGCGTTCGTTGCCGGAGACCTGGCTGTGGACGGCCTGGGCGTTGACGTCCAGCGCCATGTTGATCCGGAAGGGCAGCACCACCGATCGGGTGGCCGGCAGTCGGCGGACCCGCTCGCGCGAGCAGCCGAGCACCAGCAGGTCGGCCGTGGGCCGGTGCGCCGCGCGCAGCATCTGCCGCCATGTGGGAGCCTGCCGGTCCACCACAGCGACCGCGCCCGCCTGGGCCGCCATCTGGTTGCGCAGGTAGGGCAGGAGGTAGGTCATTCCCTCCGGGCAGCCCTGGTACGCCAGCGAGAGCCGGTCCTCGGCCGAGCTGAGGACCCGGTGGGTGAAGCGACGTCCGGGAAGGTCCGCCCAGCGCTCCCGCACCCGGGCCCAGCCCCCGGTGCCGGTGGTCCACCGGTACCGCGCCCAGACCGTGAGCGGCACGGTGCCCGTCACGGGGTCCGCCCGTTCGCCGCGGCGAAGACGACCTGCCGCAGTTGCTCGGCATCGGCGATCTCACGAACCCGGCTGTCCGGGATGGGCGTGAAGTCCTTGAGGCCGTAGGAGCCGGAGCCGTGCACGACGACCTCGTCCGTGTCGAGCAGGCCGCGCTCCATGCCGGTGAGGACGCCGGTGAGGACCATCACCAGCGACCACTCCCGCAGATGACGAGGGTCTGCCGGCAGCTCGACGGCCGTGTCCGCGAGCAGCGCCCGGGTCTCGGAGTACCGGGAGAGGCATTCATGCAGCGAGACGACTACGCCGCCCCCACCGTGCGTGCGGATCAGCTGGTTCATCGCGGGTGAGGTCGCGGGCCGGCGGGTGTAGAAGGTCGGTTCGAGGTTCTCGGCCGGATCGAAGGTCGCGGCGGGGTAGTGCGGGTCCTCGTGCTGGTGGTACAACCCGGTCGCCGGGTCGAGGCGGTACGTGGGCGGCGTCGCGTCGTACAGGCTGAGCACCATGTCGGGTGTCGCCATGTGCTGCACCAGGAAGTACTGCGGCGCGGCCGTCGGTGCGGGCAGCAGGGTCGTCCCGAAATGGTGGCCCAGCAGGCCGAAGGCGCTCGACACCGCGTGGGCGTGCGACCGGGTGACGCCGGGAGCCTGCGGCAGCTCGGCATGCTCGGCGAAGGCGCGAACGGCGTCGCAGCACTGGTAGTTGGCCAGGTCCAGGGTGTGCCAGAGCCGGAACCCGGTACGGGCGGCCAGTTCCTGGGCAATGGTGTCGACCACCTGCTTGGTGAGGGGCTTGACCTCAGGTCCACCCGGTGCGAGCACGCACATGGGATTGCGCGCGGCCAGGGCGGTGTCCTCGCTCAGGGCGGAGGACCACAGCTTGGGCCGGGCGGCCTCCGGGACGACGGTGACGATCCGCAGCCTGTCCGGGTCGCTGAGGCCGGTCCGGTAGGCGCGAAGCACCGCGTCCCGCAAGGCCGTTGCCTTGTTCGCCGAGGACGGGGTCACGATCATCACCGGCTCGCCGGTCCGTTCGGTGTGCAGCACCGCGCGGGCCACGATCACCAGCGAGGCCAGGGTCTTGACCGTACGGGTGGCCGGGTTGCCCATCAGGTCGAGCAGGACGAGCCTGCTCGAGCCGACCGTGCCCAGCTCCGCGAAGTGCGGATCGGCGACGGCGAAGAATTCTCTCAACGCGGAGGAGGAGGAAGGAAGTTCGAACGCAGGGGTGAACTCGGAGCTGGACCGGGAGCTACGTCCGACCTGGCTGAGGGCTTGCCGAAGCTGGTCCTCGTATTTCGTCAGGACATCTCCACGGTGAAGAACATCGCTGATCAACGTGCTCCTCCGACGGATGGGATGCGCGCGAGGCGGGTGCATGCACCGACCGGTGCGGTCACGCCCCAGCCTCCGACCCGACGCTCCCGCCCCGATACCGGATCACTACCGGGCGGGTCCTCCGCACGGTTGATCCCCACTTACATGGGACGTCCGCCTGGGCAATGGACGCCGCGGGCGCCGTCGGGCTGCCGGACATGGGGGTGGAGCAGGGAGGCCGCGGCGACGAGCGAGGTATTGATCTCTCGTGCGCGCCTCGTGCGCGAAGAGCAGGTACACCTCGGCAGTGGGCTGCTCAAAACCGTCCTGAGGCATGTTCGTCTCCTCCCTCATGGGCGGAAACGGGGGCCGTCGGACGGCACCGTCGGCGGGGGGTTGGGCGAATAGGGACCCAGCGGTGGGTGCCAGCCGACGTGGTCCTGCGTGCAGCCGCTGAGTCGCCCTGCGTGAGCGTGACGAGCTGGCGGGTCTGGACGGCGAGTTGCAACATCAGGTGCTCCCGGGCGATGACGCGGGAGGCGGCGGGGACGGTGGATGGGGTGGAGGCGGGGGTGGGGCGAGGTGTTCCCT
Organism: Streptomyces sp. NPDC005496; assembly: GCF_042872045.1. Classification (NCBI taxonomy): domain Bacteria; kingdom Bacillati; phylum Actinomycetota; class Actinomycetes; order Kitasatosporales; family Streptomycetaceae; genus Streptomyces; species Streptomyces sp. NPDC005496. The sequence continues at coordinate 285,682 of NZ_JBIAJQ010000010.1, forward strand.
CCGCCTCCGGGACAGGACGAAGGGGAACGCGAAGCCCAGGACTGCTCCTGCGGCACCCCCGACCAGCCCGACCAGAGGGGCGTCCCAGCCCACGCCGGACTCCAGCAGCTCTGTCGGCCCCGCCACCAGGCACCCGAACAGGGCGGTGAGGAGCGCACCACGCCGCCGCTGGTGCAAGGTGGGCCGTTCCCTCAAGGCACGAGACTGTCGAGTTCGATGTCGACAGGGAAGGGAACAGAGACCTTCAATCGTCCTCGATGGATGCCGGTGGCCACATACATGCCGGTCATGCCATCGAGCTCGTAGGTGTGAACAGCAGGGAGCCCAGCTTCATCTTCGATGCGCCAAAAGTGGGGGATCTTGGCCTGTGCGTACTTGAAAGGCTTCAAGGACCGGTCACGATCCGCCGATTCCTCTGAGACGACTTCAATAACCAGAGCCACGTCTTCGGGCGCATACCAGGTTCGATCGGGATCGTACGGCGCGGTGGTGACCAGCGTGTCCGGCTCAGGACGGCTCTTCCTGTCGAGTCGAATGGTCATTTCACGTTCAACCTCGAACCCGGCAGGGACAGTCCGTCGCAGCGCGAAGGTCAGGTTCTCCACGAGCCGAGAGTGCCAGGAACGCTGCGGCGACATCATGAAGATCAGGGCTCCGTCGATGAGTTCCGTGTGCCGCGGGGCTTGGGGAAGATGGTCGAGATCGTCGGCCTCCCAGCCACTCGGCCTAGGCGGGATCATCCAGTCGGGAAGTTCGGCACTCACGGCTTCCTCCAGGTCGCATCAAACAGGTTGACCAGGGCTTTTACCCCGAGTCACGGATGCGGTCGGACGGCTAGAGCCAGCGTAGTTGATATCACAGGTCTCCCGATGGCACCTGGCATCCTGCTGCGTTTCAGGTTGCCTGGAGGCTGGGACAGTTCGGATCTCCGGAGCTGATGGTCAGGCCGCGGCGCGGGCAGAGCCCGGCAGGCCGGAAGTCCAGGGCGGTGAGGAGCGCACCGCGCCGCCGCTGGTCCAAGGTGGGCCGCATCCCCCTCACGCTCACAGGCGGGTCCCTTCGTTCGACGCGGGGCCCCATGCAGTACGCCGGCCTGAGCCTTCGCCTCGTATCGTCTCCTGGCGTGGCGAGCCCGCGGACCGGTTCCCGGTGATCCCGCGTCCCGGGCCGCGGCCGGTGGCCGGTCAGGCGTAGGTGTAGAAGCCCTGGCCGGATTTTTTGCCCAGGAGGCCGCCTTCGACCATGCGCAGCAGGAGCGGCGGGGGCGCGTAGAGGGGTTCCTTGAACTCCTCGTACATGGCCTGGGCGATGGAGACGGTGGTGTCCAGGCCGATGAGGTCGGCCAGGCGCAGGGGGCCCATGGGGTGGGAGCAGCCCAGGGTCATGCCCTGGTCGAGGGTTTCGGCGGTGGCCAGGCCTGATTCGACCATGCGGACGGCGGAGAGCAGGTAGGGGAAGAGGAGGGCGTTGACGAGGAAGCCGGCGCGGTCGGGGGCGGTGATGGGGTGTTTGCCCAGGACGTCGCGGACGAAGTGGTGTGCGCGGGTGGTGACGGCTTCGTCGGTGAGGACGGAGGGGATGAGTTCGACCAGCGGCAGGGCCGGGACGGGGTTGAAGAAGTGCAGGCCGAGGACCTGGCCGGGGCGGCGGGTGGCGGCGGACAGGCGGACGACGGGGATCGAGGAGGTGTTGGTCGCCAGGATCGCGTCGGGGTCTTCGACAATTTTGTCGAGGGTGGCGAACAGGTCCAGTTTGAGCGGCTCGTCTTCTTTGACGGCCTCGATGACGAGGTGGCGGTCGGCGAGGTCGGCGAGGTCGCGGGTGAACGTCACCCGGTCCAGGGCCGCGTCGCGCTGGTCGGAGGTGAGTTTGTTGCGGCTCACTCCGCGGTCCAGGGAGGCGGCCAGGCGGCGGGGGGCGGTGGTGAGGGAGGTTTCGGAGAACACGGCGACGGTGACGTCGAGGCCGGTCTTGGCGCAGAGTTCGGCGATGCCGGTGCCCATGATGCCGCTGCCGACGACGCCGATCCGTTCGATGGCGGCGCCCGGCTGGGCGGGGATGGTGGTGGTCATGTGGGTGTCCCCCAGGTCAGAAGGGTGGCTCCGATGGACATGCCGCCGCCGAATCCGGCGAGCAGTACCAGTTCGCCCGCGTGCAGTGCTCCGGTGCGGTGGGCTTCGTCCAGGGCGATGGGCACGGAGGCGCTGCCGACGTTGCCGTAGCGGGTGAGGGTGCGGTGGGTGTGGGCGGCGTCGAGTCCGGCGCGTTCGACGACGTCGGTGAGCATGACGCCGTTGGCCTGGTGGGGGACGAAGTGGTCGACCGCGCCGATGTCGACGCCTGCGCTGCGGGTGAGGGCGCGCAGCGCGGGTGGGACGTGTTCGGTGACGAAGTCGCGTACGCCGCGGCCGTCCATTTTGAAGTGGTGGCCGCCGTCGGCGACGGTGGCGGCGGAGGCGGGATTGCGGCTGCCGCCGGCTTCGACGCGGATCAGGTGGTGGGCGTCGCCGCGGCTGGAGAGGTCGGTGGCGAGGATGCCGTAGGGGTGGGGTACGGCGCCGACGACGGCGGCTCCGGCGCCGTCGGCGAACAGGATGGCGGTCTTGCGGTCGGTGAAGTCCAGGATGCGGGAGTAGATGTCGGCGCCGATGACCAGGACGCGGGCGTCGGGGCGGACGGTCACCAGGCTGTGGGCCAGGGCGAGGGCGTAGACGAAGCCGCTGCAGACGACGTTGATGTCGAAGCAGGCGGCGCCGTAGGCGCCCAGGTGGTGCTGGACGAGATAGGAGGTGGGGGGCTGGGGGAAGTCGCCGGTGGAGGTGGAGACGATGAGGTAGTCGATCTGATGGGGCGTCAGTCCGGCTTGTTCCAGGGCGCGTTCGCCGGCCTTGACGGCGAGGTCGGAGGTCGCTTCGTGGGGGGCGGCGTAGCGGCGGGTGCGGATCTGGGTCTTGTCTTCGATCCACTGGGCGCTGACGCCGACGCGTTGGGCGACTTCTTCGTTGCCGACCTCGTGCTTGGGCAGGTAGGAGCCGGTGGAGAGGATGCCGATGCCCATGTCAGGCCGCCTGCCCGGAGACGGGGGCGGGAGTGCTGGTGCGCAGGGGGTTGAGGCGGGTGGCGCCCAGCTGGTCGCGCAGGGCGGGGTCGGTGACGCCGAGGCCCTCCTGGGGTGCCAGGCACAGGACGCCGACCTTGCCGGTGTGCTGGTTGAGCTGGACCAGGCGGGCGGCTTCGCCGACGTCGTCGAGCGGGAACACCCGCGACAGCACCGGGGATAGGTGGCCCAGGCGGACCAGGCGGTTGCACTCGGCCTGTTCCTGGAGGTTGGCGGCGTGGCTGCCGATGACGCGTTTGAGGTTCATCCACAGGTAGCGGTTGTCGAAGTGGTGGTCGTAGCCGGTGCTGGATCCGCAGGTGACGACCACGCCGCCCTTGCGGACGACGAACACGGAGATGCCGAAGGTGGCGCGTCCGACGTAGTCGAAGACGACGTGGGGGTCCTCGCCGACCAGGCGGCGGATCTCGCGGCCCAGGCGTTTGCCGAGCTCGATGGTCTGCTCGGGGCTGGGGGCGCTGTCGGTGCCCAGGCCGATGTCGTTGCGGTTGATGACGACGTCGCAGCCCAGGCGGCGCAGCGCGTCGGCCTTCGTCTGGGAGCCGACGACGCCGACGGCGATGCCGCCGGCGTTCTTGACCATCTGCACGGCGAACGCGCCCAGGCCCCCGGTGGCGCCCCAGATGAGGACGATGTCGCCCTGTTTGATGCGGGCGCCGTTGGCGCCGACCAGCATCCGGTAGGACGTCGCCGCGGTCAGCAGGACGCCGGCCGACTCCTCCCAGGTCAGGTGGGCGGGTTTGGGCAGCAGCTGGCTGGCGCGCAGGACCGCGTAGTGGGCCAGGCCGCCGAAGTTGGTCTCGTAGCCCCAGATCCGCTGTCCGGTGCCGAGCATGGCGTCGGCGTGGGTCTGGGGTTCTTGTTCGTCGACCTGGACGCAGCTGGCGACGACGTGGTCGCCCACCTTCCAGTGCCTCACCCCGGCGCCGGTCCGCACGACGACGCCGGCCGCGTCGGAGCCGACGACGTGGTGGGGCAGGTCGTGGCGGGCGGCGTAACCGCCCTGGCGGGCCTGGCGCTTGAGGAATTCGAAGGTGGACACCGGGGCGAAGGTGGCGGACCACACGGTGTTGTAGTTGATGGAGCTGGCCATCACCGCGACCACGACCTCGTCGGGGGCGAGGTCGGGCATCGGTACCTGTCCCACGTGCAGTGACTTGCGTACGTCCTTGTCCTCGACGCCGTCGAACATGCCGGTGTCGCGGGCCAGGATGTGCGCGGCGGTGTAGGTGGCGGGCAGGTCGTGGCGTTCGAGTTCCTGCGGGCCGGCCCCGGACAGCAGGGCCTGGGTCAGAGAGTCCATGAGGTGCCTTTCTCCGTCGCCGGGCCGAGCGGTGGGCGTGGTGTGGGGCGCGGCGGATCGTTGGAGAGCGCGGAAAAGGGGGGGCCGTTGTCGCGGAAGGGGGCCTGCCCGGTGCTCCCCCGCCCCGCGGCGGCAGCCGGGGGCAGGGGAACTGGGGCGGGGGAACTGGGGGTGTTAGAGGACCGCGCCCTGCTTGGTGCGCCGGCGCAGGCTGGGCCTGCTGGACTGGCCGAGGTCCTTCCACATGTCCGACAGGCCGATGACGGTGCGGGCCGCGAACAGCCGGCGGATGGACACCTCCTGCTTGAGTTCGGTGCGGATGAGGCCGACGAGGCGGATCGCGCGCAGGGAGTTGCCGCCCAGGTCGAAGAAGTCCTCGTCGATGCCGACCCGCTCGCGTTCCAGGACGTCGGCGAAGGCCGCGGCCAGCACCCGCTCGGTGTCGTTGCGCGGTGCCCGGTAGGTGCCCTCGTCGAAGGCGGGCTGCGGCAGGGCCGCCCGCTGCACCCGGCCGTCGGCTCCCACCGGCAGGGTGTCGAGGACGGTGAACACCGACGGCACCAGGGACTCGGGGAGCCAGCCCGCGGCGAAGCGGCGCAGTTCGTCGGCGGCGACGCTGTGGCCGGGGGCGGGCACGACGTATGCGGCCAGGCGCTGCGCTCCGGTGGCGTCCTTGCGGAAGCCGGCGACGGCGTAGGCGACCGCGGTGTGTTCGCTCAGCACCTCCTCGACCTCGGGCAGTTCGACGGCGACGCCGCGGACCTCGCCCTGTTCGTCGGCGCGGGCCACGTACTCCAGGCGGCCGCCGGTGCCCCGGCGCGCCCGGTCGCCGGTGCGGTGCATCAGGGTGCCGGGCGGCCCGAAGGGGCAGGGCACGAAGCGCCGCGCGGTCAGGGCGGGGCGGCCCGGGTAGCCGGGGGCCACGCCGGGGCCGGCCACGTAGAGTTCTCCGCTCACGCCGACGGGGACCGGGGCAAGTCCCGGGCCCAGGACGTACAGGGCGGTGTCGTCCAGGGGGCGGCCGACGGTGCCGGCGTGGCGTACGGGTTCGTCGGCGGCCAGGCGGTGGCAGGCGGCGAAGACGGTCGCTTCGCGCAGTCCGTGGCCGTGGACGACGGTCAGGTCGGGGCAGGCGGCCTTGACGCGGCGCAGTGCGGCGGCGGAGACGCGGTCGCCGCCGGTCCACACCTCGCGCAGGGCGGCCAGGCTGTCGGGGCGCTGGGCGGCGATGGTGGCGAACTGCACGGCGGGCAGCCACAGGGTGGTGAGGGCGTGGGCGGCGGCTGCCGCGGCCAGCGCGTCGGCGTCCAGAACCGCGTCGGGGTGGGTGACGACGTGGCCGCCGCTCAGGAGCGGCAGCCACACCTCCAGGGCGAGGGCGTCGTGGGTGGGCGGGGTGTGCCAGAGGACGGTGCTGTCGCCAGCGCCCTGCCAGTGCGGGTCCTGGACGAAGTGGCTCATGTTGCGGTGGCTGACCGCGACCGCCGGGTGGTCGGTGCCGTGGTTCGTCGCGGCGGGCAGGACCGCCAGCAGACTGTCGGGGCGCGGCGGCCGCACCGCCGGCCCGGCGGCGGGCGTGGTGTCGGTGGCGCTCCAGGCGAGGTCGGCCGCGGCCAGCACCGGCAGGTCCAGCTGCGCGGCCAGGCGTGCGGTGTGGGCGGCGTCGGTGAGCAGGACGCTCGCCGGACTCTGGCGCAGCTGCGCGCTGAGCTGTTCGGCCGGGGCGTCGGGGTCCAGCGGCAGGTAGGCGGCGCCGGCTTTCGCGACGCCCAGCAGGGCGATGGCCAGGTCCGCGGAGCGGGGCAGCGCCAGCGCCACGACCTTCTCGCCGGTGAGGCGGGCGGTGAGTTCCCGGGCCGTGCGGGTGGAGTGTTCGTCCAGCTCCCGGTAGGTGAGGGTGCGCTCGCCGCAGGTCAGGGCCGGGGCGTCGGGGCGGCCGGCGGCCTGGCGGGCGAACAGCTCGGGAACCGTCGACCAGTCGGTGGCGGGGGCGGGGCGGCGTGCGGGCAGCACCTGCTCGCGTGCGGGGCCCTCCAGTACGTCCAGTGCGCCGACGGGCGCGTCGGGGGCGGCCACCGCGGCGCGGATGAACGCGATCAGCTCCTCGCCGACGTGGCGCAGTTCGGCGCGGTGGTAGAGGCGGGCGGGGGCGTCCAGGCGGATGAACAGGTCGCTGTCGGCGCTGCCGTCGGTGTAGACGCCGATGGACAGTTCCTCGAAGGTGCCGGTCGTCGCGCCGCTGTAGCGGGCCGGGCTGTCGCCGAAGTGGAGCTGCTCGACGAACTCCACGACGTTGACGACGGCGCCGTAGCTGCCGCGTCCGCTCAAGGGGGTGCCGGCGGCGCGCTGGATGTCGGAGTAGTGGCAGGCGGTGTGCCCGGAGATGTCGTAGGTCTCCTCCACCAGGGCGTCGGCGACCTCGGCGAACGTGGAGTTCAAATCGACGTGCGCGCGCACCGGGACCACGTTGACGGCGAGTCCCGGGGTGCGGCTGGCGACGCCGACGCGGTTGCCGACGGCCAGCGAGAGGAGGAAGTGCGGGCGGTCGCAGCGGTGGCGCAGGAACACCGCGGTGGCGGCGCTGAGCAGCTGCGACATCCACAGGCCCATGGACTGGGCGGTCTTGGTCCACACCTCGGCCTCGGCGCGGGGCACGGACAGGGTCCGGCTGACCATGCCGATGGTCTCGGCCACCTCCGACCAGCGGTCGGCGCTGCCGAGCGGTTCGGACAGCTCGGTGCGCTGGGTGTCGGACAGGGCCACGCGCGGCACCTGGGCGGGCGGGGGCGCGTCGGTGAGGTAGGTGCGCCAGAACTCGCTGTCCTGGGTGAAGGTGTCGGAGTCGAGGTACTGGGTGGCCTCGCCGGCGAAGGAGGCGACGTCCCAGGGGTGCGGCAGCGGCGGCGCCTGATGTCCGCCTGCCAGCGCCGTGTACACCTCCGCGAGGCGCTTGGAGAGCAGGCCGCCGGCGCCGAATCCGTCCGAGATGAGGTGGTGGTAGGCGATCACCAGCAGGGAGCGGGTGGGGGCGAGGGTGACCACGCCGAGCCGGAACAGCAGGTCCCGGCTCAGGTCGAAGGGCCGGCGCACCAGGTCGGCCATGGCTTCGCGGGCCGCCTGCTCGGGGTCGTCCTCGGCGCTCAGGTCGAGGAAGAAGGGCTGCCAGTCCCCCAGGTCGCGGGGCGCCATGCGCAGTCCGCCGCCGTCGTCGGTGAAGTTGACGCGCAGCACCTCCGCCTCGCCCATGACGTGCTGGAACGCGGCGGCGATGACGTCCGTGTCCAGCTCACCGTCCACGTCCCACATGGTCAGTGCATGGTTCGGCGTGTCGGGAGCCATTTCCTGCGCCCGCCACATGCCTTTATGCGCAGACGACGCACCGAATGAACGCACACAGATCAACCCCTCAACAAGCCCGGATTCCGGCGGAATTCGCAGATCGACCCCCATCGTCGTGGGGGTCGGATCAGCCGTTCAAGACAACTCGGTTCCCGGCGGGACAGGGCGCGCTGAGGCTTGCGCTGTCCCGCCGGCGGGACACTTTCCATCTCACTCCCCCGCCCCGCCCCGGCCCGCTTGCTCGCCGGGTGCGGCGGGCGCGGGCGGGTGCGGGTGGGTGTCATCGCGGGTCGGCGGCCATCAGGGACACGATGTGCCCGGCGATCAGCCGGGGTGAGGGGTGGCGCAGCACCACGTTCGGTTTGAGTTTGCGTCCCGTGGACGCGCTGAGGCGTTTGCTGAGCTCGGAGGAGAGCATCGAGTCGAAGCCCAGTTTCATGAACTCGTCGTCGGGGCCGAGCTGTTCGCTGGAGGCGTGGCCAAGGACCACGGCGACCCGTTCCAGGACGTGGTCCAGGACCAGGGCGTGCGCGTCGTCGGGGGACAGTGCCGAGATCCGCTCCGACAGCGGGACCAGGCGGTCCTCGTCGTCCTCCCCGGCCACCTGCGCCTGCGGTGCCGGGGCGGCCGGTGTCGTAGGGGCGAGGGAGCTGAGCCAGTAGCGGCGGCGGGCGAAGGCGTACGTGGGCAGGTCCACCCGCCGGCGGGTGGTGAACAGGGCGTCCCAGTCGACGTGGCCGCCGCGCACGTGCAGTGCGGCCAGCGAGGTGAGCACGGACTCCACCTCGCCGCGACCGCGCCGCGAGGAGGACAGCACCAGCGCGTCGTCCACGTCCTCGACGGTCTCCTGCACCGGAACGGTCAGCACGGGGTGCGGGCTCATCTCGATGAACACCCGCGTGCCGTCGTCGGCCAGGTGGCGGATGGAGGACTCGAAGCGGACCTGCTCGCGCAGGTTGTCGTACCAGTAGCCGCCGTCCAGTCGGGCGGTGTCGACGGGCTCGCCGTACAGCGTGGAGTAGAACGGCAGCTCGGCGGAGGCGGGGCGTACGTCGGTCAGGCAGGCCAGGACCTCTTCGCGGACCCGGGTCACGTGGTGGGAGTGGGAGGCGTAGTCGACGGAGATCCGGCGGGCCTGGGCGCCGTCGGCCTTCGTCTTGTCGACGAACTCGTCCAGTGCGTCGGGTTCGCCGGAGACCACCACCGAGCGGGGTCCGTTGACGACGGCGACGCTCACCCGTCCCTCCCAGGGGGCCAGCCGTTCCTGCACCTCCTGCGCGGACTGGGCGACGGAGGCCATCGCGCCGTGCCCGATCAGGCCCACCAGGGCCTTGCTGCGCAGCGCCACGATGCGGGTGGCGTCCCGTAGGGTCAGCGCGCCGCACACGTAGGCTGCGGCGATCTCGCCCTGGCTGTGGCCCACCACCGCGTCCGGCTGCACGCCCCAGGAGCGCCACAGGGCGGCCATGGACACCATGACGGAGAACAGGGCGGGCTGCACCACGTCCACCCGCTCCAGGGTGGGTGCGCCGTCCTGGCCGCGGATGACGTCCAGCAGCGACCAGTCGACCCACTCGGCCAGGGCGGCCGCGCAGGCGTCCATGCTTTGTGCGAAGACGGGGAAGGCCTCGTACAGTTCGCGGCCCATGCCGGCCCACTGGGAGCCCTGGCCGGGGAAGACGAAGGCGACGCCGCCCAGGGGGCCGGTGGTGCCGCGCACCACCGCCGCCGATTCGCGGCCCTCGCCCAACGCGCTCAGGGCGGCGCTCAGTTCGGTGTGGTCGCGGCCCAGGACGACCGCGCGGTGCTCGAAGCGGGAGCGGGCCGAGACCAGCGACCAGCCGGCGTCGGCGAGGTCGGTGGGCGCGTCGCCGTCCAGGAGGGTACGCAGTCTGTGCGCCTGCAGTTGCAGGGCCTGGGCGCTCTTGGCGGACACCACCCACGGCACGACGGGGCCGATGACCCCACTCCCCCGCACCTGCTCGGGGTGCCCGGGGTGGGACGGCTCGGGTGGCTGGGTCGGGGCCTCCTCCAGGATCACGTGGACGTTGGTGCCGCTGACCCCGAACGAGGACACGCCCGCCCGGCGCGGACCCTGCTGCCGGGTCCAGGGGCGGCCCTCGGCGAGGAGCTCGACGGCGCCCGAGGACCAGTCCACGTGCCGCGAGGGGGCGTCCACGTGCAGGGTCTTCGGCAGGTGGGCGTGGCGCAGGGCCATCACGGTCTTGATGACGCCGCCCACCCCGGCGGCGGCCTGGGCGTGGCCCATGTTCGACTTCAGCGACCCCAGCCACAGCGGCCGGCCGTCCTCGCGGTCCTGGCCGTAGGCGGCCAGCAGCGCGCCCGCCTCGACGGGGTCGCCCAGCACGGTCCCGGTGCCGTGCGCCTCCACCAGGTCCACCTCGCCGGGGGCGATGCCGGCGTTCGCCAGGGCGGTGCGGATCACTTTCTCCTGGGCGCGGCCGTTGGGGGCGGTCAGCCCGTTGGAGGCGCCGTCCTGGTTCACCGCGGAGCCGCGGACGAGGGCGAGCACGGGGTGGTTGTTGCGGCGGGCGTCGGAGAGCCGTTCCAGCAGCAGCACGCCCGCGCCCTCGGCCCAGCCGGTGCCGTCGGCGCCGTCGGCGAACGCCTTGCACCGGCCGTCCGCCGACAGGGCGCCCTGGCGGGAGAACTCCACGAACATCGCGGGCGTCGACATCACCAGCGCGCCGCCCGCCAGCGCCAGCGACGACTCCCCCGAGCGCAGCGACTGCACCGCCATGTGCAGGGCCACCAGTGAGGAGGAGCAGGCCGTGTCCACCGACACCGCCGGTCCGGTCAGGCCCAGTTCGTAGGCGACCCGGCCGGAGGCGACGCTCAGCGCGCTGCCGTACAGCAGGTAGCCCTCCAGGTCCGGGTAGCCGCCTTCCAGGAAGCGCCACCCGTACTCGGAGGAGCTGACGCCGGAGAACACGCCGACGTCGCTGCCGCGGATGTCGGCGGGGACGATGCCGGCGCGTTCGAAGGCCTCCCAGGAGGTCTCCAGCAGCAGGCGGTGGTGGGGGTCGACGGCCAGTGCCTCGCGGGGGCTGATGTTGAAGAAGTCCGCGTCGAAGCCGGCCACGTCGTGCAGGAAGCCTCCCTGGCGGGTGCGGGCGCCGCCGGCGGCGTCGGGGTCGGGGTCGTACACGTCGCGCCATCCGCGGTCCTGGGGGAAGTCGCCGACGACGTCGCGGCCCTCGCGTACGACCTCCCACAGTTCCTCGGGGGTGCAGACGCCGCCGGGGAAGCGGCAGGCCATGGCCACCACGGCGACGGGTTCGCCGCGGCCGGCCTTGAGGTCCTCGTTCTCCTGGCGCAGGCGGTCGCGTTCTTCGAGGAGGGTGCGCAGTGCCCGCTGGACCCGGGCCCCGCCGTCCGCTTGTTCCGCGGAGTTGGTCATGTCCGTTACCTCTTCTCATCCAGAGCCAGGTCGACCAGTGCTTCCAGGTCCAGGTCCGACAACTCCCCCACACCCGCGCCCGGGTCTGTGTCCGGGTCGGTGGGGGTGTCGTTGTCGGGTGCGGGTTGCCGGGCGCAGGCCAGGACCAGGTCCAGGAGGCCCGCGGCGCGCAGCCGCTCGATCGGCACGCTGTGCAGGACGGCGCGGATCTCGCTGTCCTCGGCGCTCGGGGCGGCCTGCGTGTCGTCGTCGGTGGCCGGGCGCAGCAGGTGGCAGATGTGCTCGCTCAGTTCGCGGGGGGTGGGGTAGCTGAAGACGAGCGCTGAGGGCAGGCGCAGGGCGGTGGCGGCGGCCAGGCGGTTGCAGAGTTCGACCGCGGTCAGGGAGTCGATGCCCAGCGGGGTGAAGGCCTGGTCGACGTCGATGCCCGCGCCGGAGGGGTGTCCCAGGACGAGGGCGACCTGGTCGCGGACCCAGTCCAGGGCGACCTGGCGGGCCTCCTCGGCGGGCAGGGCCGTCAGCTTCGCCGCCAGGGTGGGCGACGTGGTGGTGCGGGGTGTGGTGTGGGGGCGGGTGCCGCGGCGGCCGGGGCCGCTGTCGGCGAGTTCGCGCAGCAGCGGCGGCATGTCGTGCCCGCTGGTGGCGCGCAGTGCGGCGAGGTCGAAGCGGGCGGGGACCAGGACCGGCCGGCTGCCGGCGGCGGCCGCGTCGAACAGGGCCAGGGCCTGCGCGGTGGGCATCGGGGCGATGCCCACTCGTCGCAGCCGGGAGCGGTCGCTGTCCTCCAGGTTCTCGGTCATGCCGCCGGCCTGTTCCCACCAGCCCCAGCACAGCGAGGTGGCGGGCCGGCCGGCGGCGTGGCGCTGGAGGGCCAGGGCGTCGAGGAAGGCGTTCGCCGCGGCGTAGTTGGCCTGTCCCGCGGTGCCGAGGGTGCCGGCCAGGGCGGAGAAGTGCCAGAACGCCGACAGGGTGTGGTCCTGGGTCAGTTCGTGCAGGTGCAGGGCGCCGCCCGCCTTGGCGTGCAGGACGTCGTCGACGGCGTCGCCGGTCAGGGCCTGCACGGTGGCGTCGGCGAGGGTGCCGGCGGCGTGGACGACGGCGGTCAGCGGGTGGCGGGCGGGCAGGCCGGTGAGCAGGGCCGCCACCGCGTCGCGGTCCCCCACGTCGCAGGCGACGACCTTGACCGCCGCGCCGGCGGCCTGGAGGTCGGCGACGAGTTCGTCCACCCCGGGGGCCGCCGGTCCGCTGCGGCTGGCCAGCAGGAGACTGCGCACGCCGTGTTCGCGGGCGAGGTGGCGGGCCACGAGGGAGCCCACTCCCCCGGTGCCGCCGGTGACCAGCACGGTGCCGCCGCCGAAGCCGTCTCCGACGTCCAGGACGAGCTTGCCGGTGTGCCGGCCCTGGCTCATCTCGCGGAAGGTGCGGCGGGCGTCGCGGATGTCGCGCAGGGAGATCGGGTTCAGGTGCAGCCGGCCCTCGGCGAACAGGTCCATGACGGCGCCGAACATGTCCTTGATGGCGTCCGGGCCCGTCTCGTACAGGTCGAAGGCCTGGTAGGTGACGCCCGGGTGGTCGATGGCCACCTGACCGGGGTCGCGGATGTCGGTCTTGCCCATCTCCAGGAAGTGGCCGCCTTCGGGGAGCAGCCGCAGGGAGGCGTCGACGAAGGTGTGGGCCAGGGAGTTCAGGACGACGTCCACGCCGCGGCCGCCGGTGGCGCGGTGGAAGGTGTCGACGAAGTCCAGGTCGCGGGAGGACGCCAGGTGCGCGTCGTCCAGGCCCAGCGCGCGCAGGGCGGGCCATTTGGCGGGGCTGGCGGTGGCGTAGACCTCGGCGCCGGCGTGCCGGGCCAGCTGGACGGCGGCCATGCCGACGCCGCCGGCCGCGGCGTGGATGAGGACGCGCTGCCCCTTGCGCAGGCGTATCGCCTGGAAGAGGGCGTAGTAGGCGGTGAGGAAGGTGCAGGGCACGGACGCGGCCTGGGCGTGGGTCCATCCGTCGGGGACGGGCACGAGGAGGCGGTGGTCGGCGACGGCGGTGCGGGCGAAGGCGCCGGTGAAGATGCCGGCGACCCGGTCGCCGGGCGCCAGGTGCGGCACGTCGTCGGCGACCTCCAGGACGACGCCGGAGCCCTCGCTGCCGAGCCCGGCGTCGATGGCGGTGCGCTCCACCAGTCCCAGCGCGATGGTCACGTCGCGGAAGTTCACTCCCGCGGCCTGCACGGCGATACGGACCTGGCCGGAGGTCAGGGGTGCCCGCACCTCCGGGCACGGTGTCCAGTCCAGGTTCTCCAGCGTGCCGGTGTCGGTGATGCCCAGGCGGTGCGGGCCGGCCGGCGGGGCGTCCAGGCGCCGCTCGTCGGCGGTCGCGGGGGCCAGGCGCGGCACCAGGCAGGCGCCCTCGCGCAGGACCAGCTGCTCCTCCCCGGCGGTGAGGGTGTCGGCGAAGCGTTCCCGGGAGGTGTCCGCGTCGTCGATGTCGACCAGCTTGAACCTGCCGGGGTGCTCGCTCTGCGCGGAGCGCACCAGGCCCCACACGGACGCGCCGGGCAGGTCCTCGATGCGGTCCTCGGCGCGGGCGGCAACCGCGTGGCGGGTGAGGACCACCAGCGTGGAGGCGGCCAGGGAGTCCTCGGCGAGGAAGCGCTGGAGCAGGTCCAGGACGCGCTTGTCCGCCGCGGCGACGCTCTCCAGCACGCCGGTGCCGGTGCCGGTGTTGGTGTCGGTGTCGTCCGGGCACACCACCAGGTGTGCGGGGGCCGGGTCCGCGGCGGCGTCCGCCAGCGAGGCGTACGACGCGATGTGCCCGCCTGTTTCGGTCAGTTGGCGGGCCAGGGCGCTGCCGGTGCCCAGGACGCCCCACGGGCTGTGGTGCGGGGCCGGGGTGAGGGCGGCGGGGCGCCAGTGCAGGGTGTAGAGCGGCTGCTGCGCGCCGGGGGCGGTGCGGACCTGTTCGGCGACGGCGGGGCGGAACGTCAGGGCCTGGATGCGGGCCAGGGGTGCGCCGTGTTCGTCGGCGAGGGTCACCGACACGGCGCCCTCCCCGGCCGGGGACAGGTGCACGCGCACGCTGTCGCCGCACTGCCCTTGCAGGTGTGCGCCGCTCCAGGAGAACGGCATCCAGCCCTGCTCGCCGGTCACCTTCAGCACGCCGCCGGCGACGACCGCGTGCAGGACGCTGTCCAGCAGTGCGGGGTGCAGGGCGAAGGCGTCACCGGGGGGTGCCTGTGCGGTGTCGGGCAGGGTGGCCAGGGCGTAGAGGTCCTCGCCGTGGCGCCACACCTCGCGCAGTCCGCGGAAGGCGGGCCCGTAGTCGAAGCCGGCGTCGGTGAACTCCTCGTACAGGTGCTCCAGGTCCACCGGGCGGGCGCCGGCGGGCGGCCATACGCCCGGCGGGTGCGGCTGCCGGGCCGCTTCGGTGGGCTCGGGTGCGGCGGCGAGGTCGCCGCGGGCGTGCCGGGTCCAGCCGCCTTGTGCGTCCGGGTCCTGGCCGGGCCGGGCGTACACCTCCACTGTGCGCCGGCCGGTGTCGTCCGCGGCGCCCAGGACGACGCGCAGCTGCACGTCGCCGTCGGGGGGAAGGATCAGGGGGACTTCCAGGGTGAGTTCCTCAACGCTGTCGCAGCCGGCCCAGGCGCCCGCCGACAGGGCCACGTCCAGGTAGGCGGTCGCGGGGACCACGGCCGCGCCGAACACGCTGTGGTCGCCCAGCCAGCCGTGGCTGTGCAGGGACCAGCGGTGGGTGAAGACCATCTCGCCGGTGGCGGGGTGCTCCACGACGGCGCCCAGCAGCGGGTGCCCGGGGGCCGCCAGGCCCGCGGCGGCGACGTCGGTGCGGTCGCCGGCCTGGAAGTCGAGCCAGTAGCGGCGGCGGGTGAAGGCGTAGGTGGGCAGGTCGACGCGGCGGCGCGTGCCGAACAGGGCGTCCCAGTGCACGGAATGGCCTGCGGTGTGCAGGGCGGCGAGTGCGCCCAGCAGGGCCCGGGGGCCTTCGCGGTCGCGTCGCGAGGCCGACAGCACGAGCGCGTCGTCGATGCCGGCGCTCGCGAAGGCGTCCTGGGTGAGGGAGGTCAGGGTCGCTCCCGGACCCACTTCGAGGAAGACGCTCGCGCCGGCGGCACGGGCGCACTGCACCGCGTCGTCGAAGCGCACCGAGTGGCGCAGGTGCTCCACCCAGTACGAGGCGGACGTCAGCTCGGCGGACGTGGCCAGGCGGCCCAGGCGGGTCGAGATGAGCGGGATCGTCATCCGGCCGGCGGGCAGCTCGCCCAGCGCGCGGGCGAAGTCGTCCAGGACGGGGTCCATGAGCGGGGAGTGGAAGGCGTCGTCGACGGCGAGGAGTTTCGCCGACCGGCCCTGGGCCAGGAGCTGGTCGCGCAGGGCGTGGACCTGGTCGCGCAGGCCCGAGACCACCACCGAGTCGGGGCCGTTGACGGCGGCGATCCCCACCCGGTCGTAGCCGGCGAGCAGCGGCGTGATGTCGCTGTGCGCGGCGCGGACGGCGAGCATCGCGCCGGGTTCGGTGACGGTGGCCATGAGGCGGCCGCGGGCGGCCACCAGCCGGGTCGCGGTGTCCAGGTCCAGGACGCCCGAGACGTGGGCGGCGGCGATCTCCCCCACCGAGTGGCCGATCAGGTGGTCCGGGCGTGGCAGGTGGTGCTCCAGCAGCCGGTAGAGGCTGACCTGCAGGGCGAACAGGGCCGGCTGGGCGAGGTCGGTGCGCCGCTGTCCGTCGGGCTCCTGGGCCAGCAGCAGCGGCTTGAGGGCGAAGGGCAGCTGCGTCTCGAAGCGGGCGCAGATCTCGTCCAGACTCGCGGCGAAGACGGGGAAGGTGTCGTACAGCTGCCGGGCGGTGCCGGCCCAGGGCGAGCCCTGGCCGGGGAACATGAACACGGTGCCGCCGTGGGCGGCGGTGGTGGTGCCGCGGATGACGGCCGGGGACTCCTCGCCCGCGTGCAGCGTCTTGAGTGCGTCGAGGAGTTCGCCGCGGTCGCGTCCCACGACGACGGCGCGGTGCTCGAAGCGGGCGCGGGTCGCGGCCAGCGACCAGCCGGCGTCGGCGAGGTCCAGTGCGCTGTCGGCGCTGAGGAAGTCGTGCAGGCGGCCCGCCTGCTCCTTGAGGGCGTCGGCGCTCTTGCCGGACACCGTCCACGGCACCAGGCCCCCGGCGACCGGCTCCCCCACCGGCAGCGGGTCTGTGGGGGGCGTGGGCGGGGCCTGTTCGAGGATCACGTGGGCGTTGGTGCCGCTCGCCCCGAAGGACGACACTCCCGCCCGGCGGGGACGGCCCTCGGGGGTGGTCCATTCGCGGGCCTCGGTGAGGAGCTGGACCGCTCCGGCCGTCCAGTCGACGTGGCTGGAGGGGCGGTCGACGTGCAGGGTGCGGGGCAGCACACCGTGGCGCATCGCCATCACCATCTTGATGATGCCGCCCACCCCGGCAGCCGCCTGGGTGTGCCCGATGTTCGACTTCAGCGACCCCAGCCACAACGGCGAGCCGTTCTCACGCTCGCGGCCGTAGGTGGCCAGCAGGGCGCCCGCCTCGATGGGGTCGCCCAGCGTGGTGCCGGTGCCGTGCGCCTCCACCGCGTCGACCTCGCCCGCCTCCAGGCGGGCGTTGGCCAGCGCCGAGCGGATCACCCGCTGCTGGGCCGGACCGCTGGGCGCGGTCAGCCCGTTGGAGGCGCCGTCCTGGTTGATGGCCGAGCCGCGGATCACCGCCCACACGTCGTGCCCGTTGCGCCGCGCGTCCGAGAGGCGTTCCAGGACCAGGACGCCGACGCCCTCGGCGAAGCCGGTGCCGTCCGCGGCGTCCGCGAACGCCTTGCACCTGCCGTCCGCGGACAGGCCGCGCTGGCGTGACATCTCCCGGAACACCTGCGGCGTGCCCATCACGGTGACCCCGCCCGCCAGCGCCAGGCCGCACTCGCCCTGCCGCAGAGACTGCACCGCCTGGTGCACGGCCACCAGCGAGGAGGAGCAGGCGGTGTCCGTGGACAGCGCCGGACCCTCCAGGCCCAGCGTGTACGCCACCCGGCCCGAGGCCACGCTCAGCAGGGAGCCGATCTGCCCGTAGCCGGCGATCGCCTCGGGGGTGGCGAAGTGGTTGCCGTAGCCGAAGTAGGCAAGGCCGGCGAAGACGCCGGTGTCGCTGCCGCGCAGGGTGTGGGGGTCGATGCCCGCCCGCTCCAGCGACTCCCAGGATGCCTCCAGCAGCAGCCGCTGCTGGGGGTCCGCGGACAGCGCCTCGCGCGGGCTGATCCCGAAGAAGTCGGCGTCGAAGTCCCCCGCGTCGTACAGGAATCCGCCCGAGCGGGTGCTGCACGTGCCGGGATGGTCGGGGTCGGGATCGTAGAGGCCGGGCACGTCCCAGTGGCGGTCCTCGGGGAAGCCGGACACCACGTCCGCGCCCGAGCGCACCAGTTCCCACAGCTGTTCGGGGGAGGTCGCCCCGCCGGGGTAGCGGCAGGCGACGCCGACGATCGCGATGGGCTCGGCGGCGGCGTCCGTCAGCTCCTGCAGGCGCTTCCTGGTCTCGATCAGTTCGATCGAGGTGCGCCGCAGGTAGTCCAGGACGTCGGCGTTGTTGTCGTTGGTCATCGCTCTCCCCTAGCCGAGCTCTTTGTCGAGCAGCGAGAGGAGCTCTCCCGCCGAGGCCGCACTGATCTGGTCGACGATGCCGACCGGTGATCCGGCGCCCGCCATCGAACGCACTCGGCCCTGCAGCTCGCCGAGCAGAGTGGAAATGGTGCTCTGGTCCTCCTGGGCGAGCGTGGCGAACGCGTCCTCCAGCCGGGCGCCCAGTCCCTCGATCTCCCGCACCAGCGGGGCGGCCGGCGAGGCGGGGGCGCTCTCCTCGGGCATGAGGTGCTCGTACAGGAAGGCGGCCAGTGCCTGGGGGTTGGGGTGGTCGAAGACCAGGGTGGCGGGCAGCTTCAGCCCGGTGACGGCCGCCAGCTTGTTGCGCAGCTCCAGCGCCGTCAGCGAATCGATCCCGAGCTTCTTGAACGTCTCGGCGGGAGCGACCCGCGCGGTGTCGGCATGCCCCAGGACCAGGGCGGTCTGCGTGCGGACGGCCTCCAGCAGCGCCGTGCGCGCCTCGGCGGGAGCCATCAGCTCCAGTTGCTGCGCCAGCGCGGGCCCGGCCGCTGTCTCCGCGCCCGCCGCCCGGTCGTCCGCGCCGAAGGCGGCGGCCAGGGTGCGCAGCAGCGGGGAGCCCATCGGTGCACCGCCCGTGGTGGCGAGCGCGGCCTGGTTCAGGCGCACCGGCACCACGACCGGCCGGCCGGTGCCGAGCGCCGCGTCGAACAGGGCGAGTCCTTCGCGGGTCGACAGGGGCTGTACGCCCTGGCGTTGCAGGCGTTCGACGTCCGCGTCGCCCAGGTCGGCGCCCATGTCGCCGCGCTCGGCCCAGAAGCCGAAGCACAGGGCCAGGGCGGGCAGGTCCTGGGCGCGGCGGGCCTGGGCCAGGCCGTCGAGGTAGGCGTTGGCGGCCGCGTAGTTGGCCTGTCCCGCGGTGCCCAGGACGCCGGCGACGGAGGAGAACAGCACGAACGCGGACAGCGGGAGGTGGCGGGTCAGTTCGTGCAGGTGCCAGGCTCCGCGCACCTTCGGCGCCAGGACCGTATCCAGGCGGCCTTGGTTCAGGGCGGGGACGATGCCGTCGTCCAGGACGGCCGCGCAGTGGATGACGGCGCTGAGCGGGTGCGCGGCGGGCACCGCGTCGATCAGCGCGGCGAGCGCGTCGCGGTCGGTGACGTCGCAGGCCACGATGTCGACGTGGGCGCCGGCCGCGGTCAGTTCCTCGCGCAGGGCCGCCGCCGCGGGTGCGTGCGGGCCGCGCCTGCTGGTGAGCAGCAGCCGGCGTACGCCGTGCCGCGTCACGAGGTGGCGGGCCAGCAGGGCGCCCAGGCCGCTGGTGCCGCCGGTGATCAGGACCGAGCCGGACCCCAGCCCCGGCACCAGCGCGCCGGGGTCGGTGGATCGGCGTGGCAGGGGGGCCAGTTGGGGGCGGCTGAGGCGCCCGGCGCGGAGTCGGAGCTGGGGGTGGGCGGTGGCGGCGGCCGCGTGCAGGAGGTCGCGTGAGGCGGGGTGGTCGTCGGTGTCGATGAGGGTGAAGCGGCCCGGGTTCTCGGTCTGCGCGGTGCGTACGAAGCCCCAGAGGGCGGCCGCCGCGGGATCGGCGGGGACGGACTCGTCGCCGGACGCGCCCCGGGTCACCAGGACCAGACGGGAGGCGGCGTACCGCTCCTGGCCCAGCCAGGCCTGCGTCCACTCCAGCACCCGGTGCAGGGCGGCCTCGACCGCGGCCGGCGCACCCGTGTCGGCGCCCGTGTGGTCGAGGTGGGCGATGACCTGGGGCGGCAACGGCCCCTCATGAGCGGTGAGTTCCCCGACGCCGGTGAACACCGCCGCGTCGGCTGCGGGGGCGGGCGGGGGCGGAAGCTGCTCCCAGTCGAGGTGGAACAGCGCGTCCTGGTCCTCGAAGCTCAGCTCGCTCAGCCGGGTGAGGTCGGCGGGGGCAAGGCTCAGTGAGGCGATGGAGCCCACCGGGGTGCCGTCGTGGCCGGCGAGGGTCACCGACACGGTGTTCTCGCCCGCCGGGTCCAGCCGCACGCGCAGCACGCCCGCCGGCGCGGCCGAAAGGCGCAGGCCCGTGCAGCGGGAGGGCAGCAGGCCCTGGGCCGTGGAGGGGCCGGTGCCGTCGAGGAGGCCCAGCGCGGGCCAGACGGCGTGCAGCAGTGCCGGGTGGAGGGTGAAGCGGGCGCTGTCCGGGCTCGGCGTGGGCAGTTCCACCTCGGCGAACAGGGTGCGGTCCCGGCGCCAGACCTGGCGCAGGCCGCGCAGCTGGGGGCCGTGGCCGAAGCCGAGGGCCGCGAGGCGGGCGTACTCCTGCTCGAAGGGCACGCTCGCCGCGCCGGGCGGCGGCCACGCGGTCAGGGCGTCCGGGCCGGCCGGGGGTGTGCTGTCGCGTCCCGCGCGGCCGCTGGCGTTGCGGCTCCAGTCCGCCTCGTCGAGGCCGCGGGAGTGGACGCTGATCGCCCCCGTGCCGTCGACCTGGACGCGGATCTCCCGCTCGCCGCTGCGCGGCAGCACCAAAGGGGTCTCCAGGGTGAGGTCCTCGACGAGGTCGTAGCCCGCCTTGCGGGCCGCCCACACGGCGAGTTCCGCCGGCACGGTGGCCGGTACCAGGGCGGCGCCGTGCACGGTGTGCTCGGCCAGCCACGGGTGGCGTTCGGCCGACAGGCGTCCGCTGCCCGCCACCGCGCCGCCGCCGCGCTCGTCGGGCAGGTCGATGACGGCGTCGAGCAGCGGGTGGTCGCTGGTGCTCGCGGCGGCGGTCTCGCGCGGTGTGTTCAGCCAGTAGCGCCGGCGCTGGAAGGGGTAGGTGGGCAGCTCGGGCACCGGGCCGCCCACCTGGCCGAACACCGCCTGCCAGGACACCGGCGCGCCGGAGACGAACGCCTCGGCCGCCGACCGGTAGAGGCGGTCCAGGCCGCCCTCGTCGCGGCGCAGCGAGCCCACCACGACGCCGGTGGCGCCGTCGGTGGTGTCGAACATCTCCTGGATGTTCATCACCAGCAACGGGTGGGGGCTGAGTTCGATGACGGTGCTGTGCGGTTCCTGCTCGGCCAGGCGGCTCATGGCGGGCCCGAACTGCACGGGCCGGCGCAGGTTGCGGAACCAATAGGCGGCGTCCAGGCGCATCGGGTCGATCACCTCGCCGGTCACCGTCGAGTAGATCGTCACCGCCGACGGGCGGGGGGTGAGTGTGCCCAGCTCGGCCTCCAGGCGGCCCTGGAAGCGGTCCATCAGCGGGGAATGGCCGGGCACACTGGACTTGATCAGCCGGGCGCGGGCGCCGCGGGCCTGGCAGGCGGCGACCAGGTCCTGGACGGCGTCGCTCTCCCCGGACACGGTCGTGGAATTGGGGCCGTTGACCGCGGCGATCCCGATCCGCGACTCCTGTCCTTGCAGCAGGTCCCGCACGTCCTGTTCGGGCAGCAGGATGCCGGCCATGCTGCCCTGCCCGGTGACCTCGGCGAGCAGCCGCGAACGCAGCGCGACGATCTTGGCGGCGTCCTGCAGGGTCAGGGCGCCCGCGATGTAGGCGGCGGCGATCTCGCCCTGGGAGTGGCCGATCACCACGTCGGGGGTCACGCCCAGCGACTGCCACACCCTCGCCAGGGACACCATCACCGCGAAGAGGACCGGCTGGACGACGTCGATGTCCTCCAGGTCCGCCGATGCGGGTCCGTCGCACACGGTGTCGATCAGCGACCAGGACACCCACGGCTGGAGTGCCGCCGCGCAGGCGCGCAGTTCGCGGGCGAAGACGGGTGAGGTCTGGAACAGTTCGCGGCCCATGGCCGTCCACTGGGCGCCCTGGCCGGGGAAGACGAACACGGTCCGCCCGGCCGGGCGTGCGGTGCCGGACACCGCGAGGTCGCCGGTGCCGGCGGCGACGGCGGCCAGGGCGGTGAGCAGTTCCTGCCGGTCGGCGCCGATGACCACCTGGCGGTGCTCGAACAGCGAGCGGGTCTCCACCAGGGCCCGGCCCACCGCGGCGGGGGTCAGCGCCGGGTCCCGGGTGACGAACTCCGCGAGGCGGGCGGCCTGTTCGCGGACGGCTTCCTCGGAGCGCGCCGACAGCACCCACGGCCACGCGGTGCGCGCGGCGGCGGCCGGCTCACCCCCGTCGGCATCGGTGCCGGTGTCGGTGGGGGCGGGGGGTTCGGGGGCCTGTTCCAGCAGCAGGTGGGCGTTGGTGCCGCTGATCCCGAAGGACGACACTCCCGCCCGGCGGGGACGGCCCTCGGGGGTGGTCCATTCGCGGGCCTCGGTGAGGAGTTCAACCGCTCCGGCCGTCCAGTCGACGTGGCTGGAGGGGCGGTCGACGTGCAGGGTGCGGGGCAGCACACCGTGGCGCATCGCCATCACCATCTTGATGATGCCGCCCACCCCGGCAGCCGCCTGGGTGTGCCCGATGTTCGACTTCAGCGACCCCAGCCACAACGGACGGCCGTCCTCGCGCTCCTGGCCGTAGGTGGCCAGCAGGGCTTCGGCTTCCATGGGGTCGCCCAGGCGGGTGCCGGTGCCGTGGGCCTCCACCGCGTCGACCTCGCCCGCCGCGAGGCCGGCGTCGGCCAGGGCGGCGTGCACGACGCGCTGCTGGGCCAGGGGGTTGGGGGCGGTCAGGCCGTTGGAGGCGCCGTCCTGGTTGATCGCCGAGCCGCGGATCACCGCCCAGACGCGGTGGCCGTTTCGCCGGGCGTCGCAGAGGCGTTCCAGGACCAGGACGCCGGCGCCCTCGGAGAAGCCGGTGCCGTCCGCGGCGTCCGCGAACGCCTTGCACCTGCCGTCCGCGGACAGGCCGCGCTGGCGGGCGAGTTCGACGAACATGCCCGGCGTCGGCAGCGTCGACACCCCGCCGGCCAGCGCCAGCGTGCACTCCCCCTCCCGCAGGGAGCGCACCGCCTGGTGCACGGCCACCAGCGAGGAGGAGCAGGCGGTGTCGGTGGACAGCGCCGGCCCCTCCAGGCCCAGGACGTACGCCACCCGGCCCGAGGCGACGCTGAGGTGGCCGCCGGTCAGGGCGAAGCCCTCCACCTCGCCGTTCGCGCCGCCGCCCATCCGCGGGCCGTAGTCGACGCCGTAGATGCCGGTGAACACGCCCGTCGCGGTGCCGCGCAGGGCGTGGGGGTCGATGCCCGCCCGCTCCAGCGCCTCCCACGTCGTCTCCAGCATCAGCCGCTGCTGCGGGTCCATCGCCAGCGCCTCGCGCGGGCTGATCCCGAAGAACGGTGCGTCGAAGTCCGCGAGGTGGGGCAGGAAGCCGCCGGTGCGGGTGTAGGTCTTGCCGTGCGCCTCGGGGTCGGGGTCGTAGAGGGCTTCCACGTCCCAGCCGCGGTCCTGGGGGAAGTCGCCCATCGCGTCCACCCCCTGCGACACCACGTGCCACAGGTCTTCGGGGGAGGTCACCCCGCCCGGGAAGCGACACCCCACCCCCACGACGGCGATGGGCTCGCGCGCGGACTCCTCCAGCTCGCGCACCCGCTCGCGCAGTTCCTGCGCGTCAGTGACGGCACGTCGCAAGTAGGAGCGGAGCTTGTCGACTTCCTCCACCGGGTCCTCCCTCAACTTGTGTGAAAAACGAACTGGGCTACACGTATCCGCGCTCGATCAGGGCGTAGAGGTCGTCGTCGCTGTGCGCGGCGGCCTCGTCCCTGTGCTCGGCGTCTTTGCCGGGTGTGGCGGTGGCCGGGGTGTCGGGCACCGCCGGGTGCAGGAGGTCGAGCAGGCGCTGGGCGAGGCGGCGGGGGGTGGGGTAGGTGAAGGCGACGGTGGCGGGCAGGCGGACGCCGGTGAGCGCGTGCAGCCGGTTGCGCAGCTCGACGGCGGTCGCGGAGTCGAAGCCCAGCGTCTTGAACGTCTCGTCCGCCTGCGCCTGCAGGGCGGGGCCGCTCACCTGGACGCCCTTGGCGGTGAGCAGCGTCGCCGTCTCGGCGCTCACCAGGGCCAGCGCGTCCGCGGGTGAGTCCAGGCCGGCCGCCGCACTGTGCGGGGTGGGGCCGGCGGGGTCGTCCGCGGGGCCGGTGGGGGCGCTGAGCCAGTACCGCTGCCGCTGGAAGGGGTAGGTCGGCAGGGTGATGCGGCGCGGCCGGGCGGCGGCGAAGAGGGCCGTCCAGTCGGCGGGCAGCCCGCGCACATACAGCTGGGCCAGCGCGCCCCAGACCTTGCCGAGGCTGCCGTCGTGCTTGCTCAGGGTGCCCACCACCAGGGGCGGCTCCGCCAGGGTGTCGGCTCTTTCCTCCATCGCGACCTGGAGCACGGGGTGCGGGCTGACCTCCACGAACACGCCGGGGCGGGTGCGCATCAGGTCGTCGACGACGTCGGCGAAGCGCACCGGGGAGCGCAGGTTGTCGTACCAGTACGCGCCGTCCAGGGTGCGGGTGTCCAGGAGCTGCCCGGTGACGGTGGAGTGGAACGCCACCGTCGAGGAGCGCGGGCTCACCCCCGCCGCGGCTTCGAGGACCTGGGCGCGGATGCGTTCGACGTGGTGGGAGTGGGAGGCGTAGTCCACCTTGATGCGGCGTACCCGCACCTGGTCGTCGGCGGCGGCCTTCGCGAACTGCTCCAGGGCCTCGTCGTCGCCGGAGATCACCACCGACTGGGGGCCGTTGACGGCGGCCACCGACAGCCGGCCGGGCCAGTGCCGCAGCCGCTGTGTCACCCAGTCGGCGGGGGCGGCGACCGCGCTCATGCCGCCCAGGCCGGCCAGTTCGGACAGGCACTGGCTGCGCCGGGCGACGATCTGCGCGGCGTCGGGCAGGGACAGGGCGCCGGACACGCAGGCCGCGGCGATCTCCCCCTGGGAGTGGCCCACCACCGCGTCGGGGACCACGCCCAGCGAGCGCCACAGCCGGGCCAGCGACACCATCATCGCGAACAGTGCGGGCTGGATGACGTCCACCCGCTCCAGTGACGCGGCGCCGGGCGCCCCGGTGACGACGTCCACCAGGGACCAGTCCACCCAGGGCGCCAGCGCCGTGGCGCAGTCGTCGACGGCGCGCGCGAAGACCTCGCTGTGCGCGTACAGCTGCCGTCCCATGGCCGGCCACTGCGAGCCCTGGCCGGGGAAGACGAAGACGACCGGGCCCGTCTCGCCGCCGCTGACGCCGCGGACTCCGCGGGTGGGGGTGGTGCCTGTGGCGAGGGCGTCGAGGCCGGCGAGCGCGTCCGTGCGGCCGGTGGTGAGCAGGACCGCGCGGTGGGTGAACGCGGTCCGGGTCGCGGCCAGCGCGTGGCCCACGTCGGCGGCCTGCCAGGGCGTGCCGGCGAGCTGGTCCCGCAGCCGGGCCGCCTGGGCGCGCAGGGCCTGCTCGCCGTGCGCGGACAGCACCCACGGCACCGTCGCGTCCGCGGCTGCCGGTTCCGGTTCCGGCTGCCGCGACGGGGCCGGGGGGTGGGGGGCCTGTTCGAGGACGAGGTGGGCGTTGGTGCCGCCCATGCCGATGGAGGAGACGCCGGCGCGGCGCGGCCGCTGCGGTGTGCCGGGCCAGGGTCTTGGGGTGCGCAGCACCTCGAAGTCGCGGTCGAAATCGGCGATGGCGGGGTTGGGGGTGCCGAAGCCGGGCTGGGCCGGGAGCTGGGCGCGTTCCACGCACAGGGCGGCCTTGACGAAGCCGACGATGCCCGCGGCCGGTTCCAGGTGGCCGACGTTGGCTTTGACCGCGCCGAGCACCAGGGGCCGCTCGCGGCCGGCGCCGGCGCCGGCCTGGCGCAGGCCCGACGCCTCGGCCGGATCGCCCAGGCGGGTGCCGGTGCCGTGGGTCTCGACGTAGTCGACGTCCCGCAGGTCCAGGCCGGCGCGGGTGAGGGCCGCGCGGACGGCCGCGGCCTGTCCGGTGGGGCTGGGGTCGGGCATCCGGGAGGTGGCGCCCGCGCCGGCCACGCCCCAGCCGCGGATGACGGCGTAGACGTGGTCGCCGTCGGCGAGCGCCTGGTCGAGGTGTTTGAGGACGACGAACGCGCCGCCCTCGCCGCGTACGAAGCCGTTGGCGCGCTCGTCGAAGGGGAAGCAGTTCCCCTCGGGTGACAGGGCGCCCAGGTTGGCCAGGCCCGCGCCGGTCTCGGGGTCGGTGATCAGGTGCACGCCGCCGGCGATCGCCAGGTCGACGGCGCCGGAGTGGATGCGTTCGCACGTCAATGCCAGCGACACCAGCGAGGAGGACTGGCCGGAGTCCGCGCACAGGCTCATCCCGCGGGCGTCGAAGAGGTGGGAGATCCGGTTGGCGATCAGTGCGCCGCTGGAGCCGAGTGCCGCGTAGTGGTCGTCGCGGTCGCTGCCGGAGTGTCTGCGCAGCAGGTCGTATCCGGAAGGGGCGGCGCCGACCACGACGTCGATGTCGCGGCCCGCGAGGGCGCCCGCGGGGATGCCGGCGTCCTCGACGGCCTCCCAGGCCAGTTCGAGTCCCAGGCGCTGCACCGGGTCCATGGCGGCGGCCTCGGCGGGCGCGATGTCGAAGAAGCCGGCGTCGAAGGTGTCGACGCGGTCCAGGAAGGAGCCCGCGTCCAGGGTGGCCGCGTCCGGGTGGGACAGGTGGCGGGTGTGCGCGTCGGCCGCCCGCTGGGGCGGGAACGTGCCGATGGTGGACCTCCCCTCGACGAGCAGCTGCCAGAACTCGGCCGGGCTGTGCACGTCGGGAAAGCGGCACGACATCCCGATGACGGCGATGTGGGCGGCTTGGCCGCTCATAGCTTGTCCTTCCCCTTGCCTTGGTCCTGGGCTCCTGTCGGCGCCTCGCCTCGCGCTCACAGCCAACGGGTCAGCAGCTTTCGCAGCTCGTGGGGCGCGTCCATGAAGTCGTAGTGGCCGCCGTCCACCACCCGGAACTCGACGGAGTCCGCGTAGCGGCGCCAGCCCTGCAGGCCGGCCAGGCTCACGTCGGTGTCGTCGCGCCAGTGCACGACGACGACGGGGCAGGGCACCTTCACCGCTTCCACGCGCCGGTAGGCGGCCGCGGCGGCGTGGTCGCGCAGCAGCACCATCAGGCCCATCGCGATCATGTCGGGGCGCGGTTCGATGCCGCGGCTGCGCACGAACGCCTCGACCTCGGCGCGCAGTTCGCTCTCGCTCATCGCCAGCATGCGGTCGCCGGCGGCGTCGTGCGGGGCCATCTGGCCGGACACGATCAGGCACTCCGGGGTGGGCAGGCCGCGTTCGGCGAGCGCCAGGACGCTCTCGTAGGCGGGCAGCGCGCCGGCGCAGTGCGCGAAGAACGCGAAGGGGCGGTCCAGCAGCGGGGTGAGGGCTTCCACCAGGTCGGTGGCGAGGTTCTCGTAGGTGCCGTAGTGGGGGTGGCCCAGCCGGTTCTCGCGGCCGGGGAACTGCACCGGGCAGATCTCGACGTCGTCGAGCGTGGCCGGCCAGGCGCTGAACGCCGAGGCTCCGGAGCCGGAGAAGGGGAAGCAGAAGATCCGCGCGAGGGGGTCGGCGGAGGGCGGGCGCACGAACCAGGGCGAGAGGGTGGCGGCGGGGGCGCTGGTCATGGCGTGGGCCGTTTCTGCGCGAGGACGGGGAGGTGGGTCATCCCGGCGATGAAGTACGACCGCAGGTGCTGCGGTTCGCCGGCGAGCTCGATCGAGGCGGTGCGCTCAAGGAGTTCCTCGAAGAAGATCCGCAAGGTCAGCCGGGCCAGCGGCGCCCCGATGCAGAAGTGCGGGCCGAACCCGAACGCGACGTGCCGTTTGGCGTTGGGGCGGGTGATGTCGAAGCGGTGCGGGTCGGGGAACTGGGCGGCGTCGCGGTTGGCGGAGCCGATCCAGGCCACGACCGCGCCGCGGGCGGGGATGGTGCCGCCGCCGATCTGGACGTCGTCGACGGCGTAGCGCATGAAGTTGCAGGCGCCGGAGGTCCAGCGCAGCCCCTCCTCGACCAGGTTGGGGATCAGGGTGGGGTCGGCCTGCGCCTTGTCGAACTGCTCGGGCCGTTCGATGAGTGCCTCGACCGTGCCCGAGACGGTGTGCGGGGTGGTGACGTTGGCTCCCAGGAGGATGCTGTAGCCGTCGAGGGCGATCTCCTCGTCCGACAGGGCCGCGCCGCCGGGCCGCACGCTCATCAGGTGGTTGAGCAGGCTGCCGTCGTCGTCGCTGTTCCCGCTGCGGCGCCGCTCCTTGACCCAGTCCTTGACGTAGGTGACGAGCTCGTGGTGGGAGATGGCCAGCGTGGCGGCCTCGCTGCCCTGCTGGAAGTGCGGGTCCGAGGGGGCGGTCACCATCGCGGTCAGCTGGACGAGTTCGGCCCAGTCCTTCTCCGGGATCCCCAGCAGCGGTCCGGTGACGATCGCCGGCAGCAGCAGCGCCTGCTCGGCCAGGTCGAACACCTCGCCCTCCAGCGCCGGCTGGAGGAAGCCGACGATGGAGCGCCGGATGGAGTCCTCCCAGGACTTCACTGCCCGGGCGGTGAGCTTGGAGCCCAGCGGGCGGCGGACCTCGGTGTGCCGGGGCGGGTCGGTGGAGGTCAGCAGCACCCCGGCCGCGACGTCGTCCTGCCCGAGGTGGGTGGGTACGGTGCCGCGCTCGGAGGTGAACTCCCGGTGGTCGCCCAGCACCCGGCAGACGTCCTCGTGGCGGGTCACCGACCAGAACTCCCGCCCGTCGGGCAGCACTTGGTGGTGCAGCGGCGCCCGCTCGCGCATGACGTCCCAGACCGGGTGCGGGTCACCCGAGGTGTACAGGTCCAGGTCGAACAGGTCGAGGGTGCCGAGGTCGACGTCGCGCGGGGGACCCGGCGTCAGCCTCACGCCGCCGCCCTCCCCTGTTCGATCAGCTCGCTGACCCGGGCCGGGGTCTGGGCGAGGTAGAAGTCGCGCACGGACAGCTGGACGCCGTAGTCCTGCACCACCCGGTCGATGATCTTGATGCCGGTCAGCGAGTTGCCGCCGAGCGCGAAGAAGTCGTCGTCGGGGCCCACTTCACGGCCGCCGAGGTACTCCCCCCACAGGGCGGCGATCTCCTGCGCGAGCGGGGCCAGCGACTGTGACGGTGCGGCCTGTCGTTCCTGTGACGTCTCGTCCTGCCCACCTCGCGGGTGGAGCACCTGCGGCGACGATTCCATTGCCAGCCATTTCCTTCCTCTGTCGAACGGGAATGCCCGCCCACGCCATCACGGCCCCGAAGAGAGGGGCGCCTCTTTTCGCTGTCGCGCCGACGTGACGCATCGTTTTCGACGGCCGAGAGGTTTCCCTCTTGTTTCTTGCGGACGGCTCGTGCCGTACCCGAAAAAAAGGGGGGGGTGCCGTTCTCCGTCTCCCGGCGGCGTCGAACGCGGCGGGCGCCTTTGCGCATTTCAAAAAGGCGGCCGGCTCCTGTCGTCCGCGCCCCGCCCCGGAATCGATCACGCGGGGGGCGCGCCGCTGGGAAGCCATCGCGACGCCAACGTAGATGGCCCGGGAAACCGGGGGCAAGCGATGACAGCGCCGAGCGCCCGGGCGGGCACCGGTTGTCCCGCCGACAGGACACCCGCCCCCGCTCCCTGCCCGCCAGGCCGGTACGGAGGCGGGACAGGGGCGGTCCTCGGGCGGCCGCGCGGCAGGCGGTACGGGCGCGTACGCGGCGCGGCCTGTTCCTCGCGCCCGAGTTTAGAACGCGAATACGCGATACCGGCGGGCAACTCCTTTGTGAACAGCTCCGGTTGGGCCGGTCTTTCGTTGCCAGCGCCGTGAAGGCCGACTTAGGGTGACGGCCGGGAGGAACCCCCAGTAGCTTTCCGGGTTCATCAACCAATCACGTGTGGAGGGGATTTCCTTGCTCAAGTCCGAGCGGCTTGCGGTGCTACCCATCGACTCGTACGACCTGGATTCCGAGCTGTCGATCGTGGACAGCCACGAGTACGGCGGCGAATACGACACCTTCACCTTCGGGTCGTGGTCGTCCCACGTGCTGGCGAACGGCACCGGCGCCGATTCCGACACCGCTTTCCGTCCCCACGAGGGCAGCCTGGCCCTGACCGAGCTGGGCAAGCAGCTGCCGGGCATCATGTCCATGGTGGCCAAGCACTTCCCGCTGGACCGGCTGCAGTGGGTGCGCATCTTCAGTCTCCGGGACGGGATCATCGCCCCGCACGTGGACTTCCTGGAGTGGGCCAAGCCCGGCACCCGGGTGCAGATCCCGCTGCGCACCAGCGAGGAATCCCTCCATTCCGAGAACGGATACGTCTACCACATCCGCCGCGGCGAGGTGTGGAAGATCCACTCGACCGACCCGCACTCGGCGCGCAGCACCTCCAAGGCCGCCCGGCTCTCGGTCTGCCTCGACTTCTCCGACGCCGAGGAGCCCATCGAGATCCGCGGTGACATTCCCGCCACCGAGCCGGTCCGCATCATCGAGCGGCCCGAGGTCGGCGCGGCGGAGCTCGAGGAACTCCTGGACACGGGCAAGGACTTCACCCCCGAGACGATGCGCTCGGCCTTCCGCCGCTTCGCCGAAGTCCACTTCGAGCGGCGCGCGCACGCCACCGCGGCGTTCGACTGGTACGTGGCGGCCGCCCGGCGCAGCGGCGACGAAAACCTGGTCGCCAAGGCCCAGGCGTTTCGCACCTACTGCATCGAGAAGCGCGGCGACGGCGAGGCGTTCGTCTGGTGAGGCACCTCCCGGCGGCGGCCGGGTGCGGGCGCCCGCGCCATGCCCCGCACTCCCGGCCGGCCGCCACCCGGAAGTCACCTCACATGGGTGACCTCCTCGCCTTCATCCGGCGTCGCCGCCTGAGCCGGGCCCGGCAGGTGAACGTCCTTGCGTCCGGGCCGTGTTGACGGGTCCTGGTGTCATGTTCGGCAGTGCCTTCGCTCCGGCTGAGGCCCGTGTGCTTCACGCACCGGGACGCAGCCCCGGGGCCGGGCGCTGCCTTGGCATGTCTCCACGCCACTCCCCCGGCCGGCCGTGCCCCGGCCGGCCGTATCGGCATGCCCACTGCCGCCCGCGTAACGGGGCACCCAGGTGGTCAACTCACCCTGGAATAGCACTAGTTCACGCATTCGCCCTGTCGGACTGGGTCCGCCGGGGTGGGCCGGGATCGACGGATGGCACGCCGCTGCGTTGCGGCGTGCCATCGGCCGGTCGTGGGCTGGGGGTCAGCCCTTGGTGGTGCCCTCACGCAGACGCTGGATCATGTGCCGGGTCGTCTCGATGGGGCTCTCGTCGGGAAGCTCACGCGAGCGCGGGGGCAGTGCCGCGTTGAGTGAGGCGATCTTCTCGCCCCAGCCGTCCTGGCCGGCGAAGGGGATCGTCTCGCCCTCCTGGACGTCGGGGAAGGGGCGGTAGCTGTTGAGGCCGCTGCTGTCACTGCCGCGCACCAGCAGCGGGTCGAGGTAGATGCCGTTGCTGTGGATGCGGGTCCTCGTGGAGATGTAGCCCATGTCGAGACCGCAGCGGCGCTTGGCGGAGGTGTTGGCCTCCGAGTAGTGCAGCAGGTGGGGGTGGTGGATGGACACGTCGCCGGGCTGCAGCTCGATGTCCACGACACCGCGCTTTTCCACCCACTCGCGCACCAGGTCCTCGTCGGAGGCGGAGAACAGCATGTTGTCCGTGTCCGTGCGGGAGGAGGGCTTGTGCAGCGGCAGTTCGTGGCTGCCGGGGATCATCCGCAGGCAGCCGTTCTCCGTGGTGCTCTCGTCGACGGCCAGCCACACCGTCAGCGCCTCCATGGGACTGAGCGTCCAGTACGCGCCGTCCTGGTGCCACAGCACGGGCTGCCCGTCGTAGGGGGGCTTGCAGATGTAGTGGGCGGTGAAGCAGGCCAGGTCGGGGCCGAGGAAGAACTCCGCGATGTCCACCAGCCGGCGATCGGAGACCAGGCGCGCCCAGAAGGCGTCGTTGCGGATCAGCGGGTGGTGGAAGTGCTCGGGACGCAGGTCCGGGTACTTGCGGGTGAGCCAGTCAACGTGGGCGTGGACCTCCTCCAGGAGGTCCTTGGGCACGACGTTGCGGATGATGGAGAAGCCCTGCTCGGCGTATTCCGCCGCAGCCTTCTCCAGAACGCCCTCGCCAAGTGAGGTCATGTGTCAACTCCTTGTCAGGTGTCAGGTACCGCTTGCCGCGCGGAAGGAGGTCGTGGAGCCGCCACGGCGTACCATCTGCCAGCTCCTGGAGTTCAGCCGCGGACATGTGGGGGTGGAGGTGGCCGAAACCCGGGGGGTGCCGGGCGGCGTCGCCTCGGACGCGGCCGCTGCCGTCCACGTGGGGCGGCTGGTGTTCCCCGGCCGGCGGGCAGCGGGCAGGGGTGTGAGTGGCTCGTCCGCGTGTGCCGGCCGGCGCTCGCGCCCCACAGCGGTCCGTCGGGCCGGATCACGCCGGCCCGCAGCGGCGGGTGTTGGGGCTGCTCGCCGTTTCCCGGCGGTCCCGTACTTGTGTCCGCCGACAGTCCAACTGTGTCCGGCGGCCAGGAGGGTGTCAACGTCCCTCGGTTCCGTGGAGCTCTTTGCCCGGGCACCGGTGAGGTGAGGTGACTGTCCTGCTGACAGGACAGTGACGGGTGCCCCTCCCCCGGCACGTGCCGCATGCGCGGTGCGCCCCGGCCCGTTCCGTGGCGGGGCCCGCCGGCGTGGCGGTTTCGGCGCGGTTTTCTTTCTCCCGCCGCGTGAACTCCTGGCACCGGCGGGTGATTGTTCGCCGCCGCCCGGCCTTTTGTCTGCCGGGGTGTGTCAACGTGCTGCATCTGATGGGGACTTCACGCCGTACAACGGCGGGGCATATATTATTGAGGGCCCCGACCAGGCAGCGTTGAAGCGCCGGTTTCGGGGCCTTGTTTAACGCGGCCGCGAATGCCGTCCGACTCCGATCTGCCTCTGTCCGGGCCGTGGCCTCACGAAAGCCCTCGCAGAGCACTGCCCTAGGCCGACACCAGCTCACCCATTGAGTTGTCCGGCGGATGAGGATGACGTGACTATGTCCATGCACCCAGGGCCGAATCGGCTGAGCATCACCGACCTGCACGAGTCGGTCGACGATCCCGCACTCACATCCATGACGCTGCTCAACGAGCTCGCGGGACGATATCCGGATGCGGTGTCTTTTTCGGCGGGGCGCCCCTTCGAGGGCTTTTACGACGTCGAGAACCTATCACGCCACCTCACGACGTTCCGGAATTACCTCCAGGACGAGATAGGCCTTCCCGCGGACCAGGTACGGCGCACGTTTTTCCAGTACGGGCGCACCAAAGGGTTCATTCACGAGCTGATCGCGCGGCAGTTGCAGACCGACGAGGGCCTGACGGTGAACCCGGAGTCCATCGTGGTGACCACCGGCTGCCAGGAGGCGATGGTGCTGGTGCTGCGGGCGCTCGTGCGCGACTCCCGCGACGTCATCCTGGCCGCGACGCCGAACTATGTCGGGTTCATCGGGGCGGCCCGGGTGGCCGGCGCCCCGCTGCGCAGTGTCCGCGAGGGCGAGGGGGGCATCGATCTGCAGGATCTGGAGCGGCAGATCGTGGTGGCGCGGCGGGAGGGACTGCGCCCGCGTGCCTGCTATGTGGTGCCGGACTTCGCCAACCCCAGCGGGGCGAGCATGTCGCTGGCGGACCGTCTCGCGCTGCTCGACCTGGCGCGGCGGGAGCGGATCCTGGTCATCGAGGACAACCCGTACTCCCTTTTCTCGGCGGGCGGTCCACCGCTGCCGATGCTCAAGTCCCTGGACGAGGAGCACCAGGTGATCCATCTGGGGTCGTTCGCGAAGTCCGCGTTCGCCGGCGCCCGCGTCGGGTATGTCATCGCCGACCAGCCGGTGACGTCGTCCTCGGCCGCGGATCCGGTGCTGCTGGCGGACCATCTCGCCCGGCTGAAGAGCATGGTGACGCTGAACACCTCGACCGTGGCGCAGGCGGTCATCGGCGGGTATCTCCTGGAGAACGGATGCAGTCTCAAACGCGCCACCGCCCGGGAGGCCGCGGTCTACCGGCGGAATCTTTCTGCCGTGCTGGACGGGCTGGCGTCGGTGTTCGGGCCGCGGGCGGGTGCCGTGCCGGACGTCTCGTGGAACACGCCGCGGGGCGGGATGTTCGTCGTCGTGACGCTGCCGTTCTCGGCGGACGACGACATGCTCGAGTACTCGGCGTCGAAGTTCGGTGTCCTGTGGACGCCGATGCACCACTTCTACGGGGGCAGCGGAGGCTTCCACCAGGCCCGGCTCTCCTTCAGCGTGCTCACCCCCGAGCAGATCGCCTCAGGTGTGGAGCGGCTGGGCCGGCTGGTGCAGGACCAGCGGGGCAAGCAGATGGCCGAGGTGCCCGCCGCGGGCCGCTCACAGGTGTTGCAGCCGCAGCCGCTGTGACGGCACGGCGCACGGCATGAGGGCGGCCCCCGGACGCGATGCGTTCGGGGGCCGCCCTCGTGGTGCGGGTGGTCACAGGCGCACGGGCAGCGCGTTGAGCAGGCGGGCGCCGCCCGGGGTGGCCTCGGTGTAGCGCAGTGCCTTGCGGCTGACGGTGACTTCGAGGCTGTCGCGCTGGATCAGCAGGTGGTTCAGGGCGATCTCGCCTTCGAGGTGGGCCAGGGCCGCGCCGGGGCAGTAGTGCGGGCCGGCGCCGTAGGCGAGGTGGCCCTGTCCGCGCTTGAGCTCGCGTTCGACGTCGCACTGCTCGGGCTGGTCGAAGACGTGCGGGTCGTAGTTGGCGGACTGGTAGGAGCCGGTCAGGGCGTCGCCCTTGCAGATGGCGTAGCCGGCGAACTTAAGGTCCTCGGTGGCGTAGCGGGGTCCGGCGGTCGGGATGGGGTTGGCGACGCGCATCAGCTCGTGGATGGCGTGCGGCAGGGCGTCGGGCCGGGCGCGCAGCAGGGCGAGCTGGTCGGGGTTGTCGAAGAGGGCGAGGACCGCGTTGGGGATGAAGTGGGAGGTGGAGTGGTGTCCGTTGTTGACCACGAGGAGCACCATGGAGATGATCTCGGCTTCGCTGAGCCGGTCGCCGTCCTCGCCGGTGCTCTGCACGAGGGTGGAGATCATGTCGTCCGTGGGCTGGGCGCGGCGCCGCTGGATGAGTTTCTTGACGTAGTCGACCATCTTGCGGGCGCTGGTCGCCAGGTCGCCGTCGGGGTCGGTGTACTGGTTCATCCACTTGCGGACCTGCGGCTGGTCGGCCTCGTCGATGCCGATGAGTTCACAGATGACGGTTCCGGTCAGGGGTGAGGAGTAGTCCTCGATGAGGTCGCCGGAGCCCTTGGCGGCCAGGTCGTCCAGGAGCCGGGCGGAGATCTCCTCGATGCGGGGGCGCAGGCTGTTGATGCGGCGGACGGTGAAGGCGGGGGTCACCAGGCGGCGCTGGCGGGCGTGTTCCTTGCCGTCCAGGAGCATCATGTTGGCCGCGACGTAGGGCCGGAACTCCTCGGGCAGGTCGAGGGCGGCGACCATCTGGTCGGCGACGCTGGGCCCTTGGTGGCCGGGGACGTTGCTGTAGTCGACGACCAGCCGCGGGTCGCTGAGCGCGGCCTTGATGTCCTCGTTGCGGGTGATGAGCCAGACCGGCGGTCCGCCCGGGAACCCGATGCGCACGAGCGGGGCGCTCTCGCGCAGGCGCCCGTAGGCGCCGATGGGGTCGTTCGTGAACTCGGGGTTCGTCAGGCTCACGATCGGCTCAGCCATGGTCGCGTCTCCTTGACAGGGCGTCCTTGTCGAAACGGGGGGGTCTCACACGTCGCGGGTGCTGCCCGTCCCCCGCCCCGGCAGCAGCCGTGCGGGGGACGGTACTTGGGCGCTTTTTTTGGGGTGGGCGTGGCTGCGCCTCGGCGGGTGTGGCGCCGAGGCGGCCGGCATCAGGGGGACGCGGCGGGCTGGGGTCGGGCGGTTTGGCTCAGGCGCGCTTTTTGAAGGTGGACAGCGCCCACACGTATCCCAGGACGGCCAGTGCCAGGCACCAGGCGACGGCGGCGATGGCGTCGCCGCTGTCGGGGTTGCCGGCCAGCAGGCCGCGCAGTGTCTCGATGATCGGGGTGAAGGGCTGGTACTGGGCGAACTGCTTCACCCCGGCGCCCATCGTGTCGGCGGGTACGAACGCGCTGCTGAGGAACGGCAGCATGATCA
Source organism: Streptomyces sp. NPDC005496 (assembly GCF_042872045.1). Lineage (NCBI taxonomy): Bacteria > Bacillati > Actinomycetota > Actinomycetes > Kitasatosporales > Streptomycetaceae > Streptomyces > Streptomyces sp. NPDC005496. Next base: position 321,429 of record NZ_JBIAJQ010000010.1, read on the forward strand.
GCGGCACGGTGGCCAGGCCCGCGGACTCGGTGGTCTTGGCGGCCAGGCCCATGGCGACGGTGAGCCAGCTGGCGCCGACGGCGAGCAGGACGAACAGGCCCAGCACGCCGAGCCAGTCCAGGGCGCCGGCGGCCGGGTCGAAGCCCATCGCGAAGGCGACCGCGACGATGGCGGCGCAGGCCACCAGGCAGCGGACCGTGGTGACGACGACGTGGCCGGTGAGCATGGCGCCGCGGGAGACGTCCATGGTCTTGAACCGGTTGATGATGCCCTTGGTCATGTCGTCGTTGACGGCCGTGGCGGTGGCGCCCAGGCCGTAGCTGACGGCCATCACGAGCAGGCCCGGGGTGGCGTAGTCGATGTAGTCCTCGCCGACGCTGAAGGCGCCGCCGAACACCTTCACGAACATCAGCATGATGACGATCGGGAAGAGGACCGCGTTGAAGACGGTGGTGGGGTTGCGCAGCGTGTGCTTGACGTTGCGGCGCAGCATGATGGCCGAGTCGGCCAGGGCGGTCGAGGCGGTGCTCATCGCGCGATCGCCTCCTTGTCCTTGGTGGTGTGCTCGGTCAGGGCGAGGAAGACGTCGTCGAGGTCGGGTGTGTGCACGGAGAATTCCTGGGCGTTGAGGGTGTGGGCGTCGAGCCGGTCCAGCAGGGCGCGCAGGGACCTGGACTCGCCGTCGCTGGGCACCCGCAGGGTGAGTTCCTCGTCGTTGCGGGTGGAGTCGGCGAAGATGCGGGCGGCCGCGTCGAGGTCGAAGGTGTCGGCGAAGCGGAGCTTGACGTGGGTGCCGGGGATCTGGCGCTTGAGTTCGTCGGCGGTGCCCTGGGCGACGAGGCGGCCCTGGTTGAGGACCGCGATGCGGTCGGCGAGCTGGTCGGCTTCCTCCAGGTACTGGGTGGTGAGGAAGATGGTGGTGCCGTCGGCGACCAGTTCGCGGACGATGGCCCACATGGTGCGGCGGCTGCGGGGGTCCAGGCCGGTGGTGGGCTCGTCCAGGAAGATGATCTGCGGGTTGCCGACCAGGGTCATCGCCAGGTCCAGCTTGCGGCGCATGCCGCCGGAGTAGGTGGAGGCGAGTTTGTCCGCGGACTGGCCCAGGTCGAAGCGGTCCAGCAGGCGCGTGACGACCTGGTCGCCGGAGCGCACGCGCTTGAGGTCCGCCATCAGCTGCAGGTTCTCGCGGCCCGAGAGCAGGTCGTCCACGGCGGCGAACTGGCCGGTCACGCCGATGGCCGCGCGGACCTCCTTGGTGGCGGCGGCCACGTCGTGGCCGGCGACGTGCACGGTGCCGGCGTCGGCCGTCAGCAGGGTGGTGAGCACGTTCACGGTCGTCGTCTTGCCGGCCCCGTTCGGGCCCAGGAGGGAGAACACCGATCCGGCGGCGACGTCGAAGTCGATGCCGTCGAGGACGACGTTGTCGCCGTATGCCTTGCGTAGCCCGGAAACTGCGATCGCGGAACTCTTCATGCCGCAACTGTCCCGGGGGTGCTGACACGGGCCTGCCACGGCCGTGACACGGCGCTCGAGTTCCTCTCGATGTCCCCCGCCCCCACCCCGCGGCAGGACCGGTGCACGCGTCGCACGCCGCGCGGGCGCACGCGGCGGCCGGGCGAGGAGGGCGGGGCGGGGAGACGGCTCAGGGGCGTCCGCGTGTGCGGACGCCCCTGGTGCTCGCGCCGGTTCCCCTCTGCCGCCCCGGTGGGCGGTGTGCGGGGGTCAGTGGGGGCGGGCGGTCTTCGTCTCGATCACGTCGAGCACCTGCCGGCCGAGGTCGACCAGGTACATGTGGTCGCCCGGGAACTCCACGTAGGAGAAGCCGGCGGTGGTCGCCTCACGCCACTGCTGTGCCTCCTGGGCGGTGACCAGGCCGTCGCTGTCGCCGCGCAGTGAGCAGATCGGCACCGGCAGCGGGGTGTCGGTGCTGGGCACGTAGGCCTCGTGCATCTCGCAGTCGGCCTGCAGGACCGGCAGGATCAGCTCGCGCATCTCCGGGTGGTCCAGGGCCTCGTGCCGGAATCCGGCGAACTCCTCGACACGGGCGAGGAATTCCTCGTCCGGGAGTCCCGCCGCCCGCCGCTCGCGCTGGGTCCAGGGGCCCGGGGAGCCGCTGACGACGAGCTGCTCGACGTGGACGCCGCGCGCGAGGAGCAGGTGCGCCAGTTCGTAGGCGAGGACCGCGCCGAGGCTGTGCCCGAACAGGACGGTGCGCGCGCCCTGTCCGAGCTCGGCGGCGATGGCGTCGACCTCGGTCTTGGCCGCCTCGACGACGTTGCGGTACGGCGGTTCCATGAGCCGGCGTTCACGGCCGGGCAGTTCGACCGCGCTCACCCGCCAGCGGCCGGCGGCCAGCTCCCGCCAGGGGTGGAAGAACGAGGGGCCCGCTCCGGCGAAGGGCACGCACAGCAGTGTGGTGCCGTTCGCCGGTGGTGCGGACGTGCCGGGTTCTGTCACCTTGACCAACCCCAATCATCGTGTTTCGTTGATGCGCCGGTGGCGGGCATCGTTTTCAGACGGCTGCGAGCTTGCGGGCGACGACCTTCATGATCTGGCCGGCCGGCTTGGGCATGTGCAGGTCGTGGTGGGTGGCGTCCACGTCGTACTCCTCGTAGGAGCCGAGGATGTAGGGCCGCCATTCGGGTCCGTAGGAGGACTGTCCGTCGGTCTTGTCCAGCGTCGCGTTGAAGTACAGCACGTCGCCGCGGTAGACCGGCGAGACGAAGTCGCCCATCTTCTGCAGGTTGTTGGCGCCGACCTTGGACATGGTGTCCAGGAAGTCGTCCATGTTGCCGGTGTTCATGAACTTGCCGAACACCTCCTCGATGTCGGCCCGGTACAGGTCCTGGGTGCGGCCGGCGACCTGCTTGAAGCCGTTGTCGGCCGTGCCGGTGGCGGGCTGGGTGTCCAGGATGGCGACCAGGCCGACCTCGTGGCCCAGGGCGTCCAGGGCGGCGGCCAGGGCGTGGACGATCGGGCCGCCGTAGGACCAGCCGACCAGGTGGTAGGGGCCCTGCGGCTGGACCTTGAGGATCTGGGCGAGGTAGTCCTCGACCATCTCCTGCACCGAGCCGGCCATCGGGTCGTGGCCGTTGGAGCCGCGGGACTGCAGGGCGTAGGAGGCGCGGTCGGGTACGTGCGGGGCGAAGGTGAAGTACGCCCAGCCCAGGCCGCCGCCGCCGTGGACGAACCACACCGGGGGCTTGCCGGTGCCGGGGTCCCGGTTGAGGGGCAGCACGACGCCGAAGGAGTCGGCGTGGTCGCCGGGGATGCTGCCGATGAGCAGCAGCGCGGCCAGTTCGGCGACCGTGGGGTACTGGATGATGGTGCGCAGCGGCATGTCGGCGCCGAACGCCTTGCGGATGCGGGCGCTGAGCCGGGTGGCCAGCAGGGAGTGGCCGCCCAGGGCGAAGAAGTCGTCGTTGATGCCCACGCGCTCCAGCTTCAGCAGGTCGCTGAAGAAGGCGCACAGCTTCTCCTCGTGGGAGTTGCGGGGCTCTCCGCTGCTGACGGTGCTGGTGTGCTCGGCCGGCAGCGCCCCGCGGTCGATCTTGCCGGCCGGGTTGAGGGGGAGCTGGGACAGCGGCACCACGGCGGCCGGGACCATGTAGTCGGGCAGCCGGGCGCGCAAATGGTCGGGCAGTGCGGCCACCAGCGGGCCGATCGCCTGGGCCAGGGCGGGGGTGTTGTGGCGGATGCGTCCGGCGACCGTGCTGGGCACGAAGGCGCCGCTGACGGACCGCGGGCCGGGCAGCAGGACGGCGTCGAAGCTGTGGGGGGCCTCGCCCGACCAGGTGAGGACCGCGTGTTTGCCGTGGCTGCGGGCGAGGGCGGTGACGTCGTGCGGGTCCAGGGGGCGGCCGGTGGGCGGCTCGCTGTGGTGGACGCCGGCGAAGAGCGCTGCGGCGCTCTCCTCCGCCAGCCGGGCGTTGGGGATGCCGGTGATCCGCAGCGGGCGCTCCGTGCGGGCGGTGTGCTCGCCGATGGCGGCCAGATCCGTCACGTCGCGGCCCCACACCAGGGCGGGCGCCGAGCTCACGTCGAGGACGTCGGCGGGCTCGGTGTGCAGGACGACCTCGTAGCGGTGGCGGGTGAGCGCGTTGTGCGCCTGGCCGGCCTTGAGGCGGATGTCGGCGGCCAGCTGGTGGCGGGCGGCCCACTGGGCGAACCACTGCGGGGCAAGGGCCAGTTCACGCTGGGCGAGCAGGGCCTGCTCCACCGCCGAGCGGATCTCCTCGTGGGAGGCGTAGGGCTGGGCGGCCTGGGCCTGCGCGGTGGCGAGGATGCGCAGGGTCTCGGCGTTGCGGACGTCGCCGAGGACCAGGCGGCCGCCCGGCGCGAGGAGGGGCAGCAGGCCGGTGAGGACCTGCTCCAGGTACTCGGCGCTGGGGAAGTACTGCACCACCGAGTGCAGGACGACGGTGTCGAAGGTGCCCTTCGGCAGTCCGGACAGGTCGTGGGCCGGCTGGGCGCGCAGGGTGACGCGCTCGCCGTAGCCGGCCTGCTCGACGTGGGTGCGCAGCCGGTCGATGGCGGTGGCGCTCAGGTCGGTGCCCCAGTACTCCTCGGCCTCTCCCGCCAGCTTGGACAGCAGCAGGCCCGAGCCGACGCCGATCTCCAGGATCTTGCGCGGGGCGAGCCGCGCGAGGTCGGCGGCGGCCGCGTCCTGCCACTGGCGCAGCTGGTCGACGCCGATGGGCTCGCCGTCGTCCAGGGTGGTGAAGTGCTGGAAGTCCTCGCCGAAGGGCTCGTCCAGGGCCTGGGCGTAGTGGTCGTCGAAGAGGTGGCGCCACTGCGCCAGTTGGGCGTCGGTGTCGGCGACGGCGGCGTCCGGGTCGGGTTCGATGTAGGCGACCAGGCGCTGGTCGCCCTTTTGGTCCTCGCGGACCACGACCGCGGCCTGCGCCACCGAGGGGTGGCCGGACAGCACGTGCTCGATCTCGCCGAGTTCGATGCGGAAGCCGCGGACCTTGACCTGGGAGTCGGTGCGGCCCAGGTATTCGACCTGGCCGTCCTTGTTGAACTTCACCAGGTCCCCGGTGCGGTACATGCGGGCGCCGGCCGGGCCGAAGGGGCAGGCCACGAAGCGCTCCGAGGTCAGGGCGCTCTGGCCGAGGTAGCCGCGGGCCAGGCAGGTGCCGGCCAGGTACAGCTCGCCGGCCACCCCGGGGGCGACAGGGCGCAGGGCCGCGTCCAGGACGTAGACCTGGTTGTTCCAGATGGGGGCGCCGATGGGCACGCGGTCGGCGCCGGGCACGTGCTGCCAGCCGGTGACCTCGACGGTGGCCTCGGTGGGGCCGTAGAGGTTGTTGGCGCTGCAGCCGGGAAGCAGGTCGGTGAACCGGTTGGCCAGGGCGGCGGGGAACGCCTCGGCGGCGACCTCGATCCAGCGCAGGCTGGTGCAGTCGCCGGCGGTGGGCTCGGTGACGAACGCGGACAGCAGCGAGGGCACGAAGAACGCGCCGGTGACCTGCTCGCGCTGGATGAGGCCGGCGAGGTAGGCGGGGTCGCGGCGGCCGTCGGCGCCGGCGACGACGATCGAGGCGCCCATCTGCAGGTTGGAGAACATCTCCGGCACCGAGGCGTCGAAGCTGGCGGAGGTGCTGACCAGCATGCGGTCCTCGACGGTGACGTCGAAGTGCTCAAGGCCCCACTGGATCCGGTTCATGATCGAGCGGTGGGCGACGGGCACCCCCTTGGGGCCGCCGGTGGAGCCGGAGGTGAAGATGACGTAGGCGGCGTTGTCGGGTGACAGGGTGCGCTGGGGGTCGGTGTGCGGGTAGCCGCTGGTGTCGGGCAGCACCCCGTCCAGGAGCAGCAGCGGCTTGGCGCCGGCCAGCACGTGCCGCACCCGGTCCTTGGGCAGTTCGGTGTCCAGCGGCACGTAGGCGGCGCCGGCCTTGACCACGCCGTACACGGCGACCAGCAGGTCCACCGAGCGGGGGATCTTCACCGCGACGAGCTGTTCGGGGCCGGCGCCCTGCTCGATGAGCCAGTGCGCCAGCTTGTTGGCGCGCCGGTTGAACTCCTCGTACGTCAGCGTCTCGTCCTCGGCGATGACCGCGACGCGCTCAGGGTCGCGGCGCACCTGGGCCTCGAAGGCGTCGGGCAGGGTGGTCGCGGTGACGGGGTGGGCGGTGTCGTTGACGCGGCGCACCAGCCAGTCCCGCTCGTCGCGGCCCAGGACCTCGATGGTGCTCAGCGGGGCCGTGGGGGCGGCGGCGACCTGCGTGAGGACGCGCACGAAGCGGGCGGCGATGTCCTGGGCGGTGTCGCGGTCGAAGAGCTGGGTTGCGTACATGAGGTCGCCGCGCAGGGTGCCGGTGTCGGTCACCGCGAGGCTGAAGAACAGGTCGGCAAGCGAGGTCTGGGTGAGGTACTGCTCGAACTGCACGCTCAGGCCGGGCAGTTCGAAGTCGGCCTTCTCAAAGCTCTGCCAGGCGAACATCACCTGGAACAGCGGCTGGTAGGAGGTGGAGCGGTCGGGGTTGATCAGCTCCACGAGGGTCTCGAACGGCACGTCCTGGTGCTCGTAGGCGGCCAGGGCCTTGTCCCTGACCTGCGGCAGCAGGTCGACGAAGGAGGGGTTGCCGGACAGGTCCACGCGCAGGACCTGGGTGTTGACGAACAGGCCGACCAGGTCGGCGAGCGCCTCGTCGGTGCGTCCGGCGATCGGGTTGCCGATGGTGACGTCGTGGCCGCCGCCGAGCTTGTTCAGCAGCACGCCGAGGGCGGCCTGGACGACCATCGCCATGGTCATGCCGCGCTCGTCGGCGAGCTTCTGCAGGCCGGCGGCGACGTCGGCGCCGACCTCCAGCGGCAGGGAGTCGCCCTTGGAGTTGCGGGTGGCGGGCCGGGGGCGGTCCAGGGGCAGGCTCAGCGGCTGCGGCACCCCGGACAGTTCCTTGCGCCAGTACTCGGCCTGCGCCGCGGCCAGGCTGCCGGGGTCGCCGACGTCGCCCAGCAGTTCGCGCTGCCACAGCGCGTAGTCCTTGTACGTCACCGGCAGCGGCTCGAACCGCGGCGCGCGCCCCTCGAGGCGGGCGGTGTAGGCCTGCGTGAGGTCGCGGGCCAGCGGGCCGCCGGAGACCCCGTCGGAGGCGATGTGGTGGATAAGGAGGACCAGGACGTGTTCCTGGGGTGCGCAGCGGAACAGGCGCACCCGCAGCGGGATCTCGGCCATCAGGTCGAAGCGGTGCGCGATGAACTCGCCGACCGCCGCGTCGAGTTCGGCGGGTGCCACGTCCACGACGGGCACCTGAACGGGGGCCTGGCCGGCGGGCACGATCTTCTGGTGGGGTTCGTCGTTGGCGTCGGTGACGTAGGTGGTGCGCAGGGGTTCGTGGCGGGCGACGACGTCGCCGACGGCGGCGATGAGGGCGGCCTCGTCCAGCGGTCCGGTGAGGCGGAACGCGGGAGAGATGTTGTAGGTCTCCGCGCCGCCCTCCAGCTGCTGGGTGAGCCACATACGGCGCTGGGCGAAGGAAAGGGGAATCACTGGTTGTACTCCTCTACGATCATCCTGCGGAGAGCGGGGCGAAGCGGAACAGCCGATTCCTGTGACCAGGCGGCGAGGGCGGCCACCGTCGGCAGGTCGAAGATCTTGCGGATGGGGATCTCCATCCCGATCTCGGCGCGGGCGCGGGTGATCAGCCGGGTGGCGAGCAGGGAGTGCCCGCCCAGTTCGAAGAAGCCGTCGTCGAGGCCGACCTTGTCCACGCCCAGCACGTCCGCGAACAGCGTGGCCAGCTGCCGCTCGCGGGGCGTCTGCGGCGCCCGGAAGGGGGTGGCGGAGGTCAGGTCGGGGGCGGGCAGCGCCTTGAGGTCGAGCTTGCCGTTGGGTGAGAGCGGCAGCCGCTGGAGCGGCACGTAGACGGCCGGGACCATGTACTCGGGCAGCCGGTCGGCGAGGTGCTCGCGCAGTTCGGCGGCGCCGGGGAGGCCCGCGCCCTCGGCGGGCACCAGGTAGGCCGCCAGGAAGGGGGTGCTCTGGCCGCCGTGCTGGGTGACGACGGCGACCTGCGCGATGTGCGGATGGGTCGTCAGGGCCGCCTCCACCTCGGCGGGTTCGACCCGGTAGCCGCGGATCTTGACCTGGGTGTCGATGCGGCCCAGGTGCTGCAGCTCCCCGTCGGGGGTGAGGCTGGCCAGGTCTCCGGTGCGGTACATGCGCGAGCCGGGCGGGCCGTAGGGGTCGGGCACGAAACGCTCGGCGGTCAGCGCGGCCTGATTGTGGTAGCCGCGGCCCGCGCCCGCCAGGTACAGCTCGCCGGGGGTGTCGGGGGGCAGCACGCCGAGGCCGGGGCTCAGCACGTAGGCGCGTACGCCGGGGAAGGGCCGGCCGATGGGTACCCCGGCCGTGTAGTCCTGGTCGGGGTCCAGGGTGTGGCCGGTGGCGTAGAACGTCTCGCTGGGCCCGTAGCTGTTGATGACGCGGGCCTTGGGCCAGCGCTCGCGCACCCGCCGCGCCAGGACGGGGGTCAGGACCTCGCCGGAGATGTTCAGGGCGGTGGGGTCGATGCGGCCGGCGAGCTGGTCGACGAGTTCGGCGAAGGCCGAGGGCACCGAGCAGATGACGTCGACGTCCCAGCTGTCGCGTTCGGCCAGCTCCAGCACGTCGCGCACGATCTCGGCGGTGCCGCCGGTGCTCAGCGCGGCGAACGTCTCGAAGGTGGCGACGTCGAAGCCGAAGGAGGCGGCGACAAGGACCCGCCGGCCCGCCTCGGCGCCGGCGTGCGCGATGAGCGCGTCGACGGCGTTGACGACGGTGCTGTGGGTGACGCCGACGCCCTTGGGCACCCCGGTGGAGCCGGAGGTGTAGATGACGTAGGCGAGGTTGTCGGGGCCCGCCGCCGCCCGCGGTGCGGCGGCGGGGGCGGGTGCGGTCGGGTCGAGGTCGTCCAGGACCAGGACGCCGATGTCGGTGGCGGGCACCAGGGCGCGGGTGGCCCGGTCGGTGAGGATCAGGTGCGGGCGGGCGGTGGGCAGGACGTGCGGGAGGCGGGCGGCGGCGTAGGCGGGGTCGACGGGCAGGTAGGCGCCGCCCGCCTTCAGCACCGCCAGCAGGGCGACGACCACGTCCACGGTGCGCGGCAGGACCACGCTGACGACGGTTTCGGGGCCCACTCCGCGGGCGGCGAGTTCGGCGGCCAGGCGTTCGGCGCGGGCGTCCAGTTCGCGGTAGGTCAGCGAGGTGGGGCCGGCGATGACGGCGACCGCGTCGGGGGTGCGCCGCACTTGGGCGGCGACCCGCTCGGTGAGGGTGGTGTGGGAGGCGGCGACGGGCCCCTCGTTGAGGGTGGCCAGCAGCTGCCGGCGTTCGGCCGGCTCCAGGGACTGGATGTGGGCGACCTTCAGGGCGGGGTCGGCTGCCAGCTGGCCCAGGAAGCGGGCCAGGCACCGGGCGTAGTGGCGGATGGTCGCGGCGTCGAAGACGCCGGGCGCGTACTGGATGACGAGCTGCAGGTGGGTGTCGGCGGCCGCGGTCAGGCACAGCGCGTAGTGGTTGCCGGCGAAGGGCCGCAGGCCCGTGAAGGTGATGCCGTCGGCGGCGTCGCTGGCGGCGCCCAGGCCCTCCCGGTCGACGGGGTAGGACTCGAAGACGACCAGGGTGTCGAACAGGGACCGCACCCCGGCGGCCTTCTGGATGTCGGGCAGCCCGTGGTAGTGGTGCTCCACCAGGTCCGCCTGGCGGGCCTGCAGGGAGCCCAGCAGGCCGGCGACGGTCTCGCCGGGCGTGTAGGCCACCCGCACGGGGACGGTGTTGATGAACATGCCGACCATCGACTCCACGTCGGCGACCGCGGGCGGGCGTCCGGAGACCGTCGCGCCGAACACGACGTCCTGGCGGCCGGTGAGCTGGCCGAGCAGCAGCGCCCAGGCGCCCTGGACCAGGGTGTTGGCGGTGATGCCCAGCGCGGCGGCCCGCTGCAGCAGTTCGCGTGCCTGGCCGTCGGGCAGTTCGACCTCGACCTGGGCGCGCGTGCCGTCGTCCGCGGCGGTGCCGTCGGGCACCAGCAGGGTCGGCTCCTTGAGGCCCTCGAGTTCGCCGGCCCAGGCGCGGGCCGCCTCGTCCTTGTCCTGGGCCGTCAGCCAGGCCAGGAAGTCGCCGTAGTCGCGGGGCGGGGGCAGGGTGCCCGCCCGGCCGTCCGCGGCGTACAGCAGCAGCAGGTCCTGCATGAGCAGCGGGGTGGACCAGCCGTCGTACAGGGCGTGGTGGGCGGTCAGGACGAGTTCGGGCCGCTCGGGGTCCAGGGTGGCCAGCGCCAGGCGGATCAGGGGCGGGCGGTCCGCGTCGAAGTAGGCGCGCTGGTCCCCTTCGAGGAAGCGCTCGAAGTCCTCGGTGCGCCGCGGCTCGGGCAGGGCGCTGAGGTCCAGGTGGGTGAAGGGCAGGGTCACGTCGGCGGGTACGACCTGCACCAGGTCGCCGTCCGCGCCTTCGACGAACGCCGCGCGCAGGGCCGGGTAGCGGTCCAGCAGGGCCTGTCCGGCGCGCTGCATGCGCTGGGGGTCGACCCGGCCGGACAGGTGGAACACCAGCTGGATGTGGTAGGGGTCGACGTCGGCGAGCCTGGCCTGGAAGAGGATCCCGGACTGGGCGGGGGTGGCGGGCCAGATGGTGCTCAGCCGGCCGAAGCGCTGCTCCCAGGTGTCGATCTCGCGCTGGCCGACGGTGACCAGGGGGGCGTCGCTGGGGGTCAGCCCGCCGGCGTGCGGGTGGGCCGCGTGGCGGGCCAGGGCGGTCAGTGCCTGCACCCACAGCGCGGCCAGTTCGGTCACCTCCTGGCGGGTGAGGACGCCGGTGGGGAAGCCGAAGTAGGCGCTGAGTTCGGCGCCGGTGCCGGTGTCGGCGGCGACCGCGTTGATCTCCAGGGCGGAGAGCACCGGCATGTCGGCGTCCGGTGCGGCGATCAGGTCCGCGTGGCCGGTGTCGGGGGCCCAGCCCAGGTGGCGCAGTTCCTCGGGCAGGTCGGCGCTGGAGGCCTTGCCGAGGTAGTTGAAGCCGATCTGCGGGCTGCGCGCGCCGGCCAGCCGGGCGGCGGTGTCGGGGTTGAGGTGGCGCAGCAGGCCGTAGCCCAGGCCGTGGTCGGGGACGGCGCGCAGCTGTTCCTTGACGGCCTTGACGGCGCGGCCGGCGGCCGGACCGCCGGCGAAGGCGTCCGCGAGGTCGACGTCGCTGACGTCCAGGCGCACCGGGTACATGGCGGTGAACCAGCCCACGGTCTCGGAGAGGTCCGCGCCGGGCACCAGGTGCTCCTCGCGGCCGTGGCCCTCCAGGCGCACCAGTGCCGGGCCCGCCTGCTGTCCGCGGGTGCGGAGCCAGCGGGCCAGGGCCAGTGCCAGGCCGGCCAGCAGGCCGTCGTCGACGCCGCCGCGGAACCGGGCGGGCAGGGTGGTGAGCAGGGTGTGGGTGACGTCGGCGGGCACCGTGACGCGGACGGTGTCCACGGTGGCGCTGACGTCGCGGGAGATGTCCAGGGGGCGGGCGCCCAGCACGGGTTCGTCGGTGCGGCCGATGTCCTGCCAGTGGGCGAGCTCCGCCGTGCGGCGGGCGGTGGCGGCCTCCTCGGCCAGGGCGTGCGTCCAGCGCCGCAGCGAGGTGCCGTGCACCGGCTGCGGGCGGTCGCCCTGGCCGCGCGCGTGCTGCCAGGCGGTGACCAGGTCGGGGAGCAGGATCCGCCAGGACACGCCGTCGACGACCAGGTGGTGCAGTACGACCAGCAGCCGGTCGGTGTCGTTCTCGCAGGTCAGCCACACGAACTGGGCCATCACCCCGGCGTCGGGGTCCAGGCGGTCGGCGGCCGCGTCCAGTTCGCCCTGGACGGCGGCCTCGGCGTAGGCGCTCTCGCGCAGCAGGGCGCCGGCGTCGACGCTGCCGGCCGGTGCGATCCGCAGTCCCCGCTCGGCGCGGTCCAGGCGTGAGCGCAGTACGTCGTGGCGGTCCAGGACCCCTTGCAGGGTGGCCGTCAGCGTGGTGCGGTCGATGCCGGGGGGCAGGGTCAGCAGCGCGGACATGCAGAACCGGTTGATGCCGCCGCCCGCGGCCAGGATGTGTGCGGCGGTGGGCGGCAGCGGCGTGAAGCCGACGCCGCCGCCGGGCAGTTCGGCCAGCGTCACCCGTTCCTGGGCGGCGCGGCCCTCGACGAGTTCGGCGAGCCGGGCGACCGTGCGGTGCTCGAACACCTCGCGGGTGGTGACCTGTACGCCGCGTGCCTTGGCGCGGGCGACGACCTGGATGGAGCGGATGCTGTCGCCGCCGCTGGTGAAGAAGTCGTCGTCGGTGCCGATCTGTCCGGCGCCCAGCACGTCGGCGTACACCTCGGCCAGGACGTGTTCGGTGGCGGTGCCCGGGGCCCGGTAGGTGGCGCCGGCGAACTGCGGGGCGGGCAGCGCGGCCAGGTCCACCTTGCCGTTGGCGCTCAGCGGCAGCCGGTCCAGGACCACGAGCTGGGCGGGCACCATGTAGTCGGGCAGCCGTTTGGCGGCGAAGCGCCGCAGGTCGGCCGGGGACACGGTGGCGTTGATGTCCACGTCCCCACCGGATGCGCCCGCGCCCGCCTCCTGGCTTTCGGGTGTGTCGGTGGCTTTCTGGGCGACGTAGCCGACCAGGCGCGGGGTGCCGGTGTGGTCTGCGCGCAGGGTGACCACGGCCCGGCTGACGGCGGGGTGGCGGGCCAGGACGGTCTCGATCTCGGTGGGCTCCAGGCGGATGCCGTTGACCTTGACCTGGCTGTCGGCCCGTCCCGCGTAGGCGAGGTGGCCCTGCTCGTCCCGGCGGGCGAGGTCGCCGGTGCGGTACATGCGGGTGCCGGGGGCGCCGAAGGGGCAGGGCACGAACCGCTCGGCGGTGGCCGCGGCGGCATCGTGGTAGCCGCGGGCCAGGGGGCCGGCCACGTACAGCTCGCCCACCACGCCCGGGGCGACGGGGGCCAGTTCCGGTCCCAGGACGTGGGCGCGCATGTTGGCCAGCGGTGTGCCGATGGGTACGGCGCCGGTGCCCGACGCGTGCGGGGGCAGGGTGAAGGTGGAGGTGTAGAAGCTCTCGGTCTGCCCGTAGGCGTTGATGACGCGGGTGCCGGGCAGGGCGCGGCGGATCTTCTCGGCCAGGTCGAAGGAGAGGGCCTCGCCGGCCAGGACGACGGTGTCCACCTGCAAGGCCAGGCCCCCCGCACCGCCGGTGGTGGGGGTGAGGTGGTCCAGGAGGGCGGAGAACACCGCGGGTACGGCGCTGAGGGTGGTGCCCGACCAGTGGTCGCGTTCGGCCAGGGCCAGCACGTCACGGACGATCTCCACGCTCGCGCCGGTGGTCAGCGCGGTGAACATCTCGAACACCGACACGTCGAAGTTGACGGAGGTGGCGGCGAGCATCCGCGAGCCGGCCTCGACGTGGGTGCGCCGGCGCAGGTCCTGCAGTCCGTTGACGACGCCGGCGTGGGTGACGGCGACGCCCTTGGGGGTGCCGGTGGAGCCGGAGGTGAACATCACGTACGCCAGGTTGTCCGGCGTGATGCCCGCCTGGGAGCTGTCCACGACCGGCCCGTCCAGGTCCAGGTCGAGGTCCAGGTCGTCCAGGCACAGCACGGGCGCGGTGCTCGCCTCCAGCACCGCGGCGGCGGTGGCGCGGTCGCTGAGGACCAGCGCCGGGCGGCCGGTGTCCAGGAGCTGGCCGATGCGGGCGGCCGGGTAGTTCGGGTCGACGGGCAGGTAGGCGCCGCCGGCCTTGAGCACCGCCAGCAGGGCGACGGGCAGGTCCGCCGTGCGGGGCAGGGCGACGGCGACCAGCACGTCCGGTCCCACGCCGCGCTCGCGCAGGACGGCGGCCAGCCGGCCCGCGCGCGTCTCCAGTTCCCCGTACAGCAGGGTGGTGTGCCCGCACACCACGGCGGGGGCGCCCGGGGTGCGGGCCGCCTGCGCGGCGACCAGGCCGGGCACGGTGGCCGCGGGCACCGCCGCGTCGGTGGCGCCCGCGCGGGCGAGCTGGGCGTGTTCGGTGTCGCTGAGCACGTCGATGGCGCCCAGGCGGGTGGCAGGGTCGGCGACGACCTGGCGCAGGACGCGTACGTAGCGTTCGACCAGGGCCGTGGCGGTGGCGGGGTCGAACAGCTGGGTGGCGTATTCCAGGCGGCCGTAGGCGTGTCCGGCGGGGGTGGGCACGATGTTGAGGAACAGGTCGAACTTGGCGGTGTCGGTGCCGGCCGGCAGCGGGGTGATCCGCAGGCCGGGCACCTCGATCTGCGAGAAGGAGAACTGCCAGGCCAGCATGACCTGGAACAGCGGCTGGTAGGCGGTGGTGCGGTCGGGGTTGAGGAGTTCCACCAGGTGCTCGAAGGGGACGTCCTGGTTGTCGTAGGCGGCCAGGGCCCGGTCGCGGACCTGGTCCAGCAGCTCGCCGAAGGTGGGGTTGCGGGCGAGGTCGACGCGCAGCACCCAGGTGTTGGCGAAGAACCCGATGAGGTCTTCGAGCTGTTCGTCGGCGCGGCCCTCGATGGGGCTGCCGATGGTCAGGTCGTTGCCGGCGCCCAGGTGGTGCAGGAGCACCGCCAGGACGGCCTGGGCGGCCATCGGGGCGGTGGCGCCGTGCCCGGCGGCCAGTTTCCCGATCCCGGCGACCAGGTCGGCGTCCAGTTCGAAGTCGGCGTGGCCGCCGCGGTGGTCGGCCGAGGTGGGGCGCGGCCGGTCCAGGGGCAGCTGCACCGGCTGCGGGACGCCGGCCAGTTCCTCTTTCCAGTACCGCAGTTGCTCGGCGGCGACGCTGTCGGCGTCGTCGACCTCGCCGAGCATCTGGCGCTGCCACACCGTGTAGTCCTTGTACTGCACCGGCAGCGGCGTGAAGGCGGGCGCGGTGTTCGCGGTGCGGGCCGTGTAGGCGGTGAGCAGGTCCCGCATGAACGGGGCCATCGACGCGCCGTCGGCGGCGACGTGGTGGAAGACGAACACCAGCACGTGCTCGTGCGCGGACAGCCGCAGCACGGTGGTGCGCAGCGGCAGGTCGCGGTCGAGTTCGAATCCCGCGGACGCGATCTCGCGCACCGTGTCCTGGACGGCGTCGGCGCCGACGTCCAGCACCCGGAACAGCGGGGCGGCCTGGTCCGCGGGCAGGATGTGCTGCTCGGGTGTGCCGTCCTGGCTTTCCACCAGCAGGGTGCGCAGGCTCTCGTGCCGGGTGACGACGTCCCCGACCGCCGCGGACAGCGCCGTGGTGTCCAGCGGCCCGTCCAGGCGCAGCACGAAGGGGATGTTGTACGTCGCGGAGGGCCCCTGCAGGCGGTGCAGGAACCACAGCCGGCGCTGGGCGAAGGACAACGGGATCATCGTGCAGCTCCTAAACGTTCATCTGGCGCAGCTGGAGGCGGTTCGACTTGGCCGACTTGCCGAGGTGGCCCGCCAGTTCGGCGACGGTCGGGCTGCGGAACACGGTGGTGACCTTCACGTCGACCTTGAGTTCGTTGCGGATGCGGCCGATCAGCCGGGTGGCCAGCAGGGAGTGCCCGCCGTGGTCGAAGAAGTCGGCGTCGATGCCGATCTGCGGCACGCCCAGGAGTTCTGCGAACAGCCGGCACAGGACTTCCTCGTCGGGGGTGCGCGGTCCGCGGCCGGTGGCGGCGGGGCCGTGTTCGGGGGCGGGCAGCGCGCCGCGGTCGAGTTTGCCGCTGGGGGTCTGCGGCAGGCTCTCCAGCGCCACGATCGCCGAGGGGACCATGTAGGCGGGCAGGTGCTCGCGGGCCAGGGCGGTCAGGGCGGCGGTGTCCACGCCGGCCGCCTGGGTGCCGGGGGCGGGGACGACGTAGGCGACCAGCCGCTGGTCGCCCGCCTGGTCCTCGCGGACCACGGCGACCGCGCTGTCCAGGCCGGGGTGGGCCGCCAGGACCTGTTCGATCTCGCCGAGTTCGATGCGAAAGCCGCGGATCTTGACCTGGAAGTCGCTGCGGCCGATGTACTCGACCTGGCCGTCGCCGGTGAAGCGGGCGAGGTCGCCGGTGCGGTACATGCGGGTGCCGGGCGCGCCGTAGGGGCAGGCGACGAAGCGGGTTGCGCTCAGGGCGCTCTGGCCGAGGTAGCCGCGGGCCAGCTGGGTGCCGGCCAGGTACAGCTCGCCGGTGACGCCGGGGGCGACCGGGCGCAGGGCCGCGTCCAGGACGTAGACCTGGGTGTTCCAGATGGGGGCGCCGATGGGCAGGTGGTCGCTGCCGGGGATGTGCTGCCAGTGGGTGACCTCGACGGCGGCCTCGGTGGGGCCGTAGACGTTGTGGGCGCCGCAGCCGGGCAGCAGGGTGGTGAACTTGTTGGCCAGGGCGGGCGGGAAGGCTTCGCCGGCGACTTCGATCCAGCGCAGGCTGGTGCACCGGGCGGCGGTGGGTTCGGCGACGAACGTCTCCAGCAGGGAGGGCACGAAGTCGGCGCCGGTGACCTGGTGCTGCTGGATGAGCTGGGCGAGGTAGGCGGGGTCGCGGCGGCCGTCGGGGCGGGCGATGACGACGGCGGCGCCGACCTGCAGGGGGGCGAACAGTTCGGGTACCGACACATCGAAGCCGGCGGTGGTGCTGAGCAGCACCCGGTCCTGGGGCGTCACGTCGAAGTGCCCGAGGCCCCACTGCAGCCGGTTCATGATGGCCCGGTGGGCGACGGGCACGCCCTTGGGGCCGCCGGTGGAGCCGGAGGTGTAGATGACGTAGGCGGCGTTGTCGGGTGACAGGCTGCGCTGGGGGTCGGTGTGCGGGTAGTGGCCGACGTCGGGCAGGGCGGCGTCCAGGACGAGCAGGGGGCGGGCGCCGGCCAGGACGTGCTGGACGCGCTCGGGCGGCAGTTCGGTGTCGATGGGCACGTAGGCGGCCCCGGCCTTGACGACGGCGTAGATGGCCACCATCAGGTCCACCGAGCGGGGGATCTTGACCGCGACGAGCTGTTCGGGGCCGGCGCCCTGCTCGATGAGCCAGTGCGCCAGCTGGTTGGCGCGCCGGTTGAACTCCTCGTACGTCAGCGTCTCGTCCTCGGCGATGAGCGCGGTGCGCTGGGGGTCGCGGCGCACCTGCGCTTCGAAGGCGTCGGGCAGGGTGGTCGCGGCGAGGGGGCGGGCGGTGTCGTTGACGCGGCGCACCAGGTGGTCGAACTCGTCGCTGTCCAGGACGTCGACCCCGGCGACGGGCGCCGCCGGGTCGGTGAGGATCTCCTCCAGGACGCGGACCAGGCGGGCGGCGACGGCTTTGGCGGCCCTCTGGTCGAACAGGTCGGTCTGGTAGTCCAGGGACAGCCGCAGGTAGGGGTCGGAGGAGTTGAGGGTCAGCGGGTAGTGCGAGCCGGCGAAGGGGCGGATGGCGTCGATGGTGAAGCCGGCCGAGGTGTTCGCCTCGACGATGCCCTCCCGGTCGACGGGGTAGTTCTCGAACACCACGATGGTGTCGAAGAGGCTGGGCAGTCCCACGCCGCGCTGGATGTCGGCCAGGCCGTAGTAGTGGTGGTCCAGGAGGCTGATCTGCCGGTTCTGCAGGTCGGTGATGACCTCGCCCAGGCTCTGGCCGGGGGCGCAGCGGGCGCGGGTCGGCAGGGTGTTGATGAACAGGCCGACCATTTCGTCGGAGCCGGCCAGGTCGGCGGGGCGGCCGTTGACGGCGGCGCCGAACACCACGTCCTGCTGCCCGGTCAGTTTGCTGAGCAGGATCGCCCAGGCGCCCTGCAGCAGGGTGTTCAGGGTGACGCCCAACTGGGCTGCGCGGCGGGCCAGTTCGCGGCCCTTGTCGATGGACAGCGGCACCTCCACCCGGCCCAGGGAGGACGCCTGTCCGCTGGAGGTCAGGTGGGCGGCCACCAGGGTCGGCTGGTCGAAGCCGTCGAGTTCGCTCTTCCAGCGGGCGGCGGAGGCCTCCCGGTCCTGGCGGGACAGCCAGGCCAGGTAGTCGCCGTAGCTGCGCACCGGGGCGAGGTCGCCGCTTTGTGCGTACAGCCGCACCAGGTCGGTGATGACCAGGGGTGAGGACCAGCCGTCGAAGAGGGTGTGGTGGGCGGTGATGATGAGTTTGGTCCGCTCGGGTCCGCAGGTGAGCTGGGTCAGGCGCAGCAGCGGGGGGCGGGCGGGGTCCAGCGGGTGGGCGCGGTCCTCGGCCAGGGCCCGGTCCAGGGCGGCGTCCTGGTCGCTGTCGCTGTGGCCGCTGACGTCCAGGTGCTGCCAGGGCAGGGTGACGTGCTGGGGCACGACCTGGACGGGTTCGCCGTCGGCGGTGCTGACGAACGCGGAGCGCAGGTTGGGGTGGCGCTGGAGCAGGGCCTGTCCGGCGGCCTGCATGCGGGCGGGGTCCACGGGTCCGGACAGGTGCAGGACGAACTGCATGTGGTAGACGTCGAAGGCGCCGTCGGCCAGGGCGGCCTGGAACTGGATGCCGGACTGTCCCGGGGCCTGGGGCCACACCTGGGCCAGTGCCCCGTAGCGTTCCTCGAAGGCGTCGATGTCGCTCTGGGTGAGGGTGACCAGGGGGGCGTCGCAGGGGGTGAGGCCGCCGATGTGGGGGCGGGCGGCGTGGGCGGCCATGCCGTGCAGGGCCCGCACCCACAGCTCGGCGATCTCGCCGGCCTGCTCGCGGGTCAGGACGCCTTGCGGGAAGAGGAAGGCGGCCTGCAGGCAGGTGCCCTCGCCGGTGTCGGTGGCGACGGAGTTGACCTCCAGCGCGGACAGGGCGGGCAGGTCCTCGTCGGGCTGCGCGATCAGCTGGGCGGACCAGGACGCCGGGCCCCAGCCGTCGGTGCGCAGTTCCTCGGGCACGTCGGCGTCGGAGATCCGGCCGAGGTAGTTGAAGCCGATCTGCGGCACGGCCAGGCCGGCGAGCTGGTCGGCGCCGTCGGGGTTGAGGTGGCGCAGCAGTCCGTAGCCCAGGCCCTTGTCGGGGATCCGGCGCAGTTGTTCCTTGACCAGCTTGATGGCGGTGGCGGCGGCCGGCCCGCCGGCCAGGGCCTCGTCGAAGTCGACGGTGCGCACGTCGATGCGGGCGGGGTACATGGTGGTGAACCAGCCCACGGTGCGCGAGAGGTCGGCGCCGGGGACGGCGTCCTCCTCGCGGCCGTGGCCCTCCAGGCGGACCAGGGCGGGGGTGTCGGCGGCCCGCCAGTGGTGCACGGCCAGCGCCAGGGCGGCCAGCAGTACGTCGGTGCCGGTGCCGCGGAATGCGGCGGGCAGTGTGGTCAGGACCGCTTCGGTGACGTCGGCGGGCAGCTGGACCCGCACGGTGTCCAGGGTGGACCACACGTCCACCGCGGGGTCGAGGTGGCGGCTGCCCAGTGGCGGGTCGGGGGCTTCGAGCAGGTCGCGCCAGTACGCCAGTTCCTGCTCCCGGCGCGGGCTGAGCGCCTCCTCGGCCAGGGCGGCGGCCCAGCGGCGGGCGGAGGTGCCGGTGGCGGGCAGCTCGGGCCGCTGTCCGCGGCGCACCTGCTGCCAGGCATGGGCGAAGTCCGCCATCAGGATGCGCCAGGACACCCCGTCGACCACCAGGTGGTGCAGGACCACCAGGAGCCGGCCCGCGCCGGTGGGCGGGGCGAACCACACGAAGTCCGCCATCGTGCCGGCACACGGGTCCAGGCGGCCGGTCGCCCGGTGCAGTTCCTGCCGGGCGACGTCCAGCAGGGCCGGGTCCTCGAAGCGGCCGTCGCACTCGATGCGGTGCAGGAGGTCGGCGGCGTGCACGCTGCCCGGCGGTTGGGCCACGAGCTGGGGCTGCGGGCCGTCTTCGAGGCGGGCGCGCAGCAGGTCGTGGCGGTCCAGGACGGCGTCCAGGGTGGCGGCCAGGGTGTCGGCGCCGATGGTGTCGGGCAGTTCCAGGACCATCGACATGGCGAAGCGGTTCATGCTGCCGCCGTGCTCGAAGACCTGTCGGGCCACCGGGGGCAGCGGCATCGCTCCGACGCCGCCGCTCTCGTCCTCGGCCAGGACCGCGACCTGGCCCTGGCGGTCGTGCGCCGCCTCGGCGAGGCGGGCGGCGGTGCGGCATTCGAAGATCTCGCGGGTGGACAGCTCAAGGCCCCGGGCGCGGGCGCGGGCGACCACCTGGATGGAGCGCAGGCTGTCGCCGCCGGCGGCGAAGAAGTCGTCGTCGACGCCGACCCGGTCCACGCCCAGGACGTCCGCGTACGCGGCGGTGATGATCTTCTCGGTGTCGGTGCTGGGCTCGCGGTAGCTCTCGGTGCCGAACTCCGGTTCGGGCAGCGCCGAGCGGTCCGGTTTGCCGGTGGGGCCCAGCGGCAGCCGGTCCAGGGCCACGAACGCCGAGGGCACCATGTAGTCGGGCAGCCGGGCCGCGGTGAACTTGCGCAGTTCGGCCGAGGACGCGCCGGCCAGCACGTCCACGTCGCCGATCCCGCCGGCGCCGTCGTCGCCGACGCCGCCTTCGCCGGTGTGCACCACGTAGGCGACCAGCCGGCGGCCGCCCGCGGGTACCTCCCGGCTGATCACCAGGGCCTCGCTGATCCCGGGGTGGCTGGTGATCGCCGCCTCGACCTCGGCGGTCTCGATGCGGAATCCGCGGACCTTGACCTGGCCGTCGCTGCGGCCCACGCACTCCAGCAGGCCGGCCGCGTTCACGCGGGCCAGGTCGCCGGTGCGGTACATCCGCTCCCCCGCCGGCCCGAAGGGGCTGGCCACGAAGCGTTCGGCGGTCAGCGCGGGCCGGCCCAGGTAGCCGCGGCCCAGGCAGGACCCCACCACGTACAGCTCGCCCACCACGCCCGGCGGGACCGGGGCGAGGCCCGGGCCCAGCACGTAGGCGCGCATGCCCGCAAGGGGGGCGCCGATGGGCACCACGTCGCCCTCCGGCCACGGCTGGGAGGCGGGGAGGGTGAAGGTGGTGGCGTAGAAACTCTCGCTCTGCCCGTAGCAGTTGACGATGCGCACGTCCGGCAGTGACTGGCGGACCTGGTGCACCAGGCGGCCCGGCAGTACGTCGCCGGCGCACACCAGGGTGTGCACGTCCGGGGACCTGTCCAGGTGGGCGGCGAGTTCGGTGAGCACGCTGGGCACGCCGCTGACGATGTGGCCGTCCCAGCCCTCGCCCTCGCCCAGCACCAGGGCGCTGTCGACGAGTTCGGCGGTGCCGCCGGTGCTCAGGGTGGTCAGCAGCTCGAAGACCGAGACGTCGAAGTTGACGGAGGTGGCGGCCAGCATCCGCCAACCGGGCGGGGTGTCCAGCACCCGTACCAGCTCCCGCACCCCGGTGACGATGTTGCGGTGGGTGAGGGCCGCGCCCTTGGGGGTGCCGGTGGAGCCGGAGGTGTACATCACGTACGCCAGGTGCTCGCCGGTCAGCGCCGCCCGGCGCCGGCTGCCCGGGGTGCCGGTGGCAGTCCACTGTTCGCGTTCGTCGACATCGATGACGGTGAGGGTGCTGTCGGGCAGCCGGGTGCGGGTGGCGGTGTCGGTGAGCGCGAAGCGGGGGGCGGCCTCGCGCAGCACGCTCTCGGCGCGGCCGGCGAGGTGGCGCGGGTCCAGCGGCACGTATCCGGCGCCGGACTTGAGGATGCCCAGCAGGCCGGCCACCAGGTCCTCGGTGCGGGGCAGCGCCAGCAGCACCAGGTCCTCCGGGCCCGCCCCCTGCTCCAGCAGCTGGGAGGCGACAGCGTCGGCGCGCTCGTCGAGTTCGCGGTAGGTCAGGGTGCGGCCCTGGCAGGCCAGCGCCGGGGCGTCGGGGGTGCGGGCGACCTGGCGTTCGAACAGCTCCGGTACCGTCTGCGCCTCCCCCTCCGCGGCGGCTTCCCGCTGCCGGGGGTGGGGCGGGGGCAGCAGCTGGGCGCGCTCGCTCTCCTCCAGGACGTCCAGGGTGTGGATGGCGCGCTCGGGGTCGGCGGTCAGGCGCTCGAGGACGCGCACGAAGCGGCGGGCGATGCGCTGGGCGCTGTCGGGGTCGAAGAGGGCGGCGGCGTACTCCAGGCGGCAGTTCGCGCCGCCCGAGCCGTCGGGCAGCAGGTCGAAGAACAGGTCGAACTTGGCGGTGCCGGTCTCCAGGCGCTGCACCTGGACGCCCAGGTGCGGCAGTTGCAGGTCCGGCACGGGCGGCTGCCAGGACAGCATGACCTGGAAGAAGGGGTTGTAGGCGGTGGAGCGGTCGGGGTTGATCAGCTCCACCAGCCGCTCGAAGGGCAGGTCCTGGTGGTCGTAGGCGGCAAGGGAACGCTCGCGGACCCGGTGCAGCAGCGTGGTGAAGTCCGGGCTGCCCGACAGGTCCACGCGCAGTACCCAGGTGTTGACGAAGAAGCCGACGAGGTCGCGCAGTTCCTCGTCGGTGCGGTCGGTGATCGGCGCGCCGATGGACACGTCGTCACCGCACCCGAGGTGGTGCAGCAGGACCGCGAGCGCGGAGTGCATGACCATCGAGACGGTGGTGTCGGCCCGGGTGGCGAGCTTCTCCACGGCGGCCAGCAGGTCGGCGTCGATGGTGAAGGGGATCCGGTCGCCGTCCGCGCTCATCACCCGTGGCCTGGGCCGGTCGGTGGGCAGCGCCAGCGGCTGCGGCAGATCGGCCAGCTGGTCGCGCCAGTACGCCAGTTGGCGGGCGGCCACACTGTCCGGGTCGTCCTCCTGGCCCAGCACCTCGCGCTGCCACAGCGTGTAGTCCGCGTACTGCACCGGCAGCGGCTCCCACGCCGGGGCGCCGCCCTCGCTGCGGGCCGCGTAGGCGGTGGTCAGATCGCGGAACAGCGGCCCGAAGGACTCCCCGTCCACGGCGATGTGGTGCGCCACCACGACCAGGGTGTGCTCGCGGGGGCCGGTGCGCAGCAGCCGGGCGCGCAGCGGGATGTCGGCGGCCAGGTCGAAGGTCTCGGTGGCCGCCTCCTCGATCGCCGCCTGCCGCTCGGCCGCGCCGACGTCCCTGACGGGCAGGGCGAACGGTGCCTGCTCGCCGGTGAGGATCCGCTGGTGCGGCACGCCGTCCTCGTCCTCGACGATGACGGTGCGCAGCACCTCGTGCCGCTCGACGACGTCGGCCAGCGCCGCCGTGAGCGCGCCGACGTCCAGCTCGCCGGTCAGCCGCAGGGCGAAAGCGCCGTTGTAGGTCGGCGAAGGGCCTTCGAAGCGGTCCACGAACCACAGCCGACGCTGCGCGAACGACAACGGGATCATTGTTTCTCCAAATTCGGCGAAAACCAGGCGAAAGCGGGGGTGGCGGCTCAGTTCAGGTCGAGCAGGGTCAGCAGGTCGTCGTTGTAGAAGTCGTCGATGGAGCAGGCACCCGACAGCGTCGAGAAGTAGCGGTCGATGTGCTCCTGGTGGCCGACGAGTTTCTGCAGCATCTCCACCCGTCCCTGGGGCTTGAGCTCGGCGACGTTCAGCGCGCCCTGGTACTGGCTCAGGGCCTCGCCGCTCAGATCGTTCTCATAGCGGCGCAGCGCCGTGCGCAGCGCCGCGTCCTCGTGCAGGTTCTGGCCGATGTGGCCGGTCAGCGACTGGGCCTGGACGAACGCCTCGGTGATGCCGCGGGCGGTGATGGAGTCCTTGTGGTTGACCGCGTCCCCGACCAGCACCCAGCCGGGGCCGTACGCCTTGCGGAAGTAGTTCTCCTGGTGGCCGGTGCCGTACAGCTGCTCCACCCGGCGGCCCGCCGCCATGCGTTCGTACAGCTCGGGGGCGGTGGTGCGGAAGGAGTCGAGGTAGAAGGGTTCGACGCCCTTGCGGACGTCGTTGTACTCCTCCTGCGGGAAGTAGGTCATCAGCAGGGTGAGGTCGTCGTTGGTGGGGATGACGCCGATCCAGCGGCCGGGCCGCTCGTACAGCTCGAAGTGCGAGGGCACGTCGGCCCAGTAGCTGTAGTAGGTGCACGTCACCCGCGGGTGCTCGATGACGTTGGGGGCGCCGGCCTTGCGGGCCACCAGCGAGCGCATCCCGTCCGCGCCGACGACCAGGCGGGCCCGCTCCTCGGTGTCGGTGCCGCCGGGCGTGCTGTAGCGCACGCCCACCACCCGCTCGTCCTCCCACAACAGGTCCTTGACCTGGCAGGACTGGCGGAAGTCGACGCCGGCCTCGACGGCGCCCTGGGCCAGGACCGGGTCCAGGACGTAGCGGCGGGGCGCGTAGGTGTGGTGCAGGCCCTCCAGCGGCTGCGAGAAGCCCTCGATGCGCACGCCCGGCCCCTCGTAGCTCTGGCGGGTGATCGGCCGGCAGCCGGCCTTGGTCAGCGCCTCCAGCAGCCCCCAGCGTTTGAGCAGCGCCATGCCCTGCATGTGGATGTAGTGCGAGGACAGGGTGTCCTGCGGGAACTGCGCCTTCTCCAGGAGCAGGACCCGGTAGCCCTGCCGTGCGAAGAGCATGGCCGTCGGCGAACCCGCACAACGGGCACCGATGACAATCACGTCGTACATGGCGCGCCTCTCTTACCAGGTAGTTGTTGCACGCGTCGCGGCCACGGCCGGTGGCCTGACCTTGCTCGCGCGGCTGCGCTGAAGATGCGGTGCGGAGCGGTGCGGCCGGGGGCCGCGGCGGGACGGCGCAGGCCCGCCCGCCGGGTCGCGGCCGCTGCCGGCCGTCCGCGAGCGGACCGCGCCGGGCCGGGCGGGCCGGCACGGGTGGGTGCGGTGGCCGCCCCCGCCGTGCCGTGCCCCGCGTGTCGTGCGGTGTCGTGCCGGGGTGTGTCGTGGTGGGGCGGGATGGTGCCCCAGGGGGGGGTGCCGGGGTGTGGGTCGCCGCTGTCCCGTGGGGCGGGATCAGGGGGTGGGGGTGCGCTGGGCTTCGATGTAGGCGCTGATGGTGGCCACCGTCGGGTTGAGGAACATCTGGTCCATGGGGACCTCGACGCCCAGTTCCTCCAGGAAGGCACCCTGGATCCCGACCATGATCACGGACTGGCCGCCCAGGGCGAAGAAGTCGTCGTCCGCCGCGATGTCCTCGCGGCCCAGTTCCCGGCACCAGATGGCGCGCACGCTGTCGGCAGTCATCGCTGTCCTTTTCTCCTCGGTTCTCCTCGGTCGCACAAGGGAGTTGGCCCGGGCTAGGCCGCTGTGCCGCTGCCGGCGTAGGTCTTGAGTGAGCCGACGAGTGCCGCGCGGTCGACCTTGCCGTGCGGGCTCAGCGGCAGGCGCAGGATGTTCACGAACCGGGCGGGGACCATGTTGCGCGGCAGCGTGCGCAGCAGCCGGGTGCGCACGTCGTCCTCGGTGAGCTCGTTGCGGGAGGGCACGATGAACGCGCTCAGCTCGGCCTCCCCCGCGTCGGTGTAGGTGGCGACGACGGCGGCCTCGCGGATGCCGGCCAGCTTGCCCAGCGCCCGCTCGATGTCGGTGGGGTCGATGCGCATGCCCCGCACCTTGACCTGGGCGTCCATCCGGCCGGCGACGACCAGGTGGCCGGCCTCGCTGACACATCCGCGGTCGCCCGTGCGGTACAGCAGCACCGGCGCCCCGTCGACGTCGACGGTGGTGAACTTCGCGTTCTCCGGTCCCGCGGCGCCCAGGTAGCCGGCGCCCACTCCGTCGCCGGCGATGCAGATCTCGCCGTACTCCCCCTGCGCGACGCCGCGCAGGTTCTCGTCCAGCAGGTGGATGTCGGTGTTGTAGGCGGGGGTGCCGACGGGGGCGATGTCCTGCTCGCCGGAGCGGTAGTGGGCCAGGTCGTAGGAGGTGGCGACGTCCGTGCACTCGGCGACGCCGTACTGGTGCAGCAGGGTGCAGGTGTTGCCCTCGCGGCGGGCCCAGCCGGTGAGCCGTTCGGGCTTGAGGGCCTCCCCGCCGAACAGTACGTAGTCCAGGCGGGTGAGCGCGTCTCCGCCGCGGGCCCGCTCCCAGTCCACCAGCACGTACAGGGTGCTGGAGGCGCAGTGCACGACGCGGATCTCGTGCTCGCCCAGGATGCGGTAGGCCATCATGGCGTCGAAGTTGCGGCTGGCCATCAGGTGCTGGGTGGCGCCGCAGAACAGCGGTGTCATCAGGGCGCGTTGGGAGAGGTCGAAGCCGAACGCGCTGACGACCAGGTGGTTCGAGCCGCTGTGCAGCCCGTACTCCAGGGTGAGCCAGTTCATCAGGTTGAACCAGCCGCGGTGGCGTACGGCGGTCAGCTTGGGTGTGCCGGTGGAGCCGGAGGTGAAGACGGCGTAGCAGATGTCCTCGCCGGTGACGTCGGTCTGCGGTGAGGTCGCCGGGAGCGCCGCCAGGTGCTCGGTGAGCTGCTCGAGGTCGATGACGTCGACGGCAGCCGAGTCGACCATCGCGGCGGTCGCCGGACAGGCCACGATCAGGGCCAGGCCCGGGACCTGGCCCAGCAGCAGCTGCAGCCGGGCGGCGGGGTAGGCGGGGTCGAAGGGGACGTAGGCGGCGCCCGCCTTGAGGGTGCCGAGGATGGCGACGAGCATGTCGATGGAGTAGTCCAGGCAGACCCCCACCTTCGCGCCCCGGCCGTGTCCACGCCGGGCCAGGAAGTGCGCGAACCGGTTCGCCCGCGCGTCCAGCTCGGCGTAGGTCAGCTGCCGGCCGGCCCAGCGGACGGCGACGGCGTCGGGGGTGGCCTGCGCGTGTGCCTCGAACCGGTGGTGGACGACGGGCACCGGGGGCAGGGCAACCCGCTTTCCCTGAAGGATCATCAACTGGCTCCGATGTGAAAAGGGTCCGGTCACGGACGGAAGGGAAGGGGCCGGGGGCGCCCCGGGCCGGGAAGCGGGGCCGGGCGGTGGGGGTGCGGGTTTCAGGCGCCGGGGTGCGGGGCGGTGGGCCGGTCGGCGGCCGCAAGGACGCGGGCCGCCCACTGGCTGAGGGACAGACCGTCCGCGGCGGCGGCCTTGGCGCAGTGCTCCAGCTGGCCGGCGGACAGTTCGATGGTGAGCGTGGCGCGCTCGTGCCCGTCCTGTCCGTCCTGGCCGTGGGATGCCTGCGGGCCGGGTCGGGCGGCCGGCCCGGTGCCCGCCCCCGTGCCGGACACCTCGCGGTGCCCGCCGGTGGTGGCGGGGGGTGCGGCCGCATCGCTCTGCGCGGCCAGGCCCGCGCGCAGCGTCCGGCGCAGTTCGTTGCGCGACCACTTGTGCTGTTCGGCCTGGCGCAGCCAGTAGTCCTGCTCCGGGGGCGAGAGGCGGGTCACCTCGGCGTGGTGGGCGAAGCTGAGGGAGTCCCGCCGGCGCTCGTGCTCGAACCGCCGGGCCACCCACGCGTAGTTGCGCAGGGTCTGGTAGTCCAGGCCGGTGCGCTCGACCGCCTCCTTGTAGCGCCGCCACCCGTAGGTGGCCTCCCCGAAGAGCAGCCAGTCGGCGAGCCACCACGCGGAGGAGTTCACCAGTTCATGCAGGTTGATGCCGATCTGCTCCCAGGACCGCTCCGGCAGGTTCTGC
Source organism: Streptomyces sp. NPDC005496 (assembly GCF_042872045.1). Taxonomy (NCBI): domain Bacteria; kingdom Bacillati; phylum Actinomycetota; class Actinomycetes; order Kitasatosporales; family Streptomycetaceae; genus Streptomyces; species Streptomyces sp. NPDC005496. The sequence goes on from NZ_JBIAJQ010000010.1 coordinate 348,704, forward strand.
GGGAACGTCATCCCCGACTTCTGCACCGTGGCCTGCCTGCCCACGAAGGACAGGAACACCTCGCGCTGCGCCGGCTCCCCGCGCTGCTCCACCGGCCTGGTCCCGTACCTGCTCGCGGTTCTCACAGCCCCCGTCACAGCCCTCATCTCCCCACTCGACGTCATCCGTTGTCCGGGCCCGGCCCGCCCCGCCCGCGCCGGGCGGCCCCGGCGGCGAGCGCCGTGCCTGCCCGCGCGTCTCGCGGGCCCGCGGCGCTCGCGCCGGAGCCCCCGCAGTGGCGCGGGGCGGCCGGCCGTGGCCGCCCTGCGGGGGCCCTTGTTGAACCGTTCAGGCGCCGGCTGTCAGTCGGCCGCCATCGCCTCCTGCAGGCTCTTGGGGCGCAGGTCGGTCCAGTTCTGCTCGACGTACTCCAGGCACTCGGCCCGCGCGGCCTCACCGAACACCACGCGCCAGCCGGCGGGCACCTCGGCGAACACCGGCCACAGGGAGTGCTGCTCCTCGTCGTTGACCACCACGTGGAAGCGGCCGTCCGCGTCATCGAAGGGGTTCGTGCTCAACTGGCACCGTCCTTGTCCGTCATGAGGTGACTGCAGATGGGAAGACGCCGGGCCCGGCGCCGGCGGGCACGCGGCTCGCCGGTCGGGGTGTCCCTGGATCGGGCCGGACACCCGCATGCGGTGTCCGGTCGACAGGACACCGCGCACCGGCGGCCCCGGCGATGCCACGTCACCGTAGGGAGCCGGCGCTCGGCGCTACAAGGCCGTACGGGCCGGTGGGCACCCCGCCGCCGGAGCGCACCTGCCGGGCGCCGGCAGCCCTGTACCCGGCCGCCGTCCTGTGCCACGATGCCGCGCTCGCAGCCCCGGCCGGGCGGGGCGCATGAGGATCACTCGAGAGCCGCCACACCTGCGGCGGAGCCCGCCCCCGCGCCCCGCCCGGGCACCCCGGCAGGCTCGTAAAGTGCCCAGGTGCGCCACCGCGCACAGGGGGCGAAGCGAAGAGACGAGAACGAGGGGGACGGCGATGGACGGCACCCCGGGCGCCCTGCGCCTGTTCGTCCTGCACCACGCGGGAGGCTCCCACGTGCTGTACCGCCACTGGCCGGCCCACCTGCCCGGCACCTGGGACGTGCGGCTGCTCGACGCCCCCGGCCACGGCCTGCTCCTGGACGTGCCGCAGATCAGCGACGCCCACGCCCTCGCCGACTTCCTGCTGCACAGCATCGAGGACGAACTCGACGGCCCCTACGCCCTGTTCGGGCACAGCATGGGCGCCCTGCTGGCGTACGAGATGACCCGGCGGGCCCTGGAACGGGGACTGCCGCCGCCGGTGTGGGTCGGTGTCTCCGCCCGCCCCGCACCGCAGTCGGCCGGCCCGCCGAGCAGGTACCACGAACTGCCCGACGCCGAGCTGCGCACCCGGCTGAAGTCCCTCGACGGAACACCCGACGAGGTCTTCGACGACCCCGGCCTGTGGGCGTTGCTCGCCCCGCTCATCCGCGGCGACCTGCGCCTGGTGGAAACCTGGCGGCCCGACCCGGGCGCCGCCCCGCTGCCGGTGGCCCTGTCCGCCTACGCGGGCGCCGGCGACCACTCCGCCTCACCGCACCAGATGGCGGGCTGGGCCCGGCACGCCACCCACTTCACGGGCCTTCGGGTCTTCGACGGCGGCCACTTCTACTTCCAGGACGACCCCACAGCACTGCTGCGGCAGATCACACGCGATGCGACGGACGCACTGGAGGCGTCCCTCGCGTGAAGCGCGTCCGGCGGCGCGGACGGGGCGGCCGGCACGTCCGGCGCCGTCCCGGTGTCCGGGGTGGGCAGTGCGTCCGGCGCCGTCCCGGTGTCCGGGGTGGCGGGTGTGTCCGGGGTGGCCGGGGTGTCCGGCGCGGCGCACCTGTGACGGGGCGCCGCTGAGCGTACGGGGCGCCGGCACCGGTGCTGCGGGTGTTCTCGCCTGCCGGCCCGTGGTGTGGGGCGGGGCCGAGACGCCTCGGAAGCGGTGACCTGCCCGGAGGCTGTGCCCTGCCCGGGGCGGTGCGGTTAACCGCTGCGGAGTCGCACCTTCGCGTGATCCGGGCGCCGCGCCGGGGTCGTGCCTCCCCTTGTCCCCCGCTGCCCGCCGCGTACCCGCCTGTATTGCCTGCGGGGTGCGCCGGGTGTCCCGCGTGCGTGTGCCGGGCGTACCGGCCGGGGCGGGTCTGCGGCGTGCTGTCGTGCCCTGTGCCGCCGCGCTGTCGTGCGCCGTGCTGCCGTCGCACCGGGATGGGGCCGCTTCCTCTGATGCGCCGGCCGACGTGGCCTCTGCCGTGTGCCGCGCGAGGAGCCGTCACGCCCGGCCCCCGTGCCGCAGCGCCGACTGCGGCCACACCATCACGCCCTACGCACCCTCGTGCCGTCATGCCGTCATGCCGTCATGCCGTCATGCCGTCATGCCGTTGGGTCGGAGTGGCTCGCCGGCTCGCCGGGGGCGGAATCACTGGCTCTCTTTTAGCCAACTCCGTTCCGGTGAAGGGCCGTTGGCGGGCCCGTGCAGGGGCCTTCTACGCGCCAGGTGGGCGTTCGGTTCCACGGAGGCCTCTTTGGGCCGTCGACCGCTTTGTCGGCGTTCGGGGTCTTGCTGCGCACGCTATCCGCACACAACACCGGTGACCTACTCTGCCGCCGACGGACCGCACAAGTACGGCATCAGCCAATAAGAGACGACTGTCAGGAGCGGGGAATGACGATACGCAAGAGGCCAAGAACCGGCGTGATCGGTGTGGCGGCAGTCGCGATCACGGCCACCGTCCTCACGGGCCCGGCCGGGGCGGACACCGCTCCCCCGGCCGGCCATCAGGCGACGCAGGCCGCGATCGACGCGGCTGTCGCGGGCGGTATCCCGGGCGTGGCCGCCGAGGCCCGGGACACCACGGGGGTGTGGAAGACGGCGTCGGGGGTGGGCGACCTGAAGACGGGTGAGCCGCGCGGCAAGAACGACCGGTTCCGCGTCGGGCACCTGACCAGCACGTTCGTCGCGGCGGTGCTGCTGCAGATGGAGGCGGAGCACAAGCTGTCCCTGGACGACACCGTGGAGCGGCATCTGCCCGGCCTGGTGCGGGGCAACGGCAACGACGGCAACGCGATCACCGTGCGGCAGCTGCTCAACCACACCAGCGGCCTGGCGGACTACTTCGCCGACAGCGACTACGTCGCCACCTACGTGCAGGGCGAGGGCTATCTCCAGCACCGCTACGACACCCTGCCGCACGACAAGCGCGTGAAGGTGGCGCTGGCCCACGCGCCGGTGTTCGCGCCCGGTAGCAGGCACGGGTTCTCCAACACCAACGACGTCCTGGCGGCGATGGTCGTGGAGAAGGTCGGCGGGCGCTCGTACGAGGACGAGGTGCGCAAGCGCATCATCGAGCCGCTGGGACTGAAGGCGACGTCCACCCCGGGCACCGGCGCGCAGCTGCCGGAGCCGAGCAGCCGCGGCTACTCCAAGCTCTTCTACGACACGCAGCCGGACCGCATCGACGACGTCACCGAGGTCAACGGCTCTCAGCTGTGGGGCAACACCGACGTCATCTCCAGCGCGGGCGACCTGAACCGGTTCTACGGGGCGCTGCTGCGGGGGAAGCTGCTGCCGGCGCAGCAGCTGAAGGAGATGAAGACGACCGTCGTCAATCCCGACTTCCCCATCTCCTCCTACGGGCTGGGCATCGAACGGCTGACGCTGGGCTGCGGCACCAGCATCTGGTACCGCGACGGGGGCACGGTGGGCTGGCTGTCGCTGGTCGCGCTCACCGACGACGGCCGCCACCAGCTGGCGTTCAGCTACAACGGTGACTGGCGGGCGGACGAGATCCTGCCGATCCTCAGCGCGGAGTTCTGCTCCTGACGCCAGGCATCCGCCACCTGCGGCATGCCGGGCGCCCTGCGCCGGGGCGCCCCACACGGCACCACCGCACGACACATCACCGCACCGCCGTATGAGCGCAGCACCGCACCGCCGTATGAGCACACCACCGCACCACCGCACGAGCGCGACACCGCACGCATGCGGCACCGCAGGCACGCGGCACCGCGCGCATCGCGGCAGGGCGGCGTCGCGTCACGGCGCGAGCGCAGTCCCCCCACACTTTGCGGGTCCCGGCCCCCGATGTCCGTGCCGGGACCCGGCGTCAACAGGCCGCCATCCGGGCCCCCTTGCCGCAGGCCGGCCCCCGTGAGCCGGGGCCGGCCGGGCACCTGACAGCACCCAGCCCCGAGCCGGTTGCCGGTGGTCGGCAGGCCGGGCCGGGGTGTGGCGCCGGGGGGCGCCGGTGAACTCGCGTCGCGCATCCCCGCACCCCCGCGTCCCCTGCATTTCAGCCTCCCCGCATCCCCGCCCCCTCCCCATGGTTGTCATGGTCATGGTGAGTGTGATTGTTGGCCGGGAGGGTGTCGCGTTAGAACGGCGTGTCTGTCGAGGGGGAGGACTCATGAGGGTGCGAGTGGCCGTGGCGGGAGCGGGCGGGTATGCGGGGGGCGAGCTGCTGCGTCTGCTGCTGGGCCGTCCCGATGTGGAGATCGGGGCGCTGACCGGTCATGCGGGGGTGGGCCGCCCGCTGGGTGAGCTGCAGCCGCATCTGGCTCCGCTGGCCGGGCGGGTGGTGGAGGCGACCACCGCCGAGGTGCTCGCCGGGCACGACGTGGTCTTCCTGGCGCTGCCGCACGGCCATTCCGCGGCGCTGGCCCGGCAGTTGGGCGAGCAGGTGCTGGTCCTGGACCTGGGTGCGGACTTCCGGCTCACGCGGGCGGCGGACTGGGAGCGGTTCTACGGCTCCGCGCATGCGGGCACCTGGCCCTACGGCCTTCCCGAACTTCCGGGTGCGCGGGTGGAGTTGGCGCGCTCGCGGCGTGTCGCGGTGCCGGGCTGTTATCCGACCGCGGTGCTGCTGGCGCTGTTTCCCGCCTACGCGGCGGGGCTGGCCGGGCCCGAGGCCGTCGTCGTCGCCGCGTCGGGTACCTCCGGGGCGGGCCGGGCGGCCCGGGCTGATCTGCTCGGCAGTGAGGTGATGGGTTCCATGCGGCCCTACGGGGTGGGCGGCGGTCACCGGCACACCCCGGAGATGGTGCAGCAGCTGAGCGCGGTGGCCGGGCAGCGGGTGGCGGTGTCGTTCACTCCGACGCTGGCGCCCATGGCGCGGGGAATCCTGGCGACCTGCTCCGTGGTGGCGCGGCCGGGCACCGGTGAGCGGGAGGTGCGGGCGGCGTATGAGAAGGCGCTGGCCGAGGAGCCGTTCGTGACGCTGCTGCCGCCGGGGCAGTGGCCCTCCACGGGGGCCGTGTACGGGTCGAACGCCGCGCAGGTGCAGGTCGCCCTGGATACGGCGACGGGGCGGATCATCGCGGTCGGTGCCATCGACAACCTGACCAAGGGCACCGCGGGCGGCGCCGTGCAGAGCATGAACCTGGCCCTGGGGCTTCCCGAGGAGCTGGGGCTTTCCACGATCGGAGTCGCACCGTGAGCGTCACCGCGGCACAGGGGTTCAGGGCGGCGGGCATCGCCGCGGGGATCAAGACCAACGGGGCCCGGGACCTGGCGCTCGTCGTCAACACCGGGCCGCGCCGTGCGGCGGCGGGCGTCTTCACCTCCAACCGGGTGCAGGCCGCTCCGGTGCTGTGGTCGCGCCGGGCGCTGTCGGACGGGCGGATCGGTGCGGTCGTGCTCAACTCCGGTGGCGCCAACGCCTGTACGGGGGCGCGCGGCCACCAGGACACCCGGGCCACCGCCGAGCGGGCCGCCGCGCTGCTGGGCCTGGACGCCTGGGACGTCGCGGTCTGCTCCACCGGGCTGATCGGTGTGCCGCTGCCGATGGAGCGGGTCCTTGCGGGCGTGGACAGCGCCGTCACGGCGCTGTCCCCCTCCGGTGGGCAGGACGCCGCGCTGGCCGTGATGACCACCGACACCGTGCACAAGACCTCGGTGCGCCGGGGCGAGGGCTGGAGCGTCGGCGGCATGGCCAAGGGCGCCGGCATGCTCGCCCCGGGCCTGGCCACCATGCTGGCCGTCCTGACCACGGACGCCGACGTGGACGGCGGGATCCTTGAGCGGGCGCTGCGCGAGGCGACCCGGGTCACCTTCGACCGCATCGACTCCGACGGCTGCATGTCCACCAACGACACCGTGCTGCTGCTCTCCTCCGGCGCCTCCCACATCACCCCCGGCTTTGAGGAGTTCGCCCAGGCGGTGCGCGCGGTCTGCGAGGACCTGGGCCGGCAGCTGATCCAGGACGCCGAGGGCGCGGGCAAGGAGATCCGCATCGAGGTCGTGGGCGCGGCGAGCGAGGACGACGCGGTCGAGGTGGGCCGCTCCGTCGCCCGCAACAACCTCCTCAAGTGCGCCGTCCACGGCGAGGACCCCAACTGGGGGCGTGTGCTGTCCGCCGTCGGCACCACCGGCGCCGTCTTCGAACCCGACGCGCTGAGCGTGGCGATCAACGGCGTGTGGGTGTGCAAGAGCGGCGGTGTGGGCGAGGACCGCGCGCTGGTGGACATGAGCGCCCGCCAGGTGACGATCACCGTGGACCTCGCCGCGGGCACCGAGCAGGCCGCCGTCTGGACCAACGACCTCACCGCCGACTACGTCCACGAGAACAGCGCGTACTCCTCATGAACACCCTCGCCCGCACCCTCCCGGGCGTGGTGTGCGCGGCCGCCCTCGCCGTCCTGGACACCATCGAGGACGGCAGGCCCGCTGGAGCAGGTGCGGCAGCGGGGCGCCCACCTCAAGCAGGGCCTGCACGACCTGGGCCCTGTGGTCGCTGACGTGCGCGGCGCCGGCCTGCTGGCGGGCACCGGCCCCGACGGCGACCGCGCGGTGGACGTGCAGCAGACGGCGCGGGAGCGGGGCGTCCTGGTGAACGCGGCGGCGCCCCACCCCGCCGCCGACCGTCAGCGCCGACGAGACCGACGTCCTCCCCGACGCTTCGCGGCGGCCCTGCGCGAGGTGGCCGGCCCACAGCCGGCAGCCGCCTGAACCCCGCCCCTCCCCCGGGTCATCGCTCCGGCCCTCCCCCACTCCCTTGACTTCGCCGTCCTGCTGCCGCTCCGCGGGGGCTGCTCACCCAAGGGGACGGCTGGGTAAGGGAGTTGGTCCCCGGTGCCGGGCTGCGCCGCCGTTGCGCCGCCTGTCCCGGGGGGGGCGAAGGCAGGGCGGGGTGGGGTGACGGGGGCGGGGGCGGGGTCAGTGTTCGCGGGTCTCGAGTTCGTTGGCCAGGCGCAGCCAGTGGTCGGCGCAGCGGCGGGCGGCCTGGGCGAGGAGGTCCGCGCGGTGTCCGGGCACGCTGTGGGCCAGGCGCAGCCACTTCGCCTCGTCGCCGATCGAGTGGACGCTCAGCAGTTGCAGCAGGGTGCGGCCGGCCTCGGTGCGCAGTGAGGGGTCCTTGCACACGTTCGGCAGGAGCTGCCCGATGGCGGCGGCGGGCACCCGCGTGCCTGTGCGGCCACCGGCCGAGGGCGCGGACGCGGGCGCGGGCGGGGGTGAACTCGCCCTGGCTGCCGTCCTGTCGGGCAGCAGGGGGTCCTGTCCCTGCCGTATGCGGTCCCGTACGTCCTTGGCGGTGGCGGTGGCGATGCCGGCCTGCTCGGCTATCTGCCGCAGTGACGCCCCGGGGTTGGCGGCGATCACCCGGCTCGCCCGCAGCCGCCCCTCGGTCGCCTGCAGCGGGCGGATCCGCCCGTCCCGGCCCACCCGCGTGTTCAACTGCTCATCCTGGCCACTTGAACGGCGCCGCAGTGAGGCCACGGTGCCGGCCGCGAGCCCGGCGGTGGCGGCGATGCGCCGGTCCGACCAGTACGGGCACGCCGCAAGGATCCGCTGTGCCGCGGCCGTCCGGTCCGCCGGTGTCAGCGGCAGTCCGTGGGAGATGTTCAGCCGCACGGCCAGAGCGAAGGCCTCCGCCGGGCCGCCGTCGAAGAACTCCACCTCGATGGTGTCCTCACCCCGCAGGCGTACCGCCTTGAGGCGGTGCATTCCGTCGATGACCCGCATCGTGTGGCGGTGCACCAGGATCGGCGGCAGCGGCGAGCCGAGCTCCGCGAGCATCCGCACCCGCGCAGCGCTCTCCCCCTCGATCCGCGGGGAGTCGGCATCCAGCAGCACCTCCACGGGCACCGTCGCCCGCCGCACAGCCCCCTCCCCCACCGCGAGGGCGGCCGTGAGCACCGCTGCCGGAACGGGGCGTGCGGGAACGGGAGTTGCGGGGGTGAGGCTCGCGGACACGGGTGCGGCTTGGGGAGGTGCGGGCGCCGGGGCGGGGCCGGCGGGGGCCAGGTGCGGACTCATCACCGGCTCCCCTCCCCCGCCGCGCCACCGGCCTTTGGGGCCGGCGCCGGTTCACGGTCGCGGACCTCTGCGGCGGTGATCACGAAATGCCTGTACACGTACGACTCCCCTCCACGCCCATATGGGCCCAAGAGGTACAAAATACATTTCCACCGGTTCTTTTCGGTATTCCGGCGGCCGATAAGGCCGATACGGCCGATACGCGCACAGCGGCAGTAGCGGCAGGAGCGAACAAAGGGTGAACGGGGATGCCGGAGGAATACGCGCACACTGCCGGTCCCCGCAGAAACATACCCAGCGGATTCCCCTGCCGCCCGGTTACGGCGCCTCCCGGACGTGAAATCCGGTCCGGCACCCGGAAAAGGACGGACTGGACGGGCTCCTGGAAGAAAAGGGGGGCGCGTCCGGACGGCGGCGGGTCACGCCGGCGGCGGCTGTGTCCCGTCGCCGGGACAGCGCCCCCGGGCTGATCGACGGTGTCGCGGGGCCGCGGGTGCCGGGCATCCCGGGGTACTGGGGGCTCCGGGGCCCGGGAGGCCGGGATCCGGTCTCGGGGGTGGTGAGGGGTTTCAGGCCGGGGCGTGGGGGCGTTCGACGGTCAGTCGTTCGAGTGCGGCTCCGGTTGCCCTCCACCCCGTCCTGGGAGGGTTCTCAGCGGTTAGGGGACCCCATCTCATGGAGGCATGATGACGCGTCAGGCCGGTCAGACGGCGGGGCCGCACGGCGGCTCGGCAACCGCTCTTCCGCAGCCCCCGCCGCGCACCGCGCCGCCCGGGCCGCGCCGGGCCCAGGTGCTGACGACCAAGGTGGGCCTGCAGATGCCGGCCAAGATGGCCTACGACGAGTGGGAACGGGCCGGGCGCCAGCTCGCCGACGTCCTCGACTCCTCCTCCTGGTGGCTGGGCGACTGGATGGTGTACGGCAAGGACCACTACACCGACCGCTACCAGCGCGGGATACGCGCGGCGGGCCTGTCGTACCAGACGCTGCGCAACTACGCGTGGGTGTCCCGGCGTTTCGACCTCACCCGGCGCAGGTCCGCCCTGAGTTTCCAGCACCATGCCGAGCTGGCGTCGATGCCCCTCGAGGAGCAGGACGTGTGGCTGGAGCGTGCCGAGCAGCGGCAGTGGACGACCAAGCAGCTGCGGGGCGCGATCCGTGCCGCCCGCCAGGGCGAGCAGCAGCCGGCGGCCGTCGCGGAGCCGTCCCGTCGCCTGGATGTGCCGGGCAGCCGTTTCCAGTGGTGGCACCGGGCCGCGCAGCAGCTGGGGGTCGACTTCGAGCAGTGGGTGATGGCCACCTTGGACAGTGCGGCCGCCAACGCGCTGGAGGACCTCACGAGAGCGGACCTTCCCACAGCGCAGGAGCAGGAGCGGGCGGACGGCGCCGGCCTGCAGCCGCTCGCGACGCCGGCCGCGGGCACCGGGGCGGAGCACACCCGCGGCGCCGGCCTCGCCGAGCGGATCCACCCGGTGGCCATCAGCGCCTGACCCGCCCACCCCCAGTCCCGACACCACAGCCGACACCGAGGCCGGCAGCGGCGGATGGTGGTGGTGGTTCAGGGCAGGCGGCTCATGAGTTCCGCGGTCTCGCGCCGGTAGGTGCACTCGCTCTGCCCGAACGACTCCCGTACCCGCTCGCGTACCTCGCCGGGCTGCTCCTGGCTGAGTTTGAACATGCCCTCGGCGCCGGTGACGGTGAACCGGAAGGCGCCCACGGCGGGCACGATCTTGCGGAAGTAGCCGAGGGATTCGTTCATGTCCCAGCCGGTGCCGAAGCCCTTTTCGAAGGCGCGCACGGTGGACTGCACCACGCCCAGCGTCTCCTCGATCGAGTTGATCTTCTCCACCACGCCCCGGACGTGGACGGCGGTGAAGTTCCAGGTCGGGGCGGCCGGCGTCTTCTCGTACACGGTGGGTGAGACGTAGGAGTGCGGGCCGGTGAAGGTCAGCAGCAGGACCGCGCCGCTCTGAAGCGCCGTCCAGTGCGGGTTGGCCCGGTTCATGTGCCCCAGCAGGGTGGTGCCCGCCAGCCCGCCACCGCCACCTTCGCCGTCGCCGTCGCCGTCGCCGTCGCGGTTGTTGCCGGCGTGGCGGTTGTGGCCGGCGTCGCCGTCGTCGGGTGCGTCGGGGTCGAAGATGACCGGCAGGTGCGTGGCGAACGGGCCGTTTTCGGCCGTGCCGTTGGTCACCGCGAGTGCCAGCGGATTTCCGCGGATCAGATCCACCATCCACGAACTTTCCGGTTCGCGGTAGAACTTTGGAACGAACATCCGGAAGTCACCTTTCGGCAATGGTGTCGGGGGCATGGTTCCGAGTCGGGGCAACTCGCCTGCATGACGGGCCGCCACACAAAAAATCTCGGGAATCCGCGCCGACCGTACCCCCGTCCTGCCGACGGGACAACGCTTTCGGATATCAGACGCGCCCTGCGGCCGTCGAACGGTCTTCATGCCACTTTCGAGTTGCCTTTTAGACACTCTCCGGAGAACACTGTACGACGGTCTCTCGAGCCACCTGTCGAGTTTTCCAGACGCAAGCGGGAGAATTTTTCTATGGACATAACGGGTAGGCCCAGCCAGGAAATCTACGACGTGGTCGGTATCGGGTTCGGCCCGTCCAACATGTCGCTCGCGATCGCCCTGGAGGAACACGAGGCAAGCTCTCCGCAGCATCCGATCACCTCCCATTTCTTCGAGCGGCAGTCCACGTTCGGCTGGCACCGGAACATGCTGCTGCCGTCGACGACGATGCAGATCTCCTTCCTCAAGGACCTGGCGACCTTCCGCAATCCGACGTCCCGGTACAGCTTCGTGTCGTATCTGCACGCCTCGGAGCGGCTGGTGCAGTTCGTGAACAACATGGACTTCTTCCCGACCCGGCAGGAATTCCATCAGTACCTGGAATGGGCGGCGGCCGGTCTGGACGACCGGGTCACCTACGGCGCCGAGGTCACCTCGATCCGGCCCGCCACCGGCGCCGGGAGCCGCACCCCCGACCTCCTCGACATCGAGGTACGCGCCGGGGACGGCACCACCACCGTCGTCAGCGCCCGCAACGTGGTCATCTCCACCGGCCTGGTGCCGCGCCTGCCGGAGGGCGTGAGCGACACCGAACGGGTGTGGCACAGCTCGAAGTTCCTCAGCCGGTTCAACGCCCAGTCCCCCGGCGACCTCAAGTCCGTGGCGGTGGTCGGCGCCGGCCAGAGCGCGGCCGAGATCACCCGGTTCCTGTACGACTCGCTGCCGCACGCCGAGGTGTGTGCCGTCATCCCCTCCTACGGCTACTCCGTCGCCGACGACACCCCCTTCGCCAACCAGGTCTTCGACCCCAGCGCCGTCGACCAGTACTACTACGGCACCGAGCGGGCCCAGGACTCGTTCTGGCGCTACCACCGCAACACCAACTACTCGGTGGTCGACGCCGACGTCATCCGCGCCCTGTACCAGCGCTCCTACGACGAGCAGGTGCGCGGCAGCAAGCGGCTGCACTTCCGCAACCTCACCCGGGTCGCCTCGATCGAACCGGCCGGCGACGCCACGCGGGTGCTGCTGCACTCGCTGCTGGACGACCGCAAGGAGGAAGTGGCCGTGGACGCGCTGGTGTTCGCCACCGGCTACGACGGCCTGGACCCCGCCCGCCTGCTCGGCGACTTCGACCACAACTTCCAGCGCGACCAGGCGGGCAGGCACCGGGTGACGCGTGACTACCGCCTGGTCACCGCGTCGGGACTGACCTGCGGCGTCTACCTGCAGGGCGGCACCGAGCACAGCCACGGCCTGTCGTCGTCGCTGCTGTCGAACGTCGCGGTGCGCAGCGGTGAGATCGCCGACTCCATCGTGCTGCGGCGCACCGAGCGGGAACTGGGCGGCAGCCGGCCCGTGCGGGCCGCGTCCTCGGCCGCCTGAGACGGCACCCGCCAAAAAGGGCGGGCCCCTGGTGCCGACGGTAGGGCACCGGGGCCCGCCCCAACGGCAGTTGCACCGCACCTCGGGCTCACCGGCGGTTGCACCGCACCCTCGGGCTCACCGGTGGTGCGGCAGCGGGGTGAGGTCCGTAAAACGCTCCGGCCGACGGGAAACGGGCGCGCGAGAAAAAGCGGGGGCCGGGGGTTGTTGTTCTCGTTCCACTCGTTTTCGAGGCGCCCGCGATCCGCCGTCGAGCGGGGTGTGCTCAAGGCGGCGAAAAAAGTGGGGAGGGGGTGGCGTTCGGCGGTATTGCCCGGGGGTGCAACAGCCGTCTGCGTGGATGGAGTTGACGGGATTGGGTGTTCCACCGGGCGGTGTCCGCGCGCGATGATTGCGGCGCACGAGACCGGCCCGGGCCGAAGAGGTATTCACTTTCCCAAGCGCCCGTATCGCAGCCAAGGGTTTTCGTGCCGTTTTCAAGCGCATGTCCACCGCTCGTCAGGGCCCGCGCTCGTGTGGCCGGGTTCCCCCTTCTTTTCGAAAAAGGAGTCGTTTCTATGAGCGCCAACTGCCCGGCCGGCGGCCCCCTCCCCCGTCGTGCGAGGTCCGTGTGAACGCCGGCGCGCACCCGGCCCTGGCCCAGGCCCGTTCCCTCGGCGACGCCCTGCCGTGGCTGGCCCGCCACCAGGGCCGCACCGTCGTCATCAAGCTCGGCGGACACGCCATGGTCGACGCCGGCCTCACCGCGGCCTTCGCCCGCGACGTGGTGTTCCTGCGCTACGCCGGGCTGCGGCCGGTGGTGGTGCACGGCGGCGGCCCCCAGATCGACGCCGAACTCGCCCGGCGCGGCCTGGCACGCGAGTTCAAGGCGGGGCTGCGGGTCACCTCACCGCCCGCGATGGACGTGGTGCGGATGGTCCTGGCCGGCCAGGTGCAGCGCGAACTGGTCGGGCTGATCAACCGTTTCGGGCCGCTCGCCGTCGGCATGACCGGCGAGGACGCCAACACCCTCACCGCCGTCAAACACCTGCCGTGGATCGAGGGGGAACCGGTGGACGTCGGCCGGGTCGGCGACATCACCCACGTGGACACCACCGCCCTGGACAGCCTGCTGGCGGCCGGCCGGATCCCGGTCCTGTCCCCGCTCGCGCGCAGCGCCGAGGACGGCCTGGTCTACAACGTCAACGCCGACACCGTCGCCGCCTCGCTCGCCACCGCCCTGCGCGCCCACGCGCTCGTCATGCTCACCGACGTCGCCGGCCTGTACGCGGGCTGGCCGCACAGCGAGGAGGTCATCCCGAAGCTGACCGCCCGCGAGCTGGAGAAACTGCTGCCCGAGCTGAGCGAGGGCATGGTCCCCAAGATGACCGGCTGCCTGCACGCCGTACGCGGCGGCGTCGGCGCGGCCCGGGTGATCGACGGACGCATCCCGCACTCGGTGCTGCTGGAGATGTTCACCGACGACGGCGTCGGCACCGTCATCGTCCCCGACCCCGCGGACGCGGACGAGGCGGAGGTCCTGCCGTGAACAAGCCACCACACCCCACACCCACCCCCGCACCAGTGCCGGTGCCGGTGCCGAGGTACGGCGGGTCGCCGGGCAGCAGCGCCACCCGATGTCCGGACACCCCCGGCACCACCCCCACCGCGCGCAGCGCCTGCGCCCCGCGCACCGGTCAGGCCGGGGCAGGCTGCGCCCGGCGTACGGGTGCGGCGAGTCGGGGCCCGGTTCGCCGTACGGGTGCGGCGAGTCGGGGCGTGTTCCGGCGGCGTACCGGTGCGGTAGGTGCGGGGCCGGCGCAGCCGGCCGGGGGCCCGGTGACGATTGCGAAGCGAAGGCGAGGGCAGTGCCCGTGACACACACCCCCTGGGTCGGCCCCTGGGCCGACGGGCCCGCATCGAGCGAGCCGGCATCCGCCGTGGACCGGCAGGAGCCACGCGAGCGCGACAGCGTCCAGCAGCCGCGAGCGGTCCGCCGCCCCTTGCATGCCCTGCCTCCCACGCCGTGGCCGGTGGCGTTCGGCCATCGACTGGACGCCGGTGCCGCATCCGGCGGCCCGGCCCGGCCGCACGACGGGATGGCGGCAGGCGGTTGCACCGGGCCGGACGGCGGGGCGGGGCCGGACGGCGGGGCGGGGGCCGACGGGGACGAGGCCCGCGCACTGCTGCTCCAGCTCGCCGCCTCGCTCTCCCCCCGGACCCGGCTGGCTCTGCTGTGCGCGCTGGCCGAAGCCGACGCCGAGACCGAGGCCGGTGCGCCCTCCGGCAGCGGCACCCCCGCCCCGGGCCGGGACGACGACTGCCCCGCCCCGCCCTCGCACAGCGACAGGACTGGCTGTACGTGCGGGAGCGGGGAACCGTCCTTCGCCAGCCTCGGGCCGGTCCCGGTCCCGGTGCCGGAGCCGGTGCCGGGATCGGTGCCGGGATCGGTGCCGGGATCGGTGCCGGGATCGGTGCCGGGATCGGTGCCGGGATCGGTGCCGGGATCGGTGCCGGGATCGGTGCCGGGATC
>NZ_JBIAJQ010000010.1:363531-372036 GCF_042872045.1 Streptomyces sp. NPDC005496
GATCGGTGCCGGGGTCGGCGCCGGTGTCGGGGTCGGGGTCGGCGCGGCCGCGGGCGGTGTTGAGCATCCTGCCCGCGTACCGGGAGCCGGGGACGGATGCGCCCGCCGGCTCCCGGCCGCCCGGCACCTGCCGGCCCGCCCCTCCCCCGGCCCCCGCCACTGCCGCCCCTCTTGCCGCCGACACGGCCGCTCCTCCCACCGGCGCCGCACTCCCCTCTCCTGCGGGCACCTCCACGGTCTCCCCGCCGGGGGCTTCGCCCCAGGCGGCGGTCAGTGCTGCGCCCGGGGCGGTGATCCGGCTGCGGTTCGCCGACGCGCTCACGCTGGAGCGTGCCGGTGCGCTCTTTGCCGCCGGAGTGCATCCGGGGCTGGGTGAGGCGTGGGGCGACCGGGCCGCGCTGACCCTGCACATCGCCGGTGACGCGGGCATCGAGACGCTGCGGGGTGTCCTGGCGGCCCTGGACGCGGCGGCGCTCACCGCCGAGTCGCTGACCGTGCACACCAACGAACTCGACGACGTGTGGGCCGCGTTCACCGCCCTGCCCTGAAACCAGCGGGCAGGACGGCGGGCGCGGGGGGGGTCGCCTCAGGACAGGGCGAGGGTGCAGCACTTGACGCTGCCGCCTGCTTTGAGCAGTTCTCCCAGGCTGACGCCGATCGGGTTGAAGCCGCGCTGCCGGAGCTGCTCGGCCAGGGCGGTGGCTGCCTGGGGCAGCAGCACGTTGAGGCCGTCGCAGAAGGCGTTGAGGCCGAACACCGCGGCGTCCTGCGGTGAGGCGAGGATCGCGTCGGGGAACATCTCCCGCAGCACCGCCTGGCTGCCCGGGCTGAACGCCGCCGGGTAGTACATGACCTCATCGGGTGAGAGGACCGCGAGCGCGGTGTCCAGGTGGTAGAAGTTCGGGTCGACGAGGGTCAGGCCCGTCACGGGCAGGCCGAAGAACTCCTGGGCCTCGGCGTGGGAGCGGGCGTCGGTGCGAAAGCCGGTGCCGGCCAGCAGACGCCGGCCCACGCGCAGGTAGTCGCCCTCGCCCTCGTTGATGTGCTCCGGCCACAGCACGTCCGCGAAGCCGTGCTCGGCGAACCAGTCGAGGTAGGCGGGGCCCTCCGCGGTGCGCTCGCGGTGGCGGAACCGCGCGCCGAGGACCTTGCCGTCGACCACGGTGGCGCCGTTGGCGGCGAACACCATGTCCGGCAGTCCCTGGAGAGGTTCGATCACCTCGACGCGGTGGCCGAGCGAGAGATACAGCCGGCGCAGCTGCTCCCACTGCAGCAGGGCCGCGCCGGCGTCCGTGGGCTTGTCCGGGTTCATCCACGGGTTGATGCGGTAGGTGACGTCGAAGTACTGCGGGCGGCACATCAGCAGGCGGTACGAGGCGGCCGTGCGCTCGGGCCGCGGCGTGTGTTCCACGGTCGTGGTGGTGGCTGCCATGCGGGTTCCTCCTGAGGGTCTTTGTGAGAAGAAGGGGGGGTGCGTGCGCGGCGCCGCGGGGTGTGCGGCGCCGGCCGCTCGGGCCCCGCCAGAGGAACCGAGGGGGTCCGGACACGTACAGCGCGGGCGTGCAGCGCGGGCGCGGGGCCGGATCTCGTGCGCGGCGCGCTCCCGCCCTCCTACGTCGACGCGCCCGCCCTCGTCGACATGGTGACGTCAGGCGGGCGCGGACAGGGAGGTGATGAGCACGGCCCACTCTAGGCAGCCCTCCGCCCGCGCGTCGCGCGCCGCGGGCGGAACGTCGAGTTCACCTGCAGCACTCCTCGACACCCCCCGAGGCGGGCGGGCCGCGCCACCGGCCAACTACGCCCTCTCAAGGGGCAGTTCGAGTGGGGTCGGGCCGAGGCCAGTTCGGATCCGCTCGGGTCTGGGTTGGCTCGGGTCGGGCGGCCGGTCGGTCGGGGTCAGGTGAGGTCGTCGCGGGTGATCCGGCGGTGCGCGATGCGCCATGTGCCGGCGGTGTGCACCAGGACGTCGTGCATCACGCACACGTACAAGATTTTGGAGCCGCCGGTGACCGGCGTCTGGTGCACCAGGGCCGAGCAGCGGGTGTGCAGGTTCTCGGTGCGGGGCTGCACGTCGAGCATGCCGAGCCAGTGGGTGAGGCGGGCGCCGGAGCCGCGCAGCCGTGCCGCGCCGGCGCGCGGGTAGCGGGCGAGTGCCTCACGGGCCGGCAACGGCGTGGCGGGCGCGGGCAGTTCGAGGACGGCGTCCTTAGTGAAGGTGGCCGCCAAGGATGGGGTGTCGTGGGTGTCCAGCAGCCGCAACTGGTGCGTGTAGAACTGCTGGACCTGTGCGTACAGGGCGGCGAACTCCTGGCTCGGCGTGGGGTGTTCGCCGGTTGCCACCAACTCGACGGTCATGATCTCAAAGCCTCCGCTTTCCGTCCATGTCCGTGGCTCAGGGCGCGTGGGTACATCGCCGTGGAGGATGCAAAAAAGAGAGGGGGTCGCGGGTCGCCAGTCCAGCGAAAGCTCTGTGGGTTCAGGGTGCTCTGCGGGTGGCCGGCGGGCCGGTGTGGACTCGGTAGAGGCAGTGTCTGCGGCAGCGATCGAGCATCTGTCAAAAACCCCTCAAGCGCCTCGGAAACCAACGGAGTTGCGGGAGGGGTCTGCATCGCCTGTCCTGGCGTGCGGAGGGGGCACACTGGACGGCCGGGGGCCGGGTGCAGTGGGCGGCCGACGACCTGCGACAGGGGGTTACGCCGGTGGATCTCGGCTCGGTGATCATCGCGGTGGCGGGTGTCGCGGGAACCCTGGGCGGCGCGCTGCTGACCCAGCGCGGCGTGGAGCGGGCCAAGCGCCGGGAGATCGAGCTGGTGCACGCGCATGAGGAGACCCGCGAGAACCGTCTCCTGCGGCGCGCCTGCTACGGGGAACTCAACCGGGACGCCCGGCAGTTCACCACCGCCCTCAACCGCCATCTGCACGTGCTGCACGAACGCGCTGTGCAGGACGGCGACATCGAGGCACTCGAAGCGGCGAAGAACGCGCACCGCGACCGGTACTCCGAGGCGCAGATGATCGCCCCCGAGCATGTTCTGCAGCACGCGAGCACCGTCAACAAGGCCCTGAACGAGGTCTACGGCCAGGTCAGGCGCCTGGAACACGGTGCCCCGAACCCGGGCGAGACGCTGGAGAGCGCGGCCCGGGCCCAGCACGCGGTGTGGGACCTGCTCAGGAGCATGCGCGGCGCCATGCGCCACGACCTGGGAGTGCCGGCCGGGCAGTGACCGGCCCGCACGACCCGGTACCCGCTTCCGGCGCGGCCCGCACCCCGCGCCCGGCGCCTCATGCCCGGCGCCTCGTGCCCCGGGTCGTGTGCCCGGTGCAGCTCAGGTGGTCCGGGGCTGGGGTGCGGGTCCGGCGTGTGCGGCGGCCCCGGCAGGCTCCGCAGACCCGGCAGCCTCGGTGGGCTCGGTGTGTGCCGTGGGCGCGGTGGGCTCGGCGTGTGCCGTGGGCGCGGTGGGTTGGGGGGTGGTGGGGTCGGGTGGGGTGGGCAGGTTGCGGCGGGCGGCGGTGACGGCGGGGCCGATGGCGGCGGTGCCGGCCAGGAAGAAGGCCGCCAGGGCCAGCCAGCCCAGGGAGGTGTGGCCAAGGACCAGGAAGCACACCAGGGCCGGTCCCAGGGTGGCCTGGATGACCACGTGGAGGTGGAAGGCGCCCAGGTATTCGCCGCGTGCCTGTTCGGGGGCGAGTGCGAAGCCCAGGCCGAAGCCGCTGGCGGACTGCCACAGTTCGGCCAGGGTGAACAGCAGGACCGCGGCCAGCGCGAGCACGCCGGTGCCGACGGATCCGGTGAGGGTGCCCGCGGCCAGGGCGGCGCAGGCCAGCACGCTGACCAGTCCCGCCCGGCGGGCCGCGCCCACAGCGCCGTCCAGGTTCTCCGAGCCGCGGGCCGCCGCGACCTGGAAGCAGACCACCAGGACGGTGTTGACGGCCAGGATCAGCGGGACGACGCCGTGGGGCAGGGAGGTGGTGCGCACGATCCACAGCGGTATCCCCGCGAGCAGGACCGCGCTGTGCAGGGCGAGCAGGCTGGAGGCGCCGATGACGGCGAGGAAGGGCCCGTCACGCAGCACACCGAACCCCCTGCCGCCCTTACCGCCCTTGCCGCCGGTACTGGTGGTGGGGGTGGGGGTGGGGGTGGGGGTGGGGGGCAGTTTCAGGACCAGCGCGGCCGCCAGCAGGAAGGTGAGGCCGTTGCCCAGCGGCAGCAGGCGCAGGGCGTCCTGGCCGAGCGAGATGAGTGCGGCGGCGGCCAGCGCCCCGGCCGAGAACCCGGCGTTGAACAGGGAACGCAGGGCCGCGCGGGCGGTGACCCGTTCGCCCTCGGGGACCAGTTCGGCGATCAGAGCGCCGAAGGCGGGCCCGCACCCGTATTCCAGGGCGCCGGTGACCACGACGACGGGGAAGTAGGCGGCCGGTGAGTGCACGGCCGGGTAGAGGGCGTAGGCGCCGGCCAAGAGGAGCAGCAGGACGGCGAGCAGGCGGCGGGCGCCCACCCGGTCGCTGAGCCGGCCGAAGAGGAGGCTGGCGGCGAAACCGCTCAGGCCCGCCAGGGACAGGCCCAGGCCGACGACGGTGGCGGGCAGGCCGGCCACGCTCACGAAGTAGACCGCGGAGCCGGCCATGAACAGGCCGTTGCCGAGGCTGTCGGCGAAGTGCAGCGCCCCCAGCGTGCGGGCCGGGCCGCGCAGCGAGGAGAACGTGCGCTGGATGAACGTCTTCACAAGCCGTGGGTCCCATCTCGTCAAAGCCCCCCGCACTCCCCCGGAGAGTGGAAGGGGGGTGGTGGGAGCGCACTGTTGCCGGAACGGTCCGTGCCAGGCCCCTGTGGGCCGGGCCGGGCGGGGCGGGTCTGTTGCCGGAGGGGTCGGTGGGGTCAGGTGGGGTGGGGGGCGGGCGGGGGCAGGCCGGGGGTCCAGGCGGGGGCGATGGCCACGGTGCTCAGGGCGTCCGGGGCCAGGTGGGCGGCGGCGGCGCGGGCCACGTCGCCGGCGTCCAGGGCGCGCAGCCGGTCCTCGTAGCCGGCCAGCCAGGTGGCGGGCAGGTTGCCGACCAGGACGGCGGCGTAGGTGGAGGCCAGTCCGGAGCGGGAGGAGCAGGCCATCGCCATGCAGCCGACCGCGTAGTTCTGGGCGTTGCGCAGTTCCTGCGCGGTGAACGCGCCGGCGGCCAGACGGTTCATCTCCTGGGCGATGAGCGTCAGGGCGCGCACGGCGCCGTCGTGGCGGACGTCGGCCTCGACGGTCAGCACGGCGTTGGGGCCAAGGGGGTCGAGGACGGCGCGCGGTGCGTAGGCCAGGCCCTCGCGTTCGCGCAGGACGCGGGTGAGGCGGCTGGCGTAGTAGCCGCCGAGCATCAGGACGGCCAGTTGCAGGGCCGGGTAGTCGTGGTGGCCGCGGCCGGGCAGCAGGGCGCCCAGCCGCAGCAGGGTCTGCGGGGTGGCCGGGTGCACCACCGTGACATCCCCCCGCCGGGCAGCCGCCGGCACAGGAACAGGCGGCCCGGGCCGGTCCCTGGCCGTGGTGGGGGGTGTGGGGTGGGGCAGCAGGGCGGCGGCCTGGGTGAGGAGTTCCTCGGCGGGACCCGGGCCGACGGCGATGCCGTGCCGGCGGGCCGCGGGCGCACTGCGCAGCAGGGCCGCGGTGTCCGGGCCTGTGACGGCGCGGGCGTCGGCGGCGGTGGCGGCCTGGCCGTAGGGGTGGGGGCCGAACACGGCGGCCAGGAAGCGGGTGCGGGCCAGCAGGGTCGGGGCGGGCGCCGCCGTGCTCAGCCGGCCCGCGACACGCTCGGCGGCCGCACGCACCACCCGATCCTCATGCGGGACCCCATCCTGCAGACACTCCCGGATCCGGGCGCAGGCGGCCGCGAAGTCGGCGGTGAACGTGCGCACCGCGATCACGGCCCGGTCGCTGCGCGCCTCCACCCGCACGGTCGCAAGATCGGCGACCGCCTCGGTGAGCGTGGCCCGCAGCGCCTCGGCCATCACCTCCGTCCGCGCCTGATGCGGGCCCCGTCCGGCCAGCAGCGGGAACAGCAGCCTGCCCTCGGCCAGTTCACCCGTACCGGTACGCCGCACAGCGACGGCGCTGCCCCGGCCCGTGGCCTGCTCCCGGTGCGCGGGAGCGACGAAATGCGGCACGGGCACCGGCATGGCAGCCAGGACAGAACCAGAACCAGAACCAGAACCAGAACCAGGACCGGGACCGGGACCGGGACCGGGACCGGGACCGGGACCGGGTGCGGGTGCGGGTGCGGGTGCCGGTGCGGGTGCCGGTGCGGTGGTGGGGCCGGGCGCGGCGGCGGGGCCGGGCGTGAGGGCGGACGCGGTGGCAGGGCCGGGCGCGGGCGCTGTGGTCGGGCGGGGGCCGGGCGCGGGTGGAGTGGCCGGGCCGGGCTTGGTGGCAGGCGCGGTGGCGGTACCGAGCGCGGGCGCGGGTGTGGCGGCGGGACCAGGCGCGGGCGCGGAGCCGGGTGCGGGGGTGGTGGGGGTGTTCATGCCGCGGCTCCTGTCCGGCTGGGGGCCGCCGGCCGGGCGGGGGCGGTGGAGGCGGTGGCGGGGGTGGGGAGGCTGGTGATGCGGGCGGCGGGGGCGGTGGCGTAGCGGGCCGCGGCGGCGGCCACCTCACTGTCCGGGAGCCGGTGCAGTGCGCCGGGCAGGGCGGCGAGGTAGCGGGGGTCGTCGTGGACGGCGGCTCCCACGCACAGCCAGGACGCCTGGCTGGCCACCGAGTCCAGCTCGGCGTGCAGCGCCAGGGCGAGTTGCCGGCGGATACGGGCCAGGGGTGCGGTCAGCGGCACGGTGCCGGCGGCGACGGCGGCCAGCTGGGCGCGCAGGCACCGTTCGGCTTCCTCGACGTCGGTGTCGGGCGGGTGGGGGAAGTCCACGGCGAACAGGGCGTCACGGGCGACGTCGAAGGGGTTGCCGGTGCGGTGGGCGCGGGTGCGGTAGGCGCCCCAGGTCCGGGTGTGCGGGTGGCAGGCGCAGACGCCGTTCTGCTCTTCCAGGAGTTCGCCCAGCAGGACGGCGGCGAGGTGGGCGCCGGGGTGGGTGGCCGGGTCGGGGGTGCGAAAGCCCAGCGCGGTGCGGGCGGTTTTGGAGATGCGTTCCACGCGGTGGGCGTGGCGGGCGGTGGTGAGCGGGCCCTCGGGGGTGTGGGCGGGGGCGGGGCGCGGGCGTGGGGGCAGCGGGGCGAGGTGGCGTTCGACGAGGTCGCGGGCGTGGGCGGGGTCGAAGTCGCCGACCAGGGCCAGGTGCACGCCGGCGGGCGCGTAGGAGTCGTCGAAGAAACGGGTGAGGGCGGCGGGGGTGAGATCGGTCAGGGCGTCGATGTCGCCGTATCCGTTGTGCCGGTTGTGCCAGCTGTCGTGGAGCAGGGCGGGCAGGTCGAACAGGACCAGTCCGCCGTGCGGACGCTGGAGCATGTTGCGGCGGATCTCGGCCTGCACCACGGCGATCTGCGCCGCGACATGGCTCTGGCCCAGGTCGGGATCGCCGAGCCGGCCCGCCTCGATACGCAGTCCCAGCTCCAGCGCCCCGGCGGGCAGGACGGCGGTGTACTGGGTGTAGTCGGCGGCGGTACGCGCGTTGGTGGTGCCCCCGCACGCGGCGACGGCGTCGGTGAGGGGCCGGCTGCTGGAGGCGCCCTGCGCCAGGACGTGTTCCAGCAGGTGGGCGGCGCCCGCGACGGGCTCGTTACGGAAACCGGTGCCCACGTGCAGGCAGGTGGCGACGACCTGGCAGCCGGGCAGCGGCTGCAGCAGCACGCGCAGGCCGTTGGCCAGACGCCAGGTGGTGGGCGGCACGCTCATCGAAACTCCTCAGTCCCCGGGCGGAAGGTCGGTGCGCAGCAGCGAGTACAGGACCTGGTCGTGCCAGCGCCCACCGCGCCACTGCGCCGAACGCAGCACGCCCTCGCGGGTGAACCCGGCTCTGTGCAGGGCGCGTTGCTCGGCGAGGTTGGCCTGATCGGTCCAGGCCTGGAGGCGTTCGGCCCTGGTGTGGGCGAAGAGGTAGCGGGCCAGCAGACGCTGGGCGAGGGTGCCGGTACCCCGTCCGCGGGCGGCGGGGAACAAGCCGATCGCAAGGGTCCAGCAGGTGCTGGTGTCCGGGCGGCCCCAGGCGGAGGCGAACCACTCCACACGGCCCGCCACCGCCCCCGCCACGGTGACCGTCAAAACACCGCCGTCCGGGCTCAGCAGGCCGTCCTGCTCATGCCGGGCCCGCAGCCGGTGAGCGGGAGTGAACCCGAACCACTGAAACACCCCCGTACCGTCCTGGGTGGCGAACTCCCCCTCGAACAGATCCAGATCACCCGCGGTCACCGGCCGCAGCACCACCACCCCCGAACCACCCACAGCGCTCGTATCACTCGCGCCGCTCGCGCCGGCCACTCCGGCGGGGCCGCCCGTGCCGCTCGCGCCGGCCACTCCGGCGGGGCCGCCCGTGCCGCTCGCGCCGGCCACTCCGGCGGGGCCGCCCGTGCCGCTCGCGCCGGCCACTCCGGC
>NZ_JBIAJQ010000010.1:372268-381411 GCF_042872045.1 Streptomyces sp. NPDC005496
GCGCCGGCCACTCCGGCGGGGCCGCCCGTGCCGCTCGCGCCGGCCACTCCGGCGGGGCCGCTCATGCCGCTCGCGCCGGCCACTCCGGCGGGGCCGCTCATGCCGCTCGCGCCGGCCACTCCGGCGGGGCCGCTCATGCCGCTCGCGCCGGCCACTCCGGCGGGGCCGCCCGTGCCGCTCGCGCCGGGTGCGCTGTTGGTGGTGCTGGTGCCGGTCGCGGCGTTCGTGTCGCTCGGGCCGCTGGTGGTGCTGGTGCCGGTCATGGGGTGGGCTCCGTGGCTGTGAGGCAGGGCTGCGGCGGGGCGAGCAGGCGCGACAGCGGTGCGCCGGATACGTCGGCCAGGCGCGACTGCGGCGCGTCGGGCGGGGAAGGCCGCAGTGCGCCGGATACGTCGGGCAGGCGGGACTGGTGTGTGCCGGATGGGTCGGGGAGGTGGGACTGGGGTGTGGTGGGCGGGGCGGGCTGGGGTGGGGTGGGCAGGAGGCCGGGGGGCAGGGGGCGGGGTGCGGGGATGACGTCGCGCCAGCCGGGCGGGGGCAGACCGCGGCGCAGGTCGCGGTGGTCGGCCAGCCACTGGCAGGCGAAGGTGACCAGTTCACGCAGCGGTACGGCCCGGCACAGCGCCCCGGCCACCTGCGCGGTGGCCAGCGGCCGGCCGGCTGCTTGATAGGCGTCGCCCAGGGCGTCGAAGTCGCCTTCCCACACCAGGAGTTCGGGCACCTGCCGCCACGAGGTACGCCCCAGGGGGCCGGGGACGGGCAGCGACCACCAGCCGGCGCGCCGGCCCGGGTAGGCGGTGGCGTACTCGGCCAGGTGCAGGGCGGTGCATTTCTGCCAGCGGGTGCCCAGCAGCAGCACGGTGGCGTCCAGGTCCCACAACCGGCCCAGCGGGCCGTGTGCGGCAAGCCGCCAGGCCAGGGGGTGCTCGGCCACGATCCGTTCGGCGCGCGGCCCCTGCGCGGTGAACGACACGTGGGGGTGGCCGGAGCGGCGGGCGCCGGGCTGGGTCCTCAGGAGCTCGGGCAGCACGCCCATGGTGCGGGCGACGGGGGTGCGCCGTGCATCGAAGCAGGGCATCTGTGCGGCGGTCGCGGGATCGGCGGCGGCGTGGGCCAGTTCGGGGCGGCGCCAGGTGTGCGGGTGGCACAGCTGGGGGGTGAAGGCGGGCATCACCAGGGTGCCCGCGGCGCCCACCGCGTCACGCAACGCGAGCAGCACACTGTGGGCGCCGCCGACGACGTAGCCGAAGGAACTGAGCGAGGTGTGGGCGATGACCGTGGCGCCGGGCCGCACCCCCAGACCGGCCAGACCGCGGGCGAGCACGTCCCGGGTGACGACATGGCCGCTGTTCATGACGCCCCCCGCCCACCACGACCGCCGGCACCGTCATGGCCGCCATGACCGTCATGGCCGTCATGGCCGTCATGGCCGTCATGGCCGTCATGGCCGTCATGGCCGTCATGGCCGTCATGGCCGTCATGGCCGTCATGACTGTCATGACTGTCGTAGCTGCCGTGAACGCCGGCCGCGATGGCCTGGGCGCCTGCCCCCGCTGGGAAGCCGTCCGCCGCGGTAAGGCCGTCCGCTGCGGTGAGGCTGTCCGTCGCGGTGAGGCCGTCGCGGGTAGCTCCCGTACGACCGGCCGCAACGGCGGGGACGGCTCCGGTGTCCGGGCCGGACTCGTGGACGGGCGGGGCGAGTTCACGGGCGGTCCCGGTCCGGGCGTCTTCGCGTGCGGCGGGGACTGGCCCGCGGCCGTCCGGGCGGCTTTGGCCCGCGGGCGGAGTGCTCTGGCTTGCGGACCAGCTGAGCCGGTCACCGGCCGGGACGTCGGCGAGCGGCGGCGCAGCGAGCCGCCGGCGCCCGGCGGGGGCGGCAGCACTCGGGCCTGGGGGCAGTCCCCGTTCACGGTCCAGCGGCCCCAACCCGCCGACCCGCGTGGCCTGTTCACCCGCGGACGCAGGCTGTGCGCCTGCGGCTGGGGGTTGTTCGCCGGTGGGTGGGGTGGGTTGGTTGGGTGGGGTGAGTTCTTCGGTGGTGGCGCTGAGGACCCAGCGGTACCAGGCGCGGATGTTGCCGGGCCGGCTCAGGGGGTGGGCTTCGGAGCGGAAGAACGCCACTTCGCTGCGGACTCCTTGACGGGCCAGGGCACGGTGGGTGCGCAGGGTCTCGGTGGGCGGTACGAGTCCGTCCTGCAGGCCGTGGGAGAGCAGTACCCGGGTGCCGGCTGCCACGGGGCGTGGGAAGAGGCTGTTGAGCTGGTAGAGGGGACGCCAGTGGGTGGGATCGCCGAACTCGCGGATCCACTGCCAGCCCACGTCGCTGCTCTCGGCGACCTGGGCGAGGTCCAGGGGCGCGGCGTGTGCGACGACCAGGTCGGGGTTGAGGGTCTCGGCGGTGGTCAGGGCGAGGTAGCCGCCGAAGCTGCCGCCCATCAGGGCGAGCGGGGAATCCAGCAGGCCCTCGGCGCCCCGGACCGCCTCGACCTGGGCGGCGGCGCACGCGGCGGTCCCGCCGCGCCACTGACGCCAGCCGGTGCGCACGGCGTCGGGGTAGCCCAGGCTCATCGGCGGCTCGACCAGGACCACGGCGAAGCCGCACGCGACGAACGGCCACGGGTTCCACCGCCAGGACCAGTCGCTCCAGCTCTTGAACGGGCCCCCGTGGAAGAGGACCACGGTGCCCCGGGGCGGCCCCTCGGGCAGGCACACCCAGCTGGCGACCTCACCGCCCGCGGTGGGGATGCGCTGGGGCCGGTAGCTGAGCCGGCCCGGCAGCACGGGCGCCTCCGCCGCCACCACCCGCTCCACAACGCGCCCCCTGGCAGCGGGGGCGGTGACCGCGGGCGCGGCGACGGCAGACGCGGGTGCGGGCGTGGTGGCAGCCGACGCGGCCACGGCGGGCGCGGAGGGGGACGCGGTGACGGCGGACGCCGGCGTGGCGGGCGCGGGCGTGGTGCCGGGCGTCGCGGCGGTGACGGTCGCAGGAGCAGGAGCAGGAGCAGGAGCAGGGGCTGGGGCGGGGGTGGGGGTGGTGGTGGGGAGGGTGGTGACGTCGAGGGCGGGCGGGGTGTCGGGGGCGGAGGTCAGCACGGCGGCCCGGCCGGCGTGGATACGGGCGCTGGTCACCGAGGCGGGCAGCGGCACCGGCTGCCAGGTGCCGTGGTCCAGGTCGTGGACGTACAGGCCGCGGCGGGGCCCGGACTCGGCCGTGCAGAGGAGGCGGCGGGGCCCGTCCCAGCCCACGGGACGCTGCCACAGCCCGCCCTCGGCAGGCAGCAGCCGCGGCTGCAACAGGTGGTCCAGGAGACAGGCGTACTGGCTGACGGGTTCGTTGTCGCGGCGCACCGTGGTGGCGAGGTAGGCGACCTGCCCGTCCTCGCCCTGGACGGGATAGCACAAGTCGACGCTGTCGCTGAACAGTTCGGCCACCACTCCCCCACCGCCGGCGTCGTCGCCGGCGTTCGGGGCGAGGGGGGTGAGGGGGGTGAGGGTCTGGGCGAGGAGTCCGAAGCGGCGGATCCCGTCACGGTGGTGGCGCTGGACGCCCAACAGGAGGGTGGCGGGACCGCTCCAGGCGCTCTCACCGGTCAGCGCCAGACCCGCCGGCATGTGCGGGGTCAGGGCGCGGGGCGGGGCGCCGTCCAGGGAGAGCAGGTGGACCTGCCAGGGGCCTTGCGGCTGTTTGGCGTGGCTGAGGGTCATGTCGCAGCCCTGCGCCCAGACGGCGTCGGAACCGGCCAGCACATCCTCGGGGTGTTCTCCCGGCCCGCCGTAGGTGGTGGTGCTCACCGCGACCGCGCTGCCGCCCGGGCGAACAGCGAGGGCGCCGGCCCGCCCGGGAGTGCTGAACAAGACCTGTTCAGGGCCGCCGCCTGCGGGACGCCGGACAATGAGGGTGCGGCCCTGCTCACGGCGCACGCACACATACCCGCCGTCCACCGCGACGGCCTGGGTGGCCCAGGGCATGGTCCAGCCCGCCTCCCAGCGGCCCTCGCGGGTGCGCCGGTAGTGGACGAGGTGAGGCTGTTCCGCGCCGTGGCGGGTGGGCACGTCCACCCGCAGCAGCAGCCCCTCCCCGCCAAAAGCGGCGACATCAGCGGGACGTGGTTCGCTGCACAGCGCCTCCGCCCAGGCAACAGCCCGCTCCAGCACACCACCCCCACCGGCCGAACCAGCCGGGGTGACCGACACGGCCGGGGTGGCCGGGGTGGCCGCGGCGGACGGCACGGCCGCAGCAGCCGGAGATGTCGAAGCACCTGGGGAAGCCGCAGCAGGCGCAGCAGCCGGGACAACCGGGGCGGGCGGGACGACCGGAGTGGGCGGGACGACCGGGGTGGTGGTCATCGCGCGGCCGCGGGAGCAGGGACGTGGGCGGGGACGTCGGCGTGGGCGAGGCGGGCGATGAGGGCGAGGTCGAAGAGGCCGGCCAGGCGGGCGGCTTCGGTGGTGTCGCACAGGCCGCGTTCCAGAGCGCACAGCCGGTACTCGTGCTCGGATGTGGCCTGCCACAGCTCACGCAGCAGGGCGTGACGCCGGGCAGTGGACGTGACCGGGCTCGAGGAAGTGCGCAGCAGTCTCAGGCAGTACGCCTGCAGTTCGTCCAAGGTGGTGCCGGTCACAGCTTCGGCGGGCAGGTCCTGGTAGACCAGACGGCCCGGCGGCAGACGGAACGTACGGGCCAGCAGACGCTCATCGGTGCTCCAATCGGCGGTGGCCTGGGTGGCACGGGCCAGCTGAGCATCGGGGCGAGGCGCGGGCGCGAAACCCGCCGCAGCCAAAAGCCGCCCCGCACCACCACTACCACCGCCAGCACCAGCACCAGCACCAGCACCAGCACCAGCGGCACTTCGCGCAGCCCCGGCGCCGGTGCCGGTGCCGGTAGTAGTACCACTGGCGGCGGTAGTGCCACCGGCGGCGACGGTGGCGGCGGCCAGGCGCAGGGTGTAGGCGCGGTGACGTTCGGGGAAGTCGGCCGCGAACAGCTGCAGACAGGCCAGAGCGGTCCGGGCGCTGACCGGCGAACCCGGCTTGAGGGGCCGGTGCTCGAAGTCCCACTGCCGCCCGTAGGAACTCGTCCACGCCTCAGCCCCACGACGCCCCACACCCCCACCAGCACCAGCACGGGCGGGGTTCCGCACAGGAACCGGGCCGGGCGCAGGGGCGGCTGCAAGGACCGGCGCGGGGGCGGCGGTGGCCGTGAGGGCAGCAGCCGACGTGGCCGTGAGGGCAGCAGCCGACGTGGGCGCAGAGGCGGCAGCCGGCACCGGTGTCGGCGCGGGCGCGGAGGTCTGCGCAATGGCGGCTGCCGGCACAGGCGTTGGCTTAGACACGGACGCCGGGAGCGGTGCGGTGGCGGGCGCGGGCGTAGGTGTACTGGCGAGGGTGTTCAGGGCGTGGCGGGCGTCGCGGGCTTTGATGTCGCCGTGGGTGTCCAGGTGGTGAAGGAGCAGGTCCATGGCGGGCCGGTCGTGGCGGGCGGCGTGGCGCAGGGCGGCGGTGGAGCGTTCGGTGAAGTGCAGTGCCGCGGCCGCCTGGTGCAGGCCGGTGGCCTGCTGGGTGGTCAGGCGGCGGGTGTCGAGGAGTTCGGTCAGGGCGTGGCGTATGCAGATCAGGGCGTGGGTGAGGCGGTGGGCGCCGGCGTCGTCGTCGTCGGTGTGCAGGACGGCGACGTCGGCGTCGGCGTTCAGGCGGCCGGCGCGGGCTTCGGTGAAGACGTGGCCGATGCCCTGCATGCCGAAGTCGGCCAGTTCCGCGGCGCGCAGGGCGCCCAGGCTGGCGGTGCCGGCGATGTGCACGCCGCGGGCGAGCTGGGCGAGGATCTCTTTGTGGCGGATGGGCGCGTAGTGCTGGTAGACGCCGTCCACGATCAGGATCTGGTCGCCGGGGCGCAGGCACAGGTCGAAGAGGTCGCCGTGGCGTATGGGGGGCCGGTATTCGAAGGGGCCGGCGGGGCGCTGGTGGGGGGCGAGGGTCGGGCCGACGAAGGCGATGCGGCGGCTCACGGGTGGCTCCTGCTGGCGAGGGTCTGCGGGCGGGGGTGCTCCAGGGCCAGTCCAAGGCCCGGGGCGAAGACCTGGACGACCGCGGGCCACGGCTGCTCGTGAGGGGTGAGGTCGGTGGTGATCACGGGCCGTCCGGTGGCCTGGTGCACAGCGGCCACCAACTGCTCGAGCACCCCACCCAACGTGACAGCCGCGCCCCGGCCGGCCGGGGTGGCGTCCCGGCCGGCAGTCGCATCGCCGGCGATGACGTTCCGGCCGGCGGTCGCATCGCCGGGGCTGGCGCCCTGACTGGCGGTGGCATGGCCGGGGCTGGCGTTCTGGCCGGTCGGGGCGGCGTTCTGGCCGGCGGTGGCACCGCCGGGGGTGGTGTCCTGGCCGGTGGGGAGGGTGGGGAGGGGTTCGGTGTGCCGGGGGGCGGGCCGCAGCCGGCCGGTGGGGGCGGCGGCCAGGGGCCGGAACGTCCATTCGGGGATGTCGTCGCGGCCGCCGCTGATGGCGCAGGCGCGGCTCTGGACGGCTTCCAGCAGGGCCCGTTCGGCGGCGATCGCGGGATCGGTGTGACAGCCGGACCCGGCGAAGATCTGCCACATCTCGGGCTGGGTGAGCCAGCAGGTGTAGGTGAAGGTGCCGGGCAGGGAGGGGATGCGTTCCAGGGCGACGTCGGCGCCGGCGGCGTGGATCCGCTCGATGACCGGACCCAGCCGCTCCCCGACGCTGTCCAGGTCGGTGGCGATCGCGTCGCCTTCGCGCAGGCGGGCCAGCGCGTCACGTTCGGCGACTTCCAGCAGGGCGTGCACGGTGGCCTCGACGTGGTCGTTGCCCGAGGCCAGACCGTTGGTCGTGGTCAGGAAGGTGGCGGGCTGCCAGCCGTCACCGGCCCAGCCGCGCAATCCCACCGCGGCCGCCGGCACCAGCGCAGGCGCCCCGGCCGCCAGATCCCAGCCGCAGGTCCACTCCAGCACCGTGCGCTCATCCACCAACGACACCGGATGCAAAGACAGTTCACCCACCCCATAGCCCGGAGCCAGCGCGCGGGCAGCATCGCGCACCACGACAGGCACACGCGCCTGTTCGGCGGCGGCGACCTCCAGCGACTCCATGACAGCCGAGATCCGGGCCGCCGTATGGGAGAGCCCCTTGCCCGCGCTCGCACTCAACGTGGCCGCGGC
Source organism: Streptomyces sp. NPDC005496 (assembly GCF_042872045.1). Lineage (NCBI taxonomy): Bacteria > Bacillati > Actinomycetota > Actinomycetes > Kitasatosporales > Streptomycetaceae > Streptomyces > Streptomyces sp. NPDC005496. The sequence continues at coordinate 379,443 of NZ_JBIAJQ010000010.1, forward strand.
AGGCCGGATCGCCGTCCACACCGGCACATTGACAACATCCAGCCCCGTCAGGTCCGCAACCCTGGTGATCCCCCGGCCCGCCAGCAGCGGAACAAGCCGCTGCCAGGTCTGCTCCAGCGAGCAGGTACGCACCGTGCCCCGGGTGACGGCCGCCCGCCCGCCGCTGCTCATCCAAGAAGCCCACCGCCCACCCGCACCCGCCGCGGTCGCCGTGCCCGCCGTGGTCGCCGTGCCCGCCGCGGTCGCTGCGCCTGCCGTGGTCGCCGTGCCCGCCGCGGTCGCCGCGCCTGCCGCGGTCGCCGTGCCCGCCGTGGTCGCCGTGGTCGCCGTGCCTACCGTGGTCGCGGCACCCGCCGTGCGCGCGGCGGTCATCGGTGCTGCCTGCGCAATGTGACCGCGGCCGCCGTGACCGCGTCCTCGTCCACGCCCCGCAGGTATTCCGCCAGTGCCCGGCGCAGCAACTCGGTGCGCTCCCCCAGCCGGTACTGATGATGACACTCATGCAGGGCGGTCACGGGCGCACTGCCCAAAAAGCCGGCAAGGACGACCTCGGCCAGATTCTCCGCGGTCGGTTCCTCGATGGTGATCGCGACATGAATGGAGTTGCCCTCACGGGCCGTCGCATAGTGGGGAGTGCCGTGCGGCATGTACAGCACATCACCGGGCCGCAGCGTCACCTCCCTACGCGCGTGGTCGGCGATGGGCCCCTCGTGCAGGGACGAATCGCTGGTGGAGGTGGCGTCGATACGGCCCACCACCCAGTCCTTGACCCCGGCGACCTGCAGGATGAACACGTGCGCGCCGTCGGTGTGGGCCTGCATCGCGGTCTTGCCCGGCGGGCTGAGGAACACAAACGCCTCCAGCCCCCCGGCGAAGTGCGGCTCCATCGCCTTGACCAGCGCCCGGATACGGGGATGCCAGTGCTCGGCCTGGTTGAACTTGAACGTCGCGCCCTGCGCGAAATCCTCACGGATCTGCGCCGGCTCGATGAACCCGGGCAGTTCATGGCCCACCACACGCCGCCGACGCGTCATGTCACTGATCGCGGTACGCACACCCTCGTTGAACACCGTGAAGTAAGGGCGGGAGAGCAGACCACATTCGACCTCCTCCCACATCTCCTCCTCCGTGATCAGGCCCGACAGATCACCCGGCGCACGCAACACCACCGGCTGCCCCGCCCAATGCACCCGGAAAAAGGCCTCCACATCACCGACCACATCCTCCAGACAACCCGGCACCCCACCTCCACCCACCACACCAGCAGCATCAGCATCGGTGGCGGTGGCGTCGGTGACAGACACCACCGCTACACCGGAGCCTGCATCCGGCACAGCGCCAGCACCCGAACCGCTGGCACCCGTGCCGACACCAACCGTGCCAGCAGCAGTAGCGGTGGCAGCGGCACCCGTGCCGGCACCAGCCGTGCCAGCAGCAGTAGCGGTGGCAGCGGCACCCGTGCCGGCACCAGCCGCGTCAGCAGCGGCTGTGCCGGCGGCAGCCGTGTCGGCACCAGCCGCGCCAACGGCAGCGGTGGCAGCGGCACCCGTGTCGGCACCAGCCGCGCCAGCAGCGGCTGTGCCGGCGGCAGCCGTGTCGGCACCAGCCGCGCCAACGGCAGCGGTGGCAGCGGCAGCCGTGCCAGGCGCAGCGGGCACACCCGCAGCCGGCACAGCGGCCACGCCCGACCCGGCGGTGACCGGCGGGGCACTCACGCCGGAACCGGCGGCCGGCGCGGTGGTCTCACCCGGACCCGCGACGCAGGGCAGGGCGGCCACGTCGGGGCCCGCGACGGGGCCGGTAGCAGCCGGGCCGGAGCCGGTGGCGACCGGCAGGCTGGCTTCGCTGGGGCCGGCAGTGGCCGGGTCGGGGCCGGTGGTGGCCGGGGTGGGGCCGGTGGTCGTGGTGGTCATCAGCCGATCGCCTCCCGCATCGTCTCAAGCGCCGTACGCGTCCAGCGGGCACCGTC
>NZ_JBIAJQ010000011.1:0-352938 GCF_042872045.1 Streptomyces sp. NPDC005496
ATGTACGTCACCGGCGGCGTACTCCTGCCGTTCTTCTCCTTCATGACGTTCCTCATCGCCGTACCGACCGGCGTGAAGTTCTTCAACTGGATCGGGACCATGTGGCAGGGGTCGTTGTCCTTCGAGACGCCGATGCTGTGGGCGACCGGCTTCCTGATCACGTTCGTCTTCGGTGGTCTGACCGGCGTCATGCTCGCCTCGCCGCCGATGGACTTCCCCGTGTCGGACACCTACTTCGTGGTGGCGCACTTCCACTACGTCATCTTCGGCACGGTCGTGTTCGCGATGTTCGCCGGATTCCATTTCTGGTGGCCCAAGTTCACCGGCAGGATGCTCGACGAGCGGCTCGGGAAAATCACCTTCTGGACCCTGTTCATCGGCTTCCACGGCACATTCCTCGTGCAGCACTGGCTGGGCGCCGACGGAATGCAGCGCCGCATTCCCGACTATCTGGCGGTGGAAGGCCTGACGACGCTCAACACGGTGTCGAGCATCTTCTCCTTCGTCCTCGGGCTGTCGTTCCTGCCGTTCTTCTACAACGTCTGGAAGACCGCCAAGTACGGCGAGAAGATCGAGGTCGACGACCCGTGGGGCTACGGCCGTTCGCTCGAGTGGGCGACCTCCTGCCCGCCGCCGCGCCACAACTTCCTCACCGTGCCCCGGATCCGCTCCGAATCCCCGGCGTTCGACCTGCACCATCCGGAGGTCACCACGGCGGGCGTGTCCTCGGGCCCGGCGGTGGGCACAGCCGCCGGGGCACCGGTGGAGGTGCGATGACGGCCAGGGACGACCACCTACCCGACGCGAACGTGCTGATCAGGCAGTTGGAGGGCCACCTCCTCGTCGAGGCCGCGCGGGCGGAGGGCAGGGCCGAAGCCGTCCTGTTCACCGGGTCGTTGCGATGGCTCACGGACACCCAGCGGGAGGAGGTGGAGTCACGCTTCGCCGAGCACCATCTCGCGCTCACCCGCCGCTGCTGGGAGCGCACGGCGGAACGCGGAGCGCAACTGCGTTCGGAGTACGAGGCGTTGTACCGCTCCCTGCGGCGCCGTCTCTGCGCCGGGGCGGTGCTGGGCGCCGCCCTGGTCTCGGCGGCGTCGCTCGTCCTGGCCGTCACGGCCGCCCGGCGCTGAGCCGTTCGGCGCGGCGGGGCTTCAGCCGCATCCGGGACGACTCGTCCACGAGGTGCCGCAGTACGGCCAGGTACTCCTCGTCGCCGCCCAGTGCGCGCAGCAGCCGGTACGCGTCGCCGCGGAAGGCGTCGAGGTCGTCCCGGCAGCTCCGGAGCAGCGGGGCGTCGACGAGCGCCGCGGTGACCTCTGCGCGCGCGGAGCCGGAAGTCGGGGCGGCGGCATACGACTTCAGCAGGCGTGCCCTCCCGGCGGGCGGGGCGTCCTGGAGCGCGCAGGCCAGCAGGTAGGTCACCGTGCCGTTAGCCAGGTCCTCGTCGCGGCCCGACAGGATGTCCTCCTGGTCGTTGAAGATCTGCCACAGGACGCCGAAGACGTAGCCGAATTCGCGCCACAGTTCGGTCCTTTCCGCCGGCGCCCCGGCCAGGATCGCCGCCATCGCCGTGATCATGGCGAACGGGGCGCCGGACTTCCCCCGGTAGGCGGCGACCACCCGTTCCCGGTCGGCGCAGGCGACATCCGTCCTGAGATCGTGCAACTGGCCCTCGGCGGCGCCGACGAGGCCGTTCAGGACCTCGGCCGTCAGGTCGCCGCGCACGGCCTCGGGGATCCGTGGTGACCGCAGGGCCAGGACGGGCAGCGGCAGCCCGGCGACGACGGCCGCGAGGAGCGCTTCGTTCGGGTGCAGGTCACCGACGCGGACCGCGCCCTGCGCGTCGGCCAGGTCGTCGAGGTGGCAGGCGGACGTCCACCACAGCACGTGCACGGCGGCCAGCGGGGCGGCCGGGCCGGGGACGCCGGTCTCCACGGCGTGCACGATCATCGGCAGCACCGACAGCGGATACGCCAACTCGCGGTGCCGCAGGAGTCCCGTCACCGCGCTCCTCACGGCGGGCGCCGAGGGTTCGAGTCGCCCGACGGCGGCGCGCACCTCGGCCTCTATGTCCGCGGACACCTGTCGGTGCAGGTCCACGTACGTCGTCACTGGCACAGCCGTTCCCTTCGCTGAGGACGAAGAGGTGATTCGATCATCGGGCGGAGAGCGGAGCCAGAGCGCGTTCCGGCCACGTCCCCGCGCGGCCGGACCGGTGGACGGAGCGGGTGAACGGCACCGCGCGGCACCCCGCGACGGGGGGCCTCAGGAGTGGTGACCGTCCGGGGACCAGCCCACGGGGCGCAGGACGGCGAGCAGTTGGCGGACGAGTTCCTCGACGACCTGGTCCAGGGTGGCCTCGACCCGGCCCGCGCTCCAGTCGTGGAGCAGTCCGTTCACGCCACCGATGAACGCGGTCGCGGCTATCCGGTAGTCGCGGGGAGCCGCCTCGCCGCGTGCCACCGCCGCGTCCGCCTCCGCGCAGATGAAGTCCACCCAGCGGGCCCGGCGGTCGAGCCGCTGCTCCTCCAGCGCCGGGCTGACCCCGATGATCTCGACGAACGTGATGCGGATCCGGCGTGGATCGGCGGTGACGTCGGCCGCGTAGGCCCCGAAGACCGCGGCGACACGCTCGGCGAGCGGCAGGTCTCGGGCCTCGGCGAGCGCCGCGAGGGCCGCCGCCTCTGCCCAGTCGTTGACCTGGAGGTGCAGCGCGGCCAGCACGTCCTCCAGCGTGCGGAACTCCTCGTAGAACTGGCGCGTGGACAGGCCCGCCGCCTCGCTGAGCGCCGCGACGGTGGCCGCCCGGAAGCCGGGCCGGTCGCCGAACACCTGGAGACCGGCCTCCAGGAAGCGCCGCCGCCGCTCGGCCTGCCGCTCCTCGGCGGACCGGCCGCCGTACCGTCCGGTCGGCTGTCTCAGCCTGCCCGCCACCCCTGCCTCCCTCGCCGCCGGCCGGTCCGGCCCGCCGTCGATTTTGTCGTGCACGGAGTCTTGTGGAGAGGGCGCCTCGCTCCTTACTTTCCAGTAAGTCAACTCTGAACGCGGGCGTGTTCAGATTCCCTTGTCATGCCCTTGCCACTCTCACCCCCCGCCTACGACAAGGACCGCCATGTCTGCCCCTCGCCCAAGGCACCTGTGCACCCTGGCCACCGCGCTGACCCTCGCCCTGTGCGGCACCACGACCGCCGCCACGGCCGCCTCCCCCGCGGCCCCCTCCGCCGGACCGCGCGAGGTGATGTTCGTGGGGAACAACTGGGACGGCACCGCCGACGTCATCGAGTCCACCGGGGACCTGGCGAGAATCGGCCGGATCGACGTCGTACCGGACAAGGCGGCGCGCCTGGCGGAGATCAACGCCGATCCGATCAAGTGGGCGTTCTTCCTCGGCATCCGCAACGGCGTCGGGGAGGGCCACGACCAGCTCGTGGACGACATGTACGCCACGCCCGACGGGAAGTCGATGGTCGTCTCCCGCCCGAGCTTCGCCGACGTGGTCTCGATCGACCTCGCCACCGGCCGGATCAACTGGCGCTTCAAAGTCTCCGGTTACCGGGCCGACCACATGGCCGTCTCCCCCGACGGCACCCGTGTCGCGGTCTCGGCCTCGACCGCGAACACCGTGCACGTCCTGGACATCGTCAGCGGCCGGCAGATCGGTTCCTTCGCCACCGGCGACAAGCCGCACGAGAACGTCTTCTCGCGCGACGGCCGGTACATCTGGAACATGTCCATCGGAGACGTCAACACCGCCCTGGACGAACCGTGGCTGGACTGGACGAAGGGCGACCGCCGCATCACCGTCGTGGACACGAGCACCTTCAAGCAGGTCAAGGTGATCGACATGCGGCAGCGGCTCGACGCGATCGGCCTCAAGGACTATTCGGACGCCGTCCGGCCCGCCGTCTTCAGCCCCGACGAGTCGAAGCTGTACTTCCAGGTGTCGTTCTTCAACGGCTTCCTGGAGTACGACGTCGCGAGCGACCGGATCACCCGTGTGAAGACCCTCCCGAAGAACCCGGCCACCACCACCGACCGCACGAAATGGGTCAACGACTCCCGTCACCACGGCATGTCGATCAGCCCCGACGGCACCAAGCTGTGCGTCGCCGGAACGATGGACGACTACGCCACCGTCGTCGACCGGGAGACCCTCCAGGAGGGGCCGCTCGTCACCGCCTCCAAGCCGTACTGGGCGACCGTCAGCGGCGACGGGCGGTCCTGCGTCGTCTCCGAGAGCGGCGCCGACCGGGTCACCGCGATCGACTTCGCCACCGGCCGCAAGACGGCGTCCGTGGAGGTCGGCGACCACCCGCAGCGCGTACGGCTGGCCCGGGTGCCGGCCGGCTGGACCGGCCCCTCGGCCGGCTGACCTTCGCCGCCGCCCTGGCCACGAGCTCCGGACGGGCCGCGCCGGCAGAACCGCGGACGGCACCATGGCGTCGTCCGCGGCCGGCCCCGCCATCCGGCGCCGCCCTCCCGCTCAACTTCCCACCCTTCGCGTCACCTTGAGCAGATATCCCTTGCGGTCCAGCGGGTTGTGGTCCGTGCGTGGGCGCTCCGGGACGGTCCCCCGCGCGACGGGTGCGTAGTGGTCGAACACGGCGTCCAGTTCGGCCTCGCCTCGGGACAACCCCGGTAGCAGCAGACCGAGTTCGTGGACCGCCGCCGCCGGGATCCGGCCCTCCAGCACACTCGTCGCACCGCGCGTCCCGGTCGTCTCGGGAACGGCCCGCAGCTTCGCCAGCACGGGCAGGACGGCCGTGAGCGTGTCGGCCGGTGTCTCCAGGCGTAAGCGGTGCATCGGCTCGTGCACCCGGGAGCCCGCCCGCCGCAGGGCGCTCATCAGGACCAGCGGGGTCAGCCCGCGGAAGTCCGCGCCCGTGCTCGACATGCTCTTGTCGAAGCGCTGGTGCGCGTGGCTCTGGCGCGGCGAGTAGCCGGAGTGCGTCATGGTCACCGTGCAGTCGGTGACCTCCCAGCCGTGCACCCCCTGGCGCAGCGTGTCCCGCACGGTGTCCTCGACCGCCTTGAAGAAGGCGTACGGCATCGACCCGAGCTCCACCGCGAGCCGGAACCGCACACCGCTCCCCGCCGGGGCCGGGTCGACCCGCAGCCCGACGGTGGCGAGGAACGGGTTGGGCTCCCTGCCGTTGAACTCGACCGCCGCGCCGCTGCCGACGGGACGCTCGACGCAGATGGTCGTCGTCTCCCGGAAGGTGACGTCGAGTCCGAACTCGTCCGCGAGGGTCGCCTGGACGACCTCCTTCTGCACCTCCCCGTACAGCGACACGGAGATCTCCTGCCGCAACTCGTCGGTGCGCAGCGCGATCAGCGGGTCCTGTTCGGCGAGCTGGGTGAGCGCCACGTGCAGCGCGCCCCTGTCGCCGGGCCGGCGGGGGACGACGACCGTCTCCAGGGTGGGCGGCGCGAAGTGACGCTCCGCGCCCCGCCCCGACGGCCGGCCGAGGGTGTCCCCGACGCGGATGTCCGCCAGCCCCCGGAGTCTGCCGATCCGTCCGGCCGCGACACTCGTGCCGTCGACCGCCGTTCCGTTCTCGAACACGCTGATCCCCGTGACCTTGCCCTCCCGGCCGTCCCCGTAGGCGATCCGGTCGCGCGTCCGCAGGGTTCCGGAGAACATCCGGGCGTAGGCGATCTTCTCCCCCGCCGGACCCCGCTCGACCTTGAAGACGGTCCCTTCGACCTCCCCGTCGGTCCGGCCCCCGGCGGCGGGCAGCAGCTCCCTGATCCCGGCGACCAGCTCCGGGACCCCCGCTCCCGTGATGGCGGACCCGAAGTACACCGGATGCACCCGGGCCCGCCCGGTCTGGCGCACGAGGGAGGCACGCAGCCGGTCGTCGGTGACGCCTCCGTCGACGTACTCGGCGAGCAGCGCGTCGTCGTGCCCGGCGAGCACGTCGAGCAGTGGCGCCCGCAGCCGCGCCGGAGTGAAGGGCACGAAGCCGACGTCCGGGGTGCCCGGGGCACGGACCTCGCCCATGGGGACGATGGCCGGGGTGAGCCTCGCGGCCACGCTCTCCAGCAGCGGCGCGTACCGGGCGCCGGACCGGTCGGTCTTGTTCACGAACACCAGGGTCGGGATCCGCAGCCGCTGCAGGGTCCGCATCAGCACGCGCGTCTGCGCCTGGACGCCCTCCACGGCCGAGACCACCAGGACCGCCCCGTCGAGCACGCTGAGCACGCGCTCCACCTCGGCGATGAAGTCCGGGTGGCCGGGGGTGTCGATCAGGTCGACGGTGAGGTCGCCGAGCGCGAACGACACGACGGCGGACTTGATCGTGATGCCGCGCTGCCGCTCCAGCGCGAGGGTGTCGGTGCGGGTGCTGCCGTCGTCGACACTGCCGAGCTCGTCGATGACCCCGACGGTGTGCAGGAGCCGCTCCGTCAGGCTCGTCTTACCGGCGTCTACGTGCGCGAGGATTCCCAGATTCAGGGTGGGCACAGGGCGTCATGTCCTTTGAAGAGGTGATCGTTCCTTCGGCGGTGGACATGGACGCTGCGCGCATCGGTGCTCCTCGTTCGGGGACAGCTCGTCCCAGTGCAGCAGGCCCTGGTGGCCGGGGGCAACGGGATTTGGCGCGGAGGAGATCGTTCGGGGCGCGGGTGATCCGTGGTGCCGTGGGTACCCGCAGCGTCGCCCGTGCGTGACGGGCGACGCCGACGGCCCCGCGGAAGGGGCGCGGCGCCACGGTCGCCGCAGCGGTTCGGTGTCCCCGGCACGCCTGGCGGACCCATCAGGACACCGGTGTGCGCCCGAACGGCGCCCCGGTCGACCCGGAAGGCTGATCATGAACGAGCGCACCCCGTCCCAGGCCGAGGGCGAGCCGGACACCGGCACGGACACCCCGGGCACCGGTTCCTCCGGGGCCACCCACGACACCGGGCACACGGACCCCGGCCTCCCCACCCCCTCGCAGGCCGAGGGCGAGCGCGACGACGACGAGACGGCCGAGACCGCCGAGACCGCTGACGAGTCCGGTACCTCTTGAGCGGGGCCCAAGGGACATCGGCGGGAGCGGGCGATGCGTGAGATCCTCCCGGCGCTGAGCCGCTGGTACGCGCAAGGGTCGCCCTTCGGCCTGGCCACCGTCGTCGCCGTCAGCCGCAGCGCGCCGCGCGATCCGGGGGCCGCCATGGCGGTGGGCCCCGGCGACGAGGTCGTGGGCAGCGTGTCCGGCGGCTGTGTGGAGGGGGCGGTCTTCGAGCTGGCGCGCGAGGTGCTGGAAAGCGGCGAGGCGCGGCTGGAGACGTTCGGGTTCAGCGACGAGGACGCCTTCGCCGTGGGGCTGACCTGCGGCGGGGAGATCACGGTGCTGGTGCGCCGCGTCTCACCCGGCGACGACCCCGCCTTCGGGCTCCTCGCCCGGTCCGTGGCGGCGGGCCGGCCGGTGACGCTCGCGACGGTGACCGACGGGCCCGCCCGGCGCGGGGCCTCGCTCGCCGTGTGGCCGGCCGGGGAGGCGGCGCCCGACGACGGCGTCCACGGCACGCTGGGCACGAGCGGACTGGACGTCGCCGTGAGCGCCGACGCGCAGGGCGAACTGGCCCAGGGCGCCTCGGAGCTGCGCCACTACGGGCCGCACGGCGAGCGCCGCGAGGACACCGTCGCCGTCTTCCTGCACTCCTTCGCGCCACCGCCGCGCATGCTGGTCTTCGGCGCCATCGACTACGCGGCCGCCGTCGCCCGCATCGGCGACTTCCTCGGCTACCGCGTCACGGTGTGCGACGCCCGGCCTGTCTTCGCCACCCCTCAGCGCTTCCCCGCGGCCGTCGAGGTCGTCGCCGAATGGCCGCACGTGTACCTCGCCGGCACGACGACGGACGAGCGCACGGTGATCTGCGTCCTCACGCACGACCCGAAGTTCGACGTCCCGCTGCTGGAGGAGGCATTGCGCCGTCCGGCCGCGTACGTCGGGGCGATGGGCAGCCGGCGTACCCACGAGGACCGGACGGCGCGTCTGCGTGAGGCCGGCCTGAGCGCGGGCGAGCTGGCCCGGCTGCGGTCGCCCCTCGGGCTGGACCTCGGAGCCCGTACTCCGGACGAGGTGGCCGTGTCGGTCGCCGCGGAGATCGTCGCGCTGCGGTGGGGCGGCAGCGGTGCGCCGCTGACGGCGACGGCGGGCGCGATCCACCCGCCCGGCACAGTGTCACGCTGAGCGGACGGCCGCGGCCCCGGCCGAGGAACGGCCACTTGTGCACCGACGCCGGCGGCATGCACACGAGCCGGGTCGCCGTCCCCTCCCGGGGACCTGGGCGCCGGATGACCGTCACCCGGCCCAAGACATACGCGTCCGGGTCCCCGTCGGTGACGGGGACCCGGACGCGCGGGTGAGGACGGTCGGCTCCTGGAGCGCCGTAGGAGACCCGTGGGTCGGCCAGGCGCCCTGGGGAGCATCCCTAGGTCAGCAGCTTCGTCTTCGCCCGCTGGAACTCCTCGTCCGTCAGCGCGCCCTTGTCCCGGAGCGCCGCCAGCCTGGCGAGTTCGTCGACCTTGCCGCCGCCACCGGAGTCGGCGCCGGTGCCGCCTTCCGCCGCGGCCTCTCGGACGTACGCCTTGAAGGCCGCCTCCCGCTCCTGGGCCTGCGTGACGTCCCGCTTGCTCATCGACTTCCCCCGGGCGATCACGTAGATCAGGACGCCCAGGTAGGGCACCAGCAGTGTCAGGACCAGCCAGCCGGCCTTGCCCCAGCCGCTGAGGTCGTGACTGCGGAAGATGTCCGAGATGACCTTGAACAGCAGGAACAGCCACATGATCCAGAGGAAGAACCAGAGCATGGTCCAGAACAGGTTGAGGAGGGGGTAGTCGTCCATCGTCGCTCCCGCCGATCTCCGGGCCGCCGACCCGAATGGCCGGGCGCCATTCCTTGGTATCACCACAAATCGGGCGCCGCTCGTTGTGGCCGGTTCCGGGGACCCTTGGCCGGTTCGCCTCGCGGCCGCCGTGACGCAGGTCGCGGGACCGTGCCCGAGCGGCGGCCGCTCAGGCGGTGCCCCACTCGTGCGGAGGCCCGCCGCGCCACTCCACACGGCCCGGGTCGTCGAGGATCTCGTCCGGGTCGAGCAGACCGGCGGCCTCCAGGAACACGATCAGGTCGTGGTCGGAGTGGGCCAGTCCGAGATCCACGTCCCGGCCGCCCCGGCGCACGCTCACCCGCCTGCCACCGCTGGACGAGGGCCGGTGCACGACGATCAGAGAGTCTGCCACGGGATCAAGAGTGCCCCGGCGACGAGACCGGCGCAGCCCGGCGGTCCCGGCCCGCGTTCCGCGGGCCGGACGATCGGACGGCCTGCGGCGGTCCGGTGGACGGGACTGCGGATTGGTGACGCGCCCGCCTGGCCGGCCAGCGGGCAGTGTCCGGCGAACGGACGGAGCGGGCCGGTGCACGGTCCCTGCCTGCCGCTGGGCCGGACGGTCGGACGGAGGACCGGAGTGGCCAGGGGGGTGGGCCGGACAGCCGGGCGGAGGGCCGGAGTGGCCGGGGGGGGGGGGGGGCGGCCAGAGTGCCGGGCGGTGGGACGGGCGGCCGGGCGGGGCTGCCGGTTTCGGTCAGCTCGGTCGCCGGGCCGGCCGGCTCGGGCCGGTGGTCGCGCCCCGGGCGGCCGTGGCCGCCCGGGGCGCGTCGCGGTCAGCGACCGCGGACCGCTCCGCGCTGCTTGTTCGCGGGACGCGAGGGAGGCAGGAAGGACGCCTCTTCCTCCTCGTCCAGCGGCGGCAGGTCGACGGTGTAGCACGGCTGGAGGAACAGACCGTGGTGCTGCGGCGCAGCCGGCGTTCCTGCCGGGTTCTCCACGGGCTGGGCGGAGTCGTGCTGAGGCGAGGCGGGCATCCAAGACCATCCGGAGTTGAGGGTCGCACGGATCGGAGACGGAACTGTCGAACGATGCCGTTCGGTATCTGTCCGTCTCGCGTGCGGCTGCCCATTAGATCCTATCGGCGGCGGCAGGACGACAGGGCGCGGTGCGCGAACCGGCACGGACGGGAGCGCGCGCCCTCCGCGGACGCGCCCCGGACACCGGTTCAGGTGCCCGGAACAGGGTCGTCGCTCGCCTCGCATGGCGCCGGGACGTCACCGCAGGGCGCTGCCCGCCCGCCACTTGGCCCAGTCCACGTTCCAGTCCCCGTAGCCGTTGTTGGCCGGCACGGTGCCCTTGGAGTTGAGGACGGTGACCGGGTCGCCGTAGTCGACGTGCTCGAAGAACCACTTGGCGTCCCCGGTGCTCATGCCGATGCAGCCGTGACTGCCGTTGACCCGCCCGAACTTGCCCTCGTTCCACGGCGCCGCGTGGGCATAGGTGCCCGAAATCGTCAGCTGCACGTCCCACTTGACCTTGCCGAGGTCGTACGCCTCGCGGCCGAATATGCCGACGGTGGACGAGTCCATCCGGATGGAGGGGACCTTGCTCAGCACCACCATCGTGCCGTCCCAGGTCTCGAACCCCTTCTTGCCGGTGGACACGGGCAGGGTCCGCAGTTTCCTGCCGTTCTCGGTGACGGTCATCGTCTTCTTCGCCACGTCGACGGTGCTGACGACGGACTTCCCGACGGTGAAACCGATCTTCCGGGTCTGGGTGCCGTAGAGCCCGCCGCCGGCGGCGACTCCGTCGAGGTTCATGCGCAGGGTCACCCGGGTGTCCGGCTTCCAGTACTCCCGGGGGCGGTAGTCGATCCGGTCCTTGCCGTTGCGGTCCTTCATCCAACTCCACGCGCCCTCGACGGCGGGGGACGACGTGACCCGGAGACGGCGTTCGACGGCCGCCTTGTCGCTGATGGGCTTGTTGAAGACGATCGACACCGGCAGGGCGGTACCGACGGTCGAACCCTTCTCGACGTTGTACTCGCCGACGAAGGTGCGCGACTTCGGGGGCTCGGCGGTGGTGAAGGTGCGGCGTTCGGTGATCTTCCGGCCGTCGGACGCCGTGGCCCTGGCCTCCACGGTGTAGGTCACGCCGGGGGCCAGCTCGGCGCCCGAGGTCCAGGAGTCCCTGTTCCCGGAGTACGTGCCCTTGAGGGCGCCCGGACCGGGGGCGGTCACCTTCACGGACGTGAGCTTCCCGCTGCCCGCGCGTATCCGCACCTTCTTGTCCACCGGCACGGACGAGGCGTCGGCGGCGGGGGCGACGCGTATCCGGTGCGACTCTGCGCTCCGCTTGCCGTCGCCGTCGTCCGACGACCCGCTGCAGGCCGCGAGGGCGAGGGACCCGGTCACCGCCAGCACGGCGATACTCGTGGTCGTTCGGTGCCCGGGAGACCTCCCGGCGGGCCGTCGCTGTCCGCGTACTTGGTCCATGACCCCCTCCAACGGCGATACCGGCGGCAGACTCGTGGCCGAACCGCCTCCCGGACGGTCTCGGCTCGCCCACCGCCTACCCCTCGAACGGCCTTTCACAGCTACGGGACCGTCCACGGCGCCTCCCCGCCACAGAACGTCCGGAACCGGCGCACCCTCGTGCGGTGTCGCGGACGCCGGGCCGACCGGTCCGTAAGCACGGGCCGCGATCGGAATCTGACGGACCGTCTGATCGCTGTCGCACTCGGCCTGTTGCTGCATCCAAGGCGCCCGAGACTTCGACCGCGCTCCGCCGTCGTCGGTGCTTCCGAAGAGGCCCGTGCCGCTGTCACGGAACGGGCTCACCGGCCCCCGGGGCGGCGAACTGACGTCACCCGTCTTGTCCCGCACTCCCCCGCGCCCCTACAGTCCCTCGCAGCGGCGATTGGGAGCGCTCCCACGCCCGTTCGGCCCGACACGGGCGTCCGCGGGCCCGGCCTGGCCCCGAAGGTCCGGCCGCGGGCGTCGGCATCCCGCACCTCCCACTCCACCAAGGAGCCCGGACGTGAAACGACGCAGAACCACGCTCCTCACCACGGCGGCACTCGTCGCGGCGGCGCTCGTCACCGTGCCCGCCGGACCGGCGGCGGCCGACGAGGTCGAGCAGGTGAAGAACGGCACCTTCGACGACTCCAGCGCTCCGTGGTGGACCACGAGCAACGTCACGGCCGAGCTGTCCGCGGGGCAGTTGTGCGCGGACGTGCCCGGCGGCACCGCCAACCGCTGGGACGCGGCGGTCGGACAGAACGACATCACGCTCGTGAAGGGCGAGTCGTACCGGTTCAGCTTCACCGCGTCGGGCGTGCCCGAGGGCCACGCCCCGCGGGCCCTGGTGGGCCTGGCCGTCGAGCCGTACGACACGTACTTCGAGGCGAGTCCGGCGGTGAGTGTCAGCGGTGACACGTACACCTACACGTTCACCTCGCCGGTCGACACCGCCCAGGGGCAGGTGGGCTTCCAGCTCGGGGGCGGCGCCGACCCGTGGCGGTTCTGCATGGACGACGTGTCGCTGCTCGGCGGGGTGCCGCCCGAGGTCTACGAGCCCGACACCGGGCCGCGGGTGCGGGTCAACCAGGTCGCGTACCTGCCCGCGGGCCCGAAGAACGCCACGCTGGTCACCGACTCCACCGAGCCGATGCCCTGGCAGCTGAGGAACGCCGACGGCAGGACGGTGGCCCGGGGCCGGAGCGTGCCGCGCGGCACCGACGTGTCCTCCGGCCAGAACGTCCAGTCGATCGACTTCGGCGCCTACCGCAAGCGCGGCGAGGGCTTCACCCTCGTCGCCGACGGGCAGACCAGCCGCCCCTTCGACATCGGCACGGCCGCCTACGAGGGCCTGCGGGCCGACGCGTTGAAGTACTACTACACCCAGCGCAGCGGCATCGAGATCCTCGGCTCGCTGCGCCCCGGGTACGCGCGTCCGGCCGGGCACGTCGACGTGGCGCCGAACCAGGGCGACGGGAACGTGCCCTGCCAGCCCGGGCTCTGCGACTACACGCTCGACGTCACCGGCGGCTGGTACGACGCGGGCGACCACGGCAAGTACGTCATCAACGGCGGCATCGCCACGTGGGAACTGCTGAGCACGTACGAACGCTCCCTGACGGCCCGGACGGGCAGCCCCGGCAGGCTCGCTGACGGCACGCTGGACATCCCGGAGAGCGGCAACAAGGTGCCGGACATCCTCGACGAGGCGCGCTGGGAGCTGGAGTTCCTGCTGAAGATGCAGGTCCCCGCCGGCCGGCCGCTCGCGGGCATGGCGCACAGCAAGATCCACGACGAGCAGTGGACCGGGCTGCCGCTGCTGCCGAGCCAGGACCCGCAGAAGCGCGAGCTGCACCGGCCCACCACCCAGGCCACGCTGAACCTCGCCGCCACGGCCGCGCAGGCCGCCCGCCTGTACCGGCCCTACGACCGGGCCTTCGCGGCCGAGGCGCTCAAGGCCGCGAGGACCGCCTGGAAGGCCGCGCTCGCCCACCCCGACACCTACCCCTCGGAGACCGACGGGACGGGCGGCGGCGCGTACTACGACTCCGACGCGCAAGACGAGTTCTACTGGGCGGCCGCCGAGCTGTATCTCACCACCGGGGACAAGGAGTTCGCGGACCACGTCCTCGGCTCACCGCTGCACACGGCCGACGTCTTCGGGCCCACCGGATTCGACTGGTCCAGGACGGCGGCACCCGCCCGGCTCGACCTCGCGACCGTCGCGAACCGGCTGCCGGGCCGCGACAAGGTCAGGCGCTCCGTCGTCGAGGCGGCCGACGCCTACCTCGCCACGCTCGACGCCCAGCCGTACGGCATGCCGTACGCCCCCGCCGGCAACGCCTACGACTGGGGCTCCAGCAGCCAGGTGCTGAACAACGCGGTCGTCGTCGCCACGGCGTACGACCTCACCGGGCGGAGCCGGTACCGCGACGGCGCGGTGCAGAGCATGGACTACATCCTCGGCCGCAACGCGCTGAACCAGTCGTACGTGACGGGCTACGGCGAGGTCGCCGCACACAACCAGCACAGCCGCTGGTACGCGCACGAACTCGACCCGAACCTGCCCGGCCCGCCGAAGGGGACCCTCGCCGGCGGCCCCAACTCCAGCATTCAGGACCCCTACGCGCAGAGCAGACTCACCGGCTGCGTGGGCCAGTTCTGCTACATCGACGACATCCAGTCCTGGTCGACGAACGAGACGGCCGTGAACTGGAACGCGGCGCTGGCCTGGATGGCGTCCTTCGTGGCGGACCAGGGCTAGGGCCTGTCGTTTGGATCAGGTCGGCCGTGACAGACGGTTCGTCCCGGCCGACCCGAGCGGGGTCTGGTGCGTGCAGCTGCAAGGCGGAGGAGGGAGTCGAAGCGGAGCTTCGGCGACCGACGACAACGCCGCAGATGTGCGTGCCAGACCCCGCGACACCGGCCTGATCCAAACGACAGGCCCTAGGGCCTGTTCCCCCGGGGCGGCAGCCGGTGCAGGACGACCTCCGTCAGGCCGCCGTCGGCCACCCGCGCGGTCATGTACGTGCAGTGCGGCTGGCGGCGGCGGTCCGTCGGGGAGCCCGGGTTGAGCAGGCGCAGCCCGGGCTCCGCCGTCGTGTCCCAGGGGATGTGGCTGTGTCCGAAGACGAGGACGTCCAGGTCGGGGAAGCGCTCGGCGCAGCGGCGTTCGCGTCCCTGGGCGGCCCCGGTCTCGTGGACGACTCCGAAGCGCAGGCCGCCCAGTTCGGCGCGGGCGACCTCGGGGAGGCGGGCGCGCAGACCGGGGCCGTCGTTGTTGCCGTACACGCCGATCAGGGCCCTCGACCGGGCCTCCAGCAGGTCGAGGGTGGCCGTGTCCACCCAGTCGCCCGCGTGGATCACCACGTCGGCGAGCGGGAGTTCGGCCAGCAGCGGCGCGGGGAGTTCCTTGGCGCGCTTGGGCAGGTGGGTGTCGGACATCAGCAGCAGACGCACCCGCTCAGGGTGCCATCACGGGGGCGGCGGCGCTCACTCCAGGACCAGCTCGCTCCACACCTGCTTGCCGCCGCTGACCGGCACGGTCCCCCAGGACGCCGACATGGCCTCGACCAGGAGCATGCCGCGGCCCCCGGTGGCCTCCCAGCCGATGCTGGTCGGCTTGATCGGGGTGCGCGGCGAGTTGTCGGCGACGGTGATCCGCAGCCGGTTGCCGAGGAGGGTCAGGTCGAGTCGTACCGGCCCGTCGGTGTGGACGAGGGCGTTGGTGACGAGTTCGGAGACGACGAGGAGCACGGCGTCCGCGTCGACGCCGACGCGCCACGCGCGCAGGGCGCGCCGGGTGAAGCGCCGGGCGTGCCGGACGGCTTCGGGGACCCGCCAGACGGTCCAGCTCTCCCGTAGCGGGCGCAGCGCCATGCCGTCGTAGCGCAGCAGGAGGAGGGCCACGTCGTCGCTTCGGTTGGCGTCGGCGAGCAGGGCGTCGGCGACGAGTCCGAGGTGGGCGGGGTCGGAGGCGGCGAGTCCGGCGGCGAGCCGGCGGAGGCCGTCCTCGATGTCGAGCTCAGCGGACTCGACCAGGCCGTCCGTGGTCAGCGCCACCAGCGTGCCGGGCTGCAGGCGCAGCGGGCTCATGGGGAAGTCGGCCTGCCGGACGACGCCGAGCGGCGGGCCGCCTTCGGACTCGGCGATCTCCGTACGGCCGTCGGGGTGGCGCAGCACCGGCGGGAGGTGTCCGGCGCGGACGAACCAGGCGGACCCCTCCTCCATGTCGACGTCGACGTAGCAGCAGGTGGCGAAGAGGTCGGTCTCCATGTCCATGAGGAGGCGGTTGGCGTGGGAGACGACGACGTCCGGGGGGTGTCCCTCGACGGCGTACGCGCGCAGGGCGGTGCGCATCTGGCCCATCAGGGTGGCGGCCCCGGCGTTGTGTCCCTGGACGTCGCCGATGACGAGGGCGACGTGGTTGTCGGGCAGCGGGATCACGTCGTACCAGTCGCCGCCGACCTCCAGGCCGGCCGTGGTGGGCAGGTAACGGGCGACGGCGACCGCGCCCGGCAGTTTGGGCAGCCGGCGCGGCAGCAGGGTGCGCTGGAGCATGCCGACGAGCTCGTGCTCGGCGTCGAAGGCGTGGGCGCGCATCAGGGCCTGCCCGGCCAGGCCCGCGGCGGCGGTGAGCAGGGCGCGTTCGTCGGGGCCGAAGTCGTGCGGGGTGTCCCAGCCGATCAGGCAGGCGCCGCCCATGCGCCCGCCGGCGGCCAGCGGCAGCACGGCGAGTCCGCCGGGCCCCACCTCGGCGAGGGCGGGCTCCAGGTCGGTTCCGGCGGGCCAGATCCCGGCGCGGCCCTCGCGCAGGGCCGCCGCGAGGGTCGGCATGGTGCGCACGGGCGCGTCCGGCCACTCCGAGCGCCACTCCGTGCGCCACAGCTCGGGCCAGGCGTCCGGCTCGGGCGGGTCCAGGACGGTGACGACGAGACGGTCCCCCTCCAGTTCGGCGAGGGCGATCCGGTCGGCCTGGAGGGGCTTGCGCAGGGCGGTGACCACGGCGTGGCTGACGTCGCGGACCGTGCCCGCGGTGGCGAGCGCGGCGGCGAGACGCTGGACGCGGGCCACGTCGTTGACGCCGGAGCGCAGTTTCGAGGCGTCGGCGACCGTGCCGACCAGGCGGGCGGGCTGGCCGTCGCCGCCGGGCAGGAGCCGCCCGCGCAGCCGCAGCCACCGGGGGACGCCGGACGGCTGGAGGATGCGGAACTCCAGCTCGCGGTCGCCGATGGACATGTGGTCGGCCTCGACGACCGACATCAGCGCGGGCAGGTCCTCGGGGACGGTCAGGGAGAGGAGGGTCTCGACGTTGCCGTCGAAGTCCTCGCGGCTGATGCCGAAGAGTTGCAGCATCTCGTCGTCGATCTCGACCCGGCCGCTGTCCATGGCGAGGCTGAAGGAACTGGCGGGCAGCTCGTCGGGGTCGCCCGCCGGGGTGGGCGAGGGGAAGGTGGCGGCGTCGGCGATCAGGGTCAGGCACTCGCGGTCCTCGGCGTCGAAGCCGCGCTCGTTCTCGCTGACCGCGGCCAGGCAGCCGCCGCCACTCAGCGGCAGGACGGCCAGGGAGAACTCCTGGGTGGGCAGCCGCCGGGCGTCGGAGCAGCGGGCGAGGTCCTTGGGGGTGAGCCAGCGCGGACGTCCCGAGCGGTGGACGTCGGCCGCGGGGGCGGTGCCGGCCAGGGGGTAGCTGTCGCGCAGCCCGTACAGCGTCCTCGGCAACCCGGCGGACTCGACCAGGCACAGCTCGTCGCCGCCCTCGCCCGGGGCGTACACGGCGGCCAGGGTGACCCCTGCGAAGACGAGCGCCTGTTCGAGAACGCGGCGCAGCCGTTCGCGGGAGCCGAGGTCCGCGGTGAGCGCCTTGAGGGCAAGTTCGGCACGCGACGATCTCGTTCTGCGTCCCGCAGCGCCCTCACTGACCACGTCCGTCATTACAGCGCTTCCCGGACGCGCGCGCAGCCCCTGGGACGGTTCCCGGGCCCCGGGACGACGGCCGAGGCCCGCCGCCGGGCAGGGCCCGCACAGGGCGTCACACCGGGGTGACCCTTCGTCTTCGTACGGGCGTACGGGTACTCCTGTGCGAGCACGTACGTCCCGCCGCGCGTGTCCGAGACGGGACCGGGGCGCGACCGCCCAGGTCCCCTCCGTGCGGGCGCCGCCCCGCTCGCCGTGCGGGAAACGGCCGCGCGCGAGAGCCTTGACCCCTGAGGACCCGTCGCGGCCATGCGAGGAGGTGGTCGGCGTGTCCGACTGGCAGGCGTCCGGTCAGGCACCGGTCGCCCCACGGGCACCGGTCGGCAAACCGCTGCTCTCGCTCACCCTCGCCACGATCATGGACGACGTCGAGGCCCATTCGGGTGCCGTGTACCTGCTGGCGCCCGACGAATCGGTCCTGGAGATGGCCGTCATGGCGGGGCTGCCCCGGGCCTTCGCCGCGCCCTGGGAGCGGGTCGGGATCAACGCGCCGATCCCCGTCGCCGAGGCGCTGCGGCGACGACGGCTGATCTGGGTCAGCGGCGAGGAGGAGATGGCGCGCTGCTATCCCCGTATCGCGGTGGTCCTGCCCTACCCCTTCGCGCTGGCCGCCGTCCCGGTGGCGACCGGGCACACCCCGTACGGCGCGATGTTCGTGACCTGGCCGAGCACGCATCCGCAGGAGCTGTCCGACCGGGAGCGGTCCCATCTCATCGCCGCCGGCGACCGGCTGGCGCTGCGCCTGGAGCGCGCGGTGAAGCAGAACCGCCCCCTGCCCTCGGAACCCGATCTGCCCACCTCGGCGACGGAACTGACCGGCAGGTTCGGCTCGGTGGAGGCGGCGCGCCTGGTGGAGCGGCTGCCCTACGGGCTGTGCGCGCTGGACCTGCACGGACGGGTCAGCTTCGCCAACCAGGCCACGGCCGAGCTGCTCGGAGTGCCCGTCGACGACCTGGTGGGCACGCAGCCCTGGGCGTCCGTGCCCTGGCTCAACGACCCGGTGTACGAGGACCGGTACCGGGCGGCCCTGATGAGCCAGCACGTGACGTCGTTCGTTGCGCTGCGCCCGCCCGGCGAGTGGCTGTCGTTCCGTCTGTACCCGAGCACCAGCGGGCTCAGCGTCCGCATCGCCCGGGCCCGCGCGGTGTCCGAGATGAACCGCGCGCAGCCCCGGCGCACGGACACCAATCCGCGGCTGGTGACCATCTCCCACATCCTCAGTCTGGCCAGCGCGCTCACGGAGGCGGTGAGCGTGCAGGACGTGGTGCAGCTGGTCGCCGAGGAGGTCGCGCCCGCCGTCGGCAGCAAGGCGCTGGTCGTCCTCGGGACGCAGGGCGGGCGCATGCACGTGCTAGGGCAGCACGGGTACACCGACTCCCGGGTGGTGGAGCACTTCGACGGGCTCCCGCTCACCGCGCACACCCCGGGCACCCGGGCGCTGAGCACCGGTGTGCCCGCCTTCTTCGAGTCGCGCGGGCAGCTGGAGCACATCTACCCCGCCCGCGGCGCGACGCCCGACGGCATGGCCGCGTGGGCGTACCTGCCGCTCGTCGCCTCGGGGCGGCCGGTCGGCACGTGCGTGCTCGCCTACGCGGAGCCGCACGCCTTCCCCGCCGACGAGCGGGCCGTGCTGACCAGCCTCGGCGGGCTCGTCGCCCAGGCGCTGGAGCGGGCGCTCCTCTACGACGCCAAGCACCAGCTGGCCCACGGCCTGCAGGCAGCCCTGCTTCCGCACTCCCTGCCGTCCCTGCCCGGGATCGAGGCGGCGGCACGCTATCTGCCCGCCACCCTCGGCATGGACATCGGCGGCGACTTCTACGACCTGGTGCCCACCGGCGGGCAGGCCGCCGCGGTGATCGGTGACGTCCAGGGGCACAACGTGACGGCGGCCGGCCTGATGGGGCAGATCCGGACCGCCGTACGGGCGTACACGACCGTCGGGCAGGCGCCCGGCGAGGTCATGCGCAGCACGAACCGGCTGCTGATCGACCTGGGCGCCGAGCTGTTCGCCAGCTGCCTGTACCTGCGGCTCGACCCGGCACGCGGACGGGCGGTGCTGGCGCGGGCCGGGCACCCTCCGCCGCTGCTGCGCACACCGGACGGCCGGGTCCGCGTCCTCGACCTGCCCGGCGGTCCGCTGCTGGGGATCGACGCCTCGGCCACGTACCCGACGACCGAGCTGGAGCTCGCCCCCGGTTCCGTGCTCGCCCTGTGCACCGACGGTCTCATCGAGGCGCCCGGTGTGGACATCGAGGACTCCCTGGCCGAGCTCGCCGGGCGGTTCGCCGAGCTGGGCGACCAGCCGCTGGACACGCTGGCCGACACCCTGGTCCGGAGCACCGAGTCGGCGCAGGAACGGCCGGACGACGTCGCGCTGCTCCTGCTGCGGACCCGCGGCTGACACCCGGGCGGGACACGGAGCGGTCCGGCCCTCCCGCCGGAGAGCCGGACCGTTCCACCGCCCGGACGAACCGCTTTTGCGTCCGGTACGGCGGTTCCTGTGCCGGTGACCCGGGCGCTGTCCTCACCCGTGGGTCACCGGTCGCGGCCGGCCGGTGTCAGTGGCCCTCGACAGCCGCGCCTGAGCCGTCGACAGCCGCGCCTGAGCCGTCGTCGGCCGCGCCCGAGCCGTCATCGGCCGCGCCGTCCGCCGGGGCCGAGGGGTCGACCGCCTCGCCGCCGCCTCCGGCCTGCTCGTCCCCGCCGGCGCCGGCCCCTTCCTCACCGGCACCGGCCTGGCCCTCCTCGCCGGCCTGGTCGCCCGCCTGGTCGCCGGCCTCGTCGCCCGCGCCCGCTCCGCCGGCGCCGAGGGTCGCGCCGACCGCCTCCAGCGCGGTGGTGACGGGCTGGAAGAACGTCTCCCCGCCGTTGGTGCAGTCGCCGCTGCCGCCCGAGGTCAGGCCGATCGCGCTGCCGTCCTGCGTGAACAGGGAGCCGCCGCTGTCCCCGGGTTCGGCGCAGACGTCGGTCTGGATGAGACCGGCCACCGTGCCCTCCGGGTAGTTCACGGTGGCGTCGAGGCCCGTCACGCTGCCGTCGTTCAGACCCGTCGTGCTGCCCATGCGCAGGACCTGCTGGCCCACGGTCGCCTCCGCGGCCTGGGCGATCTCCACCGTCTTGCCGTCGCCGACGTCTACGGTGCTGGGGGCCTCGGTGTTCGGGTCGTCGTACTTGACCAGCGCGAAGTCGCCGGCCCCGGGGAAGGTGGCCTGGTCGACGGTGGCGATCGGGGCGCCGTCCTGCGCGTCCGACCACTCGGCGGCGGCGACGCCGCAGTGACCGGCCGTCAGGAACGCCGGACTGCCGTCGTCCGCCGTCACGTTGAAGCCGAGGGAGCAGCGGGCCCCGCCGCCGAAGATGGCGTCGCCGCCCTCCACGAACGTCTTGAAGGTGCCGGAGGAGCGCTTGACGGTCGCGACGTCGGAGCCGAGCGACTTGACGGTCGAGGTGAGCTGGTTCCAGCGGGCGCCGGTGACGGTGCTGTCCGCGGTGACCCGGATCTCGTTGGTCTTCGGGTCGACGGACCAGGCGGTGCCGGGGATCGTCGCGTCCGTCCGCAGCGTTCTGGCGGCGGCCTTGAGGGTGGCGGTGCTGTTGTCCACCTGGTTGGGGACGGCACCGGCCTCGCGGATCTCGTTGACGACCTCGCTGTCGTCACCGACGACGTTGATGATGATCTGCTGCCTGCCGGCGTCGTAGTACGAGCCGGCGAAGGCGTCGCCGAGCCGGGACGCGAGCTGCGCCGCGACGTCCGAGGCGTCGGCCGCCTTGAAGGTACGGGGAGCGTCCGCCTGGTCCGTCTGGGACGCCATGGCGTTGGGCAGCACGAGTGCCGCCGCTCCGAGCGCCACCACGCTTCCTGCCGCGATCGCGGCCTTGCGCTTGGGTATGCGTTTGTGACTCAACTCTCGACCTCCTGGGGGGCGGGGTCCGAGCCGCCGTCCGGCAGCTGACTGGGGGCGCCTGGATGGCAGTTGATACGCACGGGCCGTCCGGGGCGTTCAACGGGGGAAGAATCGCCGCATGACACTGACACGCGCCGAAGCCGACCGGATCCTCGCCGACAACTTCGCCCCCTGGGTGCTCGACCTGGGCCTTTCCGTACGGCAGTTGGGGGACGACCGGGCCGTCCTGCGGCTCCCGTGGTCGGCCCGGCTGGCCCGTACCGGCGGCTCCCTGTCCGGTCAGGCGCTGATGGCGGCCGCCGACACGGCGACCGTGATCGCGGTCTCGGCGGCACGCGGCGGCTTCGTGCCGATGACGACGGTGCAGCAGTCCACGAGTTTCCAACGGGCCGTCACGGACGCGAACGTCTCGGTGGAGTCGGTCCTCACCAAGCTGGGCCGCCGGATGGCCTTCGCTGACATCACCATGACCGCCGAGGGGTCGGACGACGTCGTGGCGCGGGCGAGCACGGTGTACGCGCTGCTGGGCTGAGGACGGCACCCTCCGGAGTCGCCTGGTGACGTTCCGTCCAGGACACGGAGCGGAATCCCGGCTTCAGCGAATCTGCACATCGAATGCGCAACGAGGGCACCGCGCACGGCGGATCTGCACACGCGGCCGCCGTGCGCCGCGCCCCGGGCCCGGACTGTCCCTTTCGGACTCCGGGAGGCAAGGGGTAGCGCGAACCGATGCCGCGCAGCATGTGAAGAAGTCGCCGCCGAGACGTGGGCACGCCTGCACGCTTGGACCGCCTCGGCTCCCAAGTGCCCTGGTCGGAGCCCTGATTGATTGGAAGGGCGGCGCGCCACCGTGCTTTGATCCGTGGCACCGCGGTTCGCACGAAGGTTCCCGGAGACGGGAGCCGCAAGCCCGCGGTCGCGGCCGACCATCTGTCCCCAGAGGGGGCCGCTCCCCCCTTATGAATCCCCATACGAAGGGAAGTTCCATCATGAACTCCACCCCCCAGGTTGCGACCGTCGAGATCTCCGACGCCGAGCTCGACAACGTCGCGGGCGGCCTGTCCGTCCAGGCCGTCGGCACCGTCACGGACCTCGTGGACTCGGTCGCCCCGGTCTCCGGCCTCGTGGGCACCGTCGTCGGCACCGTCGAGGGTGTGACCGGCCTGAACACCGCCCCGGTCACCGGCCTGGTCGCCGGTCTCTGATCGCATCCACGCGCCGTCGAGTCCCGGAACCACTCCCCGGTTCCGGGACTCTCGGATGCCCTGACTCTCCCGGACAGCCGAGGGAAGACCCGTGCAGTTCCGCCAACAGGCCCTCACCAAGCTGCAGTCGCCGGAGGAACTCGACCTCCCGGTGCGTTTCGCCCGCCCCCAGGGCTGGCTCGTCCTGTCCGTGACGGTCGTCGTCATGGCCGCCGCGTCCGTGTGGGCCGTGACGGGCACCGTCGCGTCCACGGTCAGCGCCCCCGCCGTCCTCACGCACGGGGAGGGCAGCTACGTCCTGCAGAGTCCGGTCGCCGGGCAGGTCACCGCGGTTCTCGCCGAGGAGGGCCGGCGGCTCCCCGCGAACTCCCCCGTCCTCGAAGTCCGCACGGCCGAGGGCGAGAAGAGGGTCGTCCGCACCGTCGCCGCTGGCCGGATCACCGCGCTCGCCGCGACCATCGGGGCGATCATCACCACGGGCGCGAACGTCGCCGCCGTGGAGAAGGTCGCCCGCGTCGGCGACCCCCTGTACGCGACCGTGTACGTCCCGGCGGAGAACGCCTCGGGCATCCCGGTCGACGCGGCGGTGGACCTGACCGTCCAGTCCGTGCCGACGCAGCAATACGGCGTCCTGCGCGGTCATGTGAAGGCGGTCGACCGGACCGCGCAGACCCGGCAGCAGATCACCGCCTACCTCGGTGACAGCCAGTTGGGCGAGCAGTTCACCGAGAAGGGCAGGCCGGTGGCCGTCCTGGTCCGCCTCGACCGGTCTTCCGGCACGAAGAGCGGCTACCGGTGGTCGTCCGCCGACGGGCCGCCGTACGCCCTGGACTCCATGACCCTGGCCACGGGTTCGATCCGCCTGGCCGATCAGCGCCCCGTCGATTGGCTTCTGCCGTGACCGCTCCCCAGGACACCCTCCCGCCACCCGTCCGGGGCAGACGCCGCGCCGCCCCGCCCCGGCGCACCGTGCCCAAGGGCCGCGGGAAGACGGTCCGCACCCCCACCGTCCTCCAGATGGAGGCCGTGGAGTGCGGCGCCGCCTCCCTCTCCATGGTGCTCGGCCACTACGGGCGGCACATCCCGCTGGAGGAGCTGCGCATCGCCTGCGGGGTCTCCCGCGACGGCTCACGGGCCAGCAACCTGCTGAAGGCCGCCCGGAGTTACGGCCTGACGGCCAAGGGCATGCAGATGGACACGAGCGCGCTCGCCGAGGTGCGCGCGCCCGCGATCCTGTTCTGGGAGTTCAACCACTACGTCGTCTACGACGGGATGGGGCGCCGGCTCGGCCGGCGCGGGGTGCACGTCAACGACCCCGCCAAGGGCCGCCGTTTCGTCCCGATGGAGGACTTCGACACCAGCTTCACCGGCGTCGTCCTGGTCATGGAGCCGGGCCCCGACTTCCGCCGGGGCGGCCGCAGGCCGGGAATCCTGGGTGCCATGCCGGCCCGGCTGCGCGGAACGTCGGGCACCATGCCCGCCGCCGTGCTGTCGAGTCTGCTGCTGGTGGCGGTCGGCGCGGCGGTGCCCGCGCTGAGCCGCACCTACATCGACATGTTCCTGATCGGCGGTCAGACGTCGCTGCTGGGCGTGCTGTTCGCGTCCATGGGCGCCTCCGTACTGCTCACGGTGGTTCTCACCTGGCTCCAGCAGGCGAACCTGCTGCGCGGGCGGCTCATCTCCTCCACGCTCAGCAGCGCCCGTTTCCTGCGGCACCTGCTGCGGCTGCCGGTCACCTTCTTCTCCCAGCGCAGCCCGGCGGACCTGGTCCAGCGGCTCCAGTCGAACGACGCGGTGGCCGAGACCCTGGCCCGCGACCTCGCGGCGGCCGGGGTGGACGCGGTCGTGGTGGTGCTGTACGCCGTGCTGCTCTACACGTACGACCCGCAGCTGACGGCCGTGGGCACCGGCGTCGCGCTGCTGAACGTGGTGGCGATGCGGGTGGTGATCCGGCTGCGAGCCAACCGGACCGCGAAGCTGCGGGCGGACAGCGCCCGGCTGACCAACACCGCTTATACCGGCCTCCAGTTGATCGAGACGATGAAGGCCACCGGCGGTGAGGACGGCTACTTCCGCAAGTGGGCCGGGCAGCACGCCACCACTCTGGAGGAGCAGCAGCGGCTCGGCGTGCCGAGCGCCTGGCTGGGGGTGGTCGCGCCCACACTGGCGACGCTGAACAGCGCGCTGATCCTGTGGATCGGCGGCCTGCGCGCCGTCGAGGGGCACATCTCGGTGGGACTGCTCGTCGCCTTCCAGGCGCTGGTGACCCGCTTCACCGCGCCGATCACCCGGCTCAACGGGGTCGCGGGCCGCATCCAGGACTTCGCGGCCGACGTGGCCCGGCTCAAGGACGTGGAGAACTTCGAGGCCGATCCGCTCTACGCGCGTGGCGGCACCGGCGACTCCACCAGGCGGCTGCACGGCCATGTCGAGCTGGAGAACGTCACGTTCGGCTACAGCCCGCTCGACAAGCCGCTGCTCACCGGGTTCTCGCTCACGGTGGGGCCGGGGCAGCAGGTCGCGCTGGTCGGCGGCTCCGGCAGCGGCAAGTCGACGGTGTCGCGGCTGATCTCGGGGCTGTACGCCCCGTGGGAGGGCACGATCCGCATCGACGGTCGGCGTCTTGAGGACATCCCGCGCGGCGCGCTCGCCGCCTCCGTCTCCTTCGTCGACCAGGACGTGTTCCTCTTCGAGGGGACCGTCCGGGACAACGTGGCGCTGTGGGACCCCTCGATCCCGGACGACGCGGTCACCGAGGCGCTGCACGACGCGGCGCTGTACGACGTGGTGACGCGCAGGCCGGGGGGCATCCACAGCCGGGTCGAGCAGGACGGGCGGAACTTCTCCGGCGGTCAGCGGCAACGCCTGGAGATCGCGCGGGCGTTGGTGCGCAGGCCCAGCATCCTGGTGCTCGACGAGGTGACCAGCGCGCTGGACGCGGAGACCGAGCAGGTCGTCATGGACAACCTGCGCAGGCGCGGCTGTGCCTGCGTGGTGATCGCGCACCGGCTGAGCACGGTGCGCGACAGCGACGAGATCGTGGTGCTCCAGCACGGCACGGTCGTGGAGCGGGGCCGGCACGACGCCCTGGTGGTCGCCGGCGGTCCGTACGCCGAGCTGGTCAGGGAGCGTTGAGATGACGACGGTTCAGGACGGCGACCTCGTCCTCGGGGCGCTCGGCGGCATGGGGACGCCGGTCGACTGCGCCGGGTCCAACCGGCTCGACCTGGAGGGCCCTCAGGTCCTGTGGCTCGTCGCGGCGGGGGCCATGGACCTGTTCGCGGTGGACGCGGCCCTGCAGGGACACTGGCACCATCTGGGCCGCCTGGAGGCGGGTTCGCTGCTGCTCGGCCCGGTCGCGGGGCCCCAGCACACGCTCGTGGGGCGGCCGTCGCGGGACTGCGCGGTGCGCCGGATCGGGCTCCGCGAGCTGTACCAGCAGGCCCCCACGCAGACTTGGTCGTACGACGCGTACGGCAACCCCCAGTACGTGCCGCCGACATCGAGCCCGCTGGAGTACGCCCTCGCGCTCGGTGTCGGCCGCAGTCTGTCGATCCTCTTCCAGGCGCCGATGGCCACGGAGAGCGCCGCGGCGCCCACCGACGACGACGTCTTCTGGATGCAGGTGCCGCCCGGGAGTGTGCAGTACGGCTCCCTGTACGGCGCTGAGGCGGCGGCCGACCTGCTGATGGACCCAGGTGTCTGGCAGGGCATGGTCGACCAGCAGTACCGCCTGCTTGCCACGCTCGACCGGTGGATCGAGCGGTTGGAGGAGCACCACGAGCACCGTACGGCGGCCGGCATCGAGGCGGGCGAGGCCGTCCGCGCCCAGGCCGACCGCACCCTGCTGGCGTCGATCGGCAGGCAGTCGGGCAGGCGACCGACCGCCGCCGACGCGGACGCCACCTACGCGGCCTGCGAACTGGTCGCCCGGGCGGCCGGGATCACGCTCGCGCAGCCCGCGCGCGGCGGTGCCGACGGCGAGCGGCTCGACCCGGTCGAGCGCATCGCCCTGGCCTCGCGCGTACGGGCCCGGGCCGTGCGCCTCGACGGGCGCTGGTGGCGCGACGACATCGGTCCGCTGGTGGGCCACCGTGCCGTGTCGGGGGCGCCGGTGGCGCTGCTGTGGCGGCGCGGCGGATACGTGGCGGTGCACCCGTCCTCGGGCCGCGAGACACCGGTGGAGAAGGCCAACGCGGCGGAGTTCGAGCCGCGGGGCGTGATGTTCTACCGGCCGTTGCCCGAACGCCGGTTGAGCCCGCTGCGCCTGATGCGGTTCTGCCTGCGGGGCAGCGGCGGCGATCTGCGCAATCTGGCGATCAGCGGTCTGGTGACGGTGGCGATCGGGGCGCTCGTGCCGATCGCCACCGGCAAGGTGCTCGGCGAGTACGTCCCCAAGGCGCAGCACGGGCTGATCGCGCAGGTCTGCCTGGCCGTCATGGTGTCCGGCGTGGTGTCCGCGGCGTTCATGCTGCTGCAGAACCTGACCGTGCTGCGGATGGAGGGACGCATCGAGGCGGTGCTGCAACCGGCGGTGTGGGACCGGCTGTTGAGGCTTCCGACGACGTTCTTCACCTCGCGTTCGACCGGTGAGCTGGCGAGTGCCGCCATGGGGATCAGCTCGATCCGCCGACTGCTGGCGGGTGTCGGGCCCACGGTCCTCCAGGCCGGCACGGTCGGCGCGATGAACCTGGGCCTGCTGCTCTGGTACAGCGTGCCGATGGCGCTGGCCGCGATCGGGATGCTCGTCGTCATCGCGGCCGTGTTCCTGGGACTCGGTCTGTGGCAGGTGCGCTGGCAGCGCAGGCTGGTCGTGCTCGGCAACAAGCTGAACAACCAGGCCTTCCAGACCCTGCGCGGGCTGCCGAAGCTGCGCGTCGCCGCGGCGGAGAACTACGCGTACGCGGCCTGGGCGGGCGAGTTCGCGCGCAGCCGTGAACTGCAGCAGAGGGTCGGCCGCATCAAGAACCTCACGACCGTGCTGGGCGCGGTGTACCTGCCGTTGTGCTCGCTGCTGATGTTCATGCTGCTGGCGGGCCCGGCGCGCGGCTCCCTGACGGCCGCGGAGTTCCTCACCTTCAACACCTCGGTCACCATGCTGCTCACCTCGGTCACCCAGCTGACCAGCGCGTTCGTCTCGGCGGCGGCCGCGCTCCCGATGTTCGAGGAGATCAGGCCGGTGCTGGACGCGACGCCCGAGGTGCGTACGGCGAGCACGCGACCGGGCCCGCTGTCCGGGGGGATCGAGGCGCGCGGGCTCTCCTTCCGGTACTCCGACGACGGTCCGCTCGTCCTGGACGACGTGTCCTTCGCCGTCCGGCCGGGCGAGTTCGTGGCGATCGTGGGGCCGAGCGGCTGCGGCAAGTCCACGCTGCTGCGGCTGCTCATCGGCTTCGACCGGCCGGTCTCGGGCAGCGTGCTGTACGACGGTCAGGATCTGGCGGCCCTCGACCAGTCGGCCGTGCGCCGTCAGTGCGGGGTGGTGCTCCAGCACGCCCAGCCGTTCACCGGGTCGATCCTGGACTGCATCTGCGGCACGGAGCCGTACACGCCCGAGGAGGCGATGGCGGCGGCCGAGATGGCCGGCCTGGCGGAGGACATCCGGCGGATGCCGATGGGGCTGCACACCATCGTCTCGGGCAGCGGCGCGGTCTCGGGCGGCCAGCGGCAGCGCCTGATGATCGCTCAGGCGCTGATCCGCCGGCCTCGGATCCTGTTCCTCGACGAGGCGACCAGCGCGCTGGACAACGAGACGCAGCGCACGGTCATCGAGAGCACCCGGGCGCTCGACGCCACGCGCGTGGTGATCGCGCACCGCCTGTCCACCGTCATGGACGCGGACCGCGTCATCGTGATGGAGGACGGCCGGATCGCGCAGCAGGGTCCCCCCGCGCAACTCCTCGCGGACACGGGCGGCCGGCTGCACGAGCTGGTACGACGCCAGATGCACTGAGCACCCACCGACGCAGGCCGAGACCGGCGTCCCCGAGGGGACCCGGCCTCCTACGCGAGGACGCCCGCCGCGCCGCCGGTGCGGCGGGGACGATCGGCGCCGCCGGGCACTCGGTGCGGCGGGCTCGGTGCCGTGGCGGGACCGGTGCCGCCGGGCGGCCGGTACCCCGGGGCGGCCGGGGCAGTAGGCGCAACGGACTGGCGGGTGCCCCGAGGCCGCTGGTGACGGGGCAGCGGCGCTCCGGGTCGGCCGAGGCCCAGGCGCCCGGCGTTCCGGCGCTCCGAGCCGACCGGTGATCCCAGGCAGCCTGCGCCCCGGGGCAGCCGGTGCTCCAGGGCGGCCGGTGCTCCGGGCCGCCGACGCCCCAGGGCAGCCGGTACTCCCGAGCGGCAAGGGCTTCGGGCCGCCCGATACCCCCGCGCGGCAGGCGCTCCGGGCCCGCCGATGCCCTGCGGCGGCCGGCGCTCCGGCGGTCCGGGCCGGCGCGTGCGCCCGGCCGGCCGGCAGTCCTGGGCAGCCGGCGCTCCAGAGGGCCAGCGCTCCGGCGCTCCGTGCGGGCCGGTGCTCCCGGGCCGCCGCCGCCCCCGGCCGGCCGGGACTCCGGGGCGGCCGGTACCACCGGCGGGCGGTGCTCCCAGGCGGGCGGCCTCCCCGGCCGGGGTGTGAGGGCGGTGTCGCGCGCCGACGCCCTGCGGCGGCCGGTGCTCCGGCGCTCCGGGCCGCCGGGTGCGCCTGGCCGGCAGGCAGTCCTGGGCAGCCGGCGCTCCAGGGGGCCGGCGCTCCAGGGGGCCGGTGCTCCAGGGGGCCGGCGCTCCGGCGCTCCGTGCGGGCCGGTGCTCCAGGGACGCCGATGCCCCCGGCCAGCCGGGGCTCCCGGGCGGTCGATGCCACCGGCGGGCGGTGCTCCCAGGCGGGCGGCGCTCCCGGCCCGGGCGTGAGAGCGGTGTCGCGCAAGCGAAACTTTGCCGTTTCGATCGGCGTGGTCTACGCTCGACGTGTACGAAACCGTTTCGTTTACGTATCCGTAACGCAGCGCAACTTCCCTGGAGCGTTCTCTGATGTCCCCGACCCTGACCGAAAGCACCCGCGCGGGTGCGGCGGAAGCGCCCGCGGCGCATCCGGCGAAGCGGTGGTGGATCCTCGCGATCGTCGGCATCGCGCAGCTGATGGTGGTCCTCGACGCCACCATCGTGAACATCGCA
This sequence comes from Streptomyces sp. NPDC005496, assembly GCF_042872045.1. Lineage (NCBI taxonomy): Bacteria > Bacillati > Actinomycetota > Actinomycetes > Kitasatosporales > Streptomycetaceae > Streptomyces > Streptomyces sp. NPDC005496. The sequence continues at coordinate 29,581 of NZ_JBIAJQ010000011.1, forward strand.
CTGCCCTCCGCCCAGGCGGACCTCGGCTTCTCCGACGGCAACCGGCAGTGGATCGTCACCGCCTACTCGCTGGCCTTCGCTTCCCTGCTGCTGCTCGGCGGGCGGATAGCCGACCTCTTCGGGCGCAAGCCCGCCTTCCTCGTCGGCGTCGCCGGCTTCGCCGGGGCGTCCGTGCTCGGCGGCGCGTCCACCAGCTTCGGCATGCTGGTGATGGCGCGCGCCCTCCAGGGCGTGTTCGGCGCACTGCTCGCCCCCGCCGCGCTCTCACTGCTGAACACGACGTTCACCGAGGCCCGGGACCGCGCCAAGGCATTCAGCGTGTACGGCGCCATCGCGGGCGCCGGCGGTGCGGTCGGACTGCTGCTCGGCGGTGTCCTGACCGACGCGCTCGACTGGCGCTGGACGCTTTACGTCAACGTCGTCTTCGCGATCGTCGCCTTCGTCGGCGGCTGGATGCTGCTCGGCAACCACCGTGACGCGGCGAACTCCAAGCTCGACCTGCCGGGCACCCTGCTGGTCTCCTCCGGTCTCTTCGCCGTGGTCTACGGCTTCTCCAACGCCGAGACCCACGACTGGAGTTCGCCCGCCACCTGGGGCTTCCTGGTCGCCGGCGGCCTGCTGCTCGCCGTGTTCGGCTGGTGGCAGACCCGGGCCAAGCACCCGCTGCTGCCGCTGCGCGTCCTGCTCGACCGCAACCGCGCCGCGTCCTTCGTCGCCGTGCTCATCACAGGTGCGGGCATGTTCGGTGTCTTCCTCTTCCTCACCTACTACCTCCAGCTGAACCTCGGCTTCAGCCCCACGAAGACCGGCGTCGCCTTCCTGCCGATGGTCGCGGCCATGATGGTCATGGCCCAGCTCTCCACCACCGTCCTGGTGCCGCGTATCGGGCCGAAGGCAGTCATCCCGGCGGGCTTCGCCATCGCCGCGGCCGGCATGGCGTGGCTGACCGGCATCGGTGTCGCCTCGGACTTCTCCACCGCCGTACTGCCCCAGGTGATCCTGATCGGCGCGGGCCTCGGCATCGTGATGCCGCCCGCGATGGCGCTCGCCACGAGCGGGGTGGCCGCCGAGGACGCCGGTGTCGCCTCCGCGACCGTCAACACCATGCAGCAGGTGGGCGGTTCGATCGGCACGGCCCTGCTGAACACCCTGGCCGCGAGTGCCGCGACGAGCTACCTGGCCGGCCGGGACGCCACCGACAAGCTCGTGCAGGCGCAGTCCACGATCGAGAGCTATACGACCGCCTTCTGGTGGTCGGCCGGCTTCTTCGTCGCGGGCACGGTCATCGCCTTCCTGCTCTACCGCCGCGGGACGCAGGAGCCGGACCCGGACGCCGCACCGGTCGTCCACATGTGAGCGGGTCCGGACCGCCGACGCCGGTCCGGAGCGAGTTCACCCGCGAGCCGAGGGGCCGCCGTCCTCAGGGAGACGGCGGCCCCTCGCCCGTGCCCGGTACCGGGCGGTGGCGGCGGCGAGACGCGCCTGCTGGGCGAGCTCGTTCTGCGGCAGCGCCGGCCGGTAGACGACCAGTGCCCGCGCGGCCTTCGTCAGTGTCAACTCGTCCGGGGACCGGACGACTTCACCGTCGTGGGCCAGCGGCCCCGTCCCCGCGAGGCCGGCCAGCTCCACCCGTGGCACGGTCTCGCCGCTGTACACGCGGGAGCGGCCCAGCGCCCCGGCCACCGCGGAGACGAGCACCCGGGTACGCGCGAGACGGTGACCGGCGTCGACCATCCGCAGGTCCAGCAGCCCGTCGTCCAGGCGCGGCCGGTAGGTCGGGGCGAAACCGTCGGGCAGATAGCGGCCGTTGCCCGCGAACAGCAGCCAGAGCCGCCGCGGCCGGCCGTCGACACGCAGCTCGACGGGCGTGGACGTGCGCAGGACCCGGGCCGTGGCCACGGCCGCCGCCGGCCACTTGCCCCAGCGCTTCTCCAAGTGCTCGCGGATCCGGACCAGTTCCGGGTAGAACCCGATGCTGAAGGTGTTGAGGAACCGCACCTCCTCGCCCGTCGCCGACGCGGCCACCCCGATGTCCACCGCCACCGCCTCGCCCCGTGTGACGGCGACCGCGGTGTCCTCGAACTCCGGTACGCCCACGTCCAGCGCGAAGTGGTTGAGGGTGCCGCCCGGGAACACGGCGAGTGCCAGGCCCGCCTGTGCGGCCGCCCGGGCCGCCGCGTTCACGCTGCCGTCGCCACCGCACACTCCCAGCGCGCCGCCCGACCGCGCGGCCCGCTCGACCGAGTCGGCGAGCAGCCGCGTGAAGTCGTCCCCGGGGCCGCACTCGACCAGTTCGGCCCGCGGCAGCAGTCCGCGCAGCCGGTCCACGGCCGGCAGCGGTGGACTCGGCACGCCGTTGCCCGCGCCGCTGTTGACGAAGACGACCAGTCCCTCGCCGTCGGGCAGGGCGGGGGCGCCGGCCGCCGGACGTTCGCGCTCCGGGGCCGGGGTGCGCGGGGGCCACCACCGGCAGGTGAGCGCGGCGGCCCCGACTCCGATGGCGGCGCCGGCCAGCACGTCTCCGGGGTAGTGCACCCCGACGTAGACCCGCGAGAAGGCGACGGACGCCGCCAGGGGCGCGACCAGGGCGCCGTAGCGGGTGGACTCCAGGGCGACACCGGTGGCGAAGGCGGCGGCCGAGGCGGCGTGCCCGGAGGGGAAGGACGTGGTGTGCGGCTGGCGCCGCAGGTGCCGTACCGGCGGCACATGGTCGAGGAGCGGACGGGGGCGCCGGGCGCCCCACTTCACGACGGTGTTCACGGTGAAGGAGGCCAGGGCGAGCGAGCCGGCGCCGCGCAGGGCGGCCCGCCGGGCGGTGCGGCCGCCGAGCACCGCCAGTCCGGCGGCGGCGCCCAGCCAGAGCCTGCCGTGGTCGGCGGAGCGGCTGAGCCGGGTCACCGCCGGATCGGCGCCCGGCAGCCGCGTGCCGGCGACCCGCGTGAACAGCAGTCGGTCCCACTCGCCCAGTACACCCATGCTCCACCGTTACGGGATCGCGCCCCGACCGGCATCCGGGGCGACCCGGACCGGTGACGCCGCTGCTCCGGTCGGCGCACCCGTGCGGCGGTCGCCAGGAGGGCGTGCTTCGACGGCAGCCGGGTACTTCCCGGGACATGCGACTGAGCGTGGTGGATGTGGGATCGAACACTGTCAGACTGGTTGTCGCGGACGCGGAGGGCGGGGTGCCGTTGCCGGTGCACACGGCCAAGTGGCGCCTACGGTTGTCCGAACACGTGGAACCGGACGGCCATATACCCGAGGAATCGGTGCAGCAACTCGTCCTCGCGGTGCGCGCCGCCGCGCGGACCGCTCAACGGTGGGGTGCCGTGGGCCCGTTGGCGTTCGCCACCGCCGTGGTGCGCAACGCGCCCAACCGCACGGAGATCCTGCGGGCCGTACGGAGCGAGACAGGCGTGCCGCTGTGCACCCTGCCGGGCGAGGTGGAGGGCGAGCTCACGTTCCTCGGCGCCCGAAGATGGATGGGCTGGCGGTCGGGGCCGCTCGCGCTGATGGACATCGGCGGCGGCTCACTGGAAGTCGCCTTCGGCCGGGGCAGGTTGCCGGACTTCGTGGCCTCGCTGCCGCTTGGCGCAAGCCGGTTGACGCAGGAGTTCCTGCTGGACCAGGACCCGCCGACGCCGGAGGCGCTGCGGGCGCTGCGGCGCCGGGTGCGCCACCAGTTGCGGGACGTCGCGGCGCGGATCCGCTGGGAGGGGCCCCGTACGGCGGTGGCCACCTCGCGGACGTTCCAGCAGCTCGCGCGGCTGTGCGGGACGGCGCCCGGTCGCAACGGGCCCTTCGTGGAGCGGGAGCTGCACCGCAGGGAGCTGGGCGCCGCGATCCCGCGCCTGGCCGCCCTCCCGGCCCGCGAACGCGCCCGGCTCCCCGGCATCTCGGCGCCCCGTGCCGCGCAGAGCCTCGCCGGCGCGGTGGTCGGGCACACGACGATGAAGCTCACGGGCCTGAAGAGGGTCAGCATCTGCCCGTGGGCGATCCGCGAGGGCGTACTGCTGAGGCACATCGAGGAGGGCGGGTCCTGGTGGGCCGAGATCAGCGAGCACTGCGACGACATGCCGCCTCCGCCCACCGGCGCGGGGACCGTGCCGCTGCGCATCGCGGCGCAGGCCCGCTGACCCGGCACTCCGGCTCCGGGTGACCTGTCCGCACCAGGCCGGGCGGGACCGCCGCCTCACTGCGGCGGCGCTGCGAGCGGGTTCTCGGCCAGGGCGCGCGCGACGCCGTACAGGTTGGCCGCCATGGCCCGGCCGGTGCGGTGCGACCATTCCCGGCCGCGCTCGTCGTCCAGGTAGTCGGGGCCGGGTCCGGGGCCCAGGTGCCAGTACGTCCATGCCTGGCCGGGGATGGTGTAGCCGATGTCGGCGAGCGCGCCGGAGATCTCGCTGATCACGTGGTGCGCGCCGTCCTCGTTGCCGGTGACGACGACGCCCGCGACGCGGTTGTAGGCCACGGGCCGGCCCTGGTCGTCGGTCTCGGACAGCATGCCGTCCATGCGTTCGAGCACCCGCTGGGCTACGGACGAGGGCCGGCCGACCCAGGTCGGCGACGCCATCACCAGGATGTCCGCGGCCAGGAGTTTCTCGTGGACGCCCGGCCAGGCGTCGCCCTCGCCGGCGGCCTCGCTGGTCACACCCGGCAGGATGTCCAGGTCGACGGCGCGTACGACCTCGACGGCGACGCCCTCCTTTACCAGCTGCCCGACGACCACTCGGCCAGGGCCTCGGTGTTGGAGGGTGCGGGGGACCGCTTGAGCGTGCAGTTGACGACGAGTGCCTTCATGACGCCTCGGAGTACCCGCCCGGCGCGTCCCCACACCGCGGATGACCTGGCGCGTGGCGGGTACCCGGCCGCCATGACAGAAGATCGTCCAGGACCGAAGCTGCCGCGGGGCCGCGGCCCCCTCTCGACGGCCGTCACCGCCCACCTGACGGGCACGGGCGCCCTCCCCACGCCCGAGGACGTCCGGGCGGCGTCGCCCTACGGCGACGACCTGCAGCTGGCCCTGTACTGCTGCTACGAACTGCACTACCGGGGCTTCGCCGGGGTCGATCCGGACCTGGAGTGGGACCCGGAGCTGCTGAGGACCCGGCGGGCCCTGGAGGACCGGTTCCTGAGCGCCCTGCGCGCCGACACCCAGGTGCACGACAGCGTCGAGGCGGCGGTCAAGGAACTGCTCGTGGAGCCGGCGGAGGGTACCGGAGTCAGCCACCATCTGCGCGACGAGGGCGAGTTGTGGCAGGTCCGCGAGTACGTGGCCCAGCGCTCGCTCTACCACCTGAAGGAGGCCGACCCGCACGCCTGGGTGCTGCCACGGCTGTGGGGCCGGGCCAAGGCGGGCATGGCGGCCGTCGAGTTCGACGAGTACGGCGGCGGCAGGGCCGAACGGGTGCACGCCCAGCTCTTCGCCGACATGATGGAGGACCTGGGGCTGGACACGGCGTACGGCGCCTACCTGGACTCGGGGTCCGCCGAGATGCTGGCCGTCGTCAACATGATGTCCCTCTTCGGTCTGCACCGGTCGCTGCGCGGCGCCCTGGTCGGCCACTTCGCGGCGGTCGAGATCACCTCCTCGCCCGGGTCCCACCGGCTCGCGGAGGCCATGCGGCGTACCGGCGCGGGCCCCGCGGCCGAGTTCTTCTACGACGAGCACGTCGAGGCCGACGCGGTGCACGAGCAGGTCGTCCGCCGTGACGTGATCGGCGGCCTGCTGGCCGAGGAGCCGCACCTGGAGGCCGACGTGGTCTTCGGCATCGACGCCACCGGCCATCTGGAGGACCGTCTCGCCGAGCGTCTCCTCGCGGAGTGGAGGGTCGGAAGGTCCACGATGCGGGATACCCATATTTCATGATTCCCCGGGTACTCGGCCCCGCGTGAAACCTCTGGCACTCCCGGGCGTGTACGCCCCACAGGATGACACCACTCTGCTGGTCGACGCGCTGGCCGACGAGCCGCTCGCACCCGGGGCCCGGGTGCTGGACGTCTGCACGGGTACCGGCGCCCTGGCCCTGGAAGCCGCGCGGAAGGGCGGCCGGGTGACAGCCGTGGACGTCTCGTGGCGGGCCGTGTGCACCGCCCGGCTGAACGCCCGCCTGGCCGGACTGCCCGTGCGCATCGTGCGCGGGAACCTCTTCGCCCCGGTGGCGGGCCAGTCGTTCGACCTGATCCTCACCAATCCGCCGTACGTGCCCGCGCCCGGCGCCCAGAGCATGCCGCGGGGCGCCGCCCGGGCCTGGGACGCCGGTCAGGACGGCCGGCTCGTACTGGACCGGATCTGCCGCGAGGCGCCCGCCCTGCTGCGGCCGGGGGGCGTGCTGCTGATGGTCCACTCGGCGCTGAGCGGGGCCGATCCCACCCTCAGGCTGCTGCGGGCGGCCGGGCTGACCGCCTCGGTGACGGAGCGGCGCTGGGTCGCTTTCGGACCCGTGCTGCGCGAACGGGAGGGCTGGCTGCGCGAACGCGGTCTGCTCTCCGCCGACGACGAGAAGGAAGAGCTGGTGGTCATACGTGCCGAACGACCCGTCTGACGCCGCGCGCCGGATCACCGTGCAGCGCCGCGGCCCGCTCCTGGTGGACGGCCCGGTCGAGGTCGAGCTGGAGGACGGCAGCGTCGTCTCCTCCGACCGCTTCCGCGTCGCCCTGTGCACCTGCCGGCTCAGCCGCCGCTACCCCTGGTGCGACACCAGTCACCGGCGCTCGAAGCCGACGTGAGATCCGGCGGACCTCCGCCGTGCTCCGCTCCAGGACGCCACCCTCGTATGCGGCGATGCGCTCCGCCCCGGGCACATGCCGAGGGCCGGCGGACGGCCCCACTCCGTCCTGCCGGCCCTCGGTGCGAGATCACGTGGTCCTCCGCGACGGGGGCTCGCACTCCCCAGTTACGGCCCTCGACAGATGCTCACGGGGGCCGCGCGATCCCGGTCCCTCAGAACGCGAAGACGGTCATCCCGTAGGAGTTCTTCACGCACTCGTTGGCGAAGGTGCGCTCGTACGACACGCGGCGGCCCTGCCATACGCCGTCGACGGTCACGACCACCGGATCGAACTGCTTGGTGCACATCACCTCGTCCCTGACGTCCAGGGCGTCGAAGTCCCCGCCGGAGGCGCGGAGTTCGGCACACGCCCGGACCGGGTCCGGATGGGTGCCCGAGGCGGTCGGGGCACAGCTCAGAGTGACCGCCCGTTCGGGCGTGACGCCCTCCGCGCCGTCGCCGTGCCCGGTGGTGAGCACCAGGGCCGAGGGGGCGTAGAGCGAGGCGGGCGCGGGGGTGGGGGCTGCGAGGGCGGAGCCGGCGAGGGGTCCGCAGACGGCGGTGGCCGTGAGGGTCAGGGTCGCTGCCCAGCGCGCGGTGTTCGGCATTGTGTGCATCCTTCCGCTGTTCGGAGGCGTACCGGCTCGGGTTGGTTGCCGGTGCGGCGAGCGCGAGTCTGCCGAGTCCGGCACGGAAACACACATCGACCCCACGCGTTTCGGTAACTTTGAGTATTGAATCAGTGGCGCGAAGTCACAGAATTCGAACGTGCAAGCCCCATGGCTACGGGGTCGGTGATCGCCGGAATCGGCCCGCTGGCCGGTTTCCCACGGCTCGGCAATAGGCCTGAAACATTCCGGTTCGGCCTGCGGCGACACCGTCCGGCGGCGTCCCGGACACCTCTACGCCGAGGCGCGCACCACGAGTTCGGGCGTGAAGACCAGTGAGACGGGCTCGGTGCGCACCCCGCGGATGTGCTCGTCGAGCAGCCGTGCCATCGCCGCCGCCATCTCCTCCACGGGCTGCCGCACGGTCGTCAGCGGCGGACGGCAGGTCACCGCCACGCTGGAGTCGTCGAAGCCGACCACGGCGACGTCGTCCGGCACCCGCCTGCCGCGCTCCCGCAGCAGTTGGCAGACACCCTGGGCCATCAGGTCGTTGGCCGCGAACACCCCGTCCACGTCCGGGTGTTCGGCCAGCAGCGCGGACATCGCCGACATCCCGCTGTCCAGCGTGAAGCCGCCCTCGGCGACCGGCACGTGCGGGTGCCCCCGGCGGGCCATCGTGTCGCGGAAGCCGGCGAGCCGGTCCTGGCTCGCCGAGACGGCCAGCGGGCCGGTCACCGTGACGATCCGTCGGCAGCCCCGGTCCAGCAGGTGCTCGGCGGCCAGCCGCGCCCCGTCCCGGTGGGCCAGGTCGACGTGACTGAGCGGCACCGGCCGCGACGGACGCGCGAACAGCACGGCGGGCACTCCCGCGTCGGCCAGCAGCGCGGGCAGGGGGTCGTCCGCGTGGGTGGAGACGACGAGCGCGCCGTCCGCGCTGCCCTGCCGCAGGTAGGCCAGCGCCTGCTCCCGTGCCGCCGGCGACTCGGCGAACATCAGCACCGGATGCATCGAGCGGGGCCGCAGATAGCCCACCACTCCCCCGACGACGCGCCCGAAGAACGGATCCGCGAACACGCGGGTCGCGAACCCGTTCTGCTCCTCCTCCGAGGCGTCACCGGCGCCGGAGACGATCAGCGCGACGGTCTCGGTCCGCCGGGTCACCAGGGAACGGGCCGCCCGGTTGGGCGCGTAACCGGTCCGCTCGATGGCCCGGCGCACCACGTCCTGGATGGCCGGATCGACGTTGCGTACGCCGTTGACGACCCGGGACACGGTCGCCCGGGAGACCCCCGCCTCCCGCGCGACGTCCTCCAGCGTAGGAGCCTGTCTGCTCATCCCCGCACCCTAACGGGCCGGTCCGCGAACGGTATAGAGCGCTCTCCCGCACCCGCGGGCCGGGTCAGCCCGGAGCCGTCACCTCCACCGCGGCCGTCAGCGGCAGATCACCGGCCGACCGCCCGGCCAGCACCAGGAAGCGGCCGGGCTCCGTCCGCCAGGCCCGTTCCGCGGGCGACCAGTGCCGCAGGGCGCGCGCCGGCACCCGGACGCACGCCGTCACCGTCTCGCCCGGGGCCGCCCGGACGGCCGCCCAGCCCGCCAGCCACCGCGCCGGGCGCTCCCACTCCGAGGCCGGCCGGGCGAGATACACCTGTACGACCTCACGTCCCGACCGGCCGCCGGTGTTGCGGACGTCGACGCGCACCGTGAACGGCGCGCCCGCCTCGGCCTCGGTCGGCACGCTCACGTCCTCGTAGCACCAGGTCGTGTAGCCGAAGCCGTGGCCGAACCAGTAGGCCGGCTCCCGGTGTTCGCGCAGCCAGGCCCGGTAGCCGATGTGGAGGCCCTCCTCGTAGTCGAGCCGTCCCGCGTGCGGGCGGGTCCGGGTGACCGGCGCGTCGGCCAGGGCGGCCGGCCAGGTGGTGGGCAGGCGCCCGCCCGGTTCGGCGCGGCCGAACAGCACGTCGGCCAGTCCCGCGCCGGCCTCCTGTCCGGGGAACCAGGTCAGCAGGACGGCGCCGGCCCTCGTGTGCCAGGGCAGTTCCACCGGTCCGCCGCTGTTCACGACGACCACGGTGCGGGGATTGGAGTCCGCGACCGCGCGCACGAGGTCGTCCTGCCTGCCGCCGAGGGCGAGGCCCGTCCGGTCGTGGCCCTCCGACTCGTCGTGCTCCGTCGTGCCGACGACCACGATCGCCGCGTCCGCCTCCCCGGCCGCACGGGCCGCGGCGGCCAGCGACTCCTCGGCGCCGATGTCCGGCGGTGCGGCGCTGACGACCGTCGCCCGGCCGGTGCCGGGGGCCAGTTCACGCCGCGCCACCAGGTGCGCGGTGCGCCCGGCGGCGAGGTGGACCCGGCCGTGGTGGGCGGGTGGGTTCACGTGGACGACTGCGGGATCGTCGGTCTGCCTCGGGAAGTCGCCGTCCACCAGGGTGTGTTCGTCCACGGTGAGGCTCAGCCGGCCGAAACCGGCGATGCCGAAGGTCCATTCGCCGGTGGTCCTCGGCAGCAGCAGGGCGCTGATCTCCACGGTGTGCGCGGCCGGCACGACGAGTGGCTCCAACTGGCGCCCGGTCTGGCGGTGTTCGGCGTAGATCTCGGCCCCGGACACGTCGAGCACGCGCAGCAGCACACCGGGGACGCCCGAGCGCGGGTCCCGGCACAGGTCCATGTCCAGGGGCGGCGGCGGAGCGTCCGGTGAGGGCCCCGGCACGTGGACGACCCGGGCCCGGCCGCGCAGCCAGGTCCGGATGCCGTCGAGCGGGGTGACGACGGCCGACGGGAAGACACCGGCGCTGCCACCGCCCTGCACACGCGGACGGGTGGCGTGCGCCCCGATGACGGCGACGGTGCCCAACGCGTCCGGGTCCAGGGGCAGTACGTCGCGGTTGTGCAGCAGCACTGTGCTCGCGGCGACGGCGCGGCGCAGGAGGAGCCGCGCGTCGCGGGAGCGGACCGGGGGCGCCGTGGCCCGCGGTCCGCCGAGCGCGCCGGCCCGGTCGGCGAGCCGCAGCAGCCGGCGGACCTTGTCGTCGACGGCCGCCTCCGGGACCGCCCCCTCCTCGACCGCGCGGACGAGCGCCTCCCCCCACGGGCCGTCCGGGCCCGGCATCCCGAGGTCGAGACCGGCGGCGCCCGAACCCGCCGTCGAGCGCACCGCGCCCCAGTCGGACAGCACGACGCCGTCGAATCCCCACTCCCCCTTGAGGGGGTCGGTCAGCAGGGGGCTCGCCGTCATCGTGTGTCCCCCGACTCCGTTGTAGCCGGCCATGACGACCCGGACACCCGCCTCGACGGCCGCCTCGAACGGGGCGAGGTACACCTCGCGCAGCGCCCGCTCCCCCACCCGGACGTCGACGGTCAGCCGGTCGGTCTCGGAGTCGTTGGCGACGTAGTGCTTGGCGGTGGCGGTCACCCCGTGCGCCTGGACACCGCGGATCAGGGCGGCCCCGGTGCGGCCGGTGAGTTCGGGGTCCTCCGCGAAGCACTCGAAGTGCCGTCCGCCGAGCGGGGTGCGGTGCAGGTTGAGGGTCGGGGCGAGGACGACGTCCACGCCCTTGCGCCGGGCCTCGGCGGCGAGGAGCCCGCCGAGGCGCTCGGTGAACTCCTCGTCCCACAGGGCGCCGAGCGCGGAGGCCGAGGGCAGCAGCAGCGCCGGGTCGCGCTCGTCCCAGGCTTCCCCGCGCACCCCGGCGGGCCCGTCCGACATCACCAACTCCCGCAGTCCGACCGCCGGTTCGGCCGCGGTGCGCCAGGTCGTCGCACCGGTGAGCAGCCGGACCTTCTGCGGCAGGGTCAGCTTGTCGAGCAGGCGCTCGAGTTCTTCGTCGGTCATCGTTCACGGACTCCGCTCAGCGGTAGACGCCGAAGTGATACAGCGAGTAGCCCCAGCCGGTGCCCCGCGCCGTCCCGTTGACCCGCACGTACCGGCCGGTGCCACTGACGTCGAGGTCGTCGACGCCGCCGTTGCCGTCGCTCACGCTGCGGACGGTCTGCCAGTTCTGGCCGTCGTCGGAGGTCTGGACGGTGTAGGCCTTGGCGTACGAGGTCTCCCAGACGAGCTGGACATGGGTGAACGACGTACGGGACCCGAGGTCGACCCGGATCCACTGGGGGTCGCTCCAGTCGCTGGCCCAGCGGGTGTCGGCCTTGCCGTCCACGGCGTTGGCGGCCGGGCAGGGGCAGTCGCCGCCCGAGGGCTGGTACGAGGAGGCGGTGGCGGGCTTGCCGAGGGCGACGTCGGTCCCGTTCACCGGCGGGGCGACCACCCGGATCGAGCGGGTCTCGACGCCGACGTTGCCCTTGCCGTCGGTGGCCTTGACGTACAGCTTCCACACGCCGGGCCGGTCCGGCGCGGTGAAGCGGAGCCGGCCTCCCCCGAGATCGGTGGCGGGCAGCGAGTTGAGCTGCTTGGACTGGTCGACGTAGTTGCTGTTGACCAGGACCTCGTAGGAGACGGGGTCGCCGTCCGGGTCGGTGGCCTTGGCGCTGACGGTCACCTGGCGGCCGGCCGGCACCTTGGACGGGTCGGCGTCCAGGGCGAGTTCGGGGACGACGGGCGGGGTGTTGTCGCGCGAGGTGTCGGCCCCGTACGCCTTCTTCACCGCGTAGTACGACAGGCGCTTCTGGCCGGCCGGCAGCAGGTTGAACCAGATGCCGCCGAAGTCGTACTCGGTGCCGTAGTGGAACATCGTGGCGCCCAGCGCGACACCCTGGTGGCCGGTGACGCAGTTCCAGGCGCGGGTGTAGCCCTCCGCCTTGGCCTGGGCGGTGGGCTCCTTCGGTACGCCGTTGGCGTCGTCCGGGACCTCCCACTCCCCCGCGGGCCCGGTCTCGGTGACGATGTACGGCTTGGTGTAGCCGCCCTGCTGCCAGTTGGCACGCACGTCACACACCGCGTTGTAGGCGTTGACGGCGTACAGGTCGAGGTCGGGCGCGTTCCTCTTGTAGTAGGGCCAGGCGCCGGTCCACGCGTCGGTCGAGGTGACCGGGTGATTGGGGTCGACGGCGTGGATCTTCCTGGTGATGTCGTTGACGAGGGTGGTGTAGGCGTTGCGCTGCCGTTCCAGTTCGTCCCCGCTGTAGCAGTTCTGCAGACCGAGGACCGACTCGTTGCCGACGTTCCACATCAGGACGCCGGGGTTGTCCTTGTAGGTGGCGGCCCACTTGGGGAACTCGTCGAGCACCTGGTTCTTGTACGTGGTGTCGGTCAGGTAGTTGACGCAGCCGCCGCTGCCGGGGCCGCCGCCCGGCTGGAGCCAGAAGCCGGCGATGACCTTGATGCCGTTGGCGGCCGCCGAGTCGAACAGGGGCTTGCTGGAGGCGTCGGTGCCCCAGGTGCGGATGGTGTTGACGCCCATGGACCTCAGGTCGGGCAGGTAGCGGTCGGCGTCCGCGACGGAGGGTCCCCAGGTCAGTCCCTTGACCTGGTAGGGGCGGCCGTCGACGGTCAGCTGCCAGTTGCCCTGCGAGCCGGTCACCTTGACGACGCTGCCGGCGGCCTGGGCCTGCTGTGCGGGCAGGGCGAGTGCCCCCGCGGCGAGCAGGGTCGCCACGGCGGGCGCCGCGGCCCGGCGCGCGGCGGTACGGGATCTGGTCATGTCTGCATCTCCGGTGTGCGGGAGGGGGGAGCCGGTCGGCCTGGGGGAAGGAGCCGGGGCCGGCGGTGGGGGCCCGGCCGGAGGGGCGGGTGCCGCTCCGGCCGGGCGGCTCCGGGTCAGGGGAGCCGGTAGTTCGCGTCCAGCGCCGCCCCGGCCTCGGGGTGGGTCTGGTCGTAGCCGCGGGCGTCGCACTGGAGCGCGCCGACGACGCAGTGGTCCACGAGCGCCTTCAGCGTCGGGTCGTCCCAGGCGTTGAAGAAGTCGTAGTGGAAGGAGTAGCCGGGCCCGCTCGCCAGCCTCACCTGCGAGAGGTCCCCGTTCACGGGGAAGGCCATCTTGAACTCGATCATCGGCAGCGCGACCGGGTGGGACGCGGGGCAGATGTTGTTGTTCGTGCCGGGGTTGACCACCGGATACGCCATGTGGCTCTGGTGGTCCGGGGTGTCCAGGTACCGGCCGTCCCAGCAGCTCGGCGCCTGGAACCGGATGTTGAGCTGGACGTCGGGGCTGGTGGGGCAGCCGGCCGGGAACTGCACGTTGAAGTAGCTGTTCCCGCACTCCCATCCCTCGACGAAGCCGCGGTGGTTGCGGAACTGCTCCGCGGTCTGCATGGGGCTGCCGACCACGAACCGCAGCCCCTTGGGGAAGGGCCGGACGCTGGTGTAGTCCGTGACGCCGGCCTTGTAGTAGATGGTCTGCGGTCCGACCGGCAGCACCGCCTGCGTCCCCTTGAACAGGGTCGGCATCCAGTACGCGGACTTGTCACCGGGCGCCTTGCAGGTGGTGGACCCGCCGCCGAGCGAGGCGGTGGAACTGGCCGCGCTCGTCGTGGTGTTGCCCATGAAGGTGTGGTCGTGGGACTTGCCCGGCTGGCCCGGATAGACGATCGGGTCGTCCGGACGGGTGTGGGAAACCGAGCAGTTGGCCTGGAACTCGTGGAAGTAGCGGTGGGGCGGCTCCTTGGTGGAGGGCTGGACGCCGGTCACCTGCGGGACGGCCGGGATGTAGCCGTCGCCGTCCGGGTCGTCGGGTGAGGCGGCCGTGGACGCGGCCATCACATGGCCGGCGTGCGAGACCGCGGCCGGTTCGGCCTGCGCCCCGCCGGTGGGGAGCGTGTCGGCGCTCATGGCGACTCCGCCGAGGCCGAGCGAGGTCAGCAGCAGTGCGCCGCTGACGAGCATTCCTGAGACGATCTTCGATCTCCGTGCCATGGAGACCTCCTGCCACGTCGAGGGACGGTGGGGGTCGGGCGGCCGTGAGGGCGGCGTGCGTCCCGCGACGGCTCACCGAGGGACGATCACCTGTGCCGGAAACAGGTGGGAGAGCGCTCTCCCGTCCTGGAGTGTTGTGGCGGTGACGCGGGAGTGTCAAGGCATCCGACGAGGTGTCATATGAGCGCCGTCACGCATCTCTTGAACTCAACCCCGGACCGGACGCCGGGACCGTGGAGAACTCCCGTCCCGTCGAACAGGGCCAAACCGGCGCGTAGTTGCCGTTGCCTCCGCAACAACTCGCGGGACTGCGGTCACAACTCTTGACGCGTCGTTCACACGGATGAAGCATTCATCGGCGAGAGAGCGCTCCCAGACACCCCACACCGTTCATTTCCTGAACCAGGAGAGTCTCCCCCCATGCCCCCTGCCCCCACAGGTCCCTCCTCGTCCGACCGGTCCCCCCTCGCCCGGCGCACGGTGCTCGGCGCCGTGGCCGCCGCGGCCGCCGCACCCGCACTGCTCGCCGCCTCCTCCCCCGCGCAGGCGGCGCCCGGCACCGCCGGCGCCCTGCCCGGCGGCGGCGACCTCGGTCCGAACGTGATCGTCTTCGACCCCGCCACCCCCGGCATCCAGGCCAGGCTGGACCAGGTCTTCGCCCAGCAGGAGTCGGCGCAGTTCGGCACCGGCCGCTACGCGCTGCTGTTCAAGCCGGGCACGTACAACGGCCTCAACGCCCAGCTCGGCTTCTACACTTCGATCGCCGGCCTCGGACTGTCCCCGGACGACACCACGATCAACGGCGACGTGACCGTCGACGCGGGCTGGTTCAACGGCAACGCCACCCAGAACTTCTGGCGTTCGGCGGAGAACCTCGCCCTCAACCCCGTCAACGGCACCAACCGCTGGGCCGTCGCCCAGGCCGCCCCCTTCCGGCGCATGCACGTCAGGGGCGGTCTGAACCTCGCCCCCGACGGCTACGGCTGGGCCAGCGGCGGCTACATCGCCGACAGCCGCATCGACGGCACGGTCGGCCCGTACTCCCAGCAGCAGTGGTACACCCGCGACAGTTCCGTGGGCGGCTGGACCAACGCGGTCTGGAACATGGTGTTCTCGGGCGTCCAGGGCGCACCGGCGCAGAGCTTCCCGAACCCGCCGTACACCACGCTCGACACGACGCCTGTCTCCCGGGAGAAGCCCTTCCTCTATCTGGACGGGAGCACCTACCGGGTCTTCCTGCCGGAGAAGCGCACCAACGCGCGCGGCACCACCTGGGGCAGCGGGACACCCCGGGGCACCTCGCTCCCGCTCACCCGGTTCTACGTGGCCAAGCCCGGTGTCACCGCCGCCACCCTGAACGCGGCGCTGGACCAGGGCCTGCACCTGCTGCTCACCCCGGGGATCTACCACCTCGACCAGCCGGTCCAGGTCAAGCGCGCCAACACCGTGGTCCTCGGGCTCGGTTACGCGACGCTGATCCCGGACAACGGCGTCACGGCCCTGAAGGTCGCCGACGTCGACGGCGTGCGGCTCGCCGGGTTCCTGATCGACGCCGGGCCCGTCAACTCGCCCACGCTGCTTGAGGTCGGCCCCGCCGGAGCCTCGGCCGACCACTCGGCGAACCCGACGACGGTGCAGGACGTCTTCATCCGCATCGGCGGGGCCGGCGCGGGCAAGGCGACCACCAGCATGGTGATCAACAGCCGGCACACCATCATCGACCACACCTGGGTCTGGCGCGCCGACCACGGGACCGGCGTCGGCTGGGAGACCAACCGCGCGGACTACGGCATCCGCGTCAACGGCGACGACGTGCTGGCGACCGGCCTGTTCGTCGAGCACTTCAACAAGTACGACGTCCAGTGGTACGGCCAGCGCGGCCGCACGATCTTCTTCCAGAACGAGAAGGCGTACGACGCGCCGAACCAGGCGGCGATCCAGAACGGCTCCGTCAAGGGGTACGCGGCCTACAAGGTCGGCGACTCCGTGACCACGCACGAGGGCTGGGGTCTGGGCAGCTACTGCTACTACAACGTGGACCCCACGATCGTGCAGCACCACGGATTCTCCGCGCCCGACAGGCCCGGGGTGAAGTTCCACGACCTGCTGGTCGTCTCGCTCGGTGGCAACGGCCAGTACGAGCGCGTCATCAACGACACCGGGTCGCCGACCTCCGGCACCTCGACCGTGCCGTCCACGGTGGTCTCCTACCCCTGACCGCCCGTACGAGCGGTTGCGTCCCGGGCGTCCTGCCGCCACCCCCACGGCACAGGGCGCCCGGGCCCCCGCGCCGCTTAAGCGAGCCCTAAGAGATCTTTATGCAGCAAGGCTGCGGAAAAACCCGCAGGTCGGGGCCCCTCTCCCGGCGACGCGAAACGTTGGCCGGGGCAACCGTCCTGCGTAGCATCACTCCCATCCCCCTGACGATCGATCCCGCACATCCGCAACTCCCCACCCCCACAACGAGGTTCGGCATGTGCACACACCGCTGCCGCTCTCTGCCCTCCGGCGGCCCGGCCGCCCTCGCGACGGTTTCGCGAACCTCGGCAGGGGGCCGGGCGCCGTCCACGGCCCGATCCGCGGGCCCGGCCGCTCCGGCACTCCGAACTCCACGACAGCGGGGGCACTCCGGGCCGCCCCGGCTCCCGGACGTCGCCGGCACCACCTCCCCCACGAGAACAGGAACCGCATGATCACCCGTAGAAGGATGTTCGCCTCCCTCGCCGCCGCAGCCGTCGCCGGACCGGGCCTCGCCCTGGTCGCGCCCCGCGCCCTGGGAGCGGCCGTCCCGGACGGCTCCGGCACCGCGGCGGCCGGAGCGCTCCCGCTGACGATCGTCAACTCCACGGGCGAGTACGCCAATTCGTCCGTGTACGTCTACATCGTCGGCAACCAGGACGGCCGCCAGGTGCGGGTCACCCCGAACGGGACCCTGGCGCCCGTGGCCCTGTCCGACAACGGCGCCGACGGGTACACCGACTACGCCATCCCGCTGGCCGCGGGCGGCGAGACAACGTTGTCCCTCCCGTACATGTCCGGCCGTGTATACGTCGCTCTGGGCAGCAAGCTGAGGTTCAAGGCCGTCACCGACGGCGCGGGGAACGCGGCGCTCCAGTACCCGGCGGGCTGGGTCGCCTCCGACCCCAACTACGACGTGCTGCACGACTGCGCCGAGTTCACCTACAACTCGGCCGGGATGTTCTGCAACACCACGACGGTCGACATGTTCAGCGTGCCGATGGCGATCCGGCTCACCGGCGCCGCCGACCAGACCACCGGGTGGCTGGTGGCGGGCGGACGCGACAAGGTGTTCTCCGCCGTCAGGGCCGTCGACGCCTTCGCTCCGCTGGTGGTGGGCGACCGCCGGGTCATCGCCCCCGGACACGGTCTGGACGCCGGGCTGTTCGCCAAGGACTACCTCGCTTCGTACATCGACGAGGCGTGGAGCACGTACGCCTCCAGGGACCTGTCGGTCACCACCAACGCCGGGACCTTCATCGGGCGGGTCAGCGGGGGCACGCTCTCCTTCACCGGGCCCGCCTCCGTGTCCTTCGCCAAGCCGTCCACGCGTGACGTGCTCTTCTGCGACGGTGCGCTGGCCGCGCCCAACGACGGCAGGACCGGTCCCGTCGCCGCGGTCCTCGGAGCCGCGTTCAACCGCACGACCCTGGTGAGCACCGCGGACCAGCCGACCACCGACCCCGCGTCCTTCTACCGCACCGCGGTCACCAACCACTACGCGAAGGCGGTGCACGCGGCCACGGCCGACGGGAAGGCGTACGGCTTCGCCTTCGACGACGTGGCGGACTTCGCCTCGTACGTCCAGGACACCGCCCCGACCGGCATCCGCCTGTCCCTGACCCCGTTCTCCTGACCCCACCGCGAGCCGCCCGCCGGACCTCTCCCCGCCCCTGCGGCGGGCGGGGCCCTGCGGGGGCTTACGCCCGATCGGCGGTCACCCTCAGCGGGCGGCGGGCTTCTCGCTGCGGGGCTCGGCGAAACCCTGGACCTTGATGTGGTCGATCGCCTTGGGATGGCAGGTCAGCCATTCCCCGCACACCCGCCACTGGTGGACGGTGCCGTCAGCGAACTGGACGAAGACCTCGGCCACCAGCAGGGCGTCGCAGTGCCCGGCCGTGGTCATGGAGCAGACACGGTCCTTCGTCTGCGCGACCGCGGGGAAAAGCGGGCGGATCTCCAGGATCGGGGACTTCATCTCCGTTACGACGTGCATGCGTTGAGACTACGGCCCCACCCGCTTCCCCGGCCGTCGTTCTCCGGTGACAGGGCGTGTACGCGGTGGACCCGGGTCGGTCGGCCCGGAGGGCCTCAGAATGCGAGCGTGCGGGCGATGTCCAGTGTCAGGCGGTGCCAGGTGTCTCGGGGGTCGCGGCCGGTGAGGGTGTGGACGCGGCGCAGGCGGTAGCGCAGGGACTGCGGGTGCAGGTGCAGGCGGCGGGCGGCGGCGTTCGCCGAGCCGGTGTCCAGGTAGGCGACGAGGGCGTCCAGCAGATGGCGTCCGGCGGGTTCGGCGAGCGGGCCGAGGACGAGCCGGCCGATGTGGTCCGGGGCGGCGGCCGGGTGCCCGGCGAGCAGCGCGAGGACGTGCGCGTCGGCGTCGGTGAGCACGTGACCGGGCCGGTGGGCGTGCGCCGGTGCCGTGTCGAGGGCGTCGGCGGCGAGGCGGTGGGCGACGGCGACGCGGTCCAGGCTCTCGCCCGTGAGCGCGCAGCCGCGCCAGGAGCGTGCGGCGAGCACGGTCCCGGCCCCGTCGGCGGCGGTGGCCGGCAGCAGCAGGACGGCGCGCGGTCCCCGTACCGTCGCCAGGGACGTGGTGTCCCCGTCGGGTGCGGTCAGGTCGTCGAGGAGGCCGGCCGCCGCGTCGTGCGACATGTCGGAGCCGTCCGCGACGGCCGGCTCGGCGACCAGCAGGCAGTACAGGTCGGGGAGTTGGATGCCGAGCCGGGCCGAGCGGTCGGCCAGCGCGCCCACCGAGGCGTGCCGGCCCGCGATCAGGTCGTCGAGCAGCAGCCGCAGCGCCCGGCCGCGGTCCCCGGCGAGGTCCTCGCTGGTGGCGGCGTACGCGGTGGCCATCTCCTCGGAGAGGGTGTCGAGCGCGGTCAGCAGCATCCGGGTGAGGGCGAAGGCGTCCGCGGCGGCCAGGTCCGGCGCGCGGGCCGCGATCTCGTCGGTGAGCACGGTCGCGGCCACCCGGTAGGCGCGCAGCACCGCCTGGACGGGACGCCCGTCGGCCGCCCGGGCCGCGGCGATGCCGCGGAACCGCCTGAGGTCCGCCGCCTCCAGTACGCCGTCGGTGGCCCACAGGTGCAGCAGGCGTTCGAGGCCCCAGGCCGCGATGGCCCGTACCTCCGGCAGCCGGCTGTCGTCGAGGGCCGCGTAGACGGGGACCTGCTCGTGCACGGCGGCGACGACCGCCGCGACCACGCGCGGGTCGGCGAGCAGTTCCTGCCGGACACGCTCCCTGTCCCCCGCCGGGGGCGGTGCGGCGGGGGACAGCTTAGGCGTCCTGCTTGTCACACCGTGATGATCCCAGCCGCGCGATGTGCGCACCACGGTGGACGGGCCTTGTCACACTCGCCAGGATCGACGTCGTACAGCGCGGTCTCAGGGACGAGAGGCGGGACGTACGGATGGCGAAGCACTGGGCCGACTTCCAGTACGAGATCTATCTGAACGGGATGACGGGAGCCGTACCGCGGCTGCCCACCGATCTGACGCGGCTGGAGGAACTCACCGAGCAGCGGCTCGGCCCCGGTCCGGTCGGCTATGTCGCGGGAAGCGCGGGCAACGGCAGTACCGCCCGCGCCAACCGGGCCGCGCTGGAGCGGCGCAGGATCGTGCCGCGGATGCTGCGGGACGTGCACGAGCGGGACCTGTCGGTCGAGGTGCTGGGCCGTTCACTGCCCGCCCCGCTGGCGCTCGCGCCGGTGGGCGTGCTGTCGATCATGCATCCGGACGCCGAGTCCGCCGCCGCGCGGGCCGCCGCGGCGCAGGGCGTGCCGTTCATCCTGTCCTCGGCCTCCAGCACGCCGATGGAGCAGGTCGCGGAGGCGATGGGCGACGCGGAACGCTGGTTCCAGCTGTACTGGGCCAAGGACCGCGAGGTCACCAGGAGTTTCCTGGACCGGGCGAAGGCCGCCGGGTACACGGCGCTGCTCGTCACCCTCGACACCCCGATGCTGGCCTGGCGTCCGCGCGATCTCGACCAGGCGTACCTGCCGTTCCTGCACGGGGTGGGCACCGCCAACTACTTCTCGGACCCGGCGTTCCAGGCGGGCCTCGCCAAGCCGGTGCACGAGGACCCGAACGCCGCCGTGATGCATTTCGTGAGCATGTTCGCGGACCCCGGCAAGACGTGGCCGGACCTGGAGTTCCTGCGGGAGAACTGGGACGGGCCGATCCTCCTCAAGGGCGTCCTGCACCCGGACGACGCCCGCCGTGCCGCGAGCGCCGGGATGGACGGGGTGATCGTCTCCAATCACGGCGGGCGCCAGGTGGCGGGTTCGGTCGCGGCGGCCGACGCGCTGCCCCGCGTCGTGGAGGCCGCGGGCGACCGGCTGACCGTCCTGTTCGACAGCGGTGTCCGCACCGGCGACGACATCTTCAAGGCGCTGGCCCTCGGTGCGCGGGCCGTGCTCGTGGGACGCCCCTACGCGTACGGGCTGGGCCTCGACGGGCAGGCGGGCGTGGAGCACGTCATCCGCTGCCTGCTCGCCGAGTTCGACCTCACGCTGGCCCTGTCCGGGCACGCCACCCCGGCCACCGTCGGCCCCGACGACCTGATCGAGGAGACCGCATGACCTCCGCGCACGACTCCGGGAGCGACACCGTGAAGAACGTGCTGGCCGTCGTGTCACCCCATGTCGGGGGCCGCGCGGCGGGGGCGGGGCTCGCCGCCGTCTTCCCCGGGCAGGCGCGGGTGACCGTCGTGGAGGCGGCGGACGAGGACCCCGTCGCGCTGCGCGAGGCGCATGTCGTCATCACGGGGCTCGGTCCCGTCGACGCCGGGCACATCGCCGCCGCGCCGCGCCTGGAGCTGATCCAGTGCGCGAGCCACGGTTTTGACTACGTCGACCTGGACGCGGCGCGGGCCCGGGGACTGCCCGTCTGCAACATCGGCTCCAGCGGCGCCGAGAAGCAGAACGTCGCCGAGCAGACCTTCGCCCTGATGCTCGCCCTGGCCAAGCAGCTGGTGCCGGCCCACGCCGCGCTCGTGGACGCGGACTGGGCACTGCCACGGCTCCAGCGGTCGATCACCGAACTGTCCGGCAAGGTCCTCGGGATCGTCGGACTCGGCCACATCGGCGAGGAGGTGGCCCGGCGCGCCGTCGCCTTCGACATGAGCATCGTGTACGCGGGCCCGCAGCCGCTGGGCCCCGAGGCCG
This sequence comes from Streptomyces sp. NPDC005496, assembly GCF_042872045.1. Classification (NCBI taxonomy): domain Bacteria; kingdom Bacillati; phylum Actinomycetota; class Actinomycetes; order Kitasatosporales; family Streptomycetaceae; genus Streptomyces; species Streptomyces sp. NPDC005496. The sequence goes on from NZ_JBIAJQ010000011.1 coordinate 51,170, forward strand.
AGGCACGGCTGGGCGGTGCCCGGTACGTCGAACTCGACGAGCTGCTGCGGGTGTCCGACTACGTCACCCTGCACGCGCCGCTCACCGAGGCGACCCGGCATCTGCTGAACGCGGAGCGGCTCGCGCTCCTCAAGCCGACCGCGTTCGTCGTGAACACCGCCCGGGGCGCGCTGATCGACCAGGACGCGCTGGCGGACGCGCTGGAGGCGGGCACGCTGGCCGGTGCGGGCATCGATGTCTTCGACCCCGAACCGCCCACGGCCGCACTGCGGTTGCTCAAGGCGCCGAACGTGGTGCTCTCCCCGCACGTCGCCGGGGTCACCCGCGAGACGCTCGTGCGGATCGCGCTGGCCGCCGTGCAGAACGTCGCCGACTTCCTCGCGGGCAAGGCACCCCGGGACGTCGTGTCGTAGCCGCGGCGTGCACGGCGTGGGGGCGGGCCCGGAGCACCGGGTCCGCCCCCACGCACGACGGTCAGAGTCCGACGCCCGCCAGGACGTCGGACGGCTCGACGGGCAGCTGGACCGGCGCCGGCAGGACCGGGGCCCGGCTCGTGTCGTCGCCGACGGTCACGGCCCGGCGCAGCCCGTGCCGCTGCGACGGGGACTTCTTCGGGTGTGCCGAGGGGGCCGCCCCTCGACCGTCCCGCTCGTCCCGCTCGTCCGGGTCCGTGGACGGATCGCCCGACGGAGTCCCGGAGGGCCGCGCCGGTGGTGCGACCGTGCCCGCGACGGACAGCGAATCGGGGCTCGCCGCCGGGGAGTCGGTCGCCCAGCGCTGGTCGTCCGAGCCGTCCCGCTCCTTGGTCACCACGTCCGCCTTCGGATCCGTGGCGGCGGGTGCGACGGCCAGCTCCTCCTTCCACCGGGGCAGCAACTCGCCCTGGACGGTGAGGTCGTAGCGCACGTCGTCACCGCGCTTCGCGTCCTCGGCGACGCAGCGGCCCAGCACGACGAGGCCGGAGGCGTCGGCATGCGAGTCCAGGCACAGTCCGGGAGCGGCGACGCTGCGCAGCAGGCCGTCCTCCTCGTAGGACCACTGCTGGGTCCACGCCGAGGAGCACACGGCGAGCGCGGTCCCGGTGCCGGCCTCCGCCTTGCCGCCTCTGACGTCCAGGCACAGGTCGGCGGCGAGGTTGCGCAGCCGGGTCTGGCGCGGGGCGTCGGGCAGACCCGCGGAGTTGGGCGGTGACGTGGCGCCGGGCGGGGTCCGGGAGCCGGGGGCGGGCGAGGCCGCGGTGGCGCCGGTGGCGCCGGTGGAGGTGGCCGGGCCGGTGGTCCCGCCGTCCTGCGACCAGACGCTCGCGACGAGCACGGTCGCCAGCACCGCCGCCGAGGCGATGCCGACGCCGGTGACGACGGCCTTGGCGTCCGGCCCGCGCTGCGGGTTCCAGCGACCGGGCGTGGGGATGCGGGACATGAGCCGGTGGCGTGCGCCTCCCGCGGCCCGTCGCCGTCCCCGTCCGCCAGCCGGACGTCCGCCGCGGCGCGGGCGGTCGCCGCCGGTGGGGACGCTCACACCGCTGCGCGCCCCCTCGCGGCGGCCGGGGCGGGATTCCAGGTAACGCCTGGCACCCCAGCCGAGTACCGATTCGGCGAGCAGGGTGCCCAACCCGCTCTCGAAATAGCCCAGTTGTTCGGCGGCGAATCGGCAGTGGCGGCACTCCTGGAGATGCTGCCGGACATCGGGGAGCAAGGCGCCGCCCCGCCGAATGGGAACGTCCAGCAGCCTGTTGTAGAAGCGGCATTCCTTGCTGGGCGCGAGTTCCTGATGGGCGCGTACACAAGCCGCCCGGAATTGTTCACGCGCCTGCTCCAGCGCGGCAGCGGCGGAGCCGGTGCCCAGCCCCGACAGACCGGCCGGTACGGATATGGGCTCGGCCTCGACCTCGGTGTGCCACAGCAGGCACTGGGCGAGTCCGGACAGGCTCAGGAAAGCGCGCTCGGCGAGCCTGCGGTTCTCGGGTGTCACCGTCGTCGCCGCCCGCAGGCCGCGCGCCCCGGCGGGCTTCGCCAGCTGCGGCAGCACGGCGGTCACCGGGTCCTGGCCGGACCAGTCCGCCACCGTGTCCCGGACCGTGACGAGCAGCCGGGGACGCAGCGCGGCGCCGGACCCGCCCAGCGTCAGGTCCTCCAGGACCTGGTGGAAGGACGCGGCGGCCACCATCGAGGCGACGCCCGCCGAGGAGGCGAGGCAGATGACGGAGTAGTCGTACGCCGACTGCCAGTGCCGTGCCATGAGCAGGGCCACGGAGTGCGGCGCCCCGCCCTCCGGTCTGCCGCTCAGGCGGGCGGCCAGGCTCTCGTCGGATTCGCCGGCGGGCGGCCCGGGCCTCGGGGGATGAGCGGGGGGTGGGGGGTGGGGGGTGTGCACAGAGCGGATTCCTTCCAGGGTTCACACCGGCAAGAGTTCCGCTTGCCCGAATGACCCTTCGTTGGTGCGTACCTTTTCGGCGAGCGCGGGGGAAAGCGGCCGGGGACGAGGCCGCGGGGCGACCGCTGCCGAGGGCCTTTCGAGCCTGTCGACGGCCCGAAATACCGAAGTGGTGAATCAGACCTGGTCATTGCCCCTGCGCAGGGAGTTCACCCTCGCACAACTCGCGTTCGACCAACAAGGCACTTGGGCAACATCCGCGGCAATTGAAATTCCGTCAGCAAGGGCGGGACGACTTCTCTCGCTCGCACCGGCATTCGATATCGGAAGCGCCCCGTGTGAAGTCCTCGCTCGCGCCGGCGCCCCGCGCACGCTCCCGGCGCGCGAAAAGCCGTAGTCCACTGGGAACCGGCCCTTCTCGGAGGCCCCGCGCGGGACGGCGGCTCTCCCGCGCGAAACCGGCCGCCGGCCCTGCTCCTCCCGCCCTCGGCCGGCGGCCCCGAAGGGTGTCGAGCGGGCCGCGCGCGTGGACGCGACGCCCGGTGGGAGCGCTCCGACGGCCCGGACGGACGTGCGTGCGACCGCCCTGCGACACCTTCGTCGATGACCGCCAACCGCTCGCAACTGACCGCGTGTGAAAGGAATCTGACGGACAGACACCTTCAGCGGACGGAGGACCGGCGGCATGCGTCCGTCCCGCCCCGTGCGGAGCCCTGGTCCGGGGGCCTGCACCGGGTATCCCCGCCGCGCGTGCCGACCGGGACCGTCCGTCCCCCGGGTGCCGGACCGCGCCACCCACTAGGCTGGAACACGAGTGACGTTGCTTGTTCACTGTGGGTGTGCGCAAGGGAGTGGCGACGATGGGCCCGGTGCTTCCCCTCGACGAGTCGGCCACGGCACGGGCCGTCATCGACGAGCACGGCATCGTGCGCCACTGGAACGAGGGTGCGCGCCGGCTGCTGGGACACGCGGCCGCCGACGTCGAGGGCCATCCCGCCGCCCGCCTGCTCGCCTCCGCCGGCCTGCCCGCGGCCCCCGCGCCGGACCAGAACCGCTGGAGCGGCACCCTGGACCTGCGGCACCGTGACGGCGGCACACGGACCGTGTCCGTCCTCGCCCATCACCGGCGGCCCGGGAGCGGCGGACCGGGTGACTGGCTCGTCCTCAGCCCGCTGGAGGGCGTCCGCGCCTCCACGGACGACCTCCTCGTCCTCGCCGCCCTGGACCAGTCCCCCTGCGCGACGGCCGTCTACGACGACCGCATGCGCCTCCGGGGGATCAACGACGCGATGGCGGGGGTCATCGGGCTCCCCGAGGACCGCGTCCGCGGACTGCGGGTCACCGAGATCAGCGGCACTCCGCAGAGCGCCGACCTCGAACGCCAGATGTGCGAGGTGCTGGCCTCCGGCACCCCGCGCGACGTCGAGACCTATCTGCGCTCGGGCGGCGAGGAGCACGCCCACGCCTGGCTGGCGCGGATCGCCCGGCTGACCGACGCGGACGGCCGGGTGCGCGGCGTGTGCGTGTCCGCCCACGACTTCAGCGACCAGTACCGGGCCCGGCAGCGGCTCCAGGTCGTCAACGAGGCGAGCGTCCGCATAGGCACCACCCTCGACGTGACGCGTACGGCCCAGGAGCTCGCGGACGTCTGCGTCCCCGCCCTCGCCGACTTCGTCAGCGTCGACCTGCTGGAACCCGTGGACCACTCGGGCGACCCCACCCCGGCCCCGGTCTCCGCACCCGTGACCCTGCGCCGGGCCGCCCACCGGTCCGTCAACCCGGGCGCTCCCGAGGCCGTGGTCGGGCTGGGCGAGGTGGACGTCTACCCCGCCTCCTCACCGCAGGCGGACTCCCTGCTGGCCGCGCGGACCATCGTGGCGCCGGACGAGACCGCCGCCCTCGCGGACTGGCTGTCCTGGGACCGTCGGCGGGGCGAGCGGGTCGCGGAGTACGGCATCCACGCCACGATGTCCGTCCCCGTCCAGGCGCGCGGCGCGACCCTGGGCGTCGCCGTCCTCAGCAGGTTCCGCCGCCCGGACCCCTTCACCGCCGAGGACGTCCTGCTGGCCGAGGAGATCACCGCGAGGGCCGCGGTGTGCATCGACAACGCCCGCCGCTACTCCCGCGAACGCGAGACCGCGCTGGCCCTGCAGCGCAGTCTGCTGCCGCGCTCCCTGCCCCGGACCGCCGCCGTCGAGGCGGCCTCGCGCTATCTGCCCGCCGCGCGCGCCGGGGTCGGCGGCGACTGGTTCGACGTGATCCCGCTGTCCGGGATGCGCGTCGCCATGGTCGTCGGCGACGTCGTCGGCCACGGGATCCAGGCCTCGGCGACGATGGGCCGGCTGCGCACCGCGGTGCGCACCCTCGCCGACATCGACCTGGCGCCGGAGGAGCTGCTGACGCACCTCGACGACCTCGTCGTACGGCTGTCCGCGGAGGCGGGCAGCGACGGCACCACCGGCGAGCTCGGGGCCACCTGCCTGTACGCCGTGTACGACCCGGTGTCGCGCCGCTGCACCGTCGCGCGCGCCGGACACCTCCCGCCGATCCTGATCCCGCCGGACGGTCCGCCCCGGCAGCTCGACGTGCCGGCCGGGCCGCGGCTGGGGTTGGGCGGCATGCCCTTCGAGTCCGCCGAGTTCGAGCTGGCCGAGGGCAGCGTGCTCACGCTCTACACCGACGGGCTGGTCGAGAGCCGCGAGCGAGACCTGGACGCCAGCCAGGAACTGCTCTGCGACGTGCTGGGGCGCTACTCGGGCTCCCTGGACGACACCTGCCACGAGGTCCTCCAGCACCTGCTCCCGCCGGGCGGCGCCTCCGACGACGTGGCCCTGCTGCTCGCCCGGACCCGCGAGCTGCCGTCCTCCCAGGTGGCGGCCTGGGACGTGCCGGCCGACCCCTCCCTCGTCGCCCCGGTCCGCAAGCGCGTGGTGGAGCAGCTCGACGCCTGGGGACTGAGCGAGGCCGGGTTCACGGCCGAGCTGGTGGTCAGCGAGCTCGTCACCAACGCCATCCGCTACGGCGACCACCCGATCCGGCTGCGCCTCATCCACGACGACACCACCCTCATCTGCGAGGTCTCCGACAGCAGCCACACCGCGCCGCACCTGCGCCGGGCCAAGACCTTCGACGAGGGCGGCCGGGGGCTGCTGCTGGTCGCCCAGCTCACGGAGCGCTGGGGCAGCCGGCACACCGCCGAGGGCAAGACGATCTGGGCGGAGATCGCGCTCCTGGAGGAATGAGACGCCGCCGGCGTGCGCGTCCGCCCGAACGGTGAGCACGGCTGGGGGTCCCCCGCGGCCGGGTCCGCTGCGGTCCGCCCGGCACGGCCTGCTTTCATGAACGGGCACGAAGAACCGCGCCCGGAGGACCGAACCCTGAACACCCCGCTCGCCGAAGCACTCTCGGTCGTCCTGCTCGTGGCCGTCCTCGTCTGCGCCGTGGTCCGCCCCTTCGGGCTGCCCGAGGCCGCCGTGGCGGTCCCCGCGGCGGGCATCGCCGTCGCGACCGGCGCGATCTCGCTCGACCACGCCCGCGCGGAGAGCGCGCATCTGGGTCCGGTGGTCGGCTTCCTGGCCGCGGTGCTGGTCCTCGCCCGCTACTGCGACGAGGAGGGCCTCTTCCAGGCGTGCGGGGCGTGGACGGCCCGCTGGGCGGCGGGCAGTCCGGGGCGGCTGCTGACCGCCGTCTTCGCCCTCGCCTCGGCGATCACCGCCGTGCTGAGCCTGGACGCCACCATCGTGCTGCTCACCCCGGTGGTGTTCGCCACGGCCGGCCGGATGGGTGTCCGCCCCAAACCGCACGTGTACGCCTGCACGCACCTGTCGAACACGGCCTCGCTGCTGTTGCCGGTCTCGAACCTCACCAACCTCCTCGCGTTCACCGCGAGCGGGCTGAGCTTCACCCGTTTCGCCGCCCTGATGACGCTGCCCTGGCTGGTCGCCATCGGCGCCGAGTACCTGGTGTTCCGGCGCTTCTTCGCCCGCGACCTGAACGCCGCCGCCCCCGTGCCGAGCGCCGGCGCGCCGCCCGAGGTGCCCGTGTTCGCGCTGGTGACGGTGGCCTGCACACTGGCCGGTTTCGTCGTGGCCTCCGCGCTCGGCGTCGACCCGGCGTGGTCCGCGACGGCCGGGGCGGCCGTCCTCGCCGTCCGGGCCCTGGTCCGGCGGCGCACGACACCGCTCGCGGTGGTGCGCGCCACGGCGCCCGCCTTCCTGGCCTTCGTGCTGGCGCTGGGCATCGTCGTACGCGCGGTGGTCGACAACGGACTGTCCGACGCCCTCGGCCGGCTCCTGCCCGAGGGGACCGGTTTCCTCGCCCTCCTCGGCATCGCCGCCCTGGCCGCCGTCCTGGCCAACCTGATCAACAACCTGCCCGCGGTCCTCGTCCTGCTGCCGCTGACCGCCGCGTCCGGTCCCGGCGCCGTGCTGGCGGTGCTGCTGGGCGTCAACATCGGGCCGAACCTGACCTACGCGGGGTCCCTGGCGACGCTGCTGTGGCGGCGTATCGTGCACGAGCACGACCACGGCGTCGATCTCGGCGAGTTCACCCGGCTCGGGCTGATGACCGTGCCGGCCGCGCTGGTCTCCGCCGTGGCGGCGCTGTGGACGGGACTGCTGGTCTTCGGAGGCTGATGGACATGCGGGTGATCGCCTGGCTCGTCGAGGGGACCTGGCCCGCGTGTGTCGACGCCGTGCGCGCTCACGCCCCGGCAACCGCGGACGTGGTCCTGCTGCACGTGAGCGAGCCGGACGTACCGGGTCTCGCGCACGGCGCCTTCGCGGGCCTGCTCGGCCGCGGGCACCCGGAACGCGACCCCGGGAACCGCCTGGAGGACCTGGGCACGGTGTCGGCGGCCCGTCTCCTCGCCGCCGCGGCCGAGCGGCTCGGCGGCCCCTGCACCCGGCTGGAGCGCACCGGGCACGCCGAGCGCGAGGTGGTCGAAGCGGCCCGGGGCGCCGGCCTGCTCGTCCTGGCGCGCGACGGCGACCGCGCCCGTCTCGGCCCGCACAGCCTGGGGCCCGCCGGACGTTTCGTCGTCGACCACGCGCCCTGCCCGGTGCTGCTGGTCTGGCCGGAACCGGCGCCGGACGTCACGACGCTGCCGCCACCGCCACCGCCACCGCCCGCCTGAACCCGGTCAGTGCCGGTGTCCCCGGCCGCCCCGGCCCCACCAGCCGTGTCCGTCATCCCCGCAGGTGGACCAGGAGCACGTGTCCTGACCGGGACCGCCGGACGGGGCCTCGGTGGGGGCGGGGGTACGCGTGGCCGTCGGTGACGGGGGCGCGGAGGGCTTCGGGCTCGCGTCCCGCGGTGACGCCGGGCGGTCCGCGGAGTCCCAGTCGACCGACTCCGGTCTCAGCCGGTCCGCCGACGTGTCGGTCACCCAGCGCTGCTCCGCGGACTCGTCCGCCCGGGGCTTGAGGACCAGCGCGGCGCCGTCCCGCGAGGAGGCGGGCGTCAGCGCGAGATCCCGGTTCCACCGGGGGACCAGGGAGCCCCGCGGGGTGAAGTCGTAGCGCACGTTCCCGGTCCCGGGCCCCGCGGCGTCGGTGCACCCGCCCAGCACGACCGAGTCGCCGAGGTGGGAGTCGAGGCACAGGTCGGGGGCGGAGCCGCTGCGCAGCAGCCCGTCGGTCTCGTACACCCACTGCTGGTCCGCCGCCGCGCCGCACGGGACCAGCACCGCCTCCGCGCCCGCCACCGGCCTCCCCCGGTCCAGGCCGACGCAGAGGCCGCTCGCCGTGTTGCGGAGCCGGCCCCGCAGCGTGCCGACGGGACCGCGGTCCGCGGCGCTCACCCAGGAGGGCGGAGAGCCGGGCGCGGACTCCTTGTGCGGGCCGTTCCCCCCGGCCGGACGCCCGTCGCCGTCCCCCGAGGCCGCCCACACGATGAGCGGTACGAGGACGCAGACGCCCGCCGTCAGGGCGGCGAGGGCGAGATGCCTGCGGTGGCGTGCGCGGCGGTGCGCGCGCAGCGTGGCCGTGCGGGACCCGGCGCGCGGCGGCCGGGCGGGGGCCGCCGGGGAACCGGCCCCGCCGCGAGACGCCGTTCCGGTGACCGGCCCGGCCGGAGCCGCGGTGCCGGTGGACGGCTCACCGCCGGGCACCCCGCCCGGCCACGCCGTCCGCTCCTCGCCGGGCCCTTCGTCGGCCTGCCCTGGCCGGGAGTCCAGGTAGTCCCGCGCACCCCAGCCGAGTACCGCCTCGGCCAGCAGGAGGGCGAGCCGCCCGTCGCGGTGGTCGAGCTGCCCGGCGGCCTGCCCGCAGTGCCGGCAGGTGGCGAGATGGTCGCGCAGGTCGGGGTCCAGGATGTCGTCGTCGCGCCGGAGGGACACGTCCAGCAGGCGGCTGTAGCGGCGGCACTCCTGATCGGGGGCCAGTTCGCGGTGGACGTCGAGACAGCCCGCGCGCAGCAGCGAGCGTGCCCGCTCCAGCTTCACGGCGGCGTCCTCGGTGCTCAGCCCCAGCAGTGCGGCGGGCGCCTCCAGGGGCTCGGCCTCGACCTCCGCGTGCCAGAGCAGGCAGCGGGCGGGCGCGCCGAGCCGCTGGAACGCCCGGGAGACCAGACGTCCGGTCGCCGTGGGCAGGAGCCGGCTCGCGGCGCGTTCACCGTCCTCGGCGGCGGACAGCAGGGCGGGGTGGAGCAGTTGCCGGCGGTGGTCCGTGTCCCACTCCGCGGCGATGCGCCGTACGGCGACGAGGACCTCGGGCCGCCAGGCCGCCGTCGGACCGCTCCCGCGCAGGGCCTCCTCGAAGAGGCGGGTGAACGCGGCGGTGGTCAGCATCCCGGCGGGGTGGGGACCGTCCGCGCACAGCAGCGCGTACGAGAAGGCGGATTCCCAGTGGCGGGCGAGGAGTTCCTCGACGGGTCGGTTCGCGGGCCCTTTTCCCGAGTGCTTCTTCAGTTCGACGGCGAGCTGTTCGTCCGTCGGTTCGGGTGCTCGGCCGGGGGCGGAGGAATTCGGCGGAGCGAGGTCATTCACGTTCACTTTCCTCCTGAAGCCCGCGCGGCGAAAAGTCCGTACCAGAGTTCCGCGACAGGGGGTCACCAGAAACGCAAAAAGCGTGCAGGGGGAAACGAAATAGGCCGCCCCCCCGTCAGGCACGGCACACCTTTGCACAGGTCACGGAGGCGGAACAAGACATCCCGAAACTTTCGCGACTCCGCCCGTGGAACGCGGATTGACGAATTGTCAGCAAGGCCCCTCCACGGCTATTCACCTCTGCCCGCGCCCGGGCGGCGCGGGCTACTCCCCGAGTACGTCGCGGAGTTGGGCCCGCGAGGTGATACCCAGCTTGGGGAAGATCCGGTAGAGGTGGAAACCGACCGTTCGGGGCGAGAGGAAGATCCGCTCACCGATCTCGCGATTGGTGAGGCCGGTGGCGGCGAGCCGGGCGATCTGCACCTGCTGCGGGGTGAGTTCGGCCAGCGCGTCGGCGGCCGGCGGTGTGCCGGGCGTGACGCCCGCCGCGCGCAGCTCCGCGAGCGCGCGTTCACGCCAGGGGCGGGCACCGAGCCGGTCGAAGACGTCGAGCGCCGCGGTGAGCAGCGGTCGCGCCTCCACCGAGCGTCGCCTGCGGCGCAGCCATTCCGCGTAGTCGAGGCGGACCTGCGCGCGCTCGAAGGGCCACTGGTCGCCCTCCGGGCCGGCGAGGGCGGCCAGGAAGTGCCGTTCGGCGTCGTCGGGTGCGGCCAGGAGCGCGCTCGCCCGGTGCACGATCGCGTCGAGCCGCGCGGACACCTCGCCCCGCGCGAGCCGGCGGCGGACGGCGTCGAGGACGCGCCGCGCTTCCTCGGCCCGTCCCGTGCGCACGGCGGCCGCGGCGAGGTCGGCCAGGTGGTAGTCGGAGGCGTGGTAGTGCAGGGGTTCGGGTTCCGGGTCCTGGGTGTAGACGGCGCGGAAGCGGTCGTAGGCGGCCGGATGGTCGCCTTCGGCGAGCGCCGCCGCGCCCAGCGCGTAGTGCGCCCGCACCTGCAGGCTGCGGCAGTTGGGCAGGTCGATGCCGTGCGATGCGCGCTGTACGGCGGCGCGCGCCTCCTCCGTGTCGCCGCGCAGGGCGAGCAGGGTGGCCCCGAGGACGGGTGAGCCGACGGCCACGTTCTCCAGGCCCGCCTCCGCGGCCGTGCGGTACGCCTCGTCGACGGCTTCCTGACACGCGGCCCAGGAGCCGTTCTCGTACAGGGCGAGGGCGAGGGCCTGGGCGACGGTCGCGTTGGCGCCGGCGGTCGGGGAGCGTCGCAGGTGTTCCAGCGCGGCGCCGAGCAGACGTATCGCCTCGGCGGTCTCGTCGAGGATCCACGCGGCGGCGCCGGCCGCGGTCAGGCGGGACAGCCGTTCGTCCGAGCCGCCGGGGCCGGGCTCCGCCGCGGGCTCGGTCCAGGCCGTGCCGCGCAGCATCGAGAGGGCCCGGGTCCGGTGCAGCAGCGGGTCGCAGCCGGCCAGGATCCACAGCCGGGCCGTCTCGTCCCGCTGGGGCGGCACCCGCTCGGCGGTCCGCAGGATCTTCTCGCGGTGCGTGAAGTCCCCGGCGTTGTAGGCGGGGGTGGTCGCGGTGCTCAGAGCGTCCAGGGCGAGCCCGGGATTCGTCTCGACGGCGGCCTCGGCGACCGGCAGCAGGAAGCCGAGCGAGCCCTCGAACTGGGTCGTCACGGCGAGCGCCCAGCCCGCCCGGAGGGATGCCTCGGCCAGCACGGCCGGGTCCTCGGCGATCGCCGCGACGCGGGAGGCGATCTGGCCGACCCAGCGGGGGTGTCCGGCGTACATCGCCATGGTCGCGGCCCGGACCAGGCGTCGCGCGCGCACCTCGGGGTCGGGGGTGAGCAGCGCCGCCCGCTCCAGGGCGGTGGCCGCCGCCGCGTAGCCGCCCCGGCGCCGGGCGCGCGAGGCGCTGTCCACCAGTTCCCGGGCCACCTCCTCGTCGACGCCGGAGACGGCGGCGGCGCGGTGCCAGGCGCGGCGGTCGGGTTCGCCGTCGAGCACCTCGGCCAGCGCGCGGTGGGCGGCGTGGCGTTCGGCGTAGGTCGCGGCCTGGTAGACGGCGGAGCGGATCAGGGGGTGGCGGAAGCGTATGTGCCCGTCGGCGATGCGGACGAGGCCGGCCCGTTCGGCCGGCAGCCAGTCGCCGGGGCCGGGCGGGCGGTCCGGGGCCGTCGTCTCGGCGGCGGACAGGATCACCGGCAGCTCGGCCGTCTCCGCGGCCGCGGCGAGGAGCAGCAACTGCCGGGTGGCGCCGGGCAGTCCGGGCAGGTCCGCGGCGAAGATCTCCTCCAGCCGGCCGGTCAGCGGCAGCGTCCAGTCCTGGGCGGCGGCCGGGTCGCGTCCGGCGGCGCGGGCCAGCTCCACCAGGGCGAGCGGTACGCCCGCGGCCTGCTCCAGGATGCGGGAGCGGGCGCGTCCGACCGGCGGCCGGGGCTGGACGTCGAGGAGCCGGCCGGCCGCCGCGGGCTCCAGCGGCTCGACGGCCAGTGTCCGGGCCTCGCGGGCGAAGGGCGCGGGTACGCAGCCCTCGCGTGCCGCGACGAGCAGGGTGAGCGGTTCCCCTTCGAGGCGCCGGGCGACGAAGGCGAGGACGTCGAGCGTGCCCACGTCCAGCCAGTGGGCGTCGTCGGCCACCAGGAGCAGCGGGCCCCCGTTCGCCGCGTCGGAGAGCAGCGTCAGGGCGCCCAGCGCGGTCAGCAGCGGGTCGGCGGGCTCGGCGCTCTCCTCGATCCCGAACACGCCGAGCAGTGCGGCGCGTTGACGGGCGGGGAGCCCGTCGGCCAGGTCGAGGACCGGCCGCAGCAGCTGGTGGAGTCCGGCGAACGGTAGCTCCGACTCGCCCTCGCAGCCCCGGCAGCGCAACACCCGCGTTCCGGCGCGCCGGGCCTGGCGGGCGGTGGCGTCCAGCAGCACGCTCTTGCCGAGTCCGGGGCCGCCGGTGACCAGCAGGACCTGGGCCGACGGGTCGTCCACCAGCCGGGCGAGCAGCTCCAGTTCGTGTTCGCGGCCGACGATCCACTCGTCTCCGGCGGGCGTCATGCGGCGAACCGGAGGACGGCGTCGGCGACCGCCCTGGGGTTCTCGAGGAGCATGGCGTGGGTGGCGTCGATTCCGGTGACCGTCAACTCGGCCCGGTACTCGGCCAGTTCGGCGAGTTCCCGCTCGATGTCCCTCGCACCGGCGGCCGTCGGGGCGCACGACCAGTCCATGCCCGGGATCGGCGGCGCGGTCCGCAGCGCACGGCCGAGAAGCAGGGGCCGCGTGGTCCGCCGGAGAAGGCCGAAGAGGTCGAGCGAGTCGATCGCGGCGCGCATCTCCCGTACCTGGGCGCGCTCGGGCCGCAGCGCCAGCCGTCCGTCGGGCCCGTCGTGGGTCGCGCGCCGGACGCCGGCCTCCAGCAGTTCGTAGGGGATGCCGAGCCGCTCCGACAGGGTGCGCTGGAGCGCGAGGAGTTCCTTGAGTCCGTCGGCCGGCAGCGGACGTCCGGACGCGGCGAGCGCCGGATCTTCCTCGCTCCCGGGGTCCCCGTCCGGGCCGGGGCGTCCCCACCCGAACCCGTCCAGGTTCACCGCGCCCGGGGTGACGTCGGGGTGCTCCAGCGCGTACAGGACGGCGAGCACACCGCCGACGCAGTGCCCGACGGGCAGCGCGTCCGGGATGCCGTGCTCCTTGAGGACGCCTTCGAGGTCGCCGAGCAGCTCCGGGACGCTCCAGGCGCCGGACGGGGAGAGGCCGTGTCCGCGCAGATCCACGGCGAGCACCCGGTGTCGGCGCACGAGCATCGGCGCGACGGCCGCCCAGTCGGCGAGGGTGCGGCCCGCGCCGTGCAGCAGGAGCAGGGGCGAGCCCTCGCCCCCGTGGTCGTGCACGGCCAATGCGCCGCGGTCGTTCCTCATGTCATGACAATAAGGCCTCCGCGCCGGGCCTCAGAATGAGCTCCAGCGTCGCCAGCGGACCGCCCGGGAACTGCTGGAGCCGCCCGCCGCCCGCCAGCGGCCCGAGATCCACCGCCGCCCAGCCCGCGCGCCGCACGAGACCGGCGATACGCCCGTTGGCGCCCGGGTGGTTCCCGGAGAGGAAGATCACACGGCGTCCGGCGGGGGTGCGCGGGTCGGCTCCGAGCAGGGCCGGCGGCAGCGTGTTGAACGCCTTGACCAGGCGCGCGCCGGGCAGCAGACCGGCCACGACCTCGCTGGACGGGCGCCGGCCGAGCTCGGCCGGCGTGTGGCCGGGCCCCAGCGGGTTGGTGGTGTCGACGACGATCCGTTCCTGCCAGTCGGACGACTCGGCGGCCCGCACCGCCTCCCGCAGCCGCCGCCAGGGCACGGCGAGCACGACGATCTCCGCGACGGCCGCCTCCTCGACCGTCGCGGCCGTCAGTCCGGGCCCGAGGGCGTCGGCCAGGGCCCGCGACCGCTGCGGGTCCCGGCTGTCGCTGACGACGACCCGCTCCCCGGCGGCCAGGAAGCGGACGGCGAGGGCCTGTCCGACGGCTCCCGCGCCGATGATCCCGATGGGCATGCGTGCCTGCTCTCCCGTGGTGCCCGGCTTCTCCGACGTGCGCACCGGCCAGCATCGGGCACGGGCCGGGGCCGTGCTTCTGTCGCGTGACCTGATTCGGCGGCGCCGGGGGCCGCTTGACTCGCGGCGGCCCGGCACGCTTGGATCTTTCGCGTGCCGTGGTGGAACCCGGCACGCAGAGGTGCGCCCAGCCGGTAGCGGACTCGGTCCAAGCCCGGCCACAGTCGCCAGGACCGCCGACGCGTCCGAGGCGGGGTCGTACTCGCGATCGATGGAGCGGACATGTCCGTCACGCGTGTGGGCCGTGCCCGGCCCCTGCGAACCGTCGCCGCGGCCCTGGCCGTCCTGACCGCGCTCGCGGGCTGCGGATCGGGGTCCGGCGGGGCCGGGAAGAACGATTCGGGCGGCCGGGAAAGCGCGGCCACGGCCCCGGACGAGCACGGCGGCCCGAAGCCGCGCGAGGACTCCTCCTCGCGGGCCGGGGTGCGCCTGCCGCCGCTCGGCGCGGACTTCGACTACCAGATCGGCGGCGCCTATCCCCCGCCCGCCGGCGTGCGCGTCGTCAGCCGCGACCGCTCGGCGACGCCCGCGCGCGGCCTCTACAACGTCTGCTACGTCAACGCCTTCCAGGCCCAGCCCGCGGAGCGCGACGCGTGGCCCGCGGACCTGCTGCTGCGCGACGCGGACGGCGAGGTCGTCGTGGACCGCGACTGGAACGAGGCGCTGCTGGACATCGGCACCCCGGCCAAGCGCGAGCGGGTGGCCGCGCGGGTCGCCCGCTGGATCGACGGCTGCGCCGCCAAGGGCTTCGACGCCGTCGAGCCGGACAACTACGACAGCTACACCCGCTCCCGGCACCTGCTGACCGCCGACGACGCCGTCGCGTTCACCAGACTCCTCTCGGCGCACGCCCACGCCCGGCATCTGGCCGTCGGCCAGAAGAACACGCCGGAGCTGGCGGGGCGGCGGAAGGCTGCCGGGCTCGACTTCGCGGTGGCGGAGGAGTGCGGCCAGTACGACGAGTGCGGGGTCTACGCGAAGGCGTTCCGGGACCGGGTGCTCGTCATCGAGTACACCGACAGCGGCCTGCGCAAGGCGCGCTCCGCCTTCGGCGACCGGCTGAGCATCGTCCGCAGGGACGTCCTGGTGTCCACGCCGGACGACGAGAAGTACGTACGCCGGACCCGCTGACGCCCGGCCGTTGCCGTGGTGGCCCACGGCGGGCACCCACCCCCGCCCCGAGCCTCCGGTGCCCCGGATGGGTGCCCGTCCTTCGTGCCCGCAGGTGACCGTCCGGCGTGGGAGCGGCGGCCCGGGGCGGCCGGACGCGCATCCTCGACGCACGCGACCGGCGGACCCGCCGGTCACAGCCGTGCGGGAGGAAAAAGCCGTGCCGACACGCACCACCGTCCGCAGGACGTCCCGGACCCTCACGGCGGCGGCCCTGCTGGCCGCCGCCGTCGGATGGGGCGTCGTGGGGGAGCCCGCGGCGAGCGCCGAGCGGCGCGCCCCGGCCCCCGGCGGTTCCGCCCCCGCCACCCTGTGCGCGCAGGCGGGCACGCTGAAGGGCGAGAACGGCCAGCGGGCCTCCGTGAACCTGTGCGCGAGCAGCGGTGGTCCGACCATGTCGGTGTCGGCCCCGGCGACCTGCCGCCGGGCCGGCACGTCCGTCGCGTACGCCTGTACGACCTCGGGCAGCTGGACGGCGCGGCGCGCGGGCGAGACCGTCGCCTCCGGGACGCTGCCCGGCGGACGCGACTACCCGGGGCCCGGCACCTACGACATCAGCGGCGAGGTGCACGTCCGCTCGACACCCGCGGGTGTCGACCTGCGCGGCCGGGTGCACGCCACGCTGACCCTGTCCGGGCCGAAGGCCGCGCCCACCCACCGCATCGACGTCGACCGGGACTCGCTGCGCGCGGGCTCCACGACCACCGTGACCTACACGGTCGCGCGGGAGAGCGAGCAGGGTGACGGCAGCGCCCGCTTCGGGCTCATCGGCGAGGAGGGGTCCGGGGTGGAGCTGACGACGTCGGATCCCCGCTGCGTCAACCCGCTGACCGGCCGCTATCCCTCCACGGAGCGGAGCATGCACGCCCTGGACTGCGCCCTCACCGAACTCCAGCCGGGCCGGCCCGACACGGTCGTCGTCCACGTCTCCTTGCCCGAGTCCTGCTCCACGGTCGTCTCCAAACTGGGCTACTGGATGCCGCAGGGCCAGGCCGTCTACACGGGCGGCATGCTCGTCGGGCCCACGCTCACCTGCGCGGACCGGCGCTCCGCCGCCGGGGTCGGACGGGACGGGTGAGCAGGTCGAGCGCCCGCTCCCAGCGGAATTCCCCGCGTCCGCCGTCCTCCCCCGGCGCGCCGTCGTACGGGTCACCGAACCGGACGCCCATGCCGCCGAGCCGTTCGACGCTCGCGCGGTAGGCGGGGTGGGCGGCGAGCGCCTCGTTCACACAGGGCAGGACGGATATGGGCACGCCGAGACCGTACGCCTCGCACAGGGTGCCCAGGGCCAGGGTGTCGGAGATGCCGCCGGCCCATTTGTTGACCGTGTTGAAGGTGGCCGGTGCGACGGTGACCGCGTCGGGGGCCGGGAACGGGCGCGGGTCGCCGGGCGAGCGCCAGGCGGAGCGGATCGGGCGGCCGGTCCGCTGCTCGGCGTCCGCGGTGTCGAAGAAGCCGAGCGCCTGCGGGGTGGCGATGACGCCGACCTCCCAGTCCCGCAGGGCGGCGGTGATCAGCGTGCCGACGTCCGCGGCGACACCGGCGGCGCAGACGACGACGTACAGGAAGGGCTTCTCGGCGCGTTCGCTCACCCGAGCACCCTAATGACCCGGGTCCTGACGTCCGGATCCGGTCGGCGTAGCGCGGTCCGGAGCGGCACATCGCCGATGGCGGCCGGTCCGGACGGCCGGAGCTAGCGCAGGGGCAGGGTGTCCGCTCGTTCCGTCTCCGGGCGGGGGCCCCTGATCCGGCGCTCGGCCTCCTCGATCCGCACGTCGTCGATGCTCGCCTCGCGGCGCGTCATCAGGCCGTGCTCGTCGAACTCCCAGAGCTCGTTGCCGTACGAGCGCCACCACTGGCCGTCCGCGTCCCGGGACTCGTACTGGAAGCGCACGGCGATCCGGTTGCCGTCGAAGGCCCAGAGGTCCTTGCGCAGCGCGTACTCGTGCTCCCGTGCCCACTTGGCGGTCAGGAGCTCGACGATCTCGGCGCGGCCCCGCACGAAGGTGTCGCGGTTGCGCCAGACCGAGTCCTCGGAGTACGCGAGCGAGACCCGGTGCGGGTCGCGGGTGTTCCAGGCGTCCTCGGCCGCCCGGACCTTCTGTGCGGCGGTCTCGCGGGTGAAGGGCGGAAGCGGTGGACGGTCGCTCATGGCGTCCTCCTCGGGGCGGGGCGCGGACGCCCACGATATAGAGAACGGCCGTTCTCTCGATGGCTGCTAACGTAGAGAACGGTGGTTCTCACGTCAAGGAGCGGACTTCGGATGGACAGCACGGCCGCCCGTGAACAGGCAGTGGCCCTCGCCCGGGACCAGGCCCTGGACGCGGCCGAGGAGTTGTTCTACGGCCGCGGTATCCAGGCCGTCGGCATGGACGACGTGCGCGGCACCTCCGGCGTCTCGCTCAAGCGGCTGTACCAGCTGTTCCCGTCCAAGGAGCTGCTGGTCGAGGCGTATCTGGAGCGGCGTGACGTCCGCTGGCGGCGGCGGCTGGCCGAGTACGTCGACCGTCGGGAGGACCCGGCCGAGCGCGTCCTCGCGGTCTTCGACTGGCTGGAGGGCTGGTTCGCCGAACCCGGATTCCGCGGCTGCGCGTGGATCAACTCGTACGGCGAACTGGGCGCCACCTCGCCGCGGGTGGCCGCGCGGGTGCGGGCGCACAAGCAGGCGTTCAAGGGCTGGCTGGCGGCGCTGGTGGCCGACGCGGGGCGGCCGGCGGCCCTCGCCGAACAGGTGTACCTGCTCGCCGAGGGCGCCATGGTCACCGCGGGCGTCGAACAGAGCACCGCGCCCGCCGCGCACGCGCGCGAGGCCGCCCGCGCGCTGCTCAACTCCCGGCCGTAGGACATGGATCGCGGACGGGTCCGGGACGTCACGCGGGTGTCGGACCGTCAGGCCCCCGACACCGTGATGGCGCTCACGGGACAGGCCCGTGCGGCCTCGCGCACCATGGGGTCACCCGCGCCGTCCTCGCGGCCGGGGACCAACTCGCCGAATCCGTCGTCGTCCTGGGTGAAGACGCCGGGGGCGGCCAGGGCGCACTGCCCGGCCCCGATGCAGACGTCCCTGTCGATGGTGATGTCGTAGTCCATGCCCGAAGCCTCTTACCAGGTCACGGGGAGTTCCAGCATCCCCTGGATCGTGTCCCCCGGTTTGAAGGGGATGTCCTCGGCCGGGGCGGCGAGCCGCAGTGTGGGGAAGCGCTCGAAGAGGGAGCGCAGGGCGATCTCCAGCTCGGCCCTGGCCAGGTTCTGCCCGAGGCACTGGTGGATGCCGAAGCCGAACGCGACGTGGTGCCGGGCCGGGCGGTGCCAGTCCAGGGCGTCCGGGGTCCCGAAGGCGTCCGCATCGCGGTTGATGACGGAGGTGGAGAAGACGACGCCCTCGTCGGCCCGGATCGTCGCCCCGGCCACCTCGATGTCCTCGGTGGCCACCCGCAGCAGCCCGTCGGCGATCGAGAGATAGCGCAGCAGCTCCTCCACCACGTCCGGCCACAGCGCGGGTAGGGCGCGGAGTTCGGCCAGCCGCTCCGGGTGCCGCAGCAGCGTGAAGGTGCCCAGCGAGATCATGTTCGCCGTGGTCTCGTGGCCGGCGACCAGCAGGAGCGTGGCCAGTCCGAGCAGTTCGGTCCGGTCGAGCGTGCCCTCGCGCAGCCTCTCCTGGACGAGTTCGTCGAGCAGCCCGTCGCCGGGATTTTCCAGCTTGCGGTCGATCAACGCGCCGAAATAGGCGTCGAGTCGGTCGCGGGCGGCCTGGATGTCGGCCGCACCGGGGCCGCGCAGCAGTCTGCGGGACTCCTCCTCGAAGAAGTCGTGGTCGGCGTAGGGGACGCCGAGCATGGCGCAGATCACGGTCGAGGGCACGGGCAGCGCGAAGGCGTCCACGAGTTCGGCGTCGGGACCCTGTTCCGCCATCCGGTCCAGCAGCCGGTCCACGGTCTCCTGGATCCGGGGACGCAGCTCGGCGGTCCGCTTGAGGGTGAAGCGCGGCACCAGCATGCGGCGCTGCGTGCGGTGTTCGGGGTCGTCGACGCCGAGCAGGGCGACGCGGCGCGTGCGGGAGGCGGCGAACCGCTCCGTCGGCGCGGGGAACGCGGGCAGGGTGCGGTCGGACGACAGGCGCGGGTCGGCGAGCAGTTCACGCGCCTCGGTGTGGCCGGTGACGAACCAGACGTCACGGCCGTCGTACAGCGATATCCGCGACAGGGGCCCCGCCTCGCGCAACGGCTCGTAGGCGGCGGGCGGGTGGTAGGGGCAGGTGCGGTCCTGGGGGAAGGCGACGGGTTCTGTCATGAGTGACCTCGCAAGCGACGGTTCGCTCTTGCCGATCATCATTAGATGCCCAGGGCATCTACAGGGCCACGCGAAGTTCGGCCAGATGTACCTGCCACGCGATCTGGCTGAACCCCTACCGTGCGGGCGGTCCCGCGCCGGGCGGCAGCGGCCGTCCCGGGACCGGGTCGAACCGGCCCGGCCCGAGGGCCGGGACCGGTTCGGTCAGGGGTCAGGCGGGGGTGATGTTCTCCGCCTGCGGGCCCTTCTGGCCCTGGGTGACGTCGAAGGTCACCGCCTGGCCTTCCTGGAGCTCACGGAAGCCGCTCGCGTTGATGTTGGAGTAGTGCGCGAAGACGTCCGGTCCGCCGCCGTCCTGCGCGATGAAGCCGAAGCCCTTTTCGGCGTTGAACCACTTGACGGTTCCGCTGGCCATGCTGTGCCCTCCGGTTGAGATCGGGACCCGCACCGCGCGGGCCCCAGAGGTGATCGACCTGGTCGACCGCACAGCAAAGCGCCCGCGCCGGAGCGCGGGCAGGTACGGCGAACCACGACATCTGGCAGCGACGCTACACGGCGGAACCGGCGCCCACCAGAGAGCAATGGGACATGATCCGGACGGCGCGTCGCGCCGACGCCGCCCGGACCCGCCCCGGTCCGGTGCCGGCGACGCGTCCCCGGCCGGGCTCAGGGCCGTCCGGGGGCGTGACCGGCGGGCCGGGCCGGCTCGAAGGCGCGGGCCACGGAGAGGCTGTCCTCGTACACGTGGTGCCGGGTGACCAGCCCGTCCTCGACGGTGAGATGCAGGGCGAACCTGGCCCGGTACTCCCGTCCGGTGGCCGCCGCCGTCTGGCGGATCTCGCCGAGCACGACCGCGTCCCCGCCGTCGACGAGGACGCGCTCGATCGCGGTGGCCGCCGCGCCGGGCCTGTGGTGCGCGGCCAGCTCGCGGTAGTGGGCGGCGGCGTCGGCGCGCGTGGAGCGGTGGCGGATCCAGGGGGTCGCGGACCGCCCGTGCTCGTCCTCGGGCCAGCTCAGCTTCCAGTCACCCCGTTCGGCGTACAGCCCGGCGATCCGCTCCGGGTCCCCCTCGCCGATCCGGCGCAGCAGTTCCTCGACGACGGTGCGCGTGGCGGGGGTTCGGCCGTTGGCTGCGGACATGGCGGGACTCTCTCATCTCTACCGGTTCCGACCGGGGCTGCGGCGGCGTGACGACGGGTCCACCGTGCCCCGTCCGGCCGACACCGTCGGTTACCCCCGAGGTAGGGGCCTGGTTGATTTGCGCGCGAACCGGTGTTGAATCTTGACTGGACGACACCAGTACAACGCGACGATGGGACGGAAGACATGCCTCTTGAGGGTGAGTACGAACCCAGCCCGGAGCAATGGGTGCGCGACCAGGTGGAGTTGTACGAGAGTTCGGGCGGCACCAAGGGGACGACCCTCGGGAACACGGGCCTTCCCGTCATCATCCTCACCACCCGGGGCGCCAAGAGCGGCAAGATCCGCAAGACCCCGCTGATGCGGGTGGAGCACGACGGGCGCTACGCGGTGGTCGCGTCCCAGGGCGGCGCGCCCAAGCACCCGGTCTGGTACCACAACCTGAAGGCCGACCCGCGCGTGTCGCTGCAGGACGGCCCCGCCCTCCACGATCTGACCGCGCGTGAGGTCACGGGCGAGGAGAAGGCGGTCTGGTGGGAGCGCGCGGTCGCCGCCTATCCGCCGTACGCGGACTACCAGAAGCAGACCGACCGCGCCATCCCGCTGTTCGTGCTGGAGCCGACCGACTGAGCCGGACGGCCGCACGGGAGTGACCCGTACGGGCGCCGGTCCGCACGGGTCACCGCCGGTGTCCTACGGCCCGCGCGGGCGTGCGGGACCGGCGCCGCATGATCCGCCGCCTCCGGGGGCACCCGGACGTCAGGCCCCGCCGCGCTCCCCCGTCGCGGCGGGGCTTTCCGTCGCGCTCCGGCCCGCGGCCTCCCGGGCGGCCCGCGCGTCCGTCACGTCGAGGAATATCTGGTCGGCCTCCGGCACCAGCCGGGCGACGGAGCGCTTGATGCGGACGGCGACGTCCTCCACCTCCTCGCTGTCGAGCCCGGGGACCAGGTCGACGCGGGCGGCCACCAGGGTGGAGTCCAGGCCCATCTTCATGGTGAGGAGCGCCTCCACGCTGTCGATCTCGGGTTGGGCGTCCAGCACGGCGCGGATCCGGTCGCTGAGTTCCTCGTCGGCGGCCTCCCCGACGAGCTGGGCGCGCGCGTCCCGTCCCAGCCAGTAGGCGACGCAGACGAGCAGCGCCCCGATGGCCAGCGAGGCGGCGGCCTCCCACACGACCTGGCCGGTCACCATGTGGAGCACCATGCCGATGATCGCGAACGTCACACCGAGCACCGCGGTGCCGTCCTCGGCGACGACCGTCCGCAGGGCGGGGTCGCGCAGCCCGCCGCCCTGCTTGTGCACCTGGTGCAGCGCCCGCACCAGGGAGGCGCCCTCCGCCAGCAGGGCCACGCCGAGGACCACCAGGCCCGTCACATAGCCGGAGAACGACTCCTCGGCTCCGTTCCTGAGTGCCTCGACGCCCTGGAAGACGGAGAAGCAGCCGCCCATCACGAAGATCCCGACGGCCGCGAGCAGGGACCAGAAGAAGCGCTCCTTGCCGTACCCGAACGGGTGGCGCCGGTCCGCGGGGCGCCGGCTGCGCCGCAGGGCCGCGAGCAGGAAGACCTCGTTCAGGCTGTCGGCGACGGAGTGCGCCGCCTCGGAGAGGAGCGCGGGCGAACCGGAGACCAGACCACCCACCGCCTTGGCGACGGCGATCAGGAGATTGGCGCCGAGCGCCACCAGGACGGTGATGCGCGTCTTGCGGTCGGAGCTGGTCGGTTGTTGCGTCGAGTCGTTGGCCACAGGCCCCGGATGCCCGAGCCCGGCCCGCTCACACAGTGGCGTCGGCGGAAATCGGGGAACCCCTCCACCGAGGGCTCACGCGGACGGCGGCGGGCGGAGAGGAGAGGCGTGATGGGCGAGGACGGGTCGAACGCCGACTACGGCAAGAAGGAGTTCAAGCGCTCCGGCAGCCACTTCACGGACCGCGTCACCGCCGACGGACGGGACGGCTGGCCCGTCGAGGCCGGACGCTACCGGCTGGTCGCGAGCCGGGCGTGCCCCTGGGCGAGCCGCGCGCTTGTGTCACGGCGCCTTCTCGGGCTGGAGGACGCCGTGTCCCTCGCCGTCGTGGACCCGATCCAGGACGACCGGAGCTGGCGGTTCACGCTGGACCCGGACGGCCGCGACCCCGTCCTCGGCATCCGCTTCCTGAAGGAGGCCTACGAGGCCCGGGAGAAGGACCATCCGGGCGGGGTGAGCGTGCCCGCGCTCGTGGACGTGCCCAGCGGCAGGCTGGTCACCAACGACTACCAGCGGCTCACCCTGGACTTCGCCACCGAGTGGACGGACCTGCACCGCGAGGGGGCGCCGGACCTGTATCCGGCGAAGCTGCGCGACGAGATCGACGAGGTCATGGCGGGCGTCTACGACGACGTGAACAACGGGGTGTACCGGGCGGGATTCGCGAACCGGCAGGAGCGGTACGAGGAGGCGTGCGCGGGTGTCTTCCGGCGGCTGGAGTGGCTGTCACGGCGGCTGGCCGAACGGCGCTACCTCGTCGGGGACACGATCACCGAGGCGGACATCCGGCTGTTCACGACGCTGGTCCGCTTCGACGCGGTCTACCACGGCCACTTCAAGTGCAACCGCTGGAAGCTCGCCGAGGACCGGGTGCTGTGGGCGTACGCCCGCGATCTGTACCAGACGCCCGGGTTCGGCGACACCGTCGACTTCGACCACGTCAAACGGCACTACCACCAGGTCCACACCGGCATCAATCCGACCGGGATCGTGCCGCTGGGCCCGGATCCGGCGGGCTGGCTGACGCCGCATCACCGCGCGGAACTCGGCGGCCGGCCGTTCGGCGACGGGACGCCGCCGGGACCGGTGCCCGAGGGTGAGGAGGTGCCCGTACAGGGGCGGCCCTGATCACCGAAGACCGCGTCGACCGACCCCGGCCTGCGTATTCGCCGCGGATAGGGACACACGCCAAGTGTCCGGCGACACCCCGGAGGCCGGCCGAAGGCAACAAGGAGAACCACATGTCGAAGAAGACGAAGAAGAAAACGCTCCCCCTCGCCTACAAGCCCGTCGGGTTCGTGCTCGGCTGGGCGGGAGGTGCGCTGGCGGGCAAGGCGTTCCAGACCACCTGGAAGGCGATCCGCCACGAGGACAACGCGCCGGACGCCCTCGACAAGGACCGCGGCTGGGGCGAGGTGCTGCTCGCCGCCGCGGTGCAGGGCGCCATCTTCGCCGTCGTCCGCAGCGCGGTGGACCGCACGGGCGCGAAGGCCATCGAGCGCTCCACGGGCGTCTGGCCGACCGACGACAAGACCGGCCGGGACTGAGCCGGAGCGGCGCACGGGCATCCGGCATTCCGGTGCCGGTGCCGTCCGGCGGCGGTCCTCGGACCGCCGCCGGCGCTCAGCCCTGCTTGGGGGCCGTGGCCGGGACGAGCCGCAGGGTGAAGGAGTGCCCGGCCGGATCGCTGTAGCCGCGCTCCTCGTACGGACCCGAGGCGTCCTTCGTCTCCAGCGGACGCCCGCCGAGGCCCACGACCCGGCGCTCCGCCTCGTCGAGGTCGTCGACGTGGAAGTCCAGGTGGGCCTGGAGCGAGTTCTCCGGGCGCGGCCAGCTCGGCGGCGTCGCCATCACATCGCGGCGGAAGGCCAGCCGCAGCCCGTCGGGGGCCTTGATCTCCACCCGGTTCGCGGTCGCGTCCGTCTCCTCGGCGTCCAGCAGTTCCTTGTAGAAGGTGGCGAGCTTCTCCGGCTCGGCACAGTCCAGCACCACGACGCCTGTCACTACCAGTGCCATGCTTCCTCCGTACGGTCGGGGCGCGGGCGGCGGTGCCACCTGCTGCCATACGCTCCCCGGGTACCCCCCGCCCGACGGAATCAGTCGGGCACCGACGACCTTGCCCGGTACATGTATTGACACTTCGTCAGGTCTGTACGCGCGTCCGCACCGCCGACAAGTCCCGTTCACGGGAAGGGAGTCGAGGCCGCTCTCAGCCCGTGATCTCGGCGAGGCGCGCCGCGACGGCGGCGAGGAGCAGGTCGAGCGCGGTCGGGTAGGCGCTGCGCCGCATGGCGGCGACCAGGTGCCCCGCGGTCGCGGCGATGTGCGGGTGGGTGCCGGAGGGCAGCCTGGCGTACGTCCGCCGCCACACTCCGACATCCGCCTGTCGCGCGGGCGCCGGGAGGGCGGCGCTTCCCGCGTCGAGCGCGCCGAAGGCCAGCGCCTGGTCGACGAAGGCGTGGTAGACGCGCACGGCCTCGGCGTCCGGGAAGCCGGCCCCGCGCAGGACGCCCAGGATCGTCTCGACGGCCTAGATCTCGTGGACGCGCCCGGTCACCCGGTACGCGCTCAGCACCGCAGCCTGGGGATGCGCGAGCGCTCCCGCGTGCATCCGCAGTCCGAGGTCGCGCAGGTCGGCGCGCCAGTCCCCGCAGGGCCGCCAGGTTCGCATGCTGCGGCCGATCAGCTCGTCGGCGATCGCGAGCAGCAGGTCGTCCGTGTCCCGGAAGTAGCGGTACAGGGCGCTGGGATCGGCGCCGAGGGCGCGGCCGAGCCGGCGGACGGTGAGGGCGTCGGCGCCGTGCTCACCGAGGAGCCGCAGCGCGGTCTCGACGATGAGTTCCTCGGACAGGACGACACCCGACTTGGTGGGGCGCCTGCGCCGCCTGGCGGCGGGCGGGACGAGGCGGTCGGTCATCGGCTCCTCCTGACGGCGGCCGTACGGGGACGGACGGGCGCCGTCGACCGGCGTACGCGCACCTTATGTCAACACCGTTGACCTGTTGCGGGGCCGGGCAGTTGCATGGGCCGTCACCGGGCCGTTCCCGGGCCGCGGGGTCCCGCACCGGTCACGGCACCGGCGCCGGAGGCCCCGCGGCCTCGCGCCCTCGACCCAAGGAATCAGGACCATGCGAGCTGACATCATCTTCATCGGCGGCCCCGTCTTCACCCCCGGCGGCGGCCGGGCGAGCGCCGTCGCGGTGACCGGCGACCGGATCACCGCCGTCGGGGGCGCGGAACTCGCCGGGCTGCGGGGGCACGGGACCGAGGTCGTCGACCTGGCGGGCAGGCTGCTGCTGCCCGGCTTCCAGGACGCCCACGTCCATCCGGTCCCGGCGGGACTGGAGTCCACCCGGTGCGACCTCACCGGCACGACCACCGCCAAGGACACCCTCGCCGCCGTCCGTGCCTACGCCGACACGCATCCCGACCGGGAGTGGATCACCGGCGGCGGCTGGTCCATGGAGGCGTTCGAGGGCGGCACGCCGACCAGGCAGCTGCTCGACGCCGTCGTCCCGGACCGGCCCGTGTACCTGCCGAACCGGGATCACCACGGCGCCTGGGCCAACAGCAGGGCGCTGGAGCTCGCGGGCGTCACCCGCGACACCGCCGACCCGGCCGACGGACGGTTCGAGCGGGACGCGGCCGGCGAACCCACCGGCATGCTCCAGGAGGGGGCCATGCAGTACGTCGGCCGGCTCGCCCCGGAGGCCACCGCGGCGGACCGGCTCGCGGCGCTGCTGCACGCCCAGCGGACCCTGCACGCGTTCGGGATCACCGCGTGGCAGGACGCCCTGGTCGGCTCGTTCCTCGGTATGGACGATCCGGCGGACGCCTATCTGACGGCGGCCCGCGACGGTTCACTGACCGCGCGCGTGGTCGGCTCCCTGTGGTGGGACCGCGAGCGCGGCGCCGAGCAGATCCCCGAACTCGTCGAACGGCGGGCGGCCTTGAGTCACGGCCGGTTCCGCGCCTCCACCGTGAAGCTGATGCTCGACGGGGTCGCCGAGACGGGCACCGCGGCACTGCTCGGCCCCTACTTGGACAAGTGCGGCTGCGCCACCGCCAATCACGGCACCAGCTTCATCGACGCGGCCCGACTGCCGTCCTACGTGACCGAGTTGGACGCGCTCGGCTTCCAGTGCCACTTCCACGCGCTGGGCGACCGGGCGGTACGCGACGCGCTGGACGCCGTGGAGGCGGCCCGCTTGGCCAACGGGGACACCGGTACCCGCCCGCACCTGGCGCACCTCCAGGTCGTGCATCCGGACGACGTGCCGCGCTTCGCACGCCTCGGCGCGACGGCCACCGTGCAGCCGCTGTGGGCCGCCCACGAACCGCAGATGGACGAGCTGACCATCCCCTTCCTCGGCCCCGAGCGGGCGGCCCGGCAGTACCCGTTCCGCTCGCTGTTGCGGGCCGGGGCGCGGCTCGCCGCCGGCAGCGACTGGCCGGTCAGCAGCCCCGATCCGCTCCAGGGCATTCACGTCGCCGTCAACCGCGTGCTGCCGGGTGCGTCCGGGCCGGTCTTCCTGCCGGGCGAGCGCCTGACGCCGACGGCCGCGTTCACGGCGTACACCGCGGGGTCGGCGTACGCCAACCACCTGGACGACACGGGGAGCGTGCGGGCCGGGGCTCTCGCCGATCTGGTGGTGCTGGACCGCGACCCGCTCGCCGGGCCGCCGGAGGCGATCGCCGAGGCCCGGGTGGCGCTGACGTACGTCGGCGGTGAGCGGGTCTTCGCGTCCCCGGACGCCTGAGGGTCTCGACGCCGGCCGCGCGGGACCGACGGGCGGGGCTCACGCGCGGCGCAGGATCCGGTTGGCGCCGGCGGCGGCCGTGGTGGCGAGCAGCCAGCCCAGGCAGATCAGCAGCACGGCCGGCCACTGGAGCGCGCCGTCCGGACTGAACGCCCGTTCCTGCCCGAAGTCCACGAGCGGCAGGAGCAGGTCCAGGGTGTAGACGGCGGGCTGGAAGCGGGGTGGCCGGCCCGGGTCGAGGGGCTGGGGCGGCCACCGGGAGAACAGCAGGGTGCCGCTGACCATGATCGCGGCCAGCCACCACACCGCGCGCATCGGCCGGTAGCCGTATCCGACCGTCACGTCCTGGAGCCGGCTCCACACCCGGCCCGGCCAGGGCAGGGTGGCGCGCAGCCGGGTCTGCTTGGCCAGCTGCACCGTACGGGCGTCGGCGTCGTGCCCGTGTTGCCGGTACACGGAGGCGAGCTGCTCGTAGGGCTGGGGGGTGAAGCCCTGGGGGTCGCGCGCCAGCAGCGGAAGCCGCCCCCGGGCGGGGAGTTGGGGCAGCAGGCTCTCGTACACCACGCCCTCCATGCGCACCCCCTCGGGCCAGCCGTCGGGGGTGCCGCGCAGCACGGTGACCCGGGTGTGGCTGAGGTCGACGGTGCCCCGCGCGGGCGGGGCGAGGCCCAGGGTGAGTTCGGAGGCGGTGGAGCGGCGGCTGGTGAGGGCGGGGCGGCCGGCCGGTACGTCGACGCGGGCGTCCGCGAAGGACACCTTGCTGCGGACGGTGATGTTGCTGAGGGCGAGTCTGCCGCGTGCGGTGAAGCCGTCGCAGCAGTTGAACTCGGCGCCCACGTCTATGCCGTGGGCCCGCAGCGCGGTTTCGTGCCCGGCGCCGAGTGAGGCGCCCTCGAAGAGCACGCCGCCGCCCACCCGCGCGTCGCACAGGTCCACGATGCCCTCGGCGACCAGACCGCCCCGGCCGTTCAGGTCACCGCCTATGTGCAGCCGGTTCGCCTTGAGCACGGTCCCGGCGGGGTTGCCGAGCACGGCGCGGGTGAGCACGACGCTGCCGCGTACGGAGGTGTCGCGCAGGTCGGCGCAGCCGTCGACGCGCAGCCCGGTGCCGGCCTGGATGTCGCCGCCCACGGTGGCGCACAGGAGTTGGAGGGCGCTCTCGCCACGCCGCTCGCCGCGTCCGGTCAGGTGGCTGCCCTCCAGGTGCAGGGTGCCGCCGATCGAGGCGCCGTACAGGTCGGTCGGGCCTTCCACCCGGCAGCCGCTGATCTCGCATTTCCAGCCGGTCGTCAGGCCGACGGCGGACAGGCCGGGCAGGGAGCAGCCGCGCATCTCCAGTGCGCCCAGCGAGGCGCCGTCGAGGCAAGGGGCCTGCGTGAAACGGCAGTTGTGCAGGCGCAGGGTCCCTCCGACGACGGCTTCGGCCAGGTCGAGCCGGCCGGTCACGCGCACATCGCGCAGCCGGAGGCGGGCCAGGTGTCCGGGCTCGGGCGGCGGCGGGGCGATCAGCAGCCTGCGGACGGCCGCCGCCCGTACCTCTCCGCCGTCCGCATACCACTCCCCCCGGCGGAAGGCGGCCCACATGCTCCGCTCGTTCCGGCTCCACTCGCTGGGCGCGAGACTGCCCGACACGTCAACTCCCCCTCCGATCAAGGAAAACCGCAGCATCGCTACCCCTGCCGCCCACCGGACAACCCACGCCTTCGCGCGCCTGCGCCCGTGACGACCGGCAGCCCGTACCCCGAGGTGTTTCCTGGACACCTGTCCAGCTATAGTGGACACCTGTCCATGAAGTCATCCTGAACGGGGAGTCCACAGACGATGCAAACGGTCGCGAACGTGCTGGTCGGCTTGGTGGCCGCGCTGCACGTGTACATCCTGGTCCTGGAGATGTTCCTGTGGGAGCGCGAGCCGGGCCGGGGGCTGCACGGCTTCGATCCGGACATGGCCCGGGCCACCGCTCCACTGGCCGCCAACCAGGGCCTCTACAACGGTTTTCTGGCCGCCGGGCTGGTGTGGGGCCTGGTCGCCGCCGACCCCACCGGGTTCCGCGTCCAGGTGTTCTTCCTCGTGTGCGTCGTGGTCGCCGGGGTGTTCGGGGCGGCCACCGCGAATCGCCGCATCCTCGTCGCCCAGGCACTGCCGGGCGCCCTGGCCCTCGCCGCCGTGCTGGTCGCCGGGTGACACCGGCACGCCGCCGGGACCCGCACGAAGGCACGCCGCCGGCGGACGGCGGGACCGGCCGGGGCGACCCGGCGCCGCAGGACCCGCGTGCCGCCCGGACCCGGGCCAGGCTGCGCCGGGCACTGCTCGACGAGTGCGCCCGGCGCCCGCTGTCAGAGGTGGGCGTGGCGGCGCTGACCCGGACGGCCGGGGTCGGCCGGGCCACGTTCTACGTGCACTACGCCGACCTGGAGGCGCTGGCGGTCGACGCCTGCGCCGATGTCGTATGGGACGCCGTGGACGCGCTGCACGCCTGGCGCGGGCGGCCGGACCCGGTGTCGGCCCCGCCCGCCCTGCTCGCGTTCTTCGGCGGCCTCGCCCCGCACGCCGCCCTGTACCGCACGCTGCTCACCCCGGGTGGCGGCGGCCCGCTCGGCCACGTCCTGCACCGTGACCTGCGCGCCCGCAGCCTCGCGGAGCGTGAACTCGCCGGCGCCCCCGACGCCCCGCTCGTCGCCTCCGCCGTGGCGGCCACCTTCGCCGGGGTGCTCGCCGACTGGCTGCACGGCCTCATCGAGGCAGGCACGGACGAGATCGCCCACCAGGTCTGGCAGTTGCTGGTCGCCCTGCACCGGAGCCGTTGAGGGTCGCGGGCGCGCGCCGGTCCCGCCCGCGGTGGGTGAAGCGCACGGCGGCCGGGAGCACCGCCTGGGCACTCCTAGTGCACGGTCTGGAACGTGCGCCGGTACGCCTGGGGCGAGACCCCGATCGCGGCGTGGAGGTGCTGCCGCAGCGAGGCGCCGGTCGCGAATCCCACCTCACCGGCGATCTGGTCCACCGACAGGTCGCTGGACTCCAGCAGATGACGGGCGCGGGCGACGCGCTGCTGGATGAGCCAGCGGCCGGGGCTCATGCCCACCTCCTCGTTGAAGCGGCGGGCGAAGGTGCGCAGGCTCATCCGGGCGTGGCCCGCGAGATCGGCGAGCGTCAGCGGTTCACCGAGGTGTTCGAGCGCCCAGTGCCGGGTGGCGGCCGTGCCGGCGGCCGAGGGTTCCGGGACCGGCTGCTCGATGTACTGCGCCTGGCCCCCGTCGCGCCAGGGCGGCACCACGCAGCGCCGCGCCACCTTGTTGGCCAGCTCGCTCCCGTGGTCCTTGCGGATCAGGTGCAGGCAGACGTCCACGCCGGACGCGGCGCCCGCCGAGGTGAGGACGGAGCCGTCGTCGACGAACAGCACGTCGGGATCGAGGTCCACCTTCGGGAACATGGCGCGGAAGTGCTCGGCGAGCTGCCAGTGCGTGGTGGCCGGGCGCCCGTCGAGCAGTCCGGCGGCCGCCAGCACGAAGGCACCGGTGCAGATCGAGACGATGCGGGCGTCGGGCCGGATGTGCGCGAGGGCCGCCGCGATCTCGTCGGACAGCAGCGAGGTGACGTACGAGGGCGTGATCGGCGGGATCACCACGGTGTCGGCCGTGCCGAGCACCTCGGGGCCGTGCTCGACGGTCACCGAGAAGTCGGCGTTGGTGCGCACCGGACGTCCGTCGACGCTGCACGTCAGCACTTCGTATCTGCCGTCCGCCGCACCGAAGATCCGGCTGGGGATGCCGAGTTCGAAGGGGTAGATCCCCTCGAGCGCCAGCACCACGACTCGCTCCACATGGTCCATGGCACGATTCTAGCGAACATTGGCAATCTTGCCATTTCCTCGGCCGGCCGCTTTCGGCAGGCTGGTGCCCATGAGTACTGCGAACACGATGCGAGCCATTCGTCAGACCGTCCTCGGCGGCCCCGAGGTCCTGGAGGAAGTAGTGGTGGAGCGGCCCTCCCCCGGACCCAGCGAGGTGCTGGTGCGGGTGCGGGCCGCCGGGGTCAACCCCACCGACTGGAAGCACCGCGCGACCGGCGGGTTCCTCAAGGAGCCCCCCTTCGTCCTCGGCTGGGACGTCTCCGGCGTGGTCGAGGCGGTCGGTCTCGGCGTCGCCGTCTTCAAGCCCGGGGACGAGGTCTTCGGGATGCTGCCCTACCCGTTCGGTGTCGGCTCGCACGCCGAGTACGTCACCGCGCCGGCCCGCGCCTTCGCCCGCAAGCCCGCCTCCGTCGACCACGAGCAGGCGGGCGCCCTCCCGCTCGCGGCACTGACCGCCTGGCAGGTCCTCGTCGACACCGCCGACGTGCGGCCCGGACAGCGGGTGCTGATCCACGCGGCCGCGGGCGGGGTCGGCCACCTCGCCGTGCAGATCGCCAAGGCGCGCGGCGCCCACGTGATCGGCACCGCCAGCGCGGCCAAGCACGACTTCCTGCGCGAGCTGGGGGTCGACGAGCCGATCGACTACCGGGAGACCGACTTCGCGGAGACCGTCCGTGACGTGGACGTCGTCCTGGACACGATCGGCGGCGACTACCGGTTCCGCTCGCTGCGCGTGCTGCGCCCGGGCGGCCTCCTCGTCTCGATCCTGCCGAGCGGGGCGACAGACTTCATCGAGGAGGCCGAGAAGCTGGGCGTCCGGGCGGTGGAGATGCTCGTCGAGGCCGACCACGCCGGCATGAACGCGATCGCGGGGCTGGTGGAGGAGGGCAAGCTGCGCGCCACGATCGCGGGATCGTTCCCGCTCGCCGAGGCGGCCAAGGCGCACGCGCTCGGCGACACCGGCCGCACGACGGGCAAGCTCGTACTGACGCTCCCGTAGTGCCCCTCGCGGAACTCACGGCCCGGCCCGGCTCGGATGGACACGAGCCGGGCCGGGCCGCGCCTGTGCCGTGACGACCGAGCCGACCCGTCGAACCCGTCACCCCGGAGTCCGCCGTTCCACCCCAACCGCTCAAGACGCGCCGCGATGATCCAAGACAAGACATATGTCAATCGAACATGCTGGAATTCACTCCAACGGGGGTAACTTGCAGAGCAAGGAACGGTTTTGCAGCCCCGGGTGTCCAGGTGTCGTGTCTACGCTCGCAGATGTCGTCACCCCGGCCCCGGTGACTTCGGGGCCCGCGACCAGCAGCGGGCCGGCGGCCGGTTGGAGGCGATGTCGTCGTGCGGCAGGAACCTGCACCCCTCACCCGGCAGCTGCGGATCCGCCGGTACCGGGGCCACACCGTGCTGGAGCTCCACGGCGAGATCGACATCAGCGCGGCGCTCGACCTCGTCCCGCTGATGGACGCGGAGACCGGCCGCCCCGACGCCTCGATCGTGATCGACCTGCGCCCCGTCCAGTTCTTCGACTGCTCCGGGCTGCGCCTGCTGTACCGCGCCAGGCACCGCGTCGTCTCCCGGGGCGGCGAACTGCGGCTGGTGTGCACCCACCCGCTGACGCTGCGGATCATCCGGGTCACCGGCCTCGCCCGGGTGCTGCCGCCGGCGGCGTCCCTGGCCGAGGCGGTCGGCCGCACCGAGGCGGCGGCCGGGTCCTCACCGGGCTCCGGACGGACCGGACGGCCGCTTCCCACCTGCCCGGACTGACGCGGCCGGGCCGGCGTACGCCGAGCCACGGCCTGCCGACCGGCGTCCCCGCGCCTACGCGGTCTCGGGCGGGTCGAACAGGGCGCTGACCGACTCTCCGTTGTGGATCCGCCGGACCGCCTCGGCCAGGGCCGGGGCGATGGACAGGATCCGCAGCTTGTCCGTGCGCTCCTCGGGGGCGATCGGCACGGTGTTCGTGCAGACGATCTCCAGCACGTCGGGCTGCTCGCTCAGCCGCTTGAGGGCGCCCGCGGCGAACAGGCCGTGCGTGCAGGCGACCCGGATGGAGCGCGGGCCCAGCTCGCGCAGTCGCTCCAGCAGCTCCAGGACCGTACTGCCCTTGGCGATCTCGTCGTCCAGGACGATGACGTCCCGCCCGCTCACGTCGCCGATCACGGAGCTGATGCTCACCCGGTCGTCCGCGAACCGCTGCTTGGCACCGGCGGCCACCCGCGCGCCCAGCATCCGCGCGAACGCGGCGGCCTCCTTGGCGTTGCCGAGGTCCGGTGAGACGACCGTCGTCATCGAGAGGTCGTTCCCCTGGAAGTGCGCGGCAAGCTCCCGCAGGGCGTGCAGGTGGTCCACCGGCACGGAGAAGAAGCCGTGCACCTGGGGCGAGTGCAGGGTCATCGCGAGGACCCGGCTCGCCCCGGCCGCCACCAGCAGGTCGGCCACCAGCCGCCCGCCGATCGAGATGCGCGGCGCGTCCTTCTTGTCCGAGCGGGCGTAGGCGTAGTGCGGCATGACGACCGTGATCCGCCCGGCGGAGGCGCCCCGCGCCGCGTCGCACATCAGCAGCAGCTCGACCAGGTTCTCCTGGACCGGCGCCACCAGCGGCTGCACCAGGAACACGTCCCGCTCACGGCAGTTGGCCTGCAGCTGCGCCTCCAGGCAGTCGTTGGCGAAACGGCTGATCCGGGCCGGGCTGAGCGGTACGCCCAGGTGCGCGCAGACCTCGGCCGCAAGCTCGGGATGGGCACTGCCGCTGAAAACCGCGATGTCACGCACGATCCGCTCCTCCAAGATCAGATCCGGACTGCGCGGCACATGCTACGGGCAGGGAAGACCGCCCCTGACGGCCGCCTCTCCCCCGGCGCCGACGGTGGACGGCCGGAGCGGCACACCGGGCGGGGCGGGGCGGGCCGGATGAGTGGCGTGCCGGACGGGCGGGGGCGAGCCGGACGACCGGCGTACCGGAGCGGAGGCGGCCGGACGGACGGGGCGGCGGACCGTACCGGCGGCACGGACGGCGCGGACCGGACGAGCGGTGTACCGGAGCGGAGGTGGGGGCCGGACGACCGGCGTACCGGACGGGTGGAAGGGACAGAGAGCGGGCGGCGGACCGGGCGGTCAAGGGCGGTACGCGCGGGCGGACACGGCGGCACGCGGGCACGCCGGCACGGCGGCGCGCGCGGGCGGCCGGTGTGTCAGCAGCCCGAGGCCGCGGCCTGCGCGAGGATGCGGGCCGTCTGCTGTCCGGCCCGGACCGCGTGTTCGGCGCGGGAGCGCCGGCAGCGGCCCAGCACGGGGTCGTACTCCGCCATGACCACGCCCGCGTGGTCGGTGGCGGGTTCCGTGAGGCTGGCGGGCCGGCCCTGGTCGCGCAGCGCGTCCAGGAGGCGGCGCGAGTGGTGGCCGGGTACGTCGGTGTCCCCGGTGCCGTGCACCAGGTGGACGGGCGTCGGGGAGGCCGGAAGGTCCTCCGCGTCGGCGAGGGGCACCGTGCCCGTACTGCGGGCCGCGACGTCGTAGCGTCCCGCGACGCCGACCACCGCGCAGGGGCGCCAGTGGTCGGACCCCGCGCGCAGGGCGACACCGACGGCCGCGCCCGCCCCGGCGGACCAGCCGGCCAGCACCGTGCGGTCTGGGTCCCCGCCGAGACGCCCGGCCCGGTCGCGCAGCCAGTCGAGGGAGGCGAGGAGGTGGGAGCGGCCGCGGTCGGGGGCCGCGGGGTTCCAGTCGGGGACGAGGACCAGCAGTCCGTTGCCCGCCGCCTCCTCGGCCAGGGCGGCCAGCGTGTCCTTCTCGTCCGTGCCGCTGCCGTGCCAGAGCAGGGCGGCGGAGACCGGCGCGTCGAGGTCGGGTCGGTAGACGTCCAGGAGTTGCCGGCGGCCGTTCACGGGAGTGGTGTAGGGCAGGTCGCGGGTGACGGTGACGGGCATGTGCGCTGAGGAGACCTTCCGCGGGTTCTGCGGGGCGGGCGGGACCATCGGGAATCTTTGTCTATCAGCCGCGCCGCGGCGCCGGACCGGCGGGGCGGTGTCTTCGCGACCCACGCCCGGGCAGGGGCTGTTCGTGGTTCCGGGCGCGGCACAGCCCCGGCGCTCGCCTGAACCGCCGTCGGCGGCCGGAACCGTGCCCCGGCGGACGCCGGCCCACTTTCGTGATCCTCCGGGCGGGCCGCGAGGATTCGGCCAACCGGGCGTTGTGCCGGGGGATTTGGCGGGCACACGGCGTAGAGAAAGGAGGGCTGTCGACATGACGACGTCCACCAAGCAGACGCCCGGCTCGACGACGTCCGAGGACCGGGGCAAAAGGCAGCTGCCCGGCTGGATCAAGGCGCTCGTCGCCCTCGTCCTGGTGCTCGCGGTGCTGTTCGCCGGACTGCGGCTCAGTGTGCTTCCCGGGCTGCGTGACATGTTCGGCGAGGAGACGCACGACCGGTCGGGGCCCGCGCTCCTGAAGTCCATCCAGGACATGAGCCGGTACGAGGCCGCGTCCGGCAACTTCCAGGTCGTCGTGGACCTGGAGAAGGACGCCAAGCTCCTGCCCGACGCGATCCGCGGCACCCGCACCCTGTACGTCGGCGCGGGCACCGTGGACGCCTACGTCGACCTCGGGCGGCTGGACGAGAAGGACGTGTCCGTCAACGACGACCGCACGTCGGCCACGCTCCACCTGCCGCACGCGGCGCTCGGCAAGCCCGCGCTCGACGCCGACCACTCCTACGCCGTCTCCAAGCAGCGCGGCCTCCTGGACCGGCTCGGCGACCTCTTCTCGGACAACCCCAACAGCGAACGCGCCGTGCAGAAGCTCGCGGTCCAGCACATCGGCGAGGCCGCCGACGACAGCGAACTCACCGTGCGCGCCGAGGAGAACACCACGAGCATGCTCAAGGGACTGCTGGGCTCGCTCGGCTTCAAGGAGGTGAAGGTCACCTACGGCACCGCCTGACCGTGCGGGACCGCGACGCCCCGGGGGACTGCCGCTCCCCCGGATGGCAGTCTTCCCGGAACGGGCGGAGCATGGAGATGAGGGGTCCGGTTGACGTGGGCGTCGGCCGGAGAACGCCGCGGAGGAGACGAGCACCGGCCCCCGGCAGGCATCGGGCACGACCCGGTGGAAGGGAGCCGTCATGCTTGAGGTCAAGACGGTCGACAAGCCGGACGAGCGGCGCGATTTCCCCCGCGGGCACCTCGAAGCGGTCCACCTCAGCGGGCTGGACTTCGCCGTGGGGACCTTCGAGCCCGGCTGGCGCTGGTCCGAGTCCGTCGGTCCGATCGCGGGCACGGAGAGCTGCATGATCCACCACAACGGCTACGTGGTCCAGGGCCGGATGCGGCTGCTCATGGACGACGGCGCCGAGGGCGAGGTCGGCCCCGGTGACGTCTTCGTCTGTCCGCCGGGGCACGACGCCTGGGTGGTGGGCGACGAACAGGTGATCCTCTACGACTTCGCGGGCGGTATGGCGCAGGACTACGCGAAGGCCGGCAACGGGTAGGACCCGTCGTCCGGAGACCGGACGGGGCCCGGCGGGTACGCATCCCGCCGGGCCCCGTCGCGTTCCCGTGCCTTATCCGGCGGTTTCCCGGTCCTACGCACGGCGGCCCGGTGAGGCGGGGGAAAGCGGGCAGACGGCGAGGGAGGGAATCGCGGCCGTGGCGCCCACGGCTCACGGCCACCTCGTCGAACCCGCGCTCGCGGCTGCCTCCGACCGGGCATCCACCGCCGTATCGCGGGTAACCGCGCTCATCCGTAGAGCAGTTGAAACCGGGAGGACGGAATGGCACGTACGGCGTCGGGACTGTGGGGCATGCGCACCACGCGAACAGCCAAGTCCGGCAGGCGAACGCCGGCACCGCCGCCGGAGCCGGCGCCGCGGGAGCGGCGCGGACTTCCCCTCCCCTTGCGGCTGCTGGTCATGCTGCTGGCCTTCGCGGCGATGGTGGGCTTCGCGGCCGTGCTCGCGCGGCTGACCCTGGAGCCGTCGCCGGCCTCGGAGGCGCTCACCCACAACAACCTGCACCCGGGCCGCTCTCTGGAGGCATATCTCTCCCAGCCGGCCCTGCGTGACGCGGTGAAGCAGGTCGGCGGAAACCTGCTGCTGGGCGTGCCGTTCGGGGTGCTGCTTCCCATGCTCGCCCCCAAGACCCGGGGTCTGCTGCGCGTGGTGCTCCTGACCGCCGTGGTGATGCTCCTGGTCGAGGTGGTGCAGGGGGCGTTCATCACCGGGCGCGCCTTCGACATCGACGACGTCATCCTCAACACCACCGGGGCGCTGGTGGGTTACCTGCTGCTGGGCCGCCGGCTCGGGCGGGCGGTGCACCCGCGTCGTCGTCGCCGTGACTGACGCGCGGACTCCCCCGAGGTGGTCCGTACCAAAGTCTTGACACCCCCTTACCTCACTTCTTAAATCAAGAGGCGAAGCATGCACCCCCCACACCTATCGGCACACCCGCCGCACGGGTAGCCGTACAGAAGGGAGAGTCATGGACTCCCCGCGCCTGCTCCGCCGATGTCTGCTCGCCGCGGTGTCCGCCGTGTTCGTCGCCTCCGCCGCCGTGGTCCCCGCGCACGCGGGACCTCAGGCGGCGGCGGCCGTGACGTTCTCGGACACCTTCGACGGGCCCGCCGGATCGGCCGTCGACTCCTCGAAGTGGCAGATCGAGACCGGCGACAACGTCAACAACCACGAGCGCCAGTACTACACCTCGGGCAGCAACAACGCGGCCCTGGACGGCCAGGGGCACCTGGTCATCACGGCCCGCAAGGAGAACCCGGGCAACTACCAGTGCTGGTACGGCCGTTGCGAGTACACCTCGGCCCGGCTCAACACCTCGGGCAAGTTCACCAGCACGTACGGCCACGTCGAGGCGCGGATGAAGATCCCGCGCGGGCAGGGCATGTGGCCGGCGTTCTGGATGCTGGGCAGTGACATCGGGCAGGTCGGCTGGCCCAACTCGGGTGAGATAGACGTCATGGAGAACGTGGGCTTCGAGCCCTCGACCGTGCACGGCACGATCCACGGCCCGGGCTACTCGGGCTCGGGCGGCATCGGGGCCGGCTACACCCTCCCGGGCGGCCAGATCTTCGCGGACGCCTTCCACACCTTCGCGGTGGACTGGGCGCCCGACTCCATCACCTGGTCGGTCGACGGCACGGTCTACCAGCGGCGCACCCCGGCCGACCTGGGCGGCAAGACCTGGGTGTTCAACAAGCCGTTCTTCCTGATCCTGAACCTCGCGGTGGGCGGCTACTGGCCGGGCGACCCCGACGGATCCACCACCTTCCCGAAGCAACTCGTCGTGGACGAGGTCAAGGTGACCACCAGCGACTCGGCCGGCACCGCGGGCCCGATCACGGGGCTGGCCGGCAAGTGCGTGGACGTGGCCGGGGCCAGCTCGGCCAACGGCACCCCCGTACAGCTCTACGACTGCAACGGCACCGCCGCCCAGAAGTGGACGGTGTCCCCGGACGGCACGATCCGCGCGCTGGGCAAGTGCCTGGACGTCAAGGACAACGGCACGGCGGACGGTTCCGTCGTCCAGCTGTGGGACTGCGGCGGCAGCCCGAACCAGAAGTGGGTGGTGACGGCGGCCCGCGACATCGTCAATCCCCAGGCCGACAAGTGCCTGGACGTCACCGGCAACAACTCCGCCAACGGCACCCGGCTGCAGATCTGGACCTGCTCCGGCAACGCCAACCAGAAGTGGACGGTGAGCTGAGGCACGGACCGCCCGGCGGGCGGCTGAGGGGTCCGGCGGGGGTCGCCCCGGCCGGACCCTCTTCCCGTTCCCGGCGCGAGGGCCGGGCGGTCTCTAGTGCAGGGTCCAGGTGAGCTTGTCGCCGCCGACCCAGCGGACGACGTCCGGGTCGTCCAGGTCGTGGACCGTGATGCCGTAGGCCGCCGCGACCACCAGGACGTCGGTCACGGCCCTGGCCTCGCCGACCACTTCGCCGTCGATCTCGACGATGCGGAACGGCGGCCTGCCCGGCTGCACCCCGAGCACCATGATCCGCGGGGTGGAGATGTGGGGGCTCGCGATTTCGGTCATGTCTAGAGCGTAAGACGGTTCTCCCGGGACGGTTGAGAACGGCTGAGGCGCCTGTGGCTGCCCCGGCCCGTACGGCGCGGGAGGGCCGGGGCGTCCGTGTTCGCCCAGCCGGGTGAGCGCGGCGGGGCGCCTTGCGTCCCGTTCACCCGGCCGGGCGAGCGGAGCCGCCGTGCGCTCCGGCGGCCGCTGGGCAAGGCTGGAGACAGGAGGTGGCGATGGACCCCGTCGAGGCGCTGGACCGGATCGCGTTCCTGCTGGAGCGGGCCCAGGAGCCCACGTACCGCGTGCGCGCGTTCCGGACCGCGGCCGGCGTGCTGGGCGCGCTGCCCGCGGACGAGCTCCGGGAGCGGGCGGCGGCGGGGACGCTGGAGTCCCTGAAAGGGGTCGGCCCGAAGACCGCGCAGGTGGCCCGTGAGGCACTGGCCGGGCAGGTGCCCGGCTACCTGGAGAAGCTGGAGGGCGAGGCCGAGGTCCCGCTCGCCCGAGGCGGCGAGGAACTGCGGGCACTGCTGCGCGGAGACTGCCATCTGCACTCGGACTGGTCGGACGGCGGCAGCCCGATCGAGGAGATGGGGCGGGCCGCGGCCCGTCTCGGGCACGAGTGGGCGGTGCTCACGGACCACTCCCCGCGGCTCACCGTGGCGAGGGGCCTGTCCCCGGAGCGGCTGCGCGAGCAGCTGGACGTGGTGGCGGAGCTCAACCGGACGTGGGCGCCTTTCCGGCTGCTCACCGGCATCGAGTGCGACATCCTCGACGACGGCTCCCTCGACCAGGAACCCGAGCTGCTGGAGCGGCTCGACGTGGTGGTGGTCTCCGTGCACTCGAAGCTGCGCATGGACGCCCGCGCGATGACGCGCCGCATGGTGGCCGCCGTACGTGATCCGCACGCGGACGTCCTCGGGCACTGCACGGGGCGGCTGGTCACCGGGCGGGGGCGGCCCGAGTCCGAGTTCGACGCCGACGAGGTCTTCGCCGCCTGCGCCGAGGCCGGGACCGCCGTGGAGATCAACAGCCGACCCGAGCGGCTCGACCCGCCCCGCCGGCTGCTGCGCCGGGCGGTCGACGCGGGCGTGCTGTTCTCCGTCGACACCGACGCGCACGCACCGGGCCAGCTGGACTGGCAGATCCACGGCTGCGCCCGCGCCGAGGAGTGCGGGGTGCCCGCCGAACGGGTCATCACCACCTGGACGGCCGACGAGCTGCTGGCCTGGACCCGGAACCGGACGGCTCCGCGACGCGTGGCGGGCCCGTGACGTGGTACCCGAGCGACGCGAGAGGAGATCACATCTGATGGAACGGGCTGCCGTGTTCGACGTCGACGGGACTCTCGTCGACACCAATCACCTGCACGTGACGACCTGGTGGGAGGCCTTCCGGCAGGCCGGGCACCAGGTGCCGATGCATGCCATCCACCGGGCGGTGGGGCTGGGGTCGGACGACCTGATCGCCCACCTGCTCGGCGACGACCGCGATCCCGACCAGGACGAGACGCTCAGCCAGGCCCACAAGGCGCTCTACGGCACGTACTTCGACCGGCTGCCGCCCCTGCGGGACGCCGGGCGGCTGCTGCGGCGCCTCGCGGACGACGGCTGGACCGTCGTCCTGGCCACCTCGGCGAGCGGTGCCGAGCTGGGCGCCCTGCGCCGGGCCATCGACGCCGACGACGCCATCAAGGCGACGGCCAGCGCCGACGACGTGGAGCAGGGCAAGCCGGCCCCGGAGCCGGTCGAGCACGCCCTGGAGCTGGCCGGGGTGCCGCCCGAGCGGGCGGTGTTCGTGGGCGACACCGTGTGGGACATGCGCGCGGGCACCCGGGCCGGGGTGACCACGGTGGGTGTCCTGTGCGGCGGTATCCCGCGCGCCGACCTGGAGGAGGCCGGGGCGGGCAGCGTCTACCGCGACCCTGCCCATCTGCTCGAACGGCTGTCGGACACCCCGCTGGCGCCCGGCGCCTGACGCGCGGCGCGTGTTCCGGAGGCCTGGAACACGCGCCGAACCGCTCCTCCCCGCCCGGTCAGGAGGCGGGCCCGGCCGCCCTGCGGAGGTTGGAGATGCAGGCGCCGATGGCCTCCTGGAGCTCCTCCAGGCGCTGGAGCATGTCGTCCTCGTAGATGTCGTCGATGTCGTCGACATCGTCGAAGGTCAGCTCCTCGAAGACCTTCGTCGCCCGCTGGAGACTGCTGTAGAACTTCGTACGGCGCTCCTGGACCCGCAGCTCGGGGTCGGCCTCGACGGTCTGCACGACGAGGTTCTTGACGGTGTCGTACGCCTCGGCGGCCCACTGCCCCGCCTCCTCGTCCTCGTCCAGCTCGTCGATGAGGGACAGGTGCCGCTCCGCCTCCGCGCGCAGCTCGGCCGGGGCGTCGATGGTCTGCCCGGCCGGCGTCTTGACCTGCCCGTTCTCCACGATCTGGCGGACGTAGCCGATCCGGTCGGCGGCGCGGGTCTCGGTGGCCACCGCCTTCTTGAGGTCGTCGGTGCGGGCGATGTCCCGGGCCAGCTCCGTCTGCAGCGCCGGGTCCTCCTTCAGCCGGTCGAGCAGCGCCGTCCGCGCGGCCTGGGCGGTGGAGGGGTCGGCGAGGATCGCGGCCCGCAGCGCGGTGGGGTTCTCGGCGACCTCCAGGGCCTTGGTCGGCCGGATGCCCTCGGCCTCGGCCGCCGCCGTGATGGCGGTCCCGCGCTCGGACGCGGAGCTGGAGCGGGAGGAGTAGTACGACAGCCAGGCGTCCGAGTCCGGCAGGTCGACGTCCTCGCCCGGGGCGAGCACCTCGAAGTGCGGGACGAGACCGTCGTCGGCCGCCCGGTCCCAGGCCTTGTAGTAGCGCATGACCCGTTCCGGGGAGCACCCGGCGAGTCCGGCGAACTCCTTCGCGGAGATCTTCGGGGTCTCCCCCGCCGCCTGCCCGCCGGGGCGCACGCTGCGCGCCACCTTCAGGGCGAAGGCCCAGCCGCCGGTGCGGGCGTAGACGCCGAACTCCCGCGCGTCGAGCGAGACGCGCTCGTCCACGGGGCCCGCCGGCGCCTCGTCCGGAGCGTCTCCCGGAGCGGCGGGCGCGGGCACGGAGCCGG
The DNA here is from genome assembly GCF_042872045.1 of Streptomyces sp. NPDC005496. Classification (NCBI taxonomy): domain Bacteria; kingdom Bacillati; phylum Actinomycetota; class Actinomycetes; order Kitasatosporales; family Streptomycetaceae; genus Streptomyces; species Streptomyces sp. NPDC005496. The sequence goes on from NZ_JBIAJQ010000011.1 coordinate 93,179, forward strand.
CCGGGGCGCCCTCGTCGGAGGCGGCTCCCTCGTCCCAGAAGTGCTCCTCGGCGGAGGTGTCGTCGGTGGGGGGAACGGTCGCCTCGGGTGCGGCGCTCGCTACGGACACAGGGAACTCCCCAGATCAGTGCGGATGACACAGACAGAACGAGCAGCCTATATGAGCCCGTTCACTCGGCTTTGTGCTCGCGCCGGAGCGGCTCGGCACGGGTGCCGGGAGCCCGAACCCCGCGGTGACGCAGATCACCGCGAATGCCCCCATCCCGGGGAACACCGACAGGTAGTCGCCCGTTGAACAAACCGTGGGTGCGGATGGGACAGTGTCCCCGGGCCTCACCTATTGCCCACAGGGACGATCAGTCCGGCTGAAGCCCTGTGGAGCGTCTCGCCGAGAGGCGACCGCCATGCGTGCCCACATCAGGACCGCCCCGACCGTGATCCCCCCGTCCGGTCGGGGCACTTCTGTGTCCGGCCGAGGACGCCCGCCGGAGCGAGGTCGACCGGGCGGCCGTGTCCGCTTGACTTGGAGTGCGCTCCAATTCGTAGCGTGCTGGGCATGAGCACTGCACAGCACAAGATCGGCTCGGGCTTCGGCGCCACGAGCACCGCCGACGACGTCCTGCACGGCATCGACCTGGGCGGCAAGCTCGCGCTCGTCACGGGCGGCTACTCCGGCCTCGGCCTGGAGACGACCCGGGCGCTCGTGAAGGCGGGCGCCCGCGTGGTCGTGCCCGCCCGGCGGGTGTCCGTGGCACGGGAGGCGCTGGCCGGACTCGACGGCGTCGAGGTCGACGAACTCGACCTCGGGGACCAGGACAGCGTGCGCGGCTTCGCCGAGCGGTTCCTCGCCTCGGGCCGCCCGCTCGACATCGTCGTCGACAGCGCCGCGATCATGGCCTGCCCCGAGACGCGGGTGGGTCCCGGCTGGGAGGCGCAGTTCGCGACCAACCACCTGGGTCACTACGCCCTCGTCAACAGGCTCTGGCCGGCCATCGCGCCCGGCGGCGCCCGCGTGGTGTCCGTCTCCTCCGCCGGCCACCACTACTCGGGCATCCGCTGGGACGACGTGAACTGGCAGGAGGGCTACGACAAGTGGGAGGCGTACGGCCAGGCCAAGACGGCGAACGCCCTGTTCGCCGTGCACCTCGACCGGCTCGGCCGGGACACGGGTGTACGGGCCTTCTCGCTCCACCCCGGCGGCATCCTCACCCCGCTCCAGCGCCACCTCCCCAAGGAGGAGATGGTCCAGCGCGGCTGGATCGACGAGAACGGCACCCCGCTGAACCCGCAGGGCTTCAAGACGCCCGAACAGGGCGCGGCCACCCAGGTGTGGGCGGCGACCTCGCCGCAGCTCGCCGGGATGGGCGGGGTGTACCTGGAGGACTGCGACATCGCCGAGCCCGCTCCCGCGGACGGCACGCGCACCGGCGTGTGCGCGCACGCGACGGACCCCGAGCAGGCCGCGCGGCTGTGGCGGCTGTCCGCGGAGCTGACCGGGGTCGACGCGTTCGCGTGAGCCCCGACCGCGTTCAGCGGGAGGCGAACTCCCGCAGATCCGCGGTGAGCCGGGCGGCGTGGGTGGCGAACAGGCCGTGGCCGCCGTTCCGGCCCGGCCATGGCCCACGGGCAGGTCGGCCGGCTCCGGACGGGACGGAACTACGCCCGGCGGTCCGCCCGTTCCCGCTGCGGTAGGACCGTGTACTTCGGGTCCTCGGCCGAGGCGACGCCCGCCGCGAAGACGCCGAAGCGGGTGCAGACCGATCCGGCGAGGAGGGCGAGTCCGCCCACCGCGGCGGCGCCCCGGGAACGGCCGCCGAGGAGGGCGCCGCCGAGCGCCCCGCCCACGGTGAGGGCACGCGCGGCCCGCAGCAGCGTGCCCGCCCTGCCCTCCCGGTAGGTCTCCGCGACCATGCCGAGCCGCTTCTCCGCGGCCCGGGTCGCCGCGGTCTCGCCGAGCGCCGCGAGCACCGCGGCGCAGCGGGCGGGCGCCGTCTCCCGGGCGGGGGCGACGACGAGGGCCATGCCGGCGGCGGCCGCCGTCGCGGAGGACACGAAGAGGTACGGCAGTTCGCGGTGGGCGCCGTGCCAGGCCGGTACGGCCGTGTCCGCCGCGAGGACGGCGGTGTAGGCGGCGACGGCAGGCCCGAGCAGGGCGGCGGCGCCGGTCGCGGCGGCCCCGGTCCGCGGCATCCGACCCGTCACGGCGCAGGCCGCGGCCGCCCCCGCGGCGGGTCCGTACGCGGACAGCAGCCAGGAGCCGACGCTCATCGGGGAGGTCGGTTTGAAGACCCGCAGCATGTTGACGAAGCGGTCCGGCCGCCCCAGGTCGTGGACGAGGGCCGCCGCGGAGAGCGAGACCGCTGCGAGGGAGGAGACCTTCAGCGCGGTCGCCGTGGTGGTGCGCCCGGTCAGCTGGGCGCCGGCCGCGAGCACCGACCCGGCCCCGGCGAGCCCGCCGAGGAAGAAGTACCCGGCGATGTCCCGCGGCTCCCAGGACGGTGCCTTGATGACGGGACGGCCGTAGTAGGACTCGAACTCGGCGCGCGGGACCATCAGTTGCTCCCCGCGGCGGCCGCGTCGGCGCCGCCGTCCCGGTTCCTGTTCCCGCGTCTCGGCGGAGCCGGAACTGGTCATCGGCGTCCCTTCCCGGTCACGGCGAACGACAGCGCGATCCCGCCCAGCAGGGACAGGGCGGCGGCGCCCGCGTGCTTCCACATCGCGGGCAGGTCCCGGGTGGTGACGACCGGGTCCGGGGGCAGCCCGTACACCTCGGGCCGGTCCAGGAGCAGGAAGAACGCGCCGTCGCCGCCCACCCCGTCCTCCGGGTCGTGTCCGTAGAGGCGGGCGTCGGCGACGCCCGCCTCGTGCAGCTGGTCGACCCGCAGCGCGGCCCGCTCGCGCAGTTCGTCCAGGGGACCGAACTGGATGGACTCGGTGGGGCAGGCCTTGGCACAGGCGGGTTCGCCGCCCGCGCCGAGCCGGTCGTAGCACATGGTGCACTTGAACGCCCGCCCGTCGTCCGGGCGTTGCTCGATGACGCCATACGGGCAGGCGGGTACGCAGTAGCCGCAGCCGTTGCACACGTCCTGCTGGACGACGACGGTGCCGAACTCGGTGCGGAACAGGGCGCCCGTGGGGCACACGTCCAGGCACGCGGCGTGGGTGCAGTGCTTGCACACGTCCGAGGACATCAGCCAGCGCATGCCGTCGCCCTCGGAGGCGGATGCCGGAGCCGACTCCGGCTGCGCGAGCGGGAGTTCGGTCCGGCCGTCCGGGCGGGGCGGCTCGGCCGGTGCGGTCCGGCGCGGCTGCTCGACGAACGCCACGTGCCGCCAGGTCGACGCGCCGAGCGCCTGCGTGTTGTCGTACGACATACCGGAGAGCGTCAGGCCGTCCTCCGGGATCGCGTTCCACTCCTTGCAGGCCACCTCGCACGCCTTGCAGCCGATGCAGACGGAGGTGTCGGTGAAGAAGCCGACCCGTTCGCCGCTCATGCGCGGGCCTCCGTTCCGGTGGTCTCGGTGATGCCCGCGCGCCGGCGGTACTCGGCGACCAGGCGCGGCAGTTCAGGGCCGCGCGGGCGGCGGCCGGGACGGATGTCGGCGGTCAGCGCCTTGTCCTCCTGGATGTGGGCGTTGGGGTCGAGCGCGATGGCGACCAGCTCGTTGGCCGCGTCTCCGGTGGCCACGCCGTTGGGGCCCCAGTGGAAGGGCAGCCCGATCTGGTGGACGGTGCGGCCCTGCACCTTCAGGGGGCGGATCCGCTCGGTGACCATCACGCGCGCCTCGATGGCGTTGCGCGCGGTGACGACGGTGGCCCAGCCGCCGTGCTCCAGTCCGCGTTCGGCGGCGAGCTCCGGGGAGACCTCGCAGAAGAACTCCGGTTGCAGCTCGGAAAGATAGGGCGACCAGCGGCTCATGCCGCCCGCGGTGAAGTGCTCGGTCAGCCGGTGGGTGGTGACGATGTACGGGTAGACGTCCGCGCCCGGTTCGTCGCCGCTCGGGTGGTAGCGGTTGCCCTCGCGGGGCAGCAGCTGGCGCACCGGGGAGCGCGGGGTCGACGGGTACAGGGCGTTGGTGAACGGCGAGTCCTGCGGCTCGTAGTGGGTGGGCAGCGGCCCGTCCTCCAGGCCGGCGGGCGTGTAGAGCCAGCCCTTGCCGTCGGCCTGCATGATGAACGGGTCGTCGCCGCGCAGCGCGTCGGGCCCGGTGGCGTCCTCGTCGGGCACGAAGTCCGGGGCGCGGTCGGGCACGAAGTCCGGGACGTCGCGGCCGGTCCACCGGCCGGCCTCCGGGTCCCACCATACGTGGGCCTTGCGCTCGCTCCACGGGGTGCCGTCGGGGGCGGCGGAGGCGCGGTTATAAAGGATGCGGCGGTTGGCGGGCCAGGCCCAGGCCCATTCGGCGGCGACCCAGTCCTGCTCGCGCCCGGGCTTCCGGCGGGCGGCCTGGTTGACGCCCTCGGCGTAGACACCGCAGTAGATCCAGCAGCCGCACCGCGTCGAGCCGTCGTCCTTCAGCTCGGTGTACGCGCCGAGCGGACTACCGTCCGCGGCGTGGCCGTTGATCTCGGCGAGGACGGCGTCGGCGACGGGTTCGTCCAGCGGGCCGGTCACCGGGTAGTCCCAGGTGAGGTCGAGGACGGGACGGTCCATCGGGTCGGTGGAGCCGGCCAGCTTCTCCCTGACCCGGCGGCCCAGGTGGTACACGAACCACAGGTCGCTGCGCGCGTCACCCTCGGGTTCGACGGCGGGGTGGTGCCACTGGACCCAGCGGTTGGTGTTGGTGAAGGAGCCCGCCTTCTCGGTGTGCGCGGCGGCCGGGAAGAAGAACACCTCGGTGCCGATGTCCTCGGTGCGCAGCTCGCCGCTCTCGATCTCGGGGCCGTCCTGCCACCAGGTCGCCGACTCGATGAGGGAGAAGTCACGGACCACCAGCCAGTCGAGCTTCGCCATGCCGAGGCGCTGCAGGCGGGTGTTCGCGGAGCCCACCGCCGGGTTCTCCCCCATCAGGAAGTAGCCCTTGCAGGTGCCGTCGAGCTGCGCCATGACCGTCTCGTACGTGGAGTGGGAGCCGGTGAGGCGCGGCAGGTGGTCGAAGCAGAAGTCGTTCTCGGGGGTGGCCGCGTCGCCGTAGTACGCCTTGAGGAGGCTGACGAAGTAGGCCCGCATGTCGCCCCAGAAGCCCTTGTCGGTCCGGCTGGCGGCGACGCAGGAGTCGAGGTCGATGTGGGCGTGGGCGTGCGGCATGGGCAGGTAGCCCGGCAGCAGGTTGTAGAGCGTCGGGATGTCGCTGGAACCCTGGATGGAGGCGTGGCCGCGCAGGGCCTGGATGCCGCCGCCGGGGCGCCCGATGTTGCCGAGCAGCAGCTGGAGGATGCTCGCGGCGCGGATGTACTGGGCGCCGACCGAGTGCTGGGTCCAGCCGACGGCGTAGCAGAAGGCGCTGGTGCGGTCGCGGCCGGAGTTGGACGTCAGGTCCTCGCAGACCCGCAGGAAGGTGTCGCGGGGTACGCCGGTGATCTCCTCGACCATCTCGGGGGTGTAGCGGGCGTAGTGCCGTTTGAGGATCTGGTAGACGCAGCGCGGGTGTTGCAGCGTCTCGTCGCGCGGCGGGCGGGGGCCGGTGCGGGCGCCGCCGGAGCCGTGGGTCTCGGAGCCGCCGAGCGTCCCGACCCGCTCCTCGTACTGCTCGTCGACCTCGCCGGTGGGCTGCTGGACGTCGATGCCCTCGTACTGCCAGGTGCGCGGGTCGTAGTGCCGCTCGGTCTCGTCGAGTCCGGAGAACACCCCGTCCAGGTCCTCGGTGTCGCGGAAGTCCTCGCGGACCAGGAAGGAGGCGTTGGTGTAGTTGAGGACGTACTCGCGGAAGTCCTTGCCCTCGGTGAGGACGTGGTTGATGATCCCGCCGAGGAAGGCGATGTCGGTGCCTGCGCGGATCGGGACGTGCAGGTCGGCCAGGGCGCTGGTGCGGGTGTAGCGCGGGTCGACGTGGATGACGCGGGCGCCGCGCTTCTTGGCCTCCATGACCCACTGGAAGCCGACGGGGTGGGCCTCGGCGAAGTTGGAGCCCTGGATGACGATGCAGTCCGAGTGCTGGAGGTCCTGCATGAAGGTGGTGGCGCCACCGCGTCCGAAGGAGGTGCCGAGTCCGGCGACGGTGGAGCTGTGGCAGACCCGGGCCTGGTTCTCCACCTGCACCACGCCGAGGCCGGTCAGCAGCTTCTTGATGAGGTAGTTCTCCTCGTTGTCCAGCGTCGCGCCGCCGAGGCTGGCGATGCCCATGGTGCGGGCGGTGCGCATCCCCTCGTGCTCCCACTCCCAGGTGTCGCGCCGGGTGCGCACGACCCGCTCGGCGACCATGTCCATCGCCGTGTCGAGGTCGAGCGGCTCCCACCCGGTGCCGTACGGGCGCCGGTAGAGCACCTGGTGGCGGCGGGCGGAGCCGGTGGTGAGCTGGAGGGTCGCGGAGCCCTTGGGGCACAGGCGGCCGCGGCTGACGGGCGAGTCGGGGTCGCCCTCGATCTGGACGACCTTGTCGTCCTTGACGTACACCTGCTGGCCGCAGCCGACCGCGCAGTACGGGCAGATCGACCGGGTCACCCGGTCGGCCGTGTCGGTGCGCGGTCGCAGCTGCTCCGTGTGCGGCGAGGTCGCGGCGGACCCCCGGGCCAGGCGGTCCTCTCCGGTGAGCTGACGGTAGACGGGCCAGCGGCGCAGCCGGTCGGACACACCCATGGACGCTCCCTGTCGGGGTCAGGCGGAGGGCTCTTCGGGACCGGGGTGCTCGGGGTGGACGGTGTCCGAGCGGTCGCCGCCCTGTCTGCCGGTGCCCGCCTCGTCGGTGTCGGGCACGTCGGAGCCGGACTCGTCCTCGTCGTCCGCCTCCTGGGCGAACGGAGCGACGTCCCAGGGGTCCTCACCCTCCTGGACCTGCTGGTCGGGCAGGTCGCGCGGGATCGGATCGCCGGTCTCGCCGGGACCCTCCATCCGGTGATCGGTCACAGCGCTCTCCATTCTTCGGCAGGTCGGCGCGGCCCGCACACGCTGAGGGGCCACCCGTCGGCGAGGCGCGGGTACCGCACCGCTCCCCGGCGAAACCCCGTGCCGAGGATCAGTGCGGGGCGCGCTCCTCCAGCGCGGTGCGCCAGGCGGGTGAGCGCCCCTCGCTCACGGTCTCGGCACGCCGGCCGCCGCGGGCGAAGAAGTCGGCGAGCGGCAGGATGGCCGCGCCGACCGTGACGGCGTCCGGGCCCAGCCGTCCCAGGTCGATGGTGACGTGCTGGGCCGGGTAGCGCAGGGCGTAGGAGGCGGCGTAGCGCCGGACGGCGGGCAGGAAGCGGGAGCCGAGCTGGAGGCCGGCCCAGCCGCCGATGAGGATGCGCTCGGGCTGGAAGAGGTTGATCAGGTCGGAGAGGCCGGCGCCCAGGTATTCGGCGGTCTCCTCCAGGACGGCGAGCGCCACGGAGTCGGGGGCCTCCTCGCCGGCCGGGTAGGCGGCGGCGAGCATGGCGGTCAGGGCGGTCTCCTCGTCGACGCCCTCGGGGGGCCGTCCGCCCTCCTCGCGCCAGCGGTCGAGCAGCGCCTCGGCGCCGGCGTAGGCCTCCAGGCAGCCCAGGGCGCCGCAGCGGCAGCGGCGCCCGCGGACCCGTACGGTCAGGTGCCCCCACTCCACGGCCCGGCCGTGCTCGACCTCCTCGGTGACCAGGCAGGCGCCGACGCCGGAGCCGAAGAGGACGACGGCCGCGTTGCGGGCGCCGCGTCCGGCGCCGAACCACATCTCGGCCTGGCCGAGGGTCTTGGCACCGTTGTCCGTGAAGTACGGGACGGAGTCGGGGAGTTGGCAGGCCGAGCGGAGCAGGGACTCGATCGGGACGGCGTCCCAGCCGATGGTCTGACCGTGCACGACGGCGCCGCGCTCGGCGGTGCGGGCGACGATGCCGGGGACGCCGACACCGACGCCGAGGAGGCGTTCCGGGGCGATGTCCGCCGCGGCCAGGACCTCGGCGATGCCGTCGCAGATGTGCCCGACGATGACATCGACGTCGTATCCCTGCTGCTCCAAGGGCCGCTCGGTGCGGGCGAGTTCGGTGAGGGTGAGGTCGAAGAGCTCGACGCGGACGCGGGTCTCGCCGACGTCGACGCCGATCATGTGGCCGCTTGCGGGCGCGACGCGCAGCAGGGTGCGCGGGCGGCCGCCGTCCGAGTCGACGCTGCCGGCCTCCTCGACCAGCCCGTCGGCGAGGAGCTCGGCGACCACGTTGCTGATGGAGCCGGAACTCAGTCCGGTGGCCGGGCCCAGTTCGTAGCGGCTCATCGGCCCGTCGAAATACAACCGTTGCAACACGGCGGTGCGATTGCCCCGCCGCAGGTCACGCACTGTTCGCCCGTTCCGCCCCGCCATGTGGGTCCCTTCCGGTCCGCCCGACCTGCAAGATACCCCTGCGCGAAGGCTTGACGCGACTTTCTTCCGGGTCTTAACTCACGTCCTAAATTAAGCCATGAGGGTCGTTCGGGAAGTGAACGCACGCCCGGCCCCCTCACGGCTGGTTCTCCGGAAAGGGACACCAGAGCCATGCGCAGATTCCGAGCCGCGGCCGCCGGTGCGGTCACCGTCTCCATGCTGACCGCCGTGACCGCCTGTGGCGGCGGCTCGTCGACGGGCGGGGGCGGGTCCAACGACTCGCCGAAGACGCTCACCTACTGGGCCTCCAACCAGGGGCCCAGCGTGGAGGCGGACAAGAAGATCCTCACGCCCGAACTGAAGAAGTTCGAGAAGCAGACCGGGATCAAGGTGAAGCTGGAGGTCGTGCCCTGGTCCGACCTGCTCAACCGCATCCTGGCGGCGACGACCTCCGGTCAGGGGCCGGACGTGCTCAACATCGGCAACACCTGGTCCGCCTCGCTCCAGGCGACGGGCGCCCTGCTGCCCTGGGACGACAAGAACTTCGACAAGATCGGCGGCAAGGACCGCTTCGTCGACTCGGCGCTCGGCTCCGCGGGCGCGTCCACCGCCGACCCGGCCGCGGTCCCGCTGTACTCGATGGCGTACGCCCTCTACTACAACAAGAAGATGTTCGCCGACGCGGGCATCTCCAAGCCGCCGGCGACGTGGGACGAGATGGTCGCCGACGGCAAGAAGATATCCAAGAACGACAAGTGGGCGCTGGGCGCCGAGGGTTCGAACCTCTCCAACAACATCCACCAGGTCTTCGTCCTCGCCAAGCAGCACGGCGCCGACTTCTTCGACGCCGAGGGCAAGCCCGACTTCACCTCGGACGGTGCCGTCGCGGCCGTCAAGCAGTATGTCGACCTGATGGCGAAGGACAAGATCGTCGCGCCCGGCAACGCCGAGTACGCGCAGAACCAGTCCCTCCAGGACTTCGCCAAGGACAAGACCGCGATGGTGCTGTGGCAGACCGCCTCGGCCACCTTCAAGGCGCACGGCATGAGCGACGACGAGTGGGGCGTCGCTCCCGTCCCGGTCCAGTCCGGCACCCCGGGCACCGGGACGGCCACCAACTCGATGGTCGCCGGCATCAACATGGCCGTCTTCAAGAACACCAAGAACATCGACGGCGCCACCAAGTTCGTGAAGTTCATGACCAGCGACGGCGAGCAGAAGATCCTCAACAAGACGTACGGATCGATCCCGCCGGTCAAGGCGGCGCAGGCGGACCCGGCGTTCAACACCCCGGCCCTCGCGGTGATCAAGGACACGCTCGCCAAGAGCGCGGCGCCGCTGCCGCAGGTCGCCGACGAGTCGCAGTTCGAGACGGCCGTGGGCACGGCCGTCAAGGAGCTCTTCGCGGACGCGGCGGCGGGACGGGCGGTGACCACCGCCTCGGTGAAGGCCAAGCTCGCCAAGGCCCAGCAGCAGATGCCGAAGAAGTGAGCGTCTCGATGACCGCGACGTACGACGGGGGCGGTCGGCCGCCCTCGGTGACCGTGACTGCAGAAGCGAGTGCTCCATGACCGTGACCGCTGCCCCCGAAGCCGGGGAGCGGGCGGTACGCAAGGACTCCCCCGGTGCGGCGCGCGGCCCGCGCCGCACCGGGCGGATCCGCCGTATCGGGCTCCCGTACCTGCTGCTGCTCCCCGCGCTGCTGCTCGAACTCCTGGTCCACCTGGTGCCGATGGTGATCGGCATCCTCATGAGCTTCAAGGAGCTCACCCAGTTCTACATCCGCGACTGGGGCACCGCGCCCTGGACGGGCCTGGACAACTACCGCCTGTCGGTGGACTTCGACGCGCCCCTCGGGCAGTCGCTGCTGCACTCGTTCTGGGTGACGTGCGCCTTCACGCTGCTGTCCGTCGGCCTGTGCTGGCTGATCGGCACGACGGCCGCGGTGTACCTCCAGGAGACGTTCCGCGGACGCGGGCTGCTGCGGGCGATCTTCCTGATCCCGTACGCCCTGCCCGTCTACGCGGCCACCATCACCTGGGCGTTCATGTTCCAGCACGACAACGGCCTGGTGAACCACGTGCTGCACGACCAGCTCGGGCTCACCGACAAACCGTCCTTCTGGCTGATCGGCGACAACAGCTTCTACGCGCTGCTGACCGTCTCGGTCTGGAAGGGCTGGCCGTTCGCCTTCCTCATCGTGATGGCGGGCCTGCAGAACATCCCCAAGGAGCTGTACGAGGCCGCCTCGATCGACGGCGCCGGCATCTGGCAGCAGATCCGCCGGATCACGCTGCCCTCGCTCCAGCCGGTCAACCAGGTGCTCGTGCTGGTGCTGTTCCTGTGGACGTTCAACGACTTCAACACGCCGTACGTGCTGTTCGGCAAGGCGGCACCCGAGGCCGCGGACCTCATCTCGATCCACATCTACCAGTCGTCGTTCGTGACCTGGAACTTCGGCACCGGATCGGCGATGTCCGTACTGCTGCTGCTCTTCCTGCTCGTCGTGACGGCCGTCTACCTCGTGGTGACCTCCCGGGGAAGGAAGACCGCCGATGTCTGACACCGTCCGCGCACCCCGGTCGCCGATGGCGGCCCCGCGCTCCTTCCTCTGGTCGCGCCGGATCTTCCTCACCCTGCTCACCGGCTTCGTCCTGCTGCCGGTGTACGTCATGCTCTCCAGCTCGCTGAAGCCGCTGGAGGACGTGTCGGGCAAGTTCCGCTGGCTGCCGAGCGGGCTCACGATCCGGCCGTACATCGACATCTGGTCGACGGTCCCGCTCGCCAGGTATTTCGTGAACTCGCTGATCGTGGCGGGCGCGGCGACGGTCTGCTCGGTGACGATCGCGGTGTTCGCCGCGTACGCGGTGAGCCGCTACCGCTTCGCGGGCAAGCGGGTGTTCACCGTCACCGTGCTGTCCACCCAGATGTTCCCGGGCATCCTGTTCCTGCTGCCGCTCTTCCTGCTGTACGTGAACATCGGCAACGCCACGGGCATCGCGCTGTTCGGCTCGCGCGGCGGCCTCATCCTCACGTATCTCACCTTCTCGCTGCCGTTCTCGATCTGGATGCTGATCGGGTACTTCGACTCGGTGCCGCGCGATCTGGACGAGGCGGCCATGGTGGACGGCTGCGGGCCGCTCGGCGCGCTGTTCCGGGTGGTCGTGCCGGCCGCCATCCCCGGCATCGTCGCCGTCGCCGTGTACGCCTTCATGACCGCGTGGGGCGAGGTGCTCTTCGCCTCGGTCATGACCAGCGACGAGACCCGCACCCTGGCCGTCGGCCTGCAGGGCTACGCCACCCAGAACGACGTGTACTGGAACCAGGTCATGGCCGCCTCGCTCGTCGTCAGCGTCCCCGTGGTCGCCGGGTTCCTGCTCCTGCAGCGCTACCTCGTCGCCGGGCTCACCGCGGGAGCCGTCAAGTGACCGGCTCTCCCCCTTCCGAAAGGACCTCCGTGACCATCGACCTCGCCGCCTTCCCCGATGACTTCCTGTGGGGCACGGCCACGTCGGCCTACCAGATCGAGGGCGCCGTCGCCGAGGACGGCCGCTCCCCCTCGATCTGGGACACCTTCTCGCACACCCCCGGCAAGATCGACAACGGCGACGACGGGGACCTCGCCTGCGACCACTACCACCGCTGGCGCGAGGACATCGGGCTGATGCGGCAACTGGGCACCAACGCCTACCGGTTGTCGATCGCCTGGCCGCGCGTGGTGCCGGGCGGCGACGGCCCGGTCAACGCCAAGGGGCTGGACTTCTACGACGGGCTGATCGACGCCCTCCTGGAGGCGGGCATCACGCCGTCCGTCACCCTCTACCACTGGGACCTGCCGCAGGTGCTCCAGGACCGCGGCGGCTGGCCGGAGCGCGACACCGCGCACCACTTCGCCGCGTACGCCTCGGTCGTCGCCGAGCGCCTCGGCGACCGCGTCCAGCACTGGACCACCCTCAACGAGCCGCTGTGCTCGGCGTGGATCGGCCACCTGGAGGGCCGGATGGCTCCCGGCTGGACGGACCTCACGGCCGCGGTACGCGCCTCCTACCACCTGCTCCTCGGCCACGGCCTCGCCACCCAGGCGATCCGCGCGGCCTCCCCCGGCGCCCAGGTCGGCATCGTCAACAACCTCTCCAGCGTCGAGCCCGCCACCGACCGCCCCGAGGACATCGCCGCGGCCCACCGGCTGGACGGGCACACCAACCGCTGGTGGCTGGACCCCGTCCACGGCCGCGGCTTCCCCGCGGACATGCGCGAGGTCTACGGGGTCGAACTCCCCGAGCAGCAGGGCGACCTGGAGACGATGGCGCAGCCGCTGGACTGGCTGGGCCTGAACTACTACTTCCCGTCCGCGGTCGCCGACGACCCCGCCGGGCCGGCCCCCCGCGTCCGCACGGTCCGCCGGCTCGGCGTCCGCCGCACCGCCATGGACTGGGAGATCGACGCGGCGGGCATCGAGAGCCTGCTGCTGCGCCTCACGAACGAGTACGGAGCCCGCAAGCTGTACGTCACCGAGAACGGCTCCGCCTACCCGGACGTCGTACGGCCCGACGGGACCGTCCACGACCCGGAGCGCACGGAGTACCTGGAGCAGCACCTCGCGGCCTGCGCCTCGGCGGTCCGCCAGGGCGCGCCGCTGGCCGGGTACTTCGCCTGGTCCCTCCTGGACAACTTCGAGTGGGCCTACGGCTACGACAAGCGCTTCGGTCTCGTGCACGTCGACTACAAGACGCAGAAGCGGACCGTGAAGGGCACCGGGCACCGGTACGCGGACATCATCCGCAGCCACGGGGGCCTGCGCCGGAACGCGGCCTGACACCGACGGCGGTCGCCGCCCCCGCGCACGGCGCGGGGGCGGCGACCGCCGTTTCGCCTCCTCCTGCGGGAAATCCATTCGCCCGTCGGCCGGGTCGCTATGTAGCTTAGGTGTGAACCTAGTCGTCCTAGGTTTTTCTCGTAGCCGTACGCACACCTCAGGAGTTCCCGTGAGACCGCTCACCGAGCAGGACATCCGCACCTCGTTCATCAACTGCTCGAAGGGCGAGGCGAAGCGCCTGGCGGTGCCCCGGGACCTGGACGAGCGCCCCTGGGAGCACCTGGACTTCCTGGGCTGGCGAGATCCGGGGGCACCCGACCGCAGCTACCTCGTCACCGAGCACGCGGGCCGGCTCGCCGGCGTGACGCTGCGCTTCCCCTCGTCCCGGCGGGGGCTCCTGCACCGGAGCATGTGCTCGCTCTGCCTGACCACGCACCCGGGCAGCGGCGTCTCGCTGATGACCGCGCGCAAGGCGGGCGCGGCGGGCCGCGACGGCAACTCGGTCGGCATCTACATGTGCACCGACCTCGCCTGCTCGCTCTACGTGCGCGGGAAGAAGGCCCCGGAGCCCGGGGGCCGCTTCGAGGAGACCCTCACCCTGGAGGAGCAGATCGCCCGGACCGTGGGCAACCTGTCCGCCTTCCTGGCGAAGCTCTCCGGCTGACCGCCCGGGTCCCGGCGCGGGCGGCTCAGGACGCGGCGGGCGTCCAGTGCGGGTCCCGGCCCAGGAACGCCAGCAGGGCCGCGGCCCGCCCCTCGTCCGCCGCGGGCTCGCGCGCCGGGGCGAAGACGCCGTACGCGTCGCGGAGCCGGTCGACGAGCGCGGTCGCGACCGGCCAGATCCCCTCGGCGACATCCTCGGCCAGCGGCGCGTCCTGGCCCGTCGCCACGGCGACGTCCCAGGCGTGCACCGCCGCGTCCATCGCGGCCGCCGCCGCGGCGAGCGGGAAGGGCAGCGGCCCCAGCGGGGTCGGCACCTGCGCGCCGTCACCCGCCAGCCCGTCGTAGACGTCCCGCACGCCCGCCAGTACCGCGTCCAGCTCGGCCGAGGCGTCACCGTGCAGCGCGTCGGCGGGCTGGAAGGGGTCCGACTCCGGCAACCCGTGGCCGGTGACGACAGCGCCGTAAGCCTGCTGATCGAGACGCGCGTGATTCACTACCTGACGTACGGTCCACTCGCTGCAGGGCGTCCGCGCCCCCCAGGCCTGCTCCGGTACGGCCGCCACCACCTCGCTCAGGTAGGTGTGCGCCCGCGACAACAGCTCGACGCCCTCTGTGCCGACCATTCCGGTCCCCTTCCCTCGCTCGACCTCACTTCGCCCTTCGAGAACAACTTAGGCACACTTGCGGACAGTTACGGTCCTCAATGAGTACGGAACAAAACGTTCGTTGCACCTGTGAAAGGGGAACAGCGCAAGGATGCGAGTGGCACGTGGGGAGTGGACGACATCCGTCACACGGATCGTGAGGCGACGGCGGGAACCCGCGGTCGTGCAGGCCCTGAGATCGACTCTGGCGGCGACGATCGCGTACGTGGTGGCCGTTCGGCTCAGCCCCGAGGCCGCTCCGCTCACCGCTCCGCTGACCGCCCTGCTGGTCGTCCAGGTGACCCTGTACGGCACGATCACCACCAGCCTGCGGCGGGTGAACTCGGTCGTCGCCGGTGTCATCGTCGCCATCGGCTTCAGCGTGCTGGTGGGTCTGACCTGGTGGAGTCTGGCGCTGCTCATCATCGCCTCGCTCGCCGTCGGGCACCTGGTACGGGTCAGCGAGTTCGTGCCCGAGGTGGCGATCAGCGCCATGCTGGTCCTCGGCGTCACCAAGGTGGGCGACTACGCCTGGGCCCGTGTCCTGGAGACGGTGATCGGCGCGGTGGTGGGCCTCGCGTGCAACCTGCTGTTCGCCCCGCCGGTCTGGACGGACGCGGCCGGCGAGTCCATCGGGGACCTGGCGCGCCGGATGCGGCAGCTGATGCTGCGCCTCGGCGAGGAGGCCGCGGGACGCACCGCGTTTGCACAAGCGGCCGCGCGACTGCACGAGGCGCGCCGGCTCGACCACGACATCGCCGAGGTGGACGGGGCGCTGCGCCAGGCCGAGGACAGCCTCAAGCTCAACCCGCGCGTCCGCGAGGGGCTGCTGCACCGGGTCGTGCTCCGCACCGGCCTCGACACGCTGGAGATCTGCACGGTCGTCCTGCGGGTGCTCGCGCGCAGCTTCACCGACCTGGCCAAGGAACACGAGCCCGAGCCGCTGTTCGATCCGCAGGTGGGGGCGGCACTTGAGGAGCTCCTGTCCGAAGTGGGCGATGCCGTGGTGAGCTTCTCGGTCCTGGTGACCACCCACGTCAGCCAGAGCGCCGAGTCCGCCGAGACGCGGCTCGGCGCGGAACTCGCCAGGGCCGCCGCCACCCGCGACAAGCTGGCCCAGCTGTTGCTGGAGGGCGTCCAGCGCGACGCGCGGCTGTGGCAGTTGCACGGTGCCGTGCTGACCGAGGTCAACCGCATCCTCGACGAACTCGACATGGAGCACCGCTCCCGCCGGCTTCTGGAGGAGCTGGACCGCTGCACACGGGAGCAGCGCGAGCGCTGGCCGCGCCTGGCCCGCCTCCAGCAGCGCGTGCGCCGGCTGCGCCGCAAGCACGGACACCTCGCCCTCCCGTGGCGGAACCGCCGCTCCCCCGCGAAGCGTTCTAGCTGACGAGGTGCCACGCCGGAGCGTGGCACCAGCGCGACGAGGGGAGCGTCCGGATGCCCGAAGGCACCGCGCGGATCGACGGTAATACCCTGCTGCTGCCCGGAGGGGTGCGCGTCCGGTTCATGAGGACGCTGCGGCTGCCCGAGACGGGCACCCACGCACTGCCTCCCGGCCTCGGCGAGTTCCCGGTTCGGCGTGTCGAGGACTACGCGGACTCGGTGCCAGAGGCCTGGCGGACTCGCGGCGGGGTGATGCTGCCGGTCTATCTGCGCGAGGCCATGTGGCTGAGTTTCGGGGGTTCGCAGGAGCCGGCCGCCCTCCAGGTCGGGGTGGGCAAGGTGTGCGCGATCTCGGGCCGCCCGTGGAGTGCCCGGCTGCACCGGGACCCGCAGAACTACGTCGTGCTCCCGCGGCAGCCGTGGCTGGACGGGATCAATTCCGGTAAGGGGACGGTCCGCCAGTTCGTGGCGGTGCCCCTCGGCCTCGGTGCCACCGTCGAGGGCCAGGTGACCGGTGAGGAGGTGTGGGGCGGCGTGCAGCTCCAGTCCTTCCCGCTGAACGCGCGGCGGCTGGCCGAGTGGCGCGAGGAGCAGCGTGTGCGGGCCGAGCAGGCGCGGACGGCCGCGCCGCCGCTCCAGGCGTACGGAGCGATGCCGGCGGCCCCGATGGCCGCGGCCCCGCCGCCCGCTCCCGGCGGCGCTCCGGCGGGCGGTCCCCCGCGGCGGGCCGCCGCCATGGGGCTGGGGGTCGGCGGTTCGATGCGCCAGGAGGTCTACCGGGACGACCGGCCGGCGGGCAGTTGGGCGGAGGAACCGTCCGGTCGCGTGTTCGTGCACCTGGTGACGCCCCCGGAGTGGCGGCGCATCACCGGCGAGGCACCGCCCCCGTCGCCGGTCGACCGGGCGGCGTACACCCGCGCGGGCCTGCCGTGGTTCGACTACTACGACCAGGACGCCACGGACACCGCTCCCCCGGACACCCTGGGCGGGGTGAAGCCGGTCGGCGAGTGGCTGGGCAACGACCACGAGCCGTGGCAGCAGCCCTCGCCCCACCAGGTGAAACCCCTCGGGGACGCGCCGGGCGAGCCGGTGGGGGACGGTGACTGGTGAGCGGCGGACGGCCGTTGCGGTGACCGCAACGGCCGTTGTCTTTCTTGCACGGGACGGGTGGGTCGCGTCAAGGTGGCTGTCACAGCCGAGGCGACCGACACCCGAGGTGCAGGCATGAGCAGTGATGGAGAGCCGGAGCGCGGTCCGGGCGGCGGAAGGTGGAGCAGGCGCCGGTTCGTCGGGACGTTCACGGCGGCCGCCGCCGTGACGGCGATCCCGGCGCCGGTCGCGCCCACCGGCTCCGCGTCCGGCGAGGCCGCCCCCGCGGCACCTTCGGGACCGCCGCGGCCGGCTCCGGACTCCGCCGCGCCGCCCGCCCGTTCCGCCGGCCCCCGGCCGCTGTTCATCGGCACGTACACCTCGGTGGAGGGCGGCGGCAGGGGCATCGGCCTGGCCACGTACGACGCGTCGACCGGCCGGATCTCGGGGACCGGGACGATCACGGGCGTCGGCGATCCGTCCTATCTGGCGGTACACCCGGACGGGCGCACGCTGTACGCCGTGGACGAGCGGCCGGACGGCGGGGTGACGGCCGTACGGCTCGCGGGGAACAGGGTCCTAGGCACCCGTGGCACCGGCGGCTCCGGTCCCTGCCACCTGTCCGTGCACCCGGGCGGACGCTGGCTGCTCAGCGCCAACTACGGCTCGGGGAGCGTCGCCGTGCATCCGATCGGCGACTCGGGCGCCCTCGGCGAGCGCACGGACCTCGTGACGCACTCCCGGCCCGCCCCCGGCCCCGGCCAGGAGGGCCCGCACGCCCACCAGGTCCTCACGAGTCCCGACGGCGGCCATGTGCTCGCCGTCAACCTGGGCACCGACACCGTGTACACGTACCGCCTGGACGAGTCCGCGGGCACACTGACGGAGGTCTCGCGGGCGCGGACCCGGCCGGGCGCGGGCCCGCGCCATCTGACCTTCCACCCGGGCGGCCGCTTCGCCTATCTGGCGAACGAGGTCGACAACACCGTCACGGTCTGCGCGTACGAGCCGGCCACCGGACGCCTGACGCCGGGCGACCCCCAGCCGACCGGGACCGGAGCGGGCACGAGCTATCCCGCGCAGATCCTGGTCACCTCGGACGGGTCGTACGCCTACCTCGCCAACCGCGGACACGACAGCCTGACCCGGTACGCGGTCGAGAAGGACGGCGCCCGGCTGCGCCTCCTCGGCACGGTGCCGGTGGGCGGCGACTTCCCGCGCCAGATCGCCTTCTCCCCGGACCAGCGCCTGCTGTTCGCGGCGAACCAGAAGTCGGGCACGGTCAGCGTCTTCCGGGTCGACCGCGCCAGTGGTGAACTGCGGCGGGCGGGCGAGCCGTTCGCCTCACCGGTCGCCGTCTGTGCGCTGCCGCTGTAGCGCCCGGGGGCAGGCTGCGGCACTCGCCTGGGCGAGCAGGACGTGCATGCGCTCCGTGAGCCGCCCGAGGTCGTCGGCCGGGGCGTGGAAGGGCAGGCGCACGTCGCCGTTGCCGCGCGCCCGCTCGATGCGCAGGGTCAGCCCGTGCCGGTCGACGGCGAGCGGCCGCACGCGGACGGCGCCGTGCAGGCTGTCGGGCTCCACGAGCCGGGTCAGCCGCTCGACCGCGTCCGGGTGGGCGTCGGCGAGGTGGGTGAGCAGCTTGGCCTCCGCCGTCGCGAGGGGGTCGGGCCGGGCGGCGGCCAGGTCGTCGAGGTCCACCACGACCGACCCGGAGGCCTCCCGCAGGACGGCGCGCGAGGGCTGGAACGCCAGATGCCCCTCGTCCAGGGCGAACCAGCCGGCCAGCCAGAGCCTCGCGCGGATGCGGTCGCGCACCGGGACGGGCGCGACGTCGGCGAACTCCAGCACCGCGGACGGCTCGCCGCGCGGCGCGCAGATCGCGGCCGCGACCAGCGTGCTGTCGTCGGGCACGTGCAGGAGCACCCGGCCGTCCTCGGCGACGGTGTGCGCGCCGACGAACTCCTCGCGGCCGCCCTCGGCGGTCACGGCGCAGGACCATGCGGTGGCGAGCACCGAGCGGGCGCGTTCGGCCGCGGACGGCGCTGCCGCCCAGGTGTGACGGACACCCATCCCAAACCTCCTTAGGTAAGCCTTGCCTAACCTATCGGAGTTCGGGGTGCACGCCAACCACGTCCGGCGGGTCGCGCGCCGGGATCAGGGAGTGATCGCGCCCAGCAGGGCCCGCGCGCACAGATCGCGCACCTGCTCGCGGGAGAGCCCGGGGTCCCGGAGCCACTCCAGGCACACGGCCGTGGTGAACGCCAGCCACCCCCGCACGGCGATCCGCAGCTCCGGGCCCTCGGCGGCGGCGTCCCGCTCCGGGTCCGCCGCGAGCGCCTGGAGGATCTGCCGCTCCTGCGCGGCCAGCGCGCGCTGGTAGACCTTCCGCACGGACTGGTCGCCCGCGGCGTCGGCACGGTGGAAGGCGCGGAACCCGTGCGCGTGCTCCTCGACGTAGCCGAGGAAGGTGTCGAGGCCGGCGGAGAGCTGCTCGCGCACCGGGACGCCGGGCACCGCCGCGGTCATCCGCAGCATGCGCCCGCTCTCGCGCTCGACGACGGCCGCGAAGAAGTCCCGCTTCGTCGGGAAGTAGTGGTAGAGCAGCCCGCGCGAGACACCGGCGATCTCGGCGACCCGCTCGATCCACACCTCGTCGTACGGGCTCTCCGAGAACAGCCGCGCACCGACCGACAGCAGCTGCTCCCGGCGCTCCTCGGTACTGAGACGGCGGCGCGTGCGCTCCGTCCGCTCCCCCTGGTTCCCGGCCATGCCCGCACCTTACTTGACGCCGGTTCAACAACGGGACCAGACTGGCGGCCGCTGTTGAACTCACGTACAACAGGGCGCCGCCGGGCCCAACCCGGCGTGGACGCAAGGGAGATGGCGCGATGGCGCAGACGACAGGGGCCGCGCTGCCCAAGGGGTTCCGCAGCGCCGAGCTGGGCTGGCCCGAGCTCCACCGGATTCCGCACCCCCCGCTGCGGGTCCCGCTGATCGGGGACGTGGTGGGTGCGAACGTGCGGACGCCCGTCCAGGACTCGCTGCGCTTCGGACGCCGGCTCGGGCCCGTCTTCCGCCGCAAGGCGTTCGGCAACGAGATCGTCTTCGTCGGGGGCGCCCGGCTCGCCGCCGAGCTGGCCGACGAGTCGCGGTTCGCCAAGCACGTGGGCCTCGGCGTCGCCAATCTCCGCCCGGTGGCCGGCGACGGACTGTTCACGGCGTACAACCACGAACCGAACTGGCAGCTCGCGCACGACGTGCTGGCCCCGGGCTTCAGCCGGGAGGCCATGGAGGGCTACCACCCGATGATGCTCGCCGTGGCCGAGCGCCTGACCGACCGGTGGGACCGGCAGGCGGCGGCCGGGCACGGCGTGGACGTCCCGGGCGACATGACCAAGCTGACCCTGGAGACGATCTCCCGCACCGGCTTCGGGCACGACTTCGGCTCCTTCGAGCGCTCCCGGCCGCACCCCTTCGTGGACGCGATGGTGGGCGCCCTGACCCACGCGCAGCGGCGCAACGTCGTCCCCGCGCCCCTGGCCCCGCTGGTCCTGCGCCGCGCGAGCCGCCGCAACGAGGCCGACATGGCCTACCTGAACCGGACGGTGGACGCCGTCGTGGCGGCCCGCCGCACCGCGAGCGGCGACGGCGACCTGCTGGACCGCATGCTGGAGACGGCCCACCCGGCGACCGGCGAGCGGCTGTCGCCGGAGAACGTCCGCCGCCAGGTGATCACCTTCCTGATCGCGGGCCACGAGACGACCTCGGGCGCCCTCTCCTTCGCGCTGCACTACCTCGCCGAACACCCCGACGTCGCCGCCCGCGCCCGCGCGGAGGTGGACCGCGTCTGGGGCGACACCGAGCGGCCCGCCTACGACCAGGTGGCACGGCTCCGCTACGTCCGCCGGGTGCTCGACGAGGCACTGCGGCTGTGGCCGACGGCGCCCGCCTTCGCGCGTGAGGCCCGGCAGGACACGGTGCTGGGCGGCGTCCACCCGATGCGGCAGGGCGCGTGGGCCCTGGTGCTGACGGCGATGCTGCACCGCGACCCGGAGGTGTGGGGTGCGGACGCCGAACGGTTCGACCCCGACCGCTTCGACGCGAAGGCGGTACGCGCCCGCCCCGCGCACACCTTCAAGCCGTTCGGCACCGGCGCGCGGGCCTGTATCGGGCGCCAGTTCGCCCTGCACGAGGCGACGTTGGTCCTCGGACTGCTGCTGCGCCGCTACGAGCTGCTTCCCGAGCCGGGCTACCGGCTGCGGGTGGCCGAGCGGCTCACGCTGATGCCCGACGGTCTGCGGCTGCGCCTCGCGCGCCGCTCCCCCGCCGCGGCCGGGCCTTCAGCCCTGCGCTGCCCAGTGTCCGGGACGGGTGACTGACTCCGGCAGCTTCGTGCCGGCGCTGCCCCGGGCCGCGTCCACCTGGGGCTGCGTCAGGAAGAACGCGCCCGTCAGGTCGGCGTCCGAGAGATCGGCGTCGCGCAGGTCGGCGCCGATCAGGTCCGCCGTACGCAGGTCGGCACCGGTGAGGTCGGCGGCGATGAGGTAGGCGCCGCGCAGACAGGCGCCCCTGAGGTCGGCGCCCCGCAGGCGGGCACCCATGAGGTCGGCGCCCCGCCGGTTCTTCTTCCGTCCCCCGCCGGCGCCCGCGCGCACGAGGTCACTCGTCCGCAGCAGGAGCACGTCGACCCGCTGCCGGTGTGCTCCCACGTCGAGGCCCCGCAGCTCGTCCGGGTCGAGCCGGGTGAGCCGCTCGGTCTCGCCGAGCATCCGGCGCAGGTCGGGGTGGACCGGGCGGGCGGCCGGCAGGGACAGCGCCTCGTCCAGGTAGCGGAGCAGTTCGTGCAGCTGCCGTACGACGGGGAACACCTCGAACATCAGGCGGGTCCGCTCGGGCGGTCCCGAGCGCCAGTCCCGCCCGCCGAAGGTGACCTGCGAGACGTGCTGGCCGGCGCCGAAACAGTCGTAGACCGTGCAGCCGGTGAAGCCCGACTCCCGCAGCCGGGTGTGGATGCCGCAGCCGAAGTCCGTCCGCAGGTTCGTACAGGGTTCGCCCGCGTCCTTGTCGGCCGCGAAGTCCGCCGAGCGGGAGAAGGGCAGGGCGACGCAGCACAGCCCGAAGCACCGGCCGCAGTCGGCCCGCAGTCCGGAGCGCCGTTCCTCGGTCGTCTCGTCGTTCTCCCGCATGCCCGTAAGCCTACTGACCTGCGCTCCCGCGCTTGCGGTCGGGCGTCGCCATCCGTGGCGCCGTTCGTCGTCCGCTCCCCCGCGCCGCCTCCCGGCATTCCGTCGGGGCACGGCGGAGGGACCGGCCGGCGCTGTGTCGAAGAGGCCGGCCCGGGGGCGTTCTCGCTATGCCGCCTGGTAGTGGTGCGCGTCCGCACCGCGCCATTTCACCCACGCGGGATCGTCGAGCAGATCCTCGGCGTCGGGCAGACCGGCGCGGCTGAGGAACTCGACGACGTCCTCGTCGGAGAACGCCAGGCCGAGGATCTCGCCGCGTGCCGTCACCCGGCGACCGCCGGTGCCGTTCGGCGGATGCACCACCACAGGGGCCCGTCCGGACATGTCTCCAGGATGGTCCCGGGCACCCGGCCGCGCATCCGGGCGGGCGACCGGGAGCACCCCGGAGACAGGACGGCTCCGGTCAGACCTCGTCGCGGCTCAGGGCCAGCAGCCGGTCCAGCACCCGGGGGCCGCCCGCCCGCACCCCGTCGTGCTCGAACTCGTCGGTCACCCACGTGCGCAGCCCCCGCACGGCACGCGCCGTACGCAGGGAGTGGCCGGTGTCGACGTACATGTCGTCGTGGTAGACGGCGGCGGCGACCGGCACCTCGTTCACCGCGAGCCGGGCCGGGTCGTACAGGGGCTTCCAGTCCCGGCGCGACGCCAGTTCCTCGGCGGTCTCGCGCAGCGGGCGCAGCGCCGGGTCGATGTCGAACATCCAGGGGTGCACGGACTCGCCGGTGAACAGCAGCGGGCCGTCCTCCGTGAGCGCCTTCGCCGCGTCGAACTGCGGGAACTCGGCGCGCACGCGCTCCGCGGACCAGGCGGTGGGGCGGTCGTCCTGGGCGTAGACCGCCTCGTGGACGAGGGCGTACAGGGGGTGTCCCGCGTACGAGAGCAGGCTCTGGACCTCCTCCTGGAACGCGTCCGAGAGGGCCGGACCCTGTGCGGTGCGGACGAAGGCGTGCTCCAGGAGGTAGTGCAGGCGGTGGCTGCCGTCTCCCCCGCCGAGCAGGATGCCGAGGGACTGGAAGGCCTCGACGGTGAGCCGGTAGCCGCCGGGCAGGACCGGCTCGTGCCGGATCAGGTGCTCGGCGATCCGCCGGGCCCGCTCGACGTCCTGCGGGTAGCGGGCGTAGTGCGCGGCGACCTTGCGCTCGATGCGCGGGTAGGCGGCCCGGTAGACGTCGTCCGCGTGGCCGTCGAGCGAGGGCAGTCCGCCGGTGATGAGCGCGGCGCTCAGTCCCTCGGGCGCGGTGGACAGGTAGTTCACGGTGCAGAAGCCGCCGAAGCTCTGGCCGAGCACGGTCCAGGGCTCGCCGCCGGTGAGGGCGGGCCGGATGGCCTCGCAGTCGCGGACGATGGAGTCCGCCCGGAAGTGCGTGAGGTAGTCGGCCTGCTCGCGGGGTCCGCCGTGCAGCGGCAGCGTCTGCCGGTTCGCGGGCGTGGAGTGGCCGGTGCCGCGCTGGTCGAGGAGCAGCACCCGGTACTCCTGGAGGGCCCGGCCGAGCCAGGCCTGCCTGCCGACGAAGCGATTGGCGCCGAAGCCCGGTCCACCCTGGAGGTAGACGAGCCAGGGGAGCCGCTGCTCCGCCCGCTCACTGGCGACGACCTCGCGGGCGAAGAGCTCGATGCGCTCCCCCGCCGGGTGGTCGTGGTCGAGCGGCACGGTGAAGTGCCGGTCGGTGAGGACGACACCGGGCTGACGGTAACTGGTGGTCAACAGGGCTCCCGAGACGTACGGATTCCAGGCCGCGTCCCAGTTGAGCACACGTTCGGCCGTCGGCCGAGACCGGGGATCGGGAAACCGCTGCTGACCGGCCGCTCAGCGCGGCCGACGGCCGGAACTGAACGGCGGGTCAGCGCCCGGCGAGGCTGGAGCTGCGCACCACCAGTTCCGGCTGGAGGACGACCCGGCGGTGCTCGTGCGGGGTGGGCGCGGTCTCCGCCTCGGTCTCCTCCAGGAGGAGTTCCGCGGCGAGGGCGCCCATGGTCACGGCCGGCTGGCGTACGGAGGTGAGCGGGACGGCGGCGGCCGCCGCGAACTCGATGTCGTCGTAGCCGACGATCGCGAGGTCGTCGGGGACACCGACGCCGGCCGCGAACATGGCCTGAAGGACACCGAGCGCGAGCAGGTCGTTGGCGCAGAACACGGCGGTCGGGCGCTCGGCGAGCCCGAGGAGGCGCGCGCCGGCGTCCCGCCCCGCGGCCACGTCGAGCCGCTCGGTGGGCAGTTCGCGCAGCAGGCCGGGGGCGAGTCCCGCCTCCGCGAGCGCGTTCAGGGCGCCCTCCCGGCGGTCCCTGACCTGGTTGAGGCCGGGCGGTCCGCTCACATAGGCGATGGAGCGGTGGCCGGCGTCGACGAGATGCCGGACGGCCAGGGCGCCGCCCGCCACGTCGTCGACCGACACCGAGCACTCCGTGGTGCCCTCGGCCACACGGTCGACGAGCACGAACGGGATGCCGTGCCTGCGGAACGCCGCGATGTTGCGGCCCGTCGCGTCGGCGGGCGTCAGCAGGACGCCGCGCACCCGCTGCTCGGCGAAGAGCGACAGGTAGTCCGCCTCCTCGCCGGCGCTCTGCGCGCTGTTGCAGACCATGACGCCGAGCCCGGCCTCGCGGGCGGCGCGCTCGGCGCCGCGCGCCACGTCCACGAAGAACGGGTTGCCCATGTCGAGGACGAGCAGGCCCATGATCCGGCTGCGCCCGGCCCGGAGCTGGCGCGCGGACTCGCTGCGGACGTAGCCGAGCCGCTCTATGGCGGACTGGACGCGGGCCCGGGTCTCGGAGGCGACCGTGTCCGGGCGGTTGATGACGTTGGAGACCGTGCCCACCGAGACCCCGGCGACTCGGGCGACGTCCTTGATACCCACCGACTGGGCCATCAGGCAGGGACCTCCAGAGGGACGAGAAGCGGCGGGCAGGGGCTCACATTACCCGCGGGCGGGGCGGGATCCGTGGTCGTGCGGGGAGCCGGAAGCCGGGGACCCGCGGCGCGCGGGGGGTGGTGCCGGCGGACCGCTCCGGGTGCGCGGTCGATCGGGTCCCGTCCCCCGGGACGCGCGTCCCGGCCACCAGGACCTCGTCCGGCGCGTCCGGTCCGCCGCCCGTGCGGCGCCGCGCCCACCGGGGCGGTCGCCGTCGGGGTGCGTCTTCTCATGTCCGGGACTCCTGGGTCGGCACGGGTGGGGCGGGTCGAGGTGCGGACGGGCGCGCGGCCGCCCGTCGTGAGCGGCCGCGCGAGGTCAGGCGAGGTGGAACACCTCGCTCAGGGGCCTCATTGCTTCGTCGGGTCGGGCGCCGTCCAGCGATTCGAAGAGCGGCGCCATTTCCGCCTGCCAGCGGGCGTTGACGTCGGTGGCCTCCATGCCGGCCTGTGCAGCGGCGAAGTCCTCGGTCTCCAGGTAGCCGACCAGCAGGCCGTCCTCCCGCAGGAAGAGCGAGTAGTTGTGCCAGCCGGTGGCCGAGAGCGCCTCGCGCATCTCGGGCCAGACGGCGGCGTGCCGCTCGCGGTACTCGTCGAGGCGGTCCGCACGGACCTTCAGCAGAAAGCACACCCGTTGCATCGAGAACCCTCCGCCGACTAGAAGTTGAACTGGTCGATGTTCTTCTTGTCGAAGACGGTGGGCTTACCGAGGCTGATCACGCCGTCCTTGCCGATGGTGTACGAGCCCATGTCGCCGGCCTTGAAGGTCTCGCCCTCCTTGCCGGTGATCTGCCCCGAGGACAGCGCGACCGCGGTGCGCGCGGCCAGTTCGCCGAGCTTCGCCGGGTCCCACAGCTCGAAGGCCTCGACGGTGCCGTTCTTGACGTACTTGCGCATGTCGTTGGGGGTGCCGAGGCCGGTCAGCTTGACCTTGCCCTTGTACTTCGAGCCGGACAGGTACTGGGCGGCGGCCTTGATGCCGACGGTGGTCGGGGAGATGATCCCGGCCAGCTTCGGGTGCTCCTGGAGCAGGCCCTGGGTCTGCTGGAAGGACTGCTGCGCGTCGTCGTTGCCGTAGGCGACCTTGACCAGCTTGATGTCCTTGTACTTCGGGTCCTTCAGCTCGTCCTTCATGAAGTCGATCCAGAGGTTCTGGTTCGTCGCGGTCTGCGCGGCCGACAGGATCGCGATCTCGCCCTTGTAGCCGATCTGTTCGGCGAGCAGCTGCACCTCGGTGCGGCCGAGGTCCTCGGCGCTGGCCTGCGAGACGAAGGCGTTGCGGCAGTCGGCCTTGGTGTCCGAGTCGTAGGTGACGACCTTGATCTTGTTCTTCATGGCCTGCTTGAGCGCCGTGCACAGGGCGCCGGGGTCCTGTGCGGAGACGGCCATCGCGTCGACCTGCTGCTGGGTGAGCGTGTTGACGTACGACACCTGGCCGGAGGTGTCGGTGGCGCTGCTCGGGCCGACCTCCTTGTAGCTGGAGCCCAGCTCCTGGAGCGCCTTCTCGCCGCCCTTGTCGGCTGAGGTGAAGTAGGGGTTGTTGACCTGCTTGGGCAGGAAGCCGACCGTCAGGCCCTTCTTGGTGGCGGCGTTCGGGTCCGCCTTGCCGGCCGGGGCGGCGGCGCCGCCGTCGTCCTTGACGTCGTCCTTGGTGGTGCCGCCGCAGGCGGTGGCCGCGAGGGCCAGGGAGGTGACGGCGGCGAGGGCCGCGCAGGTACGGCGGATCGATGACTTGCGCATGGCGGAGATCCTTTGCGGAAGGTACGCGGGGTACGGGGTTACGAGGCCGGGGTCGAGGTGGCGGCGGCTCTGCGCCCCGCCCTCGCGACGGAGATCTGCCGTGCGACCCGCGGGCCGAGCACGGACAGGACGAGCAGGACACCGGTGACGACGATCTGCGACTGGGCGGAGACGTCCTGGAGACTCATCACGTTCTGCAGCGCGCCGAGCAGGAAGACCCCCGCGATCGCGCCGCCGAGCGTGCCCTTGCCGCCATCGAAGTCGATGCCGCCGAGCAGGACGGCGGCGACGACGGAGAGTTCGAGCCCGGTGGCGTTGTCGTAGCGGGCGCTGGCGTAGTGCAGGGCCCAGAAGACGCCGGTGAGCGAGGCCATGAGGCCGGTCGCGACGAACAGCAGCAGCTTGTGCCGGCGGACGCGGACGCCGGCGAAGCGCGCGGCCTCCTCGTTGGCGCCGACCGCGAACAGCGAGCGCCCGAACGGGGTGGCGTGCAGCACGACCACCGCGATCGCGAGCAGCACCAGGAAGGGCAGGAGGGCGTACGGGATGAAGGTGTCCCCGATGCGTCCGGCGGCGAAGTCCAGGTACTGGGTGGGGAAGTCGGTCACCGCGTCGGAGCCGAGCACGATCTGTGCGATGCCCCGGTAGGCGGCGAGGGTTCCGATGGTGACGGCGAGGGAGGGCAGTCCGAGCCGGGTCACGAGCAGTCCGTTGACCAGGCCGCAGACCACGCCGAGCAGCAGGCAGAGCGGGATGATCGCCTCGATCGTCATGCCCTGGTTCCACAGGGCGCCCATCACGGCGCCGGACAGGCCGGCGGTGGAGGCGACGGAGAGGTCGATCTCGCCGGCCACCACGAGCAGGGTCATCGGCAGCGCGACCAGTGCGATGGGCAGGGTGTTGCCGATGAGGAACGACAGGTTGAGGGCATTGCCGAAGCCGTCGACGAACCCGAACGAGAACAGCAGGACGACGAGGAGGAGGGCACCGACGGCCGAGTCCCACCTTTTCAGGGCGGACCAGCGGGGCGCGCGCGCGAGGGACGGGTCAGCCATGGCGGGCGTTCCTCTTCTTCAGTGCGGTGGCCACGCGCAGCGCGACGACCCGGTCGACGGCGATGGCGAGGATGAGCAGGACGCCGTTGATGGCGAGCACCCAGACCGAGCTGACGCCGAGGGCGGGCAGCACGCTGTTGATGGAGGTGAGCAGCAGGGCGCCGAGCGCGGCTCCGTAGACGCTGCCGGAGCCGCCGGTGAAGACGACGCCGCCGACCACGACGGCGCTGACGACGGTGAGTTCGTAGCCGTTGCCGGTGCCGGAGTCCACGTTGCCGAACCGAGCCAGGTACAGGGCGCCGGCGAGTCCCGCGAGGGCGCCGCAGAAGGTGTACGCGGCGAGGATCCGCTTGCGGACGGGGATGCCGGCGAGGCGGGCCGCCTCCGGGTTGGAGCCGAGCGCGTACAGCTCGCGCCCGCCGCCGAAGTGCTTGAGGTAGTACGCGGTGGCGATCAGCACCGCCAGCGCGATCAGCGCGAGGTAGGGCACCGCCGAGATGCCGCCGGAGCCGAAGTCGATGAACCCGTCGGGCAGGCTCGCCGCGGTGATCTGCCGGGAGCCGACCCAGATGGAGTCGATGCCGCGGATGATGTAGAGCGTGCCGAGGGTGACGACGAGCGCGGGCACCTGGCCGAGGCTGACGAGCAGCCCGTTCACCAGTCCGCAGCCGATCCCGAGCAGCACCGCGAGGGCGATCGCGACGACGGGGTCGCCGCCGCCCTGGAGGTAGGTGCCGGCCGCGAAGGCGCTGATGCCGAGGGTGGAGCCGACGGACAGGTCGACGTTGCGGGTGATCACGACCAGCGACTGGCCGGTGGCGACGAGCACGAGGATCGTCGCGTTGAGGAGCAGGTCCTTGATGCCCTGTTCGGAAAGGAACTCGCTGTTGCCCGTCTGGGTGACGGCGATCATCACCAGGAACACGGCCAGGATGGCCAGTTCGCGCATCTTGAAGACGCGGTCGACCAGCCGGGTGCCGCTGGACCTGGGCACGTCGGCGGCGGGCGCGGGGTCGGTCGCGGTCACCGTCATGCGGCGGCCCTCCCGGTGGCTGCGGCCATCACGGTTTCCTCGGTGGCTTCGGAGCGCGGGATCTCGGCGGTGAGCCGGCCCTCGTGCATCACGAGCACGCGGTCGGCCATGCCGAGGATCTCGGGCAGGTCGGAGGAGATCATCAGGACGGCGACCCCGTCGGCGGCGAGCTGTGACAGCAGGCGGTGGACCTCGGCCTTCGTGCCGACGTCGATGCCGCGGGTGGGCTCGTCGACGATGAGCACCTTGGGGCCGGTGGCGAGCCACTTGGCGAGGACGACCTTCTGCTGGTTGCCGCCGGACAGGGTGCCGACTGCGTCCGCGATCCGCGCGTACTTGACCTGGAGCCTGACGGCCCAGTCCAGGGACCGGCTGCGCTCGGCGCTGCGGTCCATCAGTCCGGCCCTGCTGGTCGAACGCAGGCCGGTGAGGCCGATGTTGCGCTCGATCGACATGTCCATCACGAGGCCCTGCTCGCGCCGGTCCTCGGGGACCAGGGCGAGCCCGGCGGCCATCGCCGTGGACGGGGCGCCGTTCGTCAGTCCCCTGCCGTCGACCTCCACCTCGCCGGCGTCCCAGCGGTCGACGCCGAAGACGGCGCGGGCGACCTCGGTGCGTCCGGCGCCGACGAGTCCCGCGAGACCGACGATCTCGCCGCGCCGGACGTCGAAGGAGACGTCGGTGAAGACGCCCTCACGGGTCAGCCGCCGTACGCTCAGGGCGACTTCACCCGCCTCGACGTCCTGCTTGGGGTAGAGCTCGTCGAGGTCCCGGCCGACCATACGGCGTACGAGGTCGTCCTCGGTCATGCCGTCCAGCGGCTCACTGGAGATCCAGGCCCCGTCGCGCAGGGTCGTGACGCGCCGGCAGATCCGGAAGATCTCCTCCAGCCGGTGCGAGATGAAGAGGACCGCCGAGCCCTGCTCGCGCAGGGTGCGCACGACGCCGAACAGGCGGGCCACCTCGCTGCCGGTGAGGGCGGCGGTCGGCTCGTCCATGATGAGGACCCGGGCGTCGAAGGAGAGCGCCTTGGCGATCTCGACGATCTGCTGGTCGGCGATTGACAGGCCCCGGGCGGGGCGGTCGGGGTCGAGTTCGACACCGAGGCGCTTCATCAGGGCCAGCGTGGCGGCGCGGGTCGCCTTGTGGTCGATACGGCCGAGGGCGCGCCGCGGCTGACGGCCCATGAAGATGTTCTCGGCGATCGACAGGTCGGGGAAGAGCGTGGGTTCCTGGTAGATCACGGCGATGCCCGCGTCGCGGGCGTCGGCGGGACCGTGGAAGACGGTGGGTTCCCCGTCCAGCAGCACCTGACCGGCGTCCGGTCGGTGCACGCCGGCGAGCGTCTTGATGAGGGTCGACTTGCCCGCGCCGTTCTCGCCGGCGAGAGCGTGCACCTCGCCGGGGAAGAGTTCCAGGGACACGTCCCGCAGGGCGCGTACGGCGCCGAAGGACTTCGATATGTCCCTGAGCGCCAGCACGGGGGCCGGACCCGAGTCGGACCGGTGGGTCATGTGGGCTCCTCAACGACGCGGGCGGGGAGGCCTCACGACGTCGTGAAAGGTTTCAACTAGGTTGCCGGGACGTTAGGCAGGTCACCCAGGTCACGTCAATGGGTCCGGGCCGAAATTCTCGATACCCAGAGGTCACGACCAAGTCACGGAAAGCAGTCTCGGCCGGAGGGGTTGACAGCCCTTCGGGGTGCTCATAGCTTCGGCGTTCTGAATCGTTTCAGACAACGCCGTTCAGAACCGAAGTCGCACCCGAAGTCACAGGAGCCCTGAAGTGACCGAGCTCGCCGCCGTGAAGGCCGCCCTCAAGACCCAGGCAGTAGAGACGCCGTCATGGGCGTACGGGAACTCGGGAACCCGCTTCAAGGTGTTCGCGCAGCCAGGAGTGCCGCGCGACCCGCGCGAGAAGCTGGACGACGCCGCGAAGGTGCACGAGTTCACCGGTGCCGCCCCGACCGTCGCGTTGCACATCCCCTGGGACCGGGTCGACGACTACGCCGCCCTCGCGAAGCACGCCGAGGACCGCGGCGTGCGGCTGGGCGCGATCAACTCCAACACCTTCCAGGACGACGACTACAAGCTCGGCAGCATCTGCCATCCCGACGCCGCGGTGCGACGCAAGGCGGTCGACCATCTGCTGGAGTGCGTCGACATCATGGACGCGACGGGCTCCAAGGACCTGAAGCTGTGGTTCGCGGACGGCACGAACTATCCGGGGCAGGACGATCTCCGCGAGCGCCAGGACCGGCTCGCCGAGGGCCTGGCGAAGGTCTACGAGCGGCTCGGCGACGACCAGCGGATGCTGCTGGAGTACAAGTTCTTCGAGCCGGCCTTCTACAGCACCGACGTCCCGGACTGGGGCACCGCGTACGCGCACTGCCTCAAGCTCGGCCCCAAGGCGCAGGTCGTCGTCGACACCGGGCACCACGCGCCGGGCACCAACATCGAGTTCATCGTCGCCACGCTGCTGCGGGAGGGGAAGCTCGGCGGTTTCGACTTCAACTCGCGCTTCTACGCGGACGACGACCTGATGGTGGGCGCCGCCGATCCCTTCCAGCTCTTCCGGATCATGTACGAGGTGATCCGGGGCGGCGGTTTCGCGCCCGAGGTCGCCTTCATGCTCGACCAGTGCCACAACATCGAGGCCAAGATCCCGGCGATCATCCGCTCGGTGATGAACGTCCAGGAGGCCACGGCGAAGGCCCTGCTCGTCGACAGGTCCGCGCTCGGTGAGGCCCAGCGGTCGGGGGACGTGCTGGAGGCCAACGCGGTGATCATGGACGCGTACAACACCGACGTGCGGCCGCTGCTTGCCGAGGTCCGGGCGGAGCTCGGTCTGGATCCCGACCCGGTCGGCGCGTATCGGCGGTCCGGGTGGCAGGAGCGGGTTGCCGCGGAGCGGGTCGGGGGGCGGCAGGCGGGGTGGGGGGCGTAGTCCCTCCGCTCGGGCCGGCCCCCGGGGGCCTTGCCTCCTCCGGGTGGGTGGTCGGCGTCCACCATGCCGGTGGTCCGTCCGGGGTCGGTTGTCGGCTCCGGGACGGTGGTCGGTTCCGCTCGCCGTACGGGCCGCGGCCGGTGGTGGACCTTCGGTCGGGGTGGGCTGGTCGCGCAGTTCCCCGCGCCCCTGACGGGGCCCGGGCCGGCGCGCGCCACCCGCTGGACCCTGACGTGGGCCAGCCCGACATCCGCCACCCGTCCCCCCTGACGGGGCCCAGACCGGCGCCGCCCACCCGCTCGACCCTGACGAGGGCCAGCCCGACACCCGCCACCCGTCCCCCCTGACGGGGCCCAGACCGGCGCCGCCCACCCGCTCGACCCTGACGGGGGCCGGTCCGGGACGCGCCGCCCGGCCGCCCCGCGGTGAGACACATCGATGCTCCCGCCGCTCGGCTTCCGTACGTCACGAGTACTCGTTCACCCTCTCCCTTAAGGAACGGAACATGGCACCCCATCCCGAAGCCGCCGCTCTGCTGGCTCGCTCGCGTCGGCTCGGCGCCGATCCGCGCAACACGAACTACGCCGGCGGCAACACGTCCGCCAAGGGCAGCGAGACCGACCCGGTGACCGGTGGCGACGTCGAGCTGATGTGGGTCAAGGGGTCGGGCGGCGACCTCGGCACCCTCACCGAGTCCGGGCTCGCGGTGCTGCGCCTCGACCGGCTGCGGGCGCTGACGGACGTGTACCCGGGGGTGGAGCGCGAGGACGAGATGGTCGCCGCGTTCGACTACTGCCTGCACGGCAAGGGGGGCGCGGCCCCATCGATCGACACGGCGATGCACGGGCTCGTGGACGCGGCGCACGTCGACCACCTGCACCCCGACTCGGGCATCGCGCTGGCCTGTGCGGCGGACGGCGAGAAGCTCACCGCCGAGTGCTTCGGCGACAGCGTGGTGTGGGTGCCCTGGCGCCGCCCCGGGTTCCAGCTCGGCCTGGACATCGCGGCCGTCAAGGAGGCCAACCCGCAGGCCGTCGGCTGTGTCCTCGGCGGTCACGGCATCACGGCGTGGGGTGCCACCGCGGAGGAGTGCGAGCGCAACTCGCTGCACATCATCCGCACCGCGGAGGCGTTCCTCACCGTGCGTGGGAAGGCCGAGCCGTTCGGACCGGTCCTGCCCGGGTACGAGGCGCTGCCCGAAGCCGAGCGCCGGGAGCGGGCGGCCGCTCTCGCGCCGTACGTACGCGCCGCCGCCTCCCAGGACCGCCCGCAGGTCGGCCACTTCACCGACTCCGATGTCGTCCTGGACTTCCTGGCGAGCACCGAGCACCCGCGGCTCGCCGCCCTCGGCACGTCCTGCCCGGACCACTTCCTGCGCACGAAGGTCCGGCCGCTCGTCCTGGACCTGCCGCCGTCGGCGCCCCTGGACGAGGCCGTCGCCCGCCTGCGGGAACTGCACGCCGAGTACCGCGAGGAGTACGCGGCCTACTACGCCCGGCACGCCGACGCCGGCTCCCCCGCGATGCGCGGCGCGGACCCGGCGATCGTGCTGGTCCCCGGCGTCGGCATGTTCAGCTTCGGCAAGGACAAGCAGACCGCGCGGGTGGCGGGCGAGTTCTACGTCAACGCGATCAACGTGATGCGCGGGGCCGAGGCGGTCTCCACGTACGCGCCGATCGAGGAGTCGGAGAAGTTCCGCATCGAGTACTGGGCGCTGGAGGAGGCCAAGCTCCAGCGGATGCCGAAGCCGAAGCCGCTGGCCACGCGCGTGGCGCTGGTGACGGGCGCCGGCAGCGGGATCGGCAGGGCGATCGCCGAGCGGCTGGTCGCCGAGGGCGCCTGCGTGGTGGTCGCCGACCTGAACGCGGAGGGCGCCGCACAGGTCGCCGAGCAGCTGGGCGGACCGGACAAGGCGGTCGCCGTGGCCGTCGACGTGACCTCCGAGGAGCAGATCGGCGACGCCTTCAGGGCTGCCGTGCTCGCCTTCGGCGGGGTCGACCTCGTCGTCAACAACGCGGGCATCTCGATCTCCAAGCCCCTCCTGGAGACCACGGCCCGCGACTGGGACCTCCAGCACGACATCATGGCCCGCGGCTCCTTCCTGGTCTCGCGCGAGGCGGCCCGGGTGATGGTCCCGCAGGGGCTGGGCGGCGACATCGTCTACATCGCGTCCAAGAACGCGGTCTTCGCCGGTCCGAACAACATCGCCTACTCCGCCACCAAGGCCGACCAGGCTCATCAAGTTCGCCTGCTGGCGGCCGAGTTGGGCGAGCACGGCATCCGGGTCAACGGCGTCAACCCGGACGGTGTCGTGCGCGGGTCCGGGATCTTCGCGGGCGGCTGGGGCGCGCAGCGCGCGGCCACGTACGGCATCGAGGAGGAGAAGCTCGGCGAGTTCTACGCCCAGCGGACCATCCTCAAGCGGGAGGTGCTGCCGGAGCACGTCGCGAACGCGGTGTTCGCCCTGACGGGCGGCGACCTGACGCACACCACCGGCCTGCACGTCCCGGTCGACGCCGGCGTCGCCGCCGCGTTCCTGCGGTGACCGCTGTGCGCACGTACGCCGCGGTCGACCTCGGCGCGTCCAGCGGGCGCGTCATGGTCGGCCGCGTGGGACCCGGGTCGCTGGAGCTCACCGAGGCGCACCGCTTCCCCAACCGCCCCGTCCGGGTGCCGGAAGGGCTGCGCTGGGACATCCTCGGCCTGTACGCGGGTGTCCTCGACGGGCTGCGGGCCGCGGGGCAGGTCGACTCCGTGGGCATCGACAGCTGGGCCGTGGACTACGGGCTGCTCGACGCCGACGGGGCGCTGCTCGGCAACCCGGTGCACTATCGCGACGCCCGCACGGAGGGCGTCGCGGAGCAGGTGTGGGCCACCGTGCCCCCCGCCGAGCTGTACGCGGCGACGGGGCTCCAGTACGCGCCCTTCAACACGCTGTACCAGCTCACGGCGGCCCGTTCCTCCACGCAACTGGCCTGCGCAGAGCGGCTGTTGCTTATCCCGGACCTGCTCACGTACTGGCTCACGGGCGAGGCCGGCACCGAGCTGACCAACGCCTCCACGACCCAGCTGATCGACCCGCGCACACGCGACTGGTCGTACGACGTGGCGGACCGGCTCGGCATCGAGCTGAAGCTGTTCCCGCCGCTGCGCCGGCCCGGTGACCCGGCGGGCACGCTGCGCCCGCACGTCCTGCGGGAGACCGGGCTCACCGGCCCGGTCCCGGTGACCGCCGTCGGTTCGCACGACACGGCGTCCGCGGTGGCCGCCGTCCCCGCCGTGGGCGAGCGCTTCGCGTACATCTGCACCGGTACCTGGTCGCTGGCGGGCCTGGAGCTGGACGCACCGGTCCTCACCGAGGCGAGCCGCGCGGCCAACTTCACGAACGAGCTGGGCCTGGACGGCACGGTCCGCTATCTGCGGAACATCATGGGCCTGTGGCTGCTCCAGGAGTGCGTACGGGACTGGGGCGACCCTGACCTCGCCGGTCTGCTGCGCGAGGCGGCCGAGGTGCCGTCGCTGCGCTCGGTCGTCGACGCGGGCGACGCGGCGTTCCTCGCGCCGGGCCGCATGCCGGAGCGGATCGCGCAGGCGTGCCGGGTGTCGGGCCAGCCCGTGCCGGTCTCCCGGGCGGAGATCACCCGCTGCATCCTCGACTCCCTGGCACTCGCCCACCGCCGGGCGATCGCCGAGGCGCGGGAACTCGCCGACCACCCCGTCGACGTCGTGCACATCGTCGGCGGCGGGACCCGCAACGCCCTGCTGTGCCGGCTCACCGCGGACGCCTGCGGACTGCCGGTCGTGGCGGGTCCGGCCGAGGCGGCGGCCCTCGGCAACGTCCTCGTCCAGGCCCGCGCCCAAGGCCTGGTCGGCGACCGCGCCGCCATGCGTGAACTCCTCGTGCGCACCCAGCCGTTGGTGCGGTACGAACCCGGCGGCGACCCGGCCGCCTGGCGCGAGGCGGAGAGCCGCCTCACCGGCCGGTGAGCGCGGATCCGCCCGTTCCGCACCCTCCCCCGGGTCCGCCACTACGCTGAGCGCGTGGGGCGGTACCCCAGCACCCATCCGATGACCGAACGCGAGGAGCCGCGATGCGTGTCGCCCTGTTCCTGACCTGTGTCAACGACACGCTCTATCCGGACACCGGGCGCGCCGTGGTGAAACTGCTGACCAGACTGGGCGTCGAGGTCGACTTCCCGATGGCGCAGACCTGTTGCGGGCAGGCCCACTACAACACCGGCTACCGGCACGAGGCGGAGCCGATGGCCCGGCATTTCTCCGATGTCTTCGCCGAGTACGAGGCGATCGTGACGCCCTCGGGGTCGTGCGGCGCGATGGTCAGGGAGCTGTACCCGCGAATGGGCGAGCGGGCCCGGGCGGAGGGCCGCGGGGACACCCTCGCGGCCACACTCGCCCCGGTCGTGCCGAAGACGTACGAGCTGACCGAGTTCCTCGTGGATGTCCTCGGGGTGACGGACGTCGGCGCGTACTACCCGCACACGGTGACCTACCACCCGACCTGTCACGGGCTGCGCGGTCTCGGCCTGGGCGAGCGGCCGCGCCGGCTCCTCCAGGCGGTCAAGGGGCTCGAACTGCGGGAGCTGCCCGGGGCCGAGGAGTGCTGCGGCTTCGGCGGGACCTTCGCGGTGAAGAACGCCGACGTCTCGGCGGCGATGGGCGCCGACAAGGTGCGCAACGCCGAGTCGACGGGCGCGGAGGTGCTGTGCGCGGCCGACAATTCCTGCCTGATGCACGTCGGCGGCACGATGGCCCGGCTCCGCACCGACATGCGCCCGGTGCACATCGCGGAGATCCTGGCGAGCACGGAAGAGGAGCCCCTGGCATGAGCGGGACCTTCGTCGGCATGCCGGCTTTCCCCCGGGCCGCGCACGAGGCCGTCAACAACCCCACGCTGCGCGGCAATCTGCGTCACGCCACGCACACGATCCGCGCCAAGCGCGCGCACGCGGTCGCCGAACTCGACGACTGGGCGGCCCTGCGCGAGGCGGGAAAGCGGATCAAGGACCACACCCTGCGCCATCTCGACCGTTACCTCGTGCAGTTGGAGGAGGCGGTGACGGCGGCCGGCGGCACCGTGCACTGGGCCGTCGACGCCGACGAGGCCAACCGGATCGTCGCGGACCTGGTGAAGGCGACCGGCGAGAGCGAGGTCGTCAAGGTCAAGTCGATGGCCACCCAGGAGATCGGGCTCAACGAGGCGCTGGAGGCCGAGGGCATCCGTGCCTACGAGACCGATCTGGCCGAGCTGATCGTGCAGTTGGGCAAGGACCGCCCCTCGCACATCCTGGTCCCGGCCATCCACCGCAACCGCGGGGAGATCCGCGAGATCTTCGCCCGTGAGATGAGCGAGTGGGGCCGCCCCGCCCCCGAGGGCCTCACCGACACGCCCGCCGAACTCGCTGAGGCCGCCCGTCTGCACCTGCGCGAGAAGTTCCTGCGGGCCAAGGTCGGGATCTCCGGGGCCAACTTCATGGTCGCCGAGACCGGCACCCTGGTGGTCGTGGAGTCCGAGGGCAACGGCCGGATGTGCCTCACCCTGCCCGAGACGCTGATCTCGGTCGTCGGCATCGAGAAGGTCGTGCCGACCTGGCGGGACCTGGAGGTGTTCCTGCAGACGCTGCCCCGCTCCTCCACGGCCGAGCGCATGAACCCGTACACGAGCACGTGGACCGGCACCACCGAGGAGGACGGCCCCCGCGACTTCCACCTGGTCCTGCTCGACAACGGGCGCACCGACACGCTCGCCGACGAGGTCGGCCGTCAGGCGCTGCGCTGCATCCGCTGCTCGGCCTGTCTCAACGTCTGCCCGGTGTACGAGCGGGCCGGAGGCCACGCGTACGGCTCGGTCTACCCGGGCCCGATCGGCGCGATCCTCAGCCCCCAACTGCGGGGCACCGGCAGCGAGATCGACGCGTCGCTGCCGTACGCCTCCTCGCTGTGCGGGGCGTGCTACGACGTGTGCCCGGTGGCGATCGACATCCCCGAGGTACTGGTGCACCTGCGGGAACGCGTCGTCCAGGGCGGCCCGGTGACCCGCGAGGGCAACAAGGTGGTGCTGCGTCCGGCGAAGGGACACGCGGCGGAGCGGGCCGCCATGCGCGCGGCCGGCTGGGCGTTCGCGCACCCGGGGGCGCTGCGCACCGGCCAGCGGCTCGCCTCGCGCAGCCGGCGCTTCCATCCGCGTACGCTCCCGGGCCCGGGCCGGGCGTGGAGCGAGACGCGGGATCTGCCACCGGTGCCGGCGGAGCCCTTCCGCGACTGGTGGCAGCGCACGCACGGCGGAGAGGACGGTCGCAAGTGAGCAGCAGGGAACGGATCCTGGGCCGCGTCCGGCGCGCCCTCGCGGACGTGCCCGCGGACGACACCCCGTACGAGCGGGCCGTCGAGCGGACGTATCTGCGCGAGCACGGTCGGCGTGACGTCGGGCGGACGGTGGAGCTGCTGGCCGAGAACCTGGCCGACTACCGCGCGCTCGTGCACCGTACCGACGCCGCCGGGCTCCCGGACCTGATCGCGAGGCTGCTGTCCGCGCACGGCTCGACGTCGGTGCTGGTGCCGTCCGGGCTGGACACCGGCTGGCTGGCGGCGTCGGACGTGGCACGCGTGGCGGACCTCGCCGGGAACACCGCGCACGAGCTGGACCGGGTCGACAGTGTCGTCACGGCGTGCGCGGTGGCGATCGCCGAGACCGGCACCATCGTTCTGGACGGCGGCCCCGACCAGGGACGCCGTCGGGTCACCCTCGTGCCCGACCACCACATCTGCGTGGTGCGGGTGCCCGCCCAGGTGGTCTCCTCGGTGCCGCAGGGGCTCGAACGCCTCGATCCGGCACGTCCGTTGACCTGGATCTCCGGGCCGTCCGCGACCAGCGACATCGAGCTGGACCGGGTGGAGGGCGTGCACGGCCCGCGCACCCTGGAAGTGGTGCTGGTGACTCGGTGACGTGTCCCGGCCCAGGGGCCCGGGCGGTGCGCCGTCGGGCCCCTCGCGGGTGGTGGCCCGTACGGGCGGGCGGGGTGGCGCTGGGTACACCCCGCGATACGGGTTCTGCGCCCCGTGTGCCGCGGCCCGCCGCTCCGTAGCGTCGACGTCGAGGCACAGGGGGTGCCGGACGGAGAGTGATGACGATGTTCCACCGGCCCGCGCGACCTACGCACGACTCGGCGCCCTCCGCCGAGGCGCTGCGCCTGGTCAAGGTCACCAAGACGTACGGCAGCGGCGACAGCGCCGTGACCGCGCTCGACGCGGTGACACTCAGTCTGGCGCGGGGCACCTTCACCGCGGTGATGGGGCCGTCGGGGTCCGGCAAGTCCACGCTCCTGCAGTGCGCGGCCGGCCTGGAGCGCCCCGACAGCGGCATCGTGATGGTCGACGGCGCCGAGATGACCGGGACCGGTGAGGCGGCGCTGACGCGGTTCCGCCGCAGCCGGATCGGCTTCGTCTTCCAGCAGTACAACCTGCTGGACACCCTGACCGTCGCGCAGAACACCGTGCTCCCGCTGCGGCTGGCGGGCCGGCGCGTGGACCGGCGGCGGGCGCGGGAGGTCCTGGCCGCGGTCGGGCTGGGCGACCGGCTCGGGCACCGGCCGGACCAGCTGTCCGGCGGTCAGCGCCAGCGGGTGGCGATCGCCCGGGCGCTGGTGACCGAGCCGAGCGTGGTGCTGGCGGACGAGCCGACCGGGGCTCTGGACCTGCGCAGTGCCCGCGAGGTGCTGGTGCTCCTCCAGGACGCGGTGCGGGTGCACGGCAGGACCGTGGTCATGGTGACCCACGACCCGGTGGCGGCGTCGTACGCCGACTCGGTCGTCTTCCTCGCCGACGGCCGGGTGGCGGGCGAGCTGCGCGCGCCGCGGGCCGACACGGTCGCCGAGCGGCTGGCGCACCTGGGCGACGACGTGACGGCGGGGGTGTGAGCGATGTTCACGCTGGCCCTGCGTTCCGTCCGGCGGCGCCCCGGGCGCTTCACCGCGACGCTGCTGTCCGCGTTCCTCGGCGCGGTGGTCGTCATGACGTTCAACTCGATGCACGACACCGCGGGCCGGCCGGGTGTGGACGCCGAGAGCGCCTCCTCGCTGTCCACCGCGGCGAGCGTCGTCGGCGGCTACGGCACCCTGCTGGTGTTCTTCTCGGTCGCCTCGACGCTGACGGTCAACGTCCGCATGCGGAGCGCCGAACTGGAGCTGCTCCGGTGTTCGGGGGCGACCCCCGCGCAGATCACGCGGATGGTCGTGGGTGAGGCGGTGGCCGTGGCGCTGCTGGGCTTCCTGCTGGCGATCGGTCCCGCGACGCTGGGCGGACGGGCCCTGTTCGACGTGTTCCAGGACAGCGGCCAGGTGGCCCGCTCGGTGGATTACTCCTTCGGCCCGGTGGCGCTGATGTCGGGGTTCTGGATCACCGTGCTCGCGTCGGCGGGCGCGGCGTTCCTCGCGGTGCGGCGGGCGACGCGCGGGGGACGGCGGCGGGGCGGGGTGCGGACGTTCTCGGCGTACGCCGCCCTCGCGGCCGGGGCGGCGGGCGTCTGCTCCACCTTCGCGTTCTCCGCCTCCGACGCCGCGCTGATGGCACCGGCGGCGTACGGGGCGATCCTGCTCTCGGTGGGGTTCGCACTGCTCTCGCCGCGGCTGCTCACGGCGGTCCTGGACCGGATCCCGGTGGCGGGGGCGAGCGGTTATCTCGCCGTTCGGGCGCTGCGCGGGCGGGTCGAGCAGCTGTCCGGCGTCCTGATGCCGCTCATCATGTTCACCGGTGTGGCGGCGGCGACGCTCTCCATGCAAGCGGTCGAGACCGACGCCATCGAGGCGTCCGGCATCCCGAAGTCCGTCGACGCGAAGAACCTGGAGACGCTCAACCTGGTGGTGGTCGGCATCATCGTGCTCTTCTGCTGCATCACGCTGATCAACTCGCTGTACGCGGCGACGTCGTTCCGCGCCCGGGAGTTCGGACAGCAGCGCCTCGCCGGGGCCACTCCGGGCCAGGTGCTCGGCGCGGTCGGCGTCGAGGGCGTCGTCCTGACCGTGACCGGGGTCCTCTTCGGCACGGCGGCCGCTCTCGCCGGGGCGGTGCCGTTCACCGTGGTCCGCACCGACGCGGTGCTGCCGGGCCGGGGTCCGGGCATCTGGCTGGTGGTCGTCGCGATCGCGGCGGCGGCGACGCTGGGCACGGCTCTGGCGACGACGCGGCGGATGCTGCGGGTCCCGGCGGTGGACGCGGTGGGACTCGCCGCCTGACGCGGGACCGGCGCCGGGCGGGAGTGGTCCCCGCCCGGCGCCGGCGTTTTCGGGGCGCGCCACCGGTCAGCCGGGCGGTCCGCCGCCCACCTTCACGCGGATGGTGCGCAGCTCGGGGTCGGCGGCGTCGGGCAGGTTCATCCCCGACTCCAGGCCGGTGCGGAGGTAGTCGAGTACGGGCTCGGTGAGCCGTTCACCCGGGAGGACGGCCGGGATGCCGGGCGGGTACGGCGTGATCATCTCCGCCGAGACCCGGCCCACGGCCCGGTCCAGCGGCACGGGTTCGGCCAGGCCGAAGTACGCGTCCCGGGGGCGCACCGCCTGCTCCAGCCGCATCCGCGCCCCGGAGGGTACGACCATCTCCGGTACGCCGACGGCCAGTTCACCGGCATGGTCGGCCAGGTCGCGCAGGGCGTCCAGCAGCGGTTCGGTGGTGGCCGGCGAATCGCCGTGCGTGATCTGGGCGCTGACGCGCCGATGGTCGGCGAGGTGCATGTTGATCCCGTGCTTCTCGCGCAGCCAGTCGGCGGCCCGGTAGCCCGTCGTGCCGAGGCCGGTCACGTCGATGACCACGGGCAGCGGGTCGAAGTCGACGGACAGCCCGCTGCCCACGAAGTCGTCGTGGCCGAGCACCCGCAGGCCGGGGATCTTCTCGACGGCGGAGCGCACGTCGGACGCCAGCGACAATGCCTCACCGAGCAGCCGCTCACCGTCGAGGACCATCTGGCGGCGCCAGGCGTCGAGCCCGGCGTAGATGAGCACGGAGGGGCTTGTCGTGCCGAACAGGTCGGCCCGCGACTGCAGGAACTCCGCCTCGATCAGGTCGCCCTGGAGGTGGAACACCGAGCCCTGTTCCAGGCCGCTGCCCATCTTGTGGATGCTCGTCACGCACACGTCGGCGCCGGCGTCCATCGCCCAGGACGGCAGCTCGGGATGAAAGGGCAGGTGGGCGCCCCACGCCTCGTCCACGACCAGGGGCAGCCCGCGGGCGTGCAGGACGTCCGCGATCCGGCCGAGGTCGGCGCAGGCGCCGTACGGCGTCGGACTGGTGACCAGGGCTCCCCTGGCGTCGGGATGCCGGGCGAGCGCCTCCTCGAAGGCCTCCGCGTCCGGTGCGTGGGCCAGCCGCTGCTCCTCGTCCCACCGCGGGTCGACCCAGACCGGGTGGATACCGGCGAGGATCAGTCCGGAGATCACCGACTTGTGGGCGTCGCGGCCCACGAGGAGCTTCTCGCCCGGCCCCGCGACGGCGAGCATCGCCGCCTTCACGGAGAGGGAGCTGCCGCAGGTGGTGAAGAAGGTGTGCTCGGCGTGGACCGCGTCCGCCATCAGCGCCTCGGCGCTCTTGAGGACCTTTCCCCTCATGAGCCGGTCGTCGAGTCCGCCGGACGCCAGCAGGTCGGAGCGGTACACGCCCTCGCCGAGGACGGCACGCGCCTGCGGATCGGCGCCGCGGCCCTGCTTGTGCCCCGGCGGCGTGAAGGACAGCTCTCCCTGGTCGTGGTAGCGCCGCAGCGCGTCCAGCACGGGCGCTCTGGTGTGATCCACGGTGTACGTGCTCCTTCGGCGAGGGGTCAGTCGGAGGGGTGCCCCTCGGCGGTCTTCCGGTTGGCGGGACGGCTCGGGGTGACGGGGTCGCCGGTGCCTTCCGGCGCGCCC
Source organism: Streptomyces sp. NPDC005496 (assembly GCF_042872045.1). Classification (NCBI taxonomy): domain Bacteria; kingdom Bacillati; phylum Actinomycetota; class Actinomycetes; order Kitasatosporales; family Streptomycetaceae; genus Streptomyces; species Streptomyces sp. NPDC005496. The sequence continues at coordinate 136,011 of NZ_JBIAJQ010000011.1, forward strand.
TCGGTGGTGTCGGTGTCCTCCTGCCTCCCGAGCTCCTTCACCTCTTCCAGGGCCTCTTCCGTCGCGGTCCGGGTCGGCTTCTTGCGCCCGGTCGGACGCGGATCGGTGTCGCTCATACCGGCCGGGTACCCGGAGATCGGCGTTCAAGCCCGATCATCCTCCGGGCCGGTGCGGCGCCGTGACGCTCAGCGGCCCTCGTGCAGCGCCCGCGCGGCCACCCTCAGATCGGCGACGAGCCCCGCGCAGGCGGCCTCGCGGTCGTCGGAGCGCAGCACGGCGGACGGGTGCAGGGTCGCCACCACGTACCGCACGCCCTCATCCCGCCCGCCGGGCCGCGTGTGCTGTTCCGCCTCCTCGCCGGGCAGCGGGAGGAGCGCTCCGCGGTCCTTCGTCACGCGGAACGACTTGCCGGGCAGCGCCTTCCCGGCGGTGGCGCCGAGCGCGACCACCACGTCGGGCCGGACCAGCCGCAGTTCCGCGAGGAGCCAGGGCCGGCAGGCGGTCATCTCGCGCAGGTCGGGCGCCTTGTGGATGCGGCGTCTGCCGCCCGCGGCCGGGGTGAACTCGAAGTGCTTCACGGCGTTGGTGACGTAGGCGTCGTCCCGGTCGATGCCCGCCTCCTCCAGCGCCTTGTCCAGCAGCCGGCCGGCCGGTCCGACGAAGCGCTCCCCCTGACTGTCCTCCTGGTCCCCGGGCTGCTCGCCGACCAGCATGATCCGCGCCGAGGTGTCACCCGCGCCGAAGACGGTCCCGGTGGCGTTCTCGAAGAGGGGGCGGCCCCGGCAGTCCGCCGCGGCACGCCGGTGCGCGGGCATGCCGCCCGGCGCGGGCAGGAAGGGCCCCGCGTCGTACGCCTCCGCGCCGCCCTCGTGCGCCGTGGGCGCGTCGTCGTCGGTCGGGCTCATGTGCGCCTCACCTCCGGACCGCTACGTGCCGTCGGTGCCCGGGCCCTCGCACCCCGGGTGCCGCCGGAGTACCCCGCGCCGCGTTCGTCATGCGGCGGTCACGGCGGCTTCCGGGCACGCTCGGCAGCGTTTCCGCACGGCCACCGTCCCGAACTCCGTCGCCGGACGGAACGCAGCCCCGAGAATCGCCCCGATATCAATCGCCGCGGAATTCCGTGCACGGAATCGGATCGGCCGGCGGCGGTGGGGAGGAGGACGGGACCGGGGAAGAGGCACTCGGGCCTTTCGCCGCCGGGCCGGCCTGGGCCGGCCCGGGGTGACGGTTCCCGCTCGGCCCGTACCCGGGCGGGAGACCGGCTGGGACACGGCTCAGGGCGCGTCGGTGAACGCCTCCTCGCGCAGCTTGTCGTAGCAGCCGCTCAGCAGGCGGGAGACGTGCATCTGCGAGATGCCGAGCTGCCGCGCTATCCCGCTCTGCGTCATGCCGCAGAAGAACCGCAGGTAGAGGATGGTCTGTTCGCGCTCCGGCAGCGCCCGGAGGCAGGGCTTCACCGATTCGCGGTCGACGACCAGGTCGAATCCGCTGTCCGGGGCGCCGAGCGCGTCCCCCAGCGCGTAGCCGTCGTCGCTGCCCGGCAGCTCGGCGTCCAGCGAGAGGGCGGTGAAGCTGTCGAGGGCCTCAAGACCCGTGCGCACCTCGTCCTCGGTCAACTGTGCCTCGGCCGCGATCTCGGCGACGGAGGGGTTCTGGCCGGGTGCCGTCTGTGACAGGTCCTTCACCGCCGTACGGACGCGATTGCGCAGGTCCTGGACCCGGCGGGGCACGTGCAGCAGCCACATGTGGTCGCGGAAGTGGCGCTTGATCTCACCGGTGATGGTCGGGATGGCATAGCTCTCGAAGGCGTTGCCCCGCTCGGGGTCGTAGCGGTCGACCGCCTTGACGAGACCGAGGGCGGCGACCTGGCAGAGGTCCTCGACGGACTCCCCCCTGCCCCGGAACCGGCCCGCGATGCGGTCGGCCATCGGCAGCCAGGCTCTCACCAGCTCGTCCCGCAGTGCCTGCCGCTCCGGGCCGTCGGGCAGGGCGTGGAGGTGTTCGAACGCCGCGGCCGTGTCGGGGGCGTCGTCGTGCGGGTGCTGCTTCGTGCGTGCCGTGACACTCATGGCGCCGCAACTCCCTTCGAAAGGTGTACGTCACCTGGGGAGCTGCACATACGGACGGCACCGGACACACCCGGGATTCTGTTCGGGCCAGCTCCCACGGACGTGCCTCCTGTCCGAAGCACTAACCCGCGAATTCCCGGTCCTGGAATGCGCGAAACGCATTCCGGACGGCGTTGACGCAAGGCGACCGGGTGAGCCCGGGCGGTGACGGATTCGTTGAAAGGAATTCCATCGACAGAACCGTGCCTCTCGACGCCGAGAAATAGCGTCGAGAAATGACATCGAAGGCGAATCCCTTTCCCTGAAACCTTTGCGGCAAGGCTGGTTGAGGGGATCCGCCGCGAAGTGGGCCGGGGGCGCGGCGAGTTGGGCGTGCGCGGCCCGCGGGGCGCCCTGGCGCCGGGCGTGCGTGCCGAAGGTACGGGCTGGTCGTCGGCGCGTCCGGGCGCGTTGTTACGGTTCCCCGATGTCTGACTCTTCACGGGACACGGCCGCGGGCGCCGGCTGGGGCGACTCGGAGCGCGGGGACTACCGGTTGCTGATGCCGCAGCGGGTCGAGAAGCTGTCGTGGCTCGACCCGCGGACGCTGTGGCCGGCCCGCAACGGCGTACTGGCCTCGTGGTTCGGGGACCCCACGGGCCGTACCCGCGCCCGTTGGGCGGAGCAGCGCGCGGCCGCCGACGCCCCCGCCGACCGCGTGATCCGGCGCGACGACCCCGACCACTTCTCCTTCATGGTCATCGGGGACACCGGGGAGGGCGACGACGCCCAGTACGCCGTGGTCCCGGGCTTCCTGAAGGTCGGTCAGGACACCAGCTTCGCCGTCCTCGCCAGTGACGTGGTCTATCCGGTGGGCAGCGCCGACGAGTACGGCACGAAGTTCCACCGTCCGTACCGGGACTACCAGGCACCCGTGTACGCGATACCCGGCAACCACGACTGGTACGAGGACCTCCAGGGCTTCATGCGCGTCTTCTGCGACGCCCCGCCTCTCGCCCCGCAGCCCGCGCCCCGCCCGCTGACACGCGCCTGGCTGCGTGCGCTGCTGTGGCACAGACCCCGACCCGTGGACGAGCAACGTCTGGCCGCAGCACAGGAGTTGCGGTCCGCGCCCGCCCAACAGGCCGTGCAGCCGGGCCCCTACTGGGCGATCGACGCCGGTCCGGTGCGCATCGTCGGCATCGACACGGGGCTGCTGGGGACCCTCGACGCCGAACAGGGCCGCTGGCTGCGGGAGGTGTCGCGGGCGGACGTCCCGAAGATCCTCGTCACCGGCTCACCCCTGTACGTGGACGGCGAGCACCACCCCTGCGCGATCGAGGGCGGCGGCACGGTCGACGACATCGTCCGTGATCCCGCTCACCGCTACGTCGCCGCGATCGGCGGTGACATCCACAACTACCAGCGCTATCCGGTGGCGGTGGACGGCCGCACCGTCCAGTACGTGGTCGCCGGGGGCGGCGGCGCGTTCATGCACGCCACCCACACCATCCCCCGGGTCTCCGTGGCCGGGGTGGGCGAGGACGACTTCCGCTGCTATCCCCTGCGCGGCGACTCCCTGGCCTTCTACAGCAGGCTCTACGGGCGGCGGCTGCGGATGCCCCGCTTCTTCACGCTCGGCGAGGCCGAGGCGACGGCCGTGATCGCCGAGCGTCTGGGCGTCGCGCCGACCCGCTCCCAGGCGGCGCCCGCGCGCGTCACGCGGCGCGTCAGGCTGGTCGCCGGGCTGCTGGGCGCGGGCCGCCGCCCCGGCCGCCGAGCGTGGCTGCGCCTGCCCGTGCGCAAGACGTACACGCAGCTGTTCTCGCCGGGATCGGCGACGTACAGCCCGCCGTTCTTCAAGAGCTTCCTGCGGCTGGACGTCTCTCCGGACTCGGTCCGGCTGCGATGCTTTTCGGCCACCGGAAACCGTGCTCAGGAGCTCGATCCGCCCGTCGAGGACGAAGTGATCATCCCGCTGCGGTGACCCGGGGAACCGCGGGGGCGGGGCACCGCGTCCTTCACGTGACCGAAACGGAACACAACTGTCCGCTTTCTGTCTGGTATCCGACGGAAGCGATCACTGTGACCACTGATAATTTGTGGGGGCCGCGATGTACCGAAAGGTCGGGGAGGGGGGCTCGCAGCCGCGTGCGCGGCAGCTGCATCTACCCGCGCGAGCAAGACTGAGTGCGGAGGGAGACGCAGGCATGTCCACGTCATGGCAGCGAATACATGAGGTGCACCCCGGCGGGGGGCCACGTCCGGAAACCCTCCATGGCTAGGCCCGAGGAGGGCGGCGGCCCGCACCGCCGCGAGGACGCTCCCGGCCGCTCCGGCTCCCCGGAATCCGGCCGCCGCACGCCCGCGCCCGACGGCGAGAAGGCGCCACCGTCACGCCCCGGAACCCCGGACCGTCCCGGCCGCCGGGACATCCCCGACGCCGGTGACCGCCCGCGCACCGACCCGGAGGCCACCATGGCGCTCCGGGTGCCCGAGGACCTGGAGCCCGCCCCCGAGCGCGAGCCCCGCAACGACCCGGAAGCCACCATGGCGCTCCGGACGCCCGACGACCTCAAGGCGCTCGCCGCCCGGCCCCCCCGCCGGACCCCGGACGCCGACCCGGCTCCCCTCTCCCCCGACGACAGCTCCCCGCCCGAGCCCGCCCCGGTCCGGCGGGTCCGCACCGACCCGGAGGCCACCATGGCGCTCCGGGTGTCGGACGTGCCGAAGCCCAAGCCCGTCGAGCCGCGCAGCGGCCCCCGGCGCAAACCCGGCCCGCCCACCGCCAGGGCTGCCGTGACGGCGGCCGTCTCCGCACGGCTGGCCCCCGTCATCGAGGGCGCCGCGCCCTACGTCCGGCGCCTGCGCCCGAAGTACCCGCGGCCGGGCCGTACCGGCTGGCGTCGCTGGATGCCCTCCTGGCGCCAGTGGCTCGGCGCCGTCCTGACGCTCTTCGCCGCCACCGCCTCCCTGCTGGGCGTCGCCTACGCCACCACGGAGATCCCGGACAACCTCAACACGTACGCCACCCAGCAGGACAACGTCTACTTCTGGGAGGACGGCACCCCCATGGCCCGTACCGGCTGGGTACGGCGCCAGGAGATGCCGCTGAAGGACATCCCCGAGCAGGTGCGCTGGGCGGTGCTGGCCGCGGAGAACGAGAGCTTCTACTCCGACCCCGGCATCTCCGCCAGCGGCATCACCCGCGCCCTGTGGCGCACGGTCGGCGAGGGCGACACCCAGGGCGGCTCGACGATCACCCAGCAGTACGTCAAGAACGTCTACCTGTCCCAGGACCGCTCGGTGAGCCGCAAGCTCACCGAGGCCATGATGGCGATCAAGCTCGACCAGAAGATGAGCAAGGACCAGATCCTGGAGGGCTACCTCAACACCAGCTGGTTCGGCCGGGGCACCTACGGCATCCAGCGGGCCGCGCAGGCGTACTACGGCAAGGAGGTCAGCGAACTCAACCCCAGCGAGGCCGCGTTCCTGGCCTCGCTGCTGAAGGGCGCCGGCCTCTTCGACCCCTCCCTGAGCGCGAACAACCACGCGCGGGCCGTGGAGCGGTGGACCTGGATCCTCGACCGCATGGTCAAGATCGGCAAGCTCTCCGCGGAACAGCGCGCCAAGTACACCGAGTTCCCCGAGCCGCTCAAGCAGTCCCGGGTCTACGACACCGGCCACCAGAGCGACTACCTGGTGGAGCTGGCCACCCAGTACGCCAAGAAGTCCGCGCACATCTCGGACCAGGAGTTCGACCTCGGCGGCTACCAGATCTACACGACCTTCGACCGGAAGCGGGAGAACGCCCTCACCGCGGCCGTCACCCGCGCCCGCAAGGACGCCAGGAAGGACGACCCGGACAAGGCGAGGACCGCGCACTACGGAGCCGCGTCCGTCGCCGACGACGGCCGGATACTCGCCGTCTACGGCGGTCCCGACCACCGCAAGCAGGGCTTCAACGAGTCCAACGCGACGACCGTCCCGGCGGGTTCGGCGTTCCTCCCGTTCGTGTACGCGGCGGGCCTGGAGCACGGGGTCCGCAAGGAGCGGGGCACGACGGCCACCACCCCGGTCGGTCCCGACTCCGTCTACAACGGTGACGACGACGTCCCCGTGACCACGCCCGAGGGCCCCTACTGGGACCGCAGCGGCAAGAAGGTCACCGCCCACAACGACGACGGCAAGTCCTGGGGGCAGATCCCCCTGCACAAGGCGCTCGCCTCGTCCGTCAACGCGCCGTTCATGCAGCTCGGCCTGGACACGGGCCTGGACAAGGTGCGCCTGACCGCCCAGGCGGCCGGCCTCCTCTCGTCCAGCATGGGCCCCCAGGTGCCCGAACTGTCCCTGGGCAGCTCCACGCCGAGCGCCATCCGCATGGCCAGCGCCTACGCCACCTTCTCCGCCCAGGGGACCCATACCGAGCCCTACTCGGTGCGCCGCATCACCCGCAACGGCAGCGGCGTCGCCCTGAGCACACCCAAACCGCGCCGCGCGGTCAGGACCGAGGTGGCCGACCAGGTCACCGACGCGCTCACCGAGTCCTTCCGCACCCAGCACCCGGGCGCGGCACCCGACTCGGCGAAGGTCGCGGCCAAGGGGGGCACCAGCCAGAAGGACACCGCTGCCTGGTACGTCGGCACGCACCGCTCGGTGTCCACGGCGGTCGTCACCTACCGCATGGACCTGTCCAAGAGCCTGGAACCCCTCCCGCTGAAGGGCCTCGCCGGTTCGCCCGCCACCTCGGTCCCCTACGGCATCTGGTCGAAGTCCATGAGCCCGCTCAGCTGAAGCGAGCGGCGACGGCACCATTGCGCTCCGCTCTCCCTCCTCGCAGAATGCGCCACCGATGAACTCCAACGCCCACCGCAGGCGCCGCCGCAGCGGCAGCTCCGACGTCCTGGGCCGGCTGACCGCCCGGCCCAGGATCCTGACCGCCGCCATCGCCCTGGCCGTCTCGTGCGTCACCGTTCCCCTGGTCGTGTGGGGGACGGGGGACGACCCCGCGCCCACCGGGTCGTCGGCCGCCAAGTCGCCCGGCGACGGAGCGGGCAAGGGCAAGGAGCCCCAGTGGGACGGCAAGACGAAGGTGATCGGGGACGGCTCCACCTCGTACACCGGGCCGCAGCGCGGTGAGTTCAAGGCCACGAGGCTCAAACCCGGGGAGAAGCCGCCCCAGTTCGTGGTCTTCTCCTGGGACGGCGCCCTCCAGGGCGACGACGAGCTGTTCTCGCACTACCGCGAGATGGCCAAGGAGTACGACGCCCACATGACCTTCTTCCTGACCGGCATCTATCTGCTGCCGAAGGACAAGAAGACGCTGTACCACCCACCGATGCACGACCCGGGCGACTCGGCGATCAGCTACCCGACCGACGAGCACATCCGCACCACGCTGACGGAGCTGGGCAAGGCGTGGGAGGACGGCAACGAGATCGGTTCGCACTTCAACGGCCACTTCTGCGGCGCCAAGGGCGGCGGCGACTGGAGCGTCGAGGAGTGGAAGAGCGAGATCAGGCAGTTCTACTCGTTCGTCGAGAAGTGGAAGACCAACACCGGCTACGACGACCTGAAGGCGCTGCCCTTCGACGCGGAGCGTGAGATCGTCGGCGGCCGCGCGCCCTGCCTGGAAGGCCAGAAGAACCTGCTCAAGGCCATCAAGACCTTCGACTGGCGCTACGACGCCAGCTCCGCCGGCGACTTCCAGATATGGCCGGCGAAGAAGGACGGCATCTGGGACTTCCCCCTCCAGATGCTTCCGTACGAGGGCGGCAAGTACCAGGGCCTGTCGATGGACTTCAACTTCCTCTACAACCAGTCCGAGGGCGAGACCGACGGCGACCCGGCACAGTACGACAAGTGGCGCGAGGAGACGGCCCAGGCGTACCTGGGCGGCTTCAACCGCGTGTACTACGGCAGCCGGGCACCACTGTTCATCGGCAACCACTTCGAGGACTGGAACGGCGGCATCTACATGAAGGCCGTCGACGAGGTCATCAAGAACGTGTGCGTGCGCAAGGACGTGCGCTGCGTGTCCTTCCGCGAGCTGGCCGACTGGATGGACGCGCAGAAACCCGAGGTCCTGGAACGCCTGCGCAGCCTGGACCCGGCACAGTCACCGGACTGGTCGAGCGTCGTCAATTAGGCGGGGGCGCCCCGCGTCCTGGCGGGGCGCCGCTCACGCCGGCCGGGTCACGTCGCGTCCGGGCGGGCCGTGTGGTGGGGGTGGCCCTCGGTGCGGCGGTCCTCCTTCATCTCCGCCTCGTACAGGTGGTCGCGTCCCTCGACCAGGTCGTCCCGTGCCTGTCGCTCCAGGTGCTTGAAGGGCTCGTAGTAGGTGTCGTTGTAGGCCTCGACGATCTGGAACGTCCAGTGGCCGGGGATCACGTTGCGGCCCAGGATCTCCCGCTCCACGCGGTCGCCGTACCCGCCGTGCCCGGACTTGCGGAGCAGCTCCACCGCCCGGTCGAGTTCCAGGTCGGCCGTGCCGGTCAGCTGGTGGAACGCGTACAGGTGCCCGCGGGCCCGTTCCGTCGTCTCCAGTGCCTTGGACAGGGCGCCGAGCGCCTCCACGGTCATGTCGTCGACCCCGTCCGGCCGCCGGTGCGCGCGGTCGGGTCCGTCTCGGTGCTGAGGATCGTTCATGGATCTCCAGATCCCCGCACCGCGGCGGGTCATACCGGTGAGGGCCCGAGATGATCCGCTTGGCGGCCCTCCCGCCGGGCACGGCCGCCCCGGAGATGGGCGCATTGCGGTATGAAGCGGGCGCCGGAGGCATGATCGAGGTGCGGGGGGAACCCGAGAGGTGATCCGCATCCGCCGAGAGAGAAGGTGGCCGATGAGCATCCCGCCGACCGACCCGACCCCGCCCAACCCCACCCCGTCGCCAGGGCCGACGGATCCGCAGCCCGGCCCCGCGCCCGGTCCCGTCCCCGTTCCGCCGCCGGACCCGGTACCGCCGGCGCCGCCGGGACCGGCCGGACCCGACCCGGTGCCGCCGACCCCGCAACCGGGCCCCCTGATCCGGTCCAGCCGCGCGGCCGGACCCCGCTGACCCGCCCCTCCCGGACGGACCGCGTCACCCCGCCGGAGGTGTACGGCTCCTGTGCACCTCGGCGGGGTCGTCGCGCGCCCCGGCTCCCAGCAGCCCCGTCGCCTCGAACCGAGAACGGGCCGCCAGCCGGGGCAGCTCCCTGCGGGAGATCCGGGTGACCACCGGCGGCAGGACCGCCCGCCCGACCTGGGCGAGCCGCAGCCAGGACGGGACGTACACGGCACGGGAGCGGCGTTCGACGGCCGCCACCATGCGCTCCGCGACCTGCTCCACGGGATAGACCCTCCGGGCCGGGGGCGGCATGTGGCGCCGCAGCTCCCGCAGGACGGCGTGCTGGTCCGCGTCCCGGATCATGTCCGTGTCGGTCCAGTTGAGGTAGGCGATCCCGACCGCGACGCCCTGGTGCGCCACCTCGGCCTGAAGGGCGTGCGCGAAGGACTCGACGCCGGCCTTCGAGGCGCAGTAGGCGCTCATCATCGGTGAGGCGCCGAAGGAGGCCAGCGACGCGATCTGGAGGTAGTGGCCGCGCGTGGCGACGAGGTCCGGGAGGAACGCCCGCGCGGTGATCGCGCTGCCGGTCAGGTTCACGTCGATCACGCGCCGCCAGGTCGCCGGATCCGACTCGGCGAACGGGCCTCCCTCGGCGACTCCGGCGTTGGCGACGACCGCGGAGGGCGCGCCGAGCTGTTCACGGATACCGGCGGCCGCGTGGTCCATGGCCGCGTCGTCGGTGACGTCGGCCTCCCACCACCCCGCCCGGCCGGGCAGCGCCGCCGCGACCTCGGCGATCGCCTCGGGCTGGCGCCCCAGCAGGGCCACGACGGCTCCCCGCTCGGAGAGGACGCGGGCCGTGGCCGCTCCGAGGCCGCGCGAGGCCCCGGTCACCACCACGACCCGGCCCGCCAGCGGACCATTTCTACGCATATCGGCATCAGCCATGCGCACCACGCTAACCGCACCGCGCCGCCATGGCCTTCGTACGTGCCGCCGCCCGGGCCGCCCCGACTCCCCCGTGCCGGGTGCGGGCGCCCGGCGGACGCGGACACCGCACCCCGTGCCGCTCGTCACGCCAGAAAAGGCGTAAGTCCCTCAAAGATGGAAACCTGGGTGCAGCCGACCCGGACGGCCCGCGCCGGCCGCGAAGAGCGTTCACTCCCAGGAGGGTTGCATGGCTGTACGGCATCAGCTCATCAAGAGGCCGCCCCATGTGGTGTGGTCCGTACTGGCCGACCCGGACCGCTACAGCGAATGGGTGGTCGGCACATCCGACACCTGGCCCGCCGAGGGCCAGTGGCCGCAGACGGGTGCCTCCCTGACCTTCGAGGTGCGCCTCGGCCCCTGGACGGTGAGCAACAAGACCGTCGTGCGCCGCTGCGATCCGCCCAGGCAGCTCGAACTGGAAGCCAACTCCGGCCCGTTGGGCACGGCCAGGATCGCTCTGGACGTCCGGGAGTGGGGCGAGGACACCCTGCTCATCGTCGACGAGCACCCCCTGCGCGGCGCCGGCGGCACGCTGCACAACGCGGCCTTCGAGGTACTCGTCCAACTGCGCCACCGCGCGATGCTCAACCGGCTGGCGGACCTGTGCGAGAGCCGCCCGCTCCCCGAACCTGCCGGCCGGTAGGACCCCCGGCGGTGCTCCCCCGTGCGAGGCCGGGGCCGCCCTCGTGAACTGGAGGCAGACATGCCGGACGCGGTGGTGATCGGCGCCGGGCCCAACGGCCTGGTGGCGGCCAACCTGCTCGCCGACGCGGGCTGGAGCGTGGAGGTACTGGAGGAACAGAGCGCACCGGGCGGCGCGGTCCGGCACGACCGCGAGGTGCACCCCGACTACGTCAGCGACGTCTTCAGCTCCTTCTATCCGCTGGCCGCCGCCTCCCCCGTCCTCGCCGGCCTGCGCCTGGACCGCGAGGGACTGCGCTGGAGCCACGCCCCGTACGTGCTGGCGCACCCCCTGACCGACGGCAGCTGCGCCCTCCTCGGTCGCAACGTCGAGGACACCGCCGCCGCCCTGAGCGCGTTCAGTCCCGGGGACGGCGAGGCATGGCGGGAGCTGCACCGGATCTGGCAGCGGCTGCGGCCGGACATCCTCGACGCGCTGTTCACCCCCTTCCCGCCCGTGCGCGCCGGGGCCCGGCTCGCCATGCGGCTGCGCGCGGCGGGCGGACTGCGGCTGGCCCGGTCCCTGGTGCTGCCCGTACGGCGCCTGGGCGAGGAGGAGTTCGAGGGCGAGGGCGGCAGGCTCCTGCTGGCCGGCAACGCCCTCCACGCCGACCTCGCCCCCGAGGCGGCGGGCAGCGGCGGTTTCGGCTGGCTGATGTCCATGCTGGGCCAGACGCACGGCTTCCCGGTGCCGACCGGGGGCTCAGGCGTGCTGACCCAGGCCCTGGTGCGCCGGCTGGAGAAGCGCGGCGGCGCGGTGCGCTGCGGGGAACGGGTCACCGAGGTCGTGGTGCGGGGCGGCCGGGCCGTCGGCGTGCGCACGGCGGGCGGGGAGGCGGTCGCCGCGAGCCGGGCCGTGCTGGCCGACGTCTCCGTGCCGGCGCTGTACGGCGGTCTCGTCGACGAGGCGCATCTGCCGGCGCAGCTGCTCGCCGATCTGCGCCGCTTCCAGTGGGACTTCGCCACCTTCAAGGTGGACTGGGCGCTCAGCGGGCCGGTGCCGTGGACCGCGGAACGGGCGGCGTCCGCGGGCACGGTCCATCTCGCGGACGGCATGGACGAGTTGACCAGGTTCGCGGCGCAGATCGCCATGCACCAGGTCCCCGACCGACCGTTCGCCATCTTCGGCCAGATGACCACGTCGGACGCCACGCGCTCGCCGCAGGGCACCGAGTCGGCGTGGGCGTACACCCACGTCCCGCACCGGATCACCGGTGACGCGGGCGACGGTGGACTGACCGGCAGCTGGGACCGGCGCGAGCAGGAGGTCATGGCCGACCGGGTGGAGGCACAGGTCGAGCGGTTCGCGCCCGGGTTCCGGGGGCTGATCAGGGCCCGCCGCATCCTGGCACCGCCCACGCTGGAGAGCATGAACGCCAACCTGCACGGCGGTGCCATCAACGGCGGCACCACGGCCATGCACCAGCAGCTCGTCTTCCGGCCCGTGCCCGGCACCGGACGCCCCGAGACCCCGGTCAAGGGCCTCTACCTGGCCTCGGCCGGTGCGCACCCCGGCGGCGGTGTGCACGGGGCGCCGGGTTCGAACGCGGCGCGCGCCGCCCTGCGCGGGCACCTCCCCACCGGGCTGACCCGGGTCCAGCGCGTGCTGACGCGCCGCGACCGCAAGGGCGACCGCACCGCGAGCTGACACCCGGACCGGCAACTCCGGGAAGGCCCCGGGTGCCGTACGGGAGCCCGGGTGCCGTACGGGATCACGCCCGGCCCGGCCGCACGGGCCCTCCCCCGCTGCCGTCGAGACCGAGCCGACGTGTCCACCTTCCGGCGTGCACCCGCGGCCGCCGGGCATCCGTCCGCGGGGCCACGAGCCGCCGCACGCTGGGGGTCCGCCCCCGGGGAGCGGCCTACGCGGTGCGCCGTGACATGCTGGAACTGCTGATCATGACGGCGAGCGAGGACGTACGGCAGGGTGAGGAAAGCGACACGGCCGACCTGGACGGGTACCTGGGACCGCTTCGCGGCGTCCGACCCGGGGCTGCTGCGGCTCATGGCCGGACTGCGGACCGTGGGCGCCATCGCGCTCACGCTCGCGCTGCTGGCCCTGATGGACGCCGACGTGACGCACATGGTGGGCGGCGCCATGGGGGCCATGGTGGCCACCTTCGCCATCCGGGAGAAGCAGCGGCGCGAACAGGCGATCACCCTCGCGCTCGGCCTGCCGGTGTCCCTCGCGGCGGTGTCGCTGGGCGCCCTTCTGAACACCCACGTCGTCGCGGGTGACCTCTTCTTCCTCGCCCTGATCTTCGGCGCGGTCTACAGCCGCCGCTTCGGCGACCGGGGGACGGCGCTCGGGCTCATCGGGTTCCAGGTCTACTTCATCTCCATGTTCGTCCAGGCCGACGCGGAGACGCTGCCCGGGCTGTGCGCCACCCTCGTCCTCTCGTTCGCGTGCAGCGCGGCGGTGCGCTTCGGTCTGGTGGCGGAGACGCCCGAGCGCATCCTGCTGCGGCTGCGGGAGGCCTTCCGGGCGCGCCTGGCCCAGCTGGTGTCCGCGCAGACCGAGCTGCTGGACGCGGGTCCCGACCGGATGGAGAAGGCCCTGGAGGAGGTGCGGCGGCACACCGCCCGCCTCCACGAGACGGCGATGATGATCCAGGGGCGGCTGGAGGAGGGGACCAGCGACAGCACCGCCGCCTCCCACGTGCAGCGCCGGGTCGCGGAGGCCGAGATCGCCGCCGAGCGGCTGGGCGTCCTGCTGCTGACCGCGCGCAGCGCCGAGCGCGCCGACACGCTCACCCTGCATCTGCCCGACGCGCCCGTGCCGGCGCCGGGTGACCGGTTGCGGGCCGAGGACGACATCACGGCGACCCTGCGGCGCGATCTGAACGCCCTGCGCCTGCTGGTCGTCCGGCCCGCCTCCGGCATCGGCGGCACCGCGCTCGCCCACGTGCGCAACCGGCTGCTGTCCTACCGCGACGAGGAGAACCTGCCGCGCGCCCCCGCCGCCGTCCAGGACGTCTTCCGCGGCATCGGCGAGGCGGCGCACTCGGTCCTCGGCCTGCGACTGGCCTTCGACGGCCCGCAGGACGAGTCCGACGACTCCCCGGCCACCACCCGCTCACGCGAGGAGCTGGACGCCGAGGACATCGCGATCGCCGGTGCCGAGGAGAGCGGCCGGGACGAGGACGAGGACCGCACCGGGCTGCGGCGCCCCACCACGCGCGCCGCCGTCCAGGTGGCGGTCGGCTCGGCACTGGCCATCGCGGGCGGCGAGTTCCTGTCCAGCCAGCGCTGGTACTGGGCGGTGCTCACCTGCTGGGTCGTCTTCCTCAACACGGCGTCCACCGGCGAGATCCTCGTCAAGGGCTACCGCCGGCTCCTGGGCACCGTCTTCGGCGTCGTCGCCGGAGTGCTGCTGGCGGGCGTGGTCGGCAACCACACCTGGACCGCGTTCGGCCTCGTTTTGTTGTTCATCTTCGCGATGTTCTTCACGGCGCCGCTGTCGTACGCCCTGATGTCGTTCTTCGTCACGGCGATGCTGGGGCTGCTCTACACGCTCCTGAACACCTACAGCGCCGAGGTGCTCGTGCTGCGGATCGAGGAGACCGCCCTCGGCGCCGTCTGCGGGGTGGTCGCCGCCGCGCTGGTCCTGCCGGTGCACACCGACCGCCGCACGGACGAGCAGCTCGCCACGGTGCTGGCCCGGCTCGGCGACGTCACCGGCGCGGCGGTGGAGCAGTTGAGCGGCGGGCCCGCGCTGGACCTGCTGGACAAGGCCCGCGACCTCGACACGGCCCTGGAGGACCTGCGGGCCTCCACGCAGCCGCTCACGCACCCCATCACCCCGCTGCGCTCCCGCCGGCAGACCGCCCGCTATCTGGTGGCGCTCCTGGAGACGTGCGCGTACCACGCGCGTTCGCTGGCGGCGACGGCGGAACTGCTGCCCCACAGCAAGACCGTCGCGGCCGATCCCCGGCTGAAGGGGGCGGGCCGGCGCATCGCGCACAACATCGACGTACTCGTCGCCCATGTCGAGAACCGGCCCGACGCGGGCACGGTGGAGACCGGCGCGAGCCTCGCGTCCATGCTGGAGGGCGACCGGCCTGGCGAGGCTCCCCGGCACGACCGGGTCACCGGCCGGGTCCTGCGGCATCTTCAGCGGCTGGACGAGGGAGTGGTCGGCCTGGCCCGTCCACTGGGGGTGCCCGTCGCGGCGTCCGACGGGTCCGCCGCCCGCCGGTCCGCCGCGCTGTGAGCAGGGGCCGTCAGAGGCCCGCCCGGTTCCGCGCGTGCTCGAAGGCGGCCAGCGGGTCGCCTCCGCTGTTCCAGGGCCAGGCGGTGACCGTGTTGCCGATGGCCTCGAAGACGGGGGCGGCCTGCTGCCTGCGGTCGGCGGCCATCAGCGCGTAGGCGAGGAGGTTCAGGTCGGCGAGCGTCTTCGCGTGGTGGAAGAACGACGGCTGCGGCCAGGTGTGGTGGGCCCGCTCCAGCGACTCGACGGCCTGCGGGTTGGTCCAGTGGTTGCGGGCCACCAGGGCGTCCACTCCCCCGCGGGCCAGCGCGGCGTTGTACTGCATCACCTGGGCGGTGAGTTCCACCGCGGCGCAGGGCGCGTTGGCCGGCATCCGGGGGCGTACGGAGTCGATGAAGTCGAGCACCTGGACCCGCGAGCCCGCCTCCTCGGGAGAGAGGTGGGCCAGCATGCTCAGGTACGCCTCCCGGTGCCAGCGGTCCCGCGCCAGGATCTCGTTCCAGGCACCGAAGACGTCCGACTGCGCGTAGCGCTCCAGGCGGGCGATGCCGAGCAGCACGACCCACGGCGCGGGGTCCTGAGGGTCGAGGTCCGCCGCCCGCAGGCACTGCTTGGCGGCGGCCGAGGCGTCGGCCAGTCCTCCCGTGCCGCGGCCTCGGACGAGTTCGGACCAGGCGGCGAGGACGAGCGCGCTCGCGTTGCCCGGTTCACGCGTCGCCCAGGCGGACGGCAGATGCGATTCGGACAGGTAGTCCGCGAGGACGGACAGCCGGTGCGCACGCCGGTCCCAGTCGCCCGGGTCCTGTTCGAACAGGCGGGAGAGCTGGGCCACGCACAGGTCCGTCGTGCCGAAGGTGCCGGACCTGGTCGTCGCGCGCAGTGACTTCAGCAGCCTGCCGAGGTCCCCGTCGTCGAGCTCGGGGGCAAGGCGCGGCTTTCTGCGGCGACTTGAGAGAAAAGACATGATCGCATGCTATGAGTGACAAGACCCGCCACAAGGGGCGCGGCACGATCGTTACCGGATGCTGGCCGACGGCTCGCGCCGCCCGCTCGCGGGGCCGCGCACACGAGGGCGCCGGAAGACGCCCGGCGCGGCCGGTGACGGGAGCCGAACGGGCCCGACACGGGTCGTGAGGGGGCGGTGGGGTCGCCGTCCGTCCCCATGTGTGCCCTCTCGCCTCCTGGCGCCCGGCAGTGTAGACATGGGCACATGGTCCGACTATTGGGTCGATCCCGGGCTCGGTCGACCCGCCGGCACGACGCTCCGCGCACCGGGCGTGAGCGCGCTCGCGGAGCGCACGCGCAGCGAGCGCGGCAGGCGCCGCACAGACCGTCCGAGAGGCGGAGCGCGCCGGGCGGCGGGCACGGGCCCGCCGCCGGTCTGCGGTCGGCGCTGAGCGGGCGCAGTGTCGCCGGCCAGGTGTTCGTGTTCCAGCTGGTGATCGTGCTGATGCTGGTCGTCTCCGGGGTGGTGGCGCTGGTGCTCCAGGTGCGCCACGACACCACGCAGGAGGCCCGCAACCGTTCGCTGGCGGTGGCCGAGACGTTCGCCAACGCGCCGGGCACCCTCGCCGCGCTCAGCAGCCCGGACCCCACGGCGATCCTCCAGCCGCGCGCCGAGGCGGCCCGCAAGAAGTCCAAGGTGGACTTCATCGTCGTGCTGAACACGGACGGGATCCGCTACACGCACCCGAAACCGGACCGGATCGGGAAGAAGTTCGTCGGGACCCTCGCGCCCGCGCTGGCCGGCCGCTCCTTCACCGAGGAGGTCAACGGCACGATCGGGCCCCTGGTCCAGGCCGTGGTCCCCGTCGAGCGGCCCGACGGCTCGGTCGCCGGCATGGTGTCGGCCGGGATCACCACCGCGAACGTCGGCGGTGCGGCCGACCGCCAGCTGCCGATCCTGCTGGCCGCCGCGGGGGCGGCCCTGATCCTGGCGACGGCGGGCGCGGGGCTCGTGAGCAGACGGCTGTTGCGGCAGACGCACGGTCTCGGCCCGTACGAGATGACCCGGATGTACGAACACCACGACGCGGTGCTGCACGCCGTCCGCGAGGGCGTGATCATCGTCGGCGGCGAGGGACGGCTGCTGCTGGCCAACGACGAGGCGCACCGCCTGCTCGGGCTGCCCGAGGACGCCGAGGGGCGGCACGTCCTGGAACTCGGTCTCGACCCCGACACGGCGGAACTGCTGGCTTCGGGGCGCGTCGCGACGGACGAGGTGCATCTGGTCGGCGACCGCCTCCTGGCGATCAACCAGCGTCCCACAGACCTCAGGGGCGGACCGGCCGGCAGCGTCGCCACGCTCCGCGACTCCACCGAGCTGCGTGCCCTGTCCGGCCGCGCCGACGTGGCCCGCGAGCGGCTGAAGCTGCTGTACGACGCCGGGCTGGGCATCGGTTCCAGCCTGGACGTGGTCCGCACCTGCGAGGAGCTGGCGGAGCTGGCCGTCCCCCGGTTCGCGGACTTCACCACCGTCGATCTCGCCGAGGCGGTGCTGGACGGCGAGGAACCCGAGACCATCGGCGAGTTGCGGCGCACGGCGTCGTCCGGCATCCGCAAGGACGCGCCCCTGTACCCGGTGGGCGAGCGCATCGTCTTCGTCGACACCTCGCCGCAGGCCCGCAGTCTGCGCACCGGCCAGGCCCTGCTGGAGCCCGACCTCGAGGAGGCGCCGGGGTGGCTCGCCCAGGACCTGGAACGCTCGGCGCAGGTGGTGGAGTACGGGATCCACTCGCTGATCACCGTGCCGGTGCGCGTGGGCCCGCTGGTGATGGGCGTGGTCAACTTCTGGCGCTCCGAGAAGCCGGAGCCGTTCGACCTGGAGGAGCTGGCCCTCGCCGAGGAACTCGTGGCCCGGGCGGCGGTGTCCATCGACAACGCCCGCCGCTACACCCGCGAGCACACCATGGCGGTGACGCTCCAGCGCAGTCTGCTGCCGCGCAACCTGCCCGAGCAGAGCGCCCTGGAGATCGCCTACCGCTACCTCCCGGCTCAGGCGGGCGTGGGCGGGGACTGGTTCGACGTGCTGCCGCTGTCCGGCGCCCGGGTGGCGCTCGTGGTGGGGGACGTCGTGGGCCACGGACTGCACGCGGCGGCGACGATGGGCCGGCTGCGCACCGCGGTCCACAACTTCTCCGCCCTGGACCTGCCGCCCGACGAACTCCTCGCTCTCCTCGACGAGTTGGTAGGCCGCATCGACCAGGACGAGGCCGCGGAGGACAGCAACGCGGCGATCACCGGCGCCACTTGTCTGTACGCCATCTACGACCCGGTGTCCCGGCGCTGCTCCGTCGCCCGGGCCGGTCATCCGCCGCCGGCGGTGGTCGGTCCCGACGGCCGCGTCGACTTCCCCGAGGTGCCCGCCGGTCCGCCCCTCGGGCTCGGCGGCCTGCCCTTCGAGACGGCCGAACTCGAACTGGCCGAGGGCAGCCGGCTGGTGCTCTACACGGACGGGCTCGTCGAGGACCGGGAGCGGGACATCGACGCGGGTCTGCAACTGCTGAGCACCGCCCTGTCCCAGGCGGACCCCTCGCCGGACAACACCTGCCGGGCGGTCCTGGACGCCATGCTCCCGCCGCGTCCGAGCGACGACATCGCCCTGATCGTGGCCGGCACCCGGGCGCTGGGGCCCGACCGGGTGGCCGAGTGGCAGGTGCCGCCCGATCCGGCGGCCGTCGGTGAGGTCCGCGCCTCGGTCACCCGCCGGCTCGCGGAGTGGGGCCTGGACGACATGGCCTTCACCACGGAGCTGATCCTCAGTGAGCTGGTCACCAACGCGATCCGGTACGGCGGCGCGCCGATCCGGGTCCGTGTGCTGCGCGACCGCAGCCTGATCTGCGAGGTCTTCGACAGCAGCAACACCTCGCCCCATCTGCGCTACGCGGCGAGCACCGACGAGGGGGGACGCGGCCTGTTCCTGGTCGCGCAGCTCTCCGACCGCTGGGGCACCCGCTACACCCCGTCCGGCAAGGTCATCTGGGCGGAACAGCCCCTTCCCTGAACGGGGTGGCCGTACGTCACCCGCCCACTTGCTCCGCGCGGCCTCGGCCCGGCGGGGCAAGTGGCGTACGGCAGAGCCCCGTTGAGCGGCATCGAGGGCGCCGGGACCGTAGGCCCCCCAACGCCCTTTCGCCGCAGACCGGTTCTGCTTTCAATTTTCGGTCGTTCAATCACTTCCTCGCCTTCGCGCGGGTATTCGCCGTCTCCCGGTCGGACGGAATCCCGGATTCCCTTGTCCCCACTGGGCCGGCCCCGTTCCTTTTGCGCATCCGTGCCCGAGGCGTTCAACTGGAAATGGAGAACTACGTATCTCTCGCAAAGGGGATGGTGGTATGTCTTCCACCGAGTTTCTGACCGACGACATCACCGAAGTCCAGGGCATCGACGTAGAGGCGGCGCTCGACCCGGTCGAGGCCGACGGCCAATTCCGCGACAGCCGTGAGTGCGCCGCGCTCGCCCTGTCGTCCGGAGCCGGCAACCTCCTGTTGTCGCCTCCGACGCCGCGGCCCAAGAAGGGCTGACGGGGGAATCCATGGAGCAGTCAGGCACTCCGACCCGATTGTCGGTCGCCGTGCAGGACCTTGCTTCGGACGTGGTCTCCGCCCTTCGGGGCGGGGACCCGTTTCGACTGTCCGGCAAGGTGGCGGCACGCGAGACGACCGAGGCGAACGGCGATCCCGCACTGGCCGCCGTACGGGTCCTCGGCGCCGACGCGCTGCTGCCCGTCGTCCTGCGTCGCGCGCCCGCCGACCCTGAGGACCTGCGGGTCTTCGACCTGGCCGTACGGGCCTTTCCGCCCCCGGCAGACGCCTCCCCCACCTCCGCGTGGAGCCACTGGGCGATGCGGCGGACGCTGACGCGTCTCGACGCGTCCTTCGACGGCGTACCGGAGGATCATGCCGAACCCGGGGCGACGTGGCTGGAGGACGCCTCCTGGCAGGTTCTGACCCGTCAACTCGCCGTGCTGGCACCGCTGGCGGTGCCCGGGGGCGACTGTGCGGTACTCCGCGCGGCCCAGCGGCGCCCCGTCGACGTCGCCCGCGGGTTCGTGCGTGCGGTCCGCCGCCGCGACTGGCTCCAGGCGGCCGGGGCGGGACGCTGGCTGGCCCTCCTCGACGAGGTGCCGGACACCCTTGGACTGGAGACCGGCCTGGAGTTCGTCGCCGGGATGGGGGCCGGCGATCCGCGCGTGGCCCTCCAGGTCCGGGCGGCGCAGCTGATGCGGGCCGGAGCACCGGTGTGACGGCGCACGACGTCCGCGGGGTCGCCGAGGCCGCGCTGGACTGGATCTCCGCCAGCCGCGCGGGGTTCCGGCTCGGCGACGGCGCGCTCGCCCCGGACGGGGACGTGAACACCAGCTGGAAACCGCTCGGTGAGCTCGCCCAGGTGTGCGTGTGCGTGCGCCGGGCCACCGACCCCGCGGACCCGCTGCACCGGACCGCCTCCGACCTGCTCGACTTCGCCTGGCACCAGACGGACAAGGGCGCCCTCTTCCACGAGTTGCAGCACCTCGAACCCTTCGCGACGTACCCGCTGGAGGTCTACGCGGCGTTCGCCTCGGCCGGGCTGCGGCACCGCGGCTACGAGGAGGCCGCCGCGACGGTGGCCCGCACCCGCGGCTGGCGGGTGACGGAGCAGGAGCCCAACCGCAGGCTGAGCGTTCTCAACTCCGAGCGGCGCAGCGGCATTCCGGAGCACGACGGCTTCCCCGAGGCCCTGCGCCGCACCTGGCTCGGCGGCCTCCCGGAGCCCTGGACGTTCGAGCGGGCCGCCGGATACACCCTCACCCACGTGGTCTTCCACCTCACCGACTGGGGCCTGATCCCGCAGGGTCTGCCCCCGTCGGTGGCGACGTATCTGCGGCACTGGCTCCCGCCGTGGCTCGACACCTGCCTGGAGGACGGGCAGTGGGATCTGAGCTGCGAACTGCTGGCCGTGGCGGCGAGTCTGCCGCGGCTGCCCGAGCGGGCGGTGCTCCAGGACGCGTGGACGAGACTCGCGGCGGCGCAGGACGACGACGGCGCGGTGCCCGAGGTCGGCCCCGTCCGGGGCGAGCGGGCGGCGGTCACGGGCTTCGCCGGGTGCTACCACTCGACGCTGATGGCCGCCTTCGCCGCCGTCCTCACTCTCGGCCGCATCGACGGCGACGGGAGCGGAGGCACCGCGGCAGGACAGCACCCCCTCCCGCGGGCGGCACGACCGAACCCGAACGGACAAGGAGCGCCGGGATGACCAGTACCCGTCTCGTCCACACCGTCGGGGTCGGCGCCATCGAGTGGCTGCACGCCCACCGCGACGGCTTCCGACTGGAGACGGACGTCGACCCCGAGGTCGGCTTCCTCGAACGCTTCAAGCCGGTCGGTGAACTGGCCCTGATCTGCAAGGTGTTGTTCCGGGAGGGCGTGGCCGGCTCGCGGCAGGCCGAGCTGGCACGGCAATTGCTCGACCACGCCTGGCGGAACACCCTCGACGGCGGCCGGATGCTGGTCCGCGGACAGCGCACCGAGCCCGTCTCCCCCATCCCGTTCGAGGTGTACCTCCCGTTCAAGGAACTCGGGTACAGCCAGCCCGAGCTGGAGGAGGGCATCCTGCTCAACCACCGGCTCCTGAGCACCGCCGCCTTCGAGATGCCGCCCGTGCGCCGGCTCGGACTCTCCGCGTTCCAGCGCCGCTTCGGGCTCCCGCCCCGGCCGCCGGAGGACGACGTCGTCGGCAGGACGTGGCTGGGCCGCACCCCCGAACCCTGGACCGTCGAGGGGCACATCGCCTACGACATCACGCACACCGTCTTCCACCTCACCGACTGGGGCGAGCGGCCCGAGGCGCTGCCGCCCCGCATCGCCGACTACCTGGCCCTCTGGCTGCCCGTGTGGCTGGACGACTGGCTCGACCTCCAGCGGTGGGACCTGCTCGGCGAACTGCTGGTCGTCGACGCCTGCCTGCCGCACCCCACGCTCGACGAGCGGGCCTGGGAGGGCTTCGCCGCCGCCCAGCAGCCGGACGGCGCGATGCCCGCCGTACGCGCCATGCCGGAGGGTGAGCCCGACGAGGTGTTCGACCTCGTCTACCACCCGACCCTGGTGGCCGCCTTCGCGTCGGTGCTGGCCACGTCCCGCGCGCTGTCGCGCCTGGCGACGGCGCCGGCATGACCGTCCGCCCCGCGCCCTGGCCGGGCGGACCCCACGGCGCCACCGGCACCCCACCGGCGCCGGAGGGACCGGCGGAACCGCCCGTGGACGCGGAGGCGGTCCGGCGGCGGCTCGACGCCGCTGTCGCCGCCGTCGACGCGCCCGACGTCGTCTTCGCGCTGTCCCGGCACGGACACCGGACCGTGTGCTGCGGCGGCACCGCACCGCCGCCACCGGTCCCCCGCGCCGAGCTGCGGTACGAGATCGGGTCGGCCTCCAAGACGTTCACCGGGCTCCTCTTCGCCCAGCTGACCCGCGCCGGGGTCATCTCCGGCGGCGAACCGGCCGCCGCCCTGCTGGACCCGGGCCGCGGCAGGTCCCGGGACCCGGTCACGCTCGCCCACCTGATCACCCACACCTCCGGGCTGCCCGCGCTGCCCGCCGACTTCTTCCTCAGGGCCTTGCCCACCTGGCGCACCAACCCCTACGCGGGCTACCCCACCGCGCGGGTCGTCGACGCGTTCCTGCGGGCCCGGCCACGGCACCGGCCGGGCACCCGCTGGCACTACTCCAACTTCGCCGTCGCCGTGCTCGGCCACGCCCTGGCCGCGGCGACCGCGACACCGTGGGAGGACCTGGTGACGGGCCGGGTGCTGCGTCCCCTGGGGCTGACGGGGGTCGCCCTGCGGCCCGCCGGTCCGGGGACCGACGCCACCGGGCACCGCAAGGACGGCACGACCCGCACGCCGCCGCTGGTCGTCGGCGGGTTCCAGGCGGCCGGCGCCGTCCGGGCCGCCCCGCACGACCTCCTCACGTTCCTGGAGGCCCACTTGGACCCGTCCCGGTCACCGCTGGCGGGCGCGCTGCACGCGGTCCGGCGTCCGGTGCTGCGGCGCGGGTTCGGACACCGGCACACGCACACGGTGGCGTGGTTCCAGCACCCCGCCGAGCACGGGCCGATGTACTTCCACTGCGGGGCGACGCTCGGGCAGCAGGCGTTCCTCGGCTTCCACCCGGGCACCGGCACCGCGCTGGCCGCCGTGTGTACGCGCCGGTTCCGCGCCCGCGACGCCTTCGTGCCCACCGCGTACGCGCTGCTGGCCGAGTCGTAGCGGGCGCACGGGTCGCCGGGACGCCTCCCGCCGCCGTGGGCCGCGCCCCTCGAACGCCGGAGGGGGCCGGGGTCGCCCGGTCCGTCCGGCGTTCGAGAGGGTGGCG
Organism: Streptomyces sp. NPDC005496; assembly: GCF_042872045.1. NCBI lineage: Bacteria > Bacillati > Actinomycetota > Actinomycetes > Kitasatosporales > Streptomycetaceae > Streptomyces > Streptomyces sp. NPDC005496. The sequence continues at coordinate 159,336 of NZ_JBIAJQ010000011.1, forward strand.
GCGGATCCTCGCGGACGCGTCGTCAGAGGCGCTGCCACAGGGCGGGGGTGAGCGCCGGCTGCCAGGCGCCCTGGGCCTGGTGCCCCTGGAGGCACTGGTAGGTGACGCCGTCGAACTTCACCCGGGTCCCCGTGTCGTAGATCCGGCCCGCCGACCAGCCGCCCTGCTGGCCGTCCTGCGCGGTGGGCGTGCCGGACTGGCCGGTGCTGGTCTTGAGGGTGAGGCCGTACTCGCTGAGCAGCGGGTTGATCGGCTGGTAGAACGTCGTACCACCGCTCTTGCAGTCCCCCGAGCCGCCCGAGGTGACGCCCTGGGCCTGGGTTCCCGAGAGGTACGAGCCGCCGGAGTCGCCCGGCTCGGCGCACACCGTCGTGCGGGTCACGTTCTCGACCGTGCCCTGGGAGTAGGTGACGCTGGTGCCGTGCTCCTCGACCGTGCCGCAGTGCCAGCCGCTGGTGGAACCGGAACGGCAGATGGCGCCGCCCACCAGGGCCTGCACGGAGCCCGCGATCTCGACGTTCTTGTCGCCCTCGCCCTTGACGGTGGCGGTCGCGGTCCAGTCGCTGGTGACGGCCACCCACGACATGTCGTTCTTGGGGAAGACGGACGCCTGGAAGGTCCCCTGCGCCACCTTGTTGAAGCCGGTGGTCTTGGCGCCCTGCTTGCCGCAGTGGCCGGCGCTCGCGAAGCCCTGCTGCTCGCCCTTGGTGACGGAGAAGCCGACGGAGCACCGGGCCTGATCGTCGATGTAGTAGGCGTCACCGCCCCTGACGTCGTGCAGGGCGCGCGGCCGGTCCGGGGACACCTTGACCGCCACGAGACCGCGCTCCACCCCGGCCGCCTTGACGACCGCGTCCGCCGCGGCCTGGCTCGTCGCCTGGAGGACGACCTGGTTGGCACGTACGTCGACGTACCGGACCGGCGTGTCGACGCCCTCGGCGCCGGTGGTGGCGCGGTCCAGCTTCGCCTTCAGGGCGTTGAGTTCCGCGAGTCCCCGCTTGACGACCACGGCCTCGGCGCCGCCCGCCTTGATGGCCGCGACGTCGGCGGTATCGGTGGTCGCGACGGTGAGGTCGGCGGAGGTCGGGCCCTTCACCCAGGCTCCCGCGAAGTGCGTGCCCAGCGAGTTCTGGAGCCGGCCGGCGCGGGTGCCGGCCTCCGCCTCGTTCACCAGGCGGGCCTTGGCCTGACTGCCGGTCAGGCCGAGGTCCCGCTGCAGGGCGCGCAGCAGCGTCGTCGACGGCTTGTCGGCGCCGAGCGTCTGCGCGGCGGAGGGCGCGGCCGCCGGCGCGGGGTCGCCGCCCGCGGTCGCGGACCCCGTCAGTGCGAGCGTGCCGAGCACGGTGAGCGCGGCACAGCCTGCGCCGGCGTATCTGTGGACCATCGATGTCTCCTCCGGTTCGGAGCGAAAGGGCTTCGAAACCGTAGGTTTTGCCGCAAAACGATCAAAAGATGTCTGGTTCGCGTCCGTTCCGCGCATCGGCCGACAGGAAGGGGCCCGCCCGGCGGAGTGCCGAGGGCGCCGCCAGGGCGCCTGACGCTCCGCCAGGGGTGTCTCTCAGGCGGGCTTGAGGCCCGGATCGCCCGCCTCCGTCACGAAGGACGCGGCCGTGGAGACCGGCGCGCCCGGCGTCGTCACCGCGGACACCGTCTTGAAGTCGGCCCGCGCCACGTCCTGTCCCAGCTCGACCCGCACGTAGCCGCGCCGCCCGTTGTAGAACTTCAGATGCGGGTTGGCCTTGGTGTACGTCTCCCAGTTGCCCGGCCTGTCGGCGCCGTCCTTGCCGCTCGCCACGGACGTGGCGACGAGCTCCGTGCCGAGGGTCTTCGAGCCGGGGTCGTCGAAGGACTCCTTGATGTCGAAGGCGTAGCCCACGTGGACGTCACCCGTGAGCACCATCAGGTTCTTGATCCCGGACGACTTGACGCCGGCGAGCACCCGGTCGCGGGAGGCGCGGTAGCCGTCCCAGGCGTCCATGGACACCTTCGCCGGATCGTTCAGGTCGAGCTTGCGCTGGGAGAAGCAGACCTGTTGCGGCACCACGTTCCACAGGGCGTTCGAGGAGCGCCAGCCGTTGATGAGCCAGTCCTCCTGGGCCGCCCCCGTGATGGTGCGCCCGGGGTCGTCGGACTCGGGGCCGGGGACGTGCTGCACGTCGCCGTACGCCTGGTCCGAGCGGTACTGGCGGGTGTCGAGGACGTCGAACTGGGCCAGGGAGCCCCACTGGATGCGGCGGTAGAGCTGGGCGTCGGGTCCCTTGGGCAGCTGGGCGGCGCGCAGCGGCTGGTTCTCCCAGTAGGCCCGGTAGGCCGCGGCCCGGCGCAGCAGGAACTCCTCCGGCGGATCGTTCTTCTCGTCGACGGCACCCGCGTAGTTGTTCTCGGTCTCGTGGTCGTCCCAGGTCACGATGAAGGGATGCGCCGCGTGGGAGGCCCGCAGGTCCGGGTCGCTCTTGTAGAGGGCGTACCGCAGGCGGTAGTCCTCCAGCGTCTTGGCCTCGCGGTTGAAGACGTCGGGCAGCTTGCGGTCGGTGTAGCCGCGGGCGCCGCCCTGCGAGTTCACGGCGTACTCGTAGAGGTAGTCGCCGAGGTGGAAGACGATGTCGACGTCGTCCTTGGAGAGGTGGCGGTGGGCCGTGAAGTAGCCGTCGTGGTACGCCTGGCAGGAGACGGCGGCGAAGGTGAGTTTCGCGGTGGCGGCGGCGGTCGCCGGCGCGGTGCGGGTGCGGCCGGTCTCGCTGATGTACGCGCCCGTCCTGAACCGGTAGAAGTACTCGCGGTCGGCGGCGAGGCCCTCGACGTCGATGTGCAGGGAGTGGTTGTACTCGGGGAACGCGGTGGCGATCCCGGTGCGGACGACCGTGCGGAACCGCTCGTCGGACGCCACCTCCCACTGCACGAGCACCGACTGCTGGGCCAGCCCGCCGCCCGGCTCGTACGGTGAGGGCGCGAGCCGGGTCCACAGGAGCACCGAACTGGGGGTCGGGTCCCCGGAGGCGACGCCCAGGGTGAACGGGTTGTCGGAGATCCTGGCCGCGTCGAGCGCCGCGGCGCGGGCGGCACCGGGGGTCGGCAGGTTGGTGGAGAAGGCGAGGGCCGCGGCCGCGGCGGTGACGGTGAGGAAGCGGCGGCGCCCGAAGTGCCGGGCGGCGGCCCGCAGTTCGGGGTCATGGGCGGAGGGCGCTTGCTGCGGCAGCGCTGTGTGACGGCCTGCTCGGGTCATGTGGTCTCCTCTCACGGTGGCGTGCGCGGGGCCCTATGACTTCCGTACGTCGAACGACAGGGCAGCGGACTTGTGCATGCTAAACAGACAATGATCGCAATCCCGGCAAGTGGGGTGCTCCGCGAGCGTCCCGGTCGGGACCGTCGTCCGTACGGCCCGGGGCGAGAGTTGACGGGGCGTCGGATACGGGGCGGCCCGGGTGACGGTGCGTCGGGCGTCACGGCGGGATGAGGGGTGGTGGCACGCCGGGCGTCGTCCCCGTCGGCGGACGGGAGGGGACGAGCCCGGCGGCACCTCGGGCGTCGGGCGGCGGCGGACGACGGGGAGACAGACGCCGGATACCCGGCGGGGCCGGAGTCGCCGTGGTCCCGGCCGCCGCCGGACGCGGGGAACCCCTTTCTGCCCGGTTCGCTCGGTGAAGTCGCCTTCACCGGGCCTCGGCGTTTCCGGGGAGCGGCTCCCGGCGGGCATCCCGAGTGCGGCGGCGGCCCGGACGGAGGAGCGTGGTGGTGAGGAGGGCTGCCATGGGTGTGACCATGTCCCGGCGCGGGGACGGCGGGGACCGCGGCTGGCTGCGCGGCGCGGCACCGCCCCCTCGCTGGGTGCGGGCGCTTCCCGTGGTGCTGCTGCTGGGCGTCGGCGTCGCCGAGCTCGTGAGCAGCAAGCCGCTGGACATCGGCTTCCTGCTGGGCGCCATTCCGTCGCTGGCCGTGCTTTCCTACGGACCGGCGGCCACCGCCGCGTTCGGCTGCGTCGTGGTCGTCCTGCTGAACGTCCCGGCGCTGCACATCAACCATCCGGGCAACACGGACCTGTTGACCATCGCCTTCATCGCGGCCCTGAGCGTCTTCGTGTCCCTCGTCCGCAGCCGGCGGGACGCCCAGCTGGTCACGGTGCGCAGTGTCGCGGAGGCGGTCCAGCTCGCCGTCCTGCCACCGCTCGCCGAGCGCATCGGGCCCGTGCGCTGCACCGGTCTGTACCGGGCGGCGCAGCACGGGACGCTGGTGGGCGGCGACTTCTTCGACGTCCGCGACGGCCCGTTCGGCGTACGGGCGCTCATGGGCGACGTGCAGGGGCACGGCCTGTCAGCGGTCGGGACGGTCGCCGCGCTCCTCGGGGCGTTCCGGGAGGCGGTGCTCGACCGGCGGGACCTGACGTCGGTGGCGGCCCGGCTCGACCGCCGGCTGTCCGTGGACTCGGCCTCGACAGAGCACTCCGAGCTCTTCGCGACCGCCGCGGTGCTGGAGTTCTCCGAGGACGCCGACGCCGTACGGATCGTGTCCTGCGGTCACCCGCAGCCGCTCCTCCTGCGGGACGGTAAGGCCGTCGAGATCGATGTGGAGCCGGCGGCGCCGCTCGGGGTCGGGCTCCTCGGCCTGTCCCCGCCCCGCGAGTGCCGGGTACCGCTGAAGCGCGGTGACCGGCTGCTGCTGGTGTCCGACGGGGTGACCGAGACCCGGGACCCGGCCGGTGCCTTCTATCCCCTGGTGGACCGGCTTACCGCCTTCGCCGACGCCGCGCCCGAGGTCCTGGTCGGCCTGGTCTGGGCGGACCTCGTTCGCTTCGGCACCACGATCCGCGACGACGTCACGATCCTGCTCCTCACCCCGCAGCCGGGGGACGACGGGGACTGACGGCGTGCCTGGGGCGAGGGTTCCGGGGCATACGGACGCCATCGGGGAGGAGAGGTTGCATGAATCTGGCACGAGGAAGCGGCGGCGATCCCGAGGGCTGGCTGTGGGCGCTGGGTGCTCTGGCGCTGTACGCCGTGATCAGTTACGGGCTGCAGTACCGGGCCCGCGTGCGGCGCGGTTCACGGCACCCGGCCAGTGACGCGCTGCACGACCTGAAGGACCGCGAGGAGCCGCAGCGGCCGGCACAGCGCGTGGTCAGCCGCGTGATCATGCTGGGCGGCGCGTGCGTCACGGTGCTGGTCGCGTTCACGACGTCCGGAGCGCTGCGCGTGGTGGCCACCGGGCTCACCGCCCTGGTGGCCGTGGGCGCGTGGGCGTACTACGACCACCGCACGGAGGTCCCCGCCTCGTCCCACCACTGAGACGGGGCGAACGCACCGGGCCGGACTCCGCGGAGTCCGGCCCGGACCGTTTCCCGGAGGGGCCGGGCCCCTGACGGCCCCGGCCCCGTTCCTCAGGGACCCGGTCCCGGGTCCGGCCGCACCGCCTCGGCGATCCCCGCGCGGGCCGCTTCGAGCTGGGCGGCGAACGCGATGCCGAGGAACAGGGCGACCCCGGTCAGGTTGGCCCACAGCAGGAGCGCGACGAAGGCCGTCAGAGGTCCGTACAGGGCGCCGAAGGAACCGCTCTCGGCGACGTAGAAGGCGAGCAGCCAGGTGGCCGCGACCCACAGCACGAGATGCACGGCCGAGCCGAACGCGAGCCAGGTGTAGCCCGGCTGGTCCCGGCGCGGTGCCCAGCGGAAGATCACGGCCGAGGCCACCCAGGCGAGCGCGATGCCCACCGGCACCTGGATCGCGCTCCACCAGTCGAGGCTGTCCCCGCCCCAGCCGAGCGCCTCGACCACCGAGTCGCCCACGGCCTCGCCCGCGACGAGGACCAGGAATCCCAGGACCATGGGCATGCCCGCGGCGAGCGCGAGCAGCAGCGACCTGCCGTACTTGCGCAGGAAGGGCCGGTCGCGCTCGATGCCGTAGATACGGTTGGCGCCCCGCTCGACCTGGCCCATCGCCGAGGCCAGGTTGAGCACCGCGAAGGCCAGGCCCACCCACATGGCGACGGCGCTCCAGACGCCCGTACCGGCGCTGCGCCGCGTCTTGTCCAGGGCGTCCTTCACCAGGTCCGTGCTGGCGCCCGGCACGATCCGGCTGAGGGTGAGTTCGATGACCCGCCCGACGCTCTCGGTGTGCACCGTGGTGGCCACGCCGACCAGGGCGATGGTGAACGGCACCATGCCGAGGACCACCTGGAAGCCGAGGGAGCGCGCGCTCGTGAAGCCGTCGGCGTAGCGGAACCGGGAGAACGCGTCCATGAGCAGGCGGCGGCCGCCGTAGCGGCGCAGCGCGGTCAGCGCCTCGTCGCCGGAGAGCTCCTCCCCGATCATGTCCCGGGTCTGCGGGACGTGCACAGCGGTCCCCATGGTGTGCGTCTCCTCGTGTCATCCGGCCGGCCGCGCGGGCGGGCCGCCCGCCGGGAGCACGGCCCGCCCTACCGTCTCCCCTGCCGCGCGGGATTCAGCCGCTCCGCGGGACGATCACCTGAGACAATCGGAACAGTACTGGTGTACGACCGGAGTTCCGGGGACGTCGGAGGAGATTGTGCCGATCAGTTCGCGACCGTTGCGGAAGCTGGGCTTCCTGACCATCGGTCTGTTCGACGGGGCCGACCCGCGCCGCGGCCACGAGTCGACGCTGGAGATCATCGAGCTGGGCGAGCGGCTCGGCTTCGACAGCGCGTGGGTGCGCCACCGCCACCTCCAGTACGGCATCTCCTCCCCCGTCGCCGTCCTCGCCGCGGCCTCCCAGCGCACCCGCCGCATCGAGCTGGGCACGGCGGTCATCCCGCTCGGCTGGGAGAACCCGCTGCGGCTGGCCGAGGACCTGGCGACGGTGGACCTGCTGTCCGGGGGCCGCCTCAATCCCGGTGTGAGCGTCGGCCCGCCGATGCACTACGACCGCGTCAAGGACGCCCTCTACCCGGACACCGCGGACGCCGAGGACTTCGGCCACGAGCGGGTGCGGCGGCTGCTGGACTTCGTCCGCGGGGAACCCGCCACCGGCTTCAGCGGCACCGAGGGCTTCGAGGTGTTCTCCGACCGGGTGCAGCCGCAGTCCCCCGGGCTGGGGCGGCGCATGTGGTACGGCGGCGGCAGCCTGCGGTCGGCGCGATGGGCGGGCGAGCACGGGATGAGCCTGCTGACGAGCAGCGTCGTGAAGGCCGAGGAATCCCAGGAATCCGAGGACTTCGCCGAGATCCAGCTCTCCCACGTGCGGGCCTTCCGCGCCCACCATCCCGAGGGCGAGCGCGCCCGCGTCTCGCAGGGCCTCGTCGTCGTCCCCACCGACAGCGCCACGGACGGGCAGCGCGAGAAGTACACGCGGTTCGCGGCACAGCGGCTGCCGCGGACCACCGCTCCGCAGGGTCCCGCCCGCCTGATGTTCGCGCCCGATCTGGTCGGCTCCTCGGCGGAGATCGCCGAGCGGCTGCACGACCACGCGGCCTTCCGGGAGATCGACGAGGTGGCGTTCGCGCTGCCGTTCACCTTCGAGCACGAGGACTACGTACAGATCCTCACCGACATCGCCACCAGGCTGGGCCCGGCCCTCGGCTGGAGTCCGGCGCCCTGACAGCTGCGCCGCCGCGGTCGGCGAGCGGTCCTAACTCCGCCGTGGTTGGCTGCGGTTCATGCAGACATGGTCAGGACGTCCCTATCCGCTCGGTGCCTCCTACGACGGCTCCGGTACGAACTTCGCCCTGTTCTCCGAGTGCGCCGAGAAGGTCGAACTCTGCCTGATCGACGACGCCGGCAGGGAGCGGCGCGTCACGCTCCCGGAGGCCGACGGAGGCGTCTGGCACGGCTATCTGCCGGACGTGCGTCCCGGGCAGCGCTACGGCTACCGCGTGCACGGTCCCTGGAACCCCGCGGAGGGCCTCCGCTGCAACCCGGCCAAGCTCCTCCTCGACCCGTACGCGACCGCCGTGGACGGGCAGATCGACGGCGACCCCTCCCTGACGGGGCACCGCCTGGACGATCCCGGGCAGCCCGACGAGCGCGACAGCCTCGGCCACGTCCCGCTGGGCGTCGTCACCGACCACCGGTACGACTGGGAGGGTGACCGCTCACCCGACCGGCCGTACCACCAGTCGGTGATCTACGAGGCGCACGTCAAGGGCCTGACTCAGCTCCACCCCGACGTCCCCGAGGAGATCCGCGGCACCTACGCGGGCCTGGCGCACCCGGCCGTCGTCGACCATCTCCAGAAGCTCGGGATCACGGCCGTGGAACTGATGCCCGTGCACCAGTTCACCCAGGACGGCTTCCTCACCGACAAGGGCCTGTCGAACTACTGGGGTTACAACACCATCGGGTTCTTCGCCCCGCACAACGCGTACTCCTCGGCGGGCAGCAGGGGCGGCCAGGTCGACGAATTCAAGTCGATGGTCAAGGCCCTGCACCGGGCGGGCATCGAGGTGATCCTCGACGTCGTCTACAACCACACCGCCGAGGGCAACGAGAACGGCCCGACCCTGTCGTTCCGCGGTATCGACAACCGGTCGTACTACCGGCTCGTCGACGAGGACCCGGCCCACTACTTCGACACCACCGGCACCGGCAACAGCCTGCTGATGCGCCACCCCAACGTGCTCCAGCTGATCATGGACTCGCTGCGGTACTGGGTCACCGAGATGCACGTCGACGGCTTCCGCTTCGACCTCGCGGCGACCCTGGCGCGGCAGTTCCACGAGGTGGACCGGCTGTCCGCGTTCTTCGACGTGGTCCAGCAGGACCCGGTGATCAGCCGCGTCAAGCTCATCGCGGAGCCGTGGGACATCGGCGACGGCGGCTACCAGGTCGGCAACTTCCCGGCGCTGTGGAGCGAGTGGAACGGCCGGTACCGCGACACGGTGCGCGGCTTCTGGCGCGGTGACGACCACACCGTCGCCGAGCTGGCCGGCCGTCTCCTCGGCTCGTCCGACCTGTACCAGCACGACCGCCGCCGGCCGCGCGCCAGCGTCAACTTCGTGGTGGCGCACGACGGTTTCACCCTGCGCGACCTCGTCTCCTACACCGAGCGGCGCAACGACGCCAACGGCGAGGACGGCCGCGACGGCGAGAGCGACAACCGCTCCTTCAACTGCGGGACCGAGGGCTCCACCGACGATCCCGGCGTGCTGCGGCTGCGGGCCCGCCAGCAGCGCAACATGCTGACCACCCTGCTGCTCTCGCAGGGGGTGCCGATGATCGCGCACGGCGACGAGTTCGGCCGCACCCAGCAGGGCAACAACAACGCCTACTGCCAGGACAACGAGGTCTCCTGGGCGGACTGGGACCTGGACGAGGAGCGCCGCGGCCTGCTGGCCTACACGCGGAAGATCGTGGCGCTGCGGCGCGCGCATCCCGTGCTGCGCCGGCGCCGCTTCCTGCGCGGCCCGGCCGAGGGCACGCCGCCCGAGCGCGCGGACGTGGTGTGGCTGCGGCCCGACGCGAGCGTGATGACCGACGAGGACTGGCAGCGCGGCGACGTCCATGCCCTGGGCGTCTACCTGTGCGGCGACGCCATCGGCGAACGCGGCCCGGAGGGCGAGCGGTTGAGCGACGACTCGTTCCTCGTGCTGTTCAACGCCTGGCACGAGCCGCTGCCGTTCCGGCTGCCGCCCGCGTCCTTCGGGGACATGTGGCGGACGGTCGCCGACACGGCCGACCCGGCGGGCGAGGAGTCCGACGAGACCGAGTTCAAGGCGGGGGTCCGGCTGACGGTCGAGGCGCACAGCATGCTCGTACTGGGCCGCCCCTATCGGACCCCGGACGCCTGACCGCCGGCACCGCGTCCGGTCCGGGCGCGGTGCCGAACGGCCCGGCGGCGGGCACGGCAGAACCGAGCGGCGCGGAGAGGCTGGTCCCACAGCCGTCTTCGCGCCGCTCGGCGTTCAGGGGTGTCGTTCAGGCGGTACCCGGGTTCACGGGCCGTCCATCCGGCGCCGGTCCTGCTCGTCCCACTTGCTCGTGTCGCGCGGCTCGGCGTACGGCTCCTCCTCCGGCGGGTGCCCACCGGCCACCGCGCGCTGCCGCGCCGTCTCCGCGTCGAACTCCAGGCCCAGCAGAATGGCCAGGTTGCTGATCCAGAGCCAGACCAGGAACACGATCACGCCGGCCATGGTCCCGTACGTCTTGTTGTACGAGCCGAAGTTGGCGACGTAGAACGCGAAGCCGGCGGAGGCGATCAGCCAGATCACCAGGGCCAGGAAGCTGCCAGGGGTGATCCAGCGGAAGCCGCGGACCTTGGCGTTGGGGGTGGCCCAGTACAGGATCGCGATCATGACGGTGACCAGGATGACGAGGACGGGCCACTTGGCGATCGACCACACGGTCATCGCCGTGTCCCCAATGCCCAGCGCGGTCCCCGCCTGCCGGGCCAGGCCGCCGGTGAAGACCACGATCAGGGCGCTGACCACGGCGAGGACCATGAGGACCACGGTCACACCGACGCGCACCGGCAGGATCTTCCACACCGGGCGGCCCTCGGGCATGTCGTAGACGGCGTTGGCGGTGCGGATGAAGGCCGCGACGTAGCCGGACGCCGACCAGACCGCCAGGAGCAGACCCACGACGGCGACGATCGATCCGGTGCCGCCGTTGCCCTGGAGCTGTTCGACGGCGTTGGTGATGATGTCGCGCGCCGAGCCGGGGGTGAGCTTCTTGAGGTTGTCCATCACCTTGTCGGTGGTCGACTTGCCCGCGACGCCCAGCAGGGACACCAGGACCAGCAGCGCCGGGAAGAGCGACAGCACGCCGTAGTAGGTGAGGGCGGCCGCGCGGTCGGTCAGCTCGTCGTCCTTGAACTCGCGCAGGGTGCCGCGCATGGCCGCCATCCACGACTGCTTGGGCAGCTTCGTGGGTCCGTCCGGCGCCTTGCGCTCCACGCTGGGGTCGGGACCGTACCGGTCGTCGCCCTCGGTGTCCGCGGAGGTCCTGTCGGGCTCGTCCCGTGCTCCGGCGGCCTGATCCCGCGACTCGTCGGAACGCGCCTCGCGCTCTTTGTGATGAATTCCAGGTATCCGCGCCATGGCGCACCGAGTATCCGCACCGGCGCCGCTCACACGCCGAACGGCCCATCACATTCCGGAATCGCGCCTCACGCCACCCCAAGGGAGGACCCGGACGGGGCACGGCGGCGGCCCCGGCGGGCGGCCTCGGCGGTGCCGGGTCACCCCGCCACGTCCCGGATGTGCGGCACCACGCGGGTCAGCCGCAGGACGCCCCACAGGATCAGCGCCGCCCCGATCGCCTCCGGCAGCAGCCACCACCCGGTGCGCACGCTCTCGTCGAACAGGACGATGCCCAGGACCAGGCTGACCACCGCGTCCCCGATGGTCAGCGCGGGCTGGGAAGCCGCCAGCGGCCCGGCCTGTAGCGCGTTCTCCAGGAGCAGGATGGCGGCGACGCCGGTCAGGGCGAATCCGTAGGTCTGCCACTCGCCGAGGAACGCGCCGAAGCCGTCGTCGGCCAGTGTGCCGGTCGCCGACTTGAGCATCGCCGCGGTCAGGGCGTTGCTGACGGCCGAGGCCGAACCGAGCACGGCGGCCCGGAACAGCGGCGGCCGCCCCGGCCGGGCCACCACGACCGCGACGGCGACCGCGCCGAGGCACACCACCAGCGCGGGGATCCACCGCGCCATGCTCGCGTGGGAGCGCGCCCCGCTGGGAGCCGCCGCCACGAGAAGCAGGGCGAGCCCGGCCACCACGCCCGCGACGGCCCACCAGCCCGCGCCCGGCAGCCGCCGGTGCAGCAGCGGGATGGCGATCAGCAGAGCGAACGGAAGTTCGAGGATGAAGAGGGGCTGCACCAGGGCGAGCGGGCCGTTCACGAGGGCCAGGGCCTGGAACAGCGCGGCGCCGATCACTCCGGCGATCCCGATCACCCAGGCCGGGCGCCGGGCCAGTTCGAGGATGAGCCGCAGGCCGCCGCCGCGCGCGACGGTGGACGCCGCCTTGCGCTGGAAGGCGGTGCCCGCGGCGTTGCTGGCGGCTCCCAGGACGGCGAACAGCGCGGCCAGCTCGATCACTTCTCCACCATGTACCTTCCGTGGGACCGGGGCCCGGTCGGCCCTGTCCGTCGCACCCGCGCTTCAGACCCCGGGGTCCGCCAGCAGGGGGCCCAGGGGGCCGAGATCGAGATTGAGGTCGCCGCGCTCCAGTCCGTGCTGGGCGCACAGGTCGTCCATGCGGCTGTCGAGCAGCATCAGGGCGGTGCCGAGGCGGTCCTCCTGCTCGGCGCTGAGCGTGCCCTCCTCGAAGCGGCGGATCGCCTGGCGCTCCATGAGCTGCCGGATCAGTTCCACCACGGTCAGCACCAGGGCGGCCAGGTCGCCCGCGACCCGTTCGGGGTCGAGGTCCAGGGATCCGGCCCTGGGGGGCGCCGTCACAGCGGCCCGCTGTCGGACCAGGGGGCGGGCACCCTCTCGTTGACCGACGACAGCAGCGCGTGCAGGGAGATCCGCACCAGCGGCACGTCGGCGATCGCCAGCACGAGGTCGCCGCTGACCACGACGCCGGTCGCGAGCACGCGGTCCAGCAGGTCGACGAGCGGTACCCCGATCGGCGCGTACGGTTCGGCGCCGTCCCAGGGGACCGGACTGCGCAGGGCCGGGCGCGCGGGCGGCGCGGTCATGCGTCCACCGTGCCTTCCGCCCCCTGAGGGGCCTCGTCCAGCCGGGCGAAGGAGTACGGGATCCAGGGCCCCGACTCGTCGATCTCCAGCCCGCGGTACCGCTCGTCGGCGCGCAGCCGTTCCAGGGCCTCGCCGAAGGCGGCGCGCTGTCCGTCGTCGAGCAGGTAGGCCGCGTTCAGGAGCTGCGGGGCGCTCCTCCCGGTCAGCTGCTCGTTCTGGAGCCTGTGCCGGGTCGCGGCGACGGCGTGCCGACGCAGCTCCAGGTCGGCCTCGTGAGCGCGGGCCAGGGCGTCCTCGCGCAGGACGCGGTGCGCGCGCCGGCGTGCGCTGGCCCGGCTCAGATAGGCCCGGCCGCCGGCAGGAGGGTCCTCGGTGGCGGCGCCCGCGGCGGGGGCGTCCTCGCGCGGCCCGTCGCCGTCGCGCTCGGCCAGGTGCACCTTGACCGCCCACTCCGTACGGCCCTCCAGCCGGTCGAGGAGGGCGTGCACCGCTGTTTCCCGCGCCGCGACGGCCTCGGACGCGTTGCGGTCGCTGAGGTACAGCGTCGCCAGCGGTAGCGGCACCACGGGACCGAGCCCGGCGGCCGCGTGCACCCCGCGGTGGTGGGCCCTCGCGCAGCGTTCGAGCTGGTAGGGGTCGTTGAACCGGTCCGTCAGGGCCGCCTCGCCGAAGTCCTCGGCGGGCACGTCCTGGACGACCAGAGCGAGGGCCCCGACCCGCAGGACACGCAGCGGACCGCCGCCCTCGTGCCCGACGGCCCCCGGCGGCAGGGTCTCGGACGAGGGCGTGCGGGTCACGGCGAAGACGTAGGTGACCGTCGGCTCGGACGGGCGCTGTCCGGCGACCGCGAGTGGGGTCGGGCGGGTGATGGCAGGTTCCACCCGGGCCCGCCCGGTGACAGCGGGCTCCTTCGTGGGCCCGTCGGCGAGGCCGGGCTCGGGTCCACGGCTCTCCGAAGCGCCCGTTCCAGGTCCCGTCTCCGGAACCGGTCGCGGGAAGGCGGGTCGCGGCTGGGGAGGCCGGCTCATCGGGTGCGCTCCTCTTCCGGTTCCGTGTCGCCGTCGCCGCCCTCCAGCGCGTCCAGCCGCTCACGCAGCCGCGCGTTCTCCTCCGCGAGGGCGTCGCGGTAGGCCCGGGAGGAGAGGGCCGGGTCGGTCTCCCACCAGTCGATGCCCGCCTTCTTGGCGGTGTCCACCGAGGCGATGAACAACCGCAGCCGAATGGTGAGCAGTTCGATGTCGAGCAGGTCGATCTTGATGTCGCCCGCGATGACGATGCCCTTGTCGAGGACGCGTTCGAGAAGGTCGGCGAGGTTGCCGGTCACGGGCCCGGTGGACTGCACACCCGGGCCCGTGTTCCAGCTGCTGACGTCGGTCACAGTGCTCCCAGATGATCAGCGGCGCGCGCGGGCACGGCGTCGACGCGGGACCTCTTCGTCCTCTTCGTCCTCTTCGTCTTCTTCGCCCTCGTCCTCGTCCTCGTCGGCCTCGTCGGCGTCTTCGGCGCCCTCGGCCTCCTCGTCGTAGGGCTCCTCGTCCTCGTCGTACTCCTCGTCCTCGTCGTCCTCGGTGTCCTCGGTGTCCTCGGCGCCTTCCTCGTAGGCGTCCTCGGCACCCTCCTCGTCCTCGGCGCCTTCTTCGTCCTCGGCGCCCTCCTCGTCCTCGTAGGCGTCCTCGGCGCCCTCCTCGCCTTCCTCGCCTTCCTCCTCCTGCCGGCGCTGCTCTTCCTCCTCCATGGCGTCCTCGTGCGACTTGACGACCTCGCTCTCGCGGATCTCGCCGCGCCAGCCCTCAAGCTCGTCGTCGCCGTGCAGGGTGACGTGGCGGGCGAAGTGCTTGAGATCCAGTCGCACACGCCGGCCCACCGCGCGCCAGATGTTGCCGGTCTTCTCGAAGAAGCCGGCCGGGTAGTACTCGATGACCAGCACGATCCGGGTGAGGGTGGGACCCAGCTCGTGGAAGGTGACCGCGCCGCGGGTGCTGCCCTTGGCGCCGTCGGAGGTCCAGACGATGCGGTCGTCGGGGACCTGTTCCTGGACGGTGGCCTTCCAGCCGCGGCTGGAAGGACCGATCTTGGCCTTCCAGTTCGACTCCGTGTCGCCGGACTTGCTGACGCTGCGGACGCCCTTCGTGAAGCTGCTGAAGTCCTCGAACTGCGTCCACTGGTCGTAGGCGGTGCGCACCGGGACGCCGACATCGACGGTCTCCACGATGTTCGTCGCCTTGATGCTGCTGCCCTTCTTCGAGCCGCTGCCGCCCTTCTTGCCGGTGAACTTCTCGACAATGTTGTCCTTGACGCTCTTGCCCTTCTCCATCATCAGGGCCTTCATCGGCGAGTCGCCGCCCATGACGCGTTTGGCGACCCCGCCCAGCAGGCCGGAGCCCGAGCCCTCCGCGGAGTCCGAGAGGTGGCTGGTCAGATCACCCAGCTTGTCCTGGGCCTTGTCCGCGAGTTTGCCGCCCATCGCGCCGACGAAGCCCGTCAGGGCGTCCTTCAGCTCGTCGACGGGTGTCTTCTCCTGTGTGTTGGCCATCTCCGCTCACCTCCCCCGCCGCGCGCCGGAACCCCGGCCGCCGCCGGCGGATCTGCTCGTCTGACGCGACTGGTTGCTTCCGGACGAGCGGGCGGTCTTCTTCGCCGCGCCTCGCCCACTGGTCTTCTTCGCCGGCGCCGTCTTCTTGGCGGCGGCCTTCTTGGCAGGCGCCTTCTTGGCCGGTGCCGTCTTCTTGGCGGCGGCCTTCTTGGCGGGCGCCTTCTTGGCGGGCGCCTTCTTCGCCGCGCTCTTCGCGGGCGCGGCCTTCTTGGCCGGCGCCTTCTTGGCGGGCGCCTTCTTCGCCGCGCTCTTCGCGGGCGCGGCCTTCTTTGCGGGGGCCTTTTTGGCCGGTGCCTTCTTGGCCGCGGCCTGCTTGGCGGGTGCCTTCTTGGCCGGGGCCTCCTTGGCGGGCGCCTTCTTGGCGGCCTTCTTGGCCGGAGCCTTCTTGGCCGCCTTCTTGCCCGCCGTCTTCTTCGCCGGGGCCGAGCCGGAGGACTTCTTGGCCGCCTGTCCGGACGACGTCTTGCGTGCAGCGGCCTTCTTGGCAGGAGCCTCCTTGGCCGGGGTCCTGCCGGCAGCCCTCTTGCGCGGGGGCGGAGGCGCCGCCTTGCGGCTCGCGGACCGCTTCTCGGTGCGCGACCTCCTGCGCTCCTCACGTCCGGGCCGGGGCCGCTCCGAGCCACGCTTCCGGCCGGGCGTTTCCTCCTCTTCCGGCTCCGCGCCCTCTTCCTCCTCTTCCTCTTCTTCTGGCTCCGCGCCTTCGTCTTCCTCCTCTTCCTCTTCCTCTTCCTCGGCTTCCGGCTCCACGTCCTCGTCCGGACCCTCTTCCTCTTCCTCTTCCTCTTCCTCTTCCTCCAGCTCCGCGTCCTCGTCGGGGCCCTCTTCCTCCTCGTCGGGCTCCTCGCCCTCGTCCCGGCCCCTTCCTTCGCGCGTCCGGGCGCCCTCGTCCTCGCCCTCTACGTCTTCTTCGTCCTCGTCCTCTTCGTCCTCTTCCTCTTCTTCTTCGTCCTCTTCGTCCTCGGCAGCTTCGTCCCTGCCCGAGTCCTCGTATCCGTCCTCGTACTCGTCGGATTCGTCGTACTCGTCGTCCTCCTGACCGTCTTCGTCGTCCCGGCCCTTGCCGGTGGAGTCGAGGAGTGCGTCCGTCCGGTCGCGCAGCATGTCGGTGAAGGTCGACAGGCGGCGGTTGGCGGCGGCCGAGACCGCCGAGCGTCCGACGGTCAGCAACTCTCCGCGCACCTGCTCGCTGAGATCCTGGAACTGCGGGGTCTCCTGGAGCTTCGACAGTCCCTGCGAGAGCAGTTGGCCCGGCGAGAGACTGAAGCGACGTCCCGCGAGATAGGTGCCGATGGCGAAGGCCACCTTGGCTTTCTTGGTCCGTCCCAGGACGTATCCACCGGCGACGGCGGCCGCCACGGCCACTTTGCAGCTGTCGTTCATGCGTGCCTTCCAAGCGATGAGGACATGGTCGGGGGTGCGCCGCAGCCCATGTAGCGGACCGGGTGTTCGAGGAGTTCGAGGAGCCGCTCCTCCTCCTGCTCGAAGGCCGCCTCGTCGATGACGCCCTCGTCCAGGTCGCGATTGAGCGCGGCCAGACGTGCCTGCACGGCACGTGGGTCGTGGGCCTGCCGCTCCGCCTCCTGCAGGAGGTGGTCGGCGACCCAGAGGGTGGCGCGCACCGGTGCCAGGGGAAGCAGCAGGACGCCGCTCACGAGCCCCACGTCAGTCACGCCCCGGCCACGGCGGGCGCGGTGTCGACGAAGCTGTAGCAGGGCAGCGGACCGGTGACGCTGAGCGCCAGCCGGTCCCCGAACCGGTGCGCCTGCTCGGCGACCGCCTCCCGGAAGCGCTTCTCGTCGGCCGCGCGTACCAGGAACGACGTGCTCAGCACATGGGTGTCGTCCAGCGTGCCCTGGACGGTCCGTTCGGCGAACGGCGCCAGCCGCGCCAGTACTTCGCGTGCCGCGCGCTGCGCCTCCTGGCGTACCGCGCGCGCGATCGCCTCGCCCAGACGCACGTTGGCGTCGTAGTCCGGCCTGCGCCGGGTCCGCCGTGCCAGGGTGCGCAGCCCTTCGTCCTGGTGAACGAGCCGCGCGAAGTAGCCGGGTACGGTCGCGCCCTTGAGGTTCATCTCGACGCGCCCTTTCAGGCCGTCGAGCTGCGCCGACAAGTGGTCGCGCCCGATGCGGAGTTGCTCCCGGATCGCGTCCGCGTCACGGGTGAGGACGGCGAACTGCATGGGGATCACGGGGGCCTGCGCCGCCAGTTCGTTGAGCACCGATTGATGCGCCATCAGGTCCCGGCGCCGCGCCCGTAGTTGAGTGGGAGCCGCCGACACGGCGGCACACAGCCCGGACTCGGCCAGCAGCTCGACCGGGGCACCGCCCACGCCCGGCGTGCGGGGTGTCCGCAGCGGCGCGGGGGCGATGCCGTAGACGTACAGCGCGTCGAGCGCCGTGGAGGTCGTCGCGGTCACGGTCAGCCCTCCTCTTCCGTGCGACGGCGCGAACGGGAGCGGGGACGTTCCTCGTCCCGGTCACGGCCGGCGCCGCTCTTGCGGCGCTCGGGCGCGGGCCGGCGGCGCGGGCGCTCCTGGCGCTGCTCGCGCTCCTCCGCGTCGTCGTCGTCGGAAAGGTAGTGCTCGTCGTCCTCGTCACCGGGGCTGAGGGCGCCCTTCACGCGGTCGGTGAGGGAGCGCGCCGTCTTCTTGGCACCCGCCTTGCCGACGGCGCCGGCGACCGGGCCACCGAGGCCGCCGAGCAGGTCGGGCACGGTCTTGCTGCGCGCGTCGTGCTCCAGGTCGAGGCGGTTGCACGCCTCGGCGAACCGGAGGTAGGTGTCGACGCTGGCAACGACGATCCGGGCGTCGATCTTGAGGATCTCGATGCCGACCAGGGAGACCCGGACGAAGACGTCGATGACCATGCCGCGGTCGAGGATGAGTTCCAGCACGTCGTAGAGGGTCCCGGCGCGCGGCGCGCACACGACCTCGTCGCTGTAGGTGGTCATGCGGCGGTCCTTCCGAATTGCGGGGCCGGATGGCCGGTCACTGGTCTTGGGCGCCACGCCGGTAGCGGGCGACCCGTCGGTACTGCAGCAGTTCGCCCGACGGGTCCAGTTCGACCTCGTAGGTGGCGAGCAGGCTGGTGGTGTCGGGGATCCGCTCCACCTCCAGCACGTCGACGTTGACGATCCAGCCGTCGTCCTCCGCGCGGGACACCGCGGACACGCCTTCGAGACGGTGACGGATGAGCTCGGTCAGCGCCTCGGCGGCGCGGTGCGCGGCGTCCTGCGCACCGCGCACCTTGCGTCCGCGGGATTCACGTGTCGTGGAGGAGGCCGTACTGCGCCGCCGCTCGCCGGTTTCTGCCATGCGTCCACTGTTGACTCAGGGACGCCGTCGGCGCGTGCTCAGTTAGTCCATCCGGGAAGGCGTGCGTACGGGAGCAGTTGTCCCGCGGGGTGACTCGCACGGGTGCGAGCGCCGGGAGACGCCGCGCAGGGGCGTACGCGAGCGGCACGGCGGGGAGCGGCGGTGACAAGGGAAAGGCCCTCAACCGCAAGGGGGTTGAGGACCATGGGGCCTGACAGCCCGGGGGCAGGAGGCAGGGGCTCAGGGGCAGGGGTGCGGGGCGGGCACGCTCGACACCGGGGCGGCGGGACGGCGGGCGGCGGGCGGCGGGCGGCGGGCGGCGGGCGGCGGGCGGCGGGCGGCGGGCGGCGGAACTGTGAGGCCGCCAGGGCGACGCCGGGAGGCGG
The DNA here is from genome assembly GCF_042872045.1 of Streptomyces sp. NPDC005496. Classification (NCBI taxonomy): domain Bacteria; kingdom Bacillati; phylum Actinomycetota; class Actinomycetes; order Kitasatosporales; family Streptomycetaceae; genus Streptomyces; species Streptomyces sp. NPDC005496. The sequence goes on from NZ_JBIAJQ010000011.1 coordinate 178,214, forward strand.
CGGGACCGCCTGGCCGACAGGCGTGCCGCCCAGCGCCCCGGTTCCCTAAGCGGCGCGTGTGTTGCCCCGGGCGGCGATGTGCGGCGGCGGTGCGATGTCCCCGGGGAGGTGGGGGTCGGGTTCGGGCTCTCCCCAGGTCGCGGTGAGCGGCAGGACGCCCGCCCAGAGGCCCAGGGCCGCGTCGGGTCCGTCACCGTCATCGGGACCCCCGGTACGGATCTTGACCGACGCCTCCTCCAGGGAGAGGGCGAGCAGCGTGGTGGCGGCCAGCTCCTTGCGGTTGGGCCGCCGGGCGTAGTCCCACTGTCCGGGTGCCGCGTGCTCGGTCAGTCGGCGCAGGCCCGCGAGCTTCTCGTCCGGGTCGGTGACGAGGCGCGGAACACCGTAGATCATCGCGCTGCGGTAGTTCACCCCGTGCTCGAACACCGAGCGGGCGAGCACGAGGCCGTCGACGTGCGTGACGGTCACGCATATCGCAGCGCGCGGTGACGCGACCATGCTCCGGCCGGCGACCGAGCCGTGCAGGTACAGGTGGCTGCCGTCGCTTCCGTAGACGGTCGGCACGACCATCGGGACCCCGTCGACGACCACCCCGAGGTGGCACACGAAGCCCGCGGCGAGCACGGCGTCCAGGTCAGCGCGGTTCACGCTTCCCTGCTCGCGCAGGCGCCGGTGACGCGTACGGTCCGTCTCGGGGAGCGTGGCGGGAAGCTGCTGGTCGGTCACATCGGCTCTTTCGCAGGCGGGATGTCGCGGGCGGCGCGACACGACGGGCGCGTCGGCGGCGCCGTACGCGGACGCGAGGAGCGCCGGCTCCGGTCGGCCGGGCGGCACCGAACCCGCGACACGGCACGGCACGGCGGCAGGCGCGACCGACTCGCGGGTCGCACCTCCACCGTGGGCACACTAACGATATCCACCGCGCGAACACCAGAGGCGTGCGAAATCCGCGCACCAGGACTATGACAACAACGGAAACCGCACCGAGACTGTGGGCGCCGGGAGTCCGCCCCGGACAGGTCAGCAGCCCGTACGGCCCGGCAGTCCGGACGGGTCGGCAGCAAGTACGGCCGGGCAGTCCGGACGGGCCAGCAGCCCCTGCGGCTCGGGAGGTCCGCACGGGTCAGCGGCCCGGACGGGTCAGCGCACCCTGCCTCGCGGCTTCAGGGCCACCGGTGGGAGCGCGGGCGCGGCCAGCGGGTCGCCGTCGTACCCCTTGACCTCGCCGAAGCGGGAGCCGGTCATCCAGTCCTCGCGGGCCTGCTCGATCTCCTGTTGCGTACGGCCGATGAAGTTCCACCACATGATGAGCTCCTCCTCGAAGGGCTCGCCGCCGAGGAGCATCAGGCCCGCGTCCGACTCGGCGCGCAGCGGGAGTTCGGTGCGTCCGCAGCCGAGGTAGAGCATCGAGCCGGGGAGCAGCGGTACGCCGTCGACGTGCGCCTCGCCGGACATGGAGAGCAAGGCGTACTCGAAGTCGGGTTCGAGGGGGAGCCGCAGGTCGGCACCGCGGGTCAGGCTCAGGTCGGCGCCGACGATCGGGCTGTACGTCGTCCCGGGCGAGGTCGCGCCGTCCAGGCCGCCGAGGACGAGCGTGGCGGTGAGGCCGGGCGCGGTGACCGTGGGCAGTTCGGGGTGGTGCTCGAAGTGCGGGTCCGTGTGCCGGTGCACGTCCGGGAGGGCCACCCAGAGCTGCGCGCCGTGCAGGAGGCGGGCGTGCGAGCGGGGGCTCTCCTCGGAGTGGCTGATGGCGCGGCCCGAGGTCATCAGGCCCAGCTCGCGTGGGCGGATGGTCTGCAGGCTGCCGGTGGAGTCGCGGTGCAGCACCTCGCCCTCGTGCAGCCAGCTGACCGTCTGCAGGCCGATGTGCGGGTGCGGCGGGACCTGCATGCCGGGCTCGTCGGCGATGTCGTCGGGGCCGTAGTGGTCGACGAAGCACCAGGCGCCGACCATGCGGCGGCCCAGGTTGGGCAGCAGGCGGCGGACTTCGGTGGACTCGCCGAGGCGGACCCGGCGGGGGCTGAGGAGTTCCCGTACCGGTTCCGCCACCACGAAGCCGCGGCCGCCGCACGGGGCGGGGACCGCCTCGCGGTCAAGATTGCTCATGGCGCCCAACCTAGCCTCGTCCGGGACCCGTCGTCGTGAGTCCGTCATCCCTCCCCCCTTCGGGGCACGCGCGCCGGTGACCGGCGACCCGCACCGGCAAGAGTAGTGGAATATTCAACCAACAGGGTCCGTTGACGCCCCCGAAGGAGGTCAGCAGTGGACATGACGTACTACGACCACGGGACGGCCGCGGAGCGCTGGGAGCGGGCGCGGATGTTCTTCGAGGCCAAGGACTTCGCGGCGGCCGCGCGGGTGCTGGGCGGGCTGGTCGAGGAGGTGCCGGAGCAGGTCGGTCCCCGGCTGCTGCTGGCGCGTTCGTACTACCACTCGGCCCAACTGCGCCGCGCGGAGGCCGAGTTGCGGGTCCTCGTCGAGCGCGACCCGGTCGAGCACTACGCCCGGCTGATGCTGGGCCGCACGCTCGAACGCCAGGGCCGGCACGAGGAGGCGGAGTCCCACCTGAGGATCGCCTCGGCGCTCGCGGGCGACTTCGAGCGCCTGTGATCCGGGCGGCCCCGCGGGGTCGCGGCGGGTCCTGAGAAGTCACACCGGCTCCTGACCGAGCGGTCACACGAGGAGGCCGGGCGCCTGGCGCCCGGCCTCCTCGCCGCACGTCGGTACGACCGCCGCGCCGCGCACTCCCGCCGCGGGCCCGCACCCGGATCTCACCCCACAGGGCGAGAGCGCGCGTCCGGAGCCACTCCCCCGTACCCTCCGCCCCACCACTGCTCCGCACGCCCCGGACACCTGACTCGCCCCGTCCGCCCGCCTGCCGCCTCGCGTCACACCCGTCGGCTTGGCATCCTGGCCGGATGGCTTCCGCAGACGTCCCCAGCAGCTCCCGCCCGTTGAGCGACCAGGTGGAGGAACTCCTCTCCCGTGAGGGTCCGTTGCCGATCGTCGCCGCCGGGGACCCGGTGCTGCGGCGTGGCACGGAGCCCTTCGACGGCCAGTTGGACCCCGGACTGCTGGACCGCTTCGTGGCGGCGCTGCGCGCGACGATGCACGCGGCTCCGGGCGTGGGCCTCGCCGCCCCGCAGGTCGGCGTACCACTGCGGATCGCGGTGGTGGAGGACCCGGCGCCGGTGCCGGAGGAGGTGCGGCTGGCGCGCGGCCGGGTGCCGCTGCCCTTCCGGGTCCTGGTGAACCCGTCGTACGAGCCCGTCGGCGCCGAGCGGGCCGCGTTCTTCGAGGGCTGCCTCAGCGTGCCGGGCTGGCAGGCGGTGGTGGCCCGGGCGGTTCGGGTGCGGCTGACGGCGCGGGACGAGCACGGCCGCGCGGTGGACGAGGTCCTCACCGGCTGGCCCGCACGCATCGTGCAGCACGAGACGGACCACCTGGACGGCACGCTCTACCTCGACCGCGCGGAACCGCGCTCGCTGTCGTCGAACGAGGCGGTGGCCCTGCGCTGGGCACAGCCGACGCCACGAGAGGCCGCGACGGCCCTCGGCTTCGACCTGCCGACGTGAACAGCCGGAGGCACGGCATGGTGGTGAGGGTCCCCGAGCCATGGCCGATCTCCGGGAACCCTCAGGTCAGAAACCCCGCACCGCCGCACGCGCCGGAACCCCGCCGCGGGACCCCACGCCGAGCCGCACCGATCATCGGCGCTCACCAGCACCCCGGCTGCACACCAAGCTCAGGTGGCACCCCCGGGGACCCCGCGGACGCCCGTCGGTGCGGGCGTCCGCCGGTCGGTCACGCGTCCCGGTAGGCCTCCAGGAGGCGGAGCCACACCTCGCTCACCGTCGGGTACGACGGCACCGCGTGCCACAGCCGGGAGACCGGCACCTCGCCGGCGACCGCGACGGTCGCCGAGTGGATCAGTTCGCCGACGCCGGGGCCGACGAGGGTGACGCCGAGGACCGTCTCGCGGGTGACGTCGACGACCATGCGGGCCCGGCCGCGGTACCCGTCGGCGTACAGGCCGGCGCCCGCGACCGAGGAGAGGTCGACGTCGACGGCGCGTACGCGCAGGCCCGCCTGCTCCGCCTCGGCGAGGGAGAGGCCGACGGCCGCGGCCTCCGGGTCGGTGAAGACGACCTGCGGGACGGCCCCGTGGTCGGCGGTCGCCGCGTGGGCGCCCCAGGGGTCCGTCTCCAGCTGGGGGGCGCCGGAGGCGCGGGCGGCGATGGCGGCGCCCGCGATCCGGGCCTGGTACTTGCCCTGGTGGGTCAGCAGGGCGCGGTGGTTCACGTCGCCGACCGCGTACAGCCAGGTGCTGCCCGTCACCCGGAGGGTGTCGTCGACCGCCAGCCAGGAGCCGGGCTCCAGCCCGACCGTCTCCAGACCCAGGTCGTCGGTGCGCGGCGCCCGGCCGGTGGCGAACAGGATCTGGTCGGCCTCGACGCGCTCGCCGGCGCCGGTCACGGCCGTCACGGTCGCGCCCTCGCGCGTCACCCCGGTGACCGACGTGCCGGTGCGCACGTCCACGCCGGCCTCCCGCAGGGACTCGGCGACCATTTCCCCGGCGAAGGGCTCCATGCGGGGCAGCAGGGCCTCGCCGCGGACGAGGAGGGTGACGCGGGAGCCCAGGGCCTGCCAGGCCGTGGCCATCTCGACGGCGACCACACCGCCGCCGACCACGATCAGCCGTCCCGGCACGGCCTGCGCGCTGGTGGCCTCGCGGCTGGTCCAGGGCCTGACCCGGTCGAGTCCCGGCAGGTCGGGAAGCGCCGCGCGGGTCCCCGTGCACACGGCGACGGCGTGCCGGGCCCTGAGCACGCGCCGCCCGCCGTCCGGCCCCTCGACGGTCACCTCACGGGTCCCGGAGAGCCGCCCGTGCCCCCGGTGGAGGTCGGCGCCGATGCCCTCCAGCCAGCCGACCTGGCCGTCGTCCTTCCAGTTCGAGGTGTAGTAGTCCCGGTGGGCGAGGACCGCGGCGGCGTCGAGGGGGCCCTGCACCGACTGGCGCAGTCCCGGTACGCGGCGGGCGTCGGCGCGCGCGATGACCGGGCGCAGCAGGGCCTTGCTGGGCATGCACGCCCAGTACGAGCACTCTCCGCCGACCAGTTCGCTCTCCACGACCGCGGTGGAGAGTCCGGCCGCACGGGTGCGGTCCGCCACGTTCTCCCCCACGGGCCCGGCACCCAGCACCACGACGTCGTACTCGATGGTTTCCGTTTCCGTCATGGGGTCAGTCTGGTAGGTGGTGCGTGCCGTGACCACAACGGGGTGTGCGCCCTGGCCGCACGGGTACGTGCGCGGAATACGCCGTCATGGGGCAGCGTTGTCGACAGCGGCTTGCCCCGAGCCCCGAAACCCAGGAAGAGGGAAACACGCCATGAGCAGCACCGTTGAGCTCACCAAGGAGAACTTCGACCAGACGGTCACGGACAACGAGTTCGTCCTGATCGACTTCTGGGCCGAGTGGTGCGGGCCGTGCCGGCAGTTCACCCCGGTCTACGAGAAGGCCGCGGAGGCCAACCCGGACCTGGTGTTCGCCAAGGTGGACACCGAGGCGCAGCCCGAGCTCGCCCAGGCCTTCGGCATCCAGTCGATCCCGACGCTGATGATCGTCCGCGACCAGGTCGCGGTGTTCGCGCAGCCCGGCGCGCTTCCGGAGGCAGCCCTGGAGGACGTCATCGGCCAGGCCAGGAAGCTGGACATGGACGAGGTGCGCAAGGCCGTCGCCGAGCAGCAGGCCCAGCAGCCGCAGCAGCCCGGACAGGCCGACGCGTAGGCACCGGCCGGAGCCGTCCGGGGCTCACAGCGGGATCGGCAGCCCCGTGTAGTTGGCGGCCAGTTCCGCTGCCGCCGGACGGGACGCGGTGATGCGGCGCAGCCGGGCGAGCTGGAGGCGTTCCTCGAAGGCGTCCCGGTCCGGCCGCGTGTGCAGCATCCGCGTCATGTCGTACGAGAAGCGGGTCGCCTGCCATACCCGTTCGAGACACAACTCGCCGTAGCGGTCGAGGAGTTGGCTCGATCCGGTGAGGTGGAGCTGGGTGAACCCGCGGGCCATGACCCGGACGTCGGACACGGCGAGGTTGAGCCCCTTCGCCCCGGTCGGCGGCACGATGTGGGCGGCGTCACCGGCGAGCAGCAGCCGCCCGTGGCGCATCGGTTCGTGGACGTGACTGCGCATGCCCGTCACGGACTTGGCCGTGATGGGGCCGCGTCGCAGGGTCCAGTCGCCGTCGATCGCGAAGCGGGCGTCGAGTTCGTCCCAGACGCGGTCGTCGGGCCAGTCGCCCGGGTCCGTCCCGTTGGGGACCTGGAGGTAGAGCCGGGAGACGCGGGGCGAGCGCATGCTGTGCAGCGCGAAGCCGTCCTCCCCGCGGGCGTAGATCAACTCCTCGCAGGACGGGGCCACATCGGCCAGGACGCCGAGCCAGGAGTACGGGTACCGGTGTTCGTAGGTGCGGCTCAGCGCGGCGGGGAAGGTGCCCCGCGCGATGCCGTGGAACCCGTCACAGCCCACCACCCAGTCGCAGTGCAAGGACTCCTCGCGGCCCTCGTGCACGAAGCGCACGAGAGGGTTCTCGCTCTCCGGCCGCTCGATCGCCAGGGCCTCCGCCTCGAACAACAGCGGTGGCCCTTCGGCCAGTTGGAGGGCGACGAGGTCCTTCACGACCTCGGTCTGGGCGTAGATGGTGACCGTGCGCCCGCCGGTGAGGACCGGGAAGTCGATGTGGTGCCGTTCGCGGTCGAAGCGCAGCTCGATGCCGTGGTGCACCATGCCCTCGATGTCGAGGCGTTCGGCGGCGCCGCATTCGCGCAGCGCGTCGACGGTGCCCTGTTCCAGCATGCCGGCGCGCTGCCGCCCTTCCACGTGGGCGCGGGTCCGGCGTTCCAGGACGACGCAGTCGATCCCCGTCCGGTGCAGCAGCCGGGCCAGGAGCAGCCCGGCGGGTCCGCCTCCGATGATGCCGACCGTCGTCCGCATGACGCGCCTCCCCGGTGTTCAGCTCGATTCGCGGTGCACGACCCTCGCTCCCAGCACATCGTGCGCCTCCGGTGGGGCGGCCGGTTCGCGCACCGCCCGGTCGACCAGCTCCGCGAGGTCACGTCCGGCCGGCAGCTCGATGTGGACGGTGCTCAGCCGCGGGCGGAGCAGCCGGCCGAGCATCAGGTCGTCGGCACCGATCACGGCCGTCTCCTCGGGGACGATGATGCCCTCGTCCTGGAGGGCCCGCATCAGCAGCATGGCGTACTCGTCGTTGTACGCGAACACCGCGTCCAGGCCGAGTGAACGCCAGTTCCCGGCCAGCCGGGCCGCCGACTCCTCGTCGTAGGCCAGCGGCAGCTCGGTGACGTCGGCGTCCGTGCCGTGCGCGGACCTGCGTACTCCTTCGAGCCGGGGCCGGGAGAAGACCTCGAGGCCGGGCTCCTCGGGGACGACGACTCCGATGCGGCGGCGCCCACGGGCGAGGAGGTGCTCGCCGGCGCGGCGTCCGACCTCTGCGTGGTCCATGAGCAGCGCGTGCGCGCCCTCGACGCGCTCGGTGCCGACGGTGACGACGGCCCGCGCGCCGGAGCGTTTGAGGACGGCCACGCCCTGGCTGCCGAGGTCGCTGCCCGGTACCAGGACGGCGACGGGGCGCAGCTCCGCCCAGGCGCGGGCGGCCTCGTCGCCGTTCAGGCCGACGCTGCCGTACTGCACGACGGTGTAGTCGAGGCGGCCCAGCGCCCCCTGGAGTTCGGTGAGGAACTGGCTGTAGAGCGGGCCGACCGGCACGTTCGGGGCGGGCATCAGCACCATCCGGCTGTGTCCGGCGCGCAGGCTGCGGGCCGCGGCGTGCGGGACGTAGCCGAGCTCCTTGGCCGCCTCGTGGACGCGGCGGCGGGTGGGCTCGCTGATGCGGACGGCGCTGGTGTTGTTCAGGACGTACGAGACGGTCGCGCGGGACACACCGGCGAGGCGGGCCACGTCCGCGCTCGTCGGCACGGGGAGTGGTGCGGGCGACGTCGGGGCGGGGTCGTTCGGTATGGGCACCATGACGGACCGCATCCTTGCAGAAGCCCGGCGCGCCGCTTTGCGCCGGGGGACCCTCCCGTGCCCGCCCCCTGGTCCGGGGTGGCCGTCGGCAGGAACTCCCGCGCGCGGAAAGGAAGTTCGGCGTCCCGTACCGCTGTGGGCGCCCGCACGTTACCGTTCGGTAGAAGCCGCGCATCGGGAGGTGCCCGTATGGCCGACGACCGTGCCCCGGGGCTGGCGGAGTGCGCCCGCGCGCTCGCCGGCGGGGAGCTGAGCGCGCGTGAGGCGGTCGAGCGGTCGCTGGCCCGGATCGAGGCGACCCAGCCGTCCCTGAACGCCTTCCGGCGGCTGCGCGCCGAGGAGGCGCTGGCCGAGGCCGACGCCGCCGACCGGGAGCTTGCGGCGGGCGGCAGGCGCCCGTTGCTGGGGGTGCCGGTGGCCGTGAAGGACGACATGGACGTGGCGGGGCTGCCGACGGCGTTCGGCTGCCGGGGCGAGTTCCCGCCCCGGGAGCGGGACGGTGAGGCGGTAAGGCGGCTGCGCGCGGCCGGCGCCGTGATCGTCGGCAAGACCAACACCTGCGAGCTGGGGCAGTGGCCCTTCACCGAGGGGCCGGCCTTCGGCGCCACCCGCAATCCCTGGCACACCGAGTACACCCCGGGCGGTTCGTCCGGCGGTTCCGCGGCTGCGGTCGCGGCCGGTCTGGTGCCGGCCGCGCTGGGCTCCGACGGCGCGGGCTCGGTCCGCATCCCGGCCGCCTGGACGCACCTCGTCGGCATCAAGCCGCAGCGGGGGCGGATCTCGACCTGGCCGCGCCCCGAGTCGTTCCAGGGGATCACCGTGAACGGCACGCTGGCGCGTACGGTCGCCGACGCGGCCCTGCTCCTGGACGCGGCGAGCGGTCAGCACAGCGGCGACCTGCACCATCCGCCGCTGGTACGCGTGTCCGAGGCGGTCGGCCGCGATCCGGGGCGGCTGCGGATCGCGCTCTCGCTGCGGCCGCCGTTCACGGCGCTGCCCGCCCGGCTCGATCCGCGCGTACGGACGGCGGTCGTCGCGCTCGCTGAACGTCTCGCCGCGCTCGGCCACGTCGTGGAGGAGGCCGAGCCGCGCTACGGACGGATAGGGCTCACGTTCGTCCCGCGTGCCACGGCGGGCATCGCCGAGTGGGTGCGCGAGGCCCCCTTCCCCGACCTCCTGGACCGGCGCACGCGGGAGGCCGCCCGGCTGGGCCGGCTGCTCGGCGGCACGCCGCTGCGGGTCGCGCGCCGGGCGGAGGCCGCGCTGCACCGGCGGATCGGCGCCCTCTTCGACTCCTACGACGTCCTCCTCGCGCCGACGACCGCCGCTCCCCCGCCCCGGATCGGCGCCATGCTGGACCTCAGCGGTTTCGGCACCGACCGCGCCATGATCGCCGCCTGTCCCTACGCCTGGCCGTGGAACGTGCTGGGCTGGCCCGGCGTCAACGTCCCCGCCGGGTTCGTGGGCGACGGACTGCCGGTCGGCGCGCAGCTCCTCGGTCCGGCGCACAGCGAGCCTCTCCTGGTGTCGCTGGCCGCGCAGTTGGAGGACGACCGGCGCTGGCACGTGCACTGGCCGCCGCCCGCCGCTGCCGCCGAGTCCCGCGCCGCGTAGGAGAGTTCGGCGCCGGCACCGTGACCAGCGGCTCCCGGCCGTACGCTGTCGCCATGGACGATGCGTCGATGGTCGGGTTGATGGGGCGGGTCACCGGCACGGTCGGGCCCGGGCTCGTCGGCGAGGTGATCGTCCGGGTGCGGGGCGGGGCCGAGCACTTCCTCGCGTACCCGGCCGCCCCGAAGGAGCGCATCGAGCGGGGCACGGTCGTGATGGTGGTGGAGTACCTGCCGCCGAGGACGGTCTACGTGTCGGCCGCGTACGACAGTTGAGCCGCCCGCGGCCCAGGTGAGGGCCGTAAGCGTCAAGATTGCAACAAGGATCCGCCACCGTGTGTACCCGGGCCCCGCGCGGAGGCACACTCCCCTCGTTCGGTGCCGACAGGGCACCATTCAAAGGGGGCGTATGCCGATGATCGTCGGCGTCGTGGCGGGGGCGTTTGTCCTCGCACTGATCTTCATCTTCGTGGTCTTCAAGCTCATGTGGCGCGTCGCGGAGCCCAACGAAGCACTGATCATCTCGGGTTCGAAGCACCGGACCGAGGGCCTTGAAGAAGGCATGGGGTTCCGCATCGTGACGGGGCGCGGCACGCTGGTCATGCCGGGCGTGCAGGCGGTGCGCAAGCTGTCGCTGGACCTGAACGAGACCGAGTTGTCCGTGGACTGCGTGACCCACCAGGGCATTCCGCTCAAGGTGCGGGGCGTGGTCATCTTCAAGGTGGGCGACGACTTCGTGTCGATCGCCAACGCGGGCCGCCGCTTCCTCGACCAGCAGAAGCTGATGGCGGAGCGGGTGCACAACGTGTTCGCCGGTCATCTGCGGTCCATCGTCGGCGGGTTGACCGTCGAGGACATGATCCGCGACCGGGAGAAGCTCACCGGGCAGACCCGGGCCGCCTGCGGCACGGAGATGGAGAAGCTGGGGCTGATCGTCGACTCGCTGCAGATCCACGAGATCGAGGACCCGACCGGCTACATCAAGAACCTGGCCATGCCGCACGCGGCCGCCGTCCAGCGGGACGCGCGGATCGCCCAGGCCGAGGCCAACCGGCTGGCCACCGAGGCCGAGCAGCAGGCCGCGGCGCGGATGTCGGAGGCCACCCGGGACAGCGAGATCCTCCAGGCCGGCTACCAGGCCGAGCGCGACAAGGCGGCGGCGAAGTCCCGGCAGGCGGGACCGCTCGCCGACGCCGCGTCGCGGCAGGAGGTCGTGGTGCAGGAGACCCGGGTCGCCGAACTGGAGGCGCAGCGGCGCGAGCAGCAGCTCCAGGCGGACGTCCGCAAGCCGGCCGACGCGAAGGCGTACGAGAAGCGCACGCTGGCCGAGGCCGAGCGTGATGTGCGGATCTCCGCGGCGCAGGCCAAGGCGAAGGAGACGGAGCTCGCCGCCGCGGCGGAGGCGACGCGGGTGAAGACGGCCGCGGGCGCCGAGGCGGAGGCGACCAAGGCCCGGGGTGCGGCCGCCGCGACGGCGACGCGTGCCACGGGTGAGGCCGAGGCGGCCGCCGCCCAGGCCAAGGGACTCGCGGCCGCCGAGGCGACCCGCGCGCAGGGTCTCGCGGAGGCGGAGGCCATCAAGGCGCGGGCGGCCGCCCTCGCCGAGAACCAGGAGGCCGTGGTCGCCCAGCAGCTCGCGGAGAACTGGCCCGAGATCGTCCAGGCGGGTGCGAGCGCGTTCAACAACGTCGAGCACATGGTGCTGCTCAACGGCGCCGACGGGATGTCCGACATGTTCGCCAAGGCGCTCACGATGGGCGGCACTGGGCTGGGCCTGGCCCGTCAGCTGCTCTCCTCGATGAACCAGAACGGGACGGCGGCCGACGGGGCCGCCGGCCTCAACGGCTTCACACCGCCGCGCACCCAGAAGGTGCCGGTGGAGAAGGACGACGAGTGAGCTGATCCCGCCGCTGGGCGCCCGGTCCCGGAGCGGCGTCGCGGCCGTGGGCCCTCTCGGGGGACCACGGCCGCGGCGCGTGCGGACCCGCGCGGCGGGCGGGGACCGGTGGCCTCTAACGTGCTCCCTGTGACTGCCAACATCGACGAAGTCCCCGGCCGCTTCGGGCCGTCGGCCACCACGGAGGCCGCCGCCCGCGAGGTCGGCCCGGTGCGGACCGAGTACTCGCCCGCGCACGACGGCGACCCCGACCCGGGCGAGATCGTCTGGACCTGGGTGCCCTACGAGGAGAACGACGGGCGGGGCAAGGACCGGCCGGTGCTCGTCGTCGCCCGGGAGGCCGCGGGCACGTTCCTCGCCGTGCAGCTGTCGAGCAGACGGCACGACGGCGACCGCGACTGGGTGCCGATCGGCAGCGGGCCGTGGGACCGCACCGGGCGCGACTCGTGGGTGGCGGTGGACCGCGTCCTGCGGCTGCACGAGGACGGCATGCGCCGGGAGGCGTGCGCACTGGACCGGATGCGGTTCAACCTGGTGGTGCACCGGCTGCGGGAACGCTACGGCTGGCGCTGACCGCGTCCCGTACGGCGCCGGCGCGGGCCCGCGGGGGCGGTGCGGTCAGGGCCGGCGGACGCCGCCGACGAGGGCGAACGCCTGCTCGAACGCCGCCCGGGTCACCGCGCCCCGGGTCCGGTCGAGCACCCCGAAGACGACGTGGTCGAACGCCCCGGTGAAGCGGCCGCCGTCCGTCAGCAGGGCCCGGAAGGCGCCCGCCACCTGCCCGGGGTCGTTCTGGAAGACGCCGCAGCCCCAGGCGCCCAGCACGAGCCGCCGGTAGCCCTCGGCCACCGCCGTCTCCAGGACACGCTCGGCCCGGACGGCGAGGGCGTGCGGCAGCTCGCCCGCCCGCTCGGGCGCCGTCCGCAGCACGACTCCGGCGTTGGGCGCCGCGGCGGTCAGGAATCCCGCGGTGTAGGGCTCGTCCAGCAGCCGCCCGTGGTCGTCGCGGAAGACGGGCACGCCCGGTGAGTGGATGACACGGTCCGTGTAGAACGGGTCGCGGTGGGTGCGGTGGTGGTCGTAGAACGCGCGGGCGTGCAGCACGCAGGTGTAGAGCGCGGACGCCCGGCACAGGGCCTCCTCCTGGGCCTGCGCGCCGTTCAGATAGCCGCCGCCGGGATTGCGCGCCGAGGCGAAGTTCAGCACGGCGACGGGGCCCGGCAGGCGGCGCGCGGCCTCCAGGCTGCTCTCGCCGGTCACCTCGATCACCGTCTCGACCGGGGTGACCCGTGGCGTCTGCACGGGTTCCGGCCCGTACACGCGGGTGCCGGCGCGGGCGGCGTCGACCGCCGCGGCGATCGGCACCGTGCGTCCGTCGGACGCGCGGTACCGGCCCGCCGCGACGATCTCCTCCGTCTGATGCGCGATCCCGCGCAGCCGTGCGCTCACCGCGCGACCCCCGTACGCGCCGCGAGCGTGTCCCGCGCGATCTCCCCCGTCGTGCTCATGAACGCATCGTGAGCGATGCTGGTCATGCGACGCAACAGAGTTTTCCGGGCGCTCGAACACTGTTCCCCTGACCCCGAAAGCGACGATCTGCACTCTTGTGCGAACCGGCTTTCGTGGTCTTGGGTGGTACGAGCGATGCCGGTCCGGCCCATCAGAAGCCGGACCGGCGGCATGATGGAATCTCAGGAGGATCCCGACATGTCCGATTCGGTGAGTGACTGTACGGAGCACCGCTCCCTGGTCACCGAAGCCGAGGTGGAGGCGCTGGTCCGAGGCATCTGCTTCAAGACCGGACCGCCCCGACTCCTCGGCGTCGAAGTGGAATGGCTCGTCCACGAGCTGCGTGAACCGCGGCTCCCCGTAACACCCGCACGACTCGAAGCGGCATACACCGCAGTGCGGGCCCTGCCCCTGCGTTCGGCGCTCACCGTCGAACCGGGCGGTCAGCTGGAGCTCAGCTCCCTTCCCGCCGCCTCCCTGATGGAGTGCGTCGAGACCGTGTCCGCCGACCTCGCCGCCGTACGTGGGGCCTTGCGCGAGAGAGGCCTCGGCCTCAGCGGATACGGCCAGGACCCCTGGAAACCCCCGAGCCGCTTCCTTCGGGAACCGCGCTACGACGCCATGGAGCGCTGCCTCGACCGCACGGGTCCCGAGGGCCGCGCCATGATGTGCTCCTCCGCCTCCGTCCAGGTGTGCCTGGACGCCGGGTACGAGGAGCCGGGGCCGCTCGGGCACGGGCGGCGCTGGTGGCTCGCGCACCAGCTGGGCGCCGTCCTGGTGGCGGCGTTCGCCAACTCGCCGATGGCCGCCGGGCGGCCGACCGGCTGGCGCTCCACGCGCCAGTCGCTGTGGGCGGCGATGGACCCCGGGCGCTCCGGCGCACCCTCGCTCGCGGGTGATCCGCGGGCCACCTGGGCCCGGCACGTCCTGGACGCGCCGGTGATGTGCGTACGGAACCCGGACGGCCCCTGGTCCACGCCCGAGGGGCTCACCTTCCGGGCCTGGACGCGGTCCGGCTCCCCGCCGGACCGGACCGACCTGGACTACCACCTGACCACCCTGTTCCCGCCGGTGCGCCCGCGCGGGCATCTCGAACTGCGCATGATCGACGCCCAGCCGGGCGACGACGGGTGGATGGTGCCGCTCGCCGTCACCACCGCCCTGTTCGACGACGCGGAGGCCGCCGAGACTGCCTACCGGACGGTGAAACCCCTGGCCGAACGGGCGGGCTCGCAGGCCGCCCCGTGCAATCCGCTGTGGACCGAGGCCGCGCGCGGCGGCCTCGGCGACCCCGAGCTGCGGGAGGCCGCCGCCGTCTGTTTCGCGGCCGCCGCCGAGGCGCTGCCGCGTATCGGCGCGTCCCCCGCGGTGCGGGAGGCGGTGGCCCGGTTCACCGACCGCTACGTGGCCCGGGGGCGCTGTCCCGCCGACGATCTGCTCGACCAGTTCCACGGGAAGGACATCCGCACATGACCGCCCCCGAATCCCTCACGGACCCGGAGTCGCTCAGGGAGCGCGCCCTGGAGGCGCTGGTGACGGCCCGCGACCGCACCGCGCTCCTGACCTCCTGTGTGGAGGAGCCCGAACTCACCGCGCAGCACTCGCCGTTGATGTCGCCACTGGTGTGGGACCTCGCCCACATCGGCAACCAGGAAGAGCTGTGGCTGCTGCGCGCCGTCGCCGGACGGGAGCCGATGCGCCCGGAGATCGACGGCCTGTACGACGCCTTCGAGCACCCGCGCGCCGAGCGGCCCTCCCTCCCGCTGCTGCCCCCCGAGGAGGCCCGCCGCTACGCCGCCGACGTGCGGGGGCGGGCGCTGGACGTGCTGGAGAGCAGCACGTTCCGGGGCACGCGGCTGACCGAGGCAGGTTTCGCCTTCGGCATGATCGCGCAGCACGAACAGCAGCACGACGAGACCATGCTGATCACCCATCAGCTGCGCCGGGGGCCCGCCGCGCTCACCGCGCCGGACCCGGTGGCCGGACCGCCGTTCACGGGACCCGCCGAAGTCCTGGTTCCGGGCGGCCCGTTCACCATGGGCACCTCGGCCGAGCCCTGGTCGCTCGACAACGAACGCCCGGCGCACGAGCGCGACATACCGGCGTTCCACATCGACACCACGCCGGTCACCAACGCCGCCTACCAGGCCTTCATCGAGGACGGCGGCTACGGTGACGCCCGCTGGTGGACGGCCGAGGGCTGGGACCACATCCGCGCGCACTCCATCGAGGCGCCGCTGTACTGGCGCCGCGACGGCGGGCAGTGGCTGCGCAGGCGCTTCGGCGTCACCGAGGTCGTACCGCCCGACGAGCCCGTGCTGCACGTGAGCTGGTACGAGGCCGACGCGTACGCCCGCTGGGCGGGGCGCCGGCTGCCCACCGAGGCCGAGTGGGAGAAGGCCGCCCGCCACGACCCGGTCTCCGGCCGCTCCCGGCGCTACCCGTGGGGGGACGAGGACCCGACCCCGGACCACGCCAACCTGGGCCAGCGCCACCTGCGCCCGGCGCCGGCCGGCAGCTACCCGGCGGGCGAGTCCCCGCTCGGCGTACGGCAGTTGATCGGCGACGTGTGGGAGTGGACCGCGAGCGACTTCACGGCGTACCCGGGCTTCACCGCGTTCCCGTACAAGGAGTACTCGGAGGTGTTCTTCGGGCCGGAGCACAAGGTGCTGCGCGGCGGCTCGTTCGCCGTGGACCAGGTGGCCTGCCGCGGCACCTTCCGCAACTGGGACTACCCGGTCCGGCGGCAGATCTTCTCCGGGTTCCGCACCGCCCGCGACGGAGCCGCCTGATGTGCCGTCATGTGGCGTACCTGGGGCCCGAGGAGCCGCTCGGCGCCCTTCTCGTGGCACCGCCGCACGCCCTGTACCGGCAGTCGTGGGCCCCCCGCCGACAGCGCTACGGCACGGTCAACGCCGACGGGTTCGGCGTCGGCTGGTACGCGCACGGGGACGCCGTTCCCGCCCGCTACCGCCGGCCCGGCCCCATCTGGGGCGACCAGTCCTTCGCGGACCTGGCCCGGGTGGTGCGCTCGGGCGCGCTGCTCGCGGCGGTCCGGGACGCGACGGTGGGCGGCGCAGACGGGGAGGCCGCGGCGGCCCCGTTCGCCGCGGGCCGCTGGCTGTTCAGCCACAACGGCGCCGTCGCGGGGTGGCCCGGCTCGCTGGCCCCGCTCGCGACGACGCTGCCGCCCGCCGCCCTGCTGTCGATGGAGGCCCGCTGCGACTCGGCGCTCGTGTGGGCGCTCGTCCTCGAACGGCTGCGGGGCGGCGACGACGAGAGCCAGGCGCTCTCCGACACGGTCCTGGAGGTCGCCGCGGCGGCCCCCGGATCGCGGCTCAACCTGCTGCTCACCAACGGCGAGACGATCACCGCCACCGCCTGGGGCGACACCCTGTGGTACCTCGCCGAACCGGGCCGCAGCACCGTCGTGGCCTCCGAACCCTACGACGACGATCCGCACTGGCAGGAGGTGCCGGACCGCACGCTGCTCGCGGCGAGCCGCACCGACGTCCTGCTCACCCCCCTCAAGGACCCGCTGGAACAGAGCGCGCCGCAAGGACACCTGGCATCCGCCCCACCCGAGGAGCCCCGCACGTGAGCCCGTTCCTTCTCACCCGCACCCTGCCCGAGGACGCCACGGAGGCGGCGCTGCGCGCCGACGTCCTGCACGGCCTCACCCGCACCCCCAAAACGCTGCCGCCGAAGTGGTTCTACGACGCGCACGGCAGCGAGCTCTTCGAGAAGATCACCGAACTGCCGGAGTACTACCCGACCAGGGCCGAGCGCGAGATCCTCAGCGCCCGGGCCGGCGAGATCGCCGCGGCGACCGGCGCCCGTACCGTCGTCGAGCTGGGCTCGGGCTCCAGCGAGAAGACCCGGCACCTGCTCGACGCCCTGCCGGGGCTGCACACGTACGTGCCGGTCGACGTGAGCGAGAGCGCCCTGAGCCTGGCCGGGCGGGCGCTGGCCGCCGAGCGCCCGGACCTCGGCGTGCACGCGCTGATCGCCGACTTCACCGCGGGTCTCACCCTGCCGGACACCCCGGGCCCGCGGCTCGTCGCGTTCCTCGGCGGCACGATCGGCAATCTGCTGCCGGACGAGCGCGCGGCGTTCCTGGCGTCCGTACGCTCCCTGCTGGCACCCGGCGACACCCTGCTGCTGGGCACGGACCTGGTGAAGGACCCGGCGGTGCTGGTCGCCGCGTACGACGACGCGGCGGGGGTGACGGCCGCGTTCAACAAGAACGTGCTGTCCGTCGTCAACCGCGAACTCGGCGCGGACTTCGACCTCGACGGCTTCGAGCACGTCGCGCTCTGGGACGCCGCGAACGAGTGGATCGAGATGCGGCTGCGCTCGCGCACGGCGCAGACCGTGAAGATCCCGGCGCTGGAACTCGCCGTCGACTTCGAGGACGGGGAGGAGCTGCGCACCGAGATCTCCGCGAAGTTCCGGAAGGAGCGGGTACGTGACGATCTCGCCGCCGCGGGCCTGGAGTTGGCGCACTGGTGGACGGACGAGGAGGGACGCTTCGCGCTCTCGCTGAGCGTGGCCCGGTAGGCGTGTGCCGGTGGGGCGTGTGCCGTCCTGTGTGGCGCCGGCCACCCGTGTGCCCGAACGGGCCGCGCGTGCGGTGCGGTTCGCCGGGGGTCCGTGTCTCCGCGGAGGCACGGACCCCCCGCACGTCACTCCTCGGCGACCGCCAGCGTCTCGGTGATCCGGCGTGAGGCGCGGGCGGCCTCGGCGGCGGGGTCGGAGCCGATGAGGACCTTGGTCATGTAGTCCTTGATCGGGTTGTCCGCCTCCACGGCCGCCCACTCGGGCGAGGAGGGGGTCGCCCGGCCCTGCGCGGCGCCCGCCGCCATGGCCGCGACCCCCTCCTTGTCCGCGACCACACCGGCGAGCGTGGTCTTGTTGGGCACGTAGTCCATCGTCCGGGCCAGTTCCTTCTGCCACTTGGCGCCGGCCAGCGCGGCGATGACGGCGATCGCCCCGCGCCGGTCGTCGGTGTTCTTCGGCACCACCAGGTCGGAGCCGCCGGTGAAGACGGCACCGGGCCGGGCCGCCGTCCTCCCCGGCACCGGGAAGTACCCGAGTTCGTCCTCGAGTTCGGGGTTCGCCTGCACGACGGCCCGGGCGAGGCCGGGCACCGCGACGATCTGCGCGACCTGCCCCTTGGCGAACACCCCTGCCTGCGGCGGGTGTTCCTCGTCGGCGTCGACCGGGCCCTCACCGAGAGACTGGAGGCGCCGGTAGAAGTCCATCCCGCGCAGCGCGGCCGGCGTGTTCAGGGCTCCCTCCCAGGTCCCGTCGGACTCGGTCGCCAGCTCGCCGCCCTCCTCCCAGATGAACCCGGCGAGGGTGTACCAGTCCTGTCCGGCGAGGTAGATGCCCTGGGTGCCGCCGGAGTCGAGCTTGCGCGTGTCCGCGAGCCACTGTTCGCGCGTCCTCGGGGGCTTCTTGATCCCGGCCCGCGCGAAGAGGTCCTTGCGGTAGATCACCACGCGGTTGGCCGCGTACCACGGGATGCCGTACTGCCGGAAGACGTACTTGCCCGGTTCGGCGAGGCCGGGCAGCCAGTCGTCCCTGCCCCAGTCGCGCATCGACTCCAGTGTCAGGTCGAGCAGCCCGTCCCCCGCGACGTACTGGGCGACCTGGGTGTTGCCGACCTCGATCACGTCGGGGGCGTCGTCGGCCGGCCCCTTCAGCGCGGCCTGCACCTTGTCGCCGATCCCGGTCCACTGCTGGATGCGGACGTCGAGCTCGAGGTCGCCGTGGGTCCGCTCGAACTCGTCGGTGAACCGGTCGATGAAGTCCTTGGAGGCGCTGTCCTTCATCAGCCACACCGTGACGGTCCGCCGGTCCGGGCCTGACTCGGGCAGGGCGCCGCAGGCGGTCAGCAGGGACGCGGAGGCCAGGGTGGAGGCGAGGAGTGCGACAGCGGTTCGACGTCTCACGAGGGGTCCTGTTCTGTCTTGCGGACAGGGGAAGGGAGCCCGACATGGGGGGACGAGCGGGTGCGCTCGCACGGGTGTGCTGGATTTTGGTATGGACCAATCGAACCGTCAAGGGCGGAACCGGCCACGCGAGGTGGCGGCACCGGTCCCCCTCGGACCGGCGCCGCCGCCCGTTCAGCTTCCCGGCACGGTGTCCTGGAAGGTCGTCCCGGCACTGCGGAACGCGGCCACCTTGGCCGCCACCTGCGCCGGAGTGAGGACCTGGTCCTTGACGTGCAGGACGTAGTCCACCTGCTCGTCGTAGGCGCGCGGGGTGGTGCTCGTCTGGCCCGCCAGGTCGATCAGCCACTGGTTGAAGTTGATCGACATGGGCCGTTCGGGCAGGTAGGCGGCCCCGTGCGTCCCGAAGACCTGCCCGTCGACGTAGTACGTGATGCTGCTGCCGTCGATGGTCACCACCAGGTCGTGCCAGCCGGCGTAGCTCTGCCGTGCCTCACTGTGCTGGTTGACCGCCTCCCAGGGATCGGGCCGGTAGGTCTCCCAGGACGTCGTGTACAGGATGTTCGACGGCTCGCCCCAGCCGCCGTTGGGGAGGTACTCGAAGTCGTACTCCGCGTAGTCGTCGGCCATCGGGGCGGTCAGGTCGTTGATGGTGAAGAACGTCTGGACGAGGCGGTCGCCGTCCGGTCCGGACCGGGGCGCGTCGGAGAACTTGACGCGCGCCGCGTACGTCCCGTTCTTGAACTTCAGCGCCTTGGTGAGCACTTCGGTCTGCTTCGTCGACGCCCCGGTGCCCGCGGTCGACGTCTCCAGGTTCATCACGGAGTTGCCGTTCGCGTTCACGAAGGTGACGTTCTCGGGGGCCCAGGTGGCTCCGGGCACGCCGGGGCCGCCGGAGTTGGAGCGCACGTTCCAGCCGTGCTCCGAGATCTTCGGGTCGGTGTGGCCGCTGTAGTTGAAGTCGTCGAAGAGCGCGGCCCCGTTCGGCGGCGGGTCCGTGGGGTCGGTGGGCCCGGGACCGGGCTCGTTGCCCGCGGGCGCGGTCCCCCAGACGAGCGCGCCGGCGCGGGTCGCCGTGACCTTGCCCCAGCCGGCGTAGGAGGTCTGGGCGGCGCCGAACGAGTAGTCGTCGCTCTGCTTGAGCGTCTGCCAGTCGGCACGGTAGAAGCGGAGCTGCATGTCCCCGGTGTCGGCTCCGGGGGCCAGCGAGCCGGCGCCGGAGGTGAAGCCGATCTCCAGGTAGCGGTCGGCGGTCGCCGTGGGTGAGGCGAGCGTGCCGAAGGTGCCGGTGATGTTGGAACAGCCCTTCACGGCCCAGGAGCAGGCGAAACGGTAGGTCGTGCTCGGGCTGTCGGCCTTGAAGTAGTACCGGAGCCGCACCTCACTGAGCGGCACGGACGTGCCCGAGGTGTTGGTCACCTTGAGCCAGGGTTCGCTCTGGTCGGCGTTCGCGCCGGTCGCGCTGGTGCGGTACTGGACGCTCAGTCCGTCGCCGGCCGCGTTCGCGGGCAGCGCGGTCAGCCCGGCGAATGCCAGTCCCGCCGCTGCGACGCCGACGGCGATGCGAAGTCTGGTGCCTTGTCGGTTCATGGATGAATCTCCTTTCGGAGTTCCGGAAGCCGCGGCCTTACCAATTGGTCAGCTGACCACTGACGCGTGGTTGAAGGTGGCATAGACCAATGCACGCGTCAAGGCCCGTCACAGCAAAGGGAGTTGACGGCTCCTCCTCGTCAAGTGGTCAAGCGACTGGTTACGATCGGCCTGACCAGCTGTGCCCAGCAACGGAGGGTCGAGCGCATGGACGGAATGCTGAAGCGGGAGCGGGTACGCGATTTCCTGCTCGGCCTGGTCGAGGAGCGCGGCCCCGGAGCCGCGATCCCCTCCGAGCGCACCCTCTGCTCCCAACTCGGCGTCTCACGGCCCACGTTGCGCGCCGCTGTGGACGAACTCGTCGCCACGGGGCTGCTGGTGCGCGAGCACGGCCGGGGCATGTTCGTGGCACCGGAGAAGATCACGCAGGAGATCGTCGCCGGGCACCGGCCGGCCCGCGTACCGCTCGCCGCGGGCACCTGGTCCAGCCGCATCCTGGAACTGACGAGGATCCGCGCCGGCGCCCGGGTCGGCCGGAAACTGCGCACCTCGCCCGCCGCGGAGCTGCTCTACGTCGCGCGCCAGCGACTGGTCGACGGCGTGCCCATGGCCATCGAGCATCTGCACATCCCGGCGGAACTGGTGCCCACGCTCACCGCCGCCGAGCTGGAGGCGGGCGACCTCTACGAGCATCTGCGGGACCACCACGGGATCTCGGTCCACGAGGCGACCCAGTCGATCGAGCCGACCGTCGTCAGCGAGGCCGAGGCGAAGATCCTCGGCGTTCCCGTCCTGTCCCCGGCGCTCCTCATCGAGCGTCTGACCACGGACACCGACGAGCGTCCCGTCGAGTACGTCCACTCCCTCTACCGGGGCGACCGCTACCGCATCGTCTCCCGGCTGTCCCTGGCGCCGCCCCGGCCGGCCGCCGACACCGAGCCGGACCGCGCGGAGAGCGCGGGCGACTTCGCCCACGGGGTGCCCGACATCTCGCGCACGGCCGCGCTCTGGGGCACCGTGGAGTGACGCGTGGCACAGGGGCCACGGCGGAGAGGAGCTACCCGCATGTCCAACCACACCTATCGGGTCACCGAGATCGTCGGCACCTCGACGGAGGGCGTCGACCAGGCCGTCCGCAACGGGATCGCCCGGGCCTCGCAGACCCTGCGCAACCTCGACTGGTTCGAGGTCACGCAGGTCAGGGGCCAGATCGAGAACGGGCAGATCGAGCACTACCAGGTCGGTCTCAAGGTCGGCTTCCGTCTGGAGGACGGCGACTGACGCGCGGCGCCCCGGTACCGCGGTCCCCCGCGGGAGGAGTCGCCCCGGTCAGGTCCGGCCCTCCCGTTCCTGCGCCTCCTCCAGCGCGGCGGACGTAGCCGCCCACCGGGCCCGTACGACGGTGAAGCCGGCCCGCTCGGCGTCCGCGCAGACGAGTTCGTCGTCGTCCACGAAGACGCGGATCTCGCGGTCGCGGGCCAGCCGTCGCAGGATCTCCAGCTTGGTGCGGCGGGCGGGCCTGCGGTCGTCGTCCCGGCGCATCCGCAGCGTCCCCTCGGGCAGCCCCTGCGCGGCGAGCCAGGCGAGCGTGTCGCGGCGGCAGCGCTCGGGGCGGCCGGTGAGGTAGAGCACCTCGCACTCCTCGGCGCTGCCGCGCGCCAGCGCCACGCCCTCCGCCAGCGGCGGGTCGTGCGGCGCCGCCGCGAAGAACGCGTCCCAGTCCCGGGGCTTGCGCTCCAGGAACCGCTGGCGGTGCGCGGTGTCGGCGAGTGTGCCGTCGAGATCGAATACGGCCAGGGGCCGGCTGTTCCTCGTCACGCCGACCACCTTAGGAGCACGGCGGTCCGAGCGGGTCGTCAGCTGTTCCAGCTCTCGTCGTACGGGTCGCGCGGGGCCGGGACGGGCCTGGCGCGGTCGACGTCGATGAACGGGATCCGGCCGCCGTTGACCGGGTCCGTCGTCCGCCGGCCGGTGTAGGTGCCGACGACGACCAGCCAGGTGTCGGGCTGGAGGACGGGCGGGACCCGTCCGGACAGACCGACCTTGACGGGCTGCGCGTCGGCGGCGCAGCAGTTGAGCGCCATGCGGACGAGGTAGGGCGTGCCGTCGCGGCCGAGCGCCACGAACCCGGTGATCTCGACCCGCCGTCCGTCGAGCGAGCGCCCGTGGTCGTAGGCGGCGCGTCCCGCGTAGTCGACGAGGCTGAGGCGCAGGGGGTCGCCGGCGGGCAGTCCGGGGTAGCCGAAGGGCTGCTGCAGCGCCGTACCGGCGTGCATGGCGCTGTAGGAGCCCAGCGCGGGCGGGGCGACCAGGATGAGCGCGAGCAGCGGCAGGACCAGCAGCCAGGCGACGCGCGGCTCCCGGTGGGCGTGCCCGTGCCCGTCCGCCTCCCCGGGGCCTTCGCCGCCACCGTCCGCGGCTCCCCCTCCCTCCCCGGTCTTCGGCGCGGGCCGCCGCAGTTCGTAGCGGACGGTGGCGACGGCGGTGGCGATCAGGACGACTCCGGCCGCGATCAGCAGCGGACGCAGCCCCGCCTTGACGTACCGGAGGTACAGATCGGTGAAGGAGGCGTGCAGCACCGCCGCGCCGGTCAGGAAGAGCACGGCCGCCTGTGCCTGCCGGTTCACAGGATCACCGTCCCGACGAGGGCCGACACGAGGACGGCGAGGGTGAAGGTCGCCGGGGCGAACCGCATGGCGAAGCCGCGCCCGAAGGTGGCGGTCTGCATGGCGAACAGCTTCAGGTCGATCATGGGCCCGACGACCAGGAAGGCCAGCCGGGCGGTGAGCGAGAACTGGGACAGGGACGCCACCACGAACGCGTCGGCCTCCGAGCAGATCGACAGCAGCACGGCGAGAACCGCCAGGGCGAGGATCGCGACCACGGGGTTGCCGGCCGCCGTCCGCAGCCAGTCCGCCGGCACCACGGCCTTGAGCGTCGCCGCCGCCATCGCCCCCACCACGAGGAACCCGCCGGCGTGCATGACGTCGTGCCGCACGGACCCCCAGAACGCCGCTCCCCGGCCGTGGCCCTCGAACGAGGGATGGGCGGGCGGGCGCAGCCAGTCGGCGCGCCCCAGCCGCTGCCACAGCCAGCCCATCAGACAGGCCACCAGCAGACTCGCCACGAAGCGGGCCAGCACCATCCGGGGTTCGCGCGGGAACGCGACGGCGGTCGCGGTCAGGACGATCGGGTTGATCGCGGGCGCGGACAGCAGGAAGGCCAGGGCGGCCGCGGGGGTGACCCCCCGGCGCACGAGCGCGCCCGCCACCGGTACGGACGCGCACTCGCAGCCGGGCAGGACGGCTCCCGCCATCCCGGCCACCGGGACGGCGAGGGCGGGGCGCGCGGGCAGCGCCCGGGCGAAGAACGACGGCGGGACGAACACGGCGATGGCCGCCGACAGCAGGACACCGAGGACGAGGAAGGGCAGCGCCTGCACGACCACCGCGACGAACACGGTCGTCCAGCTCTGCATCACCGGCTCGGACAGGGCCCGGCGGACCGGCCCCTGGAACGCGACCACCACGAGCAGCACCATGGTGAGCACGAGGGGCGAGCTGAACTGCCAGCCCTGCGGATCGCCGGACTCCTGCCGCCGGGCACGCGGCGGGGCTTCCTTGATGGTCGTCACGGGTGAGGTACCTCCGGCGTGGCACGGGCGTGGGCTGATGCCCCTCCCCTTCAGTACGCCGGTTCGGGCGCACCTGCTCAGCCGGGTTCGCACCGTCCTGGAAGTCGCGGGCCATCAGCGGTGTTGTACCGGTAGATCGACAGCGGCACAGCCGAATGCACGGAACCGGCCGGCGAGGACGCCGGCAGGACCGGCGGACCGGCCTTCGGGCGAAGGGATCCCGCGTGGAAGCCACACGTTTCTCCGTACTCGACCGTTCCCGCACCCGGGAGGGGCACGACGGGGCGCAGGCGCTTCGGGACACCGTGGCGCTGGCGCGGGAGCTGGAGACGCTCGGCTACCACCGGGTCTGGGTCTCGGAGCATCACGGTGTGCCCGGGATCGCCGGTTCGGCGCCGACGGTGCTGGCCGCGGCGGTCGCGGCGGCGACCCGCCGCATCCGCGTGGGCACCGGCGGCGTCATGCTGCCGAACCACCGTCCGCTGGTTGCGGCCGAGCAGTTCGGCGTGCTGGAGTCCCTCTTCCCGGGCCGGATCGACATGGGGCTCGGGCGCTCCGTGGGCTTCACGGACGGTGTGCGCCGCGCGCTGGGCCGGGACAAGGAGGACGCCGAGGACTTCGCCGCCCAGCTCGACGAACTCCTCGGCTGGTTCCGGGGCACGTCCCCGACCGGTGTCCACGCGCGGCCGGCGGAGGGGCTGCGGGTGCCGCCCTTCGTCCTGGCCCTCGGCGAGGGCGCCGACGTCGCGGCGCGGGCCGGACTGCCCATGGTCATCGGCGACCTCAGGAACCGCGACCGGATGCGGCGCGGCGTCGACCGCTACCGGGAGACGTTCCGTCCCTCCCCGTGGGCGCGGGAGCCGTACGTGGTGGTGTCCGGCACGGTGGCGGTCGCGGCCACCGAGGAGGCGGCACGCCGTGTCCTCGTCCCCGAGGCCTGGTCGATGGCGTACTCGCGCACCCACGGCACGTTCCCGCCGCTGCCGCCCGCCGAACGGGTGGAGGCACTCGTCATGTCCGCCCGGGAGCGGGAGTTCTACGAGTCCGGGCTGACCGGCCACATCGCCGGCACCGAGGACCAAGTGGCCGACGCCCTGCGGACGCTGGTCGAGGAGACCGGCGCCCAGGAGGTGCTCGTCACCACCAGTACGTACGACCGCGCCGCGCTGCTGGACTCCTACCGGCGCCTCGCCCGGGTCGCCGGACTGACGGCCACCCACCGAGGTGACCTCGCGCGCACCCCGTAGAATCGTGGGGTTTTGTCCCCCGCCCCCGGGAGCCCGGCCCATGCACAGCCCCCACGACCCGTACGTCCGCGTGCGCGGTGCCCGCGAGCACAACCTCCAGGGCGTCGACGTCGACATTCCGCGGGACGCGCTGGTGGTGTTCACCGGGGTCTCCGGATCGGGCAAGTCCTCGCTCGCCTTCGGCACGATCTACGCGGAGGCGCAGCGGCGCTACTTCGAGTCGGTCGCCCCGTACGCGCGCCGGCTGATCCACCAGATCGGGGCGCCGAAGGTCGGGGAGATCACCGGGCTGCCGCCCGCGGTGTCGCTCCAGCAGCGGCGCTCGACGCCCGGTTCGCGGTCCTCGGTCGGCACGGTCACCAACCTCTCGAACTCGCTGCGGATGCTGTTCTCCCGCGCCGGGGACTACCCCGCCGGCGCACAGCGGCTGGACTCGGACGCCTTCTCGCCGAACACTGCCGCCGGGGCCTGCCCGGAGTGCCACGGTCTCGGCCGCGTGCACCGGACGACCGAGGAGTCGCTGGTCCCCGACCCCTCGCTGTCGATCCGCGAGGGCGCGATCGCCGCCTGGCCGGGGGCCTGGCAGGGCAAGAACCTCCGCGACGTCCTCGACGCGCTGGGCCACGACGTGGACCGGCCCTGGCGCGAACTGCCCTCCGAGGAGCGGGAGTGGATCCTGTTCACGGACGAGCAGCCGGTCGTGACCGTGCATCCGGTGCGCGACGCCGACCGCATCCAACGCCCGTACCAGGGCACGTACATGAGCGCCCGGCGCTATGTCATGAAGACGTTCGCGGACTCCAGGAGCGCGACGCTGCGGGCCCGGGCGGAGCGGTTCCTGGAGAGCGCGCCCTGTCCGGTCTGCGGCGGCCGGCGGCTGCGTCCCGAGGCGCTGGCGGTGACGTTCGGCGGCCGGACGATCGCCGAGCTGGCCGCGCTGCCGCTGACCGAGCTGGCCGCGTCGCTGGAGCCGCGGGGGGAGGCGGCGCGGGTCCTGACGGACGACCTGAGGGCGCGGATCGCACCGGTCGTCGAACTGGGTCTCGGCTATCTCAGCCTGGACCGCGCGACCCCCACCCTGTCCGCCGGCGAGCTCCAACGGCTGCGCCTGGCCACCCAGTTGCGCTCCGGGCTCTTCGGTGTCGTCTACGTCCTGGACGAGCCGTCCGCGGGGCTGCACCCGGCGGACACCGAGGCCCTGCTCACGGTGCTGGAGCGGCTGAAGGCGGCGGGCAACTCGGTGTTCGTGGTGGAACACCATCTCGACGTGGTGCGCGGCGCGGACTGGGTGGTCGACGTCGGCCCGCACGCGGGTGAGCGCGGCGGACGCGTCCTGCACAGCGGGCCGGTCGCCGGGCTGGCCGGCGTGGCGGATTCGGCGACGGCCCGCCACCTCTTCCACCGCTCCCCGGAGCCGGCGCGGGAGGTACGCCGCGGGCGCGGGCAGGTGAAGGTCGGGCCGGTCAGCCGGCACAACCTGCGCGGGGTGACCGCCGAGTTCCCGCTCGGTGTCTTCACGGCGGTCACCGGCGTCTCCGGGTCCGGGAAGTCCACCCTGATCGGTGAGCTGACCGGTGAACTGCCGGGCGTGGAGCGGCTCGTGAGCGTCGACCAGAAGCCCATCGGGCGGACGCCGCGCTCCAACCTGGCGACGTACACCGGTCTGTTCGACGTCGTGCGCAAGGTGTTCGCGGCGACCGACGAGGCGAAGCGGCGCCGGTACGGGGTAGGGCGCTTCTCCTTCAACGTCGCGGGCGGACGCTGCGAGACCTGCCAGGGCGAGGGGTTCGTCAGCGTCGAGCTGCTCTTCCTGCCGAGCACGTACGCCCCGTGCCCCGACTGCGGCGGGGCCCGCTACAACCCCGAGACGCTCGAAGTGACGTACCGCGGGCGGAACATCGCCCAGGTGCTAGACCTGACGGTGGAGGGCGCCGCCGAGTTCTTCGCGGACACTCCCGCCGTCGCCCGCAGCCTCTCCGCCCTGCTCGACGTGGGGCTCGGCTACGTGCGGCTCGGCCAGCCCGCGACGGAGCTGTCCGGCGGTGAGGCGCAGCGCATCAAGCTGGCCAGTGAGTTGCAGCGGGTGCGGCGCGGCTCCACGCTCTACCTTCTCGACGAGCCGACGACCGGACTGCACCCGGCGGACGTCGAGGTCCTGACGCGCCGGCTGCACGAGCTGGTCGACGCGGGCCACACCGTCGTGGTCGTCGAGCACGACATGGCGGTGGTCGCCGGAGCGGACTGGGTGATCGACCTCGGACCGGGCGGGGGCGACGCGGGCGGACGGATCGTCGCGGCGGGACCTCCGGCCGAGGTGGCGGCCGTACGGGAGAGCAGCACGGCCCGCCACCTCGCCGCCCACCTCACACGTACGCCGCCCGCGACCCCGCCCGACTGAGAACCCACGCCCACCGACCACCCCGGACGAGGCCGGGGCGTCCTAGGTGCTCGGCGCGGTGCTCGGCTCGCGGGGTGTGGCAGAGCAACACGGAGCCTGACCCCGCGCTGAGGACCCCGGACGCTTGAGCACCGCCCGCCGAACAGCCATGACGACCGAGCCGGGGCTCACCCTCCGTGCGCCGGCGAGCGCCAACCCGTTGGGGCGCCCCCGGACGACAGCCGCCGCACTCCCGCCCTCGGCGACGCGATCCATCCGGACGTCCCCGGCGGCACCGCGCCGCCCGGCTCCACCGCCCGCTGGGCCGCCTGGGCCAGGGCGCGCCGGTCGGTGTGGGTGCCCGGGGCGAGAGGGGCGCGTACCTCCACCTCGGCCACCAGCCCGCGTGCCGTCGCCACGCGCCACAGCGAGGCCAGCAGCGAGTCGTCGCCGACGAAGGCGGGCGCTGTGGTGGCCGCTCCCCCGGCGAGCCGGTAGCGGACGCGCACCGGCTGGACGGCGACACCGGCGTCGAGCGCGGCCTGGAAGACGGCCCGCCGGAAGCGGCCCTGGGCCCGGCCGCACCAGGTGCTGCCCTCGGGGAAGGCCACCACCGCGGCGCCCGCGCGCAGGGCTTCGGTGATCCGCGCGACGGTGTGCGGCAGCGCCCGCAGCCGGTCGCGCTCGATGAACAGGGTGCCGCCGCGCGCCGCGAGCCCGCCCGCCACCGGCCACCGCCCGACCTCCGACTTGGCCAGCATGCGGCCCGGGCGGACGGCGGCGAGGAGCGGTATGTCCAGCCAGGAGATGTGGTTGGCGACGAGCAGCAGACCGCCGGTCGGCGCGGCCGTGCCGGTGATGCGCACGCGGACGCCCGAGGCCCGGACCACGAGCCGGCACAAGCGTCGGACCAGCCGGTCCCGGGGGCCCGCCGGCGTCCTGGCGAGGACGGGGACGAGCGCGATCCCCGTGAGGGTCAGCGCCAGTACCGCCGCCAGCCGGAGGGCGGCCAGCGGCGCCGCGGCCACGCCGCCCGGGTCCGGGACGCAGGCCGGCGGGGAGCAGGGCGCGCTGGGCAGCCAGGCGCTCGCGGCCGCGGGGGTCCCGGCCGGGCGGACGGCCGGGACCCGGGACGGCGGACGCGGCGCGCGCGGGTGCGGAAGCCGCACCGCGCCGGCCGTGGGGGCCCGCATCACGCGGGGACGAGCGAGAGGAAGTGCCGCAGGTAGCGCGGGTCCACCCGGCGCATCGACAGCAGCACGTACAGGTCGGCGACGCCGAAGTCCGGGTCGTGCGCGGGCTCCCCGCAGACCCAGGCGCCGAGGCGCAGATAGCCGCGCAGCAGCGGGGGCAGGTCGCGGCGCCCGACCCCCGGCGCCGGTGTGCGGGCGGACCCGGCGGTGTCCGGCGACCACGGCAGCAGCGGCCGTACGCGGTACTCCTCGGGGGCCAGGTGCTTGGTCCGCACCCGCTCCCAGGTGCTCGCGGCGAGTGCGCCGCCGTCGCCGAGCGGGAGGGAGCAGCAACCGGCGAGCCAGTCGTGGCCGCCCTCCACCATGTAGCGGGCGATGCCCGCCCAGATGAGTCCGATGACCGTGCCGTCCCGGTGGTCGGGGTGCACGCAGGAGCGCCCGACCTCGACGAGGCCGGGGCGGATCGCGGCGAGCGGGCCGAGGTCGAACTCGCTCTCGGAGTAGAGCCGTCCGGCGATCGCCGCCCGCTCCGGGGGCAGCAGCCGGTAGGTGCCGACGACCTGGTCCGTGAGGGTGTCGCGCACCAGCAGGTGGTCGCAGTAGGCGTCGAAGGGGTCGATGTCGAGGCCGGGCTGCGGGGAGGCGAGCAGGGCGCCCATCTCCCCGGCGAAGACCTCGTGGCGCAGCCGCTGCGCGGCCCGCACGTCGGCCTCGTCGCGGGCCAGGGTGACGGTGTAACGGGCGGGGGACGTCGGCTGCGGCGGGCTGGCGAGGGTGGAAACGCCGGTCATGGCACTCTCCTGGTCACGGGCCGGTTCGGCGGAGCGGCGCAGACCGGATCGGTGCGGTCTGCGCGTTCCTGTTCTTCCGATGCCGATTGGCGTGCGCGTGACCTGTGCCAGGAGCAGGGATGTGGGGATGCTGAATGCCCGGGGGCGCCCGTGCCGCGTGCGGACTGCGGGCCCGGGGAGTGCGAGACGGGACCGGGGATGAGCACCACTCCCGGTCCCGCCCGTCCGCACCCTGTCGGCGAACGTCCTGTGAAGAGAGGGCTACCGCCTGCCCGCCTTGCGGGTCGCGCGCAGCCACTCCTTGTTCATGCCGGTGATGGAGACCAGCGGGATGCCCTTCGGGCAGGCGGTGGCGCACTCGCCGGCGAGGGTGCAGCCGCCGAAGCCCTCCTCGTCCATCCGCGCCACCATGTCGAGCACGCGGGTCTCCCGCTCGGGGGCGCCCTGCGGCAGCACGTTGAGGTGGTTGACCTTCGCCGAGGTGAACAGCATCGCCGAGCCGTTCGGGCACGCGGCCACGCAGGCGCCGCAGCCGATGCACTCGGCGTGCTCGAAGGCGAAGTCGGCGTCGGGCTTGGGCACGGGGGTCGCGTGGGCCTCGGGCGCGGCGCCGGTCGGGGCGGTGACGTAGCCGCCGGACTGGATGATCCGGTCGAACGCCGACCGGTCCACCACGAGGTCCTTCACGACCGGGAAGGCGGAGGCGCGCCACGGCTCGACGTCGATCGTGTCGCCGTCCCGGAAGGACCGCATGTGCAGCTGGCAGGACGTGGTGCGTTCGGGGCCGTGCGCCTCGCCGTTGATGACGAGCGAGCAGGCGCCGCAGATGCCCTCGCGGCAGTCGTGGTCGAAGGCGACGGGGTCCTCGCCCTTGAGGATGAGTTCCTCGTTGAGGGTGTCGAGCATCTCCAGGAAGGACATGTCGGCCGAGATGCCGTCCACCTCGTACGTGGACATCGCTCCGTCGGCGTCGGCGGCGCGCTGGCGCCAGACGCGCAGGGTGAGCTTCATGCGTAGCTCCGCTGGGTGGGGTGGACGTACTCGAAGACGAGGTCTTCCTTGTGCAGGACGGGTGCCTCGCCGGTGTCGGTGAACTCCCAGGCGGCGGCGTACGAGAACTCGTCGTCCTTGCGGGCGGCCTCGCCGTCGGGGGTCTGGGACTCCTCGCGGAAGTGGCCGCCGCAGGACTCGGAGCGGTGCAGTGCGTCGAGGCACATGAGCTCGGCGAGTTCCAGGTAGTCGACGACGCGGTTGGCCTTCTCCAGCGACTGGTTGAACTCCTCGCCGGTGCCGGGCACCTTGATGCGCCGCCAGAACTCCTCGCGGATCTGCGGAATGCGTTCCAGTGCCTTGCGCAGTCCGCTCTCGCTGCGGGCCATGCCGCAGAACTCCCACATCAGTTCGCCCACTTCGCGGTGGAAGGAGTCCGGGGTGCGGTCGCCGTCGACGGCGAGGAGCAGCCGCAGCCGGTCCTCCGTCTCCGCCAGCACCTCCTGGACGACGGGGTGTTCGTCCGTGACGTCCTCGTGGTGCGGGTTGCGCGCGAGGTAGTCGTTGATGGTGGACGGCAGCACGAAGTAGCCGTCGGCGAGGCCCTGCATCAGGGCGGAGGCGCCGAGCCGGTTCGCGCCGTGGTCGGAGAAGTTGGCCTCGCCGATCGCGAACAGGCCGGGGATCGTGGTCTGGAGGTCGTAGTCGACCCACAGTCCGCCCATCGTGTAGTGCACGGCGGGATAGATCCGCATCGGCACCGTGTACGGGTCCTCGGCGGTGATCCGGGCGTACATGTCGAAGAGGTTGCCGTACTTCTCCTCGACCTTGGCGCGGCCCATGCGCCGGATGGCGTCGGCGAAGTCCAGGTAGACGCCCTGTCCGCCGGGGCCGACGCCGCGGCCCTCGTCGCAGACGTTCTTCGCGGCGCGGGAGGCGATGTCGCGGGGCACGAGGTTGCCGAAGGAGGGGTAGACGCGCTCCAGGTAGTAGTCGCGCTCGTCCTCGGGGATCTCGTTCGGCGGGCGGGTGTCGCCCTTGGCCTTCGGGACCCAGATGCGTCCGTCGTTGCGCAGCGACTCGCTCATCAGGGTGAGCTTCGACTGGTGCTCGCCGGTGCGCGGGATGCAGGTGGGGTGGATCTGGGTGAAGCAGGGGTTGGCGAACCAGGCGCCGCGCCGGTGTGCCCGCCAGATCGCGGTGGCGTTGGAGTTCATGGCGTTCGTCGACAGGTAGAAGACGTTGCCGTAGCCGCCGCTGGCGAGGACGACGGCGTCCGCGTAGTACGTGTCGATCCGGCCGGTGATCAGGTCGCGGGCGACGATGCCGCGGGCCCGCCCGTCGACCACGATGAGGTCGAGCATCTCGGTGCGCGGGTGCATCTCGACGTTGCCGGCGGCGATCTGCCGGGACAGCGCCTGGTAGGCGCCGAGCAGGAGCTGCTGGCCCGTCTGGCCGCGGGCGTAGAAGGTGCGGGAGACCTGGACGCCGCCGAAGGAGCGGGTGTCGAGGAGGCCGCCGTACTCGCGGGCGAAGGGGACGCCCTGCGCGACGCACTGGTCGATGATCTCGACGGAGATCTGGGCGAGCCGGTGGACGTTGGACTCGCGGGCCCTGAAGTCGCCGCCCTTGACGGTGTCGTAGAACAGCCGGTGGACGGAGTCGCCGTCGTTGCGGTAGTTCTTCGCCGCGTTGATGCCGCCCTGCGCGGCGATGGAGTGTGCCCGGCGGGGCGAGTCCTGGTAGCAGAACTGCACGACGTGGTAGCCCTGTTCGGCGAGCGTGGCGCCGGCCGAACCGCCGGCCAGGCCCGTGCCGACGACGATCACGGTGTGCTTGCGGCGGTTGGCGGGGTTGACCAGTCGGGCCTCGAAGCGCCGGCTGTCCCAGCGCCGGTCGACCGGGCCCGTCGGGGCCTTGGTGTCGACGGCCGGTTCACCGGTCGTGTACTCGGCATAGGAGTTCATGTCAGCTCACCACTCCGGTCATCACGGCCACGGGTACGGAGACGAAGCCCAGCGTCAGCACCAGCGCGAGGGCGTTCGCGGTGGCCTTGAGGGCGCGGTCGCGGGTGCGGCTCCCGGCACCCAGGGTCTGCGCCGCGCTCCAGAAGCCGTGCCGGACGTGCAGGCCGAGCGCGAGCATCGCGACGATGTAGACGACGTCGCCGTACCAGGTCGAGAAGGTGTCGATGACGTTCTGGTACGGGTGCCCGGACTGGAAACCGCCGGAGTGCACGGTGCCGGTCGTCAGGTCGAGGACGTGCCAGACGATGAAGAGGCCGAGGATGATCCCGCCCCAGCGCATGGTGCGCGTGGCGTAGCTCGACCGGGGCTTCTTGTGGACGTACTTGGTGGGGCGCGCCTTGATGTCGCGGCGGCTCAGCTGGTACGCGGCGGTGGCGTGGGCGACGACGGCGGCCACCAGGACGACGCGGACCAGCCAGAGCGTCCACTCGTAGTGCATGAAGGGCTCGCCGACCGTGCGCAGCCAGTGCGCGTAGTGGTCGAACTCCCCTTCACCGAAGAAGATCTTCAGGTTGCCGATCATGTGGACGACCAGGTAGAGCAGCATGATCAGGCCACTGACGGCCATCACCGTCTTCTTCCCGACGGAGCTGTCCCACACCGTGCGTGCGATGGACGGTCGTCGGTCCGTCCGCGTTGCCAGAGCCATGTCACGGAACGCTAGGCCCCGGAACCCCGATCGGTCCAAGACATGGTGCGGCTCGTTTCCATAGGCATGGCCTATCGTTGGCTTCGTGCAGTTCCACCAGCTCCAGTACTTCGTCGCGGTCGCCGAGACCCGGCACTTCACGCGCGCCGCCGACCTGGTCCACGTCGCCCAACCCTCCCTGTCCCAGCAGATCAAGGCGCTGGAGCGGGAGCTGGGGGCGGACCTGTTCCAGCGGGCGCGGGGCAACATCACGCTGACCGACGCCGGCGAGGCGCTGCTGCCGCTCGCGCGCCGCATCCTCGCCGACGCGGACACCGCCCGGCACGAGGTGCAGGAGCTGGCCCAGCTGCGCAGCGGCCGGGTCCGTCTCGGGGCCACCCCGAGCCTGTGCACCGGGCTGCTCCCGGACGTGCTGCGGGCCTTCCACGACCGCTATCCGGGCATCCGGCTGCTGATCGAGGAGGGCGGCTCCCACGATCTCGTACGGGAGCTGGCGCGCGGCGCCCTGGACCTGGCGCTGGTCGTCCTGCCGCTGCCGACGCCGTCCCCCGCGCTGACCACCGTCGAGGTGCTGCGGGAGGACCTGGTGGTGGTGTCGTCGCCGGACGCGCCGGCGCCGGGCCGGGGCCGCACGGTACGGATCCCCGACCTGGAGGGCGAGCGTCTGGTGATGTTCCGGCACGGCTACGACCTGCGCGAGCTGACCGTCGCCGCCTGCCGGGCCGAGGGCTTCGAGCCGGACTTCGCCGTCGAGGGCGGCGAGATGGACGCGGTGCTCGGCTTCGTCCGGGCGGGCCTGGGGGTGGCCGTCGTCCCGCGGATGGTGGCCACCCGGTCGGGGCGCGGACTGCGGGTGACCCCGCTGGCCAGACCGGGACTGCACCGGACGATCGCCCTGGCCCACCGCAGCGACGTGGCTCCGCCGCGGGGGGCGCGGGAACTCCAGCGGATGCTGCTGGAACGCTGAACGGCGACCGCGCCCGGTCCCCACGCGGAGACGGCCCGAGACCCGGCACCGGGAGCACACCGGAGACGGCCACCGGAGCCCGTCGCGGAGGGGACGCCCAAGCCGCGCCAGCGCTGAGAAGGGGCGCCTGCCTCTCGCCCCAGCGAGGGCGAGGGGCGCCGGCGAGGAGGGGCGCCCGAGTCCCACCCCGGCGCGGAGCGAGCGCCGGAGCCCCGTCCGGGCACGGAGGGGGCGTCTGAGCCCCGTGCCGGCGCGGAGAAGGGACGCAGGAGTCCTGCCCCGACGCGGAGAAGGGGCGCCCGAGCGGGCGCCCCTTTTCGCGCGGGTGGTACGTCAGCCCGTGGCGTCCACCAGCGCCAGCTCGTGCAGCCGCTCCGGCGGGCCGGGGCGGGCGTAGTACCAGCCCTGGGCGGTGTCGCAGCCCAGTATCCGCAGCTGCTCGGCCTGGGCGCCCGTCTCGACGCCCTCCACGGTGACCGCGAGGTCGAGGCTGTGGGCGAGGGAGACGATCCCCTCGACGATCTTGAGGTCGACCGGGTCGGCCGGGAACTGCTGCATGCCCTGGGTGAAGGAGCGGTCCAGCTTCAGGACGCTCACCGGCAGCCGGCGCAGGTTGGCGAGGTTGGAGTAGCCGGTGCCGAAGTCGTCGAGGGCGATGTCGACGCCCATCTCGGCCAGCCGGCGCAGCGGCTTGAGGAGATCGTCGTCGGCGCCGATCAGCGCGGACTCGGTCACTTCCAGGCACAGGGCGTCCGGTTCGAGGCCGGCGCGCTCCAGGATGTCGACGGTGTCGGAGACGAGACCGGGATGGGTGAG
The DNA here is from genome assembly GCF_042872045.1 of Streptomyces sp. NPDC005496. Lineage (NCBI taxonomy): Bacteria > Bacillati > Actinomycetota > Actinomycetes > Kitasatosporales > Streptomycetaceae > Streptomyces > Streptomyces sp. NPDC005496. The sequence continues at coordinate 213,512 of NZ_JBIAJQ010000011.1, forward strand.
CTGGCAGGGCGAGAGATTGACGTTGATCCGCAGCGGTCCCGCGTCGGCGTGCCGCTCCTGCCACTGCCGGGCCTGGCGGACCGACTGGTCCAGGACCCAGCGGCCGAGCGGCACGATCAGCCCGGTGTGCTCGGCGAGCGGGATGAACCGGTCGGGACCGAGGACCCCGTGCTGCGGGTGCAGCCAGCGCACCAGCGCCTCGGCGCCCCGGACGCTGCCGTCACCGAGGTGCACCAGCGGCTGGTACTCGATGAAGAACTCGTTCCTGTCCAGCGCCGCCGGCAGCGCGGTGGTCAGCCCGTGCCGGGTGATGGCGCGCAGGTCGGCCTCGGGGTCGGCGAGCTCGAAGCGGTTGCCGCCCGCGGACTTGGCCCGGTACATCGTGATGTCGGCGCTGCGCAGCACCTCGGCGGGGCCGCGCTCCCCGGCGGGTCCCTCGACGACGCCGATGCTGCCGCGCACGGTCAGCTCGCGTCCGTCGATGCTCACCGGCGTGACCAGCGCGTTCATGATGCGCCCGGCGAGTTCGTCGACCTCGCGCTCGGTGTGCGGCCCGGTGGTCAGCGCCACGAACTCGTCGCCGCCGAGCCGCGCGACCATCTCGCCGGGAGCGGTCGCGCAGGACTGGAGGCGGTCGGCGACCTCGACGAGCAGCCGGTCGCCCGCCGCGTGGCCGAGGCTGTCGTTGATGGTCTTGAAGCCGTCGAGGTCGAGGTAGCACAGCCCGAAGCGCTGGCCCTCACCGGCGGACAGGGCCTTCTCCAGCCGCTCGAAGAAGAGGGTCCGGTTGGGCAGGCCGGTGAGTGCGTCGTGGGTGGCCTCGTACCGCAGGCGGAGATTGAGCAGCCGCCGCTCGGTGGTGTCCTCCATCAGCGCGAGCTGGTACTGGGGCCGGCCGTCGGCGTCGCGCAGCAGGGAGACCGTCAGGTTCGTCCACAGGGCGGTGCCGTCGGGCCGGTAGAAGGCCTTTTCGACGTGGTAGTGCTCACGCTCGCCTCTGACCAACTCGTCGTAGAGGCGCCAGACTTGGGGAGCGTCGTCGGGGTGGGTCCAGTCGCTGACCCGGCGGCCGCGCACCGTCTGCTCGGAACCGCCGAACATCCGGAGCAGCGCCCCGTTGACCTGGAGGATGTTGCCCTCGAGGTCGGCGATGCCGATTCCTATGGCCGCGCCCTCGAACACGGCACGGAAGCGCGCCTCGCTCGCGTGCAGGGCCTCGGCGACCACGCTGCGCGCGTTCAGGGCGGCGTGGGAGATGGCTTCCTGCTCGGCCAGTGTGCGGTCCCGCAGGGCCTGCGCGAATCCGGCCGCGATCGCGTGCTGGAGCCGGGCCGAACGGGTCCGCAGGGCCTCGCGGTTGCCGTCGCCGCCGCAGTAGAGGACCAGGTAGGCGTCCACGCAGTCGAGGGAGCGGCTGAGCGCCTCCGGGTCGGTGCAGTGCGCGCCGACCAGGGCGGCGCCGACCGCCCTGCCCTCGGTCGCGTCGTAGGACCTGGCCAGCAGCGCGTCGCTCAACCGGCGCGCGAGGGGCAGCAGTTGCTCCTCGAACTCGGGGCGGGTCAGCGACGTGGAGGTCACCGGGAAGACCGCCCGGCTCCAGATCGTCGCGAACCTGCGGAGTCTGTCCTCCGGTCCGTCCGGTTCCGCGGTCACGCCGCGCGCCCCACGCCGGCGAAACCGGAATAGGAGTACGGATCCTCTTCCTCGGGTCCCGTGTCGGGCCGCCAGTCCGGCATCGGCACCAGTCCGGGTTCCAGCATGTCGTACCCCTCGAAGAACCGCGCGATGTCCTCGCGCGAGCGCATGATCAGCGGGTTGCGGGCTTTCCTGTACACGTCGACCGCGCCCTCGGCCCGCTCCGGCGGGAGCGGGATCCCCTCGTACGAGGCATGGGTGAGCACGAGCAGGCTGCCCGGCGCCAGGGCGTCGCGCAGCTCGGCCACCGCACTGTACGGGTCGTCCGCGTCCTCCACGAAGTGAAGTATGGCAACGAGCAGGAGCGCCACCGGACGGTTCAGGTCGATCAGGCGCTGGACTTGGGGGTTCTGCAGGATGTCGCGGGGCTTGCGCAGATCGGCGGCGAGGACGTCCGCGTGCTCGTTGCCCTGGAGCACCGCCTGGCTGTGGGCGACGGCCACCGGATCGTGGTCCACGTACATCACGTGCGCGCCGGGACTGGCCGCCTGCGCGACCTCGTGGACGTTGCCGAAGGTCGGAATGCCGGAGCCGATGTCGAGGAACTGCGTGATCCCCTCGCCGACGGCGTACCGGACGGCCCGCCGCATGAAGGCGCGGTTGGCCTGCATGATCTTCGGAAGCCCCGGCATGAACTCCATCGCCCTGCGGGCCGCTTCCCGGTCGACCTCGAAGTTGTGCGAACCGCCCAGGTAGTAGTCGTAGATGCGGGACACGCTCGGCACCGAGATGTCGATGCTCCGGGGGGCCCAGGCGGGACGCTCCATCTATCTCTCCAGGCGTAGACGACACGTAGGCGATCCGGTGTTCGAGCTGAGGCTACTGATCGCCCGCCAAAGGGGCGAGCCAAAACGGAAATTGACCATCCGTTACCGGTCACTGCCTCCGGCACGTGCCGCATTGTGCCCTCATGCGGAGGGGCGGACTTTCCCGCCCAATCGGGCGCGCGCAGGCGGACGGCGGCGCGCGCACGGCAGCGGCCCGCCCCCTCCGTGCGGTGCGGAGGGGGCGGACCGAGGTCGCGCGCGTTGTTCCGTTTCGTCGGGCACCCGGTGCCTTGTCGTCAACTCCCTTCCACGTTTCGTCGTTGTGCGGGCGAGACGATCAACCCTGGGGAGGTGATCCTCACTTCGACGCGCCGACCGGCTTTCCGTCGGGCGACACGGCGTACCACGTACCGCCGACGCCCTGACCGTTCGTGTCCCCGGGGGCCTTGTCACCGGAGAAGGTGTAGATGGGCCAGCAGTCCACCGTCATCTGCTTGACACCGTCCGGACGAGTGAAGGCCATCAGGCCCTTCTTCGTGACGCCCTTGGTGTCGTTGGCCTCGACCGGCGCGACCGCGGGCCACTTCTCCAGGCAGGCGCCCTTGCAGTTCGACACGGAGTCGGGCCACGCCTTGTCCTTCATGAAGCGGTAGACCGTCATGCCGTTCTTGTCGACGACGACCTCGCCGAGCTTCGGGTCGTTGCGGACGGACAGACCCGGCAGGTCAGCGGCGGAGGCCTTCTTGCCGTCGGGGGCCGACGCGTACCACGTGCCGCCCACGCCCTGGCCGTTGGTGTCGCCGGCCTTCGCGTCCTTGGCGTAGCGGTACATCGGCCAGCCGGCGATCGTCAGCTGCTTGGTCCCGTCGGTGCGGGTGACCTCGCCGAGCAGCGACTTGTCCACGCCGGTGGCGGCCGTCGCACCGTCCGCGGGGACGGGCGGCCAGGCCTTGGCGCAGTCGCCGTCACAGGCGGACTTGGGCGGCTCGGCGGTGTCCTTGTCGAAGCGGTAGAGGGTCATGCCGGCGCTGTCGGTGACGACCTTCCCGAGCTTCACGTTCTCCGTCACGGAGAGCTGGCCCGCGGTCTCCGCCTCGGCCGCCGTGCCCTGTTCGTCCTTGGCATCGGCGCCGTAGCCGTCGCTGGAGCTGGACCCGTAACCGTCGGCGGCCGGTGCGGCGCCCACGTTCTGGCTTCCCGTCGACTGGGTGCCCTGTTCCTGACCGCACGCCGTCGTGAGCGCCAGTACCGCCGCAGCTGCCGCTACGAGTGAGGCGCTCCGCCAGGAGGTCTTCATGTCAACTCCCGCTGTTCGCTTGGGTGTTGCAGCGTCCTAGTGCGCCGCTCATGGCCCTAGGTACGAGCGGGGGCGGGTGAAGTGTTCAATCCGCTCACAGATTTCTTCCCGGAGATCGCGTTCCGCCCGTCACGGATCGCGCAGATGTACGCAGTCCGGGAGATCTCGCGCGTCGCCCGGCAAACCCTGTCAACGCGGATGTCCCTCCTTCGGGGCAATTCCCCGCCGCCCCGGCGTGCCGGGCCCCCGGGAGACCCATGATCTCGGCGTGCATCCACCCCAACGGACCCGATCCGCCCTCGCCGTACGGGTATTGGCGTTGCTCGCGCTGACCTGGTTCCTCAGTGGCGCGCCGGCCGGGGAGGCGTCCGCCGACGCGTGCGCGTACGCGTCGATAGGTCCGGACGGCTCGGTGGACGCGGTCGCGGTCGCCGGCTCGGGCTGGTGCGGTCCGCCTCCGGTGATCCCGCCCCCCTGCCCCAGTCCCACGCCGGAGCCCCCGCCGCCCCCGCCGCCCAAGCCGACGCCTCCGAAACCGACACCGCCGAAGCCCACGCCTCCCCCGCCGCCCAGGCCCACGCCCCGGCCCGAGCCGCCGGCGCCGCCACCGCCGCCGGCTCCGGCCCCGAGGCCGCACCTCGCGGCCCCGCCGCCGAAGCCGCCGCCCGCGCCGAGACCGTCACCGACGCGCTCCCGCAAGCCCAGCCCACCACCCAAGGCGTCGCCGTCCCCGGTGAGTTATCCGGAGTACCGCACCTCGCCGCGCAAGCACCCGCCGCGCGGCGGTCCGCCGCTGGTCTCACTCACCCTGCTCATCACCGCGCCCGCCGTGCTGGCCGTCGCCGCGCTGCGTCCTCGCTGACCCCTGGAGACACTCTTGTCGGATTGGCTTGTTCTCACCCTCGCGATGGTGGCCGCGTGCGTGGTCGTCCTCGTCGTGACCCTCGTCCGGCACCGCAGAGCCCGGGAGGACGAGGACCCGTCCGAGACGCCGGACGTGATCGAGTACATGACGATGATGATCGGCGTGGTGTACGCCATCGTCCTGGGTCTGGCCATCGCCGGCGTCTGGGAGGGCCGCGGCATCGCCCAGGACCACGTACAGGCGGAGGCGCAGGCGCTGCACGAGATCTCGGAGCGGGTGCGGGTGTATCCGCCGGACGTCCGCGACCGCATCCGGGACGACGTCAACACCTATGTCGGTCATGTCGTCACAACCGAGTGGAAGTCGATGGCGGACGAGCAGAAGCTCAGCCCCGAGGCCGGCCGGCTCTTCGAGCGGATCCGCCAGGACGTCACCGACTACGAACCGCGCACGGACTTCGAGGCGCAGGCCTACCAGCCCCTCCTCGACCAGGTCACCGCCGCCGACGACGCCCGCAACGGGCGCGGCTCGTCCTCGGGGGCGACCATGCCGGGCGTGGTGTGGTTCGGGCTGATCACCGGCGCCGTGGTCACCGTGGGCATGATCTTCGCGCTGCAGATCAGACGTACGACGCGCGAGCTGATCCTCGCGGGACTCTTCTCCGCCCTGATCGCGTTCCTGCTCTTCCTGATCTGGGACCTGGACGCGCCCTACAGCCGGGGCATCGCGGCCTCGGCGGAACCCTTCCGGACCCTGTTCCCGCATCTCCACGGGTGAGGGACCCGCACTCAGGAGCCGCCACCGGGGGACGGACGCCACGCCGCGTCCGTCCCCCTTCCGCACGTACGGCGTCCCCTGTGCGGCCCACACCGTTGCCCCATTCGCGCGACACGGATCGCGCCCTCGCGCACACCTTTCTAGCGTTTCGGTCATCGAGGTGCATTTCTGACGCAGGCGGAAAAAGTCCGCAGCAGGCTCCTCGGGGACCCGGAGGATCACCATGCGCGCGATAGGCGTCGCTTCGGCCGCACTGCTCGGCGTGGCCGCCCTGACCCTGACCGCACCGACCGCGGTGGCGGTCGGCGAGGAGGAGGGCAACATCACGCCCTTCGGCTTCAGCGTCCAGCCCTCGACCGTCGCCCCGGGCGGCCAGGTGACACTGCTGCTGCGACGGGACGGAGGGTGCAAGGGCAACGCCACCGTCTCCTCGGGCGTCTTCGACACCGTCACCATCCCGCGCCGGCAGTCCACGGCCACGGCCACCGTGGACTGGGACGCCAAGCCGGGGGCGGTGTACCAGGTGACGTTCACGTGCGACGGCGTGAGCGGTCACACCGACCTCGGCATCACCGCCGGGCGTCCGGCCGACCTGACCCGCCCGCCGGCCCCCGTGCACCGGGGCGTGAAGGCGGGCGTCGGCGGCAGCGTGGCCGGGTTCGACCTCCACGAGATCGGGCTCGGGGCCGCGCTCATCACCGGTTCCGTCGGCGCGGCGTGGTACGTATCCCGCCGCCGCGGCGCCACCGGCGACTCCTGACGGCACACCGCACAGCCGCTCGCCCCGGACCCCTGCGGGAGGGTCCGGGGCGAGCGGCCGTCACGTGCGCGCTCCGGCGGGGCCGCCGGTCAGATCCGGTTCTCGGTCCTGCGGCGCATCCAGAACACCCCGCCGGCCAGGGCGGCCGTCGCCACGAGCGCGCCGCCGATCGCCATGTCGGTGGGCGTCGCCCCGCTGGAGCTGCTGCCGCCGAGACCGCCGCGGACACCGCCGATGACGGTGAAGGCGGCCGGCCGGGTGAGCGTCTTGTGCTCCCCGCAACGGGCCGTGATGTCGTACGAACCCGGTCGGGCGTTGCGGTCGATGGTGACCGTCGCCGTGGAGGTCCTGCCGCTCACGTGGTGCAGCGGCGTGGTCGGGAAGACCGGCGAGGAGACGGTGCTGCCGGGCATCTGGCAGGACGAGCCGTCCACGGTGACGGTCAGCTGCCCGCCCCGGGCGATGACGCTCGGCATGGCGACGATGTTGCTGGGGCTTTCCCACGCCGTGGCCGCGGGGGCGGCGAGCCCCACGACCGCGGCCGCGACGGCAGAGACCGCCAGGGCACGAGTAGTACGCATGTGTTCCTCCGCGGAAGGCGCCCCGGGAACCGTCCCCGGTCGATCGGCGAGAAAGCGCCTCCCAGACAGACCCTCAGATGCGCTGCTCAGGGCCGCATTTCGGGAATGGTCCGTCCTGGTGAGAGGACACGCCGAAGGAATTCCACGCAGGGCGATGTTGCCGCAGGTCACGGACCGTCAGAAATTTTGTGCGCATGGCAACTCGGATGGCGCACGCCGATGTACGTCACCACCCGTTCGCACGTTCTCCCGTCGCCCGCCGAGCGCGCTGCGCTTAGCGTTCTCATATGCGCGACGGACGCGGCGACGGCTGCGTCGAGAGGGGATTGCGAATGCACTCGTCCGAGCTCGCCGAGGAGGAGGAGCGGCAGAAGAAGCGCGCGCCGTGGGGCGTGATAGCGCTTGTTCTGCTGACCGGCCTCGCTCTCATCCGCAACGGTTCGGGGGAGTTCGACGTCGGACCGCCGCAGCCGGCGACGGCGGCGGCCGCGGACACCCGCACGCAGAACGGCGGCACCTTCCGCAAGGCCACGCCGGACCCGCTGCCGTACTCCGAGGTCGACCGCGTCAGGATCCCCGGCATCCAGGTCGACGCCCCCGCCATGCCCGTGGGCCTGGACACCGAGGGCTGGGTCGACGCGCCGCCCCCCGAGGACCCGAATCTCGCCGGCTGGTTCACCGGCGCGGTCTCGCCCGGCGAGAAGGGCACGGCCGTGGTCGTGGGCCATGTCGACAACCGGCTGGGGCCGGCCGTCTTCTACGGGCTCGGCGCCCTGAAGAAGGGGAACCGCGTCGAGATCCAGCGCAAGGACGGGAAGACCGCCGTATTCGAGATCTACGGAATCGAGGTCTTCGAGAAGAGCAATTTCCCCGGCGACCGCGTGTACGGCAGCAAGGGAAGCCCGGAACTGCGTGTCATCACCTGCGGAGGCGGTTTCTCCAAGCAGCAGGGCTATGACGGGAACGTGGTCGTCTTCGCCCGCCTGACCGAGGTTCGCTGAGCGTTCCCCGAGCGGGCGGGCGAGGCCCTTCGGCGATCCCGGGCGGAATGTCCGCCCGGGCGCTTTTTCATGTGCACCGCTTTAATGCACCACTTTATGCGGACCGCATTATGTGTACTGCCTTCGCGGGACGGTGATGTGGTAGCCGGAGTCCAGCAGCTCCGGAAGGTACTCGCGCAGCGCCTGCACACTCTGCGAACGGTCGCCGCCCGCGTCGTGCGAGAGCACCACGACGCCGGGTGCGGCGCCGTGCTCCACCCGGTCGGCGATCCTGCGGGTGCCCGGCGTGGTCCAGTCGAGGGTGTCGACCGTCCACGCCAGCGGCTCCATGCCCAGTTCGGCACCGAGCTGGAAGGCCGCCCGGTTCCAGGCTCCGTAGGGCGCCCGGAACCACAGGGGCGGCTCCCCGTACGCCTTGTCGATGACCTCGCAGGTGCGTTCCATCTCCGAGCGGATCGCGGAGCGGGAGAGCCGGGTCAGCAGCGGATGCGTCCAGGTGTGGTTGCCGACGATGTGTCCGTCGTCGGCCATCTCGCGCAGCAGGTCCTTGTTGTAGGCGGCCATCTCGCCGCAGACGAAGAACATCGCGCGGACGTCGTGGGTGCGCAGGGTGCGCAGGATGTCGGGGGTGTAGCGCGGGTCGGGGCCGTCGTCGAAGGTGAGCACCATGCTGCGGCCGCGCCCGGACATGCGCAGGAACGGCTCGTGCCGGACGAGGGTCCTGGCCGGGCTGCGGTGCGGCGTGCCGTAGCCGGTGATGGGCTGGAGACGGTACGCGGAGGGCTTCAGCGCGCGGCGCGCCTGAGGACCCGAGACCGGGGCGGGGCGTGGCACCGGGTGCGCGCCCGGGTCGGCGGTGAGCAGGCGGGCCGTGCCCGCCGCCCCGGCCGCGCCCAGCACCGCGGCGCCGGCGAGCAACGCCGTGCGCCGCGTGAGCAGCTGATCCTTTTTCATGACTCATCAGTCGCCCATTTGACCGTCGGCGCGGCCCAGCAACACGGCTGGGGACCCCCGAAAGCACCCGATGGGACCATTCGCCGCCACGGCGGCGGGGCCGCCGGTGTTCCGTGGACGGTGCGGCCGGTCGCCGGGCACCGGGCGTCCGATAACCTCACCGCCGTGACGGATCAGCAGCACTCGCATCAGTTCGAGCGGGGCACGGACGGGCCCAAGGTCATCGTCGTCGGCGTGGACGGCTCCGACTCCTCGCTCCGTGCGGCGGCGTACGCCGGTGGCCTGGCGCGCCGGCAGCACGCGCTGCTCGCGGTCGTCTACGTCCAGCCGGTGATGGCGGCGGGCGCGGCGCTCGGGGTCCCGGTCGCCGACACGACGGACGAGATCGCGGAGGGTCTGATCGCGCAGATCCGCGAGGCCACCGAGCGGGTCAAGGACATATTCGCGGTGCGCTGGGAGTTCCACACCTTCCGCGGCGACCCCTACAACGGCCTCGTCAAGGCCGCCGACGAACTCAAGGCGGACGCCGTGGTGGTCGGCGCGTCCGAGCAGGCCGGGCACCGGATCGTCGGCTCGGTGGCGATCCGCCTGGTGAAGGCGGGGCGCTGGCCGGTGACGGTGGTGCCGTAGCCGGCGAGGGCCTCCTCCGCCGACTCCCCTGGCTCCTCTACTTCCCCATGACGAGGCCGTCCTGGGCCGCGCCCCGGCTCAGGACGACGTCCCGGATCCGGTCGCGTACGGCGGCGGTGTCCGGGGTCTGACGGCCCGTGTGCAGCGGGACCACGCGTCCGGAGCGGACGTCGAACCACTGCGGGAGGAACTCGGCCCGCGTCACCTCCCAGCGGCCGCCCGGACGCGCGGGCGGGGCGAACGTGAACCGCCCGATGCTGCTCTGGTTGCCGCGCGGGTCCGGGAGGCCGTCGTGGCCGACCATCTGGCCGGCGATCTGGTCGCCCATGCCGTAGACGACCCAGGTGCCGTTGACCTTCTCGTAGGCCTGCGGGATGTGGGCGTGCGTGCCGAGGATCAGGTCGATGTCGGGGCGGGAGCCGGTCCGGGAGGCGGTGAGTTCCCGGGCCAGGGTCAGCTGCCGCTCGTCCGGCTCGTCCTGCCACTCGGTCCCCCAGTGCACCGACACGACGACCACGTCGGCGCCGGCCGCCCGTGCGGCGCGGGCGTCCGCGAGGATCCGGTCCCGGTCCATGAGGTTCACGGCCCAGGGCCGCCCGTCCGGGAGCGGGTAGCCGTTGGTGTCGTACGTGTACGCGAGGTGGGCGACGTCGGCGCCGCCGGCCCGCATGACGGTCGGGGCGCTCGCCTCGGCGGCCGTCCGGGCGGATCCCGCGTGGCGTACGCCGGCCCGGTCGAGGGCGTCGAGGGTGCGGTGGATGCCGGCGGCGCCGTCGTCGAGGCTGTGGTTGGAGGCGGTGGAGCAGCCGTCGTAGCCGGTGGCGGCGAGGCCCTTCGCCACCTCGGGCGGGGACTTGAAGGCGGGGTAGCCGCTGTAGTCGCCGTCGGCGCCGTACACCGTCTCCATGTGGCAGATCGCCAGATCGGCGCGCGAGACGACGGGCCGGGCCCCCGCGAGCATGGGTACGAAGTCGTGGCCGCCGCCGCCCGCGTCGGCCCGTGCCCGTTCGATGATCGAGCTGTGCGGCAGGACGTCCCCGGAGGCGACGAGGGTGAAGCCGCGCGCCGTCGCGGGCGCCGCCGGGTGTCCCGCATGCGGTGCCGGCGGCTTCTCGGCGGCCTGACAGCCGGCGGCGACGGCGACGAGTACCGCGCCGAGGCCGATTCCGGCCAGTCGCGCACGTGTGGTCATAGCGAGCCCCGATGTGATCGGATCATCATATTTATTGACACACATGCACATACACGGGCGATGCGAAGTCAACGCGCCACCCCAGCCCGTGCCCCGAACGGAGGACCCCCGCGGGCGCACGCGGTCAGCCCGCCGGCGCCCCACCGTGCGCGCCCGGAACCCGGGCCCCTGGAGACCGCGCGCACCCGGCCCCGCGCGACACGAGGCCCTCTCGCCGCCCCGGCGGACCGTTCGTCGTACCGTTCACCGACGGCATCGACCGCCCACCGCACATCCGCTCCCGGCCCCTGTCCCCGCCGGGCGCCACCCGCTGGCATACAGGCCATGACGGCCGGAACCACCACCATCACCCGCGGCACGACCGCGGAGCACGAGCTGGCCGCGTTGCAGCGCGAGCACGGGCGACCGCTCTTCGCGCTGCTGCTGCGGCTCTCCGACGGCGACCGGCAGCGCGCCGAGGACCTGCTCCAGGAGACGCTCGTCCGCGCCTGGCAGCACCCCGAGGCCCTGCGTGCGGACGACTTCGCCTCCGTGCGCCCCTGGCTGCTCACCGTGGGGCGACGGCTCGCCATCGACGCGCGGCGGGCCCGCCAGGCGCGTCCGGCCGAGGTCGGGGACGAGGTGCTGGAGAGCGCCCGGGTGTGCGCCGATCACGCCGAACGGTCCGCGGCGACGCTCGACGTGCGGGAGGCTGTGAAGACACTCACTCCCGAGCACCGTGAAGTCCTGGTGCAGGTGTACTTCCGGGGGGCGAGTGTGGCGGAGGCCGCGGAGGCGCTCGGGATTCCGCCCGGTACCGTGAAGTCCCGCGCGTACTACGCGCTGCGCGCCCTGCGCCGGGTTCTCCCGGGATACGCGGCCGACCTGCGGTGAAACCGAAGGATCAGTCAAGCCTTCGTAAAGCGCCTTGCTGAGGACCATGGTTGGGCCATCAGCTGTCCTCATCCGTGTTTCCGGACTGGGACCCGGGTCGGGCTGCGCGCACGAACCGGAGGAGGGCAGGAAGGGATGCTGCACAGAGGTCAAGAGAGCACGGGCGGCACCGACGGCGGCGAACTCGCCGTCCCGATGGCCTGGTTGTACGCCGAGTACATCGCCGACGAGCTGCTGAGAACCGGCGACCTGATGCCGCCGACGTCCTTCGAGTTCCGCGCCGGGCGCGACGCCCTGGCGCTGACGATCTTCCTGTCCGACACCGGCGGCGAGCTCTCCGGCATCCGCGTCGTCTCGCAGCTGGAGAACTGGCTGTCGCTCACGGCGTACGACCAGCCGTGGCAGGACTGGGTCCGCGAGCGGATGGCGCGCCTGGAGAAGGAGGCCGCCGAGGCGGGCGGTCCGGCCCCCGACCTGGAGCTGGCGGCGGCCGCCCGGCGCTGGCTGGAGGAGACGGAGCTGCTCGCCCCCGACCTGGACGCGGTCCCCGGCGGCGGCCCGGTTCCCGGCGAGGAGGACGGACCCAAGGTGTGGACCCCGGCCTGGCAACTGGGGCTGCCACTCGGGCATCTGGCGATCCATCTCTTCTAGGAACGGAAAGTTCTTCGAATCCGACCAATCCGCGGGCCGCTCCGCTCCGAATATCTCTCCCGTTTCCCCAGGGGCCTTGAGTGATTCGGCGGTCCGGTGCGTACCGGTGGGCAACAGCAACACCACCCCCACCCAGCCCCCCGGCACGAGGATTTGGTATGAGGTCCCTGGAACGCCATCGCGACGTCGGCGCCTACACGCTCGGCGTGCTGGACGAAGCGGATGCCTTCCGCTTCGAGGACCACCTCATGGGGTGTCCGAGCTGCACCGCGCACGTGAGCGAATTCGGCCCCGCCGCGCGGCAGTTGCTGCTGTACCGCCGGGCGACGCCCCGTGCCGTGCATCCCTTCGCGGCCCCCGGGCCGCGCTTCCTCGACCGGCTGCTGGGCGAGGTGGCCGCACGCCACCGGGCCGGACGCAGGCGGTTGCTGTACGCCGTGGCCGCCGTCGTGGTGCTCGCGGCGGGCGGACCCGCCGTCGCCGTGGTGACGGCGCACGACTCCCCCGCCGACCGGGTCGCCGCGACCGACGCGGGCACCGGGGTGTGGGCGCAGGTCACCTGGGCGGACCGGGTCTGGGGCAGCGAGTTCGACGTGCAGGTCAAGGACGGTGAGGGCCCGCGGGCCTGCCGGCTCGTCGTGGTCGGCAAGGACGGCTCCGAGCAGACGGTGACGAGCTGGACGGCTCCGGCGCACGGCTCCGGCGCCGCCGCCATGCACGGCGGCGCCGCGTTCAGGCCCGGGGAGATCAGCCGGTTCGAGGTGCGCACGCGGGACGGCGAGCGCCTGGTGACGCTGAAGCCGCGCTGACCGGCCGGCGCCTACTTGAGCAGCCGGGACAGCCGGCGGTCCGCGAGCGGCTTCCCGCCGGTCTGGCAGGTGGGGCAGTACTGCAGCGAGGAGTCACTGAAGGAGACCTCGCGGATGGTGTCGCCGCACACCGGGCAGGGCTCGCCGGTGCGGCCGTGCACCCGCAGCCCGCTCTTCTTCTCCGCCTTGAGCCGTCCCGCGGCCACGCCGCGCGAGCGCTCGACGGCCTCGGTGAGCGTGGCGCGCAGTGCCTCGTACAGCCGCCGGGTCTCCTCGGGCGTGAGGGAGGCGGCCAGCTTGAAGGGCGACATCCTGGCCGCGTGGAGGATCTCGTCGCTGTAGGCGTTGCCGACGCCGGCGATGAGGCTCTGGTCCCGCAGCGCGCCCTTGAGCTGCCGCCGCTCGCCCGCGAGGAGCCCGGCGAACCGGTCTTCGTCGAAGTCGGCGGCGAGCGGGTCGGGGCCGAGCCGGGCCACGCCGGGGATGTCCGCCGGATCCCGTACGACGTACACGGCGAGGCGCTTCTGCGTGCCGGCCTCGGTCAGGTCGAAGCCCTCCCCGGTCTCCAGGGCCGTCCGCAGGGCGAGCGGGCCCTTGCCGGGGCGGGGCGGGCCGTCGGGCAGGCTGTCGCGCCAGTGCAGCCAGCCCGCCCGGGCCAGATGGGTCACGAGGTGCAGGCCGTCCGCGTCGATGTCCAGGAACTTGCCGTGCCGGTGCACGGCGGTGACCTCGCGGCCCTCCAGCGCGGTGAGCGGAGGGTCGTAGGTCTTCAGGACGCTGATCGCGACGGGCAGGACACGGACGATCTCGCGGCCGACGAGATGGTCGGCGAGGAAGTCCTTGAGTGCTTCGACCTCGGGCAGTTCCGGCATACGTCCAGAGTGCCACCCGGCGCGGGCGGCGCCACGTCAGTCCCGCTCAGGGACGGTGAACTCGCACCACAGGCACTTGCCGCCGCCTCGGGCCTCCACGCCCCATCCGTCGGTGAGCAGGTCGACGAGCAGGAGGCCGCGGCCGGAGACTCCGGACTCCCCGGCCTCGCGGCGGCGCGGCAGCGCGCTGGAGGAGTCCTCGACCTCCACCCGGAGCCTGCGGTCGGCGCCGCCGGTGAGCGCGCGGAGGGTGACGACGGCGGCGCCCTCGGTGTGCATGAGGGCGTTGGTGATCAGTTCGTCGGCGACCAGTTCGATCTCGTCGGCGCGGTCGTCCGCTCCCCAGGCGCGGACCGCGGCGCGGATCATGTGGCGGGCCTCGCGAAGGGCCTCCGGGTCGCCCGGCGCGACGTGCTGCTGGAGCCGTCCGCCGGTCTGCCGGGTGGGGCCGCGGCGGCGCAGCAGCAGGAGGGCCACATCGTCGTCGCCGCCGCGCTCCTCGGCGACGTCGATGAGCCGGTCGGCGAGCGCGCGTACGTCGTCCGGCCCGGAGCGGACCAGCTCGCGCAGGGTCCGCATGCCCTCGTCGAGGTCGATGCCGGGCTGTTCGACGAGTCCGTCGGTGTAGAGCAGCAGGGTCTGGCCGGGATCGAGTTCGACGGTGTCGACGGGGTAGGTGAGGCCTCCGAACTCCGCGGACAGGCCGAGCGGCAGGCCGCCCTCGACGGGCAGGCGGCGGCAGGTGCCGTCGGTGTGGCGCAGCATCGGGTCGATGTGCCCGGCCCGGACGACCTGGACGACGCCGGTGGACAGGTCGGCCTCCGCGTACAGGCAGGTGGCGAAGCGGTCGGTGTCGAGTTCGTGCAGGAAGACCGAGGCGCGGGCCATCACGGTGGCGGGCGTGTGCCCCTCGGCCGCGTAGGCGCGCAGCACGATGCGCAGCTGGCCCATGACGGCGGCGGCGTGCGTGTCGTGGCCCTGGACGTCGCCGATGACGGCGCCGACGCGTCCGCCGGGCAGCGGGATGAGGTCGTACCAGTCGCCGCCGATGTCCCGGCCGAGGGCGGCGGAGCGGTAGCGGACGGCGAGGTCGGCGCCGGGCACGCTGGGGATGGAGCGCGGCAGCATGGCCTGCTGGAGCCCCTGGGCGAGGTCCTTCTCCTGCTCGAAGAACATGGCCCGCTGGAGGCTCTGGGCGATGCTGCTGCCGAGGGCGACGAGGACGTTGCGCTCCTCCGCCGAGAAGCCGCGCCGGTCGTTGTAGAGCAGTCCGATGGCGCCGATGGGCCTGGCCTGCACGATGAGCGGCAGGTACGCGGCGGAGGTGATCTTCAGGTCGGTGATGTTCGGCCACAGCAGGGGGTAGGACTCGGCGAACTCCTGCGGCGACTCGATGAAGTGCGGGACCAGGGTCCGTACGACCTCGTTCATCGGGTAGGGCTCGTCGAGGCGGGTGACGCGGGTGCCGGGCACGTAGCTGTCCTCGGGGCCGGCGGCGACCAGGCGGACCCGGCCGGCTTCCAGGAGTCCCATGACGAGGCTGGTGGCGCCCAGGTGGGTGATGCCGTGGGTGCTCTCCAGGACGTCGATCACGTCCTGGACGGTGCGGGCGTGGGCGAGCGCCGCGGTGGTGATCTGCACGACGCTCGTCTGTTGCCGGCGGGCCCGGTCCTCGGCGGCCTGCTCGCGCCGCGCGGCGCTCTCGCTCAGCTCGTGGGTGGCGTCGCGGACGATGCCGAGGATCCTGCGGGGGCGGCCGGTCTCGTCGCGGTGGATGTAGCCCTGGGTGTGCGTCCACCACAGGGAGCCGTCGCGGTGCCGGACGCGGAAGTAGGCGCCGTAGTTGGCGCTGCCGTCCTTGAGGGCCTGGGAGACCATGGTGTCGAGGCCGTGGGCGTCGGCGGGCGGGACGCGTGTGCCCAGGGTCTGCGGGTGGCCGTCGTACTCCTGCGGGCTCATGTCGAACACGGCGAGGGCCTGGGCGTCCATGTACATCAGCGCGGTGTCCAGGTCCCAGTCGAAGCTACCCATGCGGTTGAGCGCCATGATCGGGTCCGGGTGGGCGGGCCAGTCGTCCGGGAGTGACAGGGCGCTCGCTCCCCGATCAACCATGCGCCCACCTTGCCAGGATTTACCCGATTGTTCGACTTATGGGCGCCCTTCGTGCGGTCTCCCGCGGGCTCCGGGACGCCGCCGGGACCGGTTGCGGCGTCCGGGTGAGTGTGGCGGGTGCCGACAGCGGTAACGCAGCGTCACACTGGAGGTGGAACGAGGAGGCGGTCGTGGAGTGGTTCTCGGCATCCGGGTACTGGCTGAGCCGGGCGGTCTTCCAGCGCTCGCTGGCCGGCGTGTACCTGGTGGCGTTCCTGACGGCGGCGCTCCAGTTCCGGGCGCTTCTCGGGGAGCGCGGGATGCTGCCCGTGCCCCGCTTCGTCGCCCGGGTGCCGTTCCGCCGCGCGCCGAGCGTGTTCCACCTCCACTACTCGGACCGGTTCTTCGCGCTCTGGTGCTGGGCCGGCTGCGCGGTGTCGGCGGCGCTGCTCGCGGGGCTGGACTCGCGTCTGCCCCTGTGGGGCGGCATGCTGCTGTGGCTGGTCCCCTGGGCCCTGTACCTGTCGGTCGTGAACGTCGGCCAGACCTGGTACGGCTTCGGCTGGGAGTCCCTGCTCCTGGAGGTCGGGTTCCTCGCGGTGTTCCTGGGCAACGACGAGGTGGCGCCGCCGGTCGTCGTCCTCTTCCTGCTGCGCTGGGTGCTGTTCCGGGTCGAGTTCGGCGCGGGGCTGATCAAGCTGCGCGGCGACGAGTGCTGGCGCAAACTGACGTGCCTGGACCACCACCACGAGACGCAGCCGATGCCGGGTCCGCTGAGCTGGTTCTTCCACCACCTGCCCAGACCCGTGCACCGCGTCGAGGTGGCCGCCAACCACTTCACCCAACTGGTGGTCCCGGTACTGCTGTTCGCGCCGCAGCCGGTCGCGACGGCGGCCGCGGCGCTGATGATCCTCACGCAGCTGTGGCTGGTCCTGTCGGGCAACTTCTCCTGGCTGAACTGGATCACGATCGTGCTGGCGCTGTCCGCAGTGCAGTTCCCCGTGTCGGCCCCGGACACCTCCGCGCCGCCGCTCTGGTACGAGGTCGTCGTCCTGGCCGTCGCCGTGGTGCTGCTGGCCCTGAGCTACCGCCCGGCGCGCAACCTCGTGTCCCGGCGCCAGGTGATGAACCGCTCCTTCGACCCACTTCATCTGGTCAACACCTACGGCGCGTTCGGCAGCGTCAGCCGCGTCCGCTACGAGGTGGTCGTCGAGGGCACCGCCGACGAGACGGCGCGGGAGGACGGTAACTGGCGGGAGTACGAGTTCCGCGGCAAGCCGGGTGATCCACGGCGCTGGCCACGGCAGTTCGCCCCGTACCATCTGCGGCTCGACTGGATGATGTGGTTCGTGGGCCTGTCCCCCGCGTACGCCGGGCCGTGGTTCGGGGTGCTGGTGGAGCGGCTGCTGGAGAACGACCGTGCCACGCTGCGGCTCCTGCGCCGTTCGCCGTTCCCCTCGGACAGCCCCCCGCGGTTCGTGCGGGCCCGTCTCTTCCGCTACCGCTACACGACCTGGCGGGAACTGCGCGAGACGGGCGCGTGCTGGCACCGGACGTACGTGCGGGAGTTCCTGCCGCCGACGCGGCTGGACGCGGGCTCTCAGAGGCGGTAGACGCGGGTGGCGGTGCGGGTGAGGACGTCGGCGCGTTCACCGGCGCTCAGCTCCCGCGTCAACTCGTGTGCGGAGTCGACCACTTCGGCGTAGCTCGCGGCGAGGGTGCACACCGGCCAGTCCGAGCCGAACATCAGGCGGCCGGGGCCGAAGGCGTCCAGGACGGTGTCGGCGTACGGACGCAGGTCGCCGGTGCTCCAGTGGGCGGGATCCGCCTCGGTGACCAGGCCGGAGAGCTTGCAGACGGTGTTGGGGAGGGCCGCGAAAGCCCGGACGCCGGAGGCCCAGGGCTCCAGCTCGCCGGAGGCGACGGGCGGTTTGCCGAGGTGGTCCAGGACGAACGTCAGCCCGGGCAGGGCGGCGGCCGCCCCGACGCAGGCCGCGAGCTGCCGCGGCAGGACGACCAGGTCGTACACGAGTCCCGCCGCCGCGACGGCCGCCAGTCCCCGCCGCACCTCGGGCCGCAGCAGCCAGGCCGGGTCCGGCTCCCCCTGGACCTGGTGCCGGACGCCCCGCAGGTACCGGCCGCCGGGCAGTTCCGCCAGCCGTGCCAGTTCCTCGGCAATGTCCGGGCGGGTCAGGTCGGCCCATCCGACCACTCCCCCGATCAGCTCGCTGCCCCGGGCGAGGAGCAGGAGTTCGGGAGTCTCCTCGGGGACGGTCACCGTCTGGACGAGCACGGTGCGTTCCACGCCCGCGGCGCCTGCCTGCGGTTCGAGGTCGCCGAGGGTGAAGTCCCGCCGTAGCGGCAGCAGTTCCGGACCGGTGATCCAGTCCTGGTCGCGGACGGAGAGGTCCCACAGGTGGTGGTGCGCGTCGACGCTCACGGCAGCTCCCACACGACGGGCAGGCCCGCGTCGCCGCCCGCGCCGGAGTAGTCGTGGACGACGTCGAGCAGTTCGGCCATGCGGGCCTGCCAGGCGACGTTCACCGGCAGCCTCTCCAGCTCGGCGAGCAGCCGCCGGTAGTCCTCGCACTCCAGGACGTGGAAGAGGTCGGTGCCGCTGCGCCAGATCGTCCATCGCGTGGCCCCGGCGGCCCGGATCGCGGCGGTCAGCTCCTCGGGCACCTCGCGGTGGGCGGCCTCGTAGGCGGCGACGGCGTCCGCGCGGACCCTGGTGTGCAGGGCGACCCTCACGACGGCTGCTCCCCCGGTACGGGGACGGGGGCGTCCTCGGGCAGCAGGCGCTGCTCGCGCAGCTCCTGCCAGAAGGCGGCCGGCACCGGCGTCGCGAACTGCTCGGCGCAGTCCCGTACTTCGGCGGCCGAGCGGGCGCCGACGAGGACGCTCGCGACCGCCGGATGCGCCGCGGGGAAGGCGAGGGCGGCGGCGCGCAGCGTGGTGCCGTGCCGTTCGGCCAGGGTCTTCAGGCGCAGGGCCCGCTCCAGCAGCTCGTGCGGCGCCGCGGCGTAGTCGTACGTCGCTCCCGGTCGCGGGTCCGCCAGCAGGCCCGAGTTGAAGGCACCGCCGACGACGACGGAGGTGCCGCGTTCCCGGGCCGCGGGCAGCAGGTCGGCCAGCGCCCCGTGGTCGAGCAGGGTGTAGCGGCCGGCGCACAGCACGACGTCGACGTCCGTCTCGCGCACGAAACGGGTGAGCATCGCGGTCTGGTTCATGCCCGCGCCGATGGCCCGCACCACGCCTTCCGCGCGCAGCTTCTCGAGCGCGGGGTAGCCCTCGCGGAACGC
The DNA here is from genome assembly GCF_042872045.1 of Streptomyces sp. NPDC005496. Taxonomy (NCBI): domain Bacteria; kingdom Bacillati; phylum Actinomycetota; class Actinomycetes; order Kitasatosporales; family Streptomycetaceae; genus Streptomyces; species Streptomyces sp. NPDC005496. The sequence goes on from NZ_JBIAJQ010000011.1 coordinate 232,629, forward strand.
CTGCTCGGCGTGGTCGTCCGGGTCGTGGAGGTAGACGATGTCGACGCGGTCGACGCCGAGCCGGGTGAGCGCGGCCTCCAGGGTGCGCCGCACGCCGTCGGCGCCGAAGTCCCAGACCCGGCGGTGGCCGGCGGGCACGGCGAAGCCGTTGGCGAGGTCGTCGCCGCCCGCGTCGGTGGGCTCGAGGCGGCGGCCCACCTTGGTGGAGAGGACGTAGTCGGCGCGGGGCCGGTCGCGCAGGGCGGCACCGAGGCGGCGCTCGGAGAGGCCGAGGCCGTAGTGCGGGGCCGTGTCGAAGTAGCGGATGCCGGCCGCCCAGGCGGCGTCCACCGCCCGTCGTGCCTCTTCCTCGCCGACGGGGGTGTACAGGTTGCCGATGCCCGCCGCGCCGAAGCCGAGGGGGCCGGTCTCGACGCCGCTGCGCCCGAGCGGGCTCACCGGGCGGCCGGACGCGGTCGCAGCCCCTGCATGCCGCCGTCCACGGCCAGGGCGGTGCCGGTGGTGGCGCCGGACAGGGGGCTCGCCAGGTACGCGATGGCCCCCGCGACCTCGGCCGCCGACACGAGGCGTCCGGTGGGCTGCCGGGCTTCCAGCGCGGCCCGCTCGGCGCCGGGGTCGGGAGCCGCGTCGAGCAGGCGTCCCACCCAGGGGGTGTCCACGGTGCCGGGGTTGACGCAGTTGACGCGGATGCCCTCGCGGACGTGGTCGGCGGCCATGGCGAGCGTGAGGGAGAGGACGGCGCCCTTCGAGGCGGAGTACAGCGCGCGCTGGGGCAGGCCCGCCGTGGCGGCGACCGAGCAGGTGTTGACGACGGACGCGTGCGCGGACTCCCGCAGGGCGGGCAGGGCGGCGCGGGTCGTGCGCACGATGCCGAGGACGTTGACGTCCAGGACCCGGTGCCACTGCTCGTCGTCGTTGTCCTCGACCGTGCCCTGGGCGCCGATGCCCGCGTTGTTGACGAGCACGTCGAGTCCGCCCAGCTCCGTCAGCGCGGCGGCCACCGCCGACCGCACGGACGCGTCGTCGGAGACGTCGGCCCGGTACCCGAGCAGCGGGGCGGCCACCCCGCCCGGTTCGAGGTCGAGCACGGCGACGCGGGCGCCGCGGGCGGCGAGGAGTTCGGCCGCGGCCCGGCCGATGCCGGAGGCCCCGCCCGTCACGAGCGCCCTGAGACCCGTGAAGTCCCCGCGTTCCTGAGAGGCCGTCATGCCGCTTTCTCCTTCGGGTCGGTGCGTGACTGCTGTGCGAGGTCGGCTGCCCAGAAGGTACCTCCGGGGAAGGTGTACTCCGCGATGGACTCGGGCCGCATGGTGGCGGAGAAGCCGGGTGCGGTGGGCGCCGCGTAGTGACCCCCGCGGATCACCACGGGGTCGACGAAGTGGTCGTGCAGGTGGTCGACGTACTCGATGACCCGGTCGTCGGTGGTGCCGGCGAGGGACACGTAGTCGAACATCGACAGGTGCTGGACGAGTTCGCACAGCCCCACCCCGCCGGCGTGCGGGCAGACGGGTACGCCGTACTTGGCCGCGAGCAGCAGGATGGCGAGGTTCTCGTTGACGCCGCCGACGCGGGCCGCGTCGATCTGCAGGATGTCGACGGCGCCGGCCTGGAGCAGTTGCTTGAAGACGACGCGGTTCTGCACGTGTTCGCCGGTGGCGACCTTGACCGGGGCGACGGCCCTGCGGACCGCGGCGTGGCCGAGGACGTCGTCGGGGCTGGTCGGTTCCTCGATCCAGTAGGGCTCGAACTCGGCGAGGGAGTCGACCCAGGTGATCGCCTCGTCGACGTTCCAGCGCTGGTTGGCGTCGATCGCGACGCGGATGCCGGGACCGACCACCGAGCGCGCCACCCGCAGCCGGCGTACGTCGTCCGCGCGGTCCGCGCCGACCTTCAGCTTGATCTGGGTGAAGCCGTCAGCGACGGCCTGGGCGGCCAGGCGGGTCAGTTTCTCGTCGCTGTAGCCGAGCCAGCCGGGTGAGGTGGTGTAGGCGGGGAAGCCCTTCTCCCGCAGGGTCGCGGCGCGTTCCGCTGCCCCCTCCCGGCCGTGGCGCAGCAGCGCCAGCGCCTCCTCGGGGGTGAGGGCGTCCGTGAGGTAGCGGAAGTCGATCTGCCCGACCAGCCACCGCGGTTCGGCGTCCGCGAGGAGCTGCCACAGCGGCTTGCCCGCGCGCTTGGCGGCCAGGTCCCAGACGGCGTTGACGACGGCGCCGATCGCCATGTGCATCACGCCCTTCTCGGGCCCGAGCCAGCGCAGTTGGCTGTCGCCGACCAGGTCCCGGCTCAGCGAACCCGGGTCGGCGCACAGTTCGTCGACGGGGCGTCCGGTCACGTGTGCCCGCAGGGCCTCGATCGCGGCGACCTGGACCTCGTTGCCCCGCCCGATGGTGAACGTGAAGCCGTGGCCCTCGTGGCCGTCGGCCGCGTCGGTGCGCAGCACGACGTACGCCGCCGAGTAGTCGGGGTCGGGGTTCATCGCGTCGGACCCGTCGAGTTCGCGCGAGGTCGGGAAGCGGATGTCGTAGGTGTCGACCGCGGTGACGCGGGCGGCGGTTGGGGACACGGGAGGCCTTTCGGTCCGGGACTCGGGGCGTGCGGGCGTCGGCCGGGGGTCAGTCCTGGGCGCGTCCCGTCGTCAGGCGGGCGATCATCAGGGCGACGAGGATGATCCCGCCGTAGATGGCCTGGATCCAGAAGGACGGCACCTGGGCGAGGGTGAGCAGGTTCTGCACGACACCGAGGAGCAGGACGCCGGTGAGGGCGCCGAACATGGTGCCCTTGCCGCCGTCGAGGCTGATGCCGCCGATGACCGCCGCCGCGAACACGGTGAAGATCATGTTGTTGCCCTGGTTGGCGCTGATCGCCCCCACGTAACCGGTCTGCATGATCCCGCCGACCGAGGCGAGGACTCCCGCGACGACGAACACCCCGAGCATCACGCGCTCGACGCGGATGCCGGCCGCCCTGGCCGCGTCCGCGTTGCCCCCGATCGCGTACAGCGCGCGCCCGACCCGGTGGTACTTGAGGACCAGCCCGGCGACGCCGAACGCGACGGCGGCCAGCCACACGGACAGCGGGACGCGCAGGAAGGTGGTGGTGGCCAGGGAGAAGAACGCGTCGGGCATCCCGAACAGCGTCTTGCCCTTGGTGGCGCCGACCAGCAGGCCGCGCAGGATGATCAGCATCGCCAGCGTCACGATGAACGCGTTGAGTTTGAACTTCACGACGAGGATGCCGTTGAAGGCGCCGATGGCGGCGCCCACGACGAGGATCGCGAACAGGGCCAGCGCGGCGGGGAGCTCCGCGCCCCAGCCGGACTGGGCGGCGGGCAGGACCAGCAGCGCCCCGACCGCCGGCGCGATGCCGACGACGGATTCGAGGGACAGGTCGAACTTGCCGGTGATGAGGACCAGCGACTCGGCGAGCACCACCATGGCGAGGGCGGCGGAGGCGCCCAGGACGGAGATCAGGTTGCGCTCGGTGAGGAAGGAGTCGTTGAGCACGGCGCCGAGGACGAGCAGCAGCAACAGCGCGGGGACGAGGGCGAGTTCGCGGGCGCGGCGCAGCAGGACGGACTGCCCGGCGCGGCCCGCGGGCGCGCGGACGGAGGCGGGGGTCGAGGCCGACGGGGCCTTCGTGTCAGCCATGGTCCACTCCTTCGATGGAGGCGATCAGCTCGTGGTCGCGCCAGCCGGCCGGGTGCTCGGCGACGACGCGGCCGTGGAAGAGGACGAGCACCCGGTCGCAGCGGCGCAGGTCGTCGAGTTCGTCGGAGACGACGAGCACGGCGGTGCCGTCCTCGCGGGCGCTGTCCATGCGGGCGAGCAAGGACTCCTTGGACTTCACGTCGACGCCCGCTGTGGGGTTGATCAGGACGAGGAGCCGGGGGTCGGAGGCGAGGGCGCGGGCCATGACGACCTTCTGCGCGTTGCCGCCGGAGAGGTCCGAGACTGGCTGTTCCGGGCCCTCGGTGTGGATGCCGAGGCGCCGGATCAGCTCGCCGGCGAGGCCGCGTCTGCGGTCGGTGCCGATGAAGCCGTGGCGGCCGAGACGGTCCGGGACGGTCATGGTGGCGTTGTCGCCGACGCTCATCGCGGGGACGAGGCCCTGCTCGTGCCGGTCACGGGGGACGCAGCCGACCCCGGCCCGCAGCGCCGCCCGCACGTCGCCGAACGGGAGCGGTTCGCCGTCCAGTCGGGCGGTGCCGGCGGTCGGCGTGTGCAGTCCCGCGAACGACTCGGCGAGCTGGATCTTGCCGCTGCCGCTGGACCCGGCGAGGCCGACGACCTCGCCCTGGCGGACGCTCAGGTCGACCTCCGCGTACGCCTCGGACGAGAGCCCCCGGGTGTCGAGCACGACGGGCGCGTCCTCGTCCACCGCGGCCGTGCGGACCGCGGCCCGTTCGGCGACGGCGAGGGACTCCCCGGCCATCGCCTCCACCAGTGCCGGGCGCGGGAGTTCGGCGACCGGTGCGGTGGTGATCCATCGGGCGTCGCGCAGCACGGTCACGGTCTGGCAGACCTCGTAGACCTCCTGGAGGTGGTGCGAGATGAACAGGAAGGTGACGCCGGAGTCCTGGAGCGCGCGCATGCGGGTGAAGAGGCGGTCGATCTCCCGGTTGTCGAGCTGCGCGGTCGGCTCGTCCAGGACGATGAACCGAGCGCCGAAGCTCAACGCCCGCGCGATCTCGACCATTTGGCGGTCCTCGACCTTGAGGTCCGCGGTCCGGGCGTCCGGGTCGACACGCACGTCCCAGGTCTCCAGCACCTCGGCCGCCTGTGCTCTGAGCCTGCGCCAGCTGATGAACCCGCCGCGGCCCACCGGCTGCCGGTTGACGAAGAGGTTCTCGGCGACCGACAACTCCGGTACCACGGTGGGTTTCTGGTAGACGCACGCCACTCTGCGGCGCCAGGCGTCGCGGTCGGCGAGCGGCGGCGCGCTCTCGCCGTCGAAGCGGACGGTCCCCTCGTCGGGCGCCTGGAGGCCGGTGAGGACGGCGACCAGGGTGGACTTGCCGGCGCCGTTGCGTCCGACGAGCGCGTGCGACTCCCCCGGCATGACGGTGAGCTGGCCGTCCCGGAGCGCGACGGTGGGACCGTACCGCTTGGCTATCCCCCGCGCCTCCACAAGTGGTGTGCTCATCCGACCGTGTTGCCCCACAGCTCGGCGTCGTCGACGTTGTCCTTGGTCACCAGCGGCGCGGGCAGCTGGTCCTCCAGGATTCCGCCGGGCAGCCTGACGATCTCCGAGTCGTGGTCGGTGGGACCGGGCTCGAACGTCTTCCCGCGCATCGCCGCCTTGATGTAGTACATGCCGTACTTGGCGTACGAGTCGGCGGGCTGCGAGACGGTGGCGTCGATCTGGCCCTTGCGGATGGCGTCGAACTCCTGCGGGATGCCGTCGTTCGAGACGATCGTGATGTGGCCCTTGGCACCCGTCGTCCTGAGCATGCCCTTGGACTTGAGCGTCTGCAGGGTCGGGGCGAGGTAGACGCCGCCCGCCTGGAGGTAGATGCCCTTGATGTCGGGGTTGGCGTTCAGGAGGGTGTCCAGCTTCGAGGCGGCGGTGTCGGACTCCCACTTCGCCGGGATCTCCAGGACCTTCAGTTTCGGGTGCTTCTTCTTCACGCAGGTGCGGAACGCCTCGGAGCGCTCCCGGCCGTTGACGGACGCCAGGTCGCCCATGATCTGCACGACCTTGCCCGAGGTGATCTGCTTGCCCAGGTAGTCGCAGGCCTTCTCGCCGTAGGCGACGTTGTTCGCGCGTACGACCATGGCCACCTTGCCCTTCTCGGGGGCGACGTCGACGGCGACCACGGGGACGCCCTTGCGCTCGGCCTGGTCCAGCCCGGCGGCGATCGCGGCACTGTCCAGCGGGGCCACGACCAGGCCCTTCACGCCCTGGTTCAGCTGGTTGTTGATGTCGGTGATCTGCTGCGAGGGATCGCTGTTGGAGTTGACCGTCTTCAGCGCGTCCACGCCCTCGGACTTCGCCATCTTCGGCACGTAGTCGTTGTACGACTGCCAGAACGGCGAGGTCAGCAGGGGCAGGATCACCCCGACCTTGCCGCTGCCGTCGCCCTTCCCGCCGCCGCCGACCGCGGTGTCCTTGGTGCTCCCGCATGCCGTGAGCGCGAGGGCGACGCAGACGGCCGCAGCCGCCGCACGCACCGCCCGTGACGTGCCTCGCCTGTTCCGCACAGTTCTGCCGGCCATCTGACGGCTCCTCATCGAGCGTGATCGAGCAGTGATCGGATGCTGGTCGAGCGCGTGGGCCTACGACCCCGGCACGGCCCCGGCCGGAAGTCCCTCTGCCGACCGCGACGAATATTTATCAGACCACTTGGGAGCCACAACACCCTCCGGAGCCAACTTTTCCCGGTTTCCGGCCGTAGTGGTCCGACCACATGGGTGATTAGACTGCGCGCACCCGGCAACAGGAGGAAGCGGCGTGGACGAGAGCCAGCCTCGGGAAGCGCAGACGGCACCGCCGAAGTGCACGGTGACGCAGCGCGCCATCGAGCGGATCAAGGCGATGATCGGCGAGGGCCGCCTGGAGCCCGGCCAGCGGCTGCCCACCGAGCGGGACCTCGCGGCACAGCTCGGCATGTCCCGCAGCTCGATGCGCGAGGCGATCCGGGCGCTCACCGTCCTCGGCGTCCTGGAGGCCCGGCACGGATCGGGCATCTACGTCACGCAGTTGGAGGCCGGGGACCTGCTGGAGACCTTCGGTGTCGTGGCCGACCTCTCCCGGGGACCGCGGCTCGTCGAACTCCTCGAGGTGCGCCGCGTCCTCGAATCGACGGCGACCGCCCTGGCCGCCGCGCGCATCACGCCCGACCAGCTCGCCGAGGTCGAGAAGCACCTGCTGGCGATGAACGCGACGGACGACCCCGAGGAGATCCTCGCCCACGACCTCGCCTTCCACCGCGCGATCGGCGCCGCGGCGGGCAACGAGACCATGGCCGCGATCCTGGAGGGGCTCTCCTCCCGCACCTTCCGCGCCCGGGTGTGGCGCGGCTACCAGGAGGAGGGCGCCTTCGAGCGCACCCGCCGCGAGCACGCCGCGATCCACCGCGCCCTCGTGGCCCGCGACCCGGAAGCGGCCCGAGCGGCGGCGGCAGCCCACGTGGGCGAGGTGGAACAGTGGCTACGCAGCCAGCTGGAGCCGTGAGAACGGCAAGGGTTCTCCGTGGCCGGCTGAACAGCATGCGGCGCGCAGCTCCAGCCCCTCCGGCGCTTGAGGAGCGGGCCCGAAAGGCCAGGTCCACAAACCCAGCCCCTCCGGCGTTTGAGGAGCGGGGCCCGGGGCGGAGCCCCGAGTCGGGACCGGAGCCGCCCCGTCACCCGACCGGCCCGGGCGCACAAAATCAGCCCCTCCGGCGTTTGAGGAGCGGGGCCCGGGGCGGAGCCCCGAGTCGGAACCGAAGCCACCCCGGAGCGGGGAACCCTGGTCACGCGACCCCACCCCCTCCGGCGCCGGAGAAGCAGGCCCCAGCCCCGACACCGCACGTCGGGACTGAACCCGCCGCCACCCGGCAAGGAACCCCGGGGACACCCCCCAAGGGCCCTCACCGCAAGGTGATCACCCCCGCTTCAACCGAAGCGTCACCAACTCGAACGGCCGCAACGGCATCCGAAGCCGCCCCCCGTCCCGCTCGGGCCCCACCGCATCGGCGAGCGGCCGCTCCAGCAGATCCGTCACGGTGACGTCCTCGAAGGGGAACCCTGCCGTGAGGGTGACCCGCGACCGCCCGCCCCGGGACTCGTGGAACCGGACGACCACGTCCCCGCTCCCGTCGTCGGCGAGCTTGACCGCCGTCACCACGACGGCGTCCTGCTCGACGGTGACGAGCGGCGCGACCTCCTGGGAGCCCGACACCCGCCGCTCCGGCAGGTTGATCCGCCACCCCTCGCGCACCGCGTCACCGATCGCCGCCCCCGGCACCAGCGCGTGCCGGAACCGGTGCACACCCTGGTCGGTCTCGGGGTCGGGGAACCGCGGGGCGCGCAGCAGCGAGACCCGCACGGTGGTGGTCGTACCGGAGTCGCCGTCGCGCACGGTACGGGTCACGTCGTGGCCGTACGTCGAGTCGTTGACGACGGCCACGCCCCAGCCGGGCTCCTCGACGTGCACGAACCGGTGGTTGCAGGCCTCGAACTTGGCGGCCTCCCAGCTGGTGTTGGTGTGCGTCGGCCGGTGGAAGTGCCCGAACTGCGTCTCGGAGGCGTACCGCTCGGCGTGCACGTCGAGCGGGAACGCGAGCTTCAGGAACTTCTCGGTCTCGTGCCAGTCGACCTCGGTGTCGATGCCGAGTCGCTGTTCGCCGGGGGCGAGCGACAGCACCTGGGTGACCCGTGACGCGCCGAAGGAGCGGACGACCCGTACCGAGACACCGTCGTCGCCGGGCGCCACCTCGTCGGCGTCGACCAGGTCGGTGACGGTGTTGCGGTAGAACTCGTCGACGTCCCAGGCGTCCCACATGTTCGGGAAGTCGGGGTGCAGTTGCAGCAGGTTGGCGGCCTGTCCGGGTGCGACCGTCTCGCGGTCGGCGGCCAGGTCGTACGCGGAGACGACCAGGCCCCGCGCGTCGATCTCGACCCGCAGCATCCCGTTGTCGAGGACATAGCCGCCGTCCGGGCGGGGCTCAAGCGCCGTCTCGCCGAGGACGGCAGGGGTCCGGGCGCCGCCCGCCGGGACCCCGTCGCGGGTGTGCGGCGCCGAGTTGAACACCAGCGGCGCGGAACCCTCACCGGCCAGCGCCCGCTGCGCCGCGTCGATGATCGCGTTCAGCTCCTCGGCGACCCGCTCGTACGTCCTGCGGGCCTCGCGGTGCACCCAGGCGATGGACGAGCCGGGCAGGATGTCGTGGAACTGGTGGAGCAGGACCGTCTTCCAGATGCGGTCCAGGTCCTCGTAGGGGTAGGCGAACCCGGTGCGGACGGCCGCGGTCGCCGCCCAGAGCTCGGCCTCCCGCAGGAGGTGCTCGCTGCGGCGGTTGCCCTGCTTGGTCTTGGCCTGGCTGGTGAGCGTGGCCCGGTGCAGCTCCAGGTACAGCTCGCCCACCCAGACCGGCGCGTTCGGGTACTCGGCCTGCGCCTTCTCGAAGAACTCCTCGGGGGTCTCCCAGACGACGGTCGCGGAGCCCTCCAGGTTCCGCAGCCTGGCCGCCTTGGCGACCATCTCGCGTGTCGTGCCGCCTCCGCCGTCACCCCAGCCGGTGGGCGCCAGGGAGTGCCGGGCGACCCCCTTGTCCTTGAAGTTGCTCGCGGCGTGCGCGATCTCGCTGCCCTTCATGGAGCAGTTGTAGGTGTCGACGGGCGGGAAGTGGGTGAAGATCCGGGTGCCGTCGATGCCCTCCCACTGGAAGGTGTGGTGCGGGAACTTGTTGGTCTGCGACCACGAGATCTTCTGCGTCAGCAGCCACTTGGAGCCCGCCGCCTTGATGATCTGCGGGAGGCCCGCGGCGAAGCCGAAGGTGTCGGGCAGCCACGCCTCCTCGTTCTCGACGCCGAACTCCTCCAGGAAGAACCGCTTGCCGTGCACGAACTGACGGGCCATCGCCTCCGACCCCGGCATGTTCGTGTCGGACTCGACCCACATGCCTCCGGCGGGCACGAACCGCCCGTCGCTGACGGCCTTCTTCACCCGCGCCCACACCTCGGGCCGGTGCTCCTTGACCCAGGCCCACTGCTGGGCCTGGGACATGGCGAAGACGAAGTCGGGCTCGTCCTCCAGCAGCGCGGTCATGTTGGACGTCGTGCGGGCCACCTTGCGCACGGTCTCGCGCAGCGGCCACAGCCACGCCGAGTCGATGTGCGCGTGACCGACGGCGCTGATGCGGTGGGCGGAGGGTACGGCGGGCTCGGCCAGCACCCCTTCGAGCCGGGCGCGCGCGGCGGCCGCCGTGCCGTTGACGTCCTGGAGGTCGACGGCGTCGAGAGCGCGCTCGACGGCGCGCAGCAGGTCCCAGCGCCGCGCGGACTCCACCGGCAGCTCGGCCATCAGCTCGCCGGCCACCTCCAGGTCGATCACGAGGTTCCACACCGTCTCGTCGAAGACGGCCAGGTCCATGCGGGTGAGGGTGTACTGCGGCTCGGTGCCGGCGGTCTCCTTGTCGCCGAGGGGGGTGGGCACGAAGGGGTGGTAGTCGAGGATCACCGGGTTGGAGGCGGCCTCGACGTGCAGCAGGACCTCCTCGCCGCCCTCGGCCGGGGCACCGATCCGAACCCACTGGTTGCGGGGGTTCAGCCCCTTCACCGGGGTGCCGTCGGGCCGGTAGACGAGGCCCTCGCACTGGAAGCCGGGCATGTTCTCGTCGAAGCCGAGGTCGAGGATCGCCTCGACGTGGCGTCCCGCCCACTCCTTCGGGACGGTCCCGGTGACCCGGAACCAGCTGGTGCCCCACGGAGCACCCCAGCGCGCGCCGACCTCGATCGGTGCCGGGTCGGCCGCCAGGCCCTCGGCGACCGGCACGGGCTCGCCCGGCGCGTTCCACACCGCCACGTCCAGCGGTACGGACTCGGGATACACGGCGGGGCGGATGCGCTCGTCGAGGACGCGCTTGAGGCGGGCTTCGACCAGGGTGCGGTCGTCATGCATGAAGTGCTCCGTGGGTGTGGGTGCGGGCTACCAGGTATGGGTGGTCGTGGTGGCTGAGGAGATGGTGAACAGCTCCCCCACCGCGCGTACTTCGAACCGCGCGGCGGCCTCCCCCTGTGCGGGGGCGAGGCCCTTGACGAAGAACGCGCGCTGGCAGGTGCCGCCGAGGAAGCGGCGTGTGCCGTCGGGCAGGACGCGGTGCAGCTCGTAGTGGCGTACGGCGCCGGGGGCGGCCTGCCACCTCAGGCGCAGGCTGCCGCCGTCGGCGTCGGTGACGCGCAGGCCGGTGGGCGCGGCGGGGATCACCTTCGCGTTCCGGACGGCGAGCCCGCCCAGCCGCAGGCGGACCGAGGATCCGCGGCGGGCCGGGGTGAGCCGGACGGCGATGGCGTGCGCGGTCCCGGACAGCCCGCTCAGCCGCACGGTGGAGGTCCGCCAGCCGCCGCTGCCCGCCTCGACGGGGAACCAGGTGTACGGCGGGGCCCCGCCCGGCGTGCCGGGTTCGGCGGTGGCGACGCCCAGCTCGACCCTGACCGCGCCCGCGTCGGTGCGGTGGGTCAGCTCGGCCACGGTGTCCGCGCTCAGCGGCAGCCGGGTGGCGTAGAGGTCCAGGGTGACGGGGGCGTCGAGAGTGCCGTCGACGAGCACGCTGCTGCCGCCGCGCCAGGCGTCCGCGAAGTCGAAGGCGACGGCGGGACGCCTCCCGGTGGTGCGCACGACCCAGCGGCGGGAGGGCAGCCGGTCCTGGAGACCGAGGTGGTTCCACGCCGCGTCCGAGGTGACCTTGCCGCCGTCGTACCACTTCAGGCCGTGCCCGGTGTTGAAGGTGGTGGCGAAGGGGACGGCGGTGACGGTGGAGCGGTCGGCGACGGAGAGCGCCGGGGCACGCCAGGTGGCGCCGGTGTCGGGCCGGGAGGGGTCGAGGGAGGCGCCGGTCCAGAACGCGTCGTCGGCCGCGTGGAAGTCGCCGGGGGTGCGGCCGGCGGGCAGGTGGTTGCGGGTCCACTCGGGCCGGTAGAGGCCGAGGGAGACGACGTGGTCCTTGTCGGCGGGCACGATGGCGTCCCAGTCGACGGAGGTGTTCGTGCCGTTGGCCTCGACGTCGACGCCCGCCCACAACTCGTAGGGGATGCGGTCCAGTTGCCGGGCGGTCGTGGCGGAAGAGGAGAGGCTGCTCCGTGACCAGCGGAAGTCGACGAACATGGAGTCGGCGGCCTGGAAGAACGCCTTGTTCCGGTCGTTCAGCGCTCCCTGCCAGCTGACCGAGCCGTTCGTGGTCATCGAGTCGTACCAGGTGACGCGCTGCCCCTTCGCGGTGCCGAGCGTCCTGAGCTCGGCGAGGAAGCCGAGCATGTCGGCGGCCAGGGCGGCGTCGCCGCCGCCGGTCTCGGCGTTGACGAACCAGCCGTCGAAGCCGTACGCGGCGGCGACCGCGACGAGTCGCTCCGCCAGCGGGTGGTGCCCGGACGCGTCCTTCTGCACGAGGTCGCGGGTCCACTGGAGCTGTCCGCCGTAGGCGGCGGGCGGCAGGAACACGTTGCCGAGAACGGGCACGCCGTGGCGGTGGGCCGCGTCGACGATCGGCGCGTTGGGCGCGAGGATCAGTCCCTCGCCGGACGAGCCGCCCCAGAAGACGAGTTCGTCGAGGTACGCCCAGTGGGTGAGGGCGTAGTAGTCGGCCGTCGCCGCGCCCTGGGAGGGGTTGCCCGCGGTCGGGCCGAAGGAGACGAGGGACTGGACCCGGGCCTGGCCGTCGCGGGCCGTACGGTTCGCCGGTGTCGGGGTGAAGCGCGCGGCCAGCGGTACGGACGCCGTGTTGAAGGGCAGGTCGGGGTCGTCCTCGGCCCGCCACGCCTTGAGGCTGCGCCAGGTGATGCCGGCGCCGGGGCTGCCGGCGGGCAGCGAGTCGGGGTACCAGTACGAGGCGTACGGCTGGAGGTCGCCGGTGGCCGCCGCGGCCGCGGTGGACAGGCCTGGGACGAGCCCGGCGGCGACGCCGGCTCCGGCGAGCAGGACGGTGCGTCTGCTGAGGTTCACGGTGTGCTCCGTAACGTTGGGGGACGGACTACGGTGCTTGCGGGGGGGGTGCTGTAGGTGCGCCCGGCTACGACATGACCTGGCCGGGGGTGAGGACCTCGGTGATGCCGCGGGCGGTGAGGTGGTCCTGGTCGGCGGCGCGGCTCGCGAGGACGGTCGTGGGGCGGACGCCGTCGCCGGCCAGCCGCGCGAAGGCCTCGAAGACGGGTCCGCCGGGTGCACAGACCGAGCGGCCCGGCGTGGTGTCCACGACGAGCGCGGTGGTGCGCGGGGCGGGGCGGTGGGTCCGCCGTTCGGCGGCGATCCGGGCGATGACCTCGCCCGCGGGCTTCGTCCGCCGGTCGTTGGTCAACAGGCCGAGCCCGTATTCGAGTTCGGGGAAGTCGGCGAGGCCGCGGCTGACGTCGTGCGAGCACCACCAGGTGACACCCCACAGGTCGGGGCAGTCCAGCGCGTTCGCGACGGTCGCCTCGGTGAAGGCGGCGGCGTGCTCGGCGGGGATCAACGGCGCGGGGGCGCCCACCTCCTGGAGCCAGACGGGCCGGTGCGGGTCGTCCGCCCACGCCTTGGAGAGCTCGACGAGGTAGGCGGCGTGGTGTTCGGTGGCGGTGCCGGTGCGGCCGTGGCGCTGGGCGGTGCCGTTGAACACCCAGGAGTGGACGGCGGTGACCGCGCCGAGCCGTGCCGCGTGGGCGGGTGTGAAGGGCTGGTCGTCCTGGTACCAGGTGGCGTCGTAGGAGGCGTGCAGGTGCAGCTTGCCCGGCGCGCCCTTCTCGCAGGCGCCGAGCAGGGTCAGCAGCCAGGCCTCGGCCTCGGCGGGCGTGACGCGGTCCGGGTCGGGGTGCGGGTCGGCCGCGAACTGGCTGATCTCGTTGCCGACGGTCATGCCGACGAAGTTCGGCCGGTCCGCGAGGGCGGCGGCGAGGGTGCGTACGAACTCCGCCTCCCCCTCCACCACTTGGGGGTCGGTGAAGATGTTCCGCCGGTGCCAGGTCCGGGTCCACGCCGGCAGGTAGTCGAAGCTCGACAGGTGGCCCTGAAGGCCGTCCACGTTGACGTCGAGCCCGCGTTCGGCGGCGGCGTCGGCGAGGGCGACGAGCTGCTCGACCGCGCGCGGGCGGACGAGGGTGCGGTTGGGCTGGAAGTAGGGCCACAGCGGGAAGACCCGGATGTGGTCGAGGCCGAGCCGCGCGATGGAGTCGAGGTCGGCGCGGACGGCGTCGAGGTCGAAGTCGAGCCAGTGGTGGAACCACCCTTCGCTCGGGGTGTAGTTGACGCCGAAGCGCACGGCAGGAGGCATACGGGATCCTTGCGAATCGGGAAGTGGCGGGGAGGTCGGCCGTGAGCACCGCGGGTGCGGCGGGGCTCAGCCCTTGACCGCGCCCTCGCCCACGCCGCGGAAGAAGTACCGCTGGAGGCAGGCGAAGAGGACGATCAGCGGTGCGACGGCGATGATCGTGCCCGCGGCGACGAGCCGTTCGTCGTTGGCGAAGGTGCCGTGCAGGTAGTTGAGGCCGATGGTGAGCGTGAACTTAGACGGGTCGCTCAGCACGATGAGCGGCCACAGGAAGTCGTCCCAGGCGCCCATGAACGCGAAGATCGCGACCACGGCGAGGGTGCCCTTCACCGACGGCAGGGCGATGCGCAGGAACCGCTGCCAGGTGTTCGCCCCGTCGACGACGGCCGCCTCCTCGATCTCGTAGGGGAGGTTGAGGAAGGCGTTGCGCATCAGCAGCACGTTCATCGCGCCGATGCAGCCCGGCAGGACGACACCGATGAGGGTGTTGTTCAGGCCGAGCTCACGCATGGTAGTGAACTGGGCGATGATGATGCCCTCGACGGGGACGAGCATGGCGAGGATGAAGACCAGGGTGGCCGCCGAGCGCCCGCGGTAGCGCAGCCGGGCCAGGGCGTAGCCCGCGAGCGCCGAGCCGACGCAGTTGGTGACGACGTTGGCCGCGGCCACCTTCAGCGAGTTGAGGGCGTAGTCCCACACCGGGATGGTGTCGGCGACCCGGCCGTAGTTGTGCAGGGTCGGGTCGTTGGGCAGGAAGCGGGGCGGCGAGCTGAAGATGTCCTCGGTCGGGCCCTTGAGCGAGGTGGACAGCTGCCAGACGAACGGTCCGACGGTGAGGGCGAGTACGCCCAGCAACAGCAGGTAGCGCAGGGCCAGTTCCCAGGCGCGGACCTGCCGGCCCCGCTCGTCGGTGACGCGCCTCCGGGGGGCGGTCCCGGTGGCGGGCCGCGTCTCGCGGGCCTCGGGGGTCTTCTCGGCGGTGCTCACGCGTCCTCCTTCCGGTCGGCGCGCAGCACGAGCAGCATGAGCGCGACGGTGACGACGAAGACGACGACGGAGATGGCGGAGGCGTAGCCGACCCGGCCGGTCAGGCCGGTGCCGGTGCGCTGGACGAGCATGACGAGGGTGGTGTCCTCGCCCGCCGGGCCGCCGTCCGGGCCCGCCATCAGGTAGACCTCGGAGAACACCTTGAAGGCGGCGACCGAGGAGAGCGCGCCGACCAGCACCATGGTGGAGCGGACGGCGGGCACCGTGACCGTGAGGAAGCGGCGTACCGCGCCCGCGCCGTCCACGGCGGCGGCCTCGTGCAGTTCGCGCGGCACGTTGGCGAGCGCCGCCAGATAAATGATCATGTAGTAGCCGAGGCCCTTCCAGACCGTGACGGCCATGGCGCTCAGCAGGAGCAGCCACTGGTCGCTGAGGAAGCCGACCTTGCCGACGCCGACCGCCTCCAGTAGCGAGTTCACCTGGCCGCGTTCGTCCAGGAGCCACACCCAGATCAGTCCGACCACGACGATGGACGCGACCACGGGGGTGTAGAAGGCCGACCGGAAGAAGGTGATGCCGGGGATGTTCTTCTGGACCAGGAGCGCGAGCAGCAGCGGGAGCAGGACGAGCGCCGGGACGACCCCGACGACGTACAGCGCACTGTTGCGCAGCCCGATCCAGAACATCTCGTCGTGCAGCAGCTCCCGGAAGTTGGCCAGGCCCACGAAGTGGCCCGGGATCAGGGTCCGGCGGTCGGTGAAGGCGTTGACCAGCGTGGAGACGAACGGGTAGAGGATGAACGCGCCCGTGATCAGCAGCCCGGGTGCGGCGAACAGCCAGGGGCTGAAGGGGAGATGGCGTCGCACGCGACGCGGACGCCCGCCCGGCTCCTGCGGCCGCTCGCCGCGTGGACGGCTCACCCGGGACAGGGTGGGACTCGCCATGCCGGTTCAGCCCTGCTGCTGGAGGAGCCGGTCGCAGGCCTTGACAGCGTTGTCAAGAGCTGCTTTCGGGCTCTGCTTGCCCTGGAGCGCCTTGGCGACCTCGTTGCGCAGCGCGGTCTTCATCTGTTCGCTGAACAGCACCGGCGTGTAGTTGACGGCGTTCTTCAGGGACTGCGCGGCGGCGACGCGCACCCGGGTCTCGTCGGTGCCGTCCTGCTCGGTGAAGTACGGGTCGTCGAGCGAGCCGGCGGTGCTCGGGAAGATCGCGACCTTCTTGGCGAAGGACATCTGGTTCTTCGCGTCGGTGACGTAGTGCGCGAAGGCGACCGCGGCCGGCTTCTCCTTGGTGCGCGAGTTCACCATCACGCCCATGACGTACATGTTGACCTTGCCGGTGCTGGTGATCTGGTCCGTGATGCCGATGTTCTTGTAGAGGTTCGGCGCCTGCTTCTTGAAGTTGCCGAGGTCCAGGGCACTGCCGGGGTTCATGGCGACGGCCCCGGTGAGGAACTTCTTGCCCGAGGACTCGGGGGTCGCGGTGAGCGCCTGCGAGTCGAGCGCCTTGGCGTCGTACAACTCCTTGTACTTGGTGAGGAGTTCGACCCCCTTGGCGTCGTTGAACGCGAAGGCGGTGCCTTCCTTGTTCATCAGCTGGACGCCGTAGCGCCCGAAGTCCTCGATGGTGGGCACGTTGGCCAGCGTGGCCACCTTGCCCTTGCTCTTCTTCGCCAACCGGAGGGCGTCGGCGAAGAGTTCGTCGTACGTCTTCGGCGGCTTCGAGGCGTCGAGCCCGGCCTGCTCGAAGAGGCTCTTGTTGTAGAAGAGCGGGCCGGTGTTCAGGTACCAGGGGAACGCGTACGTGCCGGTCATGCCCGGTATCCGATGGCTGGCCCAGGCGCCGTCGAGATACTCCTTCTTGTACTTCGCGGCCGCCTTGTCGAGGTCGAGCGCGAGGCCCGCCTTGGCCAGCGGGGCGACGAGGTCGGGCGAGACGTTGACGACGTCGGGCAGGGTGCCGCCGGCCGCGTCCGCGCTGATCTTGTCGGCGTAGCCCTCGGCGGGCTGGTCGACCCACTTGACGTGCGTGCCGGGGTACTTCTTCTCGAAGTCGGCGATCACGCCCTCGAAGTACGGCTTGAAGTTGGCCCTGAGGTTCCAGGTCTGGAACGTGATGTCGCCTTCGATCTTGCCGGAGGCGTCCGTCGAGCCACTGCCGTCGTCCCCGGAGCCGCAGGCGCTCAGCGGCAGGACGACGGCGACGGTGGCGGCGACAGCGAGGGCTCTGCGGGAGATACGCACGGAAGGGGCTCCTTCGCAGGGGGGATGAACGGGTGCCGTCGCAGACCTTGCACGCAGGTTCCACGGGAAGTCAATGCATTAGCCCGCAGTAAATTCGAAGCGCCCATAAAGCAGCAGGTCAGAGACGCGTGGAAGCGGAACTACAACCAGCCACTAATGCGCTTTAGCTCGTGATCACTCAAGCGCTTTAGTGCGTGCACGTCTGCGGTACGCTGTCGCCCGCAAGCCATGGGAAAGGGGCCAGGTGTGTCAGCGAAGCGATCCCCGGCGCGCCGGCCGACGATGAAGGACATCGCGCAGCGGGCCGGCGTCTCCGAGAGCGCGGTCTCCTTCGCGCTGAACGACCGGCCGGGAGTCTCCGAGGTCACCCGCGACCGGGTGCGTCGGGTGGCCGAACAGCTGGGCTGGCGGCCCAGCACGGCGGCACGGCAGCTCTCCGGCGAGGGCACGGCGACGGTCGGCCTGGTGGTGGCCCGCCCGGCGGACACACTCGGGGTGGACTCCTTCTTCCTGCAGTTGATCTCGGGCATCCAGGAAGTGCTGGCCGAGCGTCATCTCGGCCTGCTCTTCCAGGTGGTGGAGGACGTGGACGCCGAGTGCGCGGTGTACCGGCGGTGGTGGGCCGAGCATCGTGTGGACGGCGTCCTGGTCGTCGATCCGCGCACCGACGATCCCCGGCCGGACCTCCTCGACGAGCTGGGCCTGCCCGCCGTGGTCATCGGCGGCGTCCCCGACGCACGGCACCCCGGGCTGTCCGTCGTGTGGGCGGACGACGCCGGCGCGATGGCCGCCGTCGTCGGCGAGCTGCACTCGCTCGGGCACCGCCGGATCGCGCACATCGCGGGTCTGCCGGGCCTCGCCCACACCGAGCGCCGGATCCGCACGCTGCGCGCCGAGGCCGCCCGGCGCGACCTGCGTGAGGTCCGCTCGGTGACCACGGACTACTCGGACGCGCAGGGCGCGGCCGTCACGCGCCGCGTCCTGGAGCAGGACACCCCGCCGACCGCGCTGGTCTACGACAACGACGTGATGGCGGTCGCCGGAGTGGCCGCCGCGGCCGAGCTCGGCTTCTCGGTGCCGGGGGACGTGTCGGTGGTGGCCTGGGAGGACTCCGCGCTGTGCCGCATGGTCAAGCCGTGGCTGTCGGCGCTCTCCCGCGACACCGTGGAGTTCGGCAGGACGGCGGCGCAGGAGCTGACGGCGCTGCTGGACGGTGGCCCGGCGCGCACGGTGCAGGTCCCGGTGCCCCGGCTGATCGAGCGGGACAGCACAGGGCCCTGCCCGGAGTGACGTCCCGGCGGCGGCGCTCGGACGGCGGGCACGCGTCGTCCGGATTCGTCGCCGTCACCTCTCGACGCGCGGCCTCCTCTGCGGGCACAGTGCTCCTTACTACTCGCGAGTAAGCCCGCCGTGCGCAGCGAGCGGGCCCCTCCGTGCCCGCCGCGCGGCGCACGTACCGACAAGGAGCGCCCGTGACCAGCTGGGCCGGCCGGACCGCCGTCGAGACAGCCGCCGCCGTACGCGAGAAGCGGGTGACGCCCCGCGAGGTGGTGGCCTGGCACCTCGCGCGGATCGAGCGTCTCGACTCCCGGATCGGCGCCTTCCGGACGGTGCGCGTCCAGGCGGCACTGGCCGAGGCCGACGAGGTCGGCTCCCGCCCCGACCTGGCCGGACTCCCCCTGGCGGGGGTCCCGGTGGCGGTCAAGGACAACCTCGCCGTACGTGGTGAGGCGACCCGCAACGGCAGCGCGGCGACGCCGGCGACCCTGGCCGACGAGGACCACGTGACCGTGGCCCGGCTGCGCGCGGCGGGCGCCGTCGTGGTGGGCCTGACGAACGTGCCGGAGCTCTGCGTCTTCGGGACCACGGACGGGGTGCACGGCATCGCGCGCAACCCCTGGGACCTCTCGCGCACGGCGGGCGGCTCGTCGGGCGGCAGCGCGGCGGCGGTCGCGGCCGGCCTGGTCCCGCTGGCGCTCGGCAACGACGGGATGGGCTCGCTGCGGATCCCGGCCGCCCACTGCGGTCTCGTCGGGCTGAAGCCCGGTTTCGGGGTGGTCCCGGCCGGCATCGGGCACGGCGACTGGTTCGGCATGTCGGAGAACGGGCCGCTCGCGACCACCGTCGAGGACGCCCGCCTGATGCTCGCGGTCCTCGCCGGCCCGGACGCGGGCGCGGCGCCCGGCGGCAGCGACGCGGCGGGCCCGAGTATCGCCCTCTCCCTGCGCAGTCCGCTCCTCGGCGTGAGCGTCACCCGGCCGTATACGACGGCGGCACGGGAGGCCGCCGAACTGCTGGCCGGGGCCGGTCACCGGGTACGGCCCGCGGACCCGCCGTACCCGTGGTGGCTCGGAACCACCGCGCTCGCCCACTGGACGGCGGGCACCGCCGTGGACGCCGAGGACCTCGACCCGCGGCGGCTCGCCCGGCGCACCCGGGTCCACGCCGCCGTGGGACGCCGGTTCGTGCGGAGCGTGCGCGCCGGCGACCGGCGCGAGGAACTGCGCCGCCGGCTGGAGCCGTTCTTCGCGGAGCACGACGTGCTGCTGACCCCGGCACTCGCCCGGCGCGGACCGGCCGCGGCGGCCTGGCACGAGCGGGGCTGGCTGCGCAACCTGCTGGCCAACACCGCCTGTTCGCCGCTGACACCGCCGTGGAACCTGACCGGCTGGCCCGCGATGTCCGTCCCGTTCGGCACGCTGCCCTCGGGGGCACCGTGCGCCGTCCAGCTCGTGGCGCGGCCGGGTTCGGAGGGCGTACTGCTCGACGTGGCCGGGCGGTTGGAGGCGCTGCGGCCGTGGCGGCGTACGGCACCGCTCGACGAGTGAGCGGGGCGGGCGGCCGCGGAGTCAGAGGGCCTTGTACATGATGTGCAGTCCCACCAGGCCGTGCCGGGCGTGCTCGTAGGCGTCGGGCACGGTGCCGAGGATCGTGAAGCCGAGCGAAGTCCACAGCCCGACGGCGGGGTTGGTCTCCACCACTGCGTTGAAGACCATGGCGCGGTAGCCGTCCGCCTTCGCGGCGGCGAGGAGGTGCTCGGCGAGCGCGCGGCCGAACCCCTGGCCGGACCGGTCGGGGTCGACCATGAAGCCGGCGTTGGCGATACGGGCGGCGGGGCCGCCGTAGTTGGGCGTGACGTAGGCGGACGCGACGACGGCGCCGGCGTCGTCCTCGACGACGTACACCCGCTTGCCGGGGGCCGTCCACAGAGCGCGGGCGTCCTCCTCGGAGGTGTGCGGGTCCCAGGCGTAGGTCTCGCCGGCGGAGACGATCCGGTGCCAGAACGGCCAGATCCGCGGCCAGTCGTCGGCCGCGGCTTCTCTGATCAGCATGGGCGTGAGTGTTGCACGCCCATGCCGTCAGCTGTCGGGACGGGTCCCCGCGAGGCGCGGGGTGGTCAGTCCACGCTGGGCAGGATATGGGGCTCCGCGAGGTCTTCCTCGTAGCCCGCGAGGCGGATCGGGGCGGACCTGGCCCACACGTCGAGGCTGCCGAGCTTCTTCTCGGGCAGGCCCGCTCGCTCCAGGCGTTCCTTGGAACGTTGATCGAGGTTCGTTTTGTCCGGTGTCACCGCGCACTCCTTATGTGTCGGGTCACCCTCGGGACGTACTGGCTCAGTGTGCTGCTGCGCGCCTGACGCCCGCTCGGGTCTGAGTCGAAGCAGTTCGGACGCGGTGGCGCCGGTAACTCGCGAGAGAGCAGGCCGTGATGACCGGCATGTCCCGGGACGGACCGTGGGTGTGGGTGGGACCCAGGCTGTCTGTCCGTCGGCTACAGAGTAGCCAGATGAGCGGACGTCCGCTCGATGGGGCTGAAAACACGAGGTAACCGTCCTGAGTCGTTCAGCGTCCATCCACCCACGATACGCGGTGATTTGAAACATGCTGCCCCGATTCGCCGCCACCCGTTCGGCCCAGCGGGCGAAAGAAATTGCGGGACAGAACACATCTGCGGGACAGAGGAACCCGGACAGAACAAGCCGGACGACCGGGACGGGCGGGCACGGAACTGGGCCCTACCGCAGGCGCGCAGGGCCGTCCCGGCGGGCCCGGCGGACCGCCGCCGGCACAGCCCGCCGGACGACAGCGGGACGGCCGGCGCCCTGTTGTCTGACGGTCCGTCATGAGACGGTACGCGGATGACGCGGCCGTACGGACTCGACGGCAGGGCCGTCCTCGTCACCGGTGCCTCCCGCGGGATCGGGCGGGCGGTCGCCGAGGAGTTCGCGCGCGCGGGGGCACGGCTGTGCGTCACGGCACGGGACCCGGACGGGCTGCGGCGGACCTGCGAGGAGCTGGGCGCCGTCGGTCTGCCGGGCACGGTCGCGGACCCCGCGCACCTGGCGGCGCTGACGGAGCTGGCGCTGCGGGAGTTCGGACGCCTGGACGTCGTGGTGAACAACGCCGCGACCAACGAACCGTACGGCCCCCTGATGGACGCCGACCCGGACCGCTGGCGCGAGGCGTTCACGGTCAACGTGGAGGCGCCGCTGCGGCTCGTGCGGTGCGCCTGGCGGCTGTGGATGCGCGAGCACGGCGGCTCGGTGGTCAACGTCTGCACCGAGGGCGCCGTCCATCCCGGCCCGCACGTGGGGGCGTACGGCACCAGCAAGGCGGCGCTCCTGCACCTCACCCGGCAGCTCGCGGGCGAACTCGCGCCCCGGGTCCGGGTCAACTCCGTCTCCCCCGGCCTCGTCAGGACCGAGCTTGCCCGCTTCGTCTGGGAGGACTCCGAGGAGGAGATCGCCGCGGGCCTCCCGCTCGGCCGCGTCGGCGAACCGGCGGACGTCGCCCGCGCCGTGGTGTGGCTGGCCTCGGACGCCGCGGACTGGATCACGGGCGCGGACCTGCTGGTGGACGGCGGGACGCGGGTCCGGGCGGCGTACCGGCCGGCGCGGCCCGACCCGGCGGCGTACGCCGTCCACGAGCGCCTGCGGGACCGCGCCCCGCGTCAGCCCTGAGGACTTACCACTTGCCCGGCGCGTAGTCCTTCAGGAAGACGCCGTACAGGTCCTCGCCCTGCTCGCCGCGGACGATGGGGTCGTACACGCGGGCCGCGCCGTCGATGAGGTCGAGCGGGGCGTGGAAGCCCTCGTCCGCGAGCCGCATCTTGTCGGGGTGCGGGCGCTCGTCAGTGATCCAGCCGGTGTCCACGGCGGTCATCAGGATGCCGTCCTTCTGGAACATCTCCTGGGCGCTGGTGCGGGTGAGCATGTTCAGGGCGGCCTTGGCCATGTTGGTGTGCGGGTGGCCCGCGCCCTTGTAGCCGCGGTTGAAGACGCCCTCCATCGCGGAGACGTTCACGATGTAGGTCCGCTCGGCCCGCGACGCCGCCATCGCCGCGCGAAGGCGGCTGATGAGGATGAACGGCGCCGTGGAGTTGCAGAGCTGGACCTCGAGGAGCTCGACCGGCGTGACCTCCTCGACGGACTGGATCCAGCTGTTGGTGTCGTGCAGGTCGGGCACCAGGCCACCGGCGTCGATCGCCGTGCCGGCCGCGATCCGCTCCAGGGAGGCGGAGCCGGAGACCAGCGCGAGGTCGGTCACGTCCTGCGCGGTGAGGGCGCCCCCGCCGGCGACGGGGAGCGCGGAGACGGCACCGGAGCCGAAGGTGCCGATGACCTCGGCCGGGGGCAGCTCACCGGCGGGCAGCGGCCCCGACTCGGCGGCCAACAGCTCGCTGTAGGCGCCCGGGGAACGGCGTACGGTCTGGGCCGCGTTGTTGATCAGGATGTCGAGGGGGCCCTCCGCGGCGACCGAGTCGGCCAGGGCGACGACCTGGGCGGGGTCGCGCAGGTCGATGCCGACGATCTTCAGCCGGCCGATCCACTCGTCGCTGTCGGGCATGGCCTTGAAGCGGCGGATGGCGTCGTTCGGGAACCGCGTGGTGATCGTGGTGTGGGCGCCGTCGCGCAGCAACCGCAGCGCGATGTACATGCCGATCTTGGCGCGGCCGCCGGTGAGCAGGGCGCGCTTGCCCGAGAGGTCGGCGCGGGCCTCACGCCGCGAGCGGTTCTCGGCGGCGCAGGGCTGGCAGAGCTGGTGGTAGAAGTAGTCGACCTCGACGTAGCGCGTCTTGCAGATGTAGCAGGAGCGCGGGCGCTGGAGCACCCCGGCGATCTCGCCGGCGTCCGTCACGGACGAAGGCAGGATGCCTTCCGTCTCGTCGTCGATGCGCTGGGCGGAGCCGGTGGCCGTGGACTCGGTGACCGCCTTGTCGTGGGCGGTCTTGGCGGCCCGGCGCTCCTGGCGGCGGCGCTGTTTGACCGTGCGGTAGATGCCCGCGGTCGCGCGGCGCACCGCGATGGCGTCGGGGTGGTCGACGTCCAGCTTGTCGAGTTCTTCGAGCACGCTCAGGCAGACGGCGAGACGTTCCGGGTCGACGCCCGGGCCCCATGACACCTCCGCGATGTCCGTGGCACCCGCCTGGCTGTCCTCTGTCACCGTCATCGCCGCTGTGTTCCTCGTGTCACTCGTGCACGCGTGCCCGGACGGCCGCGGCGGTTCCCAAAAGGCGGCACCCTATACGCTGCTCGATACATCCCGCCAGCTCGCGAGCATACTGACGCGGCGGGTGTCAGCAAAATGGCCGCATGTCACCCGCCTGCGCGCGGGGCCCCCGCGAGAGGTCAGCTCCGGCCGTCAGCGGCCCTGGGCGCGCTCGCCTCGACGAGTTCGGCGATCTCCTCGTGCAGGGCGCGGGCCAGCACCTCCAGGTCGGGCACGGCCTTCGCGTCGGCGACCAGCCCGTAGTGGACGCGCCCGCGGAACGTCGAGACGGCGACCGCCAGGGACTGCCCGCGCGCCAGGGGCGCGAGCGGGAAGACGGCGGTGAGCGGGCAGCCGCCGAGTCGCAGGCCGAGGCTGGGCAGCGGCACGCTGGTGACGAGGATGTCGAAGAGCAGCCGGGCCGCCTGGCCGACAACGGGTCCGCTGAGCCGGTGCCCGAGGGGCGGCACGTGGTCGGCGAGCAGCGCGACGGCTCCCGCGCCCCGGTGTGGTCCGGCGTCCTTGTTCCGGTCCATGGCCGTGCGCACCGCGCGCAGCCGGCCGAGCGGGTCGGGGTCGTCGACCGGGAGCCGTATGAGGTAGCCCGACAGGCGGTTGCCCTGCGGGTGGGCGGTGCGCGGGCGCCGCCTGGACACCGGGATCAGCGCCCGGGGCGTGACGCCCTCGCTGCCGTCGCCCCGCTCGTCGAGCCAGCGCCGCAGCGCGCCGGCCACGACCGCGATGAGGACGTCGTTCACGGTGCCGCCCACGCTCTTGCGGACGCGGTGCACCTCGTCGAGGTCGATGACGACGCCCGCGGTGCGGCGGGTGCCGGTGGCCTCGGAGGTCAGGGCGGGCGAGGAGCGGACGTCCCAGGTGGCGCGGGCGACGGACGCGCCGATGTCGAGGGCCCGGCCCAGGTCGGAAAGGGTGCCGCGGAGGAGTCCGGGCAGCTCGCGCACGTCGGGGAGCAGGCTCCGGGCGGGCGCGGCGGGGCGCGGCCGGGGTTCCGGCATGTCCGTCGGGTCCATCAGGGCGGCGCCGAGCATGAGCGCACGCAGCCCGTCGGCGAGGGCGTGGTGGAACTTGAAGAGGACGGCGAACGACACCCCGTCCTCGCCGGGCAGCACGTGGGCCTCCCACGGCGGCCGGCCGCGTTCGAGCGGGCGTTCCATGAGCCTGCCCGCGACCGTGTGGAAATCCGCCGTGGGCGCGTGCAGCCGAACGTGTTGCAGCGGGTCGAAGTCGGGCACGGGCTCGCGCGTCGCCCCGCCGAAGGCGAGCGGGAAGGAGAGCGGCTGCCACAGGTCGCGGATCCGCATGCGCAGCCCCGGCACGGCGGCCGCGCGGGACGCGAGGAGGTCCGCCGCGTGCGCGCCCGCGGTGGGCGAGCGGGCCGCGAAGACCCCGAGGGCACCGAGGTGCATGGGGTGCTCGGCGGACTCGATGTTCCAGAACGCCAGGTCGAGGGGTGCGAGCAGGTCAGAGGTCAAAGGCTTGCTCTCGCGTCGACGGACGGGTGCACAAGCAGTCAACCCCTGACAGGCGATTACGGTCAAGTACGATCAAGCTACGCTCAGTTAACAGCAGATTACGTCCCGCCCCTCGAGGAGGGGCGGGACGCAGGCGCCGCGGGAGGTGTGCGGGGTCAGTTCAGGGCGGGCGGTGCCGCCTCTTCGGACGTCCCCCATCCGGACGGTTCGGTGCCGACGGTGAAGGCGAGCGAGCGCATGTCGCGCAGCCCGTCCGTCGTCAGATACGTGCGGTCGTAGCCGTCGCCGTCCACGCGCGCCGACTGGATGTACCGGGCGTCGTCGGAGGTACCCGGCGCCGTCACCGTGAGGGCGCCGCGCGGGTAGTAGCGCCGGTCCAGGGTGAGGTCGACCCGCTCGAAGACGGGGGTGGACAGGCCCCAGCTGTCGTAGCCGGGCTGCACCGGGAAGACACCGATGGACGACAGGACGTTCCAGGCGGACATCGTGCCCAGGTCGTCGTTGCCCGTCATGCCGGTCGGCGTGTCGGTGAACAGGGTGAGCGCCGCGTGCACCACGTCCGTGGTCTTCCACGGCTCACCCGTGGACAGGTACGTGTACGGGGCGATCAGGTCCGGCTCGTTCTGCGGGTTGTACTTGTCGGCGTTGTAGTAGTCGTAGGGACCGTTGACCCACACCTCGCGTGCCGTCTTCGCGGGGTCCTTCAGCAGCTCCTCGTAGGCGAAGAACGAGTCGAGCCGTTCATTGGCCGCCTGCTTGCCGCCGATCAGGTCCACCATGCCCGGCAGGTCCTGCGGGACGAGCCACTGGTACTGCCAGGACGTGCCCTCGTGGAAGCCCTCGCTCCGGGCCGGGTCCTCCGGTCCGGTGAAGGCGCCGGCGGCGTCCCGCGCGCGGAAGAACCCGGTCGAGTCGTCGAAGATCTTCCGGTAGTTCTGCGCCCGTCCGGCGTAACGCGCGGCGTCCGCCTCGTGCCCGAGGTCGCGCGCCATCTCGGCCAGCATGGCGTCCGACAGGGCGTACTCCAGGGTCGCGGACGCTCCGTGGTCGTAGTCCGAGTCGCCGGGCTTCACGTGCGGGCGCCCCTTGACGTAGGGCGCGAAGCCGTTCGCCAGGTACTCCTTGTTGGCCTCGCGGCCGACGGCGGGCGAGTCGGCGGGCGGCACCCCGTCGGCGTTCTTCCTCAGCGCGCGGTAGGCCCGCTCCTCGTACCCCTTGAGCAGCCCCTGCTGGTAGGCGTTGGTGAGGAAGGGGGTGACGGGGTCGCCGGTCATGATGTTGGTCTCGACCGTGCCGTAGCCCCACTTGGGCAGCCAGCCGCTCTCCTCGTCGATCCTGACGACCGAGATCGCCATGTCGCGGGCCTCACGCGGCGCGAGCAGGGACAGCAGTTGCGACTGGGTGCGGTAGGTGTCCCACAGCGACCAGTTCTGGTAGTACGTGAACCCCTTCGCGCGGTGGATCCGCTGGTCCCAGCCGGTGTAGCGGCCGTCGGCGTCGCTGCCGATGTTGGGCGCGAGGAACGACCGGTACAGGGAGGAGTAGAACGTGCGGCGCAGGGTGTCGCCGCCGCCCTTCACCCGTACGTCGTCGAGCCGGTCCTCCCAGGAACGGTGGGCCGCCGCGCGCACCGCGTCGAAGGAACGGCCGCCCTCGGAGCGGAGGTTGAGCGCGGCGCCCCGCGCGTCCACGTACGACAGGGCGGTGGTCGCCTCGACCGTGCGGTCGCCGGTGGTGTCGAAGCGGACGAAGGCGCCGTTGCGTCCGGTGCTCACCGACTTCCTGGAACCCGTGGTGACGGTGTCGCCGTTCCAGGTGCCGGAGGTCTCGAAGGGCCGGTCGAAGCGGGTGACCGTGTAGACGGTGTAGGGCTTCGTGTCCTGGCAGAAGCCGCTGCCGGTGATCGCGGTGCGCACCGTCCGGTTGTCGAGGATCTCGACCTCGGTGGTGATCCCCCGGTGCAGCGACTGGCCCGCGTTCAGCAGGACGTTGGCCTTGTCGGTCGCCGGGAAGGTGTACCGCTGCACGCCGGTGCGTTCCGTGGCGGTCAGCTCGGCCTCGATGCCGGTCTTCAGGCCGACCCGGTAGTAGCCGGGGGTGGCGCTCTCGTCGTCGTGGCCGAACTCGGCCTGGTACGCGGCGTAGTCGGTCCGCGTGACGTCCCCGGTCGTCGGCAGCACGGGCAGGTCGCCGCCGAGGCCGCAGCCGACGCCCGACAGGTGGACGAGGGAGAAGCCGCGGATGTGGTCGTGCGAGTAGTCGTAGCCGGTGTTGTGGCCGGTGTCCGGCGAGAACTGCACCATGCCGAACGGGACCGCGGCCCCCGGATAGGTGTTGCCCTCGTTCTCCGTACCGATGAAGGGATTGACCAGGTCGGTCAGCGGGCCGGCCTGCCGGTCCGCCGCCTGGGCGGCCGGTGCGGCGAGGGAGCCGCCGAGCAGTGCGGCGGCGGCGACCGCCATCCCCGCACCGCGTAGCCGTTGGGTCCATCTCATGGGCGGGAACGCCTCCTCAGCTTGGACAACGTTGTCAAGCGCACAGCGCGCTCATTCTTCGTCGTGTACGTGTACTCGTCAAGAGTCGCGGCCGGGCCCGCCCCGCGGTCGGTCGGACGAGCCCGGTCGTGCGAGGTCAGAGGAAGCGCCAGAGGTGGTCGTCCGTGCCGTTGTCCTCGAACTGCACCACCTGGGCGCTGTTCTGCGTCGACATGCCGTCCACCCCCAGCACCTTGCCGCTGTGCCGGTTGCGCACCAGGAACCAGCCGTCGCCCCGGTCATCGAAGGCCCACAGGTGGTCCTCGGTCCCGTTGTCCTCGAACTGCACCACCCGGGCGCTGTTCGCGGTCGACATGCCGTCCACCCCCAGCACCTTGCCGCTGTGGCCGTTGCGGACCAGGAACCAGCCGTCGCCCCGGTCGATCCGCTGCCACGCGTGGTCGCCCGTACCGGAGTTGTCGAACTGGACCACCCGGGCGCTGTTCACCGTGGACATGTTGTCCACCGCCAGCACCTTCCCGCTGTGCTTGTTCTGGATGCGCCGGAAGGCGGGCTCCGGCGTCCACGGCTTCCCCTCCGGCGCGGCCGTCGGGAAGGACGTGATCCGCAGCCGCGCCGCGCCCATCGGGATCAGCGTGACGCTCTCCACGGGCGCGTCGCTGTGCGCC
The DNA here is from genome assembly GCF_042872045.1 of Streptomyces sp. NPDC005496. NCBI lineage: Bacteria > Bacillati > Actinomycetota > Actinomycetes > Kitasatosporales > Streptomycetaceae > Streptomyces > Streptomyces sp. NPDC005496. The sequence goes on from NZ_JBIAJQ010000011.1 coordinate 260,936, forward strand.
GGACTCTGCTGGAGGGGCGTGACCACCCGCTCGTCGTCCGCGACCCATTCGGGGATGCGGCGCGCCTGCGCGGTGATGCGGACCGGGCTGGTGGCGTGGGTGAACGGATTGCCCGCGACCGGTCCGTCCGCCCGCCGGAGGTCGAGCGAACCGCCGGGTACGAGGCCGTAGTTCCAGGGGCTGGTGGCGTGGACGTCGTACTCGGGAAAGGTCTCGCTCCCGGCGGTGCGGACGTACTCCTCGCCGATCCGCAGCGCGTAGGTGAGGGGTCCGTGGTCGACGCTCACGGAGTCGTGGTTGCCGTGCCAGGTGCGCAGGGTGGTGCGCTGCGGCAGGCGCAGCGTCACGGTGTCGCCGTCGGCCCAGGTGCGGTCGACGCGGACGAACGCCGGTCCGCTCGGGGCCGGCACGGAGCGCCCGTTCACCTGGAGGGCGGGCGTGGTGCACCAGCCCGGGATCCGCAGCAGCAGGGGGAAGGCGACGCGGCGCGGGGTGCCCATCGTGAAGGTGACCGTCTCGCCGAAGGGGTAGTCGGTGTCCTCGGTCACCGTGACGGTCGTGCCGCCGGCGACCCGCGCCTCGACCCGGCAGGGTGCGTACATGGCGGCGGCCAGCCCCCGGTCGGGTGTGGCCAGCCACAGCTCCTCGGTGAAGTAGGGCCAGCCCATGCCGTAGTTGTGCGGGCAGCAGCGGTACTGGTCGACGCCCGGCTGGTACGCCTGCATGGCGAAGCCGTTCTGGAACTGCCCTTGCGTCTTGCGGGAGTTGTCCAGGTCGACGCTGTTGGCGCTGGTGACGTAGTGCACCGCGCGGCCCTCGGGGTCGAGGGAGGCGGGCAGCAGGTTGAAGGCGAGGTCCTCGCAGCGGTCCGCCCAGACGGGGTCGCCGGTGATCCGGGTGAGCAGCTCGTGGCTGGCCATGAACTCGACGATTCCGCAGGTCTCGAAGCCCTGCCGGGGGTCGCCGAAGCCGGGCCTGAGGTTCTCGTCGCCGGCGATCCCGCCCCCGGGGAACTGACCGTAGGCGCGCATGACTTGGTCGTACATAAGGTAGGTGGCCCGGGTCAGCTCGTCGGCTCCGGAGCACTGGGCGTACTGGGCCGGTTCACGGAAGCCCTGCGCGATGTTGACGTTGTGCGGGGTGGGCAGCTCGCCGGTCCAGTCGGCGCCGTAGGCGTGCATCTTGTCGACCAGGTCGAGCAGGAAGGCGTCCCCTGTGCGGCGGTGGAGCCACAGGGCCACGTCGATGCCGTCGCCCCACCGCAGGGAGACCCAGCTGGTGTCGAACGCGCCGCGTCCCTGGGCGTTCACGAACCGCAGGAAGCGGGTGAGGAAGGGCACGACGCGCCGGTCGTGCGCGTACTCCTCGTAGCTGCGCAGGGCTTGGAGCAGCGGGAGGAAGGGCCAGAAGTCGGGGCCCCCGTTCAGCGAGGTGCGCAGGGCGCGGGGGCCGAAGAAGCCCTCGCTCTGCTGGGTGGCGAGGATCGCGTCGATCCAGCGGCGGGCCGCGTCGAGGGCCGCGGAGTCCCGGGTGGCGATGGCGAGGGGGACGTATCCGCGCAGCCAGTAAGGGAGTTCCTCCCAGCCGGCGTTCTCCGGGTGCGTCCAGCCGCTCGTGGCGGGGTCGAGGAAGTGCGAGCGCTCGGCGTAGCGGCCGCACAGGCCCGCGAGTTGGAGCCGCAGCTGGCCGTCGAGCCATCCGCGGGCGGTGATGCTGCCGGGTGGCAGCCGGGTGAAGGCGTCGGGCAGGACACCGTCGGCCCGGCCGGCCGCGGTGGCCGGCGCGGTGGCGCCGAGGGCGAGCGCGCCCAGCGTCAGGGAGCCGGTCCGCAGGAAGTGACGTCTGCCGAGGGGCATGGGGATGCTCCTGTCGGGAGGTGACTGGTCGGGGGCCGCGCCGGTCGGGCACGGTCCGCCCCTGTGGGAGGGCGGACCGTGCCGTCGACCCGTCGGCGGGCCGGGGGCGGGACGCTCACCGGGGAGGCGGGGAGGCGGGGAGGTGCCGCCCGGTGAGCGCCCTCGCCGTCAGGAGCAGCCCGCCGGCGCCGGCTGCGACGCGCCGCCGATCAGCGCCTCATGGGCCGCCTTGAGCCGCCGCACGTCGGGCTTGACCACCTTGCGGTCGTACGTCACCAGGCCGTTCAACTCGCCCTCCACGTCGGAGATCTGGGTGTAGACGGCGCCGTTGCCTCCCTTGCAGGTCAGCTTCTGCACCTCGGCGAGCCGGGCGAGGTAGTCGTCCGTGTACGTCGAGGGGTCCACGTCCACGTACGACTGCTGCACCGACCAGGCGTGACCGGGCACCGCCAGGCCGAGACCGCCGTACTCGCCGCTGACCAGGGCCCGTTCACCGTCCGGGTGGGGTGGCAGCGCCGGGCTCGGGTAGCCGTGCTCGTCGATGATGTCGCCGGTGCCGCCGTCGACCCCGAGGTTGATGCCCGACATGCTGTTGACCAGCCGGGTCGGGTCCCAGGACTTGGCCTGGTCGGCGATGCGGGCCTCGTCGTACTGGCCCCAGCCCTCGTTGAAGGTCACCCACATCACGATCGACGGGCTGCTGATGTGCTCGTCGATCATCTGCTTCATCTCGCGCTCGTACTCGGCGCGGGACGCGGCGTCCGGGTTCACGCCCGCTGTCATGGCGGGCATGTCCTGCCACACCAGCAGGCCGAGCCGGTCGGCCCAGTAGAACCAGCGGTCCGGTTCCACCTTGATGTGCTTGCGGACGGAGTTGAAGCCCATCCGCTTGTGCAGCTTCAGGTCGTACGCGAGCGCCTCGTCGGTCGGGGCGGTGTGCAGTCCGTCCGGCCAGAAGCCCTGGTCGAGGGTGGCCATCATGAAGACGGGCTTGCCGTTGAGGACGGTGCGCGGGGTGCCGCCCACCTTCTCCACGGCGATGGACCGCATCCCGAAGTAGCTGCCGACGCGGTCGCCGCCGACGCTCACCTTCAGGTCGTACAGGAACGGGTCGTCGGGCGACCACAGGTGCGGGTCGTCGATCTTCAGGACCAGCGGCTGCCCGGTGCGTCCCCGGACCGTGGCGACCTTGTGCTTCCCGGCGTACGCCGTCGCCGTGACCGCGAGTCCGTCGCGGACGCCCTCGGTCTCGACGGTCAGCCGGCTCCTGGCCACGTCGGGGACGAGCTTGAGCGCGTCGACGTGGTCCGCCGCGACCGGCTCCATCCACACCGTCTGCCAGATGCCGGAGGACGGGGTGTACCAGATGCCGCTCGGGTCCAGGCGCTGCTTGCCCACCGGCGGGTTCTCGCCGCCCTGCGCGTCGGTCGGGTCGTAGACGCCGACGATCAGCTCCTGGGTGCGGCCGGGCTTCAGCGCGTCGGTGATGTCGGCGCTGAACTTGTCGTAGCCGCCCTTGTGTTCGGCGACCTTCGTGCCGTTCACGTAGACCTCGGACCGCCAGTCGACGGCGCCGAAGTTGAGCCGCAGCCGCTTGCCGGAGCCGACCTTCCAGTCGGCCGGGACGGTGAAGGTGCGGCGGTACCACATGCGGTCCTCGTGCCGTTCGATCCCGGAGAGCTGGGACTCCACCGGGTACGGGACGAGGATCTTCTCGGCGAGGTTCCGGCCCACCGGCGGCTGCTCGCCCGCCTTGGCGGAGGCGAACTGCCACGAGCCGTTGAGGTTGCGCCAGGCGTCGCGGGTGAGCTGCGGCCGGGGGTACTCGGGCAGGGCGTTGCGCGGCCCGACGTCGTCCGCCCACTTGGTCCGCAGTTCGTACGTGGAGTGGTTGGGGCCGCTGCTCCAGAACGCGTTGACAACGTTGCCGTCGGCTCCGAGCAGGCCGCCCTGGCCGTCGTAGCGCAGGTCCGCGGTGCCGCGGGCGGTGCCGGTCTTGTTGCCGACGACCGGTTCCTTCAGCGCGATGTTCAGGGCCTTGGGGTCGGACCGGTCCAGCGTGGCCTTGCCGAGCGGCCACTTGGCGCCGCCGATGACGGCCTCCACGTGGTCGGTGAGGCCGGCGGGCGGTGCCTTCAGCTTCTGCGCGAAGTCGAGGCGGAGCGTGCGGCCGTCCTTGAGGACCGTGGTGCTGATGGCGCCGTCGTAGTCGTAGCCCGCGGGCAGGCGCAGCGCCGACTGCGGCACGGCCTCCTTGGTGCCGCCGGGTTCGGTCCAGCGCAGGTGGAGGTTGGAGCCGCCGAAGTGCTCGAAGTACTCGACCTTGATGTCGTAGGCGCGTCCGGCGGTGAGGTCCACGGGGGCCGAGGTCTGCTCGCGGTCCCAGTCGTCGACCCAGTGGTCGATGACCGGTTTCCCGTCGATCCACAGCCGGAAGCCGTTGTCGCCGGTGATCGCGAAGGTGTGGGCGCCGGTCTTCTCCGGCACGATCCGGCCGGTCCAGCGGACGTTGACGTCGTCCGACTGTCCGGTGGCGAAGTCCAGGCGCGGCTCCAGGTTGTCGAAGTCGAGGTGGGTGTCGAAGCCGGTGGCCTTGAGCTCGTGGAAGTCGAAGGCTCCGGGGGCGGACTGGGTGTAGTACTCGCCCTTGAGCCCGTGGACCTCGACGGGGTCGTCGGCGGCGGTCGCGGCCGGGGTGGCGGTGAGTCCCGCCATCCCGAGCGTTGCCGCGAGCAGGAAGGCCATTCGGATTCTGAGTCGTCTGATGCGCACGGATCCTCCTTGCTGAGGAAGGGTGGCGGCTCGGTGCTTCAGTCTGTACAACGTTGGAAGGAACGGCAGTTGGCATGAGAGCACGGCTCCCGGCCGCTGTCCAGGGTCATGACAAACGCCCCGGTGAGAGGGGCGTACATCGATGCGGAGGAGATCCCTTGCGGGTCAGCCTGAAGGACGTCGCGGAGCGCGCCGGCGTCTCGATCAAGACGGTCTCGAACGTCGTGAACAACTATCCGCACGTCACTCCCGCCATGCGGGCCAAGGTCCAGGAGGCCATCGACGAGCTGGGCTACCGCCCCAATCTGACGGCTCGCCACCTGCGCAAGGGCCGTACGGGCATCATCGCGCTGGCCGTGCCCGAGCTCGGCAACCCGTACTTCGCGGAGCTGGCCGGCGCCGTCATCGACGCCGCCGCCGAGCACGAGTTCACCGTGCTGCTCGACCACACCCGCGGCGACCGTGAGCAGGAGGTGCTGGTCAGCCAGGGCTTCCGCGCCAACGTGATCGACGGTCTGATCCTGAGCCCGCTGGAGCTGGAGGCCGAGGACCTGCGGTCCCGCACCGACGACGTGCCGCTGGTGCTGCTCGGCGAGCGGGAGTACGACCTGCCCTACGACCACATCGCCATCGACAACGTGGCCGCGGCCCGCGCCGCCGTTCGGCATCTGCTGAGCCGCGGGCGGACGAGGATCGCCTACCTGGGCGCCCGCACCGACTCGGCCAACCGGCCCGCCCATCTGCGCCTCGCCGGCTGGCGCGCGGAGCTGGCGGCGGCCGGGGTGCCCGCTCCCGAGGAGCTGGTGGTGCCGGTCGGCGGCTGGGACCGGGACGAGGGCGCCCGCGCGATGGCCCGGGTGCTGGACTCGGGGGTGCGCCCGGACGCGGTGTTCGCGTACAACGACCTGGTCGCGATCGGTGCGATGAGAGTGCTGCACGAGCGCGGGCTGAGGGTCCCGTGGGACGTGGCGGTGGTCGGGTTCGACGACATCGCCGAGGGCCGGTTCGGGGCGGTCACGCTGACCACGATCTCGCCGGACAAGCAGGCCATCGCGCGGATGGCCGTGGCCTCGCTGCTGCGCAGCCTGTCGGGCCGAACGGACCCCGGCGGGCGTGAACTCACCGCCGAGTTCAGGCTCGTTGAGCGGGAGAGCACGCTGGGCCGGCGCTGACGGGATTTCGGACAGAAGGCTTTACAGCCTCCTTCCAACGATGTAAAAACCTCCCCTGAACGACGTGCACGCAGAGTTGACCGCAAGAGCCGAACATCCCCGGGAGCGCTCTCAGCGCCGGGGCCGCGCCGTTTGGGGACTCCATGAAGCCGACCGCATTCCTCCGCCGCACCTCCGTCCGGACCCTCCTCGCCACCGGCCTCGTCACGAGCCTCGCGCTCGTCTCCGGATGCGCCAAGTCCGAGGACGACGACGGGAAGGACAAGAACTCCACCAGCCAGGGCGACTCCGGCCAGGTCGTCGCCTCGCCCGACGCCGGCTCCGGACCGACCTGCGCCATCGACGCCTACGGCGGCAAGAAGATCGACCTCAAGACCGCCACCGTCGGCTTCTCCCAGTCCGAGAAGGAGGCCAACCCCTTCCGTATCGCGGAGACGGCCTCCATCAAGGCCGAGGCCAAGAAGCGCGGCGTGAAACTGCTGACGGCCAACGCCCAGTCGCAGTTCTCCAAGCAGATCAGCGACGTCCAAGACCTCATCGCCAAGGGCGCCGACCTCCTGGTCATCGCACCGCTCAACTCCGACGGCTGGGAACCGGTGCTGCGCTCCGCCTCCGCCAAGCACATCCCGATCGTCACCATCGACCGCAAGATCAACGCCACCGCGTGCAAGGACTACGTGAGCTTCATCGGCTCGGACTTCGTCGAGCAGGGCAAACGGGCCGCGGACCGCATGATCGAGGCCACCGGCGGCAAGGGCGACATCGCCATCCTGCTCGGCGCGGCCGGCAACAACGTGACGACCGAGCGCACCAAGGGCTTCGAGGACCGCGTCAAGGAGAAGGCGCCCGGTCTCAAGGTCGTCTTCAAGCAGACCGGTGAGTTCGCGCGCGAGAAGGGCCAGTCGGTCACCGAGAACCTCATCCAGTCCAAGCCCGGCATCACCGGTATCTACGCCGAGAACGACGAGATGGGCCTGGGCGCCGTCAACGCCCTCAAGGGTGCCGGGAAGAAGCCGGGCGCCGTCAAGATCGTGACGATCGACGGCACCCGCAACGCCGTCCAGGGCATCGTCGACGGCTGGATCGACGGGGTCATCGAGTCCAACCCGCGCTTCGGGCCGCTCGCCTTCCAGACCCTGGACACCTTCACCAAGGGCGACAAGGTCGCGCAGGACGTCGTCATCCAGGACAGCGCCTACACCACCGACAACGCCGAGTCGGACCTGGGCAAGGCCTACTGACATGCTGTCGGTGACCGGTCTGTCCAAGACCTTCCCCGGCGTGAAGGCCCTGTCCCAGGTGGACTTCACGGCCCGCGCCGGGGAGGTGCACGCGCTCGTCGGCGAGAACGGCGCGGGCAAGTCGACCCTGATCAAGGTCCTCACCGGCGTCTACCGTCCCGACGAGGGCGAGGTGGTTTACGACGGTTCCCCGGTCCGCTTCGCCACGCCGCTCCAGGCCCAGCACGCGGGCATCTCCACCATCTACCAGGAGGTCAACCTCGTCCCGCTGATGAGCGTGGCCCGCAACCTCCTGCTCGGCCGCGAACCCCGCGGCCGGCTGGGCCTGATCGACTTCCGCCGCATGCACCGGGAGGCGGACGACGCACTGCGCGGCCTCGGCATCCGGGTCGACGTCCGCCGGCCGCTGCACGAACTGGGCGTCGGCGCACAGCAGATGGTGGCCCTCGCCCGCGCGGTGTCGGTCGACGCCCGGGTCGTCGTCATGGACGAGCCGACCTCCTCACTCGAACCCCGCGAGGTGCGGACCCTGTTCGGGGTGATCCGCATGCTGCGCGAACGCGGGATCGCGGTGATCTACGTCAGCCACCGCCTCGACGAGCTGTACGAGATCTGCGACGCCGTCACCGTGCTGCGTGACGGCAAGGTCGTGCACACCGGCCGGATGGCCGACCTCGACCGGCTCAGGCTCGTCTCGCTCATGCTCGGACGGGACGTCGGCGACGTACGGGACGAAGGGCTGACCAAGTTCACCGGCGGCCACGACGCGCAGGCCGAACCCGTTTTGCAGGCAATGGAACTGACGGTCCGCCACCACCTTCAGTCGGTGTCCGTGAGCGTACGGCCCGGCGAGGTCGTGGGGCTCGGCGGGCTGCTCGGATCGGGGCGCAGCGAGACCGCTAAGGCCATCGCGGGCGCGCTGCCCGTCGACTCCGGGCGGGTCGTGGTGGCGGGCGCGACGGTGCGCACCGGTTCGACGCCCGCCGCGATCCGGGCCGGCATCAGCCTGCTGCCGGAGGACCGCAAGGCGGAGGGCATCGTGCCGGGGCTCTCGGTCCGCGAGAACATCGCGCTGGCCGCGCTGCCGGGGCTGTCCCGGTTCGGGCTGGTGGACGAGGCACGCGTGGACCGGATCGTCGACACCTTCATGAAGCGGCTGCGCATCAAGGCCGCGGGCCCGCACCAGAAGGTCGGCGAACTGTCGGGCGGCAACCAGCAGAAGGTCCTGCTGGCCCGCTGGCTGGCCATGCATCCCAAGGTGCTGCTCCTGGACGAGCCGACCCGGGGCATCGACGTCGGGGCCAAGGCCGAGGTGCAGCGCCTCATCGACGAACTGGCCGACGACGGCCTCGGCGTGGTGCTGATCTCCTCGGACACGGAGGAGCTCATCGAGGGCAGCGACCGGGTGATCGTCCTGAAAGACGGCGCGGTGATCGACGAGCTCACCGGCGACGCCGTCACCGAGGAGCGGCTGATGCGGGCCATCGCGTCGGCGCCCGCCGCGACCGCCCGCACGACACCGGCCCCCGCGACCGTGGTCGCGGCAGGCGGCCCGCCTGCCGCGACCGGCCCCGAGAAGACCCCGCCCGCCTCCCCCGGCACCGGAGAACACGATGACTGACCTGAGCCTGGGCCGGGTGAGCGCGGACCGCGACCGGCTGCTGCGCCTGCTCCAGGACTACGGCGTCTACCTGGGCGTCGCCGTCCTGCTCCTGGCGAACCTGGCCTTCACCCCGCACTTCCTGTCCGCCGAGAACTTCCGCACCCAGGCCGTCCAGGTGGCGCCGGTGCTGATCGTGGCGCTCGGCATGGCGCTGGCGATCGGCAGCGAGGGCGTCGACCTGTCGGTGGGCTCCGTGATGGCCCTGTCCACCTCCCTGCTGTCCCTGTATCTCGGGTACGGGCCGTGGGTCGCGGCCCTGACGGCGCTGGTGGGCGGTGCGGTGATCGGTCTCGCGTCCGGCTCGCTGATCGCCTTCGTGGGCGTCCAGCCGATCGTCGCGACGCTCGCCCTGATGGTCGCCGGCCGGGGACTCGCCCTGGTCCTGCTCCCCCAGCTCAAGGACGTCCGCGACCCGGGCATGGCCGAGCTGGGCTCCGGCGCCGTGCTGGGGGTGCCGTACCTGGTGCTGATCGCCGCCGCGCTCGCGCTGCTCGTCGCCTTCGTGATGCGGCGCACGACGTTCGGCCGGCAGCTGCTGGCCATAGGCGACAGCAGGCCCGCGGCCCGGCTCGCCGGTCTGCCGGTACGCCGCGTGCTGATCCTGGTGTACGTCGCCTCCGGCGTCCTCGCCGCGATCGCCGGGGTGCTGGCCACCGCCCGCCTGACCGCGAGCGACCCCACCTCCCTCGGCAACCTGATGGAACTGTCCGCCATCACCGCCGTCGTGGTCGGCGGCACCCCGCTGAGCGGGGGGCGGGTCCGCATCGGCGGCACCGTCGCCGGCGCCGCCCTCATCCAGCTGCTCACCACCACGCTCATCAAGCACGATCTGCCGCCGTCGTGGACCCAGATCGCCCAGGCCGTGGTGATCGTCCTCGCCGTCTACGCGGCCAGGGAACGGGGAAAGCGATGACGACCGAAGTGGACACTCCCCCGCACGCGCCGGCCGCCCCCGAGGTGGAGCCGGCCGGCGCCGGCCGCTCCGAACGGCTCAGCGCCTTCGCCCAGCAGCACGGCGCCCTGGTCACCCTGGCCGTCGCCATGATCGCCGCGTCGATCGGCTTCGACACCTTCCTCACCAGCGACAACCTCAGGAACATGGCCCTGTCCTCGGCGTTCCTCGCCGTGGTCGCCCTCGGCATGACCTTCGTGATCATCACCGGCGGCATCGACCTGTCGGTGGGCTCGCTGTTCGCGCTGGGCGGCGTCCTCGCGGCCTGGGGCTCCCGGTACGGGACGGTGGTCGCGCTGCTGCTCCCGCTGGCGGTGTGCGGGCTGATCGGCGTGGTCAACGGGCTGCTGATCGCCCGCTCCCGGCTGGCCCCCTTCATCGTCACGCTGGCCGCGATGCTGGGCGCCCGCGGCATCCTCCTCGCGGTCACCGACGAGGGCTCGACGACCTACCGGGTGGACACGGACTCGTTCTTCGCCACGCTCGGCCAGGGCGCAATCCTCGGCATCGGCGTGCCCGTGTGGATCACCGTCGCGCTGTTCGTCCTCGGCGCGCTCGTGCTGCGGCGCACCCGCTTCGGGCAGTACGTGTACGCGGTCGGCGGCAACGAGGACGCAGCGGCGCTGATGGGCGCCCCCGTGGCCCGTACGAAGATCGCCGTCTACACGCTGTCCGGACTGTGCGCCGGACTCGCTGGCGCCCTCAACGCGGCCTGGCTGGTGTCGGGGGTGACGATCCTCGGGTCCGGCATGGAGCTGGAGGCGATCTCGGCGGTGGTGATCGGCGGCACGCTGCTCACCGGCGGATTCGGGTTCATCAGCGGCTCGTTGGTCGGCGTCCTGCTCCTGAAGGTCATCCAGAACGTCATCAACCAGATCGGCTCGCTGGACTCCGCCTACCAGCAGGTGGTCAGCGGGGCGTTCCTCGCGGTCGTGGTGATCGCCCAGACGTGGCTGGGCCGCAGGCGGCGGGTGCTGTGACAGCGGCGCCCGCCGCACCTCCGCGCGGGTCTACGGGACGCGCTGGCCCTTGCCCAGGCCGATCACTCCGCCCTTGGAGACCGTGTAGAGCTCCGCGTCGCGCTCGGGGTTGACGCCTATCGTCGCGCCGGGAGGGACCTCGACGTTCTTGTCGAGGACCGCGCCCCGCACCACCGCGCCCCGCCCTATGTGGACGTTGTCGTGCAGGACCGAGCCCTGCACTACGGCTCCGGGGTCGACGACGACGCCGGGCGAGAGCACGGACCGGGTGACCTGCCCGCGGATGAGGCAGCCCGCGCTGATGATCGACTCGCTGGCCATGCCGCCGGCGTTGAACCGCGCGGGGGACAGCTGACCGGAGTGGGTGTAGATGGGCCAGCTGCGGTTGTAGAGGTTGAAGGCGGGGCGTTCCGCGATCAGGTCCATGTGGGCGTCGTAGTACGCGTCGAGGGTGCCGACGTCACGCCAGTAGCCCTGGTCCCGGGTCGTCTCACCGGGCACGTGGTTCTCGCTGAAGTCGTACACCTGCGCCTCGCCGCGCTCGGTGAGCATCGGCAGGATCGAACCGCCCATGTCGTGCACGGAGTTCTCGTCCTCGGCGTCCTGGTGGAGCGCCTCGATGAGGGCCTTGGTGGTGAAGATGTAGTTGCCCATAGACGCGAAGACGCACTCGGGGTCGCCCGGCAGGCCCGGCGGGTCGGCGGGCTTCTCCAGGAAGCCCTGCACGGTCTGCCCGTCCGAGCCCGGGGTGATGATCCCGAACGCGGAGGAGTCGGCGCGGGGCACCCGGATGCCCGCGACGGTCACCCCGGCACCGCCCTCGATGTGCTGTTCCAGCATCTGCCGCGGGTCCATGCGGTACACGTGGTCGGCGCCGAACACCGCGATGTAGTCCGGCTGTTCGTCGTGGACGAGGTTGAGGGACTGCAGGATCGCGTCGGCGCTGCCGAGGTACCAGCGCGGGCCGAGGCGCTGCTGGGCCGGGACGGGAGTCACGTAGTTGCCGAGGAGGCTCGACATCCGCCAGGTCGTGGTGACGTGCCGGTCCAGCGAGTGCGACTTGTACTGCGTCAGGACGCAGATGCGCAGGATGTCGGCGTTCACCAGGTTGGACAGCACGAAGTCGACAAGGCGGTACGTGCCGCCGAAGGTGACCGCGGGTTTCGCGCGGTCAGCCGTGAGCGGCATGAGTCTCTTGCCTTCTCCGCCCGCCAGTACGATGCCCAGCACCGAAGGTCCACCGCGCCGCATACCGCCGCCCCTCTACGCCCGGTCGGGCCGCGCCCCGTGATCGAGCCGGCTCCGGTTTCCTCGACTACGCCTGTCTGACGGCTACCCCGGTTTGCGGACTTCCTCGTACAACTGGACGGTCCGGCGTGCCACCGCGTCCCAGCCGAACTCCCGCACGGCCCGCTCCCGTCCGGCCTCGCCCATCCGCCGGGCGGTCTCCGGGTCGGCCAGCACCGAGTCCAGGGCCTGGGCCAGCCGCGCCTCGAAGTCCCCCTCGACCGGCACGAGCAGCCCGGTGCGTCCGTGGTCCACGACCTCGGGGATGCCGCCGACGCGGGAGGCCACCACGGCCGTCCCGCACGCCATCGCCTCCAGGTTGACGATGCCGAGCGGCTCGTACACCGAGGGGCAGACGAACACGGCGGCGTGCGTGAGGAGTTGGATGACGTCCGGACGCGGCAGCATCTGCGGGATCCAGTGCACCCCTTCGCGTACGCCGCTCAGGTCCCGGAACAGGTCGCGGAACTCCCGGTCGATCTCAGGGGTGTCGGGGGCGCCGGCGCACAGCACCACCTGGACGGCCGGGTCGATGTCCCGTACCGCGCGCAGCAGATGGGGCACGCCCTTCTGGCGCGTGATGCGGCCGACGAACAGGACGTACGGGCGGTCCGGGTCGAGGCCGACGCGGGCCAGGACGTCGGTACCGTGGTCCGGGCGGTAGAGGGAGGTGTCGATGCCGTTGTGCACGACGCGCACCTTGGCGGGGTCCAGCTCGGGATAGCAGCCGAGGATGTCCTCGCGCATCGCGCCGGACACGGCGATCACGGCGTCCGCCGACTCGACGGCCGTGCGCTCCGCCCAGCTCGACAGGGCGTATCCGCCGCCCAGTTGCTCCGCCTTCCAGGGGCGCAGCGGCTCCAGGGAGTGGGCGGTCATCACGTGCGGGATGCCGTACAGCAGCTTGCCGAAGTGGCCGGCGAGGTTGGCGTACCAGGTGTGCGAGTGGACGAGGTCGCGGCCTTCGAGGGCGGCGGCGATGGCCAGGTCCACGGAGAAGGTGCGCAGCGCGTCGTTGGCGCCGTCGAGCGTGGGCCAGGGCCGGTGGCGGACCACCCCGCCCGCGGCGCCCTCGCCCCAGCAGTGCACGTCCAGGTCGACGAGGGACCTCAACTCGCGGGCGAGGAACTCGACATGCACCCCCGCGCCGCCGTAGACATCGGGTGGATACTCCCGTGTCAGCAGTCCCACACGCACCCAGAACCTCCCGTCGAACCGGCCGGATTCCTTCATGGTCACTCAGATGTGGCCCCTGGGGAAGAGCGCGGTGTCCGGGAACCGGCCCTCGTGCGCGGCACCCGGTCGAAGCAGCAGTCGCCGCACAGGCCCGCGCCGGGCAGCCGGTAGTAGAGGCAGCAACTGCGGCGGCGGAGCGTGCCGGGGGCCAGCGTCCACGACAGGTCGGGGTGGGCGAGGAGCGGAGCGGCGAGGGCGCGGACACGCTCCGCCGCCTCCGGCCGGCCGGTCTCCCGCGCCCACCGGTCGAGCAGCCGCACGGCCCCCGCGAGGGCGGCGCCCACGTTGCCCCAGAGCAGGCGCGCGGAGACGGTGTACCGGGCCCGCAGGGCGGCCGCGAGCGGCACGAGGTGGCCGTCCAGCACCATCTCGCCGAGCGCGGTCGCGGGCAGGGCGCGCACCTCGGAGAGCCACAGTTCCTCCGGAGTGCTCGCGTCCGGATCCCAGGCCAGGAGCCGGGGGTCCAGGTCGGGCAGGGTCCCGTACAGCGCGGCGGCGCCGAGGGAGACCGACCACAGCCGGGCCGCGAGCGCCTGCTGCGCCACCGACACCGCGATCCTGGTCTCGGGCGCCCGGAGACTTTTCGCGACCTTCCGGACACGGAAAATTATCGGATCTCCGTAAACATCCGATCCGCCGTCGTCCGGCGGCGGTGCGTACGCCCGCGCGAGGGTGGGCAGAAGGCTGCCCGGGGGTACGCCCGTGCGTAGTACGGAGAAGCCGCCGAGGGTGCGAAGCGCGGCGAGATCGAAGTCGAGGTCCACGAACAGCAGTAGTACCAAGCCCCCTAGGGGGTCACACCCGGGGGGAGGGGGCCGCTGTCACCCACCCTGGGGAGGACGGGGGCCCCGCTCTACTCCATCGGCAGTAGGACTCAATGCCTGCTCAAGGACGACGACATGGACTGTTTCGCGAGGCATCGTTGTTAACCATGGAAGCCGACCGTTCGTCGCGCCGGGCACAGCGCCCTCGCCGCACGCAGAGGAGGGACTCGTGAACGCCCTCTCGCTGTCCGTGGTGCTCTCGCTCGTCTCCGCCGTCGCCTACGCGGGCGGGGCGATCGTCCAGGAGCAGGTCGCGGTGACGTCCCCGGACCGGACCTACGCCCCGCTGCGCAGGCTGAGCTGGTGGGCGGCCGTCGCGCTGAACGGCCTCGGCGGGCTGCTGCACGTGGTGGCGCTCGCCTACGGCCCGCTGAGCCTCGTACAGCCGCTCGGCGCGCTGACGATCGTGTTCGCGCTCCCGATGGCCGCCCTGTTCGTCGGCCGCCGGGCCGGGTCGACCGCCTGGCGCGGCGCGATCATGGCGACGGTCGGTCTCGCGGGTCTGCTGTCGCTGGTCGGCACCGCCGAATCGCATTCCCTGGGCGGCGCCCAGCGGGTGGTCCTGGCGCTCGTGACGGGCGGCGCGGTGGTGACGCTCATGGTGGCGGCCCGCGCGGCCCACCGCCACCCGGCGGTGCGCAGTGTGCTGCTCGCGGTCGCCGCCGGTCTGGCCTTCGGCATCTCGTCGGTGTTCACCAAGACGGTCGCGGTGGACTGGACGGGCGGCGTCTCCCTCGCGGACCTGCCGTCCCTGGGCGTCATCGCTGTCCTCGCCACGGCCGGCATGCTGCTCTCGCAGGCCTCCTACCGGGGCGGCGGCCTCGCCGCCCCGCTCGCCACGCTGACGGTGGTCAATCCCGTCGTCGCGGCGGCGGTGGGCATCACGATGTTCGGCGAGACCTTCCGCTACGGCAGCACGGGCACGGCCCTCGCGCTGGGCTGTGGTGTCGTGGCCGCGGGCGGACTCATCCTGCTCACCACGGAGCGGCTGGGCGGCGTCCGCCGCGCGGACCCGCAGGCGGCCGCCCCCGGCGCACCCGCCGCCGAGCCGGAGACGGTGGGCGTGCCGGACGCGGTCGTCCCGGACACGTTCGCGGGCCCCCGGGCGCCGGTCGGCCCGGGCGGGTTCCCCGCACCGGACGCGCTCGCCGTGCCCGAGAGCCTCGCCGGGCGGGACGGGCTGGTGGCGTCCGAGGTGATCGAGGAACTGCTGACGCGGCTGGCGGAGCAGCCCCTCGCCACGGTCCCCGCGGACGTCTTCCCCGTCGTGACGGTCCCCGAGGACGTCTTCGTACCGGTCCCGGTGCCCGCCCCGGACGGCGCGCACGAGGACCGGGAAGCCCCCGACGACGAGATGCCGGACTACTTCGGCCCTTTCCACGGCGCGCCGTTCGTGCCGCTGCCGCGGCGCAACCACCGGCGTACCCGCGTCAGATCCTGACGCCGCCCGCGCGCAGATAGGCGACCGGGTCGATGTCGCTGCCGAAGCCGGGTCCCGTCCGCACCTCGAAGTGCAGATGGGGCCCTGTGCTGTTGCCCGTCGACCCGGAGCGTCCGATCCGCTGCCCGGCCGTCACGTTCTGCCCGCCGCGCACGGAGATCGCGGACAGGTGGGCGTACTGGCTGTAGCGCCCGTCGGAGTGCCGGATCACCACCTGGTAGCCGTACGAGCCGCCCCAGCCCGCGCTGACGACGTGACCGGCCCCGACCGCCTTCACCGAGGTCCCGGTGGCCACGGGGAAGTCGACGCCCGTGTGGTAGCCCTTCGACCAGGAGGAACCGGCGGCGCGGTACGGCGTGCCGGTCGACGCGTTCACCGGCGCGACGAGGGTGTGGGTCCTCGTCGCCGTGTCCGACGCCGGCTTCTGGGGCGCCGGCTTCTTGGTGGCGGCCTTGTGCTCGGCGGGCTTCCCGGTGGCGGGCTTCCGGGCCGGCGCCTTCGTGTCCGCGGTGTGCGTCGGGGCCTTGGCGCGCAGGTTCAGCCGCTGGCCCGGGACGATCAGGTCGGGGTCGGCGCCCACGGTCGCGCGGTTGGCCGCGTACAGCCGCTGCCAGCCGCCCTGGACCCGCCGCGCGTCGGCGATGCCGGAGAGGGTGTCGCCTCGGACGACGGTGTACATCTCGGCGGTGCCCGCCTGCGACTGCGGCGTGGTCTGCGGCTGCACGTCCTTGACGGTGCGCTTGGGCGTGCGCGGCGAGGTGTCGACGGCGGGCGTCTCACCGCCCCGGGTGAGACCCGCCCGGGCGGAGCACACCGGCCAGGCCTTGGGCCCCTGGCTCTTGAGCACCTTCTCCGCGATGGCGATCTGCTGGTCCTTGGTGGCCAGGTCCGCTCGCCGCGCGTACACCCTGCCGCCGTACGCCTCCCAGGTGGACTGGCTGAACTGCAGGCCGCCGTAGTAGCCGTTGCCGGTGTTGATGCTCCAGTTGCTGGTGGACTCGCAGGCGGCGACCTTGTTCCAGGTCCCCACGTCCGCGGCGTCCGCGACACCGGCGCCGATGAGCGGGATCGCCATGCCCGCGCCGCCCGCCGTGACGGTGAGCGAGGCCCGGTTGATCCTGTTCGGCTGATACCGGCGATGCCGGCCGCGCACGGCCATGATGAAGCCCCCCTCGACACCCGTCAGGAGCGGCAAAAGTAAGCGCGTCTTCCCGGCCATGACAAGGCGGCAATCGGCCGTGCTGTTGCCCTTTCAAGGGTTTGCTCAGGTCAGCGGCGGACGGTCTGGCCGAAACCCGATGCCGTGTGTCGGTGCCGCCCGATGAGGCGCGGACGGGTTCTTCTGCGTACACACCGTCGGCGAGTCAGGATGTCCGGAGGGCAATACTGACGAGCACGACGAGCACGACCGGCATCAGCGGCAACAGGACCTCTCAGGAGTACCTATGAGCACTTCAGCGCAGATCGGCGTCACGGGCCTCGCGGTCATGGGCCGCAACCTCGCCCGCAACTTCGCCCGCAACGGCTACGCGGTCGCCCTGCACAACCGGACCTCCTCCAAGACGCACGCCCTGGTGGAGGAGTTCGGGCACGAGGGCGATTTCGTGGCGGCCGAGACCGCGGAGGAGTTCGTGGCGGCCCTGGAGCGCCCGCGGCGCCTGGTGATCATGGTCAAGGCCGGTGACCCCACCGACGCGGTGATCAAGGAGTTCGCCCCGCTCCTCGAACCCGGGGACATGATCATCGACGGCGGCAACGCCCACTTCGCCGACACCCGCCGCCGGGAACGCGAGCTGCGCGAGCAGGGCATCCACTTCGTCGGCACGGGCATCTCCGGCGGCGAGGAGGGCGCCCTGCACGGGCCGAGCATCATGCCCGGGGGCTCCGAGGAGTCGTACGCGTCGCTGGGCCCGATGCTGGAGAAGATCTCCGCGAAGGCGTCGGACGGCTCCCCCTGTGTGACGCACTGCGGCCCCGACGGCGCCGGGCACTTCGTGAAGATGGTCCACAACGGCATCGAGTACGCCGACATGCAGCTGATCGGCGAGGCCTACCAGCTGCTGCGCGACGTGGCCGGGTACTCCCCCGCGCAGATCGCGGAGATCTTCCGGACCTGGAACACGGGCCGGCTCGACTCGTACCTGATCGAGATCACCGCCGAGGTCCTCTCGCACGTGGACGAGGCGACCGGCAAGCCGTTCGTGGACGTCGTCCAGGACCGCGCGGAGCAGAAGGGCACGGGCCGCTGGACCGTGCAGATCGCCCTCGACCTGGGCGTCCCGGTGTCCGGCATCGCGGAGGCGGTCTTCGCCCGCTCGCTGTCCGGCCACGCCGACCTGCGGGCCGCCTCGCGCGACCTCGCGGGCCCGAAGGCGGCCAAGCTCGGAGAGGGCGAGGCCGCGGCCTTCGCCGACCGCGTGGAGCAGGCGCTGTACGCCTCGAAGATCGTGTCGTACACCCAGGGCTTCCACGAGATCAGCGCGGGCAGCGCGGAGTATGGCTGGGACATCGACCTCGGCGCGGTCGCCTCCATCTGGCGCGGCGGCTGCATCATCCGTGCCGCCTTCCTGGACCGCATCCGCGCGGCGTACGACGCCCGGGCCGACCTGCCCAGCCTGCTCTCCGACGAGACGTTCGCCCGGGAGATCGCCGACGCGCAGGACAACTGGCGCGAGGTGCTCGTCGCGGCCACCCTCCAGGGTGTCCCGACGCCCGGTTTCGCGGCGGCGCTCGCCTACTACGACGCGCTGCGGGCGGAGCGTCTGCCCGCCGCCCTCACCCAGGGCCAGCGCGACTTCTTCGGCGCGCACACCTACCGGCGCACGGACCGCGAGGGCTCGTTCCACACGCTGTGGGGCGGGGACCGGTCGGAGGTCGAGGCGTAGGACGCCGCTGCGGGACAGACCGATGGCCCGGTACGGAAGGGGTTCCGTGCCGGGCCATCGGTGCAGTGAGGTGAGGTGGGGTGGGTGCGCCTGGGTGGGCCGTCGTGTGACGGGCCGTCAGGCGCGACCGGCGGCCCGTGTGCCGCGCGTGCGCCCTCCTAGGAGAGGGGTCCCGGCTGCGGCTCGGGCTCCGGAACGGGGTCCGGCCCCGGCGGCTTCGGCACGGGGGACGGAGACGGCGGCTCCGGAGTGGGCTGCGGACCGGGGCCCGGACCCGGCGGAGGGGTCGGGTTCGGCGGAGGGGTCGGGTTCGGCGGCGCCGGATCCGGGAACGGCTGCGGGTCGGGGACCGGTCCCGGAGTGGGACTCGGCGGTACGGGAGTGGGGAACGGCTCGCTCATGATGTCCTCCAGCCAGTCGGTACGTCGGCCCTGGACTTTTCCCACGCCTACCCGACCCCGCCGCCCCCAGTCACCCCGTCGCCCCACGGAAGCCGACCGGGTGGGGCCAATCGGAGGCATGGGGCGGGGATGGAGGGGGCGGGGGGCCGTCCGTCGTAGAGGGCGTCACCGCTGGTGCGGAGCATGCAGGACCTCTGACACACGGCGCCCGTCACCGTCGGTGCAACGCGTCCGCTCCCGCAGCCAGGCCCGGCCGGGGGCTCGCCAGCACCGGTACGGCGGTCGTCGTCAGGTGCTGGGCGGGGGCCATGGAGGCCTGGGCGAGGACGATCACGTCGGCGTCGGTGACCGCGTCGGCGGCCTTCGCGACGAGCCGGGCACAACCGTGCGTGTCGCCCGCCTCGAAGCGGGCGAAGGCGCCGTCGACGAGGAACGTACGGACGTCGGCCGGGCGTCCGGCCCGGCGCGCTTCCTCCTCCACCAGGGCCACCGTCGGCGCGAGGGTGCTCTCCACCGTGGCCAGGACGACGACGCGCGGGCCGACGGCCACCGCGGCGGCGGCCATCGGCCGGTCCACGCGCAGTACCGGCACCCCGGCGCCCGCCGCCTCGGCGACCGCGCCGATGGTCGAACACGTGCAGAGCACGGCACCGGCCCCCTCCGCGACGGCCCGGTCCAACGCGGCGCGCACGTCACCGGTCACGGCGTCGGGCCCCTCGACGCGGGCGCGGGCGAGCAGGTCCTCGGCCACGAGGTGCCGCAGTCGCAGCACCGGGTGGAACTCGTCGCGCAGGGCGTCGAAGACGGGGATGTGCGCGGGCGAGGTGTGGAGCAGGGCGAGTGTGCCTGGTCCGGGCATCAGAACCGGCCCGGGTGGGCGTCCAGCCAGTCCATCGCCGCCTGCACCAGTGCGGGGTCGGCGGCCGGGGCCTCCTCGGGGTGGCGGGCGGCCCACTTGACGACGTACGGGCAGAGCGGGGCGACGGGGACGCCCTCGCGCCCGGCGATGGCGTACAGCTCACGCGCGAGGGAACCGGCGATGCCCTGGCCCTCGTGAGCGGGCTCGACGATGGTGTGCACCGGGACGAGGGCGCGCTCGGGGGCGTCGAGGACGAAGTACTCGATACGGCCGACCACTTCGTCCCCGGCGAGGGCCTCCAGACGGCCGGCGCCCCGGTCGTCGCGGATCCGGATGTCGCTCATGGTGCACTCCTCGGGATGGGGTGCGGACCCGGACGGCGAAGTGCGGCTCAGGCCGGGACGGCCTGCGGGCTGCGCTCCTGGTCCGAACCCGGCACCGGCTCGGACGGATCGGCGCCCAGGGCGACGATCCGGTTGTCGCGGTCCACGTGCACGACGCGCGGCTCCAGCGACCGCGCCTCGGCGTCGGTCACCTGAGCGTAACTGATGATGATCACGAGATCGCCGGGGTGCACGAGGTGGGCGGCGGCGCCGTTGATACCGACGACGCCCGAGCCGCGCTCACCCTCGATGACGTACGTCTCCAGGCGGGCGCCGTTGGTGATGTCGACGATGTGCACGAGTTCACCGGGCAGCAGGTCGGCGGCGTCGAGGAGGTCCGCGTCGATGGTCACCGATCCCACGTAGTGCAGGTCGGCCTGGGTGACGGTGGCGCGGTGGATCTTGGACTTGAACATGGTGCGGAACATGGCGAAGCTCCCGGGTCGTCTGCTCCCTGCCTGCCTCTGCAGGTCAAGGGCGGTCTCCGGAGCGTACAACGGTTCGCATGTCCGGTCAGCTGCCTCGGGATGTTCCGGGGCTCACACCGACCCCTTGCCTACTGTCTGATGCCGCGCTTCCGGCAACCCAGCCGGCGCCTGGTCAGCCCGGTACGGAGTGGTGCGCCAGGGCGAACTGCTTCACGACGGCGGCGCAGCTCATTCCTTCGAGTTCGAAGGTCGCTCCCTCTTCGCCCGGCAGAGCAGCGTGAACGCGCGGGCGTTCCGAAGCGGCGTCCACAGGCGAGCGCCTACGACGCGCGGGAAGCGCGCCGTCCTGCGACTTCCTCAGAGCATCTCCAGGGGCGTGGGCCCGCTGGGCGGCGCGAACGCCGCGTCGAGGGCGTCGAGCGCCTCGGCGGGGAGGTCCAGGTCCGCAGCGCCGCGGTTCTCCCGAACGTGGTCGGGTGATCCGGAACGCGGAATCGCGGCCACTCCCTGTGCCAGCACCCAGGCGAGTGCCACCTGGGTCGGCGTGGCGTCGAGGTCCCGGGCCACGGCCTCCAGGGTCTCGACCTTCAGCAGTCGCCCCTGCTCGATCGGCGAGTAGGCCATGGCCGTCACGCCGGCCTCGCGGCACCACGGGAGCAGATTCCACTCAATGCCGCGCCGGGAGAGGTTGTACAGCACCTGGTCGACGGCCACGGCGTCGCCGCCGGGGAGGGCGGTGAGCTCGACCATGTCGGCGACGTCCAGATTGCTCACTCCCCAGTAGCGGATCTTCCCCGCCTCCATCAGGTCGGTGAATCCCGCGAGGGTCTCCTCGAGTGGCCACCGTCCGCGCCAGTGCAGCAGGTACAGGTCCAGCCGTTCCGCACGGAGCCGCCGCAGGCTGCCCTCGCAGGCGGCGACGGTGCCTTTCCGGTCGGCGTGGCCGGGCAGCACCTTGCTGACGAGGAAGACCTCGTCACGGCGTCCCCGGAGGGCCTCCCCGACGAGCTCCTCGGCTGCGCCGTCGCCGTACATCTCCGCCGTGTCGACGACGGTCATGCCCAGGTCCACGCCCAGCCGCAGCGCGGCGATCTCCTGTTCACGCCGGGCCGGGTCCTCACCCAGATACCAGGTGCCCTGCCCGAGCGCCGAGATCTCCTCTCCGGAGGGGAGTGCAATCGTTCTGGCCGATTCCGCAGACATCTCGTGCCTCCCGTCGGCCGCGGATCCGTGTCACGCGACCCGCACCGGGTACCCAGGGCCGAGCCCCCCAGACAACCGGTGTCACATGCGTCGCAGGGAGGCCGGGAGGAGCGAGCGGACCGCGCCGAGAGCGCGCCGGGGGCAGATGCGCGGTCGCGCTGGGCGACGGCGACCTACGCCACGGCGCCGCAGGAGAGGACCGCCGCGCGCAAGGGGGCTCGGCCGCTGAGACGGCACGTTCGACTCGTTGCAGGGTGCCGTGGAGCGCGCTCGTCAGTCGACAGCCTTGAGGTAGACCCGGCTCTGGCTGTCGTCCAGCCTGTGCACCGCGATCGCCAGGGAGTTCAAGTCTCCGCCGCAGGGGGCGCAGACCTGCCCTTCCCGTACGCCCGGCAACGACTCGGGTTCGGGGAGTCCGAGGTGCGAGAAGGGGGTCATGGGCTTCGCGACGCTCTTGCGGGGCTCGTCGCGCTGCCTCAGCTCCCTCTCGGGCCGGAGCCGCTCCACGAAGCCGTTCACCGCGGAGGTGGGGAGGGTGAAGGCCAGTAGCAGCCCGTCGTCCTGGAATCCGTTCTGACGGGCCGCGCGTACATCGCCGGCCTTGGAGGGAAGGTCGACGTTCATCTGCCGGCTGACCGTCGCAGGGGTGGCTTTGTCGTCCCAGTCGGGCACTTCGCTGGTCCTGTCGGCCGACCCGGACTCGGTCGCGGCCGTGCAGCCGCCGAGGAGCGGGCCGGTCAGAGAGAGTACGGCCACGGCGCCGGCGGCGCGGACGACGTACCTTACTCGCGAACGGTGAAGTGTCCGCGTCATCGGGCGTCCCCGTTCCGACTCGGATCGGTGCGTGTTCCGTCGCGTCCCGGGTCCGCTGGGACGGGAAGGCTGCCGTTCGAACCCAGGTCGTGATGTTGCACCGATCCGCTGCCTCGCATGTCGAACTCCCTGGCCAGGCCTGTGGTGTGCAACCGGGCCATGTCGGCGTCGGTCACCGTCGTCGGGCCGATGGGGGTCTCCTTGCCGGGGTCCCAGTTGTACCGGTCCCATACGTTCACCTGGTAGTCGAGACCGACCTTTGGCTCACCGTTCTCACCTGGCACGACCGTGACCGTACCCGTCGTATTGGTCATGCCGCTGCCAACAGCCAGGTACCAGTTGCGGTCGCTGTGGGTGTAGCTCTGCGGCCGGGTCTCCACCGGGATGGCCACGGGTTCACCGCCCGACTTCTCGAAAGCCGCGAGAGCCTGCTCCCGCCACTTCTCCTGTTCATCCTGGATGGCGTACTCCGCGGTCTGCCGAAGTGCCGCGTCGTCTGTGAGCATCCGGTCCACGTCCAGATCCACCGGGGTGCCGAGCCCGCGTAGGTAGTGATCCATGTGATGCGCAGCATCGGTGTTCCCGATCACGTCGCCCGCGTTCGACATCGCCACCGCCTGTGCCTGGATCCACTGGTCGTGTGCGGTGGGAGCCTGGACGTCGTACTCACCCGCCCCTGGGTCGGCGGCGATGCGCTTCGATCGGGGCGTGAGGATCCCGGCGGCGAGAAGATCGCCCTTGTGTTTCCCCCACAGCTCGCCTCGAGCATCGGGGCTCAGCGACTGCCACAGCCGCCGCA
Source organism: Streptomyces sp. NPDC005496 (assembly GCF_042872045.1). Classification (NCBI taxonomy): domain Bacteria; kingdom Bacillati; phylum Actinomycetota; class Actinomycetes; order Kitasatosporales; family Streptomycetaceae; genus Streptomyces; species Streptomyces sp. NPDC005496. Next base: position 284,131 of record NZ_JBIAJQ010000011.1, read on the forward strand.
ACTCCTCCCGCTGTCTGTCGCTCGCGTCCTCGCCGAGCGAGGCGAGCTTCATCGCTCGCGGCAGCTGGTCCTCGTCGAGCGAGGTGTACGTGGCATGGCCCGCATTATGCGGGTCGCCGCCGTGGGACTTTCGGAGAGCTCGGGTGACCGCGGCGTCTATCTCGGATGCGTGAGCGACAAGGCCGGTGAGGGTGTCCGCGTACCATTGCATCCTGTCCTTGGTGCGCTGGGACGTTCCGTTCACTTCGCAAACCGCCTCGATGACCTTCACCGTCCCGCTTCCGCCGTCCGTCACGACCAGACCGCGGTCGGGGTCGGGGGATCGGTCCGGGTCGCCTCTGTGCGCTTCGTCTGTCAGCGCCTTCGCCCTCTTCTGGATCTGCAAGAGCTCGGTGTGGGCGTCGGCGAGCACGGCGTGGATGCTCTGAGCCTCCTTGAGGAGATCACCGAACTCCTTGGCGGTCTTGCGCACGAAATCCCTGGTCACGGTCGCGTTGTCGCCGCGCCAACGGGCCGCTTCGGCCTTCTTCAGCAGACCGTCCCTGGCATTGGAATGCAGTGTGGCAAGGTTCCCGACCGTCGTCTCCCAGTCGGTGACGGCGGTGCTGAGCCTGCCGAGGTCCAACGCGATGAGATCGGAATAGGTGAACGTACCCATCGATGTGCCACCCTCTCGTCAGCGCACGTACCTGGAGATCTCGGAGACCGGCATGGCAGCTCCGTCCCGGCCACGAACGGCAGCCGCGATCGCCGCGTCATCGTTGGCGTGCAGCTTCTTCGAGTAGTCCAGGTGGTTCGAGATATGTGCGCACATCTGCAAGACGGTCTTTACCTGGGAGTCCCATACGGACAGCGTGGTATAGAGCTCGCCACCCATGGCCAGGTTGCGGTCCGCGAGTTCCCTGGCGGCCCGTGCAGTGGAGCCCTCTCCGTTCCGGTCGGCGCCCGCACCCACGATGTCGACTCTCTTGTGTAGTTCGCCGTGGAGCAGGAACGCCTCATGCCCGACCGCCCCGAGATCATCCTGCCTGACCACAAGGTCCGTGCCGGCCTCGCCACTCGTAGCGCCCGATCCCGGCTCCAGCTGATTGAGCCGCATCCCCGCGGACTGGCGCTGCCTGGCCATAGAGACCAGCTGCTCCCACTCGTCGCCGAACGTCATCGTCTCCCCCGTTCCGATCACTGACTCCATGCCAAACGTTAGCAACAGCCCCGAATGAGACCATTGTTGCTGGTGTGGTGCCTCGTCATCGATGAAGCGCCGGGAGCTCGACGCCATCGCCAGGCGACTGCTCACGCCTCCCCCAGGCACTGCGACCATCCGCTCCGATCGGGTCGGCACACGGGTGGCCACTCGAACTGACTCCGCCATGGCGAGTGGCTCTCGACCCGACAGTTCTGCCCACGCTGCGTCAGACGTGCGCGCCTGTGGGAGAACACCGGCACCGAATACCCTGGGTCTCCCCCGACCGCACCAGAACGGCCATGCCGTGCCACTCGCACAACACGAGAAGTACGGCATAGCACTCCAGGTCATCCCTCGGCCGGACGGATCCCCACCCCTCCGAGCCGTTCAGTGCTCGCAGAGGGAGAACTCCCGCTCGTAGAGCTGCTCATTGTGTTCGGCGACGAAGAACTTGCGTTCCTGCATGAGCTGTTCGCGGTACGCCTTGGCCTGGTCGAGGGTCATGGTCGACGTCTCGGACCACGGCTGTTGCGGGGGCACGTCGGACGTCGAGACGATCTTTTCCGCCGGGTCGACCAGGAAGAACGCGAGAATCTTGCGGTACCCCGGACGGGTGGGGTCCGCGAGGCGGAACGGGCTGACGCGGTGCTGCAGGACGTTCGGGAACGCCAGGCAGCGGCCGGCCGGGGTCGCCACCGACCCCAGTACCTGGTTCAGCGCGTCCTCGTCCTCCAGGCCGTAGACCTCGCGAAGGCCGTTGTCGTCGTTCTGCTCGTAGGAGGGGTCGTCGAGCGCCGCCCGGAAACCGAGCCGGCTTTCTGTGATGTTCTCGCTGTCCCAGTAGTAGAGGCCGGTCGAGACGATCCGCTCGTTCAGCATCCCCTCGACATGCCACGAACCGCCCGCGTACTCGGGCTTGTCCGGGGCCAGTTGGATGGTGGCGAGCTTGACGATGACCTGGAGGCTGCGGCCGCGCAGGACGACTCGCTCGGCCGCGTCGGGCAGGGCGGGCGGCGTGAAGGCGGGGGCGTCCGGGACGACGGGGCGGCGGTTCTCCCACCAGTCGTCCTGGGCCGTTTCATAGGCAGTGACGGCTTCCTCGTAGGCCGCGTCGTCACTGTAGGCGGCCTTGTCCGGGTACTGCGGCTCCGAGTCGTACCAGCCGTAAGGGTCGGCCTCGATGCGCGGCGGCCGCGGGTGACGCAGGTCGGTGAGCACGTTCTCCAGCAGCGGCAGCATGCGGGCGAACAAGTCCGGCAGCACGGAGGCCAGTTCGCGATGCTTCTCCGGGTGGACGTTGTTGACGTACGAGCGGAAGGCGACCTCGCCGCCATCACTGACGTCGACGTCCGTGGGCAGCCACTGGAACCTCTCCGAGAACTCGTACTTCGAGTAGCGGTTCGTCGGGTTCTGCCAGGCCCGCTCGGGCGCGCCGCTCACGTCCCTCACCAGACAGAACAGAGAGGGGTGGACCAGATCCAGGACCTGGCCGTCCGATCCGGGGTGCCAGTCCTTCTCCGCTTCGGGAACCTCCTCCAGAACCCGGACCGCCTCGCGCAGCCGGGACCTGAGCCGGTCGTCGACCAGCGTGTCCGACTGCCACACCCCGTCGACCGCGGAGACCTCGACGCCGGTCCGCCTGTCCCGCAGCGCCGCGTAGTGATGGAGTTCGGCGAGCACGTAACGGACCTGCGCCTCGGTGAGACCCTGCGCGAGCGCTTCCTTCGTCCACCGGGCGACGATGCCGTCGTCGTTCATCTTCTCGAACCACTGCGACTTCGCCCGGATGTGCGAGCTGCACTCCATCATCTGAAGTTCCCGCAACGTGCGCGGTGTCGCGAAGCCTATGGAACGAGAGGCATGAAAGGGCAGCGGGAAGGCAGACAGGGCAGACAATTCTCAAGGTCCTTCGACTTGACGAGCGGTGGCGGGAAGCCTACTGGAGCCGACTGACACCACGGCCGTGGTCCCTTCCCCCGTTGCCCAGTGAGCTGGTCCCGTGGCTGACCCAACACCGCTGCTGGCAACCGAGGTTCGGCCGAATCTGACTACGTCCGCCTCGTGCCCGTCCGACGCCGATCGTGCGCGTCGGGCTTCGGCGCGACCGACCTATCGCGGTGGGAGTCCGACGGGATCCAGGCCGTTGTTCGATGCTGTGCTGCAGCGCGGTCGTGAGATCGACGGCAGGTTCGGCCGAACCATGGGCGTCAGCCGCCTCCGCCTCCGCCGCTGGTGTTGTCCGGACCGAGGTCGTACTCCCGGCTCTGGTTCGCGCCGGATCCCCAATGCTCGTAGCAGATGAGCCCCGCTCCGATCAGCAAGACGATCCCCGTAGCTATCAGCGATATCCATGCGCCGACGTCCATGCTTGCGGATGTACCCACCGCTGTCAGTGCGAAGCCTCACCCGGGCCTCCATCGATCCGACGTCCCGGGAACGGGATCTTGCTGCTTTACGGAACTGCTGCCCTCGGCGACACCCCCTCCCCCGCAAACCCCTCCGTCCTCAACACCCGTCGCCCCGCGTCCACCGCGAAGACCTCGCAGTCCCGTTGGGTCGCCGCCCACGTCACTCCCTCGTGCCCCATCGCGAACGCCGCCGTCGCCACGGCGTCCGCGGTGGTCAGTGTCGGGGCCAGGACCGTCAAGCTGAGCAGGTCCGTCGACGGGTGGCCCGTGCGGGCGTCGATGATGTGGTCGCCGCGTTCGTAGCGCGCGGAGGTCGCGACCGCGCCGTCCGTCAGGTGCAGGACCGTGCACAGCCGGTCGGCGTGTTCGGGGTGCCGTACGCCGACGCGCCAGGGGCCGCCCGAAGTCACCACGTCACCGCCCGCGTTGAGGCAGAACCCGCGGACGCCGGCCCGCGTCAGCAGGTCCGCCGCCCGCTGCACCGCCCAGCCCTTGACCACCCCGCAGGGGTCCAGGCCCCGGCCGGGCAGGCGGACGTCGAAGGCGCCGCCGGTCGCCTCCCGGTAGTGCTCGCACAGGTCCAGGATCTCCCGCAGGTCCGCGGAGATGCCGTCGACGGTGAGTTCGCCCCGGTCCAGCCGGGACACCTCACTGTCGGCCCTGAACGGGCTGAAGCGGGCGTCGGCCTCCCGCAGCCATCCGAACACCGCGTCCGCGGCGCCCTGTTGGACATCGTCGGGGGCGTCCTCGTCGTCGATCCGCAGGGACACCGGGAAGCCCATGACGTGCTCGACGCGGCGCACCTCAGGCGTCCTCCGCGTCGATCGCGGCCTGGAGAGACTTCCGGTAGCCGTCGCTGGTGACCGTGGCGCCCGACACCGTGTCGACGTCCGCGCTCTGCGCCCGCAGCGTCTCCGCGACCAGTTTCGGGACGGCCGCCGCGGTCTGCGGATGGTCCGGCTGCCGGAGCATCCGCACCGAGGCGATCCGGTCCTTCTCGAAGGTCACCTCGACCTGGACGGGCCCCTTCTCGGTGTCCACGGTCGGGCCCGCGACGACCCGGGAGGACGCCGAGGGCGCCGAAGAGGACGTGGAGGACGTGGGACTCGGCGGCGCCGCGGGCGCCTGGGCTGCGGAGCTGTCGGGCGACGCCTCGTAGCGCCAGACCGGGATCAGGCCCGCGACGCTCAGGACCAGGACGGGCAGTGCTCGTTTCACGGTGTGCTCCTCATCCCGCCAGGCTGAAGCGTTCGAAGTGGATCTGCGGCTTGGGTACGCCCAGTTCGCGCAGGCTGCCGAGCACCGCGTTCATCATGGGCGGCGGTCCGCACAGGAAGACGTCCCGGTCCCTGACGTCCGGCACGAGGCGCGCCAGCTCGTCCGGTGCCAGTCGGTCGGGCGCGGCGGGCCCGGTCACCAGGTGCAGCTCGGCCCCCTTGGCGCGGGCCAGCTCACGCAGTTCGTCGTAGAGGACGGCGTCCCGGTCGGTGGCGACCCGGTGGACGACCACGGCGTGCCCGTGCAGCTCCTCCAGCAGCGCGCGGATGGGGGTGACGCCCACGCCGCCCGCGATGAGCAGGGCGTCCGGGCGCGTCCTGTGCAGCGCGGTGAACGCGCCGTAGGGGCCCTCGGCGAAGACCCGGGTGCCCGGCTTCAGGTGCCGCAGGGCGGCGGTTCCCTCGCCCGCGGTCTTCACGGTGAGCCGCAGGGTGCGCCCGTCCGGGGCGGCCGACAGGGAGAAGGGGTTGGCCTGCCACCAGCGGTCCCGGGTGAGGAACCGCCACAGGAAGAACTGCCCTGCCCGGGCGGGCAGTCGGTCCAGGTGGCGGCCGGTGACGTACACGGAGACGACGTGGTCGGACTCGGGGACGACGGCGCTCACGCGCAGCCGGTGGCGCAGGTTGCGCCGGACCGGCAGGACCACCCGGCCGAGGGCGACCGAGCCGAGCGAGGCGCCCCACAGGGTGTACCAGTAGGCGGTGGCCGCGGGTGACGAGGTGAACGTCGTCCCGGCCGCGACCTGGTGGGTGAAGGCCAGCACCACGGCGACGTAGGTGTACAGGTGGACGAAGTGCCAGGTCTCGTAGGACAGGCGGCGGCGGGCGTAGCGGGCCGAGACGGCGCCGACCGTGACGAGGATCGCGAGGGCGGTGATCGCGCGCAGGACGCCCTCGGTGGTCTCGGCGAGGTCGACCAGCTGGTTCACCGGATCCAGCGTCGACGACTCGGCGTAGCCGAAGGTGATGAGGACGGCGTGGGTGAGCAGCGTCCAGAGGATGCCGAAGCCGGTCCAGCGGTGCCACGAGGTGAGCCGGTCCATGCCGATACGGCGGTCCAGCCAGGGCAGCCGGGCCACCAGCAGGAGCTGGAGGGCCATCAGCAGGGCGCCGTACAGGCCGGCCAGGCGGCCCAGCACGATCAGGGCGTTGGAGGCGAATCCGGCCTGCGCGAAGAAGTACGCGACCGCGGCTACGTTCGCGGCGAGCAGGGCGCACAGGGCCGTGCGGGCCACCACCCGGGGGCGTATCGCCGTGGGGGGCGCGGGAGGTGCGTGGACGGTCGTCACGGACAGAGCTCCTCGATCGGGTCCTGGGACACCGAGCTTGGCCGTCGGAACCTGTCGATCAGCTGTCGTACGACTTTCAAGTGGTTATCGATGTGGCCACGGGGACCGTCCGCCCTCGGGGGCGGTGGGCGGGTGCAGCAGTATGAGCGGGTGGAAAAAGTACGACTCCTCGTCGTGGACGACGACCCGCCGATCGCCGATCTCGTCGCGACGGTGGCCCGCTACGAGGGCTGGGACGCGGTGACCGCGAACTCCGGCGAGGAGGCGCTGCGGCGTGCCGCCGAGTTCCGCCCCGACATCGTGGTGCTGGACCTGATGCTGCCCGACGTCGACGGGTTCGGTGTCCTGGACCGGCTGCGCGGCTCCGGGACGATGGTGCCGGTGGTGTTCCTGACCGCCCGTGACGCGGTCGCCGACCGGGTGGCGGGGCTGACCCGCGGCGGTGACGACTACCTGGTGAAACCGTTCGCGGTGGAGGAGTTGATGGCCCGGCTGCGGACCGTGCTGCGGCGCAGTACGGGGCCGGGGTTCGAGCGCTCGGTGCTGCGGGTGGCGGACCTGACGATGGACGAGGACACCCGTGAGGTGCGGCGCGGCGAGACGCTGCTCACGCTCACCCCGACCGAGTACGAGGTGCTGCGCTATCTGCTGCGCAGGTCGCCGACCGTACTGACCAAGGCGCAGATCCTCGACCACGTGTGGGCGTACGGGTTCGGGGGCCGCTCCAACGTCGTGGAGCTCGTCGTCAGCCGGCTGCGCCGCAAGGTCGACGCCGAGGGGGACCCGCTCATCCAGACCGTCCGCGGCTTCGGTTACGTGATACGGCGGGCGGCCACGTGACGGCGCTCCCGCGTCGGCCGCTGACGACGTACCGCCGGCTGCGCCTCGGCACCCGGCTCGCCCTCGGCCTCGGGGTGCTGGCCCTGATCGTGTTCGCCATCGTCGGCACCGCGCTGACGACGTACATGCGGGACTACCTGGAGCGTCAGCTCGGCGACCAGCTGAAGCTCGTGCAGGTCGTGCAGTCGAAGGACGCGGAGGCGCACGGCACCGTGCGGCGGCAGCCCTACTACGGCTGGTACACCGCGGTGTACGACGTGTCGGGCGGCGCCGCCGACCTGCGTACCCCCGCGGACGTGCCCGCCGACACCCGTGGGCTGACCGCCGTGGCCGAGGCGATGGCGGACTCGGACACCGAGGTCACCCGCACCGTGCGGATCGACGGGCAGGGCACGTACCTGCTGCGCGCCTGCGAGGTCGAGCCCGGTGTCGTCCTGGTCAGCGCGGCGCCCACCGGGGACATCGACGCCACGATCCGGCAGCTGATCACCGTGCAGGTCGTGGCGTTCGCGGTCGCGCTGCTGGCGCTGGTGGTCCTCGGCCGGCGGATGCTGCGGCGCGGGCTGAAGCCGCTGAGCGACATGGCGCACACCGCGCACGGCATCACCTCGCACGATCTGACGGAGTCGGCGGCGCGGCTGCCGTTGCGCGCCGCCGGGCGGGACGGGGGTCCGGAGGTCGAGGAGCTGCGCTCGGCGTTCAACACGATGCTGGAGCACATCGACGACTCCCTCGCGGTGCGCGCGGAGGCCGAGCAGCGGCTGCGCCGGTTCGTCGCGGACGCCTCCCACGAGCTGCGCACGCCCCTGATGTCGGTACGGGGATACGCGGACCTCTTCCAGTACGCCGCCGCCAACGCGCCCGAGGAACGCGACCGGCACCTGGCGCGGCTGCGTGCCGAGGCCGCGCGGATGGGCGTCCTGCTGGACGATCTGCTGCTGCTCGCCCGGCTGGACGCGGCGGAGGCGGAGACCCCGTTGCGCCCGGCCGACGCGGACCTGGTGGAGCTGGTCGCGCAGGCGGCGGACGCCTTCCGTGCGAGCCACCCCGACCGCCCGCTGACGGTGGCGGCCGGGCCCGGGAGTCTGCGGATGCGCGTGGATCCGCAGCGCGTCCGCCAGGTTCTCGACAACCTGCTGACGAACGCCGCCGTGCACACCCCGGCGGGTACACCGGTGTCGGTGGCCGTCTCCGTGGCCGCCGGGCAGGTCCGGGTGCGCGTGGCGGACGCGGGTCCGGGCGTCCCGGCCGCCGACCGGGAGCGGGTCTTCGACCGTTTCTACCGCGTCGACAAGGCCCGCAGCCGTGACCGCGGGGGCAGCGGTCTCGGCCTCGCGGTGGCCCGTTCCCTGGTGCGGGCGCACGGCGGCACCATCGAGCTGGGCACCGAGCCGGGCGGGACGGTGTTCACCGTGCTTCTTCCGCTCGGCCGACCGGAGCAGACGGGCCCGTGACCGAGCCGACGGCTCGACCCGGGCCGTCGATGCCACCGTTCACACCACCGCCGTCTCCGTCTCCGTCACCTCGTCCGCGATCGGGCCGGACCTGCCCGCCGCGTCCTCGTGGGCGGTTCCCGCCTTGGCGAACTGGGTCCGGTACAGCTCCGCGTAGCGGCCGTCGGCGGCCAGCAGTTCGTCGTGGGTGCCGCGCTCCACGATGCGTCCCGCCTCCACGACGAGGATGACGTCGGCGGCCCGCACCGTGGACAGCCGGTGGGCGATGACGACGGCCGTCCGCCCCTCCAGCGCCTCGGTGAGCGCCTCCTGGACGGCCGCCTCCGAGGTGTTGTCCAGGTGGGCGGTGGCCTCGTCGAGGATCACGACACGCTGGCGGGCGAGCAGCAGCCGGGCGATGGTCATGCGCTGGCGCTCACCGCCCGAGAGCCGGTAGCCGCGCTCGCCGACCACCGTGTCCAGGCCGTCGGGCAGGGACCGTACGAGGTCCTCCAGTCGGGCCCGGCGCAGCACGTCCCACAGGTCGTCCTCGGTCGCGGACGGACGGGCGAGCAGCAGGTTGTCCCGTACCGAGTCGTGGAAGAGGTGGCCGTCCTGGGTGACCATGCCGAGGGTCTCGCGCATCGACTCGGCACTCAGGTCGCGCACGTCGACGCCGCCGATGCGGACGGCGCCCTCGTCGGTGTCGTAGAGGCGGGGCAGCAGTTGGGCGATGGTGGACTTGCCGGCGCCGGACGACCCGACGAGCGCGACGGTCTGGCCGGGTTCGGCGCGGAAGGAGACGCCGTGCAGGACCTCGGCCCCGCCGCGGGTGTCGAGCGCGGCGACCTCCTCCAGCGAGGCCAGGGAGACCTTGTCGGCGGAGGGGTAGGCGAAGCGGACGTCGTCGAACTCCACGGACACCGGGCCCGCGGGGACCACACTGGCGTCCGGCTTCTCCTCGATGAGCGGGCGCAGGTCGAGGACCTCGAAGACCCGCTCGAAGCTGACGAGGGCGCTCATGACCTCCACCCGGGCCCCGGCGAGGGAGGTCAGAGGTGCGTAGAGGCGGGTGAGCAGCAGGGCGAGGGAGACGACGGCGCCCGGCTCCAGGCTGCCGCGCAGGGCGAACCAGCCGCCGAGTCCGTACACGAGCGCGAGGGCCAGGGCCGACACGAGGGTCAGCGCGGTGATGAACGCGGACTGCGCCATGGCCGTCCGCACGCCGATGTCCCGGACCCGGCCGGCCCGGGCCGCGAACTCGGCGGACTCGTCGCCGGGCCGGCCGAAGAGCTTGACGAGGGTGGCACCGGGAGCCGAGAAACGCTCGGTCATCCGGGTGCCCATCGAGGCGTTGAGGTCGGCCGCCTCGCGCTGGAGCCTGGCCATGCGGCTGCCCATGCGGCGGGCCGGGACCACGAAGACCGGGAGCAGCACCAGGGCGAGCAGGGTGATCTGCCAGGACAGGGTGAGCATCACGGCGAGGGTCAGCAGCAGCGTGACGACGTTGCTGACGACGCCGGAGAGGGTGTTGCTGAAGGCCCGTTGGGCACCGATCACGTCGTTGTTGAGTCGGCTGACGAGCGCGCCCGTACGGGTACGTGTGAAGAACGCGACCGGCATGCGCTGCACATGATCGAAGACAGCCGTGCGCAGATCGAGGATGAGTCCCTCGCCGAGCGTCGACGACAGCCAGCGGCCGACGATCCCGAACGCGGCCTCGGCCAGCGCGATGACCGCGATGAGGACGGCCAGGCGCACCACCGTGTCCTCGTCCCCGTCGGACACGATGACGTCCACGACGTGCCCGGCGAGAACCGGGGTGGCCACGGCGAGCAGGGCGGTCACCACGCTGAGCAGCACGAAGCAGGCGATGCGGCGGCGGTGCGGGCGGGCGAAGGCGGTGATGCGGCGCAGGGTCGCGCGGGCCAGGGGTCGGCGCTCCTGCTGCGCGTTCATGACGCTGTGCAACTGTGTCCAGGCTGTGGTCTCCATGCTCATGGAGGAGACGGTAGGACCTCAAGCAAGCTTGAGGTCAACCGTTCACCGGTTTCCCTCCCGTCCGGTCCGCGGTGTTCCCGCGCTTCCCGTGCGGCTGACCCGGCTCCTCCGGCCCGTTCACCCGTTCTTCGTACACCGGGCCGTACGGGGTCGGCGTACGGTTCCTCCGCGCCTTGCCCAGCGTGTCAGCCGGCGTCCTCGCGCGCGCAACCCCACGTTGGTGCGGTGTGGAAAACCTCTCCGGATGTGACTGCCGTATCCCTTCCCGAATCGCTTCCCCGACGCGTGCCGGTCCGCAAGGTCCTGTGCCTGCTTCCGATCGCCCTCGTGGTGTGGGTCTCACTGCGTCACCGCTCGGTGCTCCAGGAGGGCTTCGGGCAGCTGCGGGGCGCCGAGTGGCCGTGGCTGGCGGTGGCCGCCGCGGCGACCTGTCTCACCTGGGTGGCCGCCGCCTTCACCCGGCAGGGCGCGGTCGTCGAGCGGCTGCCCGCGCGCCGGCTGCTCGCCGCGCAGTTCGCGGCGGGCGCCGCCAACCACCTGCTGCCGACGGGGCTCGGCGCGGGCGCGGTCAACCTCCGTTTCATGACGGTGTGCGGTGTGCCGCTCCCCCGCGCCTCCGCCGCCCTCGCGCTGTATCTGCTCGCCGAGTCGGTCAGCCGCCTGGGCCTGCTGCTCGTGCTGCTCCTCGTGTTCCCGGACGCACTGCGGCCGGGGACACTCGTGCCGTCGGACGCGGTCGGCCCGCTGCTGTTCGCCGGGGCCGCGGCCGTGTGTGCCGTGGCCGCGGTGCTGCTTCTCGTGCGTCGCGTGCGGACGGCCGTCGGTTCCTTCCTGCGCACCGCGCTCGGTGAGGCGCGGTCCGTCCACGTCAGTCCCGCGCGGGCGTTCGCCCTGTGGGGCGGAGCGCTGGCGTTCCCGGTGCTCCAGGCGGCCGGACTGGCCGCGGTGGGGCGGGCGTTGGACGTGCCGGTGCCGCCCGCGCATCTGGCCGTCGCGTATCTGGCGGCGACGGTCGCCGTGGCGCTGGTGCCGGTTCCGGGCGGCATCGGTTCCGTGGAGGCGGCGCTGATCGTCACGCTCGTGGCCGCGGGGAGTCCGGCGGCCCTGGCGACGGCGGCGGTCCTCGGCTACCGCATCATCACCGTGTGGCTGCCGCTGCTCCCGGGGGCGTTGACGCTGGGCGCGCTGGTACGGCTGCGGGTGATCTGACGCCCGGAGCGGAGCGGGCGTACCGGGCGGCTCGGCGCACCCCGGGTAACCTGCCGCATCCGAGCGGGAGTCGAACGGGAAGAGGAGCGGCCGATGCCGGTACGGATCGAACGTCAGGGTCACGTCACCACCGTCGTCCTGTCCCGGCCCGAGGCCCGCAACGCGGTGGACGGTCCCACGGCCGCCGCGCTCGCCGACGCCTTCCGGGAGTTCGAGGCGGACGAGTCGGCGCGGGTGGCGGTGCTGTGGGGCGAGGGCGGTACGTTCTGCGCGGGCGCCGACCTCAAGGCGATCGGGACCACACGCGGCAACCGGGTGGCGGAGGACGGCGACGGGCCCATGGGACCCACGCGGCTGCGGCTGTCGAAGCCGGTCGTCGCGGCGGTCGCGGGGCACGCCGTCGCCGGTGGACTGGAGTTGGCGCTCTGGTGCGATCTGCGGGTGGCCGAACAGGACGCCGTCTTCGGTGTGTTCTGCCGTCGCTGGGGTGTGCCGCTCATCGACGGCGGCACCGTGCGGCTGCCCCGGCTGATCGGCACGAGCCGGGCGATGGACATGATCCTCACCGGCCGTCCGGTGCCCGCCGCGGAGGCCTACGAGATCGGTCTCGCCAACCGTCTCGTACCAACAGGTCGGGCGCGTACGGAGGCGGAGGCGCTGGCCGCGGAGATCGCCCGCTTCCCGCAGTCCTGCCTGCGCGGCGACCGTGCCTCCGTGCTCGACCAGGAGGGCCTGGACGAGCCGGCGGCGCTGCGCGGTGAACTCCGTCACGGAATGGGCGTACTGAACGAGAGCGTGGAGGGCGCCGCCCGCTTCACGGCGGGTGCGGGGAGGGGCGGTTCGTTCACCGACCTGTGAGGCGGCACCGGATCGGCGTACGGCGTCGGCGGGCACGGGGTGCGGCCGATGGCGTACGGCGTCCCCGGGTGCACGGCGGCCGGTCCGCCCGTCCGACGGCGGGAATCAAACAGGCGGACCCGAACGGGAGGGTGCCGGTCAGCCTGTCGCCTCGCAGTCGGTGTCGAGCAGCTGGATCGGCCGGGTGGCGTCCAGGTCGACGTACGCCTCGAGGGTGGCGGTGTCCGCACCGTTCTCACCGGCAGGCGCCGTCCCCCGCCCCGCCCGGCACCGCCATGACGGCCGTGCCCGGTGGCCGCGTCCGCCCCGCCCGATACCGCCGCTTCTGTCGAGGCGACCCCGACGGACAGCCCGCCGGGCAGGACCGTCACGGCGGTGCGCCCGCGTCCGTGTCGCCGTTGCGACATGTCGCCTGTTCGCCAGGCGAGGGTGCTGACAGGCCTCTGGCGTGCGCAGATTCTGTCGTACAGCACCTGACTTCGTGCTGTACGAAAGGTTGTTGACTGATGGCATGGATCCGCTTGTCGGCGGCGATATCGACCGTGCTGGTGGTGACGTTGGGCAGTGTGTCGCCCGCCTCGTCCAGCACGGAGGCGGACGGGACAAGGGAGTTCACCGGCACCGGCCAGAAGGCGGCGTCCGCCACCGTGCGGTTGCTGACCGGCGACCGGGTGACCGTGACGTCCGTGCCCGGAGGACGCCGCACCGCGTCGGTGCGGCCGGGCCCGGGACGCGAACACGTCTCCTTCCGCACCCTTGAGGGAGACGACAAGGCACTGACCGTGCTGCCCTCGGACGCCGAGGCACTGGTGACCGGAGGCGCCCTGGACCGCCGCCTCTTCGACGTGACGGGACTGATCGCCCAGAAGTACGACGAGGCCCACTCGTCCGCGCTGCCGCTGATCGTCTCCTCACAGCCGTCCGCGGACGGCACCGCACGCACGGCGCGGGAGTCGAGGTCCGCCGCCGCGACGGCGGACCGGCTCACGGCGCTGAACGCCCCGGCCGGCCACGCGCGCACCCTGAGCAGCATCGACGCGCGGTCCGTGCGGATCGCCGGCAAGGACCTGGGCCGGTTCTGGAAGACGCTGAACGCCCCCGAGGGGACGGACAGCGCCCGAGCGGCCCTCGCTCCGCACGTCTTCCTGGACGGCAGGGTGAGGGCCGTACTGGACCGCAGCACGGCGCAGATCAACGCGCCGGCCGCGTGGAAGGCGGGGTACGAGGGCCAGGGCGTCAAGGTGGCCGTCCTGGACACCGGTGTCGACGCGAACCACCCCGACCTGGCCGGACGCATCGCGGAGGCCAGGAACTTCTCCACCAGCGCGGGCACGAACGACATGTTCGGCCACGGCACGCACGTCGCCTCGACCGTGGGCGGCACCGGTGCCGCGTCCTCGGGGACCCGGCGGGGTGTCGCGCCGCGGGCCGACCTGCTGATCGGCAAGGTGCTGGGGGACGACGGCTACGGCAGCGAGTCCGCTGTCGTCGACGGCATGGAGTGGGCCGCCGGTCAGCACGCCGAGGTCGTCAACATGAGCCTCGGCTCGGAGAGCCCGAGCGACGGCACCGATCCGATGAGCCGTGCCGTGAACACCCTGAGCGCCTCGACCGGCACGCTGTTCGTCGTCGCCGCCGGCAACGCGGGCGAAGGGGGTCCGGCCACGATCGGCTCCCCCGGCGCCGCCGACGCCGCCCTCACCGTCGGTGCCGTGGACCGCGACGACTCCCTCGCACCTTTCTCCAGCCGAGGTCCACGTTCCGGTGACGGCGCGGCCAAGCCCGACGTGACCGCCCCCGGCGTCGACATCGTCGCCGCCCGCGCGGCAGGCACCGCCATGGGCAAGCCCGTTGACGCCAACTACACGGCGTCGTCCGGCACTTCGATGGCGACTCCGCACGTGGCGGGCGCCGCCGCGCTGCTCGCGCAACAGCACCCGGACTGGAAGGCGCAGCAGCTCAAGGACGCCCTGGTCAGCACCTCCCACACGGTGCCCGGGACCAAGGTGACCGAACAGGGCGGGGGTCGCGTCGACCTGGCCACCGCCATGGGTCCGGTGACCGCCACCGGTTCCCTCACCCTGCCGACCCTCCGGGCCGGCGACCAGGACCGGACGGACGCGGGCACCGTCCACTACGCCAACACCGGTGACCGGCCGCTGACACTGACCCTGGCGGTCCGGTTGGCCACCCCCGCCGGACGCGCGCTCCCCGAGGGTGCCGTCCGTCTCGGTTCCGGCACCGCGGAACTGGCGCCCGGCGCGAGGACCGAGGTCCCGCTGCGGGTCGACGCTTCGAAGGCCGTCCGCGGCGAGTACTACGGGTACGTCACCGCCACCTCGGCCGACGGCACCGTCGTGGCCCACACGACGCTGGCCCTCGTGGTCAGGGGCAAGCAGCACCGGCTGACCGTCGTCTACCGCGGCCGTGACGGACGTATCGTGCCCGGCGCACTGCCGAACATCTGGGGCGGCAGCGAGGGGAACGGCTTCGTGACCTACACGGACCGGGACGCCGCCGTCGCCGTCGTCGAGGAGGGCACCTACCACCTCACGTACAGCTTCTACGACGAGAACGCCGACGGTGCCGAGGTCGGTGAGATCGTCAGCCCCGACGTGAAGGTCACCGAGGACACGACGGTGACACTGGACGCCTCGGACGTGACCGAGGTGAAGATCCGCACGCCCCGCCCGGCCGAACAGCGAGGTGTGCTCGGTGACACCTTCTACCGCCGGATCGACGGACGCGGGCTGATCCAGGGCCACTTGATGTTCGACCTCGTCAAGCACCTGTACGTGAGCCGCGTCGCCCCGGTCACCGACGGCACGTTCGAGTTCCACTCCCGCTGGCAGATGGTCGCCCCGCAGCTGCAGGCGCGTATGCCCGGCGACTCGCCGGCCCTGACTCCCTACTACGAACCGGAGTCCGCCGTCTTCGACGACCGGGGCGCGCACCTGGCCGCCGCGGACGCCGGCACCGCCGAGGCACCCGCGTTCCGCGGCACGCGCGGAAAACTGGCCGTCATACGCGTCCAGTCGATCGCCGAGAACACCAGGGAGCTGGCACGCAAGGCCCATTTGGCGGGCGCCGAGGCGCTGTTGATGGTGTGGCCGGAGAACGAGCTCCCCTGGACCAGGTGGCGTCCGGACGGCCCGCGAACGGCCGTGCCGCTCATGCGCATCTCGTACACGCAGGGTTCGGCCCTGCTGAAGCGGGTGCGTGAGCGCACCACGACGGTGGACTTCTCCGGAACGGTACGCAGCCCCTACCTGTACGACGTGGCGCAGGTCTCGAAGGGAGAGATTCCCGCGAACCTGGTGCACACCGTCTCCAAGCGCAACAGCACTGTCGTACAGGCCACTTACACCCGCACGGGCGAGTCGGCCTGGGCGAGCGAGCAGCGCTTCGGGTGGCGGCCGTACCAGGAGACCGCCTGGAACCAGCACAGCCGGTACGTACCGGTGGGGATGACCCGCACCGAGTACGTCAGCAGCGGGGACACGCTGTGGAAGCACACCGTGCACCACGACATCACCGATCAGCCCGACGACGTGCTACGCCTCGGCATGCAGGACCGTCCCCACACCTACCGGGCCGGCGGAACCGCGACGGAGCGGTGGTTCGGGGCCGTGGTGCGGCCGTCGATCCCGCGTGAGGCGGCCTGGCCGTCGGTCCGCGAGGGCGACACCCTGTCCGTGTTCGTCCCCGAGTTCACCGACTCCGGCGCCGTCCACTACTCGGTGGCCGAGGCCCCTTACTTCGGCAAGGCCGACCTGGCCACGGCACGGCTGTACCGCGACGGCCGGCAGATCGCCGAGTCGGGCATCGGCGCGTGGGGTGACATCGAGGTCCCCGCCGGCGACGCCGCGTACCGGCTGGACCTCACCACCGGCCGCGACTCGGGCGACTGGGCCTTCGGTACGAGGACCCACACCTCGTGGGCGTTCCGGTCGGACACCACGGCGCAGAAGTCCCGGCTGCCGCTGCTCCAGGTGGACTACGACGTACCGGTCGACGCGCGGAACGCGGTGAGCCGGGCGAAGACGCACAGTCTGGAGCTCGCCGTGCGCATGCAGGACGGCATGGCGTCGCCACAGGGCGTCAAGGTCCAGGTGGAGGCGTCCTACGACGACGGGCGGACCTGGGTCGTCGCCACGACGACTCGCAAGGGCCACGGCTTCACCTCCGCCGTGGAGCGTCCGTCCCGCGTGCGCGGTGACGCGTACGTGACGCTGCGCGTGACCGCCAAGGACGCCGACGGCAACTCCGTCGAGCAGCGGGTGGACCGCGCCTACCTGCATCCCGGCACGCGCTGACAGTCGCGGCTCTCCCTCTCCGGCAACGGGTGAGGGAGAGCCCGGGATCAGCCGTCACGGCGTCGTCCCCGGGCCGAGGGCCCGGGGACGACGCCGTGACTCGTGCGGGCGGTCGTCGCGTCAGCGGCCGGGGGCTCGCTGCGTGATCTCCTGAAGGATCCAGCCGTTGCCGTCGGGGTCACTGAACGTGGCGTAGGAGCCGTAGGAGGCGCCGTCGGGGTGCCGGCCGGCGAGACGGCCCTGGCCGGGTACGTCATGGGTGACGGTCCCCTTCGCGTGACCGTGGAACAGGAGCCCCTTGTCGTCATGGAACACCTCGCTCACCTCGACGCCTCGCTCCAGGAGCCCCTGACGGGCCGCCTCGACGTCGGTGACGGCGAGGTACAGACCCTGCGTGGAGCCGGGCTCGGCGGAGGTGAGGCCCTTGCCGAAGATGATCGACGTCTCCGACCCGGGGGGCGTGAGGTGGACCGCGCGCCACTCGGGGACCGGAGCGCGGTCGAGGTCGAGGCGGAAGCCGGCCCTCTCGTAGAAGGCCTTGGCGCGGTCGACATCGGATACGGGCAGGACGAGGAGTTCGAGCTTCAGCTTCATGTCTTCTCTCAGGTTCCGTGAGGTCGATGACCGGGGCGGGGATCGTCACCGGCTCGACTGGTGCCGAGCGTGCACCCTGAAGCGTCACCTGTCAAGGCGGTGACGCAGTGACCGAGGCGTCTGCGGAGGCGGTGCGGGACCACAGAACGGCCATCCCTCCAGGTCAGACACTTGAAGAAGGCCGACCAAGATCCAGAAGTGCCGGAAGATCGGACAGATCAGCCAAGCGACGGCGGCGACCGCCGCACGGGCGCCCGCGACACGACACCGTGACCGATCGCCACCACGGAGCACATCGAGCAGAGGTCCACCCGACGCCATCCCGCACCCCAAGTGCACCTACAGACAGGACAGTTCGACCGAACAGGACGAAGAAAGTGCCGCAACGGGCGGCCTGCGACGACTCGACGGCGACCATCCCCGACCGGGCAGCCCTTGCCAACTCCAAGATAGGAGCATATGCTCGTATCACGAACTGAGGCACCGCGCCTCCCTTCCCCTTCCACCTGCCCCCTCTCCAAAGGTCACGCCATGACTACTGCTGAGCGCGAGCACACGCTTCCCGCCACGGCAGAGCAAGCTCCGAAATCGAGCCAGGGCCCCCGCCGACCGCCTCTGAAGGCATGGCTCCAGCCGCTCCTGATCTCGCTCGTCGTCGTGGCGGCCTTCATCGCGTCCTACGTGGGCCTCCAGCGCGATCCACAGCCACACCACGTGCCCATCGCCGTCACCGGCCCCAGCCTGCCGGGCGAGGTGCAGAAGGCACTCGGCGGCGCCGTCGAGGTCCACCCCGCCGCGGACGCCGCGACGGCACGGGCCGCCCTGGAACACCACGACGTCGTGGCGGTCCTCGGCGCCGACACCCCCGACCACCTGAACCTGCAGATCACCGGGGCCGCCGGCAACTCCACCACCTCGGCCGTCAGTCACCTGGTCGGCGCGTACGCCCACGGGACCGGCGCACAGTTCACCACCGAGGACGTCGTCCCGCTGGTCCACCACGACGCGCGGGGCCTCGCCGGGTTCTACGTGGCCTTCGGCGTCTCCCTGGCCGGTTTCGTCCTCGGCTCGAACGTCCTGGGCCTGGCCGCCGCGATGCGCCTGCGCCATCGGATCTACCTGCTGGCCGGCGCCTCGGCCGCCGTGGGTGTCGTCGGCGCGATCCTGGTCGGCCCGGTCCTGGGCGCCGCCCCGGCACCCCTGATCCCCCTCATGTTCGTCCTGGCCCTGCTGGCGGCCTCGGCGGCGTTCACCACGACCCTGCTGGGAACCGTGCTCGGTCCGATCGGCCTGCCGATCACCACGCTGCTCCTGCTGACGGTCGGCAATGCCACCAGCGGCGCGGTCATCGGCGCCGACCTGCTGCCCGCCGGGGCCCGGGCGATCTCCGCGCTACTGCCGCCCGGCGCCGCCGTCCGCGCCATCGCCGACCTGAGCTACTACGGCGGCGCACACCTGGTCACCCCAGTGCTCACGCTGGCCGCCTGGGCGGTCGTCGCCGGGACCGCGCTGGCCCTGCGTCCCCGCCTGAAGGGACGCCGCACCGCGGCCGCCGCCTGACCGTCATACAGACCCCTCAATGTCGCCGCCCCGCCGGGAGAAACCCGGCGGGGCGGCGACATTGCTCCGCACCACCCTCCGTGCGTCACCTCCTTGACAGGTGACGCACGAGATTGCCACTATGTGGTCACCGGTCGAGCGGGTGACGCAAGGAAGCGTCCCGCCGAGAGGTTCACCGACGTACGGGTCTCCCCCGCGTCCCCGTCTTTCGAAGAGGATTCGTCATGCCGAACTACACCGCCCACGTGAAGGTCACCGGCGAAGGCCGCAACGGCGGGCGCGCCCGGTCCGACGACGGCCTGCTGGAGACCGACCTGGCGCTGCCGAAGGAACTGGGCGGGGCCGGTACGGCGACCAATCCCGAGCAGCTGTTCGCGGCCGGCTGGGCGGCCTGCTTCCTGGGCGCGGTCCGGATCGCGGCGGCCGAGCGCAAGATCCGTCTGGCCGGCACCGAGATCGACACCGACATGACGCTGAACCACGGCGACGAAGGTTTCTCCCTGGCCGCCGTCCTCAACCTCCAGGTCGGCGGTGTGACCCAGGAGCAGGCCACCGAACTCGCCGAGGCCGCCCACCAGATCTGCCCGTACTCGAAGGCGATCCGCGGCAACATACCCGTCACCATCAACGCCGTCGCCGTCTGACCCCACCGGGCCGGCGCAATCGGCCCCTCCCCCGCCCCGCAGGCCCCGCACACGCACCCCGCGCGTGCGGGGCCTGCGCGTGGCCGTGCACCAGGACGCCGACCCTCACGCCTCTTGCCCCGAGCGGACACAGGGGCGACTCCGGCCCTGCCGACAGCAAGAGACCGCCCCACCGACCGCGGTGGGGCGGCCTCTGCCGCTCGATTCCGTGTTGCCGCGCCAACCCTGTCGTCCCGCGGGCTCCTTGGTGGAATCAGTTCCTGAATTCCGTGGACGGGTCTTCGTCCTGGCCCGCGGGCCGGTCCTCGCCCCGGGACTCGGGTCGGCCCTCACCGTGGGACCGGAGCCGGCCCTTGTTGTCCTGGGACTCGGGTCGGTCCTTGTCCTGGGCGGGGTCGTCCGAGAGCCACCGGGGGTGCAGTCGAGCGGCCCAGGCGCGGTCGACGTATCCGGTCCGCATTCCCTGCAAGGCCCCGGGGTCCGCCCGCGCCTTCCGCATGTGCGCGAGGACGACAAACGTGATCGCCCAGGCGACGACATCGTGCACGAAGATCGCGCTGGTGCGGGAGATGAACGGCAGGAAGCCCATGAACCACATCAGCAGTCCGGTGAGCAGCATGACCAGGACGGCACCGGCGATCCAGCCCGCGTAGAGCTTCTGCCCGGCGTTGAACTTGCCGGCCGGCCGCGCGCCGGGGGACATCAGCCGGTGGCGGGCGGCGCGCAGCCACTGCCTGTCGTACTCGGCGAAGCGGTTGAGCCGACGCAGGTCCGCCCGCAGCTCGGTCGAGAAGAGTCCGAGCAGCACCGGGACGGGGATGAGGATCCCCGACCACTTGTGCACGGTGGACACCAGGTAACGCTGGCCCACGAGTTGGGCGAGGGGCCCGATGTAGAGGCAAGCGGCCGTCAGCAGGCAGACGAGCACCAGCCAGCCGGTCGTGCGGTGCACCAGGCGCTCGGCGCGGCTGAAGCGCCGGACCCTCCCGGAGGCGTCAGGCCGCGGCTTTGCCCCTGTCGGCCCCGTCGAGCCAACCGTCGACGTCATATCCGCGTTCCTCCCAGTAACCGGGTTCCACCTTGCTGGTGACCGTGATGCCCGACAGCCACTTGGCCGACTTGTAGAAGTACATCGGCGCGACGAAGAGGCGGACCGGCCCGCCGTGGGCGTGCGTGATCGGCTTGTCCTGCATGTCCAGCGCGACCAACACATCGGCCCGGCGGGCCTGTTCGAGGGTGAGGCTCTCGGTGTAGGCGCCGTCGAAGCACGTGAAGTGGACGGCCGTGCCCTTGGCGCGCACCCCCGCGGCGTCCAGGAGGTCCGACAACTTCACGCCGCTGAAGGGCGTGTCGTCCACGCGCCACCCGTCGGTGCACAGCACGTCGGCGACGACCCGGGTCTGCGGCATCGCGCGCAGCTCATCGAGGGTGTAGGTCTTCGGCCGGTCCACCAGGCCGCCGATGGTCAGCTCGTAGTCCGTCGCGTCCTTGTGCGGGACCGACGTGACGACGCTGAAGTACCGGAAACCGCCCGGGTTGGGCAGGAGGCCGGTGAGGCCGGTCGGGTCGGCCTGGGAGGAGGACGCGAGGAACCGCTCCCAGCCGTTCTGCAGATAGGGGGCACCGGCGAGGCCGGCGGCACCCGCGGCGAACATGCCGAGCATGGCCCGGCGCGCGATCGGCGCTCCGTCGGCCGGACGTTTCGACTTCCCAGTCATGACCAACAGTCCTTCGCCTCGCGGCGATCGCGGCGCATACGTGGCCACCGTGCCGGCCGTGGGTGTGCGCGGGTTCGTACGGCGGGGGTGCCGGGCAGCGCCCGATCCGGCTGCCCTGACACCGACGGCGAGCGGACGTCCGCCGCTCGTTGCCGACGTCGACAGCAGACTCCGTCGACAGCGACTCGTCACCCCCTGAAGTGGTGTACGCATGCTGCCACGCTGATTCGTCACCAGTCAATGCGGTGACAGTGTGCCCACCGTCACCCGAGCCGTAGGCACTGGTGCCGGGTTCGCGGGTTACGGACGGACGGTCTGAGCCCCGAGTTGTCGTCCCAACGGCTCATCGGTGAGTCGCCCGACGCGATGCAATTGGTCACCGTATCGACAGGTGACCGACGCACAGTGCAGCCATCTCGGGGCCGACAGCGCGTAGGGGAGGTCGGGAGAAGTGAACCCCTTACGGGGAACTGCGAGCCCGGAGCGTTCCGCACCGCGTCGCAGTCCCCTGCTGTCCACATACGGGCCGGAAGGCCCGCTCGGGTCGATCAGGCGAAGACGACGTCGTCGATGTCGATCGTGACGAGCTCGATGTCCCGGATCGGGGCGCCGTCCTCACCGATCGGATAGACGCGCCGCTTGGTCGGAACCATGATCCCGCCGAACTCCTTGTAGTCGAAGCTGTAGTGCGCGGCCGGCCCGGAGTTGAGAACCTCGGCGGTGTAATCGTGTCGGCGCAGCAGCCCGGCCTCGTCGAAGTAAAAGACCTGCTCCTTGGAGTGCGTGGCGATGTTGTCGGGGAAGGTCACCTTGAGCCGCCGCAAGGTGGCGCCCCCCTCGGTCACGGGCGCCAGCTCCTCGGTCTTGAACTCGGGCGAGGCGAAGGTGAACGGGCTGGTCAGATAGGTCCACATCGCGTAGCCGGCGAAGTAGGCGAGGTGCAGGTCGTCCCACTGGCTCTCCAGGGTGTGGCCGGCGAAGGACGCGCGCGGGTCGAGCCGCTCGGCCTGCACCTCACCCCGGTCGTTCTCCACGGCCACGCGCTGGGCCGTGAAGGACGTGCGCAGGTCGGGCGCGGTGAAGGGGCTGTGGCTGGCGTACTGCTCACGGGGGTCGAGACCGACCCGCACGGTGGCCGAGTCGAGGATTCCGCTCTTCCCCTTGAGTCCCCACAGGCCGCCGCCGGTACGGAAGGCGACCGTGGCCTTGCGGTACGCCCTGTACCGGTCCAGGCCTCCGTGGGCGTCGATGACAGTGGTGGTGAGGTCGGTCATGGGGTCCTCATTCGCAGTGGAGTGTCCGTTCCGGACTGACGACTCGACCATAACGACCGGTCGTCTTAAAAGCAACGGACTCCCGGTCGCCGGGGGCGTGACACGGCCCACGCCGGGCCACGAGCAGGGCAAAAATCGCCCATCTGGCACGTCACAGCGATGGCGACGGCGTGAGCGAGCAGCGATACGGACGGCCACTCCTCGGGTGCCGCGACAGCGAGTGGTAACCTAAGACGATCGACCATCTTGCAAGGAGGCGTCATCGTGGCTCGGGCCAGTTTGCGCGAAAACATCATCGAGGCAGCCGTCGACCGCTTCCATTCGCACGGGTACGCGGCGACGGGGGTGAAGGACATCACCGATGCCGCCGGCGCCCCCAAGGGGTCCTTCTACAACCACTTCGAGAGCAAGGAAGCGTTGGCCGTCGTGGCGCTGGAGCGCTACGGCGCCAGTCGCCGGCTGGACATGCTGACCGACGACTCGGTGGCCCCCCTCGCCCGGGTGCGCCGGCACTTCGAGTTCCTCCGCGACGAGAACCTGGAGGCCGGTTTCGCCCGCGGCTGCATGGTCGGTGACATGGCGGTCGAGGTGGCCGACCACAGCGAGGCCGTGCGGGCCAGCGCGTTCGAGAGCTTCACCTACTGGCGCGAGGCGCTCGCGGTGGCCATCCTCGACGCCCAGGAGGCGGGCGAGGTGTCCAAGGCGCAGGACGCCGCCACCCTGGCAGCCTTCGTGCTCAACGCGTGGGAAGGCACCCTGATCGCCACCAGGACCGACCGCTCGGCGAAGCCGTTCGAGTCCTTCTTCACGATCGTCTTCGGCGTCGTCCTGCGCTAAGGCCTGCCGTTCGAGCTGGTGGTCCTGGTGCTCGGCACCGGACGGCTCGGATCAGGCCTGGCGGACGGACCGCGAGTCCCGAACGCAAGCGGCATCCACCGGGGAACGGATGCCGCTTCCGTTCGGGACTTTTCGCCATCCGCTCCCCCGCCGCCGTCCCGGGGTGCCTTCACACTGGAAGCTCCCGGCCCCACCGCGGGTCTACGGACCTGGCGTGGGACGACGTCGTATGTTCCCGGCGGACGCGTGTCGCGCCCGCCGGGGACCCTGCCTCGCAAGGCCGGCCGTTCCGTGTGTGAAGTGGCCCTGTTCGCAGCTCACTTGGCCTCTGCGGGGCGCCCCTCCTCGGCCGGGTACGTGTCCGGCGCGACCCGGGCGGCGCGCTCGTGGACGTGGGGTGCCGGCGAGCGGTCGATGTTCAGGCTGAGCAGTTCGGGGCGGCTGTAGTGACCGCTCGCATCCATCAGGCGCTTGCGGCGGTCGATGAGGGCGAGGTCGAGATCGGCGATGACCTCGCCTTCGCCGGAGGTGAGGGGCTCACCGATGAGCTTGCCCTCGGGGTCGACGATGGCGGTGAAGAACCCGCCGGAGACCGCCTGGACGGGGCCGCCGGTGTCCTTGGCGATCTGCGCCTGCTGGTCGGCGTCGAGCCAGGCGGTGGCGTTGACGACGAAGCCGGCCGATTCCAGGGCGTGCTGCCGGATGTTGACCTCGATCTGCTCGGCGAAGAGTTCACCACCGAAGGCGCCGGGGTACATCGCCGCGTGGATCTGCTCGCCGTCGGCGATGAGGGCGTAGCGGGCCAGCGGCTGGTAGTGCTCCCAGCAGGCGAGCTGGCCGATGCGGCCCACGGTGCTGTCGACCGCGCGCAGCCCCGAGCCGTCTCCCTGACCCCAGACCATGCGCTCGTGGTAGGTAGGCGTGATCTTGCGGCGGCGCTGGATGAGAGTGCCGTCGGCGTCGAAGAGCAACTGGGTGTTGTAGATGGTGCCGCCGTCGCGCTCGTTGACGCCGATGGCGACGACCATGCCGGCCTCGCGGGCGGCGTCGCCGATCGCTTCGGTGTCGGCGGAGGGCACGGTCACCGACTCCTCCAGCAGGCGCAGGTGCTCCTTGGCCTGCGTGTACGGGGGCTGCACGAAGGAGAAGTAGGGGTAGTAGGGGACGACGGTCTCGGGGAAGACCGCGAACTCGACCCCCTGCCGCCCCAGTTCGCGGATCTTCGCGACGACCTTCTCGATCGTCCCGGCGCGGCTGTAGAGCACCGGACTGATCTGTACCGCGGCTGCCTTCACAACAGTCATGACAAAGCTCCTCATGGATGTGCGGTCCTGGATGACCCGGGGTCGCGTCTGCCGCCCTGGCGGGGACGCGACTGACCTGCGGCTCGATCGGCCGCGGGGTGATGGGTGCGCCCTCTGTCGGGCTGCTGCGATGCCGTCGGCCGACTGCTGTCGCCGACACGGCCTCACCGGCCCGCATCACAAATAGGAGCATATGCTCCTATCTGTCGAATGGCAAGGGCTCGCTCTCACCGTCTGCCTCCTACGGTGGACGCTGGGCCTGCGCGCTCGCCGAGCCGGGCCCCGCACGCTCGGGAACCGGCCGCGCGACCGCACCCAGCCGACCCCCCGCTGCGAAGCGGAGCTGACCCCTGGGCACGCCACAGAGTCAGCCCGGCAGGTCGCCGAACGGCTCTAGAGCCAGCCTCGGCGGGCCGCCTGCCAGGCCAGTTGCATACGGGTCACCGCGCCGGCGAGGGCCATCATGTGCTGGATGCGCCGCTGGACGGTACGCCGACTCAGTCCCATCTGGCTGGCGATCGCCTTGTCGGTGATGCCCGCGACCAGGAAGGCGAGCAGCCTGCGGTCGGTCTCCCGCAGAACGTCGGCACCCTCGTCGTGATCGGCGCCTGTCGCGCCGTCGATGGCGCCGGACGCGCTGATGTTCAGGGGGACGGCGTCCTCCCAGTAACGCTCGAAGAGGGCGATCAGCGCCTCCAGGAGACTGCTCCCCCGCAGCAGCGCGGCCGTCGGCTCACCTGGGCTGCCGGACGGGCCTCCAGGCACCAACGGGCAGATGGCGATCTCCCGGTCGGCTATGGCGAGCCGCAGCGGGAGATGTGACACGGAGCGGGCGATCTCGCCGGCCTGCACTCCCGAGACAACGTTATCGACGGCCCCGGGATCGTCGAAGAAGGCCCGCTCGTAGACGACCCGGTAGCGGACCCCGCGCGCGAGGGCCTCGTACTCGGCGTGGTTGCTCCCCGACGACATGGCCACGTACTGGGCCTTGCAGAACCAGAGCATTTCGTGGCGGGCGTTGCCCTGGAGTTGGCGCAGGTGCTGGCGCATCGCCTCGGCGCCGGTGATGACCTCGATGAGGTGCCCGGGGTCCTGGTGCCGACGGCTGCTGCGGTAACTGCCGAGGAGGTCGGTGACGGCGGCCCGGGCCTCGTCCAGCGCCTCGGCGCGCCGCTGCAGACGCGGCAGCAGCGTGACGTCCGGAGGGGACGCGGCGTAACGGACGGGCGCGCTGTCACTGGTGCTGGCGAGCCCTTTGCCCACGAGCGCGGCGAGAACGGACTCGGCTTCGACGGGGGCGAAGCGGGAGTGAGACGTGATCTCCTCGACCGAGGCCGTCGACGTGGCGACCAAGAGCCGGTAGACGGTCTCCTCCGCGGGGGTGAGGCCAGCCGCCTCGAGCATTGCCGGGTCCTCCTGGCATGAGGGGTTCGCGCGCAGGGGTGACCGCGAACGGTGGAGGTGATGGAGAACTGGACGCGGGAGCGGACGGGACGCAGGGGCGCGCCCGGTCCGTCCGGTCAGGTGGCGATGTTGCTCAGGGCGGCCGCGAGCTTCTTGAGGTCGAGCCCCGTCAGGTGGTCGAGGAAGTGGCGGCGCACGGAGGCCAGGTTGCTGGGCCACGCCTCTTCGAGGCGCGCGAAGCCCTCGTCGGTGAGGATGGCGTTGTAACCGCGGGCGTCCTCTTCGGAGCGCACGCGCTTGATGAGTCCCTGCGCCTCCAACCGGCTCGCCAGTCGGGTGATCCCGCTGAGCGACATGTCGATCGCGCCGGCGAGGTCGCTCATGCGCAGCTGCCGGTTCGGGGCCTCGGAGAGGTTCATCATCGCCAGGTACTCGATGAGGGAGAGCCGCTGTTCGCGGATCATGTCGGCGTCGATGGCACGCGGCAGGGTGTAGATGACGCGGCTGAGGGACCGTACGACGGCCTCCTCCTCCGGCGTGAGGGGCTGCAACGGCTCTGACTGCGATGCGACGCGTGACATGGACCCACTTTACTTGTTCGGCCAAGGAAATTTACCGCGCAACCAGATTCGGGCGGAACGCTTACGGGTTCCACCCAGATCTCTGCGCCCGCCACACCCAAGGGGCGAACGGCGTTTCCCGAATGGTGCGCTTCGCTACAGGGCGCTCAGTCCGGGAGATGAAACGAGACGGGGCAGACGCAGAACTTCCTGTCACGCGCCACCACGAATCTCAAGCCGCGAATCGCAGGCCCCACGACTGCTCCGGGGCACGCTACAAGACATTGCTTCGCGTAGCAATATGATGGCATGATGGGTACTGCCCGACCCCTCTGCCGGTCTGCCGCCAGTCCGGTACCGGTCAGGCCCGCGCAGTGCGACGCTCCGCAGCCGAGGCCGTCCGGCCGTGGCGGGGCCCTGAGCCGCCCCGCCACCGGTGAGGCGGCGCGCTGCCCACGTAGGAGGAAGACCGCCCGTGACACGGAACTCGGCACCAGGCCCGGAAGGGGTGCGCCCGCTAGACCCGGACGAAGAGGCCGTCGTACGGTCCCTGCCCCACCTCATCTACGCCCTGCCCAACGCCATCGACGGTGAGATGACCCGTGAGCAGCGACTGTCGGCCACCGAGTACCTGACGCTGATGCACCTGTCCGAGGCACCCGACCGGCGGCTGAGGATGGGTGAGCTGGCGGAGGCGTGCGCCATGTCGTGCAGTGGCATGACCCGCATCGTGCGCCGGCTGATGAGCCAGGACCTCATCGGCCGCGTGCAGTGCGACCGGGACGCCCGCAGCTGGAAGGCGGAACTGACCGACGCCGGTCTCGCGCGACTGGAGGAGGCATGGCCGACGAACCTGGCCGCCGTACGCCGCCACTTCCTCGCCCACCTGAAGGACCTGGACCTGAAGGAACTCGCCGCCGCCTTGCAGAAGGTGGCCACGTAGAGGCGTGTCACACCCTTGGGTCGGGCCTCCGTGCGCGCCCGCTGCGACAGGGGGACACGAGAACCGCCGACGCGTCGTTACGGGCGCACGGACGCCGTCGCCTTACGGCCGCTCAGCCTCTTGCGGGCACGGTAGGCCGCGGCCTTCATCCGGTTGCCGCACGGGTCCATGGCGCACCACTCCCGCAGCGCACCCCGCGACCGGTCGATGTAGACCTGCGAGCACTCGGGGTTGCCGCACTCCTTGAGCAGCGACGCCTCCGGTCCGCCGAGCACCGAGACGGCGTTCTGGGCGACGGCGGCGAACGCCTGCTGGAGCGACGCCTCGACCTGACGGCCGGCCCGCGTGAGCTGCGGTACCGGAGTGGGCCGACGGGCGTAGTCGTTCACGAGGGCCAGGGCGTCCGGGTCGTAGGCGTTGCCGGACATCCGGTCGAGGATCAGCCGGTAGACCGCCTCCCTGAGCACCAGCGCCTCACGGAGGTCCGAGAGCTCGCAGGGGATCTCGTACTCGGTGATACCGCTCTCACGGAACCAGACGCCGAGGCTCTCGGTCGAGTGCAGGTCTTCACGAGGTACGGAGCGGTGCCTGTAGCGCAGTGTTCCTGCGAAATCGAGCGCCGGGGCACCTCCAACGAATGCGTGCATCATGTCACCATGCTGGGCGGTGACGCACCGGAATGCAAGAAGTGCACTTCAGGACGCCAGAGAGCCGAGGCGATCAATGAAATTGCTGGCCCGCAGGGACTCGGGTACAGACACGCACGTCACGTAGAAATGGTGGCCGCCCAAGGTGACGCTCCCGTCCGCCACCTCATGGGCGGGTGACGCGCCGAATCGTCCAGTGGCCGCCGACGGGCCGGTCAGACTCGGCGTCCCGGACTTCGTCGCCGTCCATGTCGCCATGTCGACAACGGCATCCCTGACCTGGCAGCGGCGACCTTCCTCCGCACTGTGGCAGCGTCGCGCTTCCCCCGCGCGGCTGCCCGCGTGCGGCGCTCGCCGGGTCATCCCCACCCGGCGGGCGCCCGCCTCCTCAGCCGGCCTGGCGCACGAGGGCGGCGGCTTCGGCCGCCTGCGCCGCGACCTCGGTGGCAGCGCGGGCGGCCCGCCCGGTCACCTTCCAGCCGACCATGCGCAGCGCGGCCGCCGGGGTGGGCGGGAAGACGCCGAGCTGGCCCAGCATGGTGATGTCGTCACGCACCGCCTCGTGGCCGACGACCTTGCCGTCGCGCAGTTCGAGGACGTGGATCTGCTCGAAGTCGATCTCGCGTCCCGTCGGAGGTACGGCCTGGTCGAGCGCGCCGTCCTGGTAGCGGACGAAGGCCCCCGTGTGGCGTCCCCGCATACGCAGCCGCACCCAGACCTGGTGGTCGTTGCCGGCCGTCTCCGTCACGGGGAAGCGCAGCTCGCTGAACGCCGACCGCATCCACGCACTGGAGGCCAGTACGCCCGCGGGGCCCGGAATCGAGCAGGCCGCGGGTGATACGGCCGCCTCGCGGTTACGGAAGTCCTCCGCGACCACCTCGGCGGCCAGGTCCGCGTCTCCGGTCTCCAGGACGCGAAAGAGTCCTCGGGCAAGGTCGGTGGCACCCATCGCCATGATCAGTCACAACCCTCTCGTCACCTGGCGATCCGCGAGGCGCGATCACCCTATTGAGGTAACAGCGTACCTAATCATTAGCGCATCACTGTACCGACGTAGGATGGTGCGATGCCCCCCAAGCGCTCCTATGTCTCCCCCTTGCGCGAGCAGGCCGCCGCGCGGACCCGGGAGCAGATCCTCCAGTGCGCCACCGAGCTGTTCGCGAGTCGTGGGTACGGGCTGGTGACCGTCGCGGACATCGCGTCGGCCGCGGGCGTGTCGTCGAAGACGGTGTTCGCGAGCGTGGGCAGCAAGAGCGACGTCCTGGACCAGATCGTCACCCGCGGAGTGGCCGCGTCGGGTTACGAGGACGCCGTCCGCCAGGTGCTCGAACAGCGGACCTCCGAGGCGGTCCTGGGAGTGCTCGCCGGAGGTACGCGCGCGGGCAACGAGGAACTCTTCCTGGTGCACGAGGCGATCCACCGGGCCTTGCCGGTGCACGAGAACGGCGAGGCGCTGTGGCAGCGCGCTACGGCGGACTACCGGGCCGCCCTGGTCGCCATCGCCCGCCATCTCCACACGCTGACCCCCGCCCCCGTCGGCACTCAGGAGGAAACCGCGGACTGGCTGTGGTTCTGGTTCGGCCCCTCCAGCTGGCGCGCGCTGGTGGTCGAGAACGGCTGGACCTGGGACCACGCCGAGGCGTTCCTCGCGCGTACGGCTGTCGCCACGCTGCACGAGCAGGCGTAGCGACCGACGAGAACAACCGCCTGCCAGGCACGCTGACGGGCAGCCGTCGGTCCGACTGCCGCATGACCCGCGCCGCCGCACTGCCGTTGGGCACCCACGCTCTCCCGCCATATATTTGCTTCGCGTAGCAACTTATGTTCAACTTTTCGTACGCCCGGGCCCGACGGCACACCGCCTGAGCCAGTCGCCGGCAGCACCTCGGCCCACCCGGGACGGGAGAGCGCCGCTCCTCCCGTCACCACCGGCCGGCATCCGTTCCGATCCCTCCACGAAACCACAAGGGAGAAGCCACATGCCCTACGCGACCGACGACCTCGAACCCGACTGCATGCGACCGGCCGGCTCCCTCGTGGGCTCGGGCACCGGCCAGCACCGGGGCAGGCGCGCCGAAGACGACCGATACCTGCCCGGCAGCGGTACGCAGGCCGGGCACGGCCGGCACCGCCGAGTCGCCCGCCCGCCCCTGGTCCAGCGGCCGGACGCACCCGGCGGGCGCGGCAGCCACGGCCCCGAACCGGCACAGCAGGACTCCTGGAGTGACGGCACGGTCGTCGACTGGGGGCCCCTCACCGTGAATCTCAAGGCCTCCGAAACTCTGGTGCCGAGCGGCATCGCAGCCGAGGCGCAGGCCGTCCCGCCCGATCAAGTCGGCATCCTCACGAGCGAGTTCGGCGTCGCCGACACCGTGGCGGCAGGAACCGCCGGAGCACTGTGAGGTCCTGAGCAACGGCCCGGAGCACACGGCTTCACGGCCCAGCCTGCCGGACCGCGACCCGCCCCCCACCGACAGCGCCCTCACCGTCGATATCGACATCGCTGTCGACGACAAGACGATCGACACATCAGACAGGACGTGCAAGATGCAAATCGGGATCTTCGGTGTGGGGGACCTGGCCCGTGACCCGGTGTCCGGGCACACCCCCACGGAGCACGAGCGGATCAAGGCGCTCGTGGACTACGCGAAACTCGCCGAGGACGTGGGCCTGGACGTCTTCGCGCTCGGCGAGCACCACAACCCGCCCTTCGTCCCCTCCTCCCCCACCACGCTGCTCGGGCACATCGCCGCGCGGACGGAACGCATCGTCCTGTCCACCTCGACCACCCTCATCACCACCAACGACCCGGTGAAGATCGCCGAGGACTACGCGATGCTGCAACATCTCGCGGACGGCCGGGTGGACTTGATGATGGGCCGGGGCAACACGGGCCCGGTGTATCCGTGGTTCGGCAAGGACATCCGCGACGGCATCGCGCTGGCGGTGGAGAACTACGCGCTGCTGCGCCGGCTGTGGCGCGAGGGCGTCGTGGACTGGGAGGGCAACTTCCGTACTCCACTTCAGGGGTTCACCTCGACTCCGCGCCCGCTGGACGGCGTACCGCCGTTCGTCTGGCACGCCTCCATCCGCACCCCGGAGATCGCAGAGCAGGCCGCGTACTACGGCGACGGCTTCTTCCACAACAACCTCTTCTGGCCCAAGGAGCACGTCCGCCGACTGGTGAACCTCTATCGGCGCCGCTTCGAGCACTACGGGCACGGACCCGCCGACCAGGCCGTCGTGGGTCTTGCCGCGCACCTCTTCGTGCGACCGAACTCGCAGGACGCGATACGGGAGTTCCGGCAGTACTTCGACGGCTCCTCCGCGTACGGGAACGGCCCCTCCTTGGAGGAGACCATGGCGCAGACCGCGATGGTGGTGGGGAGCCCACAGCAGGTGATCGAGCGTGTGCTGTCCTTCCGCGAGCACGCGGACGGCGACTACCAGCGTCAGTTGTTCAACGTCGACGGCATCGGTGTCCCACGCAAGACCGTGCTGGAGCAGATCGAACTACTCGGGGAGATCGTGCCCGTCCTGCGCAAGGAGTTCGCCGTCGGCCGCCCCGCCCACGTCCCCGACGCCCCCACTCACGCCTCCCTGACCGCCGCCGCGCGGGCGCAGAATCCGGGTACCGAGGCGCAGGGCTCGCTTGCGAAGGAGGACTTGCGATGAAGCGCACCCTCGCGATCGTCTCGGCCGGACTGCGACTGCCGTCCACGACCCGGCTGCTGGCCGAGCGGATCGCCGCCGCCGTCCAGGACGATCTGGAACAGCGCGGCACCCAGGTCGAGATCGAGTACGTCGAAGTCCGGGATCACGCCCACGACTTGGTCAACCACCTGATGGCGGGCTATCCGTCTCCCGAACTGGAGCAGGTCTTCCGCACCGTGGCCGCGGCGGACGGGCTGATCGCGGTGACGCCGACCTTCACGGCCTCGTACAACGGGCTCTTCAAGATGTTCTTCGACTGTATCGACGACACCGCGCTGACGGACAAGCCGACGCTGATCGCGGCCACGGGCGGCACGGGGCGGCATTCACTCGTGCTGGAGCACGCCCTCAGGCCGGTGTTCGCCTATCTGCACGCGGCGGTCACGCCCACAGCGGTGTTCGCCGCGCCGGAGGACTGGGGCGGCGGCGCGACCCCGCAGGGAGCGCTTGCCGCTCGCATAAAACGAGCTGCCGGAGAACTCGCCCGTGCGGTGGAGCAGCGGGAGGCGCCGGACGCGGCCGACCCCTACGACCAGCCGGTGTCGTTCGTGGAGCTGTTGCAGGGGCGATAGCCGGGCCGCTCACCTGCGAGCCGGCACGCACGCAACTGCGGTGCGGCTGTCGGACGCAGTTCTGCGACCGCCGCGTCCGGGGCGGTCCGAGCCCCTGTTACGCGGGCGGAGAGAGCGGACGTCAGCGGCCCGGGGCTCGCTGCGTGATCTCCTGCAGGACCCAGCCGTTGCCGTCGGGGTCGCTGAAGGTGGCGTAGGAGCCGTAGGAGGCGCGGTCCGGGTGGGGGCCCGCCTGGCGTTCCTGGCCCGGGATCTCGTGCACGACCGCACCGTCCGCGTGACCGTGGAAGAGCAGCCCCTTGGCGTCGTGGAACACCTCGCTCACGTCGATGCCGCGGTCCACGAGTTCCCCTCGTGCCGCCTCGACGTCGGTGACGACCAGGTACAGGCCCTGGGTGGAACCGGGCGGGGCAGAGGTGAGGCCTTTGCCCAGCAGGATGGCGCACTCGGAACCTGGGGGTGTGAGATGCACTGCCCTCCATTGGTCAGTGGGGCTTGCGTCGAGGTCCACACGGAACCCGGCCTTTTCGTAGAAGGCCTTCGCACGGTCGACGTCGGACACAGGCAGAACGGCGAGTTCGAGTTTGAGGTCCATACTCCAGTCACCCTCTCGAACCGGGTTTGCGCAACAGCAGGATTCCGAGGCGGCGGTGCCCTTCCGCAACCCCGTTGACGTGCAACGACGTTGAGTTCCGGATCGCGCCTCGCCGCCGATGTGAGGACCGCCGCGACGCCCGCTCCCACGAGGCCGTTCACCGCGCCGAGGAGAAGGTCACATCCCCGCATCCGTTATGGCGGGAATACTCGCGAAGAGTCACCCCTTGGAAGGGTTACGCCCGGTGTGCCGCGCCCGTCGCGGCTCACCGGTCACGTCACACGGATCGGAG
Organism: Streptomyces sp. NPDC005496; assembly: GCF_042872045.1. NCBI lineage: Bacteria > Bacillati > Actinomycetota > Actinomycetes > Kitasatosporales > Streptomycetaceae > Streptomyces > Streptomyces sp. NPDC005496. The sequence continues at coordinate 317,606 of NZ_JBIAJQ010000011.1, forward strand.
CGCAACCCCGCACGCAAGGGAATCGCAATGCCCCGGCTCTCCGTTTTCGAGCAGATCTTGTGCAGCGAGACACGATGGTGGATTTCATGACTGAGGCAGGTCGAGTACAGGAGCAGGCCAGGCGCCACGGCTCACGGACCGGGCCGTCGGCAGCTACGGCGGACCCGGCCGGCGAGAATGTCACCCCGTCGACGAAGACCGCGGCGAGACCGTACGGCTCCAGGGCGCCCCTCTTCATCAAGCGGTCGAGACTCCTGCACCTGTTCTGGCGGATCGGCGTCTTCTTCACCGGCCTCGCCGTAGTGGGCGCCGGCATCATCCTGCTGCCCCTGCCCGGCCCGGGCTGGGTGGTGATCTTCGCGGGTGTGGCCATCTGGGCCGGCGAGTTCACCTGGGCACAGGCGGTCCTGCGCTGGACGAAGCGGAAGGTGACCAGCGCGACACAGCAGGCTCTGCGACCGGAGGTGAGGCGGCGCAACATCGCCCTCACGGCGGCGACCCTCGTGACCGTGGCCACGGTCGCGGCGATCCTCGTCGTACGCCTCGACCTTCTCAGCCGGTCGATCGTCTGACAGCCCTGGGCCCACCCTGCGGCACCGTCATCCGTATCGGCGGGGACGGCGAGAAGGGACACCGGAATACCTCGTCGGCAGCGAGGAGGCCCACACTTGCCAAATCTATACTTGCCTGGTCAAATATAAAACTGGGGCGTGTGCCGCTCCGGTCGGCGGAAGCGGCGCACCCCCTCCAGTCGCCTGACCTGCGCATTCCTCCCACCAATGCCCTTGACTCGGCGATTTCGAAGGAATCAGGTTGTAGGGTAAAGTAAGCACTGCGGCCCAACGGTCATCCCCCGTCCGTTGGGCCGCATTTCATTTCGGCTGCGGGCGAGGCATCTTGCCCCGTGTCATTCCCACGCAGACCGCACGTCGGCCACGAACAAGTCACCGCGGCGGCCCCCTCCGACACCCGGCCCCCGCCCCGCGACTGCGACACACTCGCCAGGAGCCGCGCGAGCGCCGGGGGTACGGCCCGCCGAACGCCCACCATGCCCCACCTACACTGTGTGCATGGTCAATGTGTCGGCGATCGAGCCCCTCAACCCCGACGAGGAAGCCTTCCTCCGGGCACTCGGCAGGGTGATGTCCTTCCTGCCTCGCGTCGTCGACGCCGACATGCTCGAAGAGCAGCAGATCTCCGGCACCGAGTACATGGTGCTCGTCCACCTCTCCGAGGCCCAGCACAACCAACTCTCCATGAGTGAGCTGGCCAATACCTGCGGGCTCTCCATCAGCGGCATGTCCAGGCTCGTCAACCGGCTGGAGAGCCAGGGGCTCGTCCTGCGGGCGCAGTCCCCCAAGGACGGACGGTCCCTGCTCGCCGTACTGACGAACTCGGGGCGGGCGCGGCTCGAACAGGCATGGCCCACCAACCTGGCCAGCGTCCGGCGGCACGTGTTCTCCCGTCTCGACGGCTGTGACGTGGCCGCCGCCGCCGAGGTGCTGACGCGGATCGCCCGGGGCGATCAGGAGGATCAGTCCCGGTAGGCGCATGCCGCCACGACGTAGACACGTGCGGCCGAGACCGTGCCGCGCGCCCTCGCGGCGAAGCCGCAGTCACCCTGGACTCACCGGCCCTGCGGGGGTGGGAGTGACCTCCCGCCCCATGTAACTGCCGTACAGCGCACGGCAGTTCACGTGGGGGCGTCTCAAGTGGCCGCCGGGCACCAGGCTCTGCATCACCTCAGTCGCGTGCGGCGGCGGAACCCTGCATCACGCTCACCGTCAGCCGGCGCAGCAGGCTCTGCACCGTCTGGAGTTCAGCCGCGGTAAGCCCCATGCTGCCGCCGACCGCCGGGGCGATGTCGAGGACGCGCTCGCGCAGTGCGGCGCCCTCGGGCGTGAGGGCGACCTCGACGACCCGCTCGTCGTCCGCCCGCCGCCGGCGCTGGACCAGGCCGTTGGCCTCCAGCCGCTTGATCAGGGGCGTGAGCGTCCCGTACTCCAGGTGCAGCGTGGCCACCAGGTCCTTGACCGGGGCTGTCTTCTGCTGCCAGAGCACGACCATCACCAGGTACTGGGGATAGGTGAGCCCGACGGCGTCCAGCAGGGGCCGGTACGCGCTGGTGACGGCGCGGGAGGCCGCGTAGAGGGTGAAGCAGACGTGATCTTCCAGGAGCATCCTGAACTCGTCCGGCGCCTGCGGGTCTTCGGTCACGGTTGGTTCCCCTCTTCCTCTGTTCCGACGTGCTGCCGGACGCACTCCCCCAGACATGCCGGGCAAACCGATTCTATCGGACCCACTTAACTTGTGCACGAGGGAATCGTGCACTAGCTTTCTCGTTGTCGCCCCGGCCAGCAGGCAGGAAGGCGAAACGAGACGTGTACGAATGGGGAGTCACCATGTCCGTCAAGAAGACCGCGTTCCGCCTCACCCGCAAGCACGTGGTCGCGCTGGGTGCCGCCGCCACCGTCGCGGCGCTCGCCCTGACCCCCGCGGCCTCGGCCAGCGCCCGGAAGGACGAAGCCCGCACCTCCCCGGCCAAGCCGACGGTGGTCCTGGTGCACGGCGCCTTCGCGGACTCCTCCAGCTGGAACGGGGTCGTCGAGCGTCTGCGGAAGGACGGCTATCCGGTCCTCGCGGTCGCCAACCCGCTGCGCGGACTCGCCTCCGATGCCGAGTACCTCCACAGCGTCCTGGACCACGTGAAGGGCCCGGTCGTCCTGGCCGGACACTCCTACGGCGGGGCCGTCATCAGTGAGGCCGCCGCCGACTCGCCCCAGGTGAAGGCGCTCGTCTACATAGCCGCCTTCAGCCCCGACAAGGGCGAGAGCGCGCTGGAACTGTCCAACAAGTACCCCGGCAGCACCCTGGGCCCCACCCTCGACGCGGTGCCCTTCCCGCTGCCCGGCGGAGGCACCGGAACCGACCTCTACATCAAGCCCGACAAGTTCCACCACCAGTTCGCCGCCGACGTCCCCGCCCGCGTCGCCGACCTGATGGCCGCCACGCAGCGCCCGGTAGCCTCGTCCGCCCTGGAAGAAGGCGCCACGGCCGCCGCCTGGAAGACGATCCCCTCCTACACCCTCATCGCCACCGAGGACTACAACATCCCGCCGGCGGCCCAGCGCTTCATGGCACGCCGCGCCCACGCCCACACCACCGAGGTCAAGGCCTCCCACGCCGTCACGGTCTCGCGGCCCCAGGCCGTCACGCGCGTCATCGAGCAGGCCGCTCGGGACACCGCCGAGTAGGACCCACTGTCCGCCGACGCCGAACAGCAGGCGGCGATGTGCAGACCGAATACCTGATGGGCCGAGCATCGCCGCTCGGCCCATCGGTGTCGGTACAAGGCCCGTCGTCGGGCCGGGTCAGTCGGCAGGGGTGGCGGAGACGTCGTCCGCGTACACCCAGACCAGGCGGTGGTTGTACTGGATGGTGTACATCTTCCTGGCGCCGAGGACGACCTTGCCGCTGGAGGCGAAGTAGTCGTCGGTGACCGCGGGAGCGGCGGTCGCGACATACGCCTGGCCGGCGGGGAGGCCGTACATGCTCAACGGGGCCTGGGTGGAGGGCGAGAGGCCCTCGGGGTATTCGGCGGCGTCCGGGTAGGTGGTGCCGTACACCGGAGCGGGCGGCGTGGCGGGCGCGAATCCCGCGTTCCGGACGACCGTCACGCCGTGCGCCGGAACGGTGTTGCGGCCCTCGGGGTTGTGGAACCACACCTTGAGACCGCTGTACCAGATCGCGGTCCAGTTGCCGTCCTTGTCGGCGACCACGAACTGCTGGCCGTCCTGAGCCGTGCTTCCCCAGTCGGAGATCCTGCGCGTACCGGCGCCGCCGGGGTGGATCGCCTGGTCGCCGAAGAGGGGAGCCGTGCTGCTCGGCGCGGTCCGCAGGTAGACGAAGTTCGCCGGCTTCTCCACGTTCGCGCACTCGGTCGTGGCACCGGTGGGATCGTCGGCGGGCCACACCTGAACGGTCTGCTCGTTGTCGGCGAAGCCGGGGGCGATGGTCACCACCGAGCCGATGTCACCGACGCCATGGGGCTCCCCCGTAGGCGCGTCGAGCAGGTCCATGAAGTGCGCCCAGTCCCAGGACGGTCCCGGGTCCCAGTGCATGCCGGAGACCAGGGACGACTTCGGCCCGACAACGTTGTCGTGACCGATGACGTGCTGCCGGTCCAGCGGGATGTCGAAGCGGCCGGCCAGGTACTTCACCAGATCGGCGGTGGCCTCGTACTGCGCTTCGGTGTACCAGGAGCCGCCGTGCGCTGCGTAGCCCTCGTGCTCGATGCCGATCGAATGCATGTTGGCGGAGTAGTTGCCGGCGTGGAAGGCGATGTCCTTGGTGGCCATCATCTGGGTCACCGCGCCGTCGGAGGACCTCATCACGTAGTGGGCCGCTCCCCCGCCCGGCTTCTGGAACGTGGAGATGGCGGACTCGTAGGAGGACTCCGTGTCGTGGATGACGATGGAGTCGATCCTGACACCGTTGGCCGGGCGGTTGGAGACCTGGCCGTTGGAGGCGGCGCCGGGAACGAAGGTGCAGTTCACCGTGTCGGGGCACTCGGTCGCGGTCGCCGCCGCCCGGGAGGCCAGGCGCAGCTTGTCGAGTTGTCCGGTCGCGGGACGGATCCGGGGCGTGGCGGGCAGGTCCATCCGCTGTCCGTCGGAGGTCGTCCGCCGCGCGCCCTGCCTGACCGTGGCGAACACCCGGTCCGCGAACGCCTCGGCGCCCTCGCGTTCGGTCGCCTGGCCGTAGCGGGCGACGGCTCCGTACCAGTCCGCCGCGTCCGTCGACGTGGTTCCGGTCAGGGACTTCTGGTAGGAGGCGAGCAGGGCAGCGCCGCCGCGGATGTTGGCCCGTGGGTCCTTGCGCAGCGTGCCGACGGGCAGGTCGGTCAGTTCGGCCGCCGCTTCGAGGGTGTGCAGCGACGGTTCGGCCGCCTGCTCACGGAGGTCGCCTCGCCCGGCGGCGCCGGCGGGACCGGCGGCCAGCATCGCGGGGGTGACGTCGGTCAGGTGCATGGGCCCGTAGCCGCCGCTCGCGCTGTGGCCCGTGTGGGCGTCCCAGGTCGACTCCTGGTAGCCGACGGCCAGGAGCACCTTCTCGGGAACGTGGTACTCGGCCGCCGCCGCGGCGAAGTCCCGCTGCCGCCCGGTGTGGTCGGTGGCGGCCGGGGCCTCGTTCGCGGCCTGGGCCGTCATCGGCAGGACGATCGCTCCGCCGACGGTGAGCGCCCCGACCGAGGCCAGCATGGCCAGTCGGGAGGTGCGCGGGCGGGTGCCTCTAGTTGCTGTCATGGAGAGTCCGGGGTGGTGAGGGGGAAGGTTCCCCGATGTCGGATACGCGCTCGGCGGCACGGCGGCCGGGACCTGGGCGGCGGCCGGTGGGGCAGGCCTGTAAGGGGACCCGTCCGGGCGGCCCGTCATAGGCGGATCTCGCTCCGCGTGTCCCGGGTCCGGCGATCGCGCGCTCGGGCGTACGTCGGCTCCTGACCCCCCGCGTGCTGGATCGCAGCCGCAGGGCGGGACGGCCAGGAGGTTGTTGCTTGCGCAAGTAAGTAGATCAACAAAGTACTGCGCAGCGCAAACTCCGGGCACGCCGCCACGCCGGGGTGCCGACCCGCCAAGTCACCAATGAAACGGGCGCGGCGATTACGAGTAACCGCTCATATCATGGAAGGGAGACGCAACGGAGGAAACCATGACCCCTACGCCGACGGACCGCGGTGACGCGTGCAACAACCTGGCCCTGCGCAAGGCCGCCCGCTATCTCGGCGCGACCTACGACAAGGCCCTGGCTCCCGTCGGCCTGCGGTCGACCCAGTTCAGCATTCTGCAGAAGCTGCACTCCCAGGGGGAAGTGACGATCACTCAGCTCGCGGACATGATCGCCATGGACCGTACGACCATGGCGTCGAACCTCAAGCCGCTCGCCCGGGAGGGACTGGTCACCGTCGAGACCTCGCCGACCGACCGCCGGGCACGGATCGCCGCGATCACGCCGGAGGGCGTCGTCCGGCTCAAGGAGGCGCTGCCGCTGTGGCGGGCGGTCCAGGCCCAGTTCGAGGACAACTTCGGCACGACCGAGGCGGCACAGCTGCGCGCGGCCCTGAACGCCGTACTGGACACGGGGTTCGAGCCCTGGGCCGAGTAGGGGCGGTGCTCGTGGTGCGCCGGAGTCATGGCTGCAAAATCAACGTCCGTTGGCCGGTGGGTAGTTGCTTCCACATATGGGGGATTTCGAATGACACGTGACCCGGTGGATCCGGGGAGTGTCACGGTGGAGATGGCCGTGCAGATCCGCGGATGGCGAGTCGACGACGACTACAGCTGGCGCGCTGTGGCACAGGCCGCGTCCGAGCTCTGGGGCTCCGGGCACGGCGGGAACCAGCTCCACGGCCGGCATCTCTGCGCGGCCGCCGCGGAGGTGCTGGGCGAGGATCCCCACCAGGAACCCTGGAACTGACACCTTCCCGGGTGTGGGTCCGGAGAGGTCCGAGAGGGTCCTCACCCCCTCGTCGGGATGTGAGAAGGTGCCCCGACCTGGGTCGGAGCACCGCGTCGTCGTGGAGGGGGCGGGGCGTTGTCGCCGGCCCCTCGGGTCAGGCCGCGCGCCTGCCGTTGATGGTCTCCTGGCGGGTGGCGGTGACGGTCTTCGTCCTGAGCCAGGTGCGGCAAAGGCCGTTGACGGCGTCGTAGCCGACGAGGAGCGCGGTCAGGCCGAAGGCCATGAGGCTGTCGCTGTCGTGGATGGTGTTGCTGAAGTGCAGACCGGCCGTGGTGGCTATCGCGGGGAGGGCGAGACTCCCGGTCGGTCGACGGACGGCTTTGATCTTCCGGTAGAGCTCGGCGCGGACGTCCTTCGGCGGGATCACGCGGAACCACGCCGTGGTGGCTTCCGCGGGGGCGGGGGAATCACCGACGTCGATGAGGGTGAGGTGTTCGCTGTTCACTGTCATGTCCTTGAGGGGTCCGGCCGACGCGCACAGGTCGGCGGGGGCGGGCGTCGTCGTACGGAGGGTCAGGCGTCGGGTCCGTCGAAGCGGAAGCCGTCGTCCTCGTCGATGTCGTCGAAGGGCATGAGCGGGTCGAACTGGTCGGGGTCCTGAGAGGTCACGTTCCTCACCACCCGGATCACGCGGCGCGCGTCCAGCAGACGCCGGGCGACGACCAGGCCCTCGCCGAACTCGGTCTCCCCCTTGAGGGCTTTGAACAGGTACTTGCTCGCCGCCCAGGGCTTCTCGAGGATCTCGCCACTGTCCTGGAACATGACGATCATGCCGTGCCCGATCGCGACCGGGATGATCGCGGAGTCCAGGACGTGCTCGGTGACGTGGACCGCGGCCGGCACGGCCCCACCGAGCACGGCCTGCGCGATGGCGCTGCTGGTGTCGTAGGGAAACATCGGGCTCGTGTAGTGCTTGCGCAGCTGAGGCGCCCGGTCTTCGAGGGGGCGCGGCAGGACGACGTATCCGGGGTGTTCGTCGGCCACGAGGGGGACGCCGCTCATCGCCAGCCATCCGTCGGCCAGGGTCATGCGCCAGGAGCCGGCGCAGTCCGACAGGAGGGCGGCCTCGGGTGTCACCTGGGCGGCGTAGACGGGCCGCTCGGGTATGTAGGTGAAGGTGGACAGGGATATCGCCATGGTGTCGCGGGCCGCGAGCCAGCGGGAGAAGGAGCCGGTGGCCGAGACCGAGACGACGGGGCGGCCTCCGCGGACGCAGGCGCGGAACTCGGCGAGGCGCTCGTCCAGGGTGCCCTCGTCCCCGAGCACCGCAGGGACCTGGCCGGAGACGTTCGCCACCTCGGTGACGGCGTGACGGACCTCGGCGGTCACCTCACGCATGCAGCGCCGGGCCATCTCGTCCCAGTGGGCTTCCCTGTGGGGTGCTCCGGGAGGGACATACCGCATCTCGTGGAGGTCTCGGACCTTTTCCAGCATTTCCGCTTCGGAGGGGGTCTCGTCGATGTCCGGACCGTTGTGCACCCTGCGGGCGAAAGCGTCCAGAGCGCGGAGACCGGCCGACGCGGCCAGGCCAGTTGTGGCGTCGGCGCCGTAGGGGGCCTCGGGGGTCCCGTTGCCTTCGAAGGGCAGATTGTCCACTTCAACTCCTTATGTACCGGGTTCACTTCGCCCGGCGTGCGCGGGGCGTACGCGAGTGAATCCACTACGTGACGGCCACTATGTCATGACCGATCTGTAGTCCATGAGGAGGATCGCACCTACGGCTATCTCGCGTGGTCGACACCGTGTAACCCGTGTCGTGTCGTAGGCCACACCAGCGGATGTACAGCAGGTGACTTCGCACCGATGTGCGGCTCAACACATTTCGCGATGGGAACTCCTGCGCACCTTGTAGTGCCGTAGTCTGAATCGAGTTCAGTCAGCGAAGGTGCTGGGCTGCCCGATGGCCGGCACCTGCGAAGCGGGAATGGCACGCCCCGATCCCTGGCACGAACGGGGCGGCCGGGCCCCGACGAAGGGAATCAGTGTGTCCACGGAGCGCAACAAGACAGAGGAAAAAGACAAGCAAGTCGTTGTGTCTGTCCGCTTTCCCAGTCACCTACTCGACCGCATCCAGGCCCTGGCCGCCGTTCTGTCCACCACTGCCAACGCTGTCATCCGCGACGGCATGGAGGCTCATGTGAAGGCCGTGGCGGCCAGCCCCGACTTCAAGAAGGCCAGTGAGCAGTACATCGCCGAGGCCCAGGCCCGGGTGGCGGCGGTTCTGCAGGACACGTCCAAAGACGACGGTCTACGCGTCTGACCCTTACAGCCCTTGGATCCCAGGCGACTTGTGCACCACATGCTCAATATCTGATCCATAGAACCGGTCCCACCGAGCCGAGGTCCGCACGACGGACCTCGGCTCCGCTGTGGTCCGCGGGAGTCGCGAGTCGGCACCGGGGCGGCCATTCTGCGGGCCGCACACGGCAACGGCCGAAGCCTCGACATCACCATGTCGTGCCCAAGTGCCGCCGACCTCGATCCCACGGCCGGCGATCGGCACCCGCGCGAGGCTCAGCGGCTGACCACGATGTCCAGCCGTACATTCACTCAGGTCGATCGCAACCAGCAGCTCCGCCCAGACCGGTGCGCTCATGGCCGTGCGACGGTACGCGCGTCGTACCGTCGGGAACAGCAGACCGCCCGTCCCGGTGAAGTCGTAGACGTACTGTGCGGCGGGCAGTCCGCCGGCGATGTCGACTTGGTAGTCGTGGCGGCGCAGGAGGTCGTCCGGGCCGAAGTAGAAGTCCTGGACCGGGCCGTGGCCCGCCATGTGGGCGGGGAAGACCGCCCGCAGGCCCCGCCAGAGCTCGCCTTCCTCCCACCGCGTCGCCAGTGCCGAGATGTCGACGCCGGGCAGGGCGCGGAGGAACGGTGCGGTCAGGTAGGTCCACAGGGCGTAGCCGTTGAAGTAGGCCCGGTGCAGCGGGTCCCAGGGCGTCAGCGTCCCGTGGCCGTCGAATGAGGCCCTCGGATCCTCACGCTCCGCCACGACTCGCCCGTCCAGCTTCTCGACGGCGATGCGGGCGGGGGTGAAGTCGGTGCGCTGGTCGGGGGCGCCGAAGGGGTGCACGGAGGCGTGCTGGGTGTGTGCGGACACGGTCATCTCACGCGGATGCGCATCCTGCCGGAGTCCCTCCATCGCCCAGAGGCTGCCTCCCGTGACGATGGTGGCGCGAACGGTTTCCACCTGCCGCCAGCGCTCCAGCCCTCCGTGCGCCTCCAACACATCCCCCAGCAGGTCGCGACCAAGCCGGTCGGGGGTCCGTGTTCGCGTCATGGGTCGGGATGCGGACTCTGCGCGCATCCGGGTGGGTGTCCGCCGCGCCGGAGGGCTGGCGCCTGCGCGGGGAGGCAGGGCGCCGTCTCCATGCCCCCGGGGTGAGACGTGGGCGTGGTGCCGAGCGAGGTGACCGGCGCCTTCCGTGCCGTGCGCCGTCGGCGGGGTACATCTCGTGACCGACGCCACCCGCCGCCTCCCCCACTAGGAGCATATACTCGCATTATCGCGACGGGACCTGGAGGGCACCATGGAAGGGACACGGGACCTTGCCGAGACGTGCAACAACCTCGCTCTGCGCAGGGCGGCCCGGTACCTCGGCGCCGCCTACGACAAGGCGCTGGCTCCCCTGGGGCTCCGGTCCACGCAGCTCAGCGTTCTGCGGGAACTCACCCGCGTCCCGACGATGACGATCACCGGCCTCGCCGAGAGGATCGCCATGGACCGGACCACGCTGGCCGCCGCGCTCAAGCCGCTCGTGCGGGAGGGTCTGGTGACCGTCGAGCCCTCGCCCGCCGACCGTCGCGTCCGCGTGGTGAGCGTGACGCCGGAGGGGCGTTCCCGGGTGGAGGCCGGCCGGGCCCTGCTGGAGACGACCGACAGCCGGTTCGAGGCCGCGTACGGAGCCGGCGACGCGGCGCGTCTGCGCGCCTCACTCGGACGGGTCCTCGCCTCCGGATTCCACCCCTGGGCGGAGTAACGCCGAGCAATCCCCCGTGCGCCCTTCCTCGACCCCGGCGCCCGGCCCCGGTCTCGACGGCCGACGGCGGCGTCCCCTCGTACGACCGCGATCTCGGCCGCTCCGCGCTCCGGAGCCGGGTTGCGAGCCTCTTGCACTGCTCCAATCATGAAGTTCTCGCCCTTCTCGGCGGAGCCGCGCGGTAATTCCCCTTGACCCGTCGCAGGCCGAGTCGGGCGGGTGATCGCGCTGCCCTGAATCGACCCACACAGACCTCACTTCCCGAGTCGGCCGGAGGTAGGGAAGGACGAGACCGGACATGCTCACCAAATTCGCTCAGATCTTCACGCACCGCGAACTGCGGAACAAGATTCTCTTCACGCTGGGCATTCTGGTGATCTACCGTCTCGGTACGCATGTCCCGCTCCCCGGCGTCAGTTACGCACGGGTGGAGGAATGCACCAACGCATCCACCTCGCAGGGCCTGCTCGGCCTCGCCAACGTGTTCAGCGGGGGCGCACTCCTGCAGATCACGATTTTCGCGCTGGGAATCCTGCCCTACATCACGTCGAGCATCATCGTGCAATTGCTGACGGCCGTCATTCCGAGGCTGGAAGACCTCAAGAAACAGGGCAGCGCGGGACAGACCAAGATCACCCAGTACACCCGCTACCTGACGGTCGCGCTCGCCCTCCTCCAGGGCGCCGGTCTGGTCGCGGCCGCCCGCAGCGGCGCCATCTTCTCCAGCTGCCCCGTGGCCGACCAGGTCGTACCCGACGATTCCCTGTTCACCGCCGCCGTCATGGTCATCACGGTCACCGCGGGGACGACGTGCGTGATGTGGCTGGGCGAGCTCATCACCGACCGCGGGATCGGCAACGGCATGTCGATGCTCGTCTTCATCGCCACCGCGTCCACGCTTCCCCGCACACTCTGGGCGATCAAGCAGAGCGGCGAGATCGCGGACGGCTGGATCAGTTTCTTCAGCGTCATCCTCATCGGCCTGGCGCTGGTGGGCGTCGTGGTCTTCGTGGAACAGGGGCAGCGACGCATTCCGGTGCAGTACGCGAAACGCGTGGTCGGCCGGAAGTCCTACGGCGGGACATCGACCTACATCCCGCTCCGGGTGAACCAGGCCGGCATCGTCCCCGTCATCTTCGCCTCGTCGATCCTGTACGTCCCCCCGCTCGTGGCGCAGTTCTCGGGATCCGGCTCCGGATGGGCGACCTGGGTGCAAAGGAATTTCACCCAGGGAAACCATCCGTACTACCTGCTCGCCTATTTCTTCCTGACGCTGTTCTTCTCCTTCTTCTACGTCTCCATCACGTTCAACCCGGACGAGGTGGCGGGCAACATCCAGCAGGCCGGCGGCTTCGTCCCCGGGTTGCGCGCGGGGCGAGCCACCGCCCAGTACCTGGGCTACGTCCTCAACAGGCTCACCTGGCCGGGCTCCATCTATCTCGCCTTCGTCGCACTGGTACCGACGGTGGCGTTCGCCAGTTTCGGCGGGGCCAACCAGCTCAGCGGCACCAGCATCCTCATCATCGTGAGCGTGGGCATCGAGACCGTGAAGCAGATCGACAGCCAGCTCCAGCAGCAGCAGTACGGGGGATTCCTCCGCAGCTGAACGGCACCGGGCGGCACGCGACGGCCGTACGGTGGCCTCGCGCGCGATGGTGGCTCGGCGTCACCAGGTGTAGTCCGGGTTCACCGGCATGCACTTGCCCTTCTCTGCCGCGTTCAGGGCGTCCGCGGAGGACGGGAGTCCGTCGTCCCGCTTCGGTGCCTCGTACGTGGTGCCGGACCGCCAGTCGGCGCCCACGATGAGCGTGACGCCCGGGACGGACGGGGACCTCGTGACCGCGCGCAGCGGGATTCCGAGGGATCGGGCCACCCGCTGGGCGTCGCCCTCCAGTGCGGCGTCCGGGTAGCGCACCGCGGTCGTGGCCTCGGCGAGCGCCCCCGAGGTGTCCGCCTTCGCCTTGGTGAAGCCCTTCCCGGTCAGTACCCGCGTCACCTCGCTCGCACGTCCGCCGACCGGGGCGAGCGTGTCGGTACGGGTGCCGTTGCGCACCCGTACGACGATCTCGTCCTCGTCGGCGGCCGGATCGTCGGAGACCCTCGTCTCGGCCGCCTTGCTGTGCTTGCCCTTGCCGGTCAGCGCGATGTCCTCGCGCACGAGGCGGAACAGCGTGAAGGCGTCCTCCGTGGGCTTCACCCGGGCGCCGGCGTACCGGTTGGGCATCGTCGTCATCGTGATGCCCTTGGTGGGCACCCTGCGCAGCTCGGTGGCGAGGTCGTACAGCTTCTTCACCGTGCCGAGGCCGTCGTCGACGGTGAGGGCGCCGGTGGCGGTCTCGGCGAGGGAGCGCAGCTTGCCCGGGTTGGTGAGGGTGGCGTTCTCTCGCAGCCGGCGGACCATCGCGTTCATGTACATGTGCTGGGCCCGGGCGCGCATCAGGTCACTGCCGTCGCCGAAGCCGTAGCGCGTACGCAGCCACTGCAACGCCTGCTTCCCCTTGACGGGGTGGGTGCCCTTAGCCAGCTTCAGTCCCGATCCGTGGCCCTGGCGGTCCCTGGAGAGGATGTTGGCGTCCACGCAGACCGGGACGCCGCCGATCGCGTCCGCCATCGACACCACACCGGCGAAGTCGATCTTCATGAAGTGGTCGATGTGGATGCCGGTGAGCTTCTCCCAGGTCGCCACGGTGCAGCCGGGACCGCCGCGGCCGAGTGACTGGTTGACGGCCGTGGGCAGGACGGTGGCCGGGTAGACCTTGCCGTCGTCGGGGTCCGTGCACTTCGGTATGTGCACCAGCGTGTCGCGCGGCACGCTGACGACCGACATGTTGGAGCGGTCGGCGGAGAGGTGCAGCAGCATCTGGACGTCCGCGAGCGGCACGCCGTCGAAGGTGTCCCTCGCGGCGCCGAGCTTCTGGTTCTCCTTGGTGTCCCGCGCGTCGGAGCCGATCAGGAGGATGTTGAGCGGTGTCTGGCCCGCCGCGTTGGCCTCGGCCTCGGCGGGTCTGTCCTTCTCGTCGCCGAGGTTCAGGTCGTCCTTCCTGATGTTGCCGTTCAGGTGCTGGTAGTAGAGATAACCGGCACCCGCGGTGCCGAGTATCAGGACCGCCAGGACCGTCAACGACCAGCGCAGGGCCCGGTGTCCGCGCCGCCTGTGGGCACTGCGGCTGCCCCTGGGGCGTCTGCCGTGCCCGCCGTCCACCGGCCCTGTCGCCGCCGTGCCTCTCGCGGCCTCCTGGGCGGACTCGGCGCGCGCCGCGGACTCGTCCCCGGGCCGGACGCGGTGGCCTTCGTCGCCGTACGGGCTGTGGCGGCGTCCGGGTTCACCGGTGTGGCGAAGGCGTGGCCGTGCCGTCTTCCCACGTGCTCTCGTCCCCATCTCGTCACCTCTCGCTGCCACTTGACGGATTCCGGTACGCCGGGAGCGGGGCGGAAGGCACGACGGGCCCGTCGGTTCTTCCGCGCGCACCGGTACGCGGGTCGGCCGACGCGACGACCCCTGTGCGGCGCCTCGGCCGGCCCGGGCTCGTCACGGCAGCATCCGGGGCCAGTACGTGTCCTCGTCCGAGTCGTAGACGAGGTCGCCGGCGTCGTCGTAGCCCTTGATGTGCGGCGCCGCCGTGACCTGCCGGTCCAGGACGCCGGAGGCCACGAACCATCCGTGGTCCAGGACGGCCCGGTGTGTGGCGCCGCCGTAGGAGACGCTCACCTCGGTGACGGAGGGCTCGACCGTCCCCACGACCCCCCAGCGGAACGGGAGTTGCCAGTCGCCCTTGGCGGCGAGCGGCTGCCGGAACAGCTCGCTCGCGTTGACGTCCGGCACGACCGGGCCCGCGTCGGGGGGATCGCTGTCGCGGGTGCCCGTGCTGATGCCGGACGGCTCACCGTCCTCGATGTCGCAGACCACCCGCAGACCCGCCAACCGCTCGCTCACGCCGACGACATGGAAGCCGTCGCGGGTGGCCCGCCCACCGGTGCTCTTCGCCGCCAGGATGATCCGGTAGTCCTCGGCCTTCCCCAGATCGGGGCCGCGCCCGGACGACCCCGCGCCCTCCGCGGTCAGGCACGTCTCCAGTCCGGCCGCCGCCTCGGCGAAGGTGATGCCGTCGAGCAACTGCCCCTCGCTGACAGGATGGTTGGGTCCCGACGCCTTCGCGGACGAGGGCGCCGGCGTGGTCCGCGACATGCCGTCCGACGGTTCGACCGCCGCCGTCCGCGCGCCGCGCCCCCCGTCTCCGCCGGCCAGGGCGTACGCCCCCACGGGCAGCGCGACCAACGACATCAGCACGGCGCCGGTCACCGCCGCGCGCCGCCTGCGCTCGCTCACACCGCGCCGCCGGATCTCCGTGTACGGCACGGGCGAGGGCCTGATGGTGTACGCGTCCTCGGCCAGCAGCGCGCGCATCCGCTCCTCGAAGCCGGGGTCCCCGTCCCGCGCCCCGTCCGTCCCGAAGCCGGACGTCCGCTCGTCTTCCGCCCCGTTCACCTGCCGCCTCCCTGACCGCCGGACACCGGGCGGCCCGCGGCCAGCCCCGGATACGTACGCAACTTCGCCAGCCCCTTGGACGCCTGGCTCTTGACCGTGCCGGTCGAGCAGCCGAGCGCTTCGGCGACCTCCGCCTCCGACAGGTCCTCCCAGTACCGCAGCACCACCACCGCCCGCTGGCGCGCGGGCAGTTGGGCCAGACCGGCGAGCAGGGAACCGCGCTCCTCCACCCGGCCCGCGTTCTCGTCCCGCCTCGCGGTGTCCGGCGGAGCGGCGGTCAGCGACTCGGCGACCCGGCGCTTGCGGAAGCGGTCGCTGTTGCAGGTCACCAGCATCCGCCGGACGTACGCCTCCGGGTTGTCGGTGCGCGAGATGCGCCACCAGGACCGGTACGCCTTGGCCAGCGCGGTCTGCGTGAGATCCTCCGCGTGGTGGACGTCCCCCGTCAGCAGATACGCGGTCCGCACCAGTTGTGACCACCGCGCTCTGACGAACTCCTGGAACCGGTCCTCTTGTTCGGCCTGCATCGAGCACCCTCCCTCGCCCTCCAGACCACCGTCCGCACGGATTCGGTTGCCTCTGATGCGAAACGAGAGCGGAGGGGTTCCTGCGAACAGGGGGTTCCGCGCCCAGGGCTGGAGTCCGTCGTCTGGATCATGCTGGCGTCGCGGGTTCTGGCGCGCATAGCTGCGGCGTTGTCGTCGGTCGCCGAATCCCCCGGCTCGGGTCGGCCGGGCCGAACCGTTTCCGCGGCCGGCCTACTCCCAACGGAAGGCCCTACCGCCCACGAGCCCCGGTTGCCGGCCTGAGCGCCGCACCCAGCGCCAGCATGCTCAAGCCGAACATCAGCACACCCAGAGGAAGATGGACCGAGGGGACGTGTGCGATGCCGAGCACGACCTGCACCGAGGCGAGCACGAGGAAGACCGACGCGTGCCCGATGGGCCGGGCCGGACCGCCGCCCGGCTTCCATGCCAGCACCGCGGCCAGCACGTACAGCATCGACGCCCCGTACATCACGCGGGCGCCGACACCGTGCAGCGTCTCACCCACCGACGAGGTCAGCAGGAGCCCGGCCGAGACCGCCTGCAGGAAGATCGTCAAAGTCTGCAGAGCGATCGCGATCCGCAGGAACGAGAGGCCCCGCCGGACCTGCACCCTGGTCGCCGTCGTCGTCGCCGTCACCTCAGTGGCCATGTCACAGTCCCCGTTTCCGCCCTCGGGCAGCAGATCGATTAAGGTCTCTCACCAGCCCGACGACACAGGGCTGCGAAAGGTAAGGCGGGGGCCGCGACATGGAGATCGTCGGGGACGGCACGGACGCGATAGCCGGCGAGCGACGCCAACTGATCAATGTGGCCTACCGGCTGCTCGGCTCGCTGACCGAGGCCGAGGACGCCGTGCAAGACGCCTACACCCGCTGGTACACGCTGCCCCCGAGCCGACAGCAGGAGATCCGCTCCCCCGGCGCCTGGCTGACGACGGTGACCGGCCGCATCTGCCTCGACCTGCTCGGCTCGGCACGCTCCCGCCGCGAACGCTACGTCGGCGCGTGGCTGCCCGAACCGCTGCCCGACCGCACCGAATGGACCCCCACCGGCAGCGCTCCCACCGGCCCCGAGGACCCCGCCGACCAGATCGTCCTGGACGAGACGATCACCATGGCCTTCCTCGTCGTCCTGGAAACGATGACGCCCGCCGAACGGGTCGCGTTCGTCCTGCACGACGTCTTCCGCTACCCGTTCGCCGAGATCGGCGACATCCTCGGCCGCACCCCCGCGGCCTGCAAACAGCTGGCGGCCTCCGCCCGCCGGCGAGTGCACCCCATGGGCGCACCGGTGCCGGCCACGGGCCGGGCCGACGTCGTCAGACACGTCAAAGAGGCTTGGGAGAACAAGGACATCGCGACCCTGGTCGGTCTTCTCGACCCGGCCGCCGTGATGACCGCCGACGGCGGCGGCATGGTCGGCACCGTCCTGCGCCCGGTCGAGGGCGGCGCGCGTATCGCCGAATACATGATCGCCATCGCCGACAGAGCCCCCGGACTCCAACTCCTGCGGCGCACCGTCAACGGCGCACCTGGCCTGGTCGCCCAACAGTCCGGCATCGTGATGACCGTAGCCGCGTTCGACATCACCGACCGGCGCGTCACCCGAATCTGGGCGACTCGAAACCCGGAGAAACTACGGCCGTGGACACGGAGCGGCTAAGGGCTGTTCCGCAAGTACGGCCGTCATGGCCTGCGACCGGCTCGGCAGGGTCAGGGCCACAGCCGACGGGAGAGGGTCGAGCGATGGTGACCACGATCATCTGACGCGTGGGGCGGCCGCATGGCGCCGGCATCGTCAGCGCCCTTCACGATCGCCTGCCGCGCGCTGCTGTCAGGGGGTTCAGGCTGCCAGCCCACTGATTGCGTCGCCGATGTACTTCGCGCCGAGGATGATCAGGACGGTGGTCATGATGGCCGTGTTGTGGGCGGCCATCCATGCCTTCCACTCGCCGAGCACTTTCGCCGACTTCTGGCCGCCAAGGAGGTAGACGCCGAGCGGCAGCAGGGTGCAGAGGGACGCGATCAGGACCATGAGGAGGGCGGCGGCTGTCTTCCCGCCCGTCGAGGCCGTGCTCGCGGCGATGGAGACGGCGCCACCGACGGCCAGGACAAGGTTTTTCGGGTTGGCGACGGCGAGCGCGGCGGCGAGTCCTGCCGATTTGCCGGGGGTGAAGGTGTCGATCGCTTTCATCCAGCCCGGCGGCTCGGCCGCGTGGCCCTCTCTCGGCCGGCCCTTCCACTGCTTGACGCCCATGAGCAGGAACAGCACGCCCAGGCCCAGCTTCAGCCACAGCGTCCAGGAGGCAGGACCGTCATCGTCGCCGGATGCGCCGCCTCCCGAGCCGGCGAGGACGACGACCGTGACCAGCGCGGCGAGCGAGACCAGCCAGCCCGCCGTGAAAGCAATGCCGTTGGCCCGTCCCTTGGGGGTGGCCAGCATGAGGATCACGGCGATCAGGGGCAGGGGGCTGATGGCGATGCCGATCGCGGAGGCGAGCATCTGCCCGACGGCGTCTCCCACGGTGGACTCAGCCCTTCGCCACGATGGGCGGCAGCTGGTAGGTGCCGTCGAGGACGGACTGCCTGGGCGTGTAGAGGCGGATCATGGGCCGGAAGTCGCCCTCCGGGGCGGGCAGCCAGTTCGCCGCCTCGGCCGGGCTGTCGGGCCGTTCCCGTTGGATGACGACGGTCAGCGAGCCGTCCTCGTCGTATGCCAGGCCGGGGGTGCGGTCGCCGAGTGAGTAGCGGCCCGCGGGGTTGGCGACGAGGTAGTAGTCGGGGGTGTCGTACATCGTCACGGACCAGAACGACTCGACGGGCGGCGGCTGTTCGAAGCGCAGGGTGTAGGACCGGGATCCGTTCAGCTGTTCGCCGTCGGAGTCGGTGAAGGTATGGGCGTACACCGCCTCGTAGCCGTGGTTGCCCCACAGTGCGGCCCGCGCCGCGGCGGCCCGTACGAGGTAGGACGCCTCCCGGTCGGCGATCTTCCACTGCGGCGCGTCGATCGTCCCGATGCCGAGGTGGTCGAGGTTGTAGTCGAACAGGTGCGGGTTGGCCTCCCAGGCGCCCGGCGGTCGTCCGTCGTCGGCAGGGGGATTCGACGCGGCTTCGACCCGCGCCTTGCCGGCCGCCAGCCCGTCGGTGAGGGCTTTGACGAGGGCGGGGTCGGCGTCCACGTACGGCGTGGGGCCTTCTTCGAGCAACTCCAGGGGTTGGAAGCGTTTCTGGTAGTCCTGGTCGGGGCCGGGGGGCGGGAAGTTCGCCATCCAGAGGCGTAGCTGCTCGTAGAAGCGCAATTCCTCGGGCACGGCGGGATCCGGTGCGGGCAGGCCCATACGGTGGGTGGCTGTGTCGAGCGGGGTGAGTGTGAACCGCTGCTGCAGGGCCTGGACGCGGGGCATGTCTTCGGGGCCGTCGCATGCGTTGCGGCCCACGATGGAGATCACCGTGGTTGGTGCTTCGATCACCCCGCGCACCTTGTCGGGTGCGGTGCCGGACCAGCCGGGCGGGACGATGAGCCAGTCACCTTCTTCCGTACCGGTGGCGCGTTTTCCCAGGTAGGCGAAGTTGTTGCTCCATACGTCCACGAACTGCAGGACGTAGTACGCGCCGGCGGTGTCCGGGACGTGGAGCAGGATGGGGCCGCCGGACAGGTCGACCTGGGCGATGGAGTAGACGGTGTCGTTGTTCACGGACACGAAGTGGGCGTCGGGGGTGGCCAGTTTGGTGGAGTGCCCGAACTGGTTGAAGGGGGTCGGCGCCAGCGAGCCGAAGCCCTTGTGCATGAACGCGGAGATCATGGAGACGTCGAAGACGAGGGGGTAGCCGTAGACGTACGCGTCGGCGGCCAGGTCGGTGAGGCTGTCGGCGCCACTCGCACTGCTCTGGCTGGTCTTGCTGGTCATGGCCGGCTCCTGTCAGGCGTCGACGCTCAGGGCGGGCAGGGTCCAGGAGCCGTCCAGGACCGAGGTCTCGGGGCCGTACACGCGGATGGCGATGGTGAAGGGCCCGTCGGGCGCGGGCAGCCAGTTCGCCTCCTGTTTCGGGTCGGCCGGGCGGTGTTTGCTCACGTAGAGGGTGAGGCCGCCGTCGTCGTCGTGGACCAGTCCGGGGGTGCGGTCGCCGATCGAGTACCGGTCGATCTCGTTGGCGACGAGGAGCCGTTCGGGCAGCCGGTAGATCGTGGCCGACCAGAAGTAGCGGGCCGGTGGCAGCGCGCCGGGGGCGAAGTGGATGACGTGGTCGTGCGTGGAGGCGTTCGGCGGCCGGTTGCCCTGGTCGTCCTGGGCCCATCCCGCGTACCACGCCTCAGCCGCCGGCAGTCCGTACAGGCCCTTGTCGACGCCGACCGCCCTGGTCAGGTAGTCGTTGCCGTGCTCCGCGCGGGTGCCGAACCAGTGAGTGGAGTCAGCGGCGTCCTTCTTCGCTTCCTCCAGGTGTGCGCGGGCGTCCGCGATGCCCTGCTCTGCCGCGGCGCGGATCTCGGGGGTCAGGGCGGCGGGCTCGAATTCGCCACTGCCGGTGACACCAAGCGCGGCGAGCCGGTCTCGCGGTTCCCGTTCGCCGGCGAGGACGGGGAAGAACTGGAGCAGGAAGTCGAGAAGGGTGAAGAACTCGACGGTCGCGAGGTCCTCCTCCCGCCAGAGCGGCCACACGGGTTCGTCGGCCGGGTGGGGTGCGACAGTGTCGGTGAACTCGGACAGCGGGCGCAGCACGTACTGCTCCTGAATGGCCCGCAGGGCCGGTACGTCCTCGGGGCCGGCCAGATAGGTGCGGCCCAGGATGCCGACCAGGAACGTGTCGGCGCGCAGTACGCCCGCGATGCCCTCGGGAACGACACCGTCCCAACCGGGTCCGGCGACCAGGTAGTCACCCGCCTTTGAGCCGGTCGTCCGGGAGCCGATGCAGCCGATGTAGGAGGTGTCCAGGTCGTGCAGCGGCAGTACGTAGTACCGGTCCACGGCCGGCACCGAGATCACGTAGGGCTCGGTGCGCAGGTCCAGCCAGGCCCACGAGTAGGGGGTGTCGTTGTTCGGTGTCACCACGTCGGTGTTGGCCGCGGTGAACGGCTGCGAGTAGTGCCGGAAACACCCGAAGCCCCCCACGTAACGGGGGTCGTCGGAGTCGACCGCCTGCGGGTACATCGTCCGGTAGTTCTCCAGGAGCGCGTACCCCCAGATCCATCCCTCGGCCGCGGTCCTCCGCGCCTCCTCTACCGTCAAATCCGACACACCGGCCTCCTCGCACAGAGCGCACATATCCCTCCAAAATGTCACGCTACTTCGTGGGTCGCATCCGCGGCCCTGTCCCTCGGGCACCGAACCGGGCACAGTGAAGGAGCCGGCTATGGGGCTCACGAGATACTCTCCGGGGCCGTCGGGGTGAGAGCCGGACGGGAACACTCGAACGGGCTGGTGGCAGGCTGGCTGAGGCATTACGGTCCGGGCTTGCTGCGGGGGGACGTACTGGGGGGCACTCACCGCGTGGGCGCTGATCGTCCCCGAGAGTGTCGCCTACGCGCAGATCGCCGGGCTGCCCCCGCAGAACGCGTTCTACGCGGCCCCCGTGGCTCTGCTGGTGTACGCGTTGTTCGGCCGCTCCAACTTCCTGATCGTCGGGGCGACGTCGGCGGCGGCGGTCCTGTCCGCGGCGGCGGTATCCGGCATCAGCGGGGATCCACAGGACGCCGTCGGCCTCTCGGCCGCTCTCGCGGTCATCGTCGGGGCGGTGCTGCTGATCGCCGGCGTTGCCCGCCTGGGGTTCATCACCAACTTCCTCGCCGAGCCCGCCCTGGTGGGCTTCCTGTTCGGGATGGCCCTGACCATCGTCGTCCGGCAGGGTGCCAAGCTCGTCGGCGTCTCCAGCGGGGACGGCGACTTCTTCGAGCGCCTGTGGACCATCCTGAGCAAGGCACCCGACTGGTCGCTCGCCACGCTCGCCGTCGGAGCCTGCGCGCTGACGCTGCTGTTTCTGCTGGAACGGTTCGTGCCTCGCCTGCCCGCCGCGCTGATCGTGCTCGCCCTCGCACTGGCTCTCTCTGCACCACTGGGCCTGAAGGACCACGGCGTCGACGTCGTCGGCGAGATTCCGGCGGCCGTCCCCGTACCGCACCTGCCGGGCATCGCGGCCGGCGACTGGATCGCCCTGTCGGCGGGTGCGCTCGGCGTCGCCCTGGTGGTCTTCGCCGAGGCGTTCAGCATCGCCAACCGCTTCGCGCGCGAACACGGCCAGGAGGTCGACGCCGACCGTGAGATGGCCGCGGTCGGTCTCAGCAACATCGCCGTCGGCCTGGTCCGGGGTTTCGTCGTTTCGGGCAGCGCCTCACGCAGCGCCGCGGCGACCGCAGCGGGCGGCCGCACCCCGATGGTGTCCCTGATCGCCGCGGGCCTGATCCTGCTGACCGGAGCCTTCCTCACCCCGCTCTTCACCGACCTGCCCGAACCCGTCCTGGGCGCGATCGTGATCGTGGCCGTACGCGGCTTCATGCGGGTGGGCGAACTGCGCCGCTACGCCGCGCTGGACCGGCAGAGCCTGTGGGTGGCGCTCACCGCCCTGATCGGCGTCCTCATCTTCGACCTGCTTCCCGGACTGCTGCTGGCCGTGGCGCTCTCTCTCGTTCTCTTCATCGCCGCCGCCAGCCGGCGCAACGTCGCCGTCCTCGGACGCCTGCCCGGCACTCATCTGTACGCCGACACCGCACAGCACCCGGACGCGGCCACCACCCCCGGCGTGCTCGCCGTACGGCCCGACGGCAGCTTGTTCTTCGGCAACGTCAACCGCGTTCGCCTCGCCGTCCGTGATCTGGTCGCGGACGCTTCCCCGCCATCGCGCGCCGTCGTCCTGGACCTGACCGGCAGCTACCGGCTCGGCATCCCGGTCCTCGACACGCTCGACGAACTCAGAGGGGAACTGGCCAGGAAGGACATCACCCTGCACTTGGCTCACGTACGGGCACGCGCCGAACGGGACCTGGCCCGGCACGCTCTGTCGGATCGCATCGGACCGCACGGCCTCCACTGCACCGTGGATGACGCCGTCTCGGAGGCGATCGGCGGGACGAGCTGAACAGAGGGCCGGCATCGTGGCGCTCGCCGCGCTGCCCACGATCCAGCCGAGGACCGGGATCGAGGCGAAAGTACGACAACTCGACGCCGATGGATCTTTGACGTCTCGTGGCAGCAGGCTTAGAGCGCAGGCGGCGCCATTCGGCGGAGCCGCCGGCGAGCACGACGGCTCCTGTGAGAGACGTGCACAGGCCGGCGGATCGAGGATCGGCGGCATGACGGGGGCTCACTCCGAGGTGCGGGCGGAGCCGGCGGCGCCGAGGGCGGGGAACACGAGAGGCCTCCAGGGAGTCGGTGTGGCCCGCCTCGGTGACGGGCAGCCGCCGACTATGCGGGAGCTGGGGGGGGAGCCCCGCAACCCGCTGTCACCTGCCGTCCTCCTCCGAAGAGTTGAGGGACGCGCGGCGCGTCATCTACCTCTCCCCAGCCTGGAGGGACGGCCAGTGCGGACGGTACGTCCTCGTGGCGTCGGCGACCAGGACGTGCACCTGGTCGCGTCGGGTGGCCATCCGGCGGGTGGTGCAGGCCAGGCTAGGACGGCCAGGGCGAGTGGCACGGTGGCCGCGGCGATGGCGACGGTGCGGGACGGCTGCCGTAGCGCGCCGTTTATCCCGATGCCCGCGCTTGACTTGAAGCAGTCGTTGTCCGGAAGCCCGACCCGGCTGAGGAAGTCGGCGGTGCGCGGGGCGAGTTCGTTGCCGGGTGCGTCGTGGCGGGGGAAGTACACGACGCCGGTCGGACCGAACGTCTCCAGCAGTTCGTCCGGTGTGACGGCGAAGCTCATGCGACGGACACTGCCAGTCGTGGGCACCGCTCCAGTCGCCGCCCGAGCGGAAGAGGACCCGCTCTCCCGCAGCTCGCGTACTCGAAAAGGACCCGTGTTCCCGCTGCTCACCCATCGGAAACGGACCTGTCCACCCCGCCGCTCGCGGCTCCGGAGTGGTTCCGAACTGCGATGTGAGTTGGACGTTTGTGCGGGCGAAGACGGTGCAGACGGTGAACTGACACAACACCTACACGATCAACGGAGACACACCATGGGCATCATCGCGTGGATCATCATCGGCCTCCTCGCCGGCGCCATCGCCAAGGCCCTGATGCCGGGCAAGGACCCGGGTGGAATCATCATCACCATGCTGATCGGCATCGCCGGTGGTCTGCTCGGTGGTTGGCTCGGCAAGGTCGTCTTCGGCGTCGACTCCGTCGACGGGTTCTTCGAACTCTCCACCTGGATCGCCGCGATCGTCGGTTCCGTGATCCTCCTCTTCATCTATCGTCTCGTCACCGGCAACCGGCACTCCCACCGCCACGCGTAAGCCGCTGACGACACGACCTCTGCACGCGCGGACGGCTCCCTCCCCTGGAGACAGGGCGGGAGCCGTCCGCGCGTACGGGGGGATTCTCCGATTCCGCGCCGTGCCGGTACGCGGGAACCGCATCGCAGTCCTCGACTCCCCCCTCCTGGGCTCCCCCCTCCTCGACTCCCCCCTCCTCGGCTCCCCCGTCCTCGGCTCCGGCGCCTCGGCCGCACCGCTCCCGTCCACCCGGCCGAGCCGGCGCGGGAAAGCCCCGTACGCACGCGGTGAGGCCCGCCGGGTCCCCGGCGAAGACGTGGGGTCCGTGCGGCGATGAGTTCGGGCGCCGGAGCCGGTCTGCCTTGGTATGACACGCATCATCGCCGACATCTCCGTATCGCTCGACGGCTTCGTCACCGGGCCCGACCCCGGACCGGACAACGGCCTCGGCACAGGCGGGGAGGCCCTGCACACGTGGGCGTTCTCCGACGACCCCGACGACCGCCGGCTCCTTCGCGAGGGGACCGCGCGCTCCGGCGCCGTAGTCCTCGGCCGCCGTCTCTTCGACGTGGTGGACGGCCCGGGAGGCTGGGACGACACGGTCGGTTACGGCGCCGGCGAGGTCGGCAGGCCCGCGTTCGTCGTCGTCACCGGCTCGCCCCCGAAGTCGGTGCGGACGGCGAACCTGGACTGGACGTTCGTCACGACCGGACCGGCCGACGCCGTCGCCGCCGCACGCGAGCGAGCCGAGGCGGCGTCCGCGGCGAGCGGCAAGGACCTCGACGTCGTTCTCATGGGCGGCGGCGCCACGATCCGCTCCGCGTTCGACGCGGGGCTGGTCGACGTGCTGATCTTGCACCTGGCGCCCGTCGTGCTCGGCTCGGGGACGCCCCTGTTCACCGGCGGCACTCCGCGCACGCTGGTCCAGCGGAGCGTCATCTCGACGTCGACCGTGACGCACCTGACCTACGACGTGCGGTGACGAAGTCGGAGACGGATACGGCGGGCCGCCGGGGTCGTCGTGACCCCGGAGGGCCGTCGAGCGCCGTTCAGTGCCGTCCTTGCAGTCCTGTGCCCAGTCTCAGAGGCGGAGGCCCCCTGTGAGCGGACCGCGTGGTCAGGGCTGGCGGCTCGCGAGGACGCAGAACTCGTTGCCCTCCGGGTCGGCGAGCGTGACCCAGCTCTCGTCACCCGTCTGGCCGACGTCGGCGTGCCGGGCGCCCAGGTCGAGCAGGCGGCGGACCTCGTCGTCCTGCTCCCGGTCGGTGGGGTTGACGTCGATGTGGAGCCTGTTCTTGACGGTCTTGCCCTCGGGGACGCGCGCGAAGGTCAACGCCGGTGGCACGGGGCCGGGCCGGCTCTTGCCCTCGGGCACCGCGGGCGAGCCGATGCTGACGACCCCGTCCTCCTCGTCCTGCACCTCGTAGTCGAGGACCGCGCACCAGAAGCGGGCCAGGGCGTGGGGATCGGCGCAGTCGACGGCCAGCTCGGTGAACTTGCTGCTCATGGTCGGGACCCTCCCGGTCGAGTGACGGCTCCGCCGGTCTGACGCACCGCGCCTCGGCGGGCACTGGGAAAAAGATGTGCTCACGCAGGCTCCGCGCGGCCTCGCCCGAGAGCGCGCCTGCCCCCGGCGCGGGGCGCCGGGGGCAGATTCGGTGAGGTGGTCAGCGCTGCGGTGTGCCGTCGCTCCCGTAGGAGCGGCGGGCCGCGTCGGCGGCCTTGTCGGTCTGGGCGTCGTACTTGTCGCCCGTACGCTGATCGACCGCCCGCTCGGCTGCCTCCACGCCCTTGTCGGCCTGGTCGGGGTGGCCCTTGGCCATGTTCTTGGCCTTGTTCGCCATGTCACCCAGCTTGCCCATGTCGTACCTCCCGGCAGCTTGTGTGTCGTACCCAGCGGCAAGTACCCCATGAGCGGACCGCAAACGTGGGCCGGCTCCTCGCCGCCGGCGCCGGTGCCCGGTCCGCCCCGCGCGCCGCGGCTCTAGGGAGCCGTCCCGGTCCAGGTCACGGGCAGTTCGTGGACGCCGTAGATGTTCATGTCGGTCCTGAGTTTCACCTCGGCGGCGGGAACGGCGAGTGCGAGGGTCGGGAAGCGGCGCAGCAGTCCGCCGAACCCGGCGCGCATCTCGATCCGGGCCAGTTGCGCGCCGAGGCACTGGTGCAGGCCGTGGCCGAAGGTCAGGTGGCCGCGGGCCGTGCGGTGGACGTCGAGGGTGTCGGGGTCCTCGAAGCGCGCGGGGTCGTGGTTGGCGGCCAGCAGGGAGACGACGACGGTCGATCCCTGGGCGATCGTCTCGCCGCCGAGCTCGATGTCCTCCGTGGCGTACCGGTAGAAGATGTCGGCGACGGAGAGGTAGCGCATGAGCTCCTCCACGGCGTCGGGGAGCAGGCCCGGGGCGGCGCGGAGTTCGGCGACCTGGTCCGGGTGTTCCAGGAGCGCGAAGGCTCCGAGTCCCAGCATGTTGGCGGTCGTCTCGTGGCCCGCGAGGAGCAGCAGGAAGCCGATGCCGGTCAGTTCCTCGACGGTGAGGTCGTCCCGGGCGGCCAGGTCGGACAGGATGTCCTGGCCCGGGGCGGCGCGTTTGCCGGTGACCAGTTCCGCG
Organism: Streptomyces sp. NPDC005496; assembly: GCF_042872045.1. NCBI lineage: Bacteria > Bacillati > Actinomycetota > Actinomycetes > Kitasatosporales > Streptomycetaceae > Streptomyces > Streptomyces sp. NPDC005496. Next base: position 344,103 of record NZ_JBIAJQ010000011.1, read on the forward strand.
AGATAGCCGGTCAGGCCGGTGTACGCGGCGATCTTCTCGTCCAACGCCACGTCCCGTTCGAGAAAGGTGGCGATGTCGGCCTGGAACTTCTCGCGGTCGGCGTAGGGGACGCCGAGCAGTTCGCAGATCACCTGTAACGGCACCGGCAGCGCGAACTCCTTGACCAGGTCGACGGGCGGGGTCAGGCGTGCCATCGCGTCCAGCTGCCGTTCGACGATGTCGACGATGTGCTCTTCGAGTTCCTTCAGGCGCTTGACCGTGAAGGCACCGGTGAGCAGCCGCCGCAGCCTCGTGTGGTCCGGCGGGTCCATGCTGATGAACAGGCCCGGCACCTGCGGGGACGGCTCGGTGACCGCGGGCATGCCGGGGACGTCGTAGGGGATGTGAAGGGCGCCGAGGTCCTGGCGGGAGCTGAAGCGGGGGTCGGCCAGGAGCGTGCGGGCCGCTTCGTGGCCCGTGACCAGCCAGCCCTTGTGTCCGTCGGGGAACACCAGCGGGCTGACGGGGCGGGTGTCGCGCAGCCGGATGATGTCACGGGGCGGGTTGAAGGGGCCCGCGTCGCGCTCCGTCGGGAGGCCTTGCGGGGTGGGAGGTGACTGACTCATCGGACTTCCTTTCGTGTGGGGATGCGTGGCCGCCCTCGCGCCGCCGGCGGGCCCGGCTCGCGGTGGAGGCGAGCCGTGGCCCCGGGGCGCGTCGCGGTCACGGCACCGGTCGCGCCGAGGCGCGGGCGGTGGGTCAGGCGGCGTCGAGGGCGTCGGTGATCTTGCGGGTCATGGCGGCCAGGGTGGGGTTGGCGGTTCCGCCCTTGGCGGTGCGGGCGCCGGCCTCGACGGCGACCAGGACGGTGTCGCGGAAGTTGCCGGCCTCCTCGGGCGCCTGCTTCCTCAGCAGGTCCATGGCCTGGGTGAGGGCGGGCAGGACACGGTCGGCGATCTCGGCCGCGGACTTGCCGCCCAGGTCACCCACCGACGACTTCTCCGCCAGCACGTGCCCGACCGGGCCGGTCGCCGAGGTCAGCGCGATGCTGCCCTGGGTGGCCACCTTGTGCGGGGAGTCGGCCCCGGCGGCGGCGGCCATCAGCGTGACGGCCCCGTAAGCGGCGTTGCGCAGGGTGACCTTGTCCTGGTCGCTGAAGGTGACAGACATGGGGGCTCCTTAGTACGTCGAACACCGTTCCCGGCGTCGCTCCGTTTCCGTGGCCCCATCATGGCACACATCTGGCGCCATCGTGAATCAATCTGCGCCAACTACGAGCCACTGCGTGGTCGCCGCAGTGACACGACAACCGGAAGCCGCGGACCATTCCGCCCGCCGACCGCCCGCTCGGCGCGCTCACCTGCCGTTTCACCGCCATGAACTGTGCGGCTACAGGCGGCGCGACAGCACCCGCAGCACTGTTGGCACATAAACGGCTCCACATGGCACCACTCATGTGTCATGATGGTGTTGTCAGCAGCGCACGCTCGGCTTCACCGCCGGATGCGCTTCTCAGGGACCGGACGGCAAAGGGGCGGATCATGGAGACAGCACGGAGCCGACAGCAGGCGCCCGGCGCCCTCGCCGCCTTCGCCCGCTTCGTACTCTGCGGTGGCGGGGTGGGGGTCGCCTCCAGCTTCGCGGTGGCCGCCCTGGCACCCTGGACGACCTGGGTCCTGGCCAACGCCGTCATCACGGTGGCCTCCACGCTGCTGGCCACCGAGCTGCACGCCCGCTTCACCTTCGGCGCCGGCAGGCGCGCGACCCGGAGCCAGCACTTGCAGTCGGCCGGGTCCGCGACGGCCGCGTACGCGGTGACCTGCGCGGCGATGTTCGTCCTGCAACTGCTGGTGGCGGCGCCCGGCGCGGTGCTCGAACAGGTCGTGTACCTGTCCGCCTCCGCGCTCGCCGGCGTCGCACGGTTCGCGGTGCTGCGGCTGGTCGTCTTCGCCCGGGGCCGTTCGCAGTCCGCGGTCCGCGAGCGCACCGCCTCCCCCGTGTCCGCGGCCGTCAACCGCACCGCGGCCCCGGCCGGCCCGGCGGCACTCTGCCCCGCCGCCTGAGCGCCCCGGACGTCGGACCCGACCACCGCCGCCCCAGTCAGCCACCCCTCGCCCCCGGCTCTCCGCGGGGGCGAGTTCGTGAGCAGCCGTACAGCTCGAACGGCGGGTGGTCAGGCGGAGTTCACCTCGCGGGACGCAGCGTGCGCTCACCGGGGCGGCACGCGGCTCGGTGCAACGCTCAGCCGGACGGCCTCACTTGAGAACGCGTGCAGAGCACCTCGAAGCGCGCTCCAGCACACGGCTGCCACCGGCGTGAGTCCGCGTATCGTCCCAACTCCTGACCCAGTTCCGGGTTCCAGGTCCTCGGGCCGGGCCGGAGTGTCTTTCGATGGAGTCGCCATGCCGAAGGCCGACGAGCCCGAGCTGCGTCTGTTCGTGTTCCATCACTCCGGTGGCTCGCATCGGATGTACCGCGACTGGCTGTCCGCCTTCCCGGCCGGCTGGGACGTACAGGTCCCGGACGCGCCCGGCCGCGGACCCGGCGACGAACGCCCTCCGCTGGACGACACGGGCGCCCTGCTGGAGTACTTCCTGCACGAACTCGACGACCGGCTGACCGGCCGGTTCGCGTTCTTCGGGCACAGCATGGGCGGGCTCGTCGCGTACGAACTGACGCGCCTGCTCCTCGACTCGGGTCGTACGCCACCGGTCTGGCTCGGCATCTCCGCGCGCGGCACCCTCCACCCCGACGGGGACCCCGCGCGCCGGCATCTGCTCTCCGACCCGGACCTGCGCCGGGAGTTGATGGCGATGGGCGGTACGTCCTCCTCGGTCCTGGACCACGACGAACTGTGGGACCTGTTCAGGCCGACGATCCGCGCGGACCTGCGGATCAGCGAGAGCTGGCGCACCAGCCCCCTCGCCGCGCCGCTGCCGGTGCCCCTCTCCGTGTTCGGCGGAACCGCGGACCACGTGGCGCCGCCGCACCGCATGGAGGGCTGGGCGGCCGCCACCGAACACTTCCTGGGCGCGCACCTCTTCGACGGCGGCCACTTCTACTACCAGGACCGGCTCCCCGAGGTCGCCGCGCGGATCCAGCAGGACGTGCACCGCGCCCTGCTCCTGGGCCGGGCGCCCACCGGGACACGCCGATGACCGTACTCGAGGTTGCCGCACCGGCGCCGGTGCGGGCCGAGCCCACCGAGTTCCGGCTGCTGGGCCCGGTGGTCGTGCACGACGGGTCGAGCGGGGCGGGCATCGTACCCACCGGGGCCAAACAGCGGGCGCTGCTCGCCACCCTGGTCATCCACGCGGGCGAACGCCTGCCCGTGGACCGGCTGGTGGAGGAGCTGTGGGGCGACCGGCCCCCGGTCAACGCGCCGAACGCCCTCCAGGCGCATGTCGCCCGGCTGCGCCGGCTGCTGCCCGCCCGCGGCCACAAGTGGATCAGCACGCTGCCCACCGGATACCTGCTGACCCTGGGCCACGCCTCGACCGACGTGGAGCGCTTCACCCGGCTGTCCAGACAGGGCAGGGCGGCGGTCCCCGACAACCCCCGGTACGCGTCCGAACTCCTCGGCCACGCCCTGTCGTTGTGGCAGGGACTTGCCCTCCAGGACAGCCGTCACGGGCCGATCTGCACGGCCGAGGCGGAGCGCCTGGAGGAACAGCGCCTGGCCACCCTGGAAGCGTTGTACGAGGCGAGTCTCAACTGCGGTCGCTACGCCGAGATCACCTGCGACCTGGAGCGGCTGACCATGGACCACCCGCTGCGTGAGCGCTTCTACGACCTGCTGATGATCGCCCTGTTCCGGAGCGGCCGGGAGGCGGAGGCACTCGGCGTCTACGAACGCGCGCGCCGCCATCTCGTCGGCACCCTCGGCGTCGAACCGGGCCCGGCCCTGCGGTGCCGTATGGAGGCGATCCTCAACCACTCCCCCACGCCCGCCGCCGGGCATCCGCGCCACGCGGACCTCGCGACGCAGATGGCGCACTTGCAGACCCGCATCGACCAACTGGTGTGTGATCAGCAGGAGTTGCTGCGAAGGGTTCAACAGGAACGCGAAGGCCGGTGACACCTCGGCGCCACCGCAGCCGAGCCGCGGGACCGGTGAACGCGCGAACGGCGCACTCCGGCCGGTGCCGGAGTACGCCGTACTGGAGCGGGGACAGGCCGGAGCCCTGCCGTGGGGGGGGCGGGCTAGGCCGGGTCGCTGTTGAACTTCGAGGCCGACCAGAAGTAGCCGAGCACGGCGAGGCCGACGCACCAGGCCGTGGCGAGCCACCCGTTGTGGCCGATCCCGCTGCCGAGCAGGAGTCCGCGCAGGGTCTCGATGGCGGGCGTGAAGGGCTGGTACTCGGCGATGGGCTGGAACCAGCCCGGCATGGTGTGCAGGGGGACGAAGGCGCTGGAGATCAGCGGCAGGAAGATCAGCGGCATCGCGTTGTTGCCGGCGGCCTCGGCGCTCGGGCTGATCAGGCCCATCCCGACCGCGATCCAGGTCAGCGCCAGGGAGAACAGCACGATCAGGGCGAAGGCAGCGAGCCACTCCAGGACCGTGGCGTCGGTCGACCGGAAGCCGATCGCGACGGCGACGGCGCCGACCAGGACCACGCTCATGACCGACTGCAGGACGCTGCCGACGACGTGCCCGATGATCACGGAGCCGCGGTGGATGTTCATGGTGCGGAAGCGGGCGATGATGCCCTCGGTCATGTCGTTGGAGACGGACACGGCCGTGCCGATGGTGGTGGAGCCGATGGTCATCAGCAGCACACCCGGCACGAGGTACGCGATGTAGTCGGAGCGGTCGGCGCCGCCGCCGAGGCCCGCGCTCATCGCGTCTCCGAAGATGTAGACGAAGAGGAGCAGCAGCATGACGGGGGTCAGCAGCAGGTTCAGGGTGAGGGAGGGGTAGCGCCGGGCGTGGAGCAGGTTGCGGCGCAGCATCGTGTTCGAGTCGCGCACGGCGAGGGACAGGGAACTCATCGGATCGTCTCCTTGGGCTGCTCGGCCGCGCCGGGCGCGGTGCGGCTGTCGGTGAGGGCGAAGAACACGTCGTCGAGGTCGGGGGTGTGCACGGTCAGCTCGTCGGCCTCGATGCCGGCGGAGTCCAGCCAGTCGAGGATGGAACGCAGCTCGCGCTGGCTGCCGTCGCTGGGGATCCGCAGCGCCAGTTCCTCGTCGTCGCGGGTGGCCTCGCTCAGCGCGGCGGCGGCGGACCGGTAGGCGGCGGGGTCGGTGAACCGCAGGCGTACGTGGCCGCCCGGGATGAGCCGCTTGAGTTCCTTGGCGGTCCCCTCGGCGGCGATCCTGCCGTCGTGCAGGACGGCGATGCGGTCGGCGAGTTCGTCGGCCTCCTCCAGGTACTGCGTGGTGAGGAAGACGGTGACGCCGCCGGTGACGAGCTCGCGGATGATCTGCCACATGGTGTGGCGGGAGCGCGGGTCGAGGCCGGTCGTCGGTTCGTCGAGAAAGATGATGCGCGGATCGCCGACGAGCGTCATCGCGATGTCCAGGCGGCGCTTCATGCCCCCGGAGTAGGTGGCGGCGGGCTTCTTCGCGGCCTCGATGAGGTCGAACCGCTCCAGCAGTTCGGCGGTGACGCGCCTGCCCTCCTCGCGGGGGAGGTGATGCAGGTCCGCCATGAGGAGCATGTTCTCCTCGCCGGTGATCAGGTTGTCGACGGCGGAGAACTGCCCGGTGACGCCGATCGCGGCGCGGACGCCGTCGGGTGAGCCGGCGATGTCGTGCCCGGCTACCTGGGCCTGCCCGCCGTCGGCGGTGATGAGGGTGGAGAGGATCTTGACGGCGGTGGTCTTGCCGGCACCGTTCGGGCCGAGCAGCGCGAAGACGGACCCGGCCGGGATGTGCAGATCGATGCCGTCGAGGACGGTCTTGTCGCCGTACGACTTGCGCAGGCCGACGGCGGAGACGGCGGCCGGTGACGGACGGCCGTCAGCCTGCCTGGACATGGGCATGACAGAAGAAGGCATGGGAGCCCTCCGTTCGAGGCGAGGTGGTGGGGTGGTGCGGCGGATCGCCGAGGTGGTGCCGTCGCTCCGGCGCGGGCGACGGGCCCGCACACGAGCGGGTGTTGACGGTTCGTATGCTGTGAAACGCTCACCGGGTGGTGCCGTGCCGGGAGGTACGAGCTGTCGCGGTATGCCAACTGGCGCGATAGGAAGCCCTGTTGCCGTAGCGGCACCGACCGCTCCGCCCGGGCGGTGGGGCCGATCACCGGGCCGCGCCGACGTCTCGGCCCGCACCGGTATGACGGTCGCCGAGCCGGTACTCGGGTGATGGATCGGTGCGGGACCGGCTGCCGCGTAGGGCGCTCATGCCTCAACCGGGCGGCTGTGTCCTGTTGTCGAAGAGGTGTACTCGGACGGCGGCGCGGTGGATGCGACCGGTGGCCCGAGGGGCGGTCACGCCTTGGCGCGGCGGATGTCGATGTTGCCGTGCCGGGTGCGGGCGAGGATCCTGACGGTGTTCTCGCCGCCGTCCTGGGCCTCGGACACGGTGAGGGTGTTGCGTACCTGCCCGGAGCCCGAGCTGACGTCGAGCCAGGCTGCCGTGCCCTCGCGGACGCCGATGTCGATGGCGCCGTAGGAGGTCTCCAACTGGACGGTGCCGCGCACCACTTCGTCCACGCGCAGAGTGCCGTGGGCGGTGGTGGCCGTGACCGAGTCCTCGGCGCGCCGGATCTCGATGTCGCCGTTGGCGCCGCTCACCCGGAGTTCGCCGGTCGCGGCGGCCACGGTCGTGGTGCCGTGCGAGTTCTTCAGGACGGCGGGGCCGTCGAGCAGACCGACGCGCACGCTGCCGGAGCTGGTGGTGATCTCGGCCGAGCCCTCGACCCGTTCGACGGTGATCGACCCGTGCGAGGCCTTCAGCTGGAGCGGCCCGGTGGCGTCGAGGCGGACGTCACCGGAGGAGGTCTTCACACGGACCTCGCCGAGCCGGCCCTCGCCGAGCACCTGGACCCAGGCGCCGGTCAGGTCGATGCGGGAGCCCTCGGGCAGTTCCACCGTCACGTCGACGGTGCCGGTGCGGCCGAACAGGTTGGTCTTGGGCGTCCTGACGGTGAGCGCGCCGCTCGCGTGCCTGACCTCGGTCTGGTCGGCGGTCCGCACGTCCAGGTCCTTCTTCGGGTCGCGAGGCGTGACCTGGACGAGCGTGTCGGCGCGCTCGCTCGCGGTGAACTGGATGGAACCGGCGTCCACGTGCGCCGTGACCGAGATCGCTGCGGGAGTGTCGAAAGAAGGCATGGCTGCCCCGTCCTCTTGGGTCCTAGGGCGTCCCCGCTGGTGGGACGTGTTGTGGATGAAAGGGATGCGTGCGGGGGCGCGGTCAGCGCACCCAGCCCGTGAAGCTCTGGCCGACGGTCTGGGCCTTCTCCGTCGGCCGGGGCCGCGTGCCGCCGTCGACCGCCGCCGCCACGGCCCGTACGAGCCACGCGTTGACCGAGAGGCCCTCACGGCTCGCGGCCTCCTCGGCACGTGCCTTGAGATGGGCCGGCAGACGCAGGTTGACGCGGGCGGTGCCGCCCTCGTCGCCGTCGGCGGGCACGGGGGCCCGGAACGGTTCGGCGGGCGCGGCGGGTTCCGCCGGGGTGTCGGCGTAAGTCGGCGGCAGGGTCACGACGAAGTCGGGGTCGAGTCCGCGCAGCCGTACGTCGACGGAGCCGGGGGCGAGTTCGCGGGTGATCTCGTCCATCGCGGCGGAGAGCACGTTGAGCAGAGTCAGCCGGGTCGCCGACTCCAGGGGCACGGTGAGCCGCTCGGCAAGCTCGCGGGCTTCGTCGCCGCCGGTTTCGGCGGCCACCGCGAGTTCGCGGCGGAGGGTGTCGACATACGGCGTGAGGTCCATGACGCCATCATTGCACCATGATGGCACCACACGCAAGCACCACGGGTACTCCGTAGCGGACGAGTTTGGCCACCACCGACCTCACCTGCGGAAACGTAACGCCTGCACCTCGGTTCAGAGTGGCACCACCGGTGTCTCCGTGCTGCTGGAGGCAGGTGGTGACGCCCGGCAGCACCATGTGGCGCCAAGTGGCGCCACGCGAGGCCACCCGAACAGTGCCCGCTGCCGCTCGTGACTGCGGACCGGACACCGGAACGGCCGCACTCCGAATGGCGCCGAGACGGACCCGGAGGCCGCAAACGGGGATCGGCCCCGGCCCTCCTTCGCGTTACTCGACCGGTTCGACGCCCGCGCGCAGCAGCCCGTAGGTGTACGCGTCCTCCAGGGCCCGCCAGGACGCCGCGATGACGTTCTCCGCGACGCCCACGGTGGACCACTCCTCCTGGCCGTCCGTCGTGGAGATGAGGACCCGGGTGGCCGAGTCCGTGCCGTGCCTGCCCTCCAGGATGCGCACCTTGTAGTCCACGAGCCCGAACTTGGCGAGCTGGGGGTAGATGCGCTCAAGGGCCACGCGCAGGGCGCGGTCGAGGGCGTTGACCGGCCCGTTCCCCTCGGCGGTCGCGATGATGCGCTCACCCTTCGCCCACAGTTTGACCGTGGCCTCGTTGGCGTGGGTGCCGTCCGGGCGGTCCTCCACGATGGCCCGCCTGGACTCGACGCGGAAATAGCACCGGGCGCGGCCCTCCACCTCTTCGCGCAGGAGGAGTTCGAAGGAGGCGTCGGCGGCTTCGTAGGTGTAGCCCTGGAGTTCGCGTTCCTTGACGCGTTCCACGACGCGGGCGACGAGTTCGCGGTCGCCGCCCAGGTCGACGCCGAGTTCCTTGCCTTTGAGTTCGATGGAGGCGCGGCCGGCCATGTCGGAGACGAGCATCCGCATGGTGTTGCCGACCTGCTCGGGGTCGATGTGCTGGTAGAGGTCCGG
>NZ_JBIAJQ010000012.1:0-352883 GCF_042872045.1 Streptomyces sp. NPDC005496
CCTCCGCCTTGCAGCTGCACGCACCAGACCCCGCTCGGGTCGGCCGGGACGAACCGTCTGTCACGGCCGACCTGATCCAAACGACAGGCCCTAGATCTCACTTCGTGAACAGGAGACAGCCATACTTGGCTCTGATGGCATCGTCCACCGCCTGCCTCGCCGCCCAGCGGGCGCCGTCACCCGGATGGCGGCCCTCGGCTGACCGGCTCGGAACCGGGAAGTAGAGCCGGCCGGACGGGGTACTCGGCCGGCCCCCGCACTCAGAAAGGCCGACCGCAGATGATCAGCGAAAGCCACGTCCGGGAATTGTTCGCCGCGCAGGACGACACCGCGCTCGTCCTACTGGAGGGGCGGGCCGAGGTGGTCGACGCCACCTCCCTCGACTCCGACGACTACCGAGGAGCCGCCGTCCTGCTCACGCGCGGTGATCTCGCCGACCGTCTGGGCACGCCGACACCTTCGGAGCACGAGGTCCACGAACTGGCCGCGACCTTGGACGCGATGGCCTCGAAGACGGGCGCCTGATTTACGGCACCGGCATCACCACGGACTTCACCAGCGGGCTTCCGGCCAGGATGGACACGGGCACCCCTGAGTCCTCACGAGGGAGAACGATCGTGCGCCGTACCTTCGCCGGCCTCGCGGGCGTTCCGGACATCGACCTGAGCCCCGAGGAGATCGCCGCGCTGCCGGAGAACCGCTCACCGGCTCCCTGGGCGGTACGGGCCCGTGCCCTGTGCTGGGCACGCCGCCCCGACGCCTCGGCTCGCCGGGCCATCGAGGCGGTGGTGCCGGAGCCCGTCCGCGCGAACGCCACACCCGAACTGGTGGTGGGCGCACTGATCCACTACGAGTCGACACCGGTCGGCCCCTACGACGAGATCACCGCGGTGGTCGTCCACCGGCGCGCCGGCACCCTGTTGGCCACCGTCCCCTTCATGGCGGTCGACTCGCCGGCCGGGCTGGTCGCCGGACGTGAGAACTGGGCCCTACCCAAGACGCCCGCGGAGTTCGAGGACCTGGGCCGCCCGCGCGGCGAACAGGAACTGAGCGGAACCGTCCACGACATGTACCGGGCAGTGGCGGGCCCCGGATGGCGCATCGAGGTCGAGATGACCACCGGCCGGATCCCGCTTCCGGCGTACGTTCCACCTGTGCTGCCGCTGCTCCAACTCGGCCCCGGCGGAGAGCCGTTCATCTTCCGTGCGAGCGCGCACGGCCGAGCCCGCCGCGCCCGGCTGAGCGTCCGCGTCGACGCACCCCCGGCACTGCGTGACTGGTTCCCGGCCGGACTTCGCACCGGAGTGCTTCTGACCGACCTGCGCATCCGCCTTCCCGTGCCCACCCGCTCGACCGGTGAAGCGGGCCGGGCAGCCCGCCGCCGGTGAAGGGGCCCGCCGTTCAGGCATGTTCCCCCCCCCCCATTTCCCGGCAGGTGCGCTGGAGAGTTGAGGGCGCGGCCGCTCCGTGAACCGACTCGACACACCTCAACTGGGCTTCCCGAAGCGAGCAGTTGGGTACCTGCGGCGCCGCCGTGCCCTGTCGAACCTTGCGGCCTGCTCAGCCGCTGGGCGTACGCAGGGCCAGCATGGCGACGTCGTCGTCGTTGTCGGTCGGGCGGACCTGCTCCAGCAGGGAGTCGCAGAAGGAGTCCAGCGGGCGGTGCGCGAGAGCGGCGGCATGCCGGCGCAGCCGGTCGAGACCGTGGTCGATGGAGCGGTGCGGGGTCTCCACCAGACCGTCGGTGTAGAGCAGGAGCGTGGACCGCGGCGGCAGGACGGTGATCGCGTCGGGGCGGGCTCTGGTGAGCCCGGTCCCGAGCAGTATGCCGTGGGCGTCGTCGAGATAGCGGGTCTGGCCGTCATGGCCGACCAGCAGCGGGGGCGGGTGGCCGGCGTTCGTCCAGTGCAGCGCCCACAGCCCGTCGTCACGTCGGGCGAGGGTCGCGAGGATCATGGTGGCCATGGGGACTTCGGCGATGTGCCGTACGGCCTCGTCGAGTTGGGTGACGATGGCACTGGGGACGCTGTCGGGCTGTGACCACGCGAAGGCGCGCAGCATGTTGCGTACCTGGGCCATTCCGGCCGCGGCGTCGAGATCGTGCCCGACGACGTCGCCGATGACGAGCGCGTGGGCGCTGTCGGCCAGCGTGAAGGCGTCGTACCAGTCGCCGCCGACGGAGGAGGCGTGTGGAGCGGGCACGTAGCGTGCCGTCATCTCCACTCCCGGAACGGTGGGGAGCTGCGGCAGCAGGTGCCGCTGCATGGTCTCGGCGACCTTGCGCTGGCGCTCGTAGAGGCGGGCGTTGTCCAGCGCCAGCCCCGCCCGGCGGGTGAGGTCCTCCAGGAGCGGCAGGTCGCCCGCGGTGAAGGCGCCGGGTCGCTGGGAGCGGCCCAGCGTGAGGGCGCCGAGAACGTCGCGCAGACCCCGGATGGGCGCGATGGCGGCGGAGTGCATGCCGGTCTCGGTGAACAGGCGCTGCTGCTCGACCGCGATGCCGGAGTCGGGCGGACCCTGGTAGGTGGACGGTCCGGCGAGGGAGGAGGCCGCGCCGCGCAGAGCCCGGGACAGCGGCATAGGGGAGAGCTCAGGGACGGGAGGCATGGGGCCCTGCAGGTCGTCGCGCTGGACCAGGATGCCGTCCTTGTGCTCCATCACCAGGGCGCGCCGCACCTCGTCCCGGTCGGTGAGCAGGTCGAAGATCGCCCAGTCCGCCAGCCGGGGCACGGTCAGGGCCGCCAGTCGGTGCAGGGCCTCGTCGATGTCCAGGGTGGATGTGAGCTGGGTGGTCGTCTCCGCCAGCAGGGCCAAGCGGTCGAGTTCCGTCAGGGGCGCGGAGATCCCCTCGGCGCCCTGCGACGGTCCTTCACGCTGTACGCCGTGCAGCAACACGAGGGCGCCCGTCCTGCCCGAATCGAGTGCATAGGGTGTGACCATCCAGGACAACCCGATGAGTGTCCCGTCCCCGCGCTCGAACCACTCGGTGTCACCCTGCTCGGTGCGCCGGGTGAGCAGCGCCTTCCTCATCGCGCAGCGCGTACGGGGCATCGCGTGCCCGTGGCAGTCCCGGTGCAGCAGGTCGTGGGAATCCTGGCCGACCAGGTCCTCGGCGCTGCGGCCCAGTACGTCCCGTGCCGCGCGGTTGGCAGCGAGCATCAAGCCGTCGTCATCGACGAGGACGGCGGCCGCGTGCATGTCCTCCACCATCGTCCCGGGCAGGGCACCGGAACGCTCCTGGTGCCCGGGCACGGGGGAACCGCCCGTGTCGGCATCGGCGACGTCCATGACCCTCCTCGGTGATTACAGACCTACCCGAGTTCCCCGCAAGCCCAGATTGCATGCCCATGGTGACCGCTGTCTCGCGAGGGGTCTACCCGAAATCACCCAGCGTGACGAAACCGGTGGTGACAGCTGCTAGCTGTCACCACCGGCCCATACGGCTCAGTCCAGGTCGCTGCTGTCCACGTAGCCCGAGCCGACGAGCACGGACTTGTAGTTGCTCTTGTCGATGCTCACCGGCTGCAGGAGGTACGCGGGGACGACCTTGCGGCCGTTGTGGTAAGTCTCCTCGTCGGTGATGGCGGGCTTCTTGTCGTGCAGTACGGCGTTGACCATGTAGGACGTGATGAGCGCCAGCTTGCGGGTGTCCTTGTAGACGGTCTGGGACTGTTCACCCGCCTTGATCGACTTGATGGAGGGAATCTCGGCGTCCTGCCCGGTCACCAGGGGGAGAGGTTTGCCCGCGGTGCCGTAGCCGTGCTTCTTGAGCGCTCTGATGACACCGAGCGACATGCCGTCGTACGGGGACAGGACGGCGTCGATACGCTTTCCCGCGTAATCGGCGTCGAGGATTCTGTTCATTCTCTTCTCTGCCAGCACGCCGTCCCAGCGGCGGGTGGTGACTTCATCGAGTTCGGTCTCACCGGACCTGACGATGAGGTCGCCCTGTGCGATGTAGGGCTTGAGGATGTCCATCGCGGCCTTGAAGAAGAAGCGGGTGTTGTTGTCGTCCGAGGACCCGGCGAAGAGCTCGACGGTGAACGGGCCCTTGCCGGTGCCGTTGACCAGGCCGAGTCGTTCGGCGATGAAGAGGGCCTGCTGCTCCCCGACTTCCTCGTTGTCGAAGGACGCGTAGTAGTCGACGTTCTCGGTGTCCAGTATGAGCCGGTCGTAGGAGATCACGGGTATGCCGGCGTCGCGCGCCTTGTCCAGCACGCCCTTGAAGGCGTGGCCGTCGACCGACGCGATGACCAGCGCGTCGACTCCCTCGGAAATCATGTCCTTCACCTGCGAAACCTGGGTCTTGGGGTCGTCGTCGGCGTATTTCAGCGTGGACTTGTAGCCGAAGACCTTGAGGTTCTTGACCATGTCCTGGCCGTCGTTGATCCATCGCTCGGACGTCTTGGTGGGCATGGCGATGCCGATGGAGACGGTGCCGTCGTCTCCTTCGCCGGTGCTGTCGCCGCATGCGGAGAGGGAGAGGGCCAGGACGGTGGAGAGGGCCGCAGCTACGGTGGTGCGGGCGCGCATGCTCATCGTTCCTCACGGGGGTGACTGACGGTCAGCGGGGCTCATGAGCCGTGAAAGGGAGGCCGGATGTCCTCGCCCGTTCCGCTGCGTCGGGGAGGCTTTACGGAGGGGGTCACAGGCGTATGACGCCATGACGGATTCCGCCGTGCGTCATCGCCCGTGCCGGAAGCCGACCCTATCTCGACGTGCGGCAACCGGATACTGTTTCTTCACGAAAGCAGCATCGGAAGTGAGTTGCGAAGGCGACCGCATCAACTGGTTGTCGAGTCAAGGCTGTTCAGGCCCTGATGATGTTCGAAATGACGAACAGGGCGGCGCTGTCGTCCTGTTCGCAACCGCACCGCACCAACAATTCCACGCCGCCCGTTTCGCGTCGTATTTCCCGAGGGTCATAAGGGCTATGGCCGCCGGTCCCGCACCCACTGCTTCCGCCTCCGCAAACGACGGCCGTGCCGGTACCGCCGGGCCACTCGTCCCGCACCGGTCACGTTGTCAGTGGCGCGGGATACGCTCCGACCTGGAGGCCGGACGGAGATCGTGAGGGACTCGCGGCCATGGGGGGTGGGTCGGACAGGCCCCGGCAGCGGCTCGGGCCTGGAGATGTGATGCCGCGTATCCACCCCCCCCACATCTCCGGGTGAGCGAAGGGCGCGACAGTCCTCCCGGCGGAAGGTGATGCGCTGCTCAGAGGAGGGCGAGGGCGGGGCTGAGGGCTCCTGGCATGTGATGGATCGGTCTCGCCGTCTTGAAGGGGACTGAGCCCTCGCATGAGCTCCAGCCTCTACGAGAGAATCCTCTGGTGACCGTATCCATCGACCGTAGCCGGTCCCTTGAGGAGCTTGAGCGTGACCGCTGGCCGGCGCCCCCACCGGACGCCACGCGTCTCATGGCGACGGCCCATGCCCTGCGGAGCCGGCCGGTCGGGACTCTGACCGTTGAGGACCTACGCCTGCTGATCGGGCAGAACATCGGGCTGACTGTGCTGCTCCCGCTCGCAGTGGAGGTGCTTCACGACGACCCGCTGGCCGAAGGTCATATGGGCGAGGGTGACTTGCTGCGAGCAGTTCTGGCCAGGGCCCCGGCGGTCTGGAGCGTTCACCGGGACCTCGCGAGTTAACTGACCCACATCGTGGACGGCCTCTCCGACCTCCCGCCATACCTGCGAAACGCGGTCGAGAGGTTCGCGGATGTCGTCCCTCAAAGCCGGTGCTGAACTGAGCGCAAACGGTTCGGTTGCCGCTTGGCTGTGCTGACAGGCTCCGACGCTGGACGGCAAAACGTGTCGACGCGGCCTCGCCGCTCGCTCCGGGCCCGAGGCTGCCGTCGACGGGAGTATCGGGCCGGAGGAGTCTGTACGGCGGCTTACCCAGTCTCCGCCTGATATGCGATATCCGCCAGTGCAGTTGTAAGAATTCGAGAAACAATCGCTGAGCATCCGGAGCTGTGACGTCTTGATGTGCGCGGGAACTGACAGTGACCATTTGGATCTCGATTTTTCGAGAGTAACTTGTGTGTATGAAGGCGACTGGGAGTGGAGACAATCAGCCCCGTGATTCTGCGGGCTTGTGTTCCACGGCGACTCAGGAGCCGCGGCGTCGGCCGACCGGACCGGTCGAGGGCGACGCTCGGGACCCGCCCGAGGGGAGAGCCCTCGGCTCCCGGGCCCCGGCGCGGATCAAGCGCTCGAAGGTGCTGCACACGGTCTGGAAGGTCGGCGTCTTCTTCGTCGGCCTGGCCGTGGTCGGCGCAGGCATCGTGCTGTTGCCGCTGCCCGGGCCCGGGTTGGCTGGTGATCTTCGCCGGCGTGGGTGTATGGGCAACGGAATTCGTCTGGGCCCAACTCCTGTTGCGGTGGGTCAAACGGAAGATCACCAACGCCGCCCGGAAAGCCCTGGACCCTGCGGTGCGGCGCAGGAACCTGCTCATCACGGCACTCGTGGTGGTCGTTCTCGCCGCGGCGATATCCCTGTGGGTGTGGAGGTTCGGGTTCTTCGTCATGCTGTAGAGGTGCGGACGTCCGGTTCGGACAGCCGAGAACCTGGGGCGACCACGCGCAACAGCCGATTCCGGGGACTCCGGCGACCATGCTCAACGCTGGTGCCCTCAAGGAGACTGAGTTCGTTCGGCCCTGGGCGACAAGCGGACGGCGGGTGAATCAGTCGGAAGTGGCGCCGTATACGTGACGAAGTCCGGTGCCCTGTGCGCCAGTTGAGGTGTATGCCATGCGACCTGCATTGAGGTCCCTGAAAATTGCGATGAGGCGCCTGCGCGCGGCGATCGACCTCGCGCCGGTCGCCAGGTCCCTGCGCTGTGCCGGCGATGCCTTCCA
Organism: Streptomyces sp. NPDC005496; assembly: GCF_042872045.1. NCBI lineage: Bacteria > Bacillati > Actinomycetota > Actinomycetes > Kitasatosporales > Streptomycetaceae > Streptomyces > Streptomyces sp. NPDC005496. Next base: position 6,860 of record NZ_JBIAJQ010000012.1, read on the forward strand.
GTACGGCTACGGCTGGTCGGCCTACGCGGCTGATCCCCGTCTGTACGGCTGGCCCGGCACGATGTGCGCCACGCCTCTCGAGCCCGGCGCCGACCTCGCACGCGGCGTGGTCCCGTCCCAGTTGCCCATCCCGAGGCAGCGGCGGTCTCTTGAGACGGTCAACTGACCTGCTGCCACCGGCGCCGTGCTGGAACGGCGTTTCGCTCAGGGCTGTTGGTGTGGCACGGAACCCTGCTCGCCGTCGTCGCCGCCCGCCGCGGCGAGGGCCCTGTTCCTGCGGACCGACGACCAGAACGACCAGCCGATCAGCACCACGCCGACGAGACCGGTGATCACCTCATTGATCTCGTACTGAATGGTGACGAGCAGGATGATCGACAGCGCGCCGATTGCGTAGTGCGCGCCGTGCTCCAGGTACACGTAGTCGTCCAGGGTACCTTGGCGGACCAGGTACACGGTGAGTGACCGTACGTACATGGCGCCGATCCCGAGACCCAGGGCCATCAGCACGATCTCGTTGGTGATGGCGAACGCGCCGATGACTCCGTCGAAGGAGAAGGAGGCGTCGAGCACTTCCAGATACAGGAACATGAAGAACGCGGCCTTGCCCGCTAGGACGACTGCGGATGCCGGCTTCCCGGCCCGGGCAGCCTCTTCCTCCTCCTCGTGCTCGCGTTCTTCCTGCTCCTCCAGCCTGTTCTCGAAGAAGCCGGAGAGCCCTCCGACGACGAGGTACGTGATCAGGCCCGCCACACCGGCGAGCAGGACGGTCTCCGCCTTGTCGGCATGACCGGCGTGCTGGTGCGCCCGCGTGGCGAAGGTGAGTGCGGTGGCCAGCAGAACGATCAACGCGACGCAGATGGACAGCATGTCGACCTTGCCGAGCTTGGCGGCCGGCCGCTCGATCCAGCGCAGCCACTGGATGTCACGGTCCTCCAGGATGAAGTCGAGGAAGATCATCAACAGGAACATGCCACCGAAGGCGGCGATCGCCGGATGGGCGTCCGTCACCAGCTCCTTGTACCTGTCGGGGTCGTTGAACGACAGGTCGATGGCTTCGATGGGCCCGAGCTGCGCGCTGATGGCGACGATGACGACGGGGAAGATCAGCCGCATACCGAAGACGGCGATGAGTACGCCGACCGTCAGGAAGATCTTCTGCCAGAAGGCACTCATCTTCTTGAGGATTCCGGCGTTGATCACTGCGTTGTCGAATGACAGCGAAACTTCCAGGACCGCCAGGATCGCGACGATGCCGAAAGCCTGCCAACCGTCGTAGAAGACTGCCGCGACCAGACCGAGGACGGTGATCGCGAGCGACCAACCGAAGGTTCTCAGAAGCACTGGTCTTCCTTTCATGAAGACGGCCTGCGGCCATTCAGGCGAGGGTCCCTCGTGCCGGGGGCTTACGGCACCACCGCCCAGGAAGTCTAGATCTACGGCCACAAATCGGTTGCTCACCGACACTCGGAGCGACCGCCCCGCCGCCTGGTGGCGCCGGGAGCCCGGAGGCGTCGAAGGCCACGTCAACAACCCGCTGGACGGGGCGGGGACACCGATGGCCGCACCGCTCAGCCGACGCCGGCCGTCAGCGCGCCCGATTCCGCACACGGATGCCTTCCGCCCTGCCCAGGAATTCACGACCATGCCCAGGCGGCGAAATGAGCGGCGCTGCGACGGTGGGACACTGGTGCGTATCCGCGAGGTCTGACCTTCCCGAAACTCTCGTGGCCGTCTCTGCGAGAAATGCGTGCGGGCGGGCGAGGGGCGAACAGCGCCGCTCCCACGCGGACAGGTGAATCCGCGGGAGCACAGGATCTCGTACGTATGCCCAGGGAGAGTTCGCCCCACCAGCACTCGCGGAGGCGTCCCTGCACTCCGACCGACACGGCGCCGAGTCCGGCGAGACGGCGCCCGACCCGCCCACGGAGCCCGAACGACGTCGCGTGCCGGTGAAAGCCTGGCTGCAGCCGGCGCTCATCGGTCTGACCGTCCTGGCGGCCTTCATCGCCGCCTACATAGGCCTTCAGCGGGACCCGCAGCCCCACGGTCTTCCGGTCGCGGTGGCAGGCACCCGGCTCGCCCACGAGGTGGGTGACGCGTTGGGGCCCAGCGCACACATCGTCGGGGTCGCCGACCCGGCCGCCGGGCGACAGGCGCTCGATCGCCGCGAGGTCGTGGCTTCGCTGAGTCAGGGAGCCGGCAATGCCGACGACACCTTGCATCTCGAAGTCGCGGGAGCCAATGGGCAGTCAACCACCGCCATCGCCACGGGACTTGTCCGCATGTACGCACAGGAGACCGGTCAGCGCTTGACCGTCGCCGATGTCATCTCACCCGTGCTGCCTCCCGGCGCAGCTGTCCGCGCCGTCGGCAGCCTCAGGTATTTCAGGGGCACTCCGATGATCACGCTCGCCATCTGGGCGGTCGGGGCTGCCCTGTTGGTGGCGGCCAAGCCGAAGTCGTCCTGAACTCGGGGACCTGCTTGAGCATGGTGCGTGCTGCCGTGCGTACCGCCGACCGAACGTGACGACTCGCGGCATACGGCGAACGCTCGCGCGCCGTGCGGTGTGTCAGGGGCGGCCCCATCCCCAACGGACGTCGCTGGAGCGACGCGGGTGACCACCGCGTACCATCGAACGCGACTCCCGTTGGAATCCTGCGTACCTGCTCACCCACCGCAGCTGACCAGACAGCAGAACACCCTTGAACACCACGTCGATTCGTCTGGTCGAGCCCTCAGACGGTCCCGTGCTGGCGGGCTTGCTCGCCCGGGACAAGCAGGCGTATGTGCGTTGGCTGCCTGCGAGGCCCGCAGAGTTCTACACGCCTGACGGCCAAGCGTCGGTCATCGCCTCCCTGCTGGCGTCTCACGCACAAGGGCTCGCATGGCCAGGAGTCGTGGTCTCCGAGGGCAACGTCATCGGGCAGGTCACCATCAGCTCCATCCTGCGCGGCCCGTTCCAGAAGGGGTTCCTCGGCTACTGGGTCTCTTCCCTCCATCAAGGGCTCGGGCACACCGGCCGTGCGGTCGGCCTCGCGCTGCGGGTCGCCGAAGACGAACTCGACCTGCATCGCCTGGAAGCACACACCCAGTTGGAGAACCTCGCCTCACAGGCGATCCTCCGCAAGCACGGATTCCGCTCCTGGGGCATCGCCCACGAACACTTCTACGCCGACGGCGCCTGGCGCGACGAGGTGTTCTGGGAGAGGAACCTGACCGGCAGGACTCCTTCCTAGTAAGAGGGCGGTCCCCGTCCGGGGGCGGTCCGATCCTCAAAACGCCCTTGCCGGGTGATCGGTGTCTCTCTTTCTTGCCGAGCGCGACCTCGGGGCCGATGGACTCCCATCAAGGCACGAAGGTGCGGGCGGCGGCGGATGGAGGGACGGCAGCACCGCTGCGATCAGGCATTCAATGGCCGCCGTGCACCCGTCCCGAAGCAGGCGCACCCTGGAGGTACGAACGCAGCTCGGAGGTGCGCGATGGCCTATCACGAGGGGAGCCCGTGGCGGGAGCCGCGGACGACGCCCCCATCCAAGGGCCGGGTCCTGCTCGGCTGCCTCGTAGCCCTTGCTCTCGTCGTCGTGCTCGCCATTCTGGAGATCGAGGCGGCGGCGGTCATCGTGGGGCTGGCCCTGATCAGCGGATTCATCCTGGTCATCGGGACGAAGGTCAGCGGGCGTCGTAGTCCGTAGTCCTCGGCCGTCGCTCACGGGGCCGCGCGGGGGAGTGACGTCACGCCCTCCGCTGTGAGTTCGACAGGACGGGGTTCTGCGCGTGGCCGGCCCTGCCGCCCTTGAGAGCCCCGGGACACCGCGGCGTACGTAAGTGAGGCTCCCCGCGCTTGGACGGCGCTGCGACCGCTCCTCTCAGCCGAACCGCAGGACGCGTGGTGCGAAGGTGCCCTCAGGACCGTCGGCGCGCCCGACCGACCACACCGTGGCCGTGCCGGGCACCGGCGCCAGGCGGAGCACCCGGGAGGCACCCTCTCCGGCCACCCCCGGTTCCAGGTACTCGGTGAACGAATCCCCGTTCCGGGCAAAGAACGCAGGCCCAGGAACAAGCGGAGGATAGCTACCGGCCGGCCCCCATTTCTGCGACCCGGCCACCGAGACCCAGCCCAGCGTGCCGGACGGGGTGGGCGCGAGTGAGCTGATCGAACCGAAGTCGGTGGGCACCGGCACCTTGCTCCACGACTGCCCGTCCCAGCGGGCCAGCAGCGGCGGAATCGGCTTCCCCACGGGGCCGCCGACGAATCCGGCCGTGCCACCCGCCCAGACCTCCGTCGGCGAGACCGCGAGCACGCTGCTCACGGCCGACTGCGGAAACGCGTCCACGACCGACTGCCGCCACGCCTGACCGTCCCAGTGGGACACGACCGCGCCCGAGTCGGCGGCGCCCGCGGCCCAGACGTCGTCGGCCGCCAGGATGTGGAGGCCGTACACGTAGCCCGGCGGCACCGGGACGTCACGCCAGCCGCGGCCGTCCCAGCGCAGCAGCACCTGCGCGCCGGCGCGGGAACCGATGAGCCAGGTCTCACCTCCTCCGGCGACGGCCCTGGTCAGTACGACACCGCGCGGCGGCCGGCTCTCGGACCAGGTCTGGCCGTCGAAGCGGAGCAGGCGGGCACCACCCGCCGAGTCACGGCCGACCGCCCAGCCGGAGGTGGACGAGGTCGCGGCGACGGACAACAACTCGCCCTGCCAGCCGACGCCGGGCAGGCTCTGGCGCTGCCAGGCGGTTCCGTTCCACCGCAGGACGAGTGGGAAGCCCGGAGCCTCACGGCCGACGGCGTCGGCTCCCACCGCCCACGCCCGGTCCGGGGAGAAGGCCACGGCTTCGTTCAGCCCGGCCTGCGGGCGTACCTCCGGCGGGACCGGAACGTGCTGCCAGGACGGCGTCTCCGCCGCGAGCGAGGCGGAGGCCCCAGCGGGAGAGAGGAGGGCCAAGGCGGTCATGGCGGCGGTTAGAGCCGTGACCAGAAATCGGCGTGCCATGTCAGCCTCCCAGCCGCTCACTCATCAGGTTCGGTTTCGAGCCGTAGATCTCGGTCCCGAAGGACAGCAATGACGATCCGCAGGCCGCCAGCGCACGTGGCTTCACGTCGATGGCGTTCGCGCGTTCCGGTCCGTAGGAGAAGGTGGTGCGGAGGCCGTCCACCCGCCCGTACTTCGACTGGAACGCGCGGTCGCTGCGTACGGGCAGCCACAGCGCGCCGTCCGGGCCGCGCACCATGCCCTCGGTATAGGTGTCGCCCAGTGGGGGATGCGTGGTGCGCCAGGCGTGCCCGTTCCAGGTCATCAGGTAGGTACGGGCCGCACCGTCGACGTACTGGCTGCCGCCGATCGTGACGCGTCCCGACGGTTCGACCAGGATTGTGTGGACGTTGCTGTCCGGCGGGAGCGGTACATTCGCGTCCCGCCACTTCACCCCGTCCGAGCGCAGGACGGCAGGGCCGGTGCTGGTGTCCGCCCATGCCCAGACGTCGCCGGCGGTGCGAGCGGTGACGCCCATCAGGTACAGGACGCCGTCCGGGGTGGACTGAGTGGTCCAGCCGGACCCGTCGTAGTGCAGGACCTTGAGACCGGTCTCGTCCTCGCCTACCACCCACGCGGCGCCCGGTACCGCGGCGAAGTCCTGGTAGGTCCACAAGGTCGTCGGCAAGGGGACGGCACTCCAGCCCTCGGCGGACCGGCGCAGGATTTCGCCGGCACCGGCACGGTTGTGGAAGATCCACGTCTCCTCGCCGACGAACTGGACCTTTCCGAGCCAGCCCGGCTCACCGGAGCCTGGGAACGTCGTGTCGCGGCTCCATGCCGTGCCGTCCCACCGGTACGACATCGGCCGCAGTCCGTCGGCAGCGTGTTCGTAGCCGGTCGCCCACGCCTCGCCGGGACCGCGAGCGGCGAGATCGGACACGGTCACCGGCGGGACGGCCGCGGGCACGGGCAACGCCGACCAACTCGGTGTCGCGGCCGAGGCCGGCGAAGCCACCGCGGTACACGCGAGGACAAAAGCGACGATGACCGTACGGAGACCCTTCACGAGACCTCCCTGGGACGCGAGGGCCGCTCAGCCTAGAGGCGTCCACCACAAGTGAACAGACGGAACACGGCCTGTCAGTTGTGGCAGGACGTCCGGGGCGCGGGCGTCGATGTAGCGGTTGGCGCGAGTGCGTGTCAGGGCCCCAGGCGCCGCGAACCGGGCGCATCCGGAAGGGGGTGGAGGCGGCTGAAGTATTCGGTGCCGAGGATGTGGGCGCGGGTGGCCTCGTCGAGGCGGGACAGCAGTGCGGGCAGCGGCCGTTCACCCGCCAGCTGGCTGTGGTGGGAGCGGATCGCGGCCCACTTCTGATCAAGCCAGGCGCTTACGTCCACGGTTGCGCTCGCGTACTCGTCGGGAACGCTCAGCAGCGTCTTGCCAACCCCTTGCAGGAGTGGCCGCAGGGCGCCGATTCCGGAATGGGGATGGGTTGCCGCGTAGAGGGCGCTGACCCGACACGGTGGCCCGGCCTCGGGATGGAGATCAGCGAGAGCGGCGGCCTCCACCGCAAGGAGCGTCACCTGGTGGGTGCGCCGATGGTCGGGGTGACCGGTGAGCTGGCCCAAGGCATCGTGGGTCACGACGACGGTGGGTCGGAACTGCCTGATCTGCATCACCACTTGACCGACGGCCTCGTCCAGGTCGAGGTCGCACCACCGGGGCCGTCCGGGTGCCGAGTCCTCGTCGCGGGCGTCGCCGTAACCGAGCATCCGCGGCGTGCCCGCGCCCAGGACGGCGAGCGCACCGGCCAGTTCGGCGGCCCTCGGGGTGTCCGGCGCCCAGGTCGCGGTGACGACCGCCACACGGGAACCGGAAGCCGCGTGCCGGGCGAGCACACCGCCGGCCAGCAGGCTCTCGTCGTCGGGGTGCGCGAACACCCCGAGGATGGAGGGGAGTTCCGAATCCGGATACGGCGAGGCCGGTGTGGTCACGGAGGATTCCTTCTCACGGCTTGGGCGGGGTGGGGAAGGGCGGGTCCGTTTGGTCGCGCCACGGGGTCCGGAGGCCGATGTTGTCACCGCGCATCCATCACGCCGCCGTCTGCTCAGCGACAGCCACAGCGACAGCGTCAGCTACAGAGGCAGAGACGTCGACGAGCCATTGCCGAGCGTAGGTGCCGCCTCTCCCGTTGGCTCGGAATATTTGCCTGCGCTGCCCGGCGGGCTCGGCCAAATGGCCGGGAGGTGACTCGCTGCCGCAGCGTCCGGATCGGTGTCCGTTTTCGAGTGCTTCACGGCGTGAACGAGGCGGCGCCGACGCACCCCGCTCGGCATGGTTGGAGGCATACATCCACGTGGCTTCCGAGTCGGAAAGGGCAGGAAAGCAGGGGTCCCGGCACGCTCGTGCACGAGGCGTGGCGCCCTACCCCCAGGGACTGCGTGCGGCCCGTGCGAGCGGCTCGCCGAGGCGGGACACTGAGGGTGGGCAAAGACGGCAGAAGGGTGTTGACCGACCTGGTCGAGGTCGGCGGCGCCAAGGTACTCGGAGAGAGAGGGAACCATGCTCGCCATCACCGCCCAGGACCGGGAGGCCGGAGTCAGCGGGCTGACCCTGACCGACCTGCCCCGTCCTCATGCCGCCGAGAACGACGTGATCGTCCGGGTGTGTGCCGCGGGGTTCACGCGCGGAGAACTCGACTGGCCCGCCACCTGGACCGACCGCGCCGGCCGCGACCGCACCCCGAGTGTGCCCGGGCACGAGGTCTCGGGTGTCGTGACGGACCTCGGCTACGGAACCACCGGCCTCACCGTCGGACAGCGCGTGTTCGGGCTCACCGACTGGGCACGCGACGGCTCACTGGCCGAATACGTCGCCGTCGAGGCCCGGAACCTCGCCCCGCTCCCGGCAGACGTCGAGCACACGGCCGCGGCCGCGCTCGTGATCTCCGGGCTGACCGCCTGGCAGGGGTTGTTCGTCCACGCCCGCATCGCGACCGGCCAGACGGTCCTCGTCCACGGCGCGGCAGGCGGTGTCGGGTCGATCGCCGTGCAACTCGCGCGCGAGGCGGGAGCCCGCGTGATCGGGTCCGGTCGTACCGCCGACCGGGAAACGGTCCTCGCTCTGGGCGCGCACGCCTTCCTCGACCTGGGGGCGGACCCCCTGGAGAACGCCGGAAAGGTCGACGTCGTATTCGACGTCATCGGTGGTGACATCCTCGACCGCTCGGCCGCGCTCGTGCGCGACGGTGGCACTCTCGTCACCATCGCCCAGCCACCCACGGTCCGGCCTGAGGATGGACGGGCGGTCTTCTTCGTCGTGGAGCCCGATCGCGCCCAGCTTTCCGACCTGGCGGAACGGCTGCGCGCGGGCCGCCTCCAAGTGCGGGTGGGTGAGGTGCGGCCATTGGCCGAGGCGGTCGCGGCCCTGGCTTCCGGGCGACGTGGGGGCGGTAGGACGATCATCCGCGTGGGAGAGGACTGAGGGGATCGCCCGGCCGTTCGACCGGCATCACGGCAACGGCCAGCTTGCTCGACCGGCACCACGCCAACGGTCAGGTCGCTCGACCGGCACCACGCCAAGGATCAGGTCGCTCGACCCGCGTCACGGCAACGGCTTCCGAGCCGTGGCCCGATGGCCGCGAAGGTCCGCGATGTGGCCGTCTCAGGCGCTTCGCCACGCCACGGAACGAGAAGATCCGCAAAGAGTACGGCGCCGGTCGCCTCCGCCCCGGCAGGGACAGTGACGACCGGCGCCGCCCCCGAGAAAGGGGGAGGTCCTGCTTGCTACGGCAGGTCACCAATAGTGCTTGCGGCCCGCCACCGCGTGCCCCATGGAGCCCATGATCCACAGGATCGCGCCGATGACGGCGAGGATGATCCCGATCGTCCACAGGATCGATATTCCGGTGAGGAATCCGATGATCAGAAGAATGACGCCGATGAGAAGCATGGCCGCCTCCTGCGCGGAGTAGTGCTGCTCCCTACCGTGTACCCCGAAAATCGCAACCTTGACGGAGTACAGCCCTACTTCGAGCACACCTGATTTCCACCCCGGGGCCGTGCTGACTCCGCCTGGGGCGCGCGTGAGCCGTGAGGTCTACGGCGGGCAGCCAAGATCGACCCACGCGTGACCTACGTAGCCGGCGGGCGGACCGGGGCCGGGTCAGGGCGCGATGTGGATGCGATGCGATGCGGTGTGGTGCCGGCGGTGCCGAGTCGCGTTGTCGTCGGCCTGAAAGGGTCCCCCGCGGACGGCACGTCCGCCCGGACGCGGCCCAGTGGCGCCCGGGGCTCCGGTCTCGACGCAGGGTCACGTGTGGGACGACGGAGCCCTCCTGGTCCCTGCCCCGCTCTGGTCCCGACTCCGCCCTGGTCCCGACTCCGTCCTGGTTCCGGCCCCGTCCTGGTACCGGCCCAGCGGGGAGCGCGCCGTGCTGCGGATGGCCGGGGCGCGGCGGCCTAGCTCACCGGGTCCGGCTTGTAGTCCCGGGCCAACAGGCCGAGCAGCACTTCATCGAGGAACTCGCCCATCACCCAGGCCGAGGAGCGCAGTACGCCTTCGCGGACGAAGCCGTTGCGTTCCGCGGCGCGCAGCATCGACGGGTTGTCCGCCAGCGTCTCGATCTGGAGCCGGTGCAGGCCGCGTACGACGAAACCGTAGTGGCACAGCACCGCGACCACGTCCGTGCCGTAGCCCTTGCCTCGCGAGGACGGCAGCAGGCCCAGTCCGATGTGCGCGGAGCGGCTGTGATTGTCGATGCCCCACAGGTTCGCGGTGCCGATCAGCGTGCCGCCGTCGAGTTCGACCACGGAGAACGGGACGTGCCCGTGCTCGTTGTCGTCCACGACGAGCCGCGGGTCCTTCGCGCCGGGCGTGATTGGTCGCCACGGACCGCTCTCGGCCCGCGAGGCGTTGACCACGTCGTCGTAGAGCTCGCTGTGCAGGACCGGAATGTCGTCCTCGTACCGGGCCCTGAGCCCGACCTTGCTACCCCTCAGCATGCGAGATTCCTATCCGAGTGGAACCTGCGGCGGCAAGCGATTAAAGGATCACGCCGGGCCTCCGTTGTGGCGCGCGCCACTTGAGGGCCGTACAACCAAAGCGTCGATCTCTGATCGTTACGCCAAGCGACCTTAACGCGCTGGCAAAAGCCGCTGGTTGTGGGCTTTGATTCGGCTCGGCGCGTTCAGAATCGTGGACGCGCCCATGGATGCAAAAGGGTGGGAACGAACGTGAAGTCAGCTCTGGGTCGCGTGCTGGTTGGTGTCGGTATGGCGGCGGCGCTCACCGCGACGGCCGCTTGTAGTGGCCAGGACACCGACGACAAGAGCAGCGGGTCGAGGAAGCCTGCTGCCAAGGCATCGGCATCGCCTGCGGCCCAGGAAGGCCTGAAGCCCCTCACCAAGGCGCAGTTGACGAAGGCCGCGATCACCAAGGCGGATGTGAAGGGGTACCGCGTCGGCAACACGCCCGACGACGAGATCCCGGAGGTGAGCGTGCCCGCGAAGCCGGCCGGCTGCCAGGCCATCGCCGACCTGTTCCTGCTCGGCACCGAACCTGACGCGGCGGCACGGGTGTCCCGTTCGCTCACGAGCGAGAAGCAGACCGACGCCACGCTGGTGCGGATGGGTCTGCTCGCCCACAAGGAGGCGGACGCCAAGAAGGTGGTTGCCGACCTGCGCGCGCAAAGCAAGAAGTGCACCTCCTACGAGCACACCGACTACCAGTACACGGGCATCAAGTCGCTCACGGCCCCGGACTTGGGCGACGAAGCGGTGGCGTACTCGATGACGGGTGCGATCGACGGCAACAAGATCCCGATGAGCTACACGATCGTGCGCAGCGGTTCGACGCTGGTCGTCATCTACGCGATGGACGCGCTCGGCGGAAAGGCCCCCGAGGCGCCGGTCAGTGTCCTGAAGGCCCAGGTCGCCAAGGTCGAGAAGACCGCCTGACAGCAACCTGATCCCGGCTACGGGCCTTGACCCGCGGTGAGCACTCCCGCGGTACACGGCCACGCCCGAGAGGCCCCGATCTGCTCACGCCGAGCAGACCGGGGCCTTTTCGTCGCTGTAGGCGGAGTTGGGCGGTGTGCGGCCTGCTGTGTGCTTGATCGAGCCGCCGGGCGCGGCCCAGGCGCACGGCGTCGGTAACGACCGGAGACAGACGGCGCGCGCCCGTCTGTCACGCCGACATGGCCTGCTCGTCGCCCTCGGTGTCCTGCGCGCAGGCGCCGGCGAGGTCGTCCAGGGACAGATGCAGTGCGTGGGCCAGGGCGGCCACGGTGAAGAACGCCGGGGTGGGGGCCCGGCCTGTCTCGATCTTGCGCAGTGTCTCGGCGGACACCCCCGCGGCGGCCGCCACGTCCACCATGCTGCGGTCACCGCGGGCCTGCCGCAGCAGGGCCCCGAAGCGTTCTCCGCGGAGCCGCTCTTCCGGGCTCAAAGGAACTCTCACCATGCCCGTGATACTAATACCGGTATAAGTATTGGGCAACGCCGCATCGCGAGGAGTCACGGCACATGGTGGAGATCAAGACCGACACGGCACTGGAGGCGATGCGAGAAGCGGGGCGCGTGGTGGCCCAGGCACTCGCGGCCTCCCGCGACGCGGCGGCCGTAGGAGTCCGCATGCGCGAACTCGACGAGGCCGCCCGCACCGTGCTCACGAAGGCCGGAGCGCGTTCCCCGTTCCTCGGATACCAGCCCTCCTTCGCGCCGATCCCCTTCCCGGCGGTGATCTGCGCCTCGGTCAACGACGCCGTCGCGCACGGCATCCCGGGCGACTACCGCCTGCGTGACGGAGACCTGGTGAGCATCGACTGCGGAGCCGAACTCGACGGCTGGACGGGCGACGCCGCGATCAGTTTCATCGTCGGCACGCCTCGGCCCGTCGACCTCGAACTCATCGCGGCCACCCAGCAGGCCCTGGACGCCGGTATCGCCGCCGCCACCGTCGGCCATCGCATCGGTGACATCTCCCATGCCATCAGCACGGTCGCCCGTAAGGCGGGCTGCGGCATGCCGTCCGACTTCGGCGGTCACGGCATCGGCCGGCAGATGCACGAGGACCCCCACGTCCCCAACCACGGACGACTGGGCCGCGGCTTCCCCATGCGCCACGGCCTCACCCTCGCCATCGAACCCATGCTGATGGCCGGAGGGCACAACGACTACCGCACCGACCGAGACGGATGGACCCTGCGCACGGTCGACGGCAGCCGAGCCGCCCACCTCGAGCACACCATCGCCGTCACCGAGGAGGGTCCCCGCATCCTCACGCTGCCGTGACTGGCGGCCCGCGCCCGTCCGAGGCCTCCGGCTCCGGCTCCGGGCACGACTGCCGCGTGGTCTACGGAACCCGGGGCGTTGAGCTCGTCCGCGAAGAGGCGCAGAGAGCGGCAGTCACATGCTGTGCGAGGTGGTCCGGGTCACCGGTGCCGGGACTTCGGGCTTCGGTCCCTCAGTCGTCGCCATTTGAACTCCGCCGTCGGCTCTTCTGCGCGTGGTGCAGAACCGTTCCCACGCTGCGCATCACGGCTGCCACGGCACGAACCCAGGGAGGCCCGCCGAATTCCGCCCACACCACACACACGCAGCCACCCAGGACAAGTGCCAGGACGACAAGCAGCACCAGAACAGCCATTTCCCCCACCCCTGTGATCGTTCCAAGGTCCGGTGATCTTCCCGGGGAAACGATGACGCTCGGCGAGGTCGGCCGGTTCCAGGGGGGCCAGTCGCTACTCGCCGCTACCGGAGCGGGACGACGACTGACCAGCGCGAGGTCCCGGCAGGCTGTGTCACCACGGTCTGCCGGGACCGCACTCCTCAGGTGACTCGAACTGGGCCGTCGCCGTCCGCGCACTGAGGGTAGGACCCGGGCCGGCGGGACCGCGATCTCGCGGTCCGAACACCCCCCGTTGGTACGGCAGTTGTCGGCACGGCCTTCCGCCTACGGCTCGTCGCCGCGCCGGCAGAGGACCTGCGCGCAGCGTCCCTCGGTGTGGGGAGCGGGCAAGTGCGCCGGGGTCGCGTGAGTCACCGACCGCTCCGCGACAATGTCCCGATGACAGATCACGACGAGCACGATCCAGCCCGTCCGCTGCTGCGCCGTCCCGAGGACGGAGAACTCATCGACGTCGCGGGGGTCGCCCACTTCTTCCGGCTCACCGGCGAGCACACGGGCGGACACTTCGCCTTCGAGGAGTTCCGCCTCGCCCCGGGGGCCATCGGCGCCAGGCCGCACGTACATGATGGCCACGACGAGTACTTCTACGTCCTCAAAGGCGAGTTGACGCTGCACACCGGAGACGGTGAGGCGACCGTGGGCCCCGGACACCTGCTCGCCGCCACACGCGGCACTCCGCACGGGTTCCGCAACGCGGGTCCGTCCCCCGCACGGGCTCTCTGCCTCTACACTCCCGCCGGATACGAGGACTACTTCCGAGACGTCCACGCCGCCGTGAGTGCCGGAGCCGAGGTCACCGACGCCTTGCTGGAGGAGTTCCGGAGTCGCTACCGCACCCGCTCCTTCGCCAGTAGTCCGGACCGCGCACAGCCGTCCCCACCGGTATCCGACCCGGGTGCACGCAGTACGTGAGGAGTGGGGAAGGGCCGAGGACGACGCATCCCGAGGACACGGCAGCCTCGGGGCGGGCCTCGAAAGGGCTCGCCGGGCGGACGCAAAGCGCAGGCACATGTGACTGGCACGGCCGCGACGGGGAGTGGAGTCGTACGGCCCATGTGCTCCCCCTCCCGTCGGGCCGTTCATCCTGTCTTCCCGTGCGTACAACCCTTTGTCCACCCGCGAGGTCGTAGACCACCGAAGCCCATGCCGTCATCGGCTCCGGGACCACAGACAGGGAGCATCACTTTGCGCGCTCGTACTCTGGCCACTGCCACGGCTGCCGTCCTCGCCGTCGCCGGGCTCGGCGCCCCCGGGGCCGTCGCGGCACCCTCCGCACTCGCGGACGACTTCAACGGAGACGGCTACCGCGACCTGGCCATCGGTACGCCGAAGGCCAGTGGCGGAACGGTCACCGTCCTGTTCGGCTCGGCTTCCGGCGTCAGCCCCGCGCGCTCGGTGAACATCACGCAGAACACGCCTGGTGTGCCGGGTACCTCGGAGTCCGAGGACAAGTTCGGTGAGAACGTCACCAGCGGTGATGTCGACGGAGACGGCTACGCGGACCTGATCGTCGGTGCCCCCTTCGAGCAGGTGACGGGCAAGCCGCGCGGCTCGGTCACCATCGTGTGGGGCGGACCGACCCCCTTCACCTCCGGCGGCATGACGCTCACCGCCCCGACCGGCGAGGCCTTCGCCTTCGGTGAGGGCACCGCCTTCGCCGACATCGACGGCGACGGCACCGGCAACCTGGTCGTCATCGGCGCCGACACCTTCTGGTGGTACGCCGACGGGAAGCCGACCCAGGACGGGGCGCTGGCGCCGGAGGTCGGTTTCCTGCCCGAGAACGTCCTCCTGGACGGCGTCGTCGCGGGACACTTCTCCAGCACGGACGGCAGCGACTACGTGCTGCACGGACGGAAGACGGACCCGGACAACGGAACGACCGGCAACTACGTCGGGCTCCTGCGCGGCGGTCCCGGGGACCTCGGCCGCTCCTACTCGGTGCTGGCCGAAGGCACCGCCCCACAGGGGGCGTCCTGGGCACCGGCCGTGGACGGCGGGGACATCAACGGTGACGGATACGACGACCTGGTCACCGGCAACACGGCGGTCGGGCAGGGTGGTTCGTTCACCGTGCGGTACGGCAAGGCGACGGGACTCCCGGTCACGGGCACGACCTACACCCAGGCCAGCGCGGGCGTCCCCGGCACCGACGAGCGGTACGACAACTTCGGGGCGGCGGTGGCGGTGGGGGACGCGACCGGTGACGGGCGCGCGGACGTGGCGGTCGGCGCCTCGTACGAGACCGTGGATGGCCACAGCAACGTCGGCAACATCGTGTTCCTGAAGGGCGGTTCAGGGGGTCTGACCACGAGTGGCGCCCAGTCCTT
This sequence comes from Streptomyces sp. NPDC005496, assembly GCF_042872045.1. NCBI lineage: Bacteria > Bacillati > Actinomycetota > Actinomycetes > Kitasatosporales > Streptomycetaceae > Streptomyces > Streptomyces sp. NPDC005496. The sequence continues at coordinate 21,860 of NZ_JBIAJQ010000012.1, forward strand.
CCACCAGGCCACTTCCGGTGTGCCGGGTGCCGCCGAGGCGGGCGACCACTTCGGCTCCTCGCTGCGGCTGCGTGACATCAACGGCAACGGCCGGGCGGACCTGGCGGTCGGCGCGTTCGGCGAGGACGTCCTGCCCAACGGATACGACGACGGCGCCGCCTGGGTCCTGCGGGGTGCGACCACGGGCCTGACGAGCACCTACGCGACGGCCTTCAATGCGACGGACTTCGACTACCCCGTCGTCGACGGGCGCAGGTTCGCGGACACCTTCGGCCGCTGAGCCGTCGCGCCGGACGACTCAGCGGCCGAAGTGTCGAGTAGCGGCCCACGAGTGGCGCTCCCGGAGTCGGACACCGGGAGCGCCAGTCCGTCAGCTCCAGCCGGTCAGCTCGCGAGCAGGCCCGTGTTGGAGCTGGAGCCCTGGAACTGCAGGTAGTAGGAAGCTCCGGGAACCGAGTTCTTGAAGATCACCGTCCAGGTCCCCTTCGGAGCGGTCTTCCAGTCGTGACACCTGTTCACGGTGCAGACCCGGACGGTGCGGGTGGAGTCCGTCTTGATGTTGATGTCGTTGCAGTTGCCGTCCACGACGTCCCACTGGCCGTAGTTGGGATAGTGGGCGTAGCCGCCGTTGGCGCCGGGCTCGGCCCAGTATCCGTAAGCCGACCCGTAGCAGGGCAGGGCACCGCCCGCCGCCGTGGCGGAGGCTTCGGACGCCTGCGCGGGCACCACGGTGGCCACCAGAACGGCGGCGGTGCCGGCCAGTGCCGCGGCAACTCGCCTTGCTGTCTTCGTCATTGATCCCCCAGTTTCGATCAGAGGCGCTCTCCCGCACGTTGCGGAGAGCGCGTTGTAGATGGGCCGGTGGAGCGCAAAATGCTTCGCCGGTGAGGTGTGCGCATGGCGTCGGGTGGTCGGCCGGACCGGTCGGCGGACGCACGGAACGCCGCCGGTCGTCGACAAGCGTCGCCGGGATCGCACGGCTGCGCTTGTACGAATGCGACCTGCCGCCCCGCCGTGGAAGCGGTTCTGGCCATCCCTTGTTGTTCCGCTCTGACCAGCGGCGGCTTCTCCTACGATCGCTGGGTGTTCGCGTCGACCGATGGGGGATCGGGACATGCACGAGTTACTGAGCCGGCCCGCGGCCGCGCACCTGCGCGCAGAGGTTCTGGGCTATCGCGGCTTCCGCTTCGACGTGATCGGAGTCCGGCGCAGACTGCTGGTGCCCGATGGCGTGGTGAAGGTGATGCTGGGCTTCGGCGGCCCGCTGCGGGTGGTGGACACCTGCGATCCGGTGTGCGCCGGCAGCGGGGTGTCCCTCACCAACGGTGTCAGGGCGACCGCCGCGATCGGTGAGCACACCGGTCTCATCCACGGTGTGACCGTCCTGCTCACTCCGCTCGCCGCCCACCGGCTGTTCAAGGTGCCCATGTCGGAGTGGAGCCGGCTGCCGGTGGCGCCGCAGGAGCTGTGCCGTTCCCCGTGGGCTGAACTGCCGGCGCGGCTGGCGGAGATCCCGCACTGGGATGGTCGGTTCGCCCTGCTGGACCAAGTGCTCCAGGAGGCCCTGGCGTCGAATCCCGTGGGCAGTCCCGAAGTGGCCTGGGCGTGGCGCAGAATCCAGCGTTCGTGCGGGCGCACCCGCATCGAGGACCTGGCGCGGGAGACCGGCTGGAGCCGCCGGCACCTCGAACGGCGCTTCCGTTGCCAGATCGGGCTGAGCCCCAAGGGCGCGGCTCAGATCATGCGCTTGCAGACGGCTCTGGCGCTGAGGGAGACGGGGTCGACCTGGTCCGATGCCGCGGCACAGGCCGGCTATCACGATCAGCCGCACTTCGACCGCACCTTCAAGGCCATGACGGGCCGTACGCCCAGCGCCTTCTACGCGAACCGCATGGCCGCTTCCCCGCACGACGCGCAGGACTTCGTACCGGGGCAGGTCACGAGTGCCGTCCTCAGGCACCGGGCATGACGTTCACCTCGTCTGCGGACGGCCGAAGAGCAGGTCGTAGCCGGGAGGGAGCTGGAGGAGGAGCTGGTTGGTCAGGTCGTCGCCCGCGATGTCGGCGACGACGCTGAGGACTGCGCTCACGTCCCATGCCGCGGTCTTCTCCGAGGCGCCTTCGATCCACGCCGAGGTCGCCCGGATGAATCGTTCCGGAGAAAGGGGCTCGTGGGCCTGGAGCGGGTTGAGGAGGATGAGTGCCAGCGTCTCGGGGAGGCGGGCGGCCAGTTCCGCCCGTACCTCGCCCACCAGATGAGCGCCGAGGAGGGCGAGGACGACGCGGGAGGATCGTTCGGCTTCTTGCGGGGTGGGGTACTGGCCGCGCTCTTGGACCGCGGCGACGAACGCGCTCCAGTGCATACGCATGACAGCCTCCGAGTAGCGCTCCGAGCGGGCTCCGAACGGGTGGGAGCCTGCGGTGCGGCTCCCACCCGCCACCTGTCGCGGTCTCAGCCGCTGATCTGCTTGCGCGTGTCGCCGCCGCTGATGGTGATCTTGCGGGGCTTGGCCTGTTCGGCGACCGGGATCGTCAGCCGCAGGACACCGGCTTCGTAGGAGGCGTCGATCCGCTCGGTGTCCAGGGTCTCACCGAGGAACAGCTGGCGGCTGAACGTGCCCGCGGGCCGTTCCGTGATCACGACCTCCGCGTTCTGCTCGGCGCTCGGGCGGCGTTCGGCCCTGACGGTCAGAACGTTGCGCTCGACGTCCAGGTCGATGCTCTCGGGGGCCACGCCCGGCAGGTCCAGTTCGACCACGAAGGTGTCACCGACGCGGAAGGCGTCCATCGGCATGGCCGCGGGCTTCGCGGCGGTCCCCAGCACCTGCTGGGTGAGCCGGTCGAGCTCCCGGAAGGGGTCGGTTCGCATGAGCATCTTCGGTCAACTCCTCTCCGCAGACGGGATGCGCATGAGACGACACCCACCTATATACCTCGCGTCATGAAACTTGACAAGGGGAGGCTCACTTTCGCAATCGCTGCTGGTCATCTGCGTGCGGAATCGCCTGCGTGGGCGACGCGAGTCCTGTCCTGACGGACAGGTGAAGGGGGAGTCCGGTATCGCTCCACCTCCTTGCCGGGATTTGGTGTTCACCGCGCGCCCCGCGCGGCTAAAGTTTGTCATACGACAAGAAACAGCGAGTGACGTGTCCATTACTCAGAAATGCGTCCAGGGGCGCGGGTCGACTCGGCGCGTCTCCTCGCACAGCCTTGCGTCTCCGCCCAACCCGACGCCGTCGCCAGGAAGGTCCGTGATGCAGGCCTCCAGCAGCGTCATCTCCACTCTGACCATCGATTCGGAGGGTGAGCTGGCGCGGGTGCGCCAGCACGTACGCCGTGCCGCCGCCGATCTGGGCATGGGTCTGGTGGCTCAGACCAAACTGGTCACCGCCGTCAGTGAACTGGCACGCAACACCCTCATCCACGGGGGTGGTGGGGAGGCGGAGATCGCCTGCGAGGAGACCGGCGGGAGGCGGGGGTTGCGGGTCGACTTCACCGATCGCGGTCCCGGCATGGCCGACGTCGAGCAGGCGCTGTCCGACGGATACACCTCTGGCGGCGGCCTGGGTCTAGGGCTCAGCGGCGCCAGGCGTCTCGTCCACGAGTTCGACATCGACAGCACCCCCGGTCTCGGCACCACGATCCGGATCATCATGTGGGCGCCCCACGTCCCCGCCCCGGTGAGAAACGTGAAGGACCGGACTCCGGTCACGCCGCTAGCGCGGCAGTAGCCGCCGGACCGGCTTCACCGCCGAACCCGGGGCGTCTCCGGTCGACGGGCATACCGGGAGACGTCGGCGCCGGTCGTGCTGCTCCATCCGCTGCACATATCGGGACAAGGGGTATCGAGGCCGGTAGGTTCTCGTCTCGATCGAGCGGAGCCCGGAGCGGTACCGGGTTGTCGCCCGACCTGGGAGCCGACGTGTGCGGAAGAGGGGCCTGCGCGGGACCGGCGGCGCCGAACCGGAGCCGTTCTCACCCTGTCGGCGGCAACGGCATGAACGGCGCCGGTTGAAGGCCACTCACCGAGGCGTGACCCGCGGGCCGGGACGTACAGACAGGGACGCCATGACCGAAACCGATGCCCCGGCCGACAGCGCGGCCGGTCCACCCCGGCAGGCGGCGAAACTGACCCTGCTGACGCTGACCGCGATGGTCGTCGGCTCGATGGTGGGCGCGGGTGTCTTCTCGCTCCCACGGCGTTTCGCACAGGAGACCGGGGTCGCCGGCGCGCTGATCGCGTGGGCCGTCGCCGGCACCGGCATGCTGATGCTCGCCTTCGTCTTCCAGACCCTCGCCGTACGCAGACCCGACCTCGACGCCGGGGTCTACGCGTACGCCAAGGCCGGCTTCGGCGAATACCTCGGCTTCTTCGCCGCGTTCGGCTACTGGGCCAGCGCGTGCGTGGGCAACGTGACGTACTGGGTGCTGATCATGTCCACGATCGGCGCCATCTGGCCGGCGCTCGGCGACGGCGACACCCTCTTGGCCGCCGTGCTCTCCTCCTTCGGCGTGTGGGCGTTCTACTTCCTGATCCGCCGGGGCGTGAAGGAAGCGGCGGCCATCAACCGCATCGTCACCGTCGCCAAGGTCGTGCCCATCCTGGTCTTCGTCATCCTGGCGCTCTTCTACCTCAAGGTGGACGTCTTCGCCGACAACTTCGGCGGCGCCGACTACGCGGGCTCCCTGTTCAACCAGGTGCGCGGCACCATGCTCGCCACCGTCTTCGTGTTCCTCGGCGTGGAGGGCGCCAGCGTCTACTCCCGGCACGCCAAACGGCGCGAGGACGTGGGGCGGGCGACTGTACTGGGGTTCCTCAGTGTCTTCGCCGTCTTCGCCTCGGTCACCATCGTGTCCTACGGCATCCTCCCCATGGCGGAGATCGCCGAACTGCGCCAGCCCTCCATGGCCGGGGTGCTGGAGGCGGCGGTCGGCACCTGGGGCAGCGTCTTCGTCAGCGTCGGGCTGATCGTGTCCGTCCTGGGGGCCTACCTCGCCTGGACCCTGATGGCTGCCGAGGTGCTCTTCGTCGCCGCCAAGGACGACGACATGCCCCGCTTCCTGCGCCGCTCCAACCACGCCGACGTGCCCGTCCCGGCACTGCTGATGACCGCCCTGCTCACCCAGGTCGTCCTGTTCGTCACCCTGCTCTCCGAGAACGCCTTCAACTTCGCACTCGACCTGACCAGTGCGCTCACCCTGATTCCGTTCCTACCCGCGGCCGCCTTCGCTCTCAAGATCCGAGTACGGCCCGACTCCGGCACCCGCGGCGGACGAGGCACCCTCCGGGAGCTGGCCGTGGCGGGGCTCGCCACGCTCTACACCGCGTTCCTGCTGTACGCGGCGGGCCTGAAGTTCGTCCTGGTGTCCTTCATCATCTACGCGCCGGCGACGGTCCTGTTCGTGATGGCCCGCCGGGAACAGGGCAGGACGGTGTTCTCACCGGCCGAACTCGTCATCCTCGCCGTGTCCGTGGCCGGCGCGGTCCTCGGCCTTATCGCCCTGGCCGCCGGCTGGATCAGCCTCTGACCTCCCGCCCCACCGTCGGCCGCACCCTCTGGAAAGGCACCCGTGAACCGCAACGACACCAACGGCAAGCCGCTCTACGGCGTCCATTCCGAGGTCGGCCGCCTCCACAAGGTCCTGGTCTGCGCCCCCGGCCTGGCCCACCGCCGGCTGACCCCGACCAACTCCGACGACCTCCTCTTCGACGACGTCCTGTGGGTGGAGAACGCCCAGCGCGACCACGCCGACTTCGTAGACAAGCTCACCCGGCGCGGCGTCGAGGTCGTCGAACTGCACGACCTGCTCGCCCAGACCATGGCGATCCCCGAGGCCAAGGACTGGCTCCTCGACCGCAAGATCACCGCCAACGAGGTCGGGACGGGCCTCGTCGACCCCACCCGCGCCTTCCTGGAGACCCTCGCGCCGCGTCAGCTCGCCGAATACCTCATCGGAGGGCTCGCCACCACGGACCTGCCCGAGGAGTTCCGGTCCGGTTACCTGGCACTGGTCCGCGAGTCCACCGGCGTACGCGAATACCTGATGCCGCCGCTGCCCAACACGCTCTACACCCGCGACACGACGTGCTGGCTCTACGAAGGCGTGACGCTGAACCCGCTGTACTGGCCCGCCCGGCACGACGAGACGCTGCTGATGAAGGCCATTTACACCTTCCACCCCGACTACGCCCACGCGACCGTGTGGTGGGGCGATCCGGAGACCGACTGGAGGCAGGCCACCTTCGAGGGCGGCGACATCATGCCGGTGGGCGGCGGTGTCGTCCTGATGGGCATGAGTGAACGCACCTCCCGCCAGGCCATCACCCAGGTTGCCGCAGCCCTGTTCGCCCAGGGTGCCGCCGAGCACGTCATCGTCGCCGGCATGCCCCGGCTGCGCTCGGCGATGCACCTGGACACCGTGTTCACATTCGCCGACCGCGACATCGTGACCCTCTACCCGAAGATCATGGACGCGGTGCACACGTTCTCCCTGCGCCCCAGCGACCGGGCTCCCGGCCTGCACATCACCGACGAGGGCTCACGCCCCTTCACCGACGTCGTCGCCCACGCCCTGGGACTGTCCTCGCTTCAGGTGATCGCCACCGGCGGCGACGAGTACGCCTCCGAACGCCAGCAGTGGGACAGCGGCAACAACGCGGTCGCCCTGGAGCCGGGCGTGGTCTTCACCTACGACCGCAACACCCAGACCAACACGCTGCTGCGCAAGGCGGGCGTGGAGGTGATCACCATCGTCGGCGCCGAGCTGGGCCGTGGACGCGGCGGCGGCCACTGCATGACATGCCCCCTCGTACGGGAACCCGTCAGCTTCTGACCCCCTGCCGACAGACTTACGAGGAGGATCCGGCCGGGGGAGCGGGGAGGTGGGCAGGGCCGTGCTGACTTCCTTCTTCCGGGTCGGTCTACCGGGCGCGGCGGACACCCTGGCTGAGAAAGAGCCGGGCGTGTCAGTATCGACCGGGCAGGTGTCCTCACCCGCGGAGGCAGGTTTCCGATGCGTCTGCATCCAGGCGAGACCGAGGCCGACGGCTGGCGGGTGGTGACCATGCTCGACGCCGTCCGGCAACTGCGTGACGCATCACCCGACGTGACGGGACGTCCGCGGGTGACCGCCATCGACGGCAGGGGCGGCGCCGGCAAGACGACTCTGGCCGAGCGGCTGCGCAAGGTGGTGCCCAACTCCGCCGTCGTGCACACCGACGACATCGCATGGAACCACGCCTACTTCGACTGGGGCGCCGTCCTCGTCGAGAACATCCTGCAACCCCTGCACCGGGGTGAGGCGGTGGACTACCGCCCTGATGCCTGGAGCCAGTACGGCCGGCCGGGATCGATCACCATCCCCGCGGGTGCCGACTTCGTCTGGGTCGAGGGCACCGGCGTCATCCGCGCAGAGCTGGCCCCGTGGTTGGACATCTCGGTGTGGATGCAAGGTGACCTCGACGAGCAAGAGCGCTTGTTGGCGGTCCGCGACGGCGACTACTCCGAGCAGCGGGAGCACGTGGCGAACTGGCTGCTGGAGGAACTGCCGTTCATGGTGCGAGAGCAGCCGTGGGCGCGAGCCACCATGATCGTCGCCGGCCCTCCGCACATCGGCCATGACCCGGACACCGAGTTGGTCGTCGCCCCGCCGACCAGGCCCAGCTCGGCCGAACCAACCGCAGCACGCGGGTGATTGGCATCCTGCCGCATCGCGGCGTACAACTCGACGATCACGTTGAGACGGCTCCCGCTCCAGCACACGGTCCTGGACGCGGCGGCCGGTGATACGCGACACGGCGTCTGCGTCCAGATCGGAGATCGTGGGCACCCGCGAGGACATTCGCGGCGAGATACTACGGCGATCTCCAGTCCGAGCAGCAGTGCTGAGCGGTGTCCGACGGCCTGGAACCACGGGCCGACGTCCGCCGGCTCGTTCGGCCTCTCGAGAGAACGTCGGCGCGGGTGGCGTCGGCGCGGAGCCTAGTTCTCCGCAGGGGTGAAGCGGTCCAGCCCCAGTACGGCGAGCAGCTGGAGCTTCTCGTAGCCCTCGGTCCGCGGCGGAGCCGTCAGCACGAGGAGGGTCTGCGAGCGGTCCTCGGTGAACAGCGCCTGGCAGTCCAGCTCGATCGCGCCGAGTTCGGGGTGAAGAAGCGTCTTGTGGTCCTCGAAGCGCTGCGCGACCTCGTGCCGCGCCCACAACTCGGCGAACTCCTCACTCGCCCTGTGCAGGGCCCGTACGAGCTCACCGGCCCTGGACCGCGGACCGCGTACTCCGTGGGCGGCGCGCAGGCTCGCGACCTGGGCGCGGCTCTGCCGGTCCCGGTCGGCCTCGGGATAGATCGTCCGCTCGGCGGGATCGGTGAACCACCGGTAGATCGCGCTCCGGGCAAGCCCTCGGTGGTTCGACGCGTCCCCGAACAGGGCGGTGGCCATCCTGTTCTGCACCAGCGTCTCGCTCAGGTCGGTCAGGACGAGCGCCGGAGTGTCATGGAGGCGGTCCAGCACCCGTAGCAGGGCGGGCGCCACATGCGGTGAGAGGGACAGGGCCGTCGGCGCGTTGTGCCCGGCGATCCGGTACAGGTAGTCGCGCTCGTCCCCCGTCAGCCGCAGCGCCCGGGCCAGAGAGGCCAGCATGTGCTCGCTGGGCTGCGGGCCGCGCCGCTGCTCCAGCCGTGTGTAGTAGTCGGTCGACATCACGGCGAGGGAAGCGACCTCTTCGCGCCGCAGCCCCCGGGTACGCCGACGCGTGCCCGGGGGAAGAGCTACGTCCTCGGGCTGGAGTGCCTCGCGTCGGCGGCGCAGGAAGTCGGCCAGTGCTGCGTGGTCCATGTGGTCGAGTATCGCTCTGCCCCCGGGGGCGAGCCAGGGATCGCCGATCCCCTGATAACCGGTCTCTGCACCCGCCCCAGCGGAACGCCGACCATCGGGGCATGAACATCTCCGGAAACACCATTTTCATCCCCGGTTCCACCAGCGGCATCGGTCTCGCCCTCGCTCTGGAACTGCGGGCTCGCGGGAACACCGTGATCATCGGCGGCCGGCGAACCGAGCTGCTGGAACGGATCGCGGCCGAGTACCCCGGCATCGGCACGGTGCGGATCGACACGACGGACGCGGCGAGCATCGCGTCCGCCGCGAAGCAGGTGCTGGCCGAGTATCCGGACCTCAACGTCCTCGTCACCATGGCCGGCGTGATGTACGCCGAGGACTGGAGTCGCCCGTCCTCGTTCCTGGCCTCGGCGGAGACAACGGTGACGACGAACGTGCTCGGTCCGATCCGGCTCATCGCCGCGTTCGTCGATCACCTGCGCGCCCGGCCGGACGCCACGATCATGACCGTGTCGTCGGGGCTCGCGTTCGCTCCGTTGGGCATCACCCCCAGCTACAACGCGTCGAAGGCGGCGATCCACATGCTCAGCGAGTCGCTGCGCCTGCAGTTCGCCGGCACCTGGGTACGGATCGTGGAGCTCGAACCGCCCGCCGTCCGCACCGCGTTGATGCCGGGGCACGAGGACAACGAACACGCCATGCCTCTCGACGAGTTCGTCACCGAGGTCATGGACTTGATCGAAGCGCAGCCCGACGCCGAGGAGATCCAGGTCGAGCGCGTGAAGTTCCTGCGCTACGGCGAGGCCCGCGGTGACTACGACCAGGTCGTCAAGACGCTGAACGGGCATGCTGCGCGGGCGGAGTAGGGCCGGTCCTTGCCGGCCGAAGCAGCGCAACACCGTCGAGCGGTGCATCAACCGCCTCAAGCGTGGCGCGGTATGGCGACCGGCTACGAGAAGACCGCGACCGTCTTCCTGGACGGACTCCACATCGCCGGCATCTTCCTCTGGTCTGCCCGCTGAGAGACCGGCAGCTCATGGCCGGAGGCGTTCCGCCTGCGGATCGAAGCAGACGAGTCCATGCTCGCGAGCCAGCGCAGAGGCGTACTCGGACACCTCCTCAGCCCTGCCATAGGACATGAGCAGGTACACCAGCGGCCCCGATGCCTCCTCGATCACCGGCGGTGACGCCCATACGGCACGGCCCTCGTCGTCCGGGTACCGCGCGACGAGGGCTTCCACGTAGGCCACGATGCGCGGCACCGGAGGTACGACAGCATCGTCCGACTCTAGGTGGCGCTCGAAGAGCTCGTCGTAGGTCGAGCCCGCTTGCCCGTCGTCGAGTGGACGGTCGCCGTCCCACACCGCAAGGTCATAGCTCACCAGCACATCGTCGCAGGCAGCGACTCCTTCGGACTCAGCAGGCCTGAAATCGACTCGCCACGGGGTGATCCGGAAAAGAGCTCTCAGGCCGAGGGCGAATCGTCCAGCTGCAGCCGGATGTACTTGCGGGGCGACGTCAGCATCTGGACCGTCCCGCGAGCGGCGGAACCATTCGGCTCACATGTCAGCGTGACCGATTCCCCCGCCTCCACTGTGATCTTGACGTCAGGGCTCGAACACCAATCGATACGCATCCGGACCGTGTGCGGGCCCGGGGTGACGTCGTAGCGGGCCCGTTGCCCGCGACGGACCTGCCCCACCTTGCGGCCGTCGATGAGGACCTCGTAGCCGCGCAGGAGGTCACGGTAGGCCCCGTCTCTGCGGACCACTTCAACTGTGCTGTCTCCAGCGGGAGATGCGTCCTTGCCGGATGCCCGTGTCTGCATGCATGTGTGGCTTTCCCTACGATGGCGACCCTATGCCGCGGGGAGGGGAGCACGGTGATCGGCGGTCCACGCTCCACTGCGGGCACCACGTGTCCTGCGTCCTGTTTCCAGAGGTGAGGGAACCAGTCGAACTCCGCTCACTCCCGCGCCGGCTCCGGGGTCGCCGTCCAGCTGGCCAGGAGGTCCAGGCGTTCGGCCGTCCGGGACGCGGGCTCCGGTGTGTAGACGACCAGCATCTGGTCCGGGTCGCCGGCCACGGTCAAGGTCTCGTAGGGCAGCGTCAGTTCCCCGACCACGGGGTGCCGCACACGCTTCGCGCCGTACGTCTTCTCCTTGACCTGGTGGTCCGCCCACAGACGGCGGAAGTCCTCGCTGCCGATGGACAGTTCGCCGACCAGCGTGGCCAGCCGGCGGTCGCGTGGGTGGCGGCCCGCGTCCAGTCGCAGGTGGGCGACCGTCTCCGCGGCCACCGCGGCCCAGTCCGGATACACCTCGGGCGCCCGCGGGTCGAGGAAGACCTGGCGCGGCATATTGCGCTCCTCGGCAGGCATCAGCGAGAACCCGACGACGGCGTCCGCCAGCGCGTTCCAGGCGAGGACGTCCATGCGGCGCCCGAGCACGAACGCGGGGACCCGGTCCATGCTGTCGAGCAGCAGCCGCAGCCCGGGGCGCACCTTCTGCACCGCAGCCGGGGAGGCGGGCGCCAGGCGGGGCCCGGGCCTGGCCACCGTGCGCAGGTATTCCTGCTCGGTGGCGTCCAGTTGCAGGACGCGACCGACGGCGTCGAGCACGGCGTCGGAGACGGAGGTGCCGCGGCCCTGCTCCAGGCGGATGTAGTAGTCGACACTGACACCGGCGAGCTGGGCGACCTCCTCGCGGCGGAGTCCGGGCACGCGCCGCCTGCCGTGTGGCGGCAGTCCGACCTCCTCGGGCTGTATCCGAGCGCGCCGCGAGCGCAGGAAGTCGCCGATCTCCGCGTGCCTGGATGTGTCCATGCACCGATCCTAGGCGCCGCCTTGCATCCGATCCTGGTACTGGTGGACCCAGGAAAACGGCCACCCTGGGTAACAACCTCGCTCTGTCGCAGGGTGGTTGCCGTGACCGCGAGACACCCCGGTCACGGCAACCCGACGACACCACCACCCAGGAGCCCTCATGTCGTACGACACCCTCGCCGGCCGTACCGCCCTCGTCACCGGAGCCGCCAGCGGCATGGGAGAGGCCACCGCCCGGAAACTGACCGCGCACGGTGTGCGTGTGGCCCTGCTGGCCCGACGCGCACACCGCCTGACGGAGCTGGCCGCCAAGATCGAGGCGGACGGCGGACAGGCCCTCGTGGTCGCAGCCGACGTCACCGACCAGGCATCCGTGGACGTGGCGGTGCGGCAGGTGCACGCCGCGTACGGGCAGGTGGACTTGGTGGTCAACGCGGCTGGGGTCATGCTCCCCAACCCCATCACCCACGGCCGTACCGACGAGTGGCAGCGCATGCTCGACACGAACGTGGCCGGTGCCCTGCGGGTCATCCGCGCGTTCACCCCCGACCTGATCGCGTCCGCCGAGGACGGCCGGACGGCCGACCTGGTGAACATCTCCTCGATCGGCGCCCACATCACCTTCCCCGACTACGCCGTCTACGGGGCCACCAAGGCGGCTCTCACCTATCTGTCCCAGTCCTTGCGTACCGAGCTCGGCCCGCGCGACGTGCGCGTCACCAACATCGAACCGGGCCTCACCAGCACCGAGTTGGGCGGCCACATCGACAACGCGGAACTGTCCGGTCAGCTGGCGGGCATGTTCGACGCGCTGACGGGTCTGTCGGCGGAGGACATCGCGGATCTGATCGCCTACGCCACCAGCCGGGCCAGCCACGTGAACCTGCGTCAGGCGATCATCCTGCCCACCCGCCAGGCGTAGGAACGCCGTACCCACGGCACGCCTGCCCTGTGTCCGGCCCCGGGACGCCTGCTGTCGTGCCGGGCTCCCGGGGTCGGCGCATGCCGTACGCCGCAACCGAATAATCCTCTGCGGCGGCCGACCGGTCTTGGAGGCCCCGCCCGAAAAAGAATGCGTCCCTACGGCGAAGGCGGCGCACATGTCCTCGTGTCCCTCCGCTACCGGCACGCCACAGCCTCCTGCGGGGTGGGACGCCCTGGTCAGGCCCTCCGTAAAAAAGACCGTGTGTCGCCTAACTGAATCCACTTCCAGGTGACCCTGCCGGAGTGAAGCGGGGCATTACGTGCAAATGTGCCTACTCGTACACGCCTGGAGTCCCACTGGACGGGAAACAGGGCAACCGGTACGGTATTGACATACCGCGCGTGCTGTTTTTTACTCGCGGTGCTGGGGAAGCACTAGAGCTGCACCAGACCGCAGGGGGACGCGTGGACATCGAAATACTCGGCACACTCGCCGTACGACTCAACGGCATACCCGTCACGCCGACGGCACCCAAGCCGCGCCAAGTGCTCGCGCTCCTGGCGCTGAGGGCGGGGCAGGTCGTTCCGGTGAGCGACCTGACGGAGGAACTGTGGGGGGCCAGGCCCCCGCGCAGTGCCCGAGCGACCCTGCAGACCTACATCCTGCAACTTCGCGAACTCATCGGCGCCGCCCTGGAGAAGAGCGCGGGCGACGGCGCGGAGCAGCGCGGCCCGGCCAAGGACGTCCTGCTCACCGTCCCCGGCGGCTATCTGCTCAAGGAGGGCGAGGGCGCCAGCGATGTGAAGGACTTCGAACGCCTCGCCGGTTGCGGCTACCGCGCCATGGACGCCGGGGACGGACCCCGGGCCGCCAGTCTGCTGCGCGAGGCGCTCGACCTGTGGACCGGCCCGGCACTCTCCGGCGTCCAGGTGGGCCCCCAGCTGCGGACCGAGGTCAGGCGACTGGAGGAGAGCCGGCTGTGCGCCCTGGACCAGCGTGTCGACGCGGACCTGCGGCTCGGCAGGCACCGTGAACTGCTCGGAGAGCTGACCGTGCTGGTCGGTCAGCACCCCACGCACGAGAGCCTGTGTGGCCAGTTCATGCTGGCGCTCTACCGTTCGGGCCGTCGTGGTGAGGCGCTGGACGCCTACCAGCGGCTGCGCGCAACCCTCGTACGCACCATGGGCCTGGAACCGTCTCCGACGCTGGCCAAGCTTCAGCGCTCCATGCTGATGTCCGGCCCCCGCACGCTGCCCGGGCGCCCCACGACGCACGCCCCCGTGGCCACCGTCGGCTGACGGAACGTCATCTCGCCCTGTCGCGGGCCGTTTCGCGTCGTCTCCGCCGGAAATCGAGCACCGCTCAGGTTCGGTCGTGCAGCGTTGAGCACATCTGGAGGAAGGGGTCGCGCATGCCGTCGCAGTCAGTGTGTGTCGCCGAGCAGACCGTCACGGTCGCGGCGCCCGCCGACGTCGTCTACGGCATGCTCGCCGACGCCCCGCGCTGGCCGGTCCTGCTGCCCCCCTTCGTCCATGTCGAACGCCTGGACTTCGACGGCACGCAGGAGAGCCTTCGTCTGTGGCACGTGTGGCACGGTGCGGTGCGCTCCGCGCTGGCCCGGCGCGAACTGCGCCCTGGTGAACGCCGCATCGACTTCGAGACGCGCGACGACCTGCTGCCCGACGCACCGACGTCCGGCTCCTGGAGCGTGGCGTCCGAAAGCGCCGACCGGTGTCTGCTGACCCTGCGTCAGGAACGCCCGCGCCGTTCCCGGGACGAGACCGAGGCACTCCGGGCGGACGTGGCAACGGAGTTGACGGCGCTCCGCGAGGCGGCCGAGCGCTGGGACCGACTGGACGAACTGCTGCTGTCCTTCGAGGACAGCGTGTACGTCCTCGGCTCCTCGGAGCTGGTCTACGACTTCCTCTACCGCGTCAAGGACTGGGTCGACCTGGTGCCCGACGTGGAACGGGTCGATCTCACCGAGGACCAGCCGGGCGTCCAGCTGACAGTCCTGCACACCTTCGCTCCCGACACGGGCGACACGCGGGTGTCCGAGTCCGTACGGCTGTGTTTCCCGGCTGCCGGACGGATCGTGCACAAGGACATCGTGACGCCCGATCTCGTCGCCGCGCACTGGGGGGAGTGGTCACTGCAACCGGACGAGAGCGGAGTTCGGGTCGTCTCGGTGCACCAGGTGATGCTCGATGAGAGCGCGGTCCAGTCCGTCCTGGGCGAGGACGCCCTGCTCGTGGATGCCCGTCACCACGTTCGCGAATGGCTGGGACGTTCGAGCACCGAGGCCCTGGACCTGGCGCGCTGGCACGCCGAGAGCGCCGTACGCCGACTGCGATGAACACCGCTGCGGAACAGACCGGCACAACGAGCGCAACCACGACGACGAGGAGGTCCGCGATGAACCTGACCCGGCAACTTCCGGGCACCAACCGGCACCCCGCGTCGTCGACCGCGACCCGCCCGGCGGACGACGCGTCCGGTGTGGCGCGGTACGCGGCGCGCCTGGAGGCCCTGCTGGGCGATCCCCGGGACCGCACCCACCCCTACGGGCGTGCCGCCCTGTGGGCCGCGGAACCTGGCGCTCTGCCCGCCCCGCCCGCCGGACTGCCCGACGCCACACAGGTGAGGGCCGCACCGTGGCAGATCTCCCGCGCCCTGCGCCCGCTCCTTCGCCGGGATCTGGCCCTCGCGCACGCCTGGACCAGGGGTCCGCTCCTGAACACCGTCGTCCCGCCACCGACGGTGGCGCTGCTCGGGCCGGCGGCGCTGCTCGCCTCAACAGCCGGAGTCCTGCGCGGGGCCACTCGCATCGTGGACGGCCTGTGCGCGTACGAGCCCGGTGCCGGCCAGTGGCGGCCGGTCCTGGCCTCGGCCCTCGCCGACCTCCTCGCCTGCGAGAGCCTGACCGCCGTAGCTCTGCGCTCCCGCACGCAACGGACTCCGGATACGGACGGGCCGGACTCGGCCCAGGGCGGGCAGTGGCTCACCGATGTCGTGGGGTACCTCGTGCCGCGGTTGCTCGACGAGATGCTCGGCGATCTCGAACTGGTGCTGAACGAGTGCGGGTTCGGCGCGGACACCCTCGAACGGCGCACGCTGGCCCGAATCCAGCGGGACAAGGCGTTCGCCGGAGCCGACTGGAGTACCGAACGAAACGCCCAGGCCCGTGTCGTGTGCGCACTGAACGCGGCGAACAACCCGCGGCCGCCCCACGCCCCCTACCCCGCCGAGCTGTTCAGGATCACCGAGGGCATCACCACCGAGCCAGGCAGCGACAGCCCCCAGGCATGGGCAGCGGCGCTGACGGCCGCCGGTGAGCGACTCGCCGACGACAGCCGTCCCGGCACCGCCGCGCTTTCCCGCCTCGTCCGCGGGCTGCTCGTCGAGCAGCGGGAGCTGCAACTCGCCTGTGTGGCCGATGCCGTTCACGATGCCGCCGACCCGGCGGCACGGGCGCTGGCCGACCGTCAGGCCCTACTGGCGCTTGCCGTCGCGGTGTTGGGCGTGTGGGACGCGGCGGCCGTGACGCCTCCCAGCTTCCTCGGCGGGAGCGACTGGGCGCTTCTGGCACTGGGACGGATCAGCAAACGGCTCGCCCTGCCCGTGTCCGACCGGACGCCCGAGACCTCGCCCGTATGGGACGAACTGGTTCGGCGTGCGGCCGACCGTGTGGACTGCGACCTGTATGCGACGAGGACTGCGTGGTGAGCGTGCCCCGGGACCTCGGACCCGTCGTCGCCGCACCGGCGTCGCCGCCGCCGTGCCATGCCCCCGGGCCGGACGGGCCGTGGGAGGAGGTCCAGGAGCGGGTCGAAGAGACGGGCCGGGCGGTGGTGCACGCCACCTGGGGCCAGTGGCTGACCCCTGTCCTGCTGGACCCCGGGCTGCGCACCCTGCTGGGCCGCGACTGGCCCCGTTACCGCCAACACCCGGCAGCGGCGGGCCGGATGAGCCTCGCCGTCTCACGGGCCGTGGTGAAGTACACCGCCGCCGCCGCACTGCAGGTACCCACGGACCGGCTCGACCTGGCCTACCTGCCGGGCGGGCGGCCCGTGCTGCGCGGGCTCGGCGCGGACCTGGAGGTCAGCCTCACTCACACCGGTGAGTTGATCGTGGTCGGAGTCAGCCGCAGCGGGCCCATCGGCGTGGACGCCGAACCCGTAGACCGGCGTATCTCGTTCGAGGCGCTGCGCGAGCACGTGTGCACCGCCGAGGAGGGTGACGTGCTCGCGGCTCTGCCCGAACCGGAGCGTACGGAGCGGTTCTTGCGGCTGTGGACGCTGAAGGAGGCGTACACCAAGGCGCTGGGGCACGGCATGCGGCGCCGGTTCTCGGCGGTCGGTTTCGAGTGGGACGCGACGGGCGGCGCTCGTCTTGTCGGGGACGCGGTCGGGGAGTGGGCCTTCACCACGCATCTGGTAGGGGGCCGCTTCTGGGTGAGCGAGGCGCACTGCCGGAGCACGGCACAGCAGTCCCGGTCGCAGGCACCCCCACCCGCACCCGTATCCGCATCCGTTCCGGCGTCCGCACCCCCACCCGCACCCGTATCCGCACCCGTTCCGGCGTCCGCACCCGCACCCGCTTCGGCGGCCGGATCCGCATCAGCGAAGGGCCGAGAGCTCTCATCGCCGTCGGACGTGAAGATCATCGACTTCTCGGGGCGTCGGAGCCCCCGACGGCAGTGAGCGCCGGGGCCGGGAGGCGGCTTGCCGGAGCTTCGCGGCGACGCACGGTGCCGAAACGATTCGTCAATGGGGTCGAGGGGCCCGGCACGGTTGTTCGGACGCAGGCGTGCGGCATGGGGAGGGACGGGTGAACAGCCGTCACGAGCACCTGGGCACCGTTCCCGCGGTGGTGCACGAACCGTCCTCGACCGGATCACCGCTCGTCTTCGACCTGTGCTCGCTCACCCGGACCGGCGCGGAGGCCGTCGCGGCCCGCGTCGCGGCACGCCACCGGGGCTACGACGTCGCCCTGGCCGACGGTGCGGACACCGGACGGACCGGCCGGTCCGCCCAGCGGCTCACCCTGCACGCCCGGACCGGATCCCGCGCGACGCTCACCGACGACCTGCTGGCCGATCTGCTGGCACCGTCAGAGGCGGAGACGATCCCCGTGAGCGGGGATCAGCGGAGCCTGCTCACGGCGGCGGTCGAGGACTCGAACGGCTCGGGCCGGTACGTGGAGCAGCTGTGGTGGGACTGGACGGGGCCCCTGGATTCCAGCCAATTCATCACCGCATGGCAGTCCGTCGCCGAGCGGGAGACGGTCCTGCGGGCCGGCTTCGACCTTGCGGGCGCCGCTCGCCTGGTACTCCACGATCGTGTGGCGGTGGAGGTCGTCCACCACGCGCACGCCGGCGTCGCGCTGGGCGAACTGCTCCAGCGGGAACGCGCCCGCGGCTTCGAGCTGTACCGGCCCGGCCTGCTGCGCGTCCTGCTGCTGGACGGGCCGCATGGGGACGGCGCCGCAGGGGGGCCCGCCCGTGTGGTCCTCAGCTGGCACGCCGCCCTACTGGACGAGCGCGGAGTGCGGCTGCTGGTACGGCAGTTCTACCGTTCCTATCTCGCCGGCGGCATCCTGCCCGGCGGGCAGCGTCGTCCCGATCTCCGTGACCACGCCCGGTGGCGGGCCCGGCAGGACCCGGCCGGAGCGAGCGCGTTCTGGGCGTCGGCCGCACCGCCGGCCGCTGCCGCCGTCAGGGTGGGCCGTCAGAGTGGGCCACCCCTGCCCGGGGGCGGCGGACGAGGCCGTATCGAGTGCAGGCTCAGCGCGTCCCAGACCGCCCGGCTGTGCGCGTGGGCCGCGGACCGGGGCGCGGGGGAGAGCAGTGTGCTGCACGTGGTGTGGGCGCTGCTGCTGTACCGGGCGGCCGGTGCCCGCGGCCCGTTGCCGGTGGCGTTCGGCGTGCACGTCTCCGGGCGGGACATGTCGCTGCGGGGTGCGGCCGACACCCCTGGACTGCTGGGTGAAACGCTGCCCGTCACCGTCACCGTGGAGCCCTCCGCGCCGCTGGCCGACCTGCTGCTGCGGGTCCGGGACGCCGCGCTCGACCTGCCCCCGTATGCCTGGGTCTGCGAGGAGAACATCCGCCGGTGGAGCGGACGCGGACCGGACGCCGGCCTCGTCGAGACCACGGTGCGTTTCGACAGCAAGCCCGACCTCCCTCAGGATCTGCGGGCCGAACTGGCGGCGCAGGGCATCGGGGCGGGCCCGCCGCACAGTACCGGTGGCGACACGGCGACCCCATTGACCCTGGCCGCGCACCACGACAGCGAGGGCACCCTCGTACTGACCGCCCTGTACGACCGGACGAGATTCACGGCCACCGACGTCCGCACCGTCCTCGACCAGTGTCTGCACCTGCTGGACGGCCTGCCCAAGCACCGGGACGAGCATCCGACGGTGGGCGACGCCCTGCACCTGCTGGCGGGTTCCCCGGTGCCCGGCATGGCACCACCCCCGCTCGGCGGCACAGGCTTCCGGCTCGCGGTACTGCGGGCCGGGGAGCCGGGCGCGGACGTCGTGTGCCTGGTCACCGCACCCGGAGTCACTCCGGGCGTGTACGACACCCTTCTGCGCGAGCACGAGGGGCCGCAGCGCATCCTCTCCCTAGCGATGACGGGCCTGCGGGTGCCACACGGCCCTCTGCCCGAACTGGTCGGCGAGGGACGTCGATTGCTCCTGTGCGGATCAGGCTCCGCCGCCGGGCCCGCTCACGACATCGCCCGTCGCACCGCTCGGCGAACAGGGAAGGCACCGACCGTCGTCATGACAGGTACCGGCGGCGCGGACCCGAGCGCGTGGGCGCTGTCCCGGGCTCTGGAGGCGGTGCTGGCGCGCAGCACGTGACCCCGGACCACGGCGGCCGAGATCGAGTACGGCAGCCGGAGGGCGGGGGCCGGGTGTGGCGTACCAAAGACCCTGATGGGCGCGCGGGTTGGGCTATGTCTGGCGGGCTGGCGCCAGAGGGGGCCGTGCGACGAACCGAGAGCTGGTGTTTCTGGTCAACGAGCCGTGGACAGGCGGACGATGACCGGGCGTGGAGTGGGTGTGCCGCCTCTGAGCGACCCGACGCCCCAGACCTGCCGGGTGCCCGGAACCGTTGCGTAGTCTTCTAGTTCGAGGTGCTGCCCGCATCCACGCCCGCCTGACCGGGAGGTCGAGCAGTGGGGTTGGGCGATCCGTCTCGCCTCGCCGGATGCGGTCAGGTAGCGCTTGGGCGTGAGAAGAAGACCGCCGGCGATTCCGCCGGTCACGCAGCACGGCGGTCGGTCCTCCTCTTTCCACCGAGAGCCGTCCCAACGTACGGCGAGCCGGGCGAAGTAGGCGTCGGTGTCCCCGCCTTCGCTCGAGACGGTGCCGAAGGCGCGCACATCCTCCGCCGACACAGCGATGGCTCGGGTGAGTTCGCCGTAGTGCTGGTCGCCCTTCGGGCCCGGCGCCAGGTCGGGCATCGTCGTCTCCGTCCACTGACTGCCGTCCCAATGTGCCCCGGCAAGGCCCGGGTTGGCCTCAGGTGTGAGTTCGGATCCCACCGCCCAAAGGTCGCGCCCGGACACACCCGCCAGCGCCTGTGCCCGGACGGGGAGCCGGGAAGCGCGCCACTGGCGTCCGTCCCAGTGCCAGGCGGTGCGCGAACCGTCGACGATCCAGGAGTCCTCGGGACCGAAGACGGCGGCGCCCCTCACGATCTGGGGGAAGTCCCGGGGAAGGCGGACGGTCCGCCATACCGTGCCGTCCCAGTGCGCGGCCAGTGGCGGACGACTCCTGTCCGGATTGGTGAGGACGCCCGCGAAGAGCCACACGTCCCCGGGGCCGGAGGAGTCGAGCCGGACGGTCGGGAGCTCATCGAGGCGGCGGCGCAGTTCGGACGAAAGGTCGTAGGGGCGCCAGACCTTCCCGGAGTAGTGGAAGAGGAGTGTCTGCTGGTCGTCCACCCAGCCGGTGACGGGGCTCTTGCCCACGGCCCAGGCGTCGTCGGCGGAGGCGGCCGTTATGTCGGTGAAGGAGGCGTTGGTGCTCTGACCGGTGTAGTCGTAACTCCAGCCTGGGGCAGCGGTGTTGCCGTCAGGACGACTGGTACGGGACGAGTGATCCTCGTGCCGTCCTCGTGAGTCGCCGCATCCCGCGAGCACCAGGAGAGCTGCGCAGAGAGCGGCGACGCGGCGCATCGTGGGCATGAGTCGTCCCTGAGTCTCGGTCGTCAGCGGGCGGGTGGGGGAGCGGGCCGGAGTTTACGTGCAGCAGCACGCCAGGTGAGAGGGGGTTCCACAGGGAGCGGGCACGGCAGCAAGCGGCAGATCTCGGGGCGAGCGGGGCGCCGTGGGGGGCTCCTGCCCGTCTCATCGACGTCGTCCCCGTCGCCCCGCGTCGCGCGCTACGTTCTTGCGCATGCCTTCGACGCGACTCGACCTGGACCGGATCCGCGCGGCCCGCGGGATCATCGACCCGGTCTTTCTGGACACACCGCTGTATCAGTGCGACGCGTTGGGCCGCGAGCTCGGCTGCACAGTGAGCATCAAGCTGGAGACGGCGAACCCGGTGCGCAGCTTCAAGGCGCGTGGCACGGAACTCGTCGCGCGACTGCTGGCTGACCGGGGCGAAACCGAGGCGGTGTGTGCGAGTGCCGGCAATCTCGGGCAGGCACTGGGCTGGTCCGGCCGCCTTCGGGGCGTGCGGGTGACGGTGGTGGCTTCACACATGGCACCCGCAATCAAGCTCGACCGTATCCGCGCCTCGGGAGCCGAACTGGAGGTAGTGGACGGTGACTTCGAGAGCGCCCGTGAACGGGCCGCGCACCTCGCGCGACTGCGAGGCATCCGACTGGTCGAGGACAGTCTCGACATCGAGACCTGCGAGGGCGCGGCGACGATCGGTCTGGAACTGGCATGCTCGGCGGCCCCGTTGGGCGCCGTACTGATCGCCCTCGGCGGAGACGCCATGGCGACCGGAGTGGGCTTCGCTCTCAAGAGCCTGTCTCCGGACGTGGAGGTCATCTGCGTGCAGCCCTCCGGCGCACCCGCCATGACCCGCTCATGGCACCAGCGCCGAGTCGTCACCACGGGGCCGACCGACACGATCGCCGACGGCGTCGCCGGCCGGTATCCCATCCCCGCCGTCCTGGACGACCTCATCGCGGTGGCCGACGACGCCGTCCTCGTCCGCGAGGCGTCCATCGTCACAGGCATGCGCATGCTCCTGGAGTGTGCCGGCCTGGTCGTCGAACCCTCCGCGGCCCTCGGCGTCGCCGCCGTCCTGGAGGACCGGGACCGTTTCGCAGGCCGGCACATCGCCACCGTCATCTGCGGCAGCAACGTCGACATGGACGCGTACCGCAGCTGGGTGCACGTATAGAGCCCCGCAACAACTGGATGGACGGGTGGTTGTACGGGAGAGGCGGCGCGTTCGTCCACGGGTCACGCCTGTGCCGCGGTCACGCCTGCGCCGCCCGGTGCGTAGCCCACGCGCGCAATCCGCAGCCGAACTGTACAGTCGGGTTCAACTCCGCGGGTAGGGTGCGACCATGGACGACGAAGCGCTGGCGGAAGAGCTGCGCCACACGATCGGCGAGCTGGTCCGGGCCGTACGCACGGTGGACACCATGCCGTCCGGAGAAGCCGCTGCTCTGGGACACCTCGACCGCGGCGGTCCGCAGACGACGGCCGAGTTGGCGCAGCGCCGTCGGGTGACGCACCAGTCGGCTGCCAAGACCGTCAAAGAACTCCTGGCCGACGGTTTCGTCCGCACCGAGCCCCACCCCACCGACGGGCGCAAGCTCCTGGTCCACATCACGGACGCCGGACGCGCCCGGTTGCAGGCCGAACGAGAGCAGCGGTCAGGCCGGCTCGGAACCGCGATCAGCGAAGCGCTGGACGTGGAGGAGCGGCGCCAACTGAGTGACTGCGTACGCCTGTTGGCTCGACTGACCGACCGCCTGCGGAGCTCGTGAGGGACGGCATCACAGCTGGATGCTGGTGCCGGGGGCCAGACGGGTGATCGGGGTGCCGGTAAGCCCGTTCTCACCCAGGATGTTGGCAGTGGACTGCTGTCCGAGGTCACTGAGCATGAGTTCGTGGATCTGGATGATCCGCTCGGGCTCGACCCTGCGGACGTAGTCGGCGGCTTCGCCGAGTTTGGTCCAGGGGCCGCTGGTCGGCAGCAGGAGCGTGCGCACGGCGGCGTCGGGTGCGAAGTAGGCGTCCCCGGGGTGGTACACGGCTCCGCCGTCCAGGAGGTAACCGACGTTGTCGGGGCAGGGGATGTCGGCGTGGATCAGCGCGTGCCGGTGTCCGTGGACCGAGACGTCGAGGGCGCCCACGGTGAAGGTGTCGCCCGCGGTGACGCTGTGGACGCGGTCCCCGTAGCTGCCGAGGGCGGCCGCGACGGCGGCTGTGCCGTAGACATGCAGCTCGGGTCGGGACTCCAGAGCAGCGGCGACGAGCTGCTCGTCGAAGTGGTCGAAGTGCTCGTGAGTGATCAGGACGGCGTCGGCGCCGGCGACGGCCGCTCCCGCGTCCGGGGTGAAGGTGCCCGGGTCGATGACCAGGCGCGCGTTGTCCTTCTCAAGGGTCACGCAGGCATGGGCGTGCTTGGTGAGCTTCATGGTGATCCTCCTCGGGAAATATTATCTACAACCTAACTGTACAGATGGACTGTAGATTAGTCCGTGCCGACTGACAGCGAGCGGCGTCGGTCGGCATCGGCGCGTTGCCTCAGCCGCCGCGTCACCGGGCGCAACGCCGACCGGCCGGCGCGGGTATCTGACGAGCGTGGGGGAGTGGAGCGGCGGCGGACAGGTCGAGAGGAGAGGAGGCCCAGCAGGCGGCCCGGGCGGGAAGGCCGCGCCACGACCGTGCGGCGGTCTCGGCGCGCCGCGGCACACCGGCAGCGCCCAGGTCCATCATGACCTTCACCTCACGTCGCACAGGGGTGGCACAGTGTCACTCCGGAGCGATGAGAGACAGCTGAGGAGGCGACCGTGAGCAGCGGACAGAGCGACGAAGGCGACCAGGCGACCCGTTGGAACGGAGCGGCCGGTAACGCCTGGGTGGCCGCACAGGACGTGCTGGAGAACCTCTTCAGGCCTCTCGAAGAGCTACTGGTCGAGGAGGTCACCGCGGCTCCTGGGAGTCGGGTGCTGGATGTCGGCTGTGGAACTGGTGCCACCACCCTCGCCATCGCGCGGCGCCTCGGCACGTCGAGCCGTTGCGTCGGTCTCGACATCTCCGAGCCGGTGGTCACCGCCGCCCGGGAGCGAGCCGAGCGGGAGCAGGTGCCGGTGTCCTTCATCATCGGAGACGCGCAGGAGCACGCGTTCGACCCGGGAGCGTTCGACGCCGTGGTGTCCCGCTTCGGCGTCATGTTCTTCCCGGATCCGGTCCGCGCCTTCGCGAACCTGCGGCGGGCCGCCGCGGACCACGCCCTCCTGCGGGCCATTGCGTGGCGCGGTCCTGAGGACAATCCCTTCATGACGACGGCCGAGCGCGCCGCGGCACCGCTGCTGCCGGATCTCCCGGTCCGCCGAGCGGACGAGCCGGGCCAGTTCGGTTTCGCCGACGCGGACCGGGTCGGCGGCATCCTGCGGGAGAGCGGCTGGTCCGACGTCGACATCCGACCGATCGACGTGACCTGCGTCCTGCCCGAAGCCGAGCTGGTCGGCTACTTCACCCGCTTGGGCCCGGTCGGCCTGAGACTGCGGGAGGCGGACGAGCAGACACGCGCACAGGTCGTCGCAAAGGTCCGCCCGGCCTTCGATCCCTACGTCCACGGCGCGGACGTACGGTTCACGGCGGCCTGCTGGATGCTCCGCGCCCGCGCGTGTGCACAGACCGACCACCGAGCGGCGACTCGCGGGGGAGGTCAGTAGTCCCTCATTTCGGGACTGCCGGCACGGGCGGCGCCACCGTCCGTACCCCAACGGTGCTTCAGTGGGCGGCACTTGAGTGTCGCGGTGCTGCCTCTGCAGGCGAGGAGCGGCACTACTTGTTCACCGGTTCGGGAGGTGCTTGGTGCCGTGAGGAATGCGAACTGCGCCGATGACGCGCCGCGCGGTGCTACAGGTCGAAGGCGCCGCCTTCGACGAGGATGAGCAGGCCGATGGCGATCAGAGTCACCGGCAGGAGGACATGGCCCCAGCGGGCGAGGGCCTTGGCGATGACGGGCCGGGTGGCGAAATAGTTGCCCGCGAAGCACCACACGCCCACGAGCACGAGGAACACCGCCGCGTACACGCTCATCCCGCCGATGCCGGCTGTGGCGAAGACGGGCACGTAGACGCCGATGTTGTCGCCGCCGTTGGCGAAGGTCACCGCGGCGACCTCCAGCGGGCTCGGCCCGCCGTCCTGGGTCTGTTCCGCCCCCTCGTCACCGTCACCGTCCCCGTCGCGGTAGTCCCTCCAGGCCTGCCAAGCGGCCTTGCAGCCCAAGGCGAGTGGCAGCAGGCCGAGGTAGGGGATGGCGGACTCGGGCAGGAAGGTGGCTCCGAAGGCGGCGGCCGCCGCCACGACCAGAATCGCGGCGAAGCCCAGGTATTGGCCCAGCGCGATCAGGCGGGCGGAGCCGGGGTGGCCGGCTCCCCGGGCGAAGAACAGCGCCAGGATCAGGATGTCGTCGATGTTGGTGACGGCGAACAGTCCGGCTGCCTGCCCGATGATGCCGAGGTCCACGAGTAGCTGCTCCCCTTCGAAGCGAGTGTCCCGGTGACGCTACCGGGAGGCCTTATCGAAGCGATCGCGGGGCCAAGGCACCGCTGCCGCCTCCTCTCGTAAACCTCGAAGGACGACGTCAACGTCCTGCACTCCAGGCCCGTACCGTCGGTCCGGAACGGGGCACAGGCCCACCAGGGGGCCAGGGCGGTTCTGGCCTGAACCCGTCCCAGACATGTCCCACTGAATTGCAGGTCCCCCGAGCCGACGCGCCCCCCCCCGGCGACGCCAGTGCCTGCGCACCAGACTCGCCGGGGCGGCCGAAAGGGACCGCATCCATGCAGCCGGGCCGATCCGACGGCATTGTGACTGCTGAGCCGCGCGAGCTGTTCCGATGAGTTTCCGGCGGCTGCGTGGTCTACCTGTC
This sequence comes from Streptomyces sp. NPDC005496, assembly GCF_042872045.1. Classification (NCBI taxonomy): domain Bacteria; kingdom Bacillati; phylum Actinomycetota; class Actinomycetes; order Kitasatosporales; family Streptomycetaceae; genus Streptomyces; species Streptomyces sp. NPDC005496. The sequence continues at coordinate 47,530 of NZ_JBIAJQ010000012.1, forward strand.
GACGAAGGGAGCGCACCATGCGCAAGATCAACGTTTGCACGTTCCTGACGCTGGACGGCGTCATGCAGGCGCCGGGTGGCCCGGACGAGGACGCGGAGAGCGGCTTCGAGCACGGCGGCTGGCAGAGGCCGGTGTCCGACGACGAGGTCGGCGCAGCCATCGCAGGCTGGTACGAGGGCTCCGACGCGATGCTGCTCGGCCGCAAGACCTACGACATCTTCGCCGCGTACTGGCCGACGGCGGACCCCGAGAACCCGTTCACCAGCCGGATGAACACCATGCACAAGTACGTGGCCTCCCGGACCCTGACGTCCGTCGACTGGCAGAACTCCACACTGCTGGAGGGAGACACAGCGGATGCCGTACGCAAGCTGAAGGCGTCCGACGGCGGCGACATCAATGTCGTCGGCAGCGGCGACCTCGCTCAGACCCTGATGCGGCACGGCCTCGTCGACGAGTACAGGCTGACCATCCACCCCGTGATCATCGGCACCGGAAAGAGGCTGTTCGCCGACGGCGCGATCCCCACCGCGCTGGAGCCGGTGAGCGTCTCGACGACGAAGGGCGGCACCATCGTCGCCGTCTACCGTCCGAACGGTGAGCCCAGCTACGACAGCTACTGAATGACCTGGTCCGGGTCACCGGACGGCCAGGGCATGGATGCGCCCGACGGCGGAGTCCGGCATCGTCGGTCGTCGAGATCCTCTTGCGATCGATGCAGGTTGGCCGGCGGCCGACGGGCGCGCCTGCTTGGGCGAGTCGCCCGTGGGGGTCCGGTCGGTCTGCGCGTCGGCTCAGCCGCCACGGTCGGGGGCCCGCCCAGGCCGGGCTGCCCCCGACCGCCCTCAGCCGATTACCAGGGCACTTCACCGTTCTCGTCCTGGAAGATCCCGGTCGGACCGTCCGCGTCGAGAGTCGCGAGGCGTACGACGACCCTGGCGCTCTCCTCCGGTGACCGTCCTACGCCGAATGCCGCGGTCAGGTCAGTGGCGGTGGTGCCCGGCTCGACTGCGTTGAACTTGATGCCCGGCTGGGACTTGGCGTACTGCACCGTGAGCATGGTCGCTGCCGACTTGGACGCGGAGTAGAGCGCCAACGGCAGTTTGAACTCCGGCCGTTCCGGATTGGTCACCGCCCAGAAGGACCCGGCGCTGCTGGAAACCGTGACCACCGTGGGGTTCGAGGACCTGCGCAGCAAGGGAAGCGCCGCCTCCGTGACGCGCACGACCCCCACGGCATTGGTGTCGAAGGCTTGGAGCGCCGTGGGACCGTCGAGGGTGCCGTTCCCCAGGATGCCCGCGTTGTTCACCAGGACGTCGAGTCGGCCCTCGGCCGAGTCGATCGTGGCCAGGGCGCTGTTCACCGATACGTCGTCGGTCACGTCGAGCTGCACGAAGCGGGCACCGAGCGCCGCAGCGGCCTTCTCGCCGCGCTCGACGTCACGAGCGCCGATGTAGACGACGTGGCCCAACGCCAGAAGCTGTCTGGCCGTCTCGAATCCGATGCCCTTGTTGGCCCCGGTGATGAGTGTGATGGTCATGGGTGTCCTTACGAGTGACGTGGCTCAAGTTGGCCGTTGGTGTAGTTCGGACTGGTCAGCGTGTTCTGACGCCGACCCTGTAAGTCAGTCGCACGGGCGGTGAGTTGACGGTGCATTCGCCAAATGGGTCTGCGTAGCTGCGTGTCGGAGATCTGACGGGCCCAGTCCTCACAGTTCTGTATTCGATAATCCAAAATGTAGGCAGGTGGATGCGCCGCCGTGAAGATGCTGTCGTCAACTCAAGAGCGAGCGAAGGCCGTTGAGCGAGACCTGCCGCAAGAGTCTCGGTTCGACACCGGCCTGAGCCGTCACGCGCAGACCGGAGATGAGAGCCATCACCAGCAAGGCGCCCTCCTCCGGCTCGACTTCCGCTCGGATGCTGCCGTCGAGGCGCCCGGCCCGGATCGCCTCTTCGAGGAGGGCCACGTGGTCGCGCAGGTCCCGGTCGAGAATGCGGGTCACACGCTCGTCCCGCTCGCGCAGGTCCGGAGTCATCAGGCTGTGTGCGACCATGCAGCCCGCCGCATGCCCCTGTTGTCGCGCGGCTCGCTCCTCCTCGGCAACGCCCTCCATAAGGAGGCGAAGCCGCTCGCCCCCGCTGAGCTGGTCGTCGGTGAGCAGCTTTGTCCGGGCCTCGCGGTACATGGCGACGTAACGCTCCAGGGCGCGCACGAAGAGTTCGTCCTTGGAGATGAAGGCGTTGTACAGGCTGCTCCGCCGCACCCCCGCCGCCTCGCACAGCTGCTCGGTCGAGGTGTCGGCGAAGCCGTGCACCCGGAATTCCGCCGCCGCCGCGTCGAGCACGGCGGCCTCGTCGAACGATCGTGGCCTGCCCATGTGGACGATCCTAACAGTTTCTGTACCTGAGAATCCAGAATCCGGCAGCGACCGGCCGTAAGGCGCCGTCAAAAGGCGGAACGGTCACCGGAGGAAGGCGGAACGGTCACCGTCGGAAGGCGGAACGGACAGCGGCCGCTCGCCTCGCACACTCGGCTGGTCCTTCGCCCGCGCCGGGTGCGATGCCGCCTAGCAGCGCGACCTTGGCGCCAATAGTTGTCGGCGGGAGGGTCAGGTATGGCATGCGTTGGCGGTCAGCGGAGCCCGGGACGGCTCACAGGTGTCGGCCCCGGTACCGAGTCGAGGGCAGCGACTTGGGTTGCGTTCGGTGCTCCGGCGCGCGACGACGGAGCCGTTCCGTCCGTGCACGACGGAGACGTACGACGAGGTACGCCCCCACCGAGGCGGGCACAAGGCGGCTCGCCAGCCATAGGAAGCGATGCTCGATATGCACCCAGGTTGTCGCCGCATGCCAACCATGGGGGAGTCCCATCAGGAGCACCGAAGCGGCCAGGCAAAGTACGGTTGTGGCCGCTGCGCCGAAGGCCAGGTATACAGCTAGCTCGAGCCACCATGTCCTGCTGATGAGTTTCCGCACCCAGCCCCCCGCCGTTGCGTGACCGTCCGTCCGAGGTCTCAGGCCCTCGCCTGCAGGCACGGTACAGATGCGGAGCCGTGGATGGCGGGAAACGCGTCGAGTCGCCTCGTGGGGTAGGTGACGCAGTGAAGACGGCCGATGGCCGGCAGGTGACCGAGGCGGCTGAATGCAGGCGTCACCACCAGGGTCCGGGCCTGACGCGGGGCGTCTCTGGGCTGCTCGAGAACGTCTCCACGGCGCCGCGTCTCGCGGCGAAAAAATTCTGGGCGCTGATGTGAACCCAGTGGGTCATACGAGACGTTCTCTCTATGACAGGGTCCTCGCCGTAGTGGTCGTGGGGCGGCGAGGCAGGAATGCGCTCATGAGTGGCACTCCGCCAGTACCCCTGTCGACTCCCGCTCTGGGACGTGTCGCCCCGGAGCAGGAGATGGGGAGAGGGGGATCCGGTACCGGAGTTGTGCCGGATCCCCCGTCACATCGCGTTTGTGCACTGGCCGAGCGGGACGTGGCTTGCATACGACGGTGAGGGATGACCGGGGCTGCGCCCAGGGGTCGCCGTCAGTGCTCACGGCGATGCGGCAGTGGTGTCCCCTGCGGTGGGGCGGGCAGCTCCCACTGGCCTTACGGCCTCTTGCGGCTAGCAGGCAGTGGTTGGCAACGGCGACGACAGATTGAGCGCCGGCAGTGACGACGATGTGGTGAATGGAGCTCCCAGTGGGTCTTCGACCACGCGACGACGGTGTGGTCGCCAGTGGAACACCAGGGGTTCGGGTCACCGCTTACACGCCGCCGTCAACAGCCCCGTCTAGTCAGGGCTCCGGGATGAAGTCAGGATCGATACCCACCGCGGCAACACCTGCGCGCACGGAACGATCAAGCGACTTGATCGCCGCGACCAAGACGTCCCAGGCGACGGGAGAGGTCCAGGAGTCCGACGTGACGTCAGACAGAGCGTCGGCGCGAGAGCGGGCAGCTCGCCGTCTCTTCAGCTCGCCCTGGTTTCGGTGACCGGGTCCTCCGAGCCGCGTGCGTGGTCGAAGCGAGCCGTCTCCAAGAGCTCCCGCCACGAGCGTACGTCCGGCCGCCGCCGTAGCAGCGAGCGTCGCTCCCGCTCCGTCATGCCACCCCAGACGCCGTACTCGATGCGCCCGTCGAGGGCGTGGGCCAGGCACTCCGTGCGCACGGGGCAACCGGTGCACACTGCCTTGGCGCGATTCTGTGCGGCGCCCTCGACGAACAGCTCATCCGGGTCGGCCGTCCGGCACGATCCCTGCCCCATCCAGTCGGCGTTCGTCATGCAGCGTGCCGCCCCCTCTCATGGCTTCCTTGGGAGCTCGCATGGTCTCCCCCCATCGGCTCGGGCATCACGCTACGTCATCTGACAACTGATCAACAGTCGCGCGCACACGGCACATTGAGGGAGAGCGGCAGCACCCTGGGGCGAAGAGGCCGTCTGGTCCTGCCCATTGACCACGCTTGCGCGGTGACCGGTGCCCCGTCGGCGTGACGTCGAGGCACGGGAAGACGGTGGCTCACAGTGACCGCGGCGTGAGGGGGTGAGGCTGCTGAAGAGTCACGGCAGCATGATGGTCTTCGACTGGTGGATCACCTGTTCCGCGCGGGCGATCATGTCGTCGTTGACAGGTGGCGGCGTCTCGCCGGGTCGGGCGGGTGTGCTGTGATCGAGCATGAGCTGCTCCAGGCCCGCCGGCGTGTAGATGAAGAGCAACCTCGCGGCGTGGATGCGGCGGTTCTTGAAGCCGTGCCGGATGCCCTTGGGGACGTGGATGAAGTCACCCGCAACAGCGGTGAATGTGTGGTCTCCGTCCACGAATTCCAGCTCACCGTCGAGAACGTAGAAAGTCTCGTCCTCCTCTGTGTGCGCGTGTGGCACGGGACCGCCACCGGCCGGAACCGTGGCCTCGATAAAGCCTATGTTTCCGTTGGTCTGAGCGCCCGTCGCCTTGACCGTATAGATGTCGTCCGCGGCCCACACCGTTGGCCCCTCTCCAGACGGCACATAGAGAGCGCCACGCTTGTTCCACATCGGATCGTCGGGTGCGGCCTCGTTCAGCAGAAAACTCACGGGCTACTCCAGTACTTGGTTGACGGGCAAGCAGAGCCCGATTCGGTCGCGAACAAACGGTAGGAGTATCGAAACGCACAATAGTTGCCGTGTCAAGTATGTGCAGGCCTGTCGCGCCAATTGGTTGGGCTCGGTAGGGGTCGCTCGGAGGGCACATCGCCGGCAAAGCCGAGAGGGCTCACCGATGAAACAGGTGAACCCTCTCGAAGGTGTCGCGGTCACGTGTCGGCCGAGCGATGAGTGCCCCGGCGGCTGCTGCGACACTCACTCGCTTTCGGCGATACGTTCTCCCAGGTCGTATTCGAGTTCCCCTCGCTGCTGCATGCCTCGCCGCAGAAGCTTTCGGATGCGCTCGTGGGCCTCCGCCCAGGTCAAGGATGCGCGGAACGTGTCCTGACCTGCCGTCAAGTCTGCCTCTGTGGGCAGCGTCGAGCGGTTGACGAGTGCCTTCACCTCAGCCAGCGGCTTGCGGTCGAACGAGGCGATTCTGCCGGCGACGCGTTCCACGTGAGCGTCCAGCTCGGCATCGGGGAGGGCCCTGTTGATCCAGCCGTACCGTTCGGCCGTCTCCGCGTCGAAGTCGTCCGCTCCCGCGATGATCTCCAGAGCGCGCCCTCGTCCGACCAGGAGCGGCAGCCTCTCGGTCGCTCCGCCCCCGGGGGTGATCCCCGCCGCCACCTCCGGCTGCCCCAGTACGGCCTTCTCCTTGCTGGCGAATCGCATGTCGCAGGCCAGGGTGAATTCGGAGCCGACTCCTCGTGCCCGGCCGCGGACGGAGGCGATGCTGATGACGGGAGAACGGGTCATGCGGGCCGCAATGTCCAGCCAGGTGGGTCCGGTGTAGGGCTTCTCGGGTGGCAGCAGATCGAAATGCGCCAGGAAGTAGTCGGGATCCGCGCTGTCGAATACGACCACCTTCAGTTCGTCGTCCGCTTCCATCTGGTCGACAAGGTCTCCGAGTGCTGCGAAGACTCCGTAGTCGACCAGGTTGATCGGCGGATTATCAAAGGTGACGCGCCAGTAGGCGGGCGTCCGCTTCACCAACCTGAACGGGAGGGGAGTGCTCATGCGACAAATCCTACGATGATTCAAGGATCGATTTGCGTTCGGCCTGTGGCGAGTACGAGATTGCCGGTGAGTTGACTCGGCAATCATCCGAACGGGTGCAGGACGTCCTTGGGTTCCGTGGTCTCTACGTCGACGACACGTCCGACTCCAGGCACGCCCGAGTCCGACCGTGTCCGACTCCGAACACGTAGGACTCCCGGCACGTCGGACTCCGGGCGCACCGCGGGCCTGTCCGCTGTAACGACCCGCCTATTGGGGCGTGGTCGTACGAGCGTCGAAGCCGGGGCGACCGTCAGTCCGCCGACTTCGCGAGCGGCGCCGAATCGAGGAGTGCGGCGGCTGCCTTGCGGGCGGTCGTGGCCGCGGAGGGATCGCGGTCCATCCGCGCCGCCTGTTCCGCGCCGTCGTACAGGAGGTGCAGCTGGCGGGCCAGTTCTTCCGGTTCCGCGAAGCCGGAGGCGGTCGCCAGTTCGGCGAACAGGCCGCGCACCCAGGCCCGGTACTCCTCGGCGGCACGACGCACCATGCTGTCGGCCGGCACCTCGGCGGTGGCCCGTACGAACGCGCAGCCGTTGTAAGCAGGGTCGGTGAACGCCTCGCCCTGTGCGTCGAAGACGCCGAGCAGCTGCTCCCGCGGGGTGCGGAAGCGGGTCAGGGACCGGGTGATCCGCTCGCGGCTGCGGTCCCTGCGGAAGTCCAGGTAGGCGCAGACGAGGCCTTCCTTGCTGCCGAAGGTGTTGTAGAGGGACGCCTTGGCCACGCCGGCGTGCTCGATGACACGGTCGATGCCGACGACCTGCACGCCCTCGCCGTAGAAGAGCTCGTTGGCTGCCTGGAGCAGTCGCTCCCGCGCCGGGGTTCGGGTCCCGGCCTTGCTGGTCGCCATTTTCGACACCTCTCTCAGACAGATCTGTCTATCGTAGCGCCAGTGAGGTCACCGCTCCGCCATCTCGGTCGATGGTGCGGGCGTGACTGCGAGGTCGGCCGGTCGCAGTACGGCGACCCGCTCGGCGCGGCGGCCGCTCACCAGCAGCCCGGTCAGTGCCACCAGGGCGAGCAGGACGACGGCCCCGCCGTACTCCCGGGTGGTCGCCACCAGCCCGCCGCCGTGCACCACCAGGAGCCCGCCGATCACGGCCGGGACGCCCAGGCCCACGTAGCAGATGACGTACAACAGCGACAGCACACCGGCGCGCTCGTGGGGCTCGACCAGAGGCACGACCAGCCGGATGCCGCCCTGGAAGCCGCCGCCGAAACCGAAGCCCGAGACCGCCGCGCCGATGAAGAAGCCGGTCACCGAGAGGGTGCCGCCACCACCGGAGGCCACGGACACCAAGGTGATCAGCACCCCCACGGCGAGTGCGCCGATCCCGATGAACATGACCTTGCGGGTGGCGGTACCACGCAGCACCACGACGGCCAGGCCGGCGGAGGAGGCGAGCACGAACAGCGGCAGTCCGCCCCACACCACGGAGGAGGAGTGCACCAGGGTCCGGACGATGGCCGGTCCCAGAGCCGCGTACAGCCCGGTCAGCGCCCACACCGCGAACATGACCGGCGCGGCGATGGCCACGGCGGCGCGTGCGGAGCGCGGGAGCTTGAACTCGGGAGCCATGCTGGCCAGGGCACCCCGCTTACGGGAGACCGTCTCGCCCATCACCAGTACCGCCAGCGCCTGGAGGACGAACACGCCCAGCAGCAGCAGGTAGACCAGGCGGGTGGGCGAGGGCAGATACTGCACGACCAGCCCGGAGACCAGGGCGCCGCCTGCCGTGCCGATCGTCGGTGCGAGGGAGTTCAGGAAGCCCCCTCGGCGCGCGTCGATGTCGAGCATCCCGGCGCCGAGCGCTCCGACCGCCGCGCCGGTGCTGACGCCCTGGAGGACGCGGGCGGCGAGCAGCGCGTCCACCCCGCCGGCCTTGACGAACACGATCATCGCCAGCGCCTGTCCGAGCAGCGCGGTCACCAGGACGGGGCGACGGCCGACATGGTCGGAGATCTTTCCGAAGACCAGCAGGGAGAGGAGTACGGCCACCGCGTAGACACCGAAGACGACGGTGACCGTGACGGGGGAGAAGCCCCAGCGCTGCTGGTAGATCGCGTAGAGCGGTGTCGGTGCGCTGGACGCCGCCAGCAGGGAGACCAGGATCGAGGCCAGGACTGCGATGGACGCGACGGGGCCGAGGCGCCCGCGTCGCGGAGCCGCATGCGCTCCGGGCCGGCCTGCGGGCGCGCCCGGCGAATCGGGCTGAGGTGTGGAAGCTGCGGATCTCATGCGATCACTCTCGAATCGGCGAGGGGACCGAGCCATAGTAGACAGACCTGTCTGGTAGCGGAGCACCTCTGGCCGTGAGACATGTCGCAGGACCTTGCCCGGCTGCCGGGAATACGCCGGTACGGCCTCGCTGGCGTCTCGTCGCGCCGCTCGTGGTGTCCGCGGCTGGCGCGACTTTGTGTGAAACCGCTCCCTCTGTCCGCTCGGCTCACTCGGTGCGGTTCCGATGGGTCGGTCGTCACGTGTCTGCCGTGAGTGGTGGCGGGCCGGCCAAGCCGCGGGCGGAAGCGGCCGATGTCGCGGCGGAGCCGCCAGTGGGCGGCATCGGCTGAGGGGTGCTGTGAAGCGGGACACGCACCTCGCCATCTACTTGACTAGTCAAACATATGAGGGCATGCTTGACGGGTCAAGCAAAACGCCTCCGGGTTCCATCACGGACCGGGAGCGGCAACGGAGCAACGGAAGGGAAGGCCATGGCTGCCAGCGCCTTCGAGGTCGGCCTCGACTCCTTCGGAGAGGTCGCGACGGACGGCGGCCGGCCACTCGGCGATGCCGAGACCGTCCGTCTCCTCGTGGAGGAGGCGAGGCTCGCCGAGGCTTCGGGAATCGACGTGTTCAGTGTCGGCGAGCACTACCGGCCGGGCCACGTCGACAGCGCCACTCCCGTTCTGCTGGCCGCCATGGCCACGGCCACGGAGCGTATCCGGCTGGGCACGTCGGTCACGGTGCTGAGCACCAATGACCCGGTGCGGCTCTACCACGAGTTCTCGACGCTGGACGCCGTGTCGAACGGCCGCGCCCAGATCGTGCTCGGGCGTGCCTCGGCCACGGAGTCGTTCCCGCTGTTCGGCTATGACATAGCCGACTACGAGCGGCTCTTCGAGGAGAAGCTGGACCTCTTCATACGGCTGCAGAGGGAGGAGAAGGTGACGTGGAGCGGTGAGACCCGCACGCCGATCACCGACCAGCACCTGCGTCCGCGGATGCGGCCCGGAGGGATCCCCACCTGGATCGGTGTGGGCGGCAGCCCCAACTCCGTCATCCGTGCCGCCGGATACGGGCTGCCGATGATGCTGGCCATCATCGGAGGCCGGCCCCAGCGCTTCGCCAACCACGTGGCCCTCTACCACCAGGCGCTCGAACAGGCGGGACACGACCGGCAGCCGGTCGGCCAGCACTCACTGGGACTGGTCGCCGACACCGATGAAGAGGCGAGAGAGACCTGGTGGCGGTACTGGGAGCCGGTCGTGGCCCAGCTCGCTGAGGAGCGCGGCTTCTACAAGCCGGACCGGAAGCGCTACGAGGCCGAACTGGACCAGGGCGCGCTCTTCGTCGGATCCCCGGAAACGGTCGCCCGCAAGATCGCGGGTGTCGCCCGCGACCTGCACCTGAGCCGCTTCGACCTCAAATACGACATCATGCACCTCCCCCGCCGGGCTCGTGCCCGCAGCATCGAGCTGCTGGGCCGCGAAGTCGCGCCTCGCGTGCGGGAAATACTGAGCAAGGAAGCCGCACATGTCTGAACTCGTCCTCGGCCTGGACACCTTCGGCGACGTACCCGAAGACGATTCGGGTGCGCTCGTCTCCCACGCCCGGTCGATACGCCAGACCGTCACCGAGGCCGTCCTCGCGGACGAGATCGGCGTCGACGTCCTCGCGCTCGGCGAGCACCACCGGCCCGAGTACTCGGTCAGCACCCCCGAGACGGTTCTCGCCGGCATCGCCACCCGCACCAAGCGCATCCGCCTGTCCTCCGGCGTCACCGTCCTCAGCTCCGACGACCCGGTCCGGGTCTTCCAGCGGTTCGCGACGCTCGACGCGCTGAGCGACGGCCGGGCCGAAGTCATCCTGGGACGCGGCTCGTTCACGGAGTCGTTCCCCCTGTTCGGCTACGACCTCGCCGACTACGACATCCTCTTCGAGGAGAAGCTCGACCTCTTCGTGCAGTTGCTCAAGGAGCAGCCCGTCACCTGGAAGGGCACCGTGCGGCCCCCGCTCGACAACGCGGAGGTCTTCCCGACGACGGAGTCCGGCCATCTGACGACCTGGGTCGGCGTCGGCGGTTCCCCGCAGTCGGTGGTGCGTACCGCTCGGCACGGACTTCCCCTGATGATCGCCATCATCGGCGGTTCCCCGACGCGCTTCGCGCCCTATATCGATCTCTATGAGCGCGCCACGGCCCAGTTCGGCACCACCGCGTATCCGGTCGCCATGCACTCGCCCGGTTTCGTCGCTGACACCGACGAGGCGGCCCGCGAGGCGCACTGGCCGGGTTACCGGGTGATCCGGGACCGGATCGGCGCCCTGCGAGGCTGGCCGCCGATCCGCCGTGAGGAGTACGAGGCCGAGATCGCCCACGGATCGCTGTACATCGGTTCTCCCGAGACGGTCGCCCGCAAGATCGCACGGGCCGTGAGCGAACTCGGCGTCGGCCGGTTCGACCTCATCTACACCGCGGGCTCGCAGTCGATCAGCGATCGCCTCCGTTCGGTCGAGCTGTACGGCACGAAGGTGATCCCCATGGTCCGCGACATTCTCGGCGGCTGACTCGTGGAAGGAGACGCAATGGCAGTCGGAGACGTACGCACGATCGGCATCCTGGGCGCCGGAAAGGTGGGAACGGTGCTGGCCCGGCTGGCCGTTGCCGCCGGATACCGCGTACTCGTCGCGGGCTCGGGAGCACCCGAGAAGATCGCGCTCACCGTCGAGGTCCTCGCCCCCGGGGCGGTCGCCGTCACCGCGGCCCAGGCGGCAGCCGAAGCAGACGTCGCGATACTGGCCCTTCCCCTGGGCAAGTACCGCGGCATCCCCGTCGACGCGCTGCGCGGCAAGCTCGTGGTCGACGCGATGAACTACTGGTGGGAGGTCGACGGCGTACGTGACGACTTCACCGACTTGCGCACCTCCACCAGTGAGCTGGTCCAGGCGTTCCTGCCGGAATCGCGGGTCGTCAAGGCGTTCAACCACATGGGGTACCACGACCTGGAGGACGGCGCGTCGCCCCAGGGCGCCGTCGGGCGCAAGGCGATCGCCATCGCCGGTGACGACCCGGCGGACCTCTCGGCGGTCGCAATCCTGGTCGACGCCCTCGGCTTCGACCCGGTCGATGCCGGATCGCTCGCGGACGGAGTGCGGCTGGGGCCGGGTACCGAGATCTTCGGGGCCAACGTCGCCGCGGGCGAGTTGCGGGAGATGCTCGACCGGTTCCCCACGTCGGAGCGCGGACGCCAGATCGCCGAGGCCCGCTCCGCTCACGCGGCAGAGGTGAGCTGAGCCGGTCGCCGTCCTGAGTAAGGCGGGGCACCACGACGGTCAGGGAGTGGCCCTCGCTCGAAGGTGCCGCCCCGGTCCGCAGGTAGGGGACCGGGCGCGTCCGAGAGTGCCTCGCTCATGCCTCAGTCGGAAGCGTGCCGCGTATCCGCGAGGCGGTTCAACAGCTCCAGGAGCAGCAGCCGTTCGCCGGGGCTCAGGGGGAGGGGCTCCTCGTCGCCCAGGGCCGCTCGCAGTGCCATGGCGGGTCCGGCGGGGACGAGTTCCGGCGACGTCGGACCCGGCGCGGTGGGGGAGTTGAGCAGGGCGGCGAAGACGGCCTCGCGTGTCACCTCGGACACCGCCGGGTCGTGTGCCGGGGCGCCGAGCATCGTCGTTACCACTCCCACACCACCGGCATGGATGACCGCGGTGGCCCGCTCGACGCTCATACGCAGACGTCCCGCCGCCGCCACACGTGTGACCATGCGCTGCAGTTCCGACACTGCCTTGCGGCCGGCCCTCGACAGCAGACCCGAGCGTGAGCGTCCGAAGACGAGGGAGTAGTAGGCGGGCTGGGTCAGTCCGAACCGGACGTGCAGATCCCATGCGGCGCGCAGGTCCCCGACCGGGTCCTCGGTCTGCGGTAGGCGGCCCTTGGCTTCGAGGTAGGTCGAGAATCCGTGCTCCCCCACCGCCTCCAGCAGGCCTTCCTTGTCTCCGAACAGACGAAAGATCGTCGGGGGGAAGACCTCGGCCCGGGCCGCGACCGCCCGGACGGACATGCCGTCGAGCCCTTCTTCCTCCAGCAGGTCGGCGGCAGCGAGGACGATCCTGGTGTGCAGTGCGCCCGCGGCGTGCCCTTCCGCCGCCTCTTCAGCTGTCATGACTCAACGGTATCTCAGACGCCGAACCGGTGTTTTGAACCGGTGTTACTCTCGAAACCAAACCATTGATTCAAGCTGAGGGGAGTGGCATGTCCGCACGATCTGCCTATGACTTCATACTCGTCGGCGGTGGCACGGCCGGCTGCGTGCTGGCCGCCCGACTGACCGAGGACGCGGATGTCAACGTGCTGCTCCTGGAGGCAGGGGACTCCCAACTCCCCACCGCGGTGGCGCATCCCCCGTCCTGGCCGCTGCTTGCCGCGTCGACGGCCGGATGGGGCGATCTCACCGTGGCCCAGAAGTCCTCCGGTACCCGCGTCGCACTGCCCCGGGGCAAGGGCCTCGGCGGCTCCTCGGCCATCAACGCGCTCGTCTTCACCCGCGGCCATCGCTCCAGCTACGACAGTTGGGGCGAGCACGGCGCCAAGGGCTGGACCTTCGACGACCTGCTGCCCTACTTCCAGCGCAGTGAGACGGCGGCCTACCCGGCGGCTCCGGGCCGCGGGGACGGCGGACCTCTGACCGTCGCTCCGGCCGCACAGCCGAACGAGGTGCTGATCGCCTGCCTGGCGGGAGCCGTCGAAACCGGACAGCGCCGGGCCCGCGACATCAGTGGCGGCCTGGAAGAGGGGTTCGCCCCCGTCGATCTCAACATCGTCGCGGGCCGGCGCCAGAGCGCGGCCGACGCCTACCTCGCGCCCGCCTTGAACCGCCCCAACCTGCACGTCGTCACGAGTGCCACCGCCCACAGGCTGCTCTTCGACGGAACGCGCTGCGTCGGCGTCGAGTACGGCGTCGACGGCCGGGCGCACACCGCGAAGGCGGCAGGCGAGGTCGTTCTCACGGCCGGCACGATCGGCTCGGCCGAGCTGCTGCAGCGGTCGGGGATCGGTCCCGAAGACGCCCTGCGACAGGCACATGTCGACCTCTTCCACAGGCTTCCCGGCGTGGGAGAGAACCTGCACGACCACCCGCGAGCCAACCTCGTCTACCGCGCCCAGCGCACCGTGCCCGCGGCGCGGAACAACCACGGCGAGATCCTGGGACTGCTGCGCAGCTCGCCCGAACTCGCCGGTCCCGACCTTCAGATCATCTTCATCGACATCCCGGTCCCGAACCCGGTCGGCGCCGTGAGCAACGGCTTCACGATCGGAGTCTCGCCGATGCGTCCGGTGAGCCGGGGCACTGTCAAGATCGCGTCCTCCGACCCGTACGCGCCGTCGCTCATCGACCCCAACTACTTCGCCGACGGCCAGGACGTCAGGGTGGTCCTGTCGGGCATCGAGACCGCGCGGAAGATCGCGTGGTCGTCGGCGCTGGCCGAATGGGGCATCGAGGAGGTGAGCCCCGGTCTCACCGCCGTGGACGAGCCGTCCATCAGCGCACACGTCCGCAAGCACTTCACCTCCTACTGCCATCCAGTCGGCACCTGCATGATGGGAGAGGGCGAGATGTCGGTCGTCGACTCCGAACTGCGCGTCCGCGGTCTCGACGGCCTGCGGGTTGCCGACGCCTCGGTCATCCCCTCCATCCCGTCCAGCAACACGAACGCGACCGTCTTCGCGATCGCCGAGCGGGCGGCAGACCTCCTGCGGGGCGTCTGAGGGAGCCCGACCCTGACGCGGTACGAGGCTCGCACGGGATGAGACCGGGCGCGCGGGCGCATCCCGGGTCGGCGAGCAACCCGCGCGCGGGGCGGCGGCGTGCGGCCCGCGATGCCGAGGTCGCCTCTGTCACATCCACGGATCGGGCAACGGCGGTGATGGCTACACGTGGGCGGATGACGTCCACGTCACGTCCTGTGCAGGGGACATGTCTCCGGGCGGTACCCACTGCAGGGCACCCAGTCATTAGTTGACGAGTCAAGTAGATGTGATACGTTTGCTTTCTGCCGCTCCCCGTCGTGCGAGGAGCGGCATGCCGTCGGTCCGCAGTGAGCCACCAACGTCGACGCGGCGACCGGCGATGTCGAACAAGGAACTCCCTGCATGCGCATCCTCTTCTCCAGCAACCCCCTCATCGGGCGGATCCTGCCTCTCCTGCCTCTGGCACGCGCGCTGAACGCCGGGGGCCGGCAGGTCGCCTTCTCGACGGCGCGCGAGATGGCCGCCGTTCTGGAGCCGGAGGGCTTCGACCTCCTGCTGTTCGGCCCCACCGCCGCCGAAGTCACCGCCGAGACGACTCGTCGCGCGGGGATGGACATCCTCTTCCGGCCGGCCGCCGACCTCGCGGCGGAGTACTTCGCCGGCGTCCGCGTCGACCTCCTGGCAGACGAGATGCTGGCCCGCGCCGGCGAATGGCTGCCGGACGTGATCGTCTGCGAGGACTACGACCTGGTCGGACCGCTTGTCGCGCAGGCACTCGGTGTCCCGTGCGCGGTCGTCGCCACGGGTCCGGCGCCGGCGCCGGAAATGCTCGACGCCATGGCGGGCGCACTGCGCGGACGATACGCCGAACGCGGGCTGCGGCCGCCGCGCGAGCTCCCGTCCGGGCGCTGGCTCCTGGACTGCTGTCCGACGAAGGTGAACCGCGCGGGCTGGACGCCGCCGCTGCAGCGCATCCCGATGCGGGCGGAGCCCGGACGTCACACCCAGCAGACCCCACGCCCCGCCAGGCGTTCACCCGACAGCCGACCGCGCGTTCTGGTGACCCTGGACGGGGAGCCCGAGCCCTCCGACAGTGGCCGGAACTCGGTGCGGGAGGCGCTCAGCGGCCTTGACATCGATGTCATAGCCGCGAACGGGAACTCCTGGGGCGCAGAGATGCTCGACGGGGCCGCGGCCGTGGTGCACGACGGCAGTACGGACATCACCTTCGCCGCTGTGGCCCGGGGCATACCAGCCCTCGTACTGCCTCTCTCCCTCGACCAGGAGGTACGCGCACGGGGCCTCGAAGTCGCCGACGCGGGCGTCGTGCTGGGACCCTGCGACCAAAGGCCCGACTTGATCGCTGCGGGCCTCCTCAGGCTCCTGACGGATGCCCGGTTCTCCGACTCCGCGAGCCGTGTGGGTGAGGAGATGACCGCTATGCCCTCGGTTTCGCAGGTGGCCCGGTGGCTCGTCGCGGCTGTCTCACGGGAACAGGGAGCCTGAGCCTGAGCGGCAGCGAGCGAGGGGCCCCTGCTTCGGCCCCCTGAGTCGTCGCCGTGCTCACGACCATGACGTCCGGGCTCTGCCCCTCGCGCCGCCTTCGGCCGCACAGTGCGGTCCGCGGCCGTCACCGGGGCGCTATGCGCTCCAGCACCTCAGCCGCCGCAGCGACGTCGCAGCCTTCCAGCCGCGAGAAGATGTGGCGGCGCACACTGGCCAGATTCGTGGGCCACGCCTGCTCCAGCATCTTCCAGCCCGGGTTGGTGAGGACGGCGAGCCACGCCCTTCCGTCCTCAGGACACTTCTGGCGCGTGACCAGCGACTGCGACTCCAGCCGGTTCACCACCCGAGTCATGCCGCTCAGCGAGAGGCCGCACATATTGGCCAGCTCGCTCATCCGCATCTGATGGTGCGCGACCTCGGAGAGATGCACCAGGACCGTGTACTCGGTACTGGAGATCGGAAGTTCCTCGAGCATGTCCGCGTCGACGGCTCGGGGCAGGACCGCGATGACTCGGCCGAGGGCCCTGAGCATGGCCTCCTCGTCGGAGTTGAGCGGGTCGATGGGTGCCGCGTCTTCCATGAGCCCAGTCTAGGTGTCGGGGTCGGCCTCGGCCGACTGCCGGTTCGGTGAACCGGGTCGTCTCAGCGCCATCGACGCGGTGGGTGTTGGGGGGCCGTGCGTCAGCAGCACGGCGGCGTCATCTCGGCAGCACTTTTTGGACACGCACCCCTGTCTACGGTGCCGGGGAGGAGGCCGCTTTCGGGCCCCCGGTCGGAATGACACGGACGCAGGATGGCTCAGAACATGGCAACGCCCCCCACGGACACCTCCCGGTCGGACCTGCTTCGGCTCATCGTGAGGGATCACCGCGACGGGCTCGTCGCGTATGCCGAGAGGATGCTGGGCGACCACGGACTTGCCGAGGACGTCGTCCAGGAGACCCTCATCCGGGCCTGGCGGAACATCGACCGGCTGCTCGACATGGAGGGGTCGCCGAGGGGCTGGTTGTTCACCGTCACCCGCCACCTGGTGGTGGACTGGGTGCGGAAACCCCATTCCCGCAAGGAGGTCGTCGGCGGCACCTACAAGGACCCGGGTGCGCCGGGAGATCGCATCGACGCACTGCATGACGCCCTGGCCGTGCGGCCGTCCCTCCGCCGGCTGTCGCCGGAGCATCGGGCGGTCCTCGTCCACATCTACCTCTGCGACCGTACGATCAAGCAGACCGCCGACATCCTGGGTGTGCCACCGGGGACGGTGAAGTCGCGGCAGCACAACGCGCTGCGCAGACTTCGCAGCGCCCTGCGGGCAGAGGCGGCGTGACTGCCGTCAAGGGAAGGCCGACACCCGGACCAGGTCGGACACCGGGCACGCGTGCGACGTGTGCCCGGGGGTGCGCCCAAATCATCCGCGGGGTGCAGGAGTCTCCAGCATGGACTTCAGCCGCTCCCGGAACGTGACGCCCTGAGGGTGGAGCTCGAGTCCCCTTACCAGCGTCGAGACCATGCGACGCTCCGCCGCCAGCCAGTCGGCGGCGTTGGTCCGGTCGCTGAACTCCTGAGGGCGGACCCCGGGCCGTGGCGGCGGCAGGACGACCGTTGTCCGGTGGGGAGTCAGCAGCGCCGTCGCGGCGTCCGCGCTGTACAGGTAGTGCTCGAGCATCCTGCCGTATGCCTGGGCGCGTACCTCGCTCGTGTCCACGTGTGCGCTGACGTCGGCCGCGTATGCGCGCAGTAACGCGTGCCCGGCGTAACGTTCGGCGGCTGTCTCGACGAGCAGATGGTGATCGGTCAGTTCGGCCAGGTTCTGCCGCGCGGAACGCAGGTCGGTCCCGGTCAGACTGGCGGCACCTCGCAGCGTGAACTCGCTTGAGGGGTAAAGGCTCAGCAGCCGGAACAGCGTTGCCGCGCCGCCGCTCAGGGCATCGTAGGAGCGCTGGAACACGCTGCGGGCGTCGATGCGGGAGTCGCGGCTGGACAGGGCGACGAGCCCTTCCCGCAGCTCGGACGCCAGCGTGGACAAGGAGATGCCGGGCCGCGTCGAGGCGCGGGTGCCGGCCACGGCCAGCGCCAGCGGCAGCCCGTCGCACAGCGCCGTGACCTCGTGGGCGGCACTCTGTTCGGCTTGTAGCCGGTCGGTTCCGAGTCGGCGTTCGAGCAGGGACACACCTTCGCGGTGGTTCATGGGTTCCAGCGTGATGAGGTGTGCGTCGTGAGTGACGGCGAGACCTTCCAGACGCCGGCGACTGGTGACGAGTGTGCCGCTGCCGGCCGCCGCGGCCAGCAGAGGGCGTACCTGTTCGCAGTCGAGTGCGTCGTCCAGTACGAGGAGCAGCCGCCGGCCGGCGAGCGCGGTGCGGTAGGCGGTACCGAGCGCCGTGTCGTCGTAATACGTCTCACCGCGGCCGACCCCCAGCGCGTCGAGTACGGCACGGGTGGCCTGAGCGGTGGTGAGGGGGGCCCGGGTGGGGTGATGGCCCTGGAGGTCGACGTAGATCCGCCCGTCGGGAAAGTGGTCGGCGGCCGCGTGGGCAAGGTGCACGGCCAGGGTCGTCTTGCCCACCCCCGGCATCCCGCCGACGGCGACGGTCGTCGCTGTGACCGGATCCACGTGCCTGGGCGGCAGGAACTCCCGGCAACGGTCAAGGACTTCGCGGCGGCCGACGAAGGGCACGGCCTCCGGCGGGAGATGCGCCGGTGCGCCGGGAGTGCCCGCCCGAGGGGCCTGCTCGGTGCGCGTCGAGCTCCCGGGGCGCAGGAAGCGTTGTCGAGCCGCGCGGAGCTCGGGACCGGGGTCCACGCCGAGGTCGTCGGCGAGTACGCGCCGGATGCTCTCGAACTGGGCGCGTGCTTCGGCCTGCCGTCCGGTCATGGCCAGGGCGGCGATGATGCGGGAGTGCAACGCCTCGTCGTAGGGATGCTGTCCTGTGGCGCGCCGCAGCGCTGTCAGGACCTCCTCCGTCGACGCGGGTGCTCCGGTCAGCACGACGTCCGCGGCCTCCTTGACCGTGGCGACGAACTCGTGGCCGACGGAGGTGAACGCCGGATGCCGGGCCACTTGCGTGCCGTCGGCGACGACAGGACTGCGCCAAAGGCCCAGGGCGGCGGTGAAGTGCTCGGCCGCCTGCGACACGTCGCCGCGCTTGGCGGCGGACTGTGCCCGCGCCCGCAGGTCGCGGAAACGTATGAGGTCGGAGGACGACGCGTCGAGGAGGAGGCGGTAGCCATCGGCCGCCCGCGCGAGGTGCCCGGCCGCGGTACGGCTGTGCGATCCGGGTTCGAGGAGCCTGCGCAGGGCACCGATGTGCCGGTGGATGACATTCGCGGCGCTGGCCGGCGGCTCGTCGTCCCACAGGACGTCGACGGCGTCGTGGAGGGAGACCGGGCCCGGCGCCCGCAGCACCAGCAGCGAGAGCAGTGCCAGTCGCTTGGGAGGTCCCGGATCGAGTTCGTTGTCTCCGCGCACGGCCCGGACGGTGCCCAGGACCGAGTAGTGCATCGTGGCGTCCATGGAGCAGTCGCCGTTCCTCACCGACGCGTGCCGGACCCGCGCGCCGGAACACCGGGCCGGACCTCAGACGATGACGCCGGAGGCCTTTCCTCGGTGGACGGAGCGCTGAGTCTGGTCATCGCGGGTTTCGTTTCACGTGCGAGCCGGAACGTCGGCATGGCGCGTGCCGTCACAGGCCGTGTCCCGAGTGAAACAAGTAAACAAAAGAGATGATTGCCTTGTCAACTAGATGTCGATAGGCGTCTGTGCTGGTACGGATGGGGCCGCTTCAGGGGCGCAGGTGTACCCAGGACCCGTGTGCCGACGCACGCAGGACAGAAGACAGGCCGGCCTCGTGGAAGGCCACTTCGAGTTCGTCCCGACCTTCGGAGAAGTGTGTCCAGCCGTCGTAGTGCGCGGGAATCACGATGCCGACCCCGAGGACGGCCGCGGCCGCGGCCGTCCGACGGCTGTCCATGGACAGGGGACGTCCCTCGAACTTCGTCGCCACGCGTGCCGCTCCGGCGTGCAGAAGCGCCACCTGGATGTCCGGGACGCGGCGGGACACCTCCGCGACGGTACGAATGGACGCGTTGTCGCCGCTCACGTACACGGTGGGAATGCCGTCGCCGGACAGGACGAACCCGGTGACCTCGCAGTTGATGTCGCCGTTCGCGTCTCGTTCGCCGTCCTCCGGCCCGTGTACGGCCGGTACCGCCATCACGGTGAGGTCGCCGTCGCCGTCCCGCCGCGGGACGGAATGCCGGGCCCAGGGAACGAGTCCCCTCGCCGGCGCACCGATCCGCGCAGCGGACTGCGGCCCCGTGAGGACCAGCGGCGCGGCCTCGGCAAGGGTGCGCCCTCGTCCGTCGAGGTTGTCCGGATGCAGGTCATGGCTGACCAGCACCAGGTCGACCGGGCCCAGAGCGTTCTCGTCGCAGGCGGGCCCCGCCGTCTTGGTGAGGTAGCCCTGCGGGCCGGGCTCGTCGAAGGTCGGATCGCTGACGATGCGCAAACCGGCCAGGTCGATGACGGCCGTCGGCCCCCCGAGCACCGTCACCGCGCATTCCTGCCGGGACAGCCCTGTGTGCGCCATGTATTTCCTCGCTGCATTCCGTTCCGGACGGTGAACGCGCCCCACGCTAATGAATCTTCACGAGCAGGTGAAATGTCTCTTGTGGTGCATCGATGCCTGACAGGCATGGCTGTGTGCTCAGGAGCGTGCCGTCGCCAGGGAAGAGTCGATGAACCGGCGGACGAGGCTGCGGGGCCCGTCGGGCAGGTGGATGAGACTCACCGGAACCGGGGGCGCGTTGGTGAGGGCGACGAAGCGCAGAGCCGGGTGCGGAGTGCGGTGGCGTGCCGTCTCGGGGACGATGCCGATGCCTCGGCCGGCGGCGACCGTCTCCACCCACTCGTCGTAGTTGGCGGTCTCGACGATGTCCGTCGGGCGTTGCTCGGCGGGCCAGGACCACGGGCCGGTGGTGCCGGTGAGGGTGTTGACGACCAGGCGCCAGTGCCGCACGTCGGCCCAGTCCAGATGATCCCGGCCGGCCAGCGGGTTCTGCCGCGCGCACACGGCGTAGCGCGCCTCGTCGTAGAGCGGGACGGTGCGCACGGGACGAGGGCGGGCGGCGTCGCCGCGGACCACGGCGACATCGACGCTGCCCTGCTGAAGGGCCTGCACCGGGTCGTCGGTGCGGACGAGGGTGACGGAGGCGCCGGTGCTCTCCTCGAAGCTGCTGATCGTCAGCTGGGCCCAGGGGGCGGGCAGCAGCCAGCTGAAGCCCAGCCGCAGTGTCGCCCGGCCTCGCGCCGCGCCGAGGGCGTCGTCGAAGGAGGCGATGACGCGCTCCGCCTGCGGTAGGAACGCGGCACCGGCATCGGTGTGTTCGACGCGCCGGGACGTCCGGTCGAGGAGCCGCACGCCCAACGCCGCTTCCAGTTGCGCGATGGTGCGGCTGAGGGCGGGCTGAGTGATCGACAGTTCCCGCGCGGCGTGCGAGAAGGACCGGCAGCGTGCCACTGCGGCGAAGGCCCGCAGATGGCGGATCTCGACGTCCATGCCTCACCTGTCCGCGGATCGATGCCTGGCGTGCATAACCCAACCCTAATCGGCATTTCACAGAACCCTCGGCTGTGCCTACCGTCGTACGTTGCCGCGAGCGCACACCCCAGGTCGGCCACACCCGGCACGGACCGCTCCGGAGACGTGATGACGGCGAGGTCCGTTCGCCTGATCCTGTACGCGTTGAGGAGACACCTCGCATGAGCCGACTGCTGTCCGATCTCGGTGTGGACATCCCGGTTCTCGCCGCACCCATGGCGGGCGGCGGGAGCACCTCCGCCCTCGTCACGGCCGCCGCCCGGGCCGGCGGTCTGGGGTTCCTGGCCGCCGGATACAAGACGCCGGAGATGCTCGCCGAACAGATCCGGACCGTCCGGGAACAGGCAGTCCCCTTCGGTGTGAACGTGTTCGCGCCGAATCCGGTCCCGGTGTCGGAGGACGCCTTCCGCCGTTACGCGGCACGTATGCGGAGCGAAGCGGATCGGTACGGGCTGAGCCTCCCCGACAGCGCGCCCGTCGAGGACGACGACCACTGGACGGCGAAGATCGACCTGCTCCTCGCCACGCCGGTGCCCTGGGTCTCGTTCACCTTCGGGATTCCGGACCCCGCAGTGATCGCGTCCCTGCGCCGGTCAGGTACCACCGTCATGCAGAGCGTCACATCGGTCGACGAAGCCCGCCGGGCCGAGGAGGCAGGCGTCGACGCGCTGATCGTGCAGGGGACGGCGGCCGGTGGGCACTCCGCCACGCTCGACCCCGACCGTCCGCTCAGTGCTCTGACGTTGCCTCAGCTCGTCTCCGCCGTCCGACGCACGACGAACCTGCCCCTCATCGCGGCAGGGGGAATCGGCACCTCGCTCGACGTGGCGGCCGCTCTCCGCGCCGGCGCGGAGGCCGCCATGATCGGCACCCTCTTGCTGCGCACGGAGGAGAGCGGCGCATCCGCCCCGCACAAGCAGGCCCTGGCGGATCCGGCCTTCGACACCACCGTGCTGACCCGCGCGTTCACCGGACGGCCGGCACGCGCCCTGCGCAACTCGTTCATCGACCGCCACGAGGATGACGCACCGGCGGGATACCCGGCCGTGCACCACCTGACCGCGCCGCTGCGCAAGGCGGCCACGGCGGCGGGCGACCACGAGCGCATCCATCTGTGGGCCGGAACCGGATACCGCCGGGCCGTGGAGGAGCCCACGGCCCGGACGCTACGGCGTCTGACGGCCGCTCTCTAAGGCGCGACGACACCTTTCCGCACGCGGGAGGGAACACGGACGGCGGTACCGCTTCCCGCGTGACGTGAAGCGGTACCGACCGCGTGCGCCCGGTCCCGGTGGCATCATCGACCGGTCGGTCAGCCCGCCAGGGAAATCGCCGGTACGACGTTGTGCAGTCGCCTGCCCTCGGCGAATCGGCGCAGTTGGCTGCCGAGCAACTGCTTGACGTGCGGGAGCATGGCAGTGGTGAACGCACCCGCGTGTGGGCTGATCAGAACGCCGGGAGCGGTCCACAAGGGATGCCCGACGGGCAGCGGCTCCGGATCGGTCACATCCAGCGCCGCGCTCAGACGCCCCTTCCCGACCTCCGCGAGCAGCGCGTCGGTGTCCACCACGGCGCCCCGCGCCACGTTCACCAGGAGGGCGCCGTCCTTCATCGAGCCGAGGAACCCGGCGTCGGCCAGATGCCTCGTGCGCTCCGTCAGCGGCACCGAGAGCACCACCACGTCAGCCTGCGGCAACAAGATGCCCAAGTCGGACGGGGAGTGAATCGTCCCACCCGCTTCCCAACGCGCCCTGCTGGCCACCCGTATGACCCTGCAACCGAACGGACGGAGGCGGTCCTCGATCGCCGCGCCGATCGAGCCGTACCCGACGATCAGCACGGTGGCGCCGAAGAGCGAGGGGCGTATCCCGCCGTACCAGCGGCCCGTTGCCTGGTTGCGGACGAAGTCCGGTACTCCACGCAGCGATGCGAGCGTCAGGGTCAGGGCCATCTCCGCCGTGCTCGCGTCGTGGACACCGCGGGCGTTGCAGAGCAGCACCCCGGGACGGACATGGGGCAGGAGGTAGTCGACACCTGCGCTCAGGGCCTGGATCACCTGCAGACCGGACATGTGCGGCAGAGGCCGGACGATCACCGGGGTGTCCGTGGTGAGGGGAGCGGCGTAGAAGGCGACACGGGATGGGTCCGTGGGGTAGTCGCCCCGGCCGTCCCATCGCGCGTACTCCAGACCGGTCGGCAGCCCGTCGATCTCGTCGGGCGGCACCGGCAGCCAGGCGAGTCTCCGCTCGGTGCGGCTTCGTCCTGAGGCGAACAGGAGGGTGACTGTACTCACGGGTTCTCTACTCCACGGGATGTGAAACGTGCGTGACCAGGCTCCGGAGCTCCGCTCCCGGCGCCGGTTTCGATGCGACGGCAGGGCGCGAGGGGTGTGGTCCGGAGGTGGGGCTTGCGAGGTCATTTGAAGTGTGTGCTCCCAGGCGGCACGCGATGACGGGGTCGCGTGCCCGCGCGCATATGTCTTTCGTGACACGTCGAAACGTATCTCTGCTTCCTGGTCCAGGAGGCGGGTGGCCGAGAGCCGGAGCCGCGTCATGGTGCACCGATCTCGGGGGAAAGGTGTGACGTCCGTCGACGGCGGCCAGGACGCCCCGACGCGGCCGTTGCGGCCATGTGTGCATGTCGTGCCAGAAGCCGACGCTCAGCACCAGTGTGCCGTACATCTGTCCCGGAGGGTCGCCAGAACGCCCCGTCCGGCCTGCGACGACAACCGTACCCCAGTGTCATGAACGCTCGACGGTTCGCCTGCCGTGTATGCCCATGCTCACACCTGGACGCTCGCGTGCAGGCATAACCCTCACGGAGCAGGTGTCGCAGGACTCAGTGGACCGGCGGAATGTCCCGGGGCCTCCCTGAGTTGTGGATGTTCACCTGCCGCCCCGCGATGTCGCCGCGGTGCGCACATCGCATGGTGAGGTACCGATGGAACAACCAGTGACGCCGTCCGAGAGCACCGCCCCGTCCGCACGGCTGCGCCGCGTCCGCCTTCCTGGGACGGTTCTGACGCTCACGCCCAAGTCCGGTACGAGGAGCCTGCCCGTCCTGGCTCCGGTCTCCACGAAACGCCGAGACGCGGCCGCTAGGCGGGCTGACTCACGGGGGCCTGACGGCGAGCGCTCCGCTTCCGCCTTGTACTGCGTCGCTTGTTGAGCCGCGGTGCGCATCGCGCCGATTCCCCCTCCGGGACCGAAGGCCCGTCCACCGGGCGCGGAGGGTGAACCTTCTGCCCCTGCCGGAGCGTTACCCAGTAGAAGGGCCGCCGTCTCGGCCGGTGCGCGGCGACAGGTGACGAACGTCGTTCCGCGGGCACGGAATCCGTCGGTTCATGACTGGAGCCCGGGCGGAGGGAGTGCCCCCGGTGGCGCGTGCGGCACGGCGCCGCTCCGGGGTGGACCGACGAGTCCTGACGCACGGGTTCGGGGCCCTTCGCCGAAACCACCGCCAGGACAATCACCAGGATCGTTGCGACCATGCAGAAGCTTTATCGGGTTTACCGGCGTTTCACACTCCTGCCGGTTGAGGGGAGAAGCGGACGGCTTGTGCGGGCGGCGATGTGGCCTTTGACGTACGTCGCAACCGCCACCGTGGGAGCTGCCGCCGTCCTCGGGGCGCTGGTGTGGCATTCGTCGGCATCGCACGCGCACGATCATCATGTCGCCGGTGCGATCGAAAAGGGAGCTGTCTGCAGGTCGCTTTCGGACCCTCGCTATGAGGTTTCGTGCGGCAAGACAGCTTTCGGGGACATCCGCTACAACTGCACCGAGGGCCGGCTGGGCAGGTGCCCCGAGACGACCGCGGTCTCCCTTCGCAATGTCGGCCGCATCCCATTGCGCGTCTCCGTACTGAGCGGCAGCGGGCGGGAAGGCGATCCCGAACAGTCGCCCGAGTCGGCCCTCCAGCCGGGCGGGACCGTCACGGTCCGCCCCACCTCCGGCGACAGGTTCCTGTACGACGTCGTGGTGCGCTCGGTGAGGGCGGGCGTGGGCGTGGTGAAGGTGATGGCGGTCGACTGAATGCGTCTGGCGTGGTCGGCTCGGCGACGGTGGCATGGCGTCGAGCCGCTGCGGTGTCCGCGGTGCCGGCGTGTCGCGCACCCTCTGCCACCTCGTGTTCCGGACCGTGGGGAACGGCCCGCAGACCATGGTCTGCGGGCCGCTCTCCATGGGCGAGGGCGGGCGGGTCAGGCGGTCAGTCCGCCGTCCACACGGAGCGTCGCTCCACTGACATACGACGAGTCCGGGCCGACGAGAAACGCCACCGCGCCGGCCACTTCGTCCGGCCGGCCGTAGCGTCCGAGAGGAGACGAGGCCACGACGGCTCGGGCGACGTCGGAAGTCTCCGGGTTCATGTCGGTGTTGATGGGGCCGAGCTGCACGATGTTGACCGTGATGTCCCGATGGCCGAGGTCCCTCGCCCAGCTGCGGGCGTAGCCCTCCACGGCTGCCTTCGAAGCGGCGTAGTCACTCAGGCCGGCCATCGTCGCCTGCACTGCGCTGATGCTGGACACGACGACGATCCTTCCACCGTCGGTCATCAGCGGGGCGGCGCTGCGGGTGGTGGCCGCGACGCCGGCGACGTTCACCGCGTACTGCCGGGCCATGGCTGTCATGTCGGGGGCCGGATCATCGAGGGGGGTGGGTACACAGATCGCCGCGTTGTGCACGACGACGTCGAGGCGCCCGAAGTCCGCGATCACCTGGCCTGGGAGGGTGGAGACGGCGTCGAGGTCGCCCTGGTCGACCAGGTAGGCCTTCACCGTCCCCCCGGCCGCGGTGATGTCCTGGACCACCGCCTCGGCACTCCTCTCCGAGTTGGCATACGTGAAGGCTATGTCGGCGCCCTCGGCCGCGAGACGGCGAACCACCGCAGCGCCGACGCCCCGCGAAGCTCCGGTGACGAGGGCGGTCTTCCCGGAGAGTTGCTTTGTCATGTATCGAGCTCCACTGTGTAGCACTGATGAAAGCGAGCGATCCGGACCCGGAAATGACGGATCGGATTCGGGGATTCGTTGGAAAGGTTTCCGGTATATGTGATGCAGCCCTGCGGATCGCTTGCGGAATTAGATGGCCGCTGAATACCGCGGCACGATACAATCAGTGAAGTGATTGCCGTGTCAAGGATTACAATTGACCGGGCCGAGTAGCGGCCTCGCGTTCGCAGGGCGGGGCCAAGTGCGCGAAGTGGTGCTCCGCTTGGCGGTGCAGGTGGTTCCGCGGGCTTTAAGGCTGAAGCGCAACTGCAGGCTTAGGGGGGCGTGTCCGAACGGTTGCTTTGACACTCGACTCGTGACCCCCGTACGTTATAGGCGACCGGTCGGTCAGTCGTGGCGGGAGTTCGCGCCGGCGCGCGTGCGGGTGGGCCTGCGTACCGTCGTAGTAGGTGCCCTGCCCGCGCCTCGACTCAGTCCGGGCCCCGGTCGACGCAACGACACCGTGGTGACCATTGGAGTTCTCGTGAACGCATCCCCATCGCCCGAGTCTGTGACCGGTGTCGACTTCTGGTTCGACCCGGTGTGCCCCTGGACGTGGCTGACGTCCCGGTGGATGTTCGAAGTCACCAAGGCTCGACCCGTCGAGGTGTCCTGGCACGTCATGAGTCTGTCCGTCCTGAACGAGAATCGACTGGACGAGCTGCCCGAGCGCATCCGCACGTTGATGGGGGAGGCGTGGGCGCCCGTGCGGGTCCTGACGGCCGCACGCCTCACCCACGGGGACGAGGTGCTCGAACCCCTCTACACCGCACTCGGAACCCGCTATCACCTGGAGCAGCGGCCCAAGGACCGGGCGACGCTGGAAGACGCCCTGCGGGAGGCCGGACTGCCCGTGGACCTGGCCGACGCCGGCGACACGGATCAGTACGACGAGGAGCTGCGGGCGTCCCATCGCAGGGGCATCACCTTGGTCGGCGAGGACGTCGGCAGCCCGATCATCGCGGTCCCCGGCCGGGACCAGGGCAGCGCCCCCACCGCCTTCTTCGGGCCCGTCGTCAACCCCACTCCCAAGGGCGAGGACGCCGCGCGGTTGTGGGACGGAGTGCTCACCGTGGCATCCATGCCGAACTTCTACGAGCTCAAGCGCACGCGCACCGGCGGCCCCGACTTCAGCTGAACCAGGTCCGGACCCGGACTCGTGCGACCCCCGCTGTGTCCGCGGCCGCCGGAAGTGGGACGCTTGGATCCCCGTCGGGCCCGCCGGCGCAGGCCCGGCGGGGAAGACGTCCGGAGGCGAGTGACATGTGGGTGTCGGCCGAGCCCTTGACCGGGATGTCGCCGGACGTGAGCAGTGAGCGGCGGCCGGACCGCGTCGGCCCGTACCAGCTACGACCGCCGGCAGCGGTCCGGCCGCCGCTCACCCGCTCTCATCTGTGGCGGGAACGGGGACTTGGCCTCAGATCGAAGCGGCGAGCGTGCAGGCGGCGGCTATCGAGATCAGGCAGAACATCACCGGCGCCATGGCGGCGTTGCGGGTCTTGCTGTCCGCGTAGTCACCCCACTTCACGTGGTAGCTGACCGCGCCGATGAGCAGGACGGCCATGCCGACGGCGGCGGCGATACCGACGGGCTGCCACCAGATGCCGGCCACCAGCCCGACAGCCGCGGCCACTTCGGCGAGACCGATGAAGCGGACCAGGCCGGAGCTGAGCCCCTTGGCGACGAGCCCTTCCGGCACGTCGCCCTTCATCTGGACCTTCGGGGCGCCCGCGGCGAGCGAGAAGAGGGCGAGGAGAACACTGAGGATGACAGCGGCGATGTACACAGGGGTCCTTGTTCGGGGTTTGTAGGGGAGAGGATGACGGTCTTTTTGTGCCGGTACTCGGGGTTGAACGGAGCGTGAGCCGTTCGGCACATGGCACAGCGACCCGTTCGCGGTTCGCGCGAGCGGGCGTGTGAGTCCTGCGGACAGTTGAGCGGCACCGGTGCCCGCCGCATGGCGGAACGACGCCGATGGGTGAGGATGCAGCCGTGTGCCGGTGTGCCCGACCGCGCACGTGTCGACCGGCTCACGGCCCGGCTGCGGTGTTGCCGGTGCTTCCGAGTGGGGCCGCGCCGGGTGGGTCGGCCCGCGTTCGGCTGGTCCGAGCGGGTCCCGCAGGGCTGAAAAGGATCATGCGCGCGGAGTGCCGAGTGCGTTCCTTGGTGCGCTGAAGACAGCAGCAAGGGGCCGTCCGGAAGGTAGCCGGGCAGGGGCGGCGCCGCGCCCTGCCGGAGACGGGCGCCCAGCACGACGGCCATGGGGCCCGGCGGGCGTTTGCCCGACCGCGTGAGGCAGGGGGGTCCACTCGCTCAGGACGCGTGGACCCCCCTGTTCTTGCTCAGCGATCTCGCGGAACCGCCGGTAGCGCACGGTCCCGCGTCGTCCTCGTGGGACTTCGCCGGCGAGCGGACACCGTCTGCGCCGGGATGGCACTGCCGGTGCCGTATCCGATGGAGCCGGCCCGGGTGCGGGGGTTGCCCGTAGCGCCGCGGGTTCGTCCGGCTCGGTCGGTCAAGGGGCTGGTCAGGCGGCGCGGAGCGGGGCGAGCGCGCGGCTCCAGGCCAGGACCTGGTCGAGGGTGGCGTTGAGCGCTTCCACCTGGTGGTCGCCCGGCTTGAGAACGCTGAAGTTCTCGAAGTCGTGGAAGAGCGACAGGCCGACCTGGGCCCGGACGTCGGCCATCTGCAGCTCGCCGGCGACGAGGCGCAGGTGCTCCACCGCGCGGGCACCGCCCATGGCGCCGTAGCTGACGAAGCCGACCGCCTTGTTGTTCCACTCGGCGAAGAGGTAGTCGATCGCGTTCTTCAGCACGCCGGACGTCGAGTGGTTGTACTCGGGCGTCACCATGATGAAGCCGTCGAAGGAGGCGATCTTGCTCGCCCACTCCTGCGTGTGCGGCTGCGAGTACTGGCCCATCGAGGGCGGCAGTGCCTCGTCGAGGTGCGGAAGCTTGTAGTCGAGCAGGTCGACCAGCTCGAACTCGGCGTCCGAGCGCTTCGAGGCGACGTCCAGCACCCAGCGGGCCACACCCTCGCCGTTGCGCCCGGGGCGCGTGCTGCCGAGGATGATTCCGATCTTGGTCATAGCAAAGCCTTTCTTGTGGGTGACTCGCGAGCCGCCCTACTTAATTGCCACTACAAGCAATCTAACACAGAAGTTGCTACGTCAAGTAAGTTCCGGGGGTGTAGTTCAGTACGTAGGAGACTGCGGACGGTCCGAGGGCGTGACGCGGGTGCGCGCGGACGGCCGTTCCCTCCCCGTCGCGTGGTACTGGGAGCGGCCGGCTGCGGTTCGGGGGGTCTGGTCTCGGCCCCGGCGCCGCGGGCGAGGGGCGACGGCTCGTGTCGCTCCTGTGTCAGACAGGCCCTAGCGTCGTGCGGCTGCGGATTCCCTCCCGGGGGCGTCCTGGTCCACGCAGGAGTCGGCCGGGGCGGAGGCGGGGCGGGCGCTGTGTCGGGCGCGCGAGGTGTCCAGGGCCAGGACGAGCACCGCGATCAACAGGAAGCCCATGCCGCTGCCCACCACACCCGTCCACCCGAAGGCGGAGAAGAACACTCCCGCGACGGCGGAGCCCACGGCGCCTCCGGCGAACACGGCGAAGATGTAGACGGTGTTGAGACGCGCCCTGATGGCGGGTTGCGCCGCGAAGACGCGCGCCTGGTTGGCTATCTGGCCACTGGTCGTGCCGTACCCCAGGAGGTTGCAGCCGATGGCGAGGGCGATCAGGGACTGGCCGGCGAGCCCGAACAGCGCGAAGGCGAGCAGCGCCGCCGCGAGCGACAGGGCGTTGACCTTTCGCGAGCCCCAGCGGTCGGTGAGACGTCCCGAATAGCGGGCGGCCAGGGCTCCGGGCACGCTGAAGAGCCCGAAGAGTCCGATCACGGCGGGTCCCAGACCGATGGGTGCCTGCGTGAGATGGAAGGCGAGTGAGGACCAGAAGGCGGAGAAGGCCGCGAAGGCCGTCCCTCCGAGCGCGGCCGACAGCCGCAGGGAAGGGTGCTGGAGGATCAGCAGGGGTAGTGACGCCAGCATCCGGGGATAGCTCTCCCGTCTCACCGCGGGAGCCGGGGGATCGGCCGGCATGTAGCGCGGCAGGACCAGAAGCAGGGAGCCCGTGGCCAGGGCGGCGGCCACGAAGCCGGCCCGCCATGTCCCGGTCGCCTCGGCGATGAGTCCCGCCGCGGTCCTCGAGAGGAGGGCTCCCATGGTCAGCCCTGTTCCCACCGCGCCGAGGACGCGACCGGCGTTGCCCGTTGAGGCCATGGAGACGACGGTCGGCATGATGACCTGGGGCAGGACCGTGCTGGCGGAGAGCACGAGAGCGGCGAGGCTCAGCAGGGCGACCGAGGGAGCGAAGGCGCCCGCCGCGAGGCCGACGGTGGTGACCGCCAGCAGGACGGTGGACAGCCGGCGCAGCCGGGCGCCGTCGGCGAGCGGCACGATGGCGACGATTCCCAGTGCGTATCCGATCTGCCCGGTCGTGGCCACGAGCCCGGCCGTGGACGGCGAGGTGTGAAAGCTGCGCGCGATGGCGTCGAGGAGTGGCTGGGTGAAGTAGATGTTCGAGACGGTGACCGCGGTCGCCGTGGCGAACACCGGGATGGTCCCTCGTCTGACACCCGGGCGGGTGGCTGCGCTGGTCATGGGGTCCTCATGGGAATGGCTCACGGGTACGGGAGCGGCGTGAGCGCGTCGGTGTCTGTGGCGGCTCCGGTCCCGCCGTGTGTGCGGGCGGCCGCTCCACTCGCGGCGGAGCGGTCCGCGTGACCCTCTCGCGTGCGGACGGTTTCCCGCCCGCGGCCCGGCGGGCCGAACCCTGCTCTCTTCGCGGCACCTGCGCAGGTCGGTGCGGGAACGCGCCGGGCGCGCGGGCGGGAGCGCCGCGCGGGGTCATACCAGCCTGTTCCAGGTGAGTTCGGCCGTACGCTCCGCCCCCCAGAGCCGGGTGGGGGTGGTGACGCCGAGGCGGAGGAACGAGCCGGCGAACTCCACCTTCCGTACCTGGGTCAGTCCGATCCAGTTCGGAAAGAGGCTGGTGGTGACGTGGTGCTCCACGGTGTGGGGATCCACGACCTCGAACGGGCCACCGTAGGCGACGTAGCCGGCAGCCGTCCGGGCCAGATCGTCCGGCCCCGCCTCCTCGAGGCGCGGTGTGTCGAGGGGGAGCCGGTCTCCGCGTCCGAGCTGGGCCGACATGTATCCCTCGGGCGTGTAGACGATCAGTCCGTACGGGTCGGGACCGAAGGGCAGGATGATCTCCCCGTCGGTGTCCTTGGCCGTGTAGGAGACGAGTTGCCATGCGCCGAGGAGCCGCATGCGGACCTCGTCGCGTGCGTCGGGCCTGTTGTCGCCGACCGCGGCCGGGTCGTTCATGGGCACGGGAGTGCTCCCTTCTGTGGGGACGAGGACGAGCCGCCCCGTCCGACGGGCGGAGGGGCCGCGGCGAGGGATCAGTGCCGGGTGAGTTCTCCGTCGACCAGCCGCCAGAGACCGAGCGGGTTGGACTCGCGCAGCGGCTCGGGCAGCAGTTCGTCGGGGAAGTTCTGGTACGTCACCGGACGCACGAAGCGTTCGATCGCACCCATGCCGACCGAGGTGAAGCGGCTGTCGGAGGTGGCTGGGAACGGGCCGCCGTGCGTGGAGGCGTAGGAGACCTCCTGGGGGATGGAGAAGGCGTTGAACACGATGCGTCCCGTGCGCCGCTCCAGTATCGGAAGGAGCTGCTCCGCGGTGGTGCTGTCGGCGGCGTCGGCGTGCAGGGTGGCCGACAGCTGTCCGCGGAAAGCGCGGGCCGCCTCCAGTAGTTCCTTCTCGCTGGTCAGCTTGACCAGCAGAAGCGTGGGGCCGAAGACCTCCTCGCGCAGGGTGGGTTCGGCGAGGAATTGTGCTCCGGTGACCTCCAGCAGCAGGGCCTGGCCGTCCGTGTCGCCGACCGGGGCGGCTCCCTGGCCGAGGGTGGTGGCGCCGCTGTCCTGGTGGCGCCGGACGTTGCGGGCGTACGTGTCGTGGATGCCGGGGGTGAGCATGGGCCGGGCATCCCACTTCTGCACCTCGGCGGCGGCCGCGTCACGCAGTTCGGCGTAACCGGGGCCGTCCACGGCGAGGAGGATGGCGGGCTTGAGGCAGGCCTGTCCGACGTTGTACATGCCGCGCTGCACCAGTCCGGTGCCGATCTCGGCGCCGCGGGCGGCGAGGGCGCCGGGCAGGACGAAGGTCGGGTTGACGCTGGTCATCTCGGTGAAGACGGGGATGGGGTCAGGGCGCCGCTGGGCGCGGCGGTACAGGGCCATGCCGCCGGCCTCGGAGCCGGTGAAGGTGACCGCCCGGACCAGGGGGTGGTCCACGAGGGCTTCGCCGATCTCGTTGCCGGGGCCGCGGACGAGCGAGAAGACGCCCGGGTGGAGTCCGGCCTCGGCGACGGCCTCCTGGATGACGCGGGCCTGGATCTCGGAGGCTCCCGGGTGCGCGTTGTGGGCCTTGAGGACGACGGGGCAGCCGGCGGCCAGAGCCGAGGCGGTGTCCCCGCCCGCGACCGAGTAGGAGACCGGGAAGTTGCTCGCGCCGAAGATCGCCACGGGGCCGAGGGCGACCTTCTGCAGGCGGTGGTCCATGCGAGGTGTGGGCAGGCGGTCCGGCTGTGCGGGGTCGATGGCCGTCTGGAGGAAGCGGCCTTGCCGGACCACGGTCGCGAACTTGCGGAACACCGCGGCGGTACGGACGATCTCGCCCTCGAACTGCGCGACGGGCAGGCCGGTTTCGAGCGAGGTCCTGGCCGCGAGTTCGTCCTTGACCGCTTCGAGCTTGTCCGCGATGAGGTCCAGGAACGCGGCCCGCTCGGCGAGTCCGGTGTGGCTGTAGCTGTCGAAGGCGTCGTCGGCCAGTCGCAGTGCGCGGTCGACCTCGGAGGGACCGCCGAAGGCGAACTCCGGCTCGATGAGTTCTCCAGTGGCCGGATTGAGCGCCTGCATCGATCCGGCGGTGGCGGGTACGCGCTCCCCGCCTATGAACAGTTCTCCGGTGAGGGTCATGAGCGTGCTCCCTTGAACGCGTCGACGAGGTCGGCGGTGGTGGTGATGGCGTGGGCGTAGGTGGGCCCGTTCAACTCGTGGGCGGCGTGCATCATTTCGGGCAGGAAGGCGGCGGTGGCGTCCCGTACGAGCGTGACGTGGTACCCGAGCTCCATGGCGAAGCGGCCGGTGGACTCGATGCAGGTGTTCGCCAGCAGGCCGACCAGCACCACGTGGGTGACGCCGTGCTGCTTGAGCCGGAAGTCGAGGTCCGTGTTGGCGAAGCCGCTCTGCGCCCAGTGCTCGGCGACGACGACGTCGCCGGGCTGCGGCTGGAAGTCCGGGTGGAACTCTCCGCCCCAGGTGCCGCGCGCGAAGCTGTGCCGCTCCATGATGCCGAGCTGGGTGGGATTGGGGTGGCTCCAGGTCTCGTAGTCACCCTCCTCCCAGCGGCGATGGGGGACGAAGACGACCGGCGCGCCGGCCTCGCGGGCGGTGGCCACCACGGACCGCAGGTGGTCGAGCAGGTCCAGTTCCTTCGCCATCGTCTCCAGGCGTGGCCAGATCTTGCCGCCCTCGGAGAGGAAGTCGTTGTACGGATCGACCAGCAGCACGGCTGTGCGGCGCGGGTCGTAGGGCTGGGGCATGGTTCCGCTCCGATCTGGATGATGAGCATCATCGTGTTTTGAAGATTACGGCCGTCATCCTGAAAGTCAAGCTCGAAGTGCGCAGACCCTTTCCTGTGGGGCAGGGTGTATGATGACCGTCATCCAGTCGTGTGCCGGCCGCACGGCTCCGTCCCACGGAAGGCAGGGTTGTCATGGGCCACTCGCAGGCGGACAAGGCAGCGACCCGCGAACGCGTCCTGCGGATCGCGTCGCGCAGGATCCGGACCGACGGGGTCAACCGCCCGGGCGTCGCGGAGCTGATGCGCGAGGCCGGGCTGACGCACGGCGGTTTCTACAAGCACTTCGACTCCCGGGACGACCTGATCGCCCAGGCCGCCGCCTTCGCCCTCGCGGAGGGGACGGCGAAGATGGAGCGGTCCGCGCACAAGAACGACGAGGACCCGCGAGCCGGCCTCATCGACGCCTACCTCGCCAAGCAGCACCGGGACGGGCCCGCCACCGGTTGCGCGCTGGTCACCCTCGGCGCCGCTGCCGGACGCGGCGACAGTCACTTCAAAGAGGCCTACGAGAAGCAGGTCCGCACGTACCTGGACCTCATCGCCGGCCTGGACGACGACAACGAGGACGCGCACGCCGAGGCCATGCTCACGCTCAGTGCGCTGGTCGGCGCCGTTCTCATGTCGCGGGCCGTGGCCGACAAGCACTTCTCCGACGAACTGCTGAAGACGGTGACCGACCAGCTGACCCGCGACGACCCCCGCCCCGTGTCCGCCTGACCCACCTCGACGCGGCAGCGGATCCGACCGGTGCGGGCCGCGTCCGGGGGAGAGGTGCGCCGCTGCGGGCCCGCACCACCCACCGCGTCCGGCGGGACAGGCGGTCCGTTGCCACGGGACCGGTGAGCGGACCGAGCTCCCGCCGGCCGTTTCGGCCCGGCCGGGGCGCTCGGTTGCGCTGCAACCGGCCCCCGTGAGATGAGCCGACCGGCGTAAAGCGGCTGCGAGAGGTCTTCGAAGCGCGCCGCATTCCGAGCCGCGCCATCACGGCTTCGGAAGTACGAGTACGCGCGGACGTCCTTCCAGCCGCGCCGCGGTGCTTCGCGACGCCGGTGGCCCTGACGGAAGCGCCGCGCTCGCGCCGGAGCCGTCGACGGCGAAGAATTGACATCGACGTGAACGACGGAGCCTCTACCGATGGCCCGGCAGTCGCCGCGCTGGAGGGAGCCATCCCGTGGGGAGCAGCACACCGGATGAAGAACGGCATCGCAGCGACATCCCCCGCCCCGCCCACGGCACGGACACTGCGGAGGCCATGCATCACGCCGTGCGCGAGGCGCGACGCCGGCTCGACGCGGTGGCGGCCGCGGTCTACCTGGTGGATGACCAGCATGATCTCCGGCTGGCACTGACCGGCGGGAGTGCTCCCTCCTTCTTCACGTTCCCAGGCCGCATGGCGCTCGACGCCACCTCGGCCACGGCACGCGCCTGGGCCACGGGCAAGGCTGCCGTGCTCATCGATCCCGATCCGGCGGGTCCGGACCAGGAACACGTACTGCCCTACCCGTACACGGCCCTCTCGGCGCCCGTGGCCACCGCCCACCGGCGCTTCGGCGCGCTGACGGTGCTGCGGCTGGAGACCAAGGGCGCCTACCGGCCCGCGGAGTGCGAGGCGCTGGAGGACGTCGGACGCCGACTGGCCCAAGCCCTGGCCGGGCTGGCGGACGACGGAATCGCCGTGGCCGCCGGGCCGACACCGATGCTGGTGCCACCTGAGACGGAGGTGGACACGAGCGTGCACACCCCGGACTGGGGTGTGGAGAGCGTCCCGGGGTCCGCCGGGACGAGCATGATGTTCCCGCTACGGCGCCTGGCCGAGTTGCTCAACCGCGCCACGACCATGGACGACGTCGTGGCCGCCGCCGAGTTCTGCCTCATGTCGCCGCTGCGCGCGGAGTCGATCGTGCTGGTCCAGGAGCGCGAGGGCCGCCTGTGGGTGCTGGGACACAGCGGCCATTCCTCGGAGCTGTCGCGCACGCTGCACGGTGCCGGTGTGGACGACCGCACGCCGGCGGCCGCGGCGTTCCGTGGGCGTCCTCTGTACGTCACCGAAGAGCAGCCCCCGGCCGGCGGTGAGACCGGTACCGGTGAGATCCGAACACATGCGTATCTGCCGCTCAAAGGTGACGGGCAGTTCGTCGACCTGCCGTTCGCCGACCGCACCGAGATCGTCGCAGTGTGCTGTCTGTCCTTCCCGGGCGAGCGCCGGTTCCCGCCGGAGGAGCGGGCCCTTCTCGGCATGATGGCAGGGCTGCTCGGAGCGGCGGTGGAACGCGTCGCGCTCAGCGCCGAGCAACGCGGCGTCGCCCAGTTCCTGCAGCGGTTCCTGCTCCCCTCGCAACTCCCGGACCTGCCCCGGCTGGCGACCGCGGCGCGGTACCGAGCCGCCGACGGGACCTCAAAGGTGGGCGGCGACTGGTTCGACGTGTTCAGGATCGCCGACGACCGAGCTGTGCTGATCGTCGGCGACGTCGAGGGTCACGGGATGGAGAGCGCCGCGGTGATGGGCCAGGTGCGTACCGCGATGGCCTCCTACGCGATCGAGGGCCATCGCCCTCCGGCGGTGATCGACAGGGCCGGCCGAGTGCTGGCCGCGCTCGGCACCGACCTGACCGTCACGTGTTGCGTCGTCGCGCTGGACACCTCCGACGGGACCGCGGAAGTGGCCCTGGCCGGTCACCCCGCGCCCCTGGTGCGCCGGCACGACGGGGCCCTCGAAACCCTGGAAGCACCGGCCAACGTGCCCCTGGGTGTCCCCATGGCACACACCTACCAAGGAAGCGAGCACGTACTCCAGGCCGGCTCGGTCGTGATGCTCTACACCAATGGCCTTGTCGCCGCCCCCACGTCCGGTCCGGAGGCCTGTGCCCAGGCGTTGCTCGGCTCCGGCGACAGATCCGCCTCCGACCTCGAGGACCTGGCCGACAAAGTCGTCTCCGATCTCCGGTCCCCCGAGCAGCGCCGCGACGACGCCGCGCTGTTGCTCGCTCGGTACGACGGGGTGCGCGGCAAGGACGAGCCCCGGGCAGCCGGACTGCACATCCAGCGTCGTGACCTGCGCGGGGTGAAGGCGACCCGAAGGTTCGTGCACGACCAGCTCGGCTCCTGGGGGCTTCAGGACATGGCGGACGCCGTGGAGCTCGCGGCTTCCGAGATCGTGACCAACGCGCTCATCCACGCCGGGAGCGATGTGGACGTCCGGCTGCGGGCCTTCGCGGACCATCTCCGGTTGGAGGTAAGGGACTCGGACGCGAATCCGCCCATTCCGTCGGCTCTGTCGATCGCCGAGGACGAGATCCCCGAAGCCGAGCACGGGCGCGGCCTGCTCATCGTGGACGCGGTGGCCGACGAGTGGACGAGCCACCCCAACGGTCAGGGCAAGACGGTGTCCATGAAGATGTCCATCCCGACGCCGTGAGGTGTGCCATGGGCACGGGCATCGCGCCGGAACGAGTTCGCTGCGCTGGAATGAGTCGACCGGTCGTCTTGTTGTAGTCGGCAGATCGCCGGCGTCCACCACGGGTGGCCGTGAGTCGATCCCGACAACCGCGCCCCTGGCGCTGATACGGAAGCGAACGAGCGCGTGATGAACCACCCGATCCCCTCCGGTTCCGGACCGTCCTTCTCCCCGGACGAAACCCTGACCTGCTGGTGTGACGCCGAAGTCCTGCTCGACGGTCCGTTCTCCCTGCCGGTGACACTGGCTTTCCACTACGTCGCGGACCAGCCCTACAGCGTGCGCATGGCGGTGCACACGGATTCGGCGCCACCCGTGGAGTGGGTCTTCGCACGCGATCTGCTCATGGAAGGGCTGCGAAGACCGGCGGGGCTCGGAGATGTGCAGGTGTGGCCCGCCCCGCGCCGAGCGCATCAGCTGGAAGCCGGAGGAGGTGCGGTGCATATACGTATCAGTTCCCCCGACGGAACGACCGTCCTGTCCACACCGGCCCGGCCTCTCCGCGGCTTCGTCGCCCGGACTCTGGAGGAGGTTCCCTCCGGGGCGGAGACCGACAGGCTGCACGTGGACGAATCCCTCAGCGCGTGGGTGGCGGAAGGGCGGACCGAGGACGGAACGCTTTGATTTTGCCTCACGGCGGCGGGCGGACACGGCGGCGTGGGAGAGCCCTCGCCTGCGCTGCCTGAGTAGGAACTCGTCCTGTACGGCAGGCTGCCGTCGTGGGTGACGGCATCCGAACGGCCGCCACGCACGGCGAACCCTGCTGCACGTAAACTGCCGGCCAGGAGCGGGGGCTCGGCCCTCAGGGGAGGGCGTCGTGCGGACGAGTGACAGTCAGCGTCATTGGGTGAACGCGTATCACGTCCCGCTGAACATCGCCGCGATGCACCTGAGCGGCGTTCTGCTGTGCGTCGGCTTCTTCTGGATTCCGGCTGCGTCCGCGGAGACCTATGCCCAGACCGTCGGGACACTGTTCACGGTCCTGCTGTGCCACGTCGCCATCCAGATTCCGGCGGGCATTGTCGCCTCCCGTCGGGCAGCCCGCGGCCAGGTCGTCAAGGCCGGCCTGATCGCGCTGGGACTGGCCACGACAGCCACTTGCGGCCTCTACGTGTGCGCGGGTCACGAGCCCGCCACGCGAGCCTTCTGGTGGCAGGCATGGGGATGCCTCTGTGCCTCCTTGGGCAGCTACGTGTGGCTGTGCACACTCAGGCGCTCCACTGTCGAGCGACGCATCGAACGACTCTCATGCCTTGTCCGGACACTCGCCATGTGGGCCTTGCTGCGTCCACCACGGCGCGGTCCCCACTGACCGGGAAGTCGCCTCTACCCGTTCCGCCTTCGGGCCATGGACTGCATGGCGATGCCGAGGTCAGGGGCGCGCCGGGAGCACGCGGCGGTAGAGCCGTTCGCGGCGGAAGGCGCGGAGGCGGCCTCCACCGGCGTCGCCAGATCGACATCATCCAGTGGTGTCTCGTGCCCGTCCGTGCTGACGAACGCGACTCGCAGAGGGTCGCCGCTCGTCCTGCTGGTCCGGCGGACCAACGGGCCGTCGGGATGCGGGCAGTGCTGGTCGCCCCACTGTTGCAGAGCGCCGAAGAGCACCGTGAGTTCACGCCCGGCAGGCGTCAGGTGGTAGGCCATGCGTGACCGGGAGCCGGCCTCGCGGTAGGGCCGCTTGTCCAGGACGCCGCCCTCCACCAGGACTCCGAGTCTCTGGGTGAGCACGTCGCTCGCCACCGTCAGCCGGTCCCTGAAGTCCGAGTAACGGGTCGCTCCGTTGAGTGCCTCGCGCAATATCAGCAGGCTCCAGCGGTCGCCGATCAGCTCCAGCGTGCGGCCGATGGAACAACGAGTGTCACCTGCGGCAGGTCCGTGATTTCGCTTCGGCATGCTGTCAGCTTACCTCTGACACGGTTTTTCCAATTCAGGTGCTAGATTGGATTACAGGTTCCAGGTCGACCGGACCTGCGGCGTCCACGGACACGGCCAGTCAGGGCCGAATGCCCAGAGGCCGCGGCTACCACCTATGACGTGGGCCCGGCTGCCCGGCCATCCGGGGCGTCCGCACCTCGGCGGTGCCGGCGGACCGACAGCTCGTCGGCCCACAGCCTTCCCCCTCGGCGGCGAGAGCGTCGCGCACCACACACACCTTCACCCCGTTCGCTTCTCAAGGAGTCCTGATGAGCGCCAACCAGCAGTTCGCCGTCGAAGAGGTCAGCCCCTCCTACTGGCGGGTGACCTTCTCCAACGGCGAGATCAACCTGATCGACCCCGACACCATCGAGCAGCTGGCCGAGCTGGTCACCCGCATCGAAGAGGCGCCGGAACTGACCGCCGTCGTCTTCCGCAGCGCCAACCCGGACTTCTTCATGGCGCATTGGGACATGCTGTCGGACCGCTCCCGCGTCGCCGCCATGAAGCCGGCCGCCTCCGGCCTGCACCCTTTCGCCGACAACCTCTTCCGGCTCGGCAAGGTCCCCGCCGTCACGATCAGCGAGATCAACGGACGCGCCCGCGGGGCAGGCAGTGAGTTCGTCCTCGCGACGGACATCCGCTTCGCCGGACCCGGCACCATCCTCGGGCAGTTCGAGGTGGGCGTCGGATCGGTTCCCGGCGGCAATCCAACCGGGCGGCTTCCGCACCTCGTTGGTCGCGGGCGCGCACTGGAGATCCTGCTCGGCGCCGACGACTTCCCCGCCGAGCTCGCGGCGGCGTACGGCTACGTCAACCGCGTTCTGCCCGAGAACGAGCTGGAGCAGTTCGTGGACGGCTTCGCCCGTCGCGTCGCCGGGTTCGACAAGACCGCCGTCACCCGGACCAAGGCGCTGGTGGACGTGGAGTCCCTTCCCACGGAGCAGTCCTACGGCGCGAGCCTGCAGGCGTTCTTCCAGACCTCCGGTCGTCCCGAGAACGCCGACCGTGTCCGCTCCCTCTTCGAGCGCGGTCTCCAGCAGCCCGACGGTGTGGAGCTCGACCTCGGTCGCCGCGTGGCCGAGTAGGCGGGGCGGATGCCGCGACCCATCAGCGTCCCGCACGCGGCAGGACACGGGTTCCCTGGCGGGTCGGCGAGTGGTGGCCAAGACGCCTCTCGCAGGTGAAGGGAACACGCTGGTGACTTACCGGCCCAGCGCGATCGCCGTCGCGCAACACGCGCCGGATCACTCCTGATCGCCGTTCCTGCGACGGGATGTGGACGGGCTTGCCCAGCGCGCGGGACGGAGTGTCGACTCCCTTGCGCGGGAGGGTGAAAAGCCCCTGCCCGCCTTCACCATGTCCGCGGCCCTGCGGAGATCAAGCAGCAGTACTTGATCCGTCCGCCGGGGACGTGGTGAAGGCGGCCTTTGTCGTGCCCGGTCGCGCTCACCGCACTCGGCGAGGCGACCGGAGCGGTCTCCAACCGCTTTGGCTGCGCCTCTCTTTGGGGGCTTGTCGGGCGCGGTGCGCCTACGACCGGGAGCCGATCTTGAACGGTATGGGCGGGTGAGCGTGGCACAAAAGATGACCCCTGACCTGGCCTTTTGTTTATAGTCGGGCGGTCGTCTATTCTGCAAGGAGTTCAGTGACATTGTGATCGTCCGGGTCGGATTCCAGCGCCTTCGATGGTCAGTCCGCCGGCACTGCGATTGGAGAACTCACATGATGCGAGTCGAGATGTGGACCGACGTCGCCTGCCCGTGGTGCTACGTGGGCAGGGAGCACTTCGCCAAGGGCCTCGCCGCGTTCGCGCACCGCGACCAGGTGGAGGTCGTGCACCGCTCCTTCGAACTGAACCCGCAGGCGGAGAACGGCACGGTCCCGATCATCGACGCCGTCGCCGCCCAGTACGGCCGTACTCGTGCGCAGCAGGTCGCCAGGGAGGAACAGGCCAAGGGTATGGCGAACGCCGTAGGACTGGAATTCCGCGTCGGCGGACGGGTCTTCGGAAACACCTTTGACGTGCATCGTCTCGCTCACTTCGCGAAGACCCGCGGTCTGCAGAGCGAACTGCTGGACCAGGCCTTCCGCGTCCACTTCGCGGACGAGGCCTCCATCTACGACACGGAGACCCTGGTAGCCCTCGCCGTAGAAGCCGGGCTTCAGGAGGCCGAGGTGCGCGAGGTTCTCGGCAACCCGGACGCCTTCGCCGAGGAGGTGCGGTCCGACGAGCGGCTCGCCGCCGAACTCGGTGCGAGCGGTGTGCCGTTCTTTGTGCTGGAGCGACGCTACGGCGTCAGTGGTGTCCAGTCACCCGAGGCGTTCACCCGGGCACTGGAACAGGCGTGGGCCGATCGCCCCGCCGCGTAAGGTGCTCGCGTCGCCCGCGGCCGCCCTTGGAACGACACGCTGACACCCTCCCTCCGGGGAGGGGAAGCCGGCTGCTGCGTGCGGCAGTCGTTGCGGGCCGTGGGGGCCTGTCAGGCCTCGCGGGTGAGTTCGCCGTGCACCTGGCTGGTCAAAGCGGTGCTGAACGAGGGCCGCCCCGGCGGTGTCGGCGTCGCGAGCCAGGGTGGCCTGTTCGAGGCTGGGGTGTTCGGCTTCGGCATCGCCGGCGGGGGTGCGAGTGGCCGACAACCGGCGCGCCAGTTCGCTCGCCGTCCACAGGCGATCGAACGTGTCCAGCAGGCCTGAGTTGCCCCAGCCTTCCAGCAAGGCCCGGTGAAAGTCCCTGTGGGCGTGAGACCACGCGGTGGTGAGGTGCTTGTGCTCTCCCGGGAGGTACGCCGGGGTGCGGTCCAGCCGATGGTCCGCGACGCGTACGCGCGCCTCCCAGTCGAGGTCCCCGTTCTCGGTGGCCATACGCAGCATGACCGGCTTGACGGCGCAGCGGGCCTGGGCGAGTTCCCGCCACCGCTGGGCGGAGAAGGCGGCGACGGCGAAGCCCCTGTTGGGCAGCCGGTCAACGATGCCGTTCCCGACCAGCCGGACGAGCGCTCACGCACCAGGGCGAGCCTGACCGCGTGCCTGCCGGCGAGTTCCTGGTTCTTGAGGGCTTCCCCGGAAGAGAAGTCGCCCCGCATGATCGCGTCCCGCAGCTCGCTGCACACGCGCTCGGAGAGCATCTGCTGACGTCACGACCCGCGGGCCGGGCGGCGCCGATATAGCGAGCCGCGCGTGCGTCGGCGTCGTACACCATCACCGCATAGCTCCTGGTGCCTCTCGGGGCGCCGGTGGTTGTCGCGTGATTGCGGTGCTCGGTGCTCGGTCGGTGTGAACAGTCCGGCTTGCGACGTCGCCAGATGGTCAGGGGTGATATCCACCGGGGCCTCGCGAGCCGGATCTGCCGTGGAGGCAGGGGCGCGCAGTACGCCCGTCGGCGCCCCCGCTTTTCGCGCTGATCGCCCCTCACATGTGTGAGGGGCATACGTGTTTGAGATGGTGCACAGCACGGCGCCTGCATATGCGAGTTGACTCACACTTCCGACCGTACGTATTGTTGCTCAAGCAAGCAGTTGGGCCGGTGGTCCACACTTCATCTCACCCCATCCCGTGCCTACGTACCGGGATGTCTGGCGTGCTCGAAAGAAGGATGAACGAAATCATGCGCATGAAGAAGGTGCTTCAGGCCGTCGCAGGCACGGCTGTACTGGCCGGAGTGAGTCTGGGGGTCACCGCTCCCGCCCAGGCCGCGCCTGCCGGCACGGTGATCACGGCGTACTTCGGAGACGCCAGGGCCCAGTTCGACAACAGCCCGGGCGACGGCGCCCAGAGCTGGGTCTGGGGATACAGCCCGTACGCCAAGGCCTATGTGAAGTACCAGGATTACAACGGTACTCAGTACAAGCTCTACCTGAACGCCGGTCAGGCCGCCACCACGGAGCCGAACTTCGACGTGTGGAGGGCCGCGATCTGCGTGTACGACGGCGGGACCGGATACGCGTGCGGCAACTGGGCCAGCGTCTGAGGACATGACGCGTTGACAGGGACTCGCCCGTGTTCCGGGCGAGTCCCTCGTGCGTCTGCGCAGAAATACCCGGATGGGTTCGCGGCGGCCCGTCGCGCTGTGACGTCACTCAGGAATGCGTAAGGGGGAGCGGGACCGCGGTCAGCGGTCCCGCTCCCTTGTCGCGGACGGTCAGCGCAGGCCGAAGGCCCTCGTGAGGGTCTGCGTCACGCTGTTTCCGTCACGATCCCGCGCACCTACCCGAAGCGTGACGAACTGCGCGGACCTCGGCGCGTGCAGGGAGGTACGCCAGTTGTCACCCCGGCGGTCGAGGCCGGCCCGGTGCCAGGTCTTCCCGTCGTCGTAGGAGAGGTCGACGGTCGCAGTGGAGATGGGGCTCTCCACGCCGGGCAGTTGCGAGGTGGTCACCGTCAGAGAGGCCTGGCGATGTGCCCGGCCGCTCAGGTCCGTCTTCACGCCGTAGTCGAGCTGGATCAGGGGCAGAGGCGCCTCC
Organism: Streptomyces sp. NPDC005496; assembly: GCF_042872045.1. NCBI lineage: Bacteria > Bacillati > Actinomycetota > Actinomycetes > Kitasatosporales > Streptomycetaceae > Streptomyces > Streptomyces sp. NPDC005496. The sequence goes on from NZ_JBIAJQ010000012.1 coordinate 91,276, forward strand.
GTGTCAGCGGCTCCCGACGTGAACTTCCATTCGGTCAGGGTGTGTCGCGAATACGGATTGGCCCACGAGCCTCGGTCGTTGTCGGCCACCAGCCGGTACGGCAGCCGCTCAGGGGCCAGCCCGAACAGCAACAGCTTCTCGTCGTTGCCCCAGGGGAACTCGCGATCACCCTGATACAGCGTCAGGAGGTTCTTCACCGCGAAGTTGCCGTGCGCGTTGCCGACATGACCGGCACCGGAGTCGCCCCATCCGGGCACCGGCAGCCACATCGCGTCGCCGTAGCGCATCGGCTGGTAACCGAGCGGCCCCATTCGGGGCCGGTGGATCGGCCCGAACCAGGACACCTGGCTCGTGGTGCCGCGCCGGTAGGTGGTGAAGTCGGTGAGGACCTGGCCCATTTCGCCGTAGACACCGGCGTCGTCCTGCCAGGGGATGTCGGCGGTGAGCCAGTCCGTCCGCTTGCCCTGCGCCGGGGCGGGGAAGGGCGCCCAGGCGCCCGAGAAGCCCTCCTGGTCAGAGCGGTACTCGTAGGCCGTGTCCTGCCGGTAGTTCTGGAAGGAGACGTCGACACGGGCGAGTTGGCTCTTGCGTTCCTGCCAGGTGGGATCGGCGGGGACGCCCCCGGTCCAGTGGTGGACGACGTCGTAGAGGTAGTCGGTGGTGGGGCTCGAGGTGACCGTCAGGGTGACGCTGCCGCGCCGCACGTCGTCGACAAGACCCGCGCCCTGGTCGGTGTCGAGCGTGGCCATGGACAGCGGGGCCGGGTCACCGTCGAGGGTTCCGTCCGCGGTCGGGAGCAGTCGGCCGACACCGTCGTTGACGATCACGACAAGTCGTGCGCCGGCGTCGGCGGCGGTGGCCGCCTGCTGCTCGGGGGTGAGGGTGTCGCTACGGCGTACGACCACCGCTTTGCCCCGCACATCGGCCTTGGCGAGTTCGTCGGCGGAGCCGTGCCCGCCGAAGACCGCCGTGAGCTTCCTCGTCCCGGCCGGCAGGGGAGTGAGCCCGCGTTTGACCAGGATGTCGCGGTAGGTGTGCGATCTCGTCGCGATGGTCAGCGCGGGTTCCTCCATGCGGAAGCGCGCGCCGAAGGTGAACCCCTCGCCGTCCTGACGGGCTGACGGCAGCGCCCAGATGCTGTCCTGGGTGTCGTCGGTCATGAGGACGGTCGACACGGAGCTGTCGCCGAACTGCTGGGCCACGTCCAGCCGGGACATCAGCGTGGACGTCTTCTGCGGCACATGCGCTTGTATCCGGCGGAGCTGCCGTCCGTCCAGAGCGACGGTACGGTCCCGGTCGACCTCGACGCTCTGGAAGCTGAGGAGTGCGAGGCCTTGCGAGTGGGGTCCGTTGGCGCCGGTGACGGAGGACAGCAGCCATCCGCTGTAGACGCCCGGAGGGACCTGGACCGTCGCGCTGCCTTTCTTGTCGAGAGTCACCGACGACCAGAGGTTGCGCGCCGCCAGGACGACCGAACCGCCCGCGATCGGCCGGCCGGAGCGGTCCTTCGCGGCGATCGTCAGACTGTGTCGCTCACCCTGCCGGGAGGCGCCGATCAGAGTCTGGGCCCGGACGGAACCGGTGCTGTCCTTGGCGACGACCGTGCCGCTGACGGCTCGGTCGGCGGCGATGCGGTTGACCACCGTCGTGAGGCTCACGGAGTTCGTGCCGTGCGCCGGGACGGTGACCCGTCGCTCGGACAGGGAGAACACGTCCGTCGAGGCACCCGCGTCGACGGTCAGATCGAGGTCGACCGCTCTGTCCCCGGCGTTGGTGTACGTGACGGTGCGAACGACGGTCTGGTCAGGGGTCGTTGACCAGGTGTGGAAACCCGCGTAGGCGCTGGCCGTCGCGAAGACGTCCGTGCGCACCGCGGCGCCGGCGTCGACCCGTCCCGCGCCGCCCTCGTAAGGGGTGTACGACGGGGTGGCCTTGGCGCTGCTGACCAGAGCCTGCTTCAACTGCTCGCCGGTCCAGTCGGGATGGGCGGACGCCAGCAGTGCGGCTGCGCCGGCGACGTGCGGGGTGGCCATCGACGTGCCGCTCATCGTCGTGTAGTAGCCGGATCCGCTCGAACTGTCCTGAGAGCGGGCGGCCAGGATGTCGACGCCCGGGGCGGTGATCTCGGGCTTCAGTCCATCGTCCCCGAGACGTGGCCCCCGGCCGGAGAAGTCGGCGAGCCGGTCCTTGCCGTCGACCGCCCCGACGGTCAGCGCGGCGTCCGCGGCGCCGGGGCTGTCCACGCTGTGCGGGCTGGGCCCGGAGTTGCCTGCCGCGATGACGAACAGGGTCCCTGTTTCGGCGCTGAGCGCGTTCACCGCCTGGCTCATCGGGTCGGTGCCGTCGCCGGTGCCTCCCAGGCTCATGCTGATGATCTTGGCCTGCTCGGTGCGAGCGGCCCACTCCATGCCGGCGATGATCCAGGACGCCTGACCCCGTCCTCTGGGGTCGAGCACCTTGCCGATCGCCAGGCGAGCACCTGGTGCGACGCCCTTCTCCTCACCGCCGGATGCGGAGCCGGTGCCTGCGATCGTGGATGCGACGTGGGTCCCGTGGCCGACCGAGTCGGTCATGCCCTCGTCGGTGGGGACGAAGCTGGCGGTGTCGGCCACTTGGCCCTTGAGGTCGGGGTGCGTGACGTCCGCGCCGGTGTCGAGGACGGCGACCTTCACCCCCGCCCCGGTGTTCCCCTGCGCCCATGCCTTCGTCGCGCCGATCTGGGCGGTCGAGTCGGCCAGGTCGGCGGTCACCTTGCCGTCGAGCCACACCTTCGCGACGCCGCCGGCGAAGGCGGGCTTGGTCGCCTTCGCGGACGCGCCAGGGCCGGCGGTGAGGTCGGACCAGAAGGCCGAGGCGTGGGCGCGCTTCTCGATGACGGCGGCGCCGCCGATGCTGTCGAGTCTCCGGACGGAGGCCGAACCCTCCGGCCTCCACGTCTTACGGGCCTTGGCGGCCTCCTCGGTGTAGCCCATGATCAGCGGCAACTTGTCCGAGTGGGCGTCGTCGTAGCCGTCGGCGAGCAGGCGTGTCACGTTGAACAGCTGCTTGTCGAGCTTGCCCGAGGCCACATACGGCAGAACGGTCAAGGGATAGACATAGGTCGAACCGTCCATGACGACGGTTTGGTAGCCGGTCCTGACCTTGCCCGCGCCCTTGACGGAGCGGACGGTCGTGCGGTCTCCGGATGTGGTGACGGTGACCTCGTCACCTGTGATGAGGGTGACGCGGTGAATGTCGCCGGCCCTGTCGAGCTGCTGTACAGCCTGAGCAGGGCGGGCCGCGGCCGAGGGAACCGCCGCGGTAGCGGGCAGGACCCCCAGCGTCAGGGCCACGACCGAGGCGAGGGCTATGGGGCCCGGTCTGGGAACAGGAACATTGGGCAAGAAAGACTCCCCTGAAGCGGTTATGTGCCTGCCTCGTGCCGATGGGCGCCCGATTTGTATCCGATGACGCGGACAAGTAACGCAAATCATTTACGAGGCAAGTAACGCGCCGACATTCAAATTGCTCATCAATGGCAAGTCAAGGGGGAGGGGTGTCGCCCCGGTGAGGCTTCAACTCGGATGCCATGCCTGACGGATCGTCAGCACTTCGTCAACTTGCGGCTAATGAGCCCTCGCGGCCCGGGATGTCCGGGTCGCGCTACGTGGCGGGCGGTCGCCTCTTACGTTTCACGTGAGCCGCGGGATTACCCGAGTCCACTGGTGCACCCCGTGAACGAGTTCATTCGCGTGCTTTTCGGGCGTCCGATGCGGCGACGCCGCCTTTTTCCCTTTCGTGTTGAACCTGCGGGCGTGGCCTGAGACGGATTTCCCGTGGGGGCAACGAGCGCGCCTGTTGTTGACAGGTCAAGCGAAAGCGGAGGCGGTCAGGTTTGCAACGCGGCTTAGTCCAAGCGGCTGCGCGCTGGCGCGTCAGGAGGCGATTGCGGCCCACGTGTGGGGCGAGCGGGACCCCGTAAGCGAGAAGGCGGGGCTGCCAGCTGGCGGCAACAGGGGAGTGGTCAGCGGCACCTCAGGTGCGGGGAGCGTCGAGGGGGGAGCCGCTTTGCCAAGTCAGGATTCCGGCCAGGCGTGCCCGGCCCCCACGCCGCGGCATGAGAATCGTCCCAGCCGAGGGGAAGGGGCGGGGCGGCCGGTGCGGTGCGGTGCCTGACGGTCAGTCAGGGCGCTTGGCCATGACGACCACACCCGGCCCGCTGTAATCCGTTGGTGGCAAACGCAGTTCGGCGACCGGGCGCAGGCCGGCCTTCACGATCAGCTCGACGAGCTGCTCCGGCTGCCACTTGTGCGTGGTCCAGCGGACGGCCACGCCGCCGTAGGCCTCGGTGCGCAGCGCGTCCTCGTCTCCGACGTGAGTGGCGGTGATGAGGGATCCACCGGGTTTCAGGGCGTGCGCGAACAGGGCGAGAACCTGGGGAAGCACTTCACGGGGCAGGTTGAACAGCGACCACCATCCGAGCACTCCGCCGAGAGACGCTTCCTCGAGCTCGAGTTCGGTGGCCGAGGCGACGCTGAAGCGGCAGTCCGGATGGAGGCGTCGCGCGTTCTCGATCATGCGAGGCGAAAGGTCCACCCCGGACACGTCGATTCCGCGCTCCGCGAGGTAGCCGGTCACCGTTCCGGGACCGCAGCCGACGTCGAGCACCGGGCCCAACTCCCCAACGCTGTCGGCGAAGGCGTCGATCGACGCCTTGAGCCATGGATCCCTGCGGATGTCACCGATGCCCGTAGTCACCACCATATGGGCATAGTTGTCGGCCACGCGATCGTAGGACTCACGGACTGTGTCGAGGTCGGCCGGGCGGTCGACCGGGTGTGTGCGCATCACCCAACGATAGGACCCGGACGGATCGCTCGGGGCAACTCTCAGCGCAGGGCGGCACGTTCTGCGATGCCTGGAACCCGAGCTGCGCTGAGTGCGGAGAGGAGCGGGCTCCTCCTGTCCTGCCGACGGCTCTGCCGAGGCGGACGTCTCCTTTTGCGTTTTCGGGTTTTCGTGTCAATCAGGTCCTGCGTCCTTTTCGTGGCTTGAGGGTGCGAGCAGGCCTCGCAGAACCAGGCGGGCGAGCGCGTCCGCCATCGCGTTTCTGTCCTGCGCCGCCATGGGGGAGGCGGCCGGGTTCAGGCGGTCGGCGAGCGGGTCGTGAGTCAGCGCCAACGCGGGACCGGTGATCGCGAAATACATGATGTGCGACGGAACGCGGGGAATGCGTCCGGCTGCCACAAGGCGTTCGATGGTCGGCTCGATGCTTTCCCAGAACGGTTTGACGAAACGTTCGTGAAGGTGGTCCAGGCGTTCCGAGTCCCGAGTTGATTCGTCCGCCATCAGGTGGTTCAATCCGGCGGCGTTGGCGGCCAGCCGATACAAGCGGAGGACGACCTGCTCCAGGCGTTCGCCGTCGTCGTGGTAGGTGGCAAGGGCTTGGTCGAGCTGGGGTTGCAGGTCCGCGAGGGCGAAGTCGACCACGGCCAGCCAGAAGGCCTGCTTCGATCCGTAGCGGTCGTGGATGAAATTGTGGCTGACGCCCAGGCGGCGAGCCAGTTCCCTCATGGTGGTGGCGGCATAACCGAGTTCTGCGAAGGTGTCCAGTCCTCGGCGCAGAATGTCGCTGCGATCCATCCTTACGGGCGAGTACTTCCCGCGCGCCGCCGACTCGACTTTCGGCGCGTGCTTTCCGCCGGCTGCTGACGCGTCACGTCGTGTGGGCTCGTTCGTCCTACTAGTCATGCGTGCTCTCTGTCGTCCGTCGCGCCCACGGGGTTCGTAGGTGCTGCTCTGTCGATGGGGCCTTCTGCGTCCCTTGTCGTCAGCCCTTCACTGCCGGCCCTCTCTGCATTGCGAACGGCGTCGGGTATTGGTGTCGAATTCACATGTGTGGCGCATGAAAAGAGTTTGTCATAGGTGTCACCGGCCAGGCGAGGAGTGCGGCGCGCCGCCCCGGCTTGACAGCTGTCAGACCGTGGAACATGCTTGCAGCGTCAAGCAGTTCCGGAGTCGGTGATCGCCGACTCTGCTCTTGAGGAGTGTTGTCATGTCCAAGAAGGTTTTGCAGTCCGAGCCCGTCGCCGGCACCGCAGCGCCCAGGCGTCGCGGCAGGCTGGTCGGAGCCGTGACCGGTCTCGCCGTTGTTGCCGCCCTGGCCGCCGTTGCCGTCCCCGCCGCGGCGGAGGACGAGGGTTCGCACATCACCTCGGGCGGCCACTCGTCCGTGCACCGCCACTACCTGTCGCCGCTGCAGGTCACTTCGGCGTACTACGCCGGCTACAACGAGGACCTGGCGGCCGCGTTCGACCGCTACATCTCGAAGGATCTGGTGCTCCACGGCTTCAACGGTCCCGAGAACCGTGAGGACTGGATCCGGGGGGACCTCAACATCAAGGCCGGACTGACCGGCTTCAAGATGACCGTGCTGGACCAGATCGTGGAAGGCGACAAGGTCGTCACGCGCTGGGAGTTCGGGGGCCGTCACACCGGAACCATCTTCGGCATCCCCGCGTCCGGCCGGGAAGTGCGTCTCAGTGGCATCTCGATCGACCGCGTGGTGAAGGGCCAGTCCATCGAGCACTGGTCGGAAGGCAACTTCGGCAGGTTCCTGGACGATCTCCGCGGAGAGAGCGCCTCCGGTGCCGCCGCGCCGGGCGCCAAGTAGCGGTCCTGGGGGCGCGCGGCAGATCCCGGCCGGAGCGGGCCTGTCGGAACCTGACCGTCGGGCCGCGCGGGAAACCGGCCCTTGCGGTGCGGTCCGACGTCGACCCGTCCGACGCGGGTAGATCCGCGAGGAGTGTCCTTGGCGACGGGCCAAGAGGACACCCAAGGGCAGGGTGTGCTGCTCGGGACGGCTGCCGAGGCAACGTGTGGTTGTGGCGACCTGGGCAGCCGGCGGGCACCTCGTCAAGCGGGGGCGGCCGGTCTCCTTCCGAATTCGGGCCGGAAGGAGACCGACCATGGCTCTGGCGTGGCTACATCTTCATCCCGGAGTGCTTGCGGCTGGTGTGGGCCATCCCTGATTCGCCGTTCATGTCCATCAGCATGTGGTGGATCCTGTGCACGGCCGGCGGCATGATCACGAAGGGGCGCATCATGCCCTCGTCCTCGTGGTCGAAGATGTGGCAGTGATACATCACCTTGCCGGTCTGCTTCGCCAGGCGCCCGGCCACGGTGACGAGCGTGTTGGCGTGGACGGTGATGGTGTCCTTCCAGCCGGACTCCTCCGGCGCCACGGGGACCGCATCGCCGAGTGTGATGGGTTTCGTCGTACGCCCCGTGGCGAAGTCCACGCCGGAGGCGTCGATGGCGCGCCGGTCGATGACCTGGAAATTCATCAGGTGTATGTGCATGGGGTGATAGATGGGCACGCCGGCGGGGGCGGCGCTGACGAAGTGCCAGCGCTCCCAGGTGCGTGCGGCGGCGAAGAAGGAGGTGGTGTCCTCGAACACCGTGCCCGTGCGTCGCAGGGTCCTTGTCCTGCCCGCCATCTCGATCTTGACGATGCCCTCTCCCTCCGCCGTCCCGGCGGCGACTTCCTCCATCTCCCACACCTGCGGCATGGCACCGGTCTTGTCGAAGGCGAGCACCACGAACCTCTCCGTGGCGTCATCGGGGACGCTCGACGAGGTCAGGTTCCGGAAGGATGCTGACAACGTTGTCGGAAGCGCGTAGGGGGTACTTCGCTTCTTCTCCACGCGGAACTGCATCACCTCCGGGAAGGGGACCATGAAGTCGGGCAGAGCAGCTCCGGGGCGCTGTCCGGCGACCGTGTTGACCAGCCGCAGCCGCTTGCCGGGGTGGGCCGCGAAGTCGATGACCACATCGGCGCGTTCAGCAGGGGACAGTGACAGCGCCTCATCGATCGTCTGCGGTCTGCCGAGCAGGCCCAGGTCCGTGCCGATGAGCTTCATGGCTCCGCGTACGGGCTTGCCCGACTCCTCGTCGATGACGGTGAGCCGGTAGATGCGGGCGTTGGAGACGTTCACCAGACGCAGCCGGTAGGCGCGGGCCTCCACATCGAGGTAGGGCCACACCACGCCGTTGACCATCGTGAACGGTGCGATGGAGGCGAGCGCCGGAGGCATGCTGCCCGGTGCCGGGGCGTCGTGCCCGCCGATGATCCGCTTGGCCAGGATCTGTCCGTTGAGACGTCCGTCGGCGTCGGTGTCGAAATTGACGTCCTGGATCGTGAGAGGGATCTCGTATGCGCCGGCGGGGAGGCGGAGCCGCTTCTCCTCGGCGTCGCGCACCACGTAGTTGCCGATCAGGCCCGCTGCCACGTTCAGCGAGGTCACGGACATCGCGTGGTCGTGGTAGAAGAGGTGCGCGGCTGCCTGGTCGTTGGCGAGTTCCCCCAACTGCGCGTCGCCATGGGCCACTCCGAAGTCGGCGGCGCCGTCATTGAGGGCGTTCTGGTGCCCGCCGTGCACGTGGACCGACGTCCACGCGGTCAGGCCGTCCACCTCGGGACGGGCGTAACCACCCTCGGCGCCGGGCCGGTTGAAGGGCAGTAGGCCCGGTCCGGGACCCTCGGGGTGGACCCAGACGGCCTTGACCGGGGTGGTACCCGTCAGCTTGTTGTTCCAAGCGACACGTACCCGGCTCCTGCTCTGCACTTCGATGGTGGGACCGGGGAAGTGTCCCTCGAAGGTCCACAGGCGGGTGGCCGGCATCTGGGAGTGCAGGCGCAGTCGTGTGTCGACGAGGTCGATCTCGGTGATGCCGTCCTTGCGGGGCCGCAGTGTCGGAGGGACACGCAGCTTGTCCTTGAAGGGGGTCAGGCTGGTCACTGCCGGCGTGTCGACACCGTTCAGGGAGCTGGGTGCCGCCGTCTTCCGGTCCGCGACGCTGTTGCTGCCGAGGAACCCGGTACCGGCCACGGCGGCGGCTGCCGTGGTGAAGCCGGCCATGCCCAGGAGGGATCGCCGGGAAGTTGCTGCCATGAGGATGTGTGTCCTGTTTCTGAAGCTTTAGGTGCGATGGTGTGCGGCGGAGCTGTCGCGGTCCGCGCGCGGAGAGTTCTGGTCGGGCCGATGGCCCGGTGGCGTGGCGACTCGGGCGGCGTCGGGGTCACCCGACGGCCTCGTGCCTCTCCTCACTGTTGCCTCGTGCCGATGGTCGATCGGGGGCGCGGCGAGTACCGGTGAGTCAAAGTGGCCACATTCGTGGCTGGGTCGGCGTTGGTGGGCCGGAAGCGGAGCCGGGGCCGGAGTGGGGCACGGGTTCCGAGGTGGTCAAAGATGGGTGAAGCGGCTCTGCGGGTGGTTGCTACTCCTGTTTTCGCGGCGCCGGGTATTGGCGCCCGAAGGTGCGGGAGCCGGCGCCGGACCGGCGGTCAGCCAGGCTGTCTTGCCGGGCAGGTGACTAAAGCCGCTGCCGGCTCGAAGCGGCATCGCTGAGAGCTTCTGGGGCCCGTGGGCGCCAGAGAGTTCATCATCGGTGTCGTCCTGTCCGTCTCGGGAAATATGCGGCCCGGCCAGCGGAATGCGGGGCTTGTGCCTCGCGGAGAACTTGTCGCGGCTTTGCCGCGTCGCGGGCACCTTCACCGCCTCGGCACGTAGTGAATCATTCAATGATTGACTGTGCAACTTGTGTGAAATGGTCATGACTGAGGCCGGATGGCCGAGTTGATCACTTGCGGTCGGTCTGCCCAGGTGCCCGCCGGCTCCGGGCGCGCTCGGGCGGCTGCGGATCGCCTGGCCCTCGCCGTACTCCAGCCGTTCAACTGCCGGCCCGCGCACAACCATCAGCCGTTCCCACGTGTCTGGCAGGTGAATCACACTCGCGCGTGCGCTCGACCTCGCGCGCGCTTCAAGGAGGAACCGTGGGAATCCGCCGACCCGCCATATCGACCGCCGTGGCCGCAGCCCTCATAGGGTCGTTCAGCGTGCCCATCATGGCGGGCTCCGCAAGCGCCGAAGGCAGCGCCGCCACCGTGCGCGAGGACTTCAACGGCGACGGCTACCAGGACATCGCCGTCGCCGCTCCCGGCGCGCAGGTCGGGGGGCACACCTGGGCGGGCTACATCGCGATCACCTACGGCTCGGCCCAGGGACTCGACCCCGCACGCACCACTGTCATCCACCAGGACACCCCCGGCGTCCCCGGCGCCTCCGGTGACAACCACGTCTTCGGTTACGACATGATCGCCCGCGACCTGGACGGCGACGGACTGACGGACCTGGCCCTCGTCACCCGCGACTACCAGCCGGAGGCCAACGTCAGCGGATCGGTGATCGTCCTCTGGGGCCGGACGACCGGCATCTCCGGCCAGGACGCCGTTCGCATCAAGGCACCGGCCAACGCCCAGGTCGGCGCCGACATCACCGCCGGCGACTTCGACCACGACGGGCACGTGGACCTGTTCATGGGCAACGGCGAGGAGTACGACTACCACGACGTGCTCTACGGCCCCCTCCGCCGCGACGGATCTCCCGCCCGTGAGCAGCAGCTGTTGGTCTACAGCACCGACAACACCATCAACACCACCGCCGCGGGCGACTTCAACGGCGACGGTATCGAGGACCTCGCGACCTTCTACGTCTACGAGAACCACGCCGAGGGCGGCAAGCTCTGGCTCGGCACCGAGGACGGCCTGTCCACCGTGCCGCAGCGCCTGAACTCCGCTGCGAGTGCCGCTGTCGCCGACTTCGACCAGGACGGCTACGCCGACCTCGCCACCCGGATCTTCCCCAACGGCGACACCGAGAACGAGGAGGACTCCGGCACCGTCAAGATCTACTACGGCTCGCCGTCCGGTCCCAGCCAGACCCGTACCCGGACCATCACGCAGAACACGGCGGGCGTGCCCGGGGTGAGCGAGAAGAGCGACCAGTTCGGCGGGCGGCTGAGCGCCGGTGACGCGAACGGCGACGGTTACCCCGATCTGGCGGTCGGTGTCCCGGGAGAGGCGATCGGCTCGAAGGCGAAAGCCGGCGCCGTGGTGCTGCTCAAGGGTGGCCAGGGGGGTCTCACCGGCACCGGCGCGCAGGCGTTCCACCAGGACACGACGGGCGTGCCGGGCGCTGCGGAGTCCGGCGACGTGTTCGGCGGCTCGACCCGGCTGCTCGACATGACCGGCGACGGCAAGGCCGACCTGATCGCGGGCGCGCCCGGCGAGAACCTCGGCACCATCGTCAACGGCGGCGCGGTATGGCTGCTGCGCGGCAGCACCTCGGGCCTGACCGCCTCGAAGTCGGTCGCCGAGAACCCGGTGGACATCAGTGCCCTGGCGACGAAGGCACTGTTCGGCGAGAACCTGAGCGGTGACAACGGCCCCGGAGTGGCGATTCCGTAGCCTCCCGACTCCGGTCGTCAGCGGGCCTGTGGCGAGGTCGTCTCGCCCCAGGCCCGCTCGTCGTACCGGTTCGGCCTCACGATTCGTCCACGGCCAGACATGTCATGCGATGTCCCGCCTCAGGGTGACCCGCTCTCGCCTCGCGAGTGCCGAGGTGGCCGCCTGTGCCGACCATCCGTCCCGGTGCGGGAGAATGAGGTCGGCCCTCAGGGGCACTCTCTCGGGCCGACGGCTGCCGCCGTATGTCTATTGACCTGCGCAGATCCGCTGTGCTTCGCTCGGCGGATCGAGGTCGGAACCGGCTCCGGGCCGGGGGGAGAGGCGTCCAGTGGGGACAGGTGGGGGACACGCGGGCACGTACGCATGCCGAGCTCCGTAGCTCATCGAGGAGCACGTGGTCCCTCTCAGGGCATCGGTGCCGAATCGGCACGGTGTGACCCGAGGTCGGAACCCGTCCGGAACCCGAGCGGCGTTCTTTCCGTCTTGCCCGGGGGAGTAGGACGGGTGGCACAAGCAGCATCTAGTGAAGTGGTCTGGGTTGATACACATACGGCGGCATCCACAAGCGGGGCTGTGGGCCGTGGCGGCGGTCGCGGTTCTCGGGTTCCTCATAGCGCTCGAATTCGCCGTACGCCACTACGGTCTGCCGGGTCCGATCACGACCCAGGCGCGCGAGGTCCTCTTCCCGCCCAAATCGGGCGGACTGCTCTACGCGAGCATGGCGTTGATGATGGTGGTCCTCACCTGGCGCCAGCGCTTCATCGCGCTCGGCGCGGCCGTCGGCATCGACATCGTCTTCTGGGCCGTCCGCTTCGTCGCGGACATCAAGGTGACCGAAGGACATCCCTTCGGCAATGGCGCGCTGTGGGTGGTCCTCGGCTGCGCGGTCGTGGCCGTCACCCGTCGCACCGGCCGGGAACGCGTCCTGCTGCTGAAGGGCGTGGGCCTGGCCCTGCTCCTGATCGCGGGCCGCAAGACGGGCGACGCCTGGCTGTACCTCACCTCGACCACCCGCCCCATGGTGCTCGACCAGTACGTGGCGACCACCGACCACGCGCTGGGCAACCCGTCCTGGCTCGTGGGGCGTCTCGTCACCGCCTCCGGTGCGATCGGCTTCAACGCCCTCGACTTCGTCTACGGCCAGCTTCCGGTGGCAGCGGTCGTCGTCGCGCTGTACCAACTGCGCCACGTGGCCGCCGAACGCCGCTTCCCACGCCATCACCTGGTGCGTACGTTCCTCGTGATCGGGCTTCTGGGGCCGGCCTTCTACATGATCTTCCCGGTGGTCGGCCCGATCTTCGCCTATGGCACCGGGGCCGCCCACTGGGAAGAAGTCAGCCTCTGGGCACCCCATATGCCGCCCAGTGAGCCCTGGGCCGTGGCCGACCTGTGGCCGGGGACGCTGCCTCCCATCGGCACGCCGCACCTCATGCCGTTCGACGAGATCACGCCTCGCAACTGCATGCCGAGCCTGCACACCGCGTGGGCCACGGCGATCTTCATCCACACACGCAAGGGCCCCCGCGCCCTGCGCTACGGCGGCACGTTCTGGCTGGTGGCGACGCTCGCCGCGACGCTGGGCTTCGGTTACCACTACGGTGCCGACCTTATCGCCGGCGTGGTCTTCACGCTCACGGTCGAAGGCGCTCTGCGCGCTTTCGACCACGGCTGGGACCGGTCGGGAGTCCAGTTGGTCGCCTACGGCTCGACGGTCCTCGTCGCGCTCCTGGTCGCCTACCGCTACCTGTCGGTCGAGATAGCCGAACACCGCGTGCTGACCGGCCCCCTGCTGGTGCTCGCCATGATCTCGGTCATCTATTGCTACGTACGGACCACCGCGTCCTGGAAACCGACAGCCGCGCCGGCCCCGCAGCCGGCTCCGCAACCCGAACTGATCTGAACGACGGCGCCTGCCGGCGCAGGACACCGGTGGCACCGGGCCCGGCTCGAACCGCGCCTCGGCGGCAACCTCCGTATCGTGTGCTCCAGCACGCGTGGGGGTTGCCGCCGAAGTCGTGCGAGGACTGCTCTTCACCGAAGCTGCCTTTGCGGCGGCCGTGGGGTCCGGACACGCTTGAGAGGATCGGGGCATGACGGACTCGCCCATGAAGATCAACGCCCTCATAGTCGATGCCACCGACCCCGAGCGGCTCGCCGCGTTCTGGTCCGAAATGCTCGGCAGACCCGTCGTGGGCCGTACGGATCCGTACGTCTGGCTTCAGAGGGAAGACGGCCTGGGCCTGGGCTTTCAGCGGACCAACGAACCCAAATCGGGCAAGAACCGGATGCACTTCGACATCACCTCACCCGACCCCGCTGCCGAACAGCAACGTGTCGAGAGGCTCGGCGGGCGCAGACTGGAGCAGTACGCCGACGGGGGATTCCTGGTGATGGCCGACCCCGAGGGCAACGAATTCTGCGTCATCCCGGAGGGCTCCTTCGAGCTCGACGACGAAGGACGTGCGCACTATCTCGCGTGAAGGCCGGAGTCTCCCCCGCGTGAGCAACCGTCCACCGTGCGGGGGGCCTGGCGCCGGGGTGGGTCGCGCTCCGGCTACTGGCGCGGCCATCCCTGATGCGGGGACGAGCAGTGGCCCGGCCGCGCAGCCGAAACCAGGCGAGGCGGGTGCCGGCGGTTCCAGCCCGCCTCGCCTGCGCGATCAAGGCGGCGTGCAGCCCTGCCGACATGACCTGTGGGGCTTGGCTCGAAGGATCCGGGCGTTGAGGGCTCCGGTTCCGTCGGGAGCGCGTACTGTCGTAGTGGAAGACCGTATTGCTCGAAGCGGCTGAACTCGACTCTCACGCAGGGTAGTTGCTGCGGCGTGTACGCCCGCAGGGGCGACAGGCGAGCCGTGGACGGCCGCCGCCGGAGGAGGGCGAGTGTCCAGCAGCGGCCGCTTGTGCGAGCACGGCGGCGGCGCCCCTCGGCTACCGCCCTCGCACCGAGCGTCCTCACCACCCACCCGGGATGCGCGGGAGTACTTCCCGCTCTCGGAGCAGGGCTGGGAGGACGAGGGCTGGAGCTGCGTTGTCGGCGATGTGGCTCCAGCCGCTCACGGTGGTGGTGCTACCCAAACGCTGGGGCCAAGACTGTTCGGCAGTCGTCCGGAGCCGTCGATCACCGGCGGCGAGCAGTTGCCCTGCGGGCGGCGCAGACGGGCGGGGCCCTGACGGGCAGCAGGCGATCGGGGCGGCCCTGACCGAGCCCGCTTGCGGTCACCGGCTCAAGCTCGTCAATGGCGCCACAGGAAGAGTCCTCCGGACGTCACGTTCCGGAGGACTCAACAGGGCTGCTCTCCGAACCCTGCCGCAGCCGAGTCACCAGCTTTACCCGGGGTTACACATCGCAGGCGAAAATTGTTGCCGCAAGCGGAGTCCGGTGCCCAATGCGTTACGAAGGCTTGCCGTCTGACCTTTCGGCCTTGAACTCGCCGGTGGTGGGCGCCAAACACGGGGTCACGTCCGTTGTCGCGCCCGCTGCCGTGCCCGCCTCGCAGAGCCGGCCGCCGCTCTCCCTCAGGTCGAGGTGGAAACGTGTGACTGTGCCGTCCTGCCCGAGGTCGTGGATGCGCTCATCGATGTATCCGAGGCCGTTCAGGGTTTTGCGGACGCTCGCCGGGGTGGGCCTCGGCACCGCCTGCAGTGCCTCGATGATGCGCTGTTCGTGCTGGACGCTCGCGCACCAGTCACGAGCGTTCAACACCGACTCGGGGCCCGTGGGGGCACCCGGTTCGATCGGGTCTGCGGGAGGAGTCTCGCCAGGCGCGAGACTGGGCTCCGCCGACGGACCGCTCGGCTTCGTAGCGACGGAATCCTTCCCGGGTGGGGGACACCGTCGGGCGACCTTGTCTAGCATCCTCGCGAACGCCGCTCGGTCGGACGACGGTGACGGGGCCCTCACCTTGGAGGCGGCGGTCGTGCCCGCTCCATCCGGCGTCTCGCTGTCACCAGGCCGGTCGGTTCCGCAGCCGGCGAGGGCCAGACATGTGAGAGCAGCGACGGCGATGGCACGTCCGGGGTGAGCGAACTGGCCGGTGAGGGCGTGGAGTTGTGTCATTGGTGCAGCTTCGGACGGGTGGCCCGACCCGCACATGAGTACACGTACTCATCTGCGCTGAGCATCGGCGGGTCTCGAAAGCCGCCGATGCCATGTGGTGAGCGTGCACGATGTGCGGTGCTGTCACCGAGGGCAGGGCTGATCGCAGGCCCAGCCGGACGTCCAGCCGAGCCCGCGAGTGGTGAGGGACGCCCTCCCGTCAGGCGCGGGATGGATCAGCCGAGGCCGAGGACGGTCATCGTGCGCTCTGCCATGCGCCGCTCCCCGAGTACGTTGGGGTGGACCGGGACGATGTTCTGTCCGAAGAGGAGCGGCTCGACCCACCGGGTCCCGGCGGCCTTGCAGGCGTCGTGGCCCTCGGACACCTGGGCGAAGTCCACGTACGTCGCCCCTGTCTCCTCAGCCGCCCGTTTGATCGCGGAGTTGAGATGGGCCTGGAGGCTGCGCAGGTAGGGCACGTCGCCGGAGGCGATGGGGAGCTTCACGAAGCAGGAGGGATCGGCGGTGGCGGGTGTGATCCAGGGGTAACCCAGGGCCGCCACGCGGGCGTTGGGAGCCTTGGCGCGGATCTTCTCCAGGGACGCCTTGAGCGCGGGATAGGTGTTCGCGTCGATCTGGTCCTCGAAGGAGGAGCCGTTCTTGTCCTTGCAGGGGCTGCCTTGGCCGCCGGTGGAGATGCCTGCGGTGCCGCAGGCCACGATGGCGTTGATGAAGGTGTTGTTGTCGTTGCCGCCCATCGTGAAGGTCACGAGGTCGGTGTCGGTGCCGAGGGCGTCCGTCTGCGGGGCCACACCGGGGTACTGGGACTCGCTGAAGTGCTTGGTCTGCGCGGCTCCGCAGGTCACGTCCTTGAGGTGGGCGCCCGTTCTGGAGGCGATGACGTGGGGGTAGTTCGCGGTGGAGCGCAGGCAGAGCAGGTTGCTGAGGTCCACGGGCAGGACACCGGAGCCGGCGCTGTAGCTGTCACCGAGGGCGACGTAGTCGAGCGTCGGTGTCGCGTGTGCGGTGGTGCCGGTGAGAGTGAGTGCGGCGGCGATCGCTGACGTGGTCATGACATGGCGAAGCTTGGGCATGTGCTCTCTCTTCTCGGATGCGACGTGGGGGCGGGCGCGGCTGTGACGGCACAGTCGGCTTCGCAGCGAAGAAAGCGGCTCGAGCATCAAGGGGGTGCGTTCGCGCACCGGACGGCTGTGGGGCGGGCCGCCGGTCTGGTCGTAGGGGGCGGTTGCGGGGTTACCGCTGGGTACTACCTATAAGTAATGTGAGCCAGCGGGATGTCGGCGTCAACATCGGCGACAGTACTTCTTGAAATACTGACGAGCCGTCACCGGCGTGCCCACAAAGCGTTTTCGCGTCCTGGGGCTGGCGCCCCCTGGTCCAGGTGCTCGGTCGTGCGACCCCCACGGCATCCGGGCGGTGCGGGTGATCCACAATGGTCGGATGGTCCCCCTGGAGACACCCCGTCTGATCCTTCGTCGCTGGCGCGAGGCGGACATTGCGCCCATGGCTGCCGTCAACGCCGACCCCGAGGTCATGCGATGGATCCGGGACGGCAGTGTCCGTGACGAGGAGCAGACCCGTGACGGGATCCGGGCCTGGGAGCGCGAGTGGGAGGAGCGGGGGTTCGGCCTGTTCGCCGTGGAGATCAGGTCCACGGGCGAACTGGCCGGATTCACCGGCCTCGCGGTGCCCCACTTCCTGCCGGAGGTGCTGCCGGCGGTCGAGGTGGGCTGGCGGCTGGGACGTTCCTTCTGGGGGCAGGGCCTCGCCACGGAGGCCGCCGCGGCCGCCGTACGGTTCGGATTCGAAGACGCCGGGCTCGAGCGGATCGTCAGCATCGCGCAGGTGGGCAACGACGCCTCCGAACGGATCATGGCCAAGCTCGGGATGCGGCTCGCACGCGAAACCGTGAATCCCACCTGCGGTCGGCGAGTTCGGGTGTTCGAGCTGTCGTCCGACGAGTACGCGGCGACAACGCGCTGATGGTTCCAGGGGGACGCCGGCCCCGCGCGGAGCTTACGTCGGTTCGCTGATCTTCGACGGCGTACAGCCGTTGACTGTCGGCCGGTGGGTCACCACTGCGTGACGAGTGGCGCGTCCGGTCCGTGCTGACCCCAGGCCCGGGTCAGGCGGACGAGGCGCGTGGGGGCGGCGATCCCGCGCACGGTCGCGATCCTGCCGTCGGCGATGTCGAACGTCACGGCGCCGACGACCTGTTGGCCGACCACGAAGAGGATCGCGGGCGCACCGTTGACGAGCGCGTAGTGGATGGCGGGCGTGCCGCCTGCGAACCGCCGTTTGGCGGGTGTGGGTTTGAAGCCGGCTCGTACGACGGCGGCGATGCGCTGTGGAGTATCGAACCGCAGCAGCTTCTCCGTCAGACCGGCACCGTCGGACGTCGCGACCGCGTCGTCGGTGAGCAAGGCCACGAGCCGTTCGGTGCGGCCCGAGGAGGCGGCGGCGAGGAATTCCTCGACGATCCTGCGGGCGGATGCCTCGTCGACCTCCCCGCCGCGGCGGCCCGCTGCGGAGATGCGGCGCCGGGCCCTGTGGAGGTGCTGCTGGCTTGCGGACTCCGTGATGTCGAGGATCTCGGCGATCTCGGAGTGGCCGTAGGAGAACGCCTCGCGCAGGACGTACACGGCTCGCTCGACGGGTGACAGGCGCTCCATGAGCGTCAGTACGGCAAGGGAGACCGACTCGCGCTGCTCGAAAGTGTCGGCCGGGCCGAGCATCGGGTCGCCGTCGAGGAGTGGTTCGGGCAGCCAGGCGCCGACAGAGCGCTCACGGCGGGCCTGCGCCGAGCGGAGCCGGTCGAGGCACAGATTGGTGACGACCTTGGTCAGCCATGCTTCCGGCACCTTGATCCGGCGCCGGTCGGTGGCTTGCCAGCGCAGGAAGGCGTCCTGTACGGCGTCTTCGGCGTCGGTGGCGGAGCCCAGCAGCCGGTAGGCCAGCGAGGCCAGCCGGTTTCGGCTGGCCTCGAACCGGCTGAGGCCGAAGCGGTCGGTGGTGGCGCTGTCCACGCGGCTCACCCTAGGCGGACGCCGGACGGCCACGCGATGCTTTCTCGGCGGACGCATCCGGCGTGACCACCAGGCGGCGCTTGCTCCTGGGCAGGCCGAAGGTCGGGTGCGAGGTGGTCCACAGTGACGTCCTGAGGATGCCCGACTTGATCCGCGCGGCCTTCCGTCCTCCCACGTGCTTCGGTTTCGCCTCGCCCTCGCGGTCGACAAGCTGCAGGATGCCGTCCCGCCGCCCGAGGCTGATGTGGTTGCCCAGGTACTCCAGCCTGGTGTTCGGGATCTTGCGGCCGGCCAGGCGTCCCACGATCGCCGCTGTGGCCTGCATGCCGGTGTGGCCGGCCGAAGCGCACGACATCGGCAGCGGCCGGCCGTTGTCACCGATGGCGTAGGCGCTGTCGCCGACGGCGTAGACGTCCGGGTGGGAGACCGACCGCATGCTGCGATCGACGACGATCCGGCCTCTCTCGGTGACCTCCAGCCCGCAAGTGGCGGCGACGGGGCCGACCGCGAACCCGGCCGTCCATACAGTCGCGTCGGACGCCAGGACGGTGCCGTCGGAGCACAGGACCCGCCCCGCCTCGACGGTTTCGACCTCGGTGTGCTCCACGACGGTGATGTCCAGCCGGGCGCAGGCCTGACGGAGATGGTCGCGGGCTCCGGCGGAGAGCCTGGCGCCCAGCTCGCCACGGGCGACCAGCGCCACCGAAAGTCCCGGCCGGGCTTCGGCGATCTCGGTGGCTGTCTCGATGCCGGTCAACCCGTCGCCGACGACCACCGCACTCCCGCCGGCGCCCAGGCTGTCCAGGCGCTCGCGCAGGCGCAGCGCCGAGGGCCGGGCGGCGACGTCGAAGGCGTGCTCGGCCGCGCCGGGGACACCGCCGTGATCGCCGTGGCTGCCGAGCGCGTAGACGAGCGTGTCGTAGCCGACCTCGCCGCCGCCGGTGGCGTCGGCCACGGTGACGACGTGGCGCTCGAGGTCGAGCGCTGTCACACGGGCCAGGCGCAGCCGTATCCCCGTGCCTGCGAAGACGTCGGCGAGCTGTGGGGCTTCGATCGTGTGACCGGCCGCGAGTTGGTGCAGCCGCAGCCGCTGGACGAAGTCCGACTCGGCGTTGACCACGGTGATCTCGGTGTCCGCCGGGCACAGCCGCCGGGCCAGGGTCCCGGCCACGTAGGCCCCGGCGTAGCCGGCGCCGAGGATGACGATGCGGTGCTTCATGTGATGCGCTCCTGTCGGTCCGAGTGCTCTCGGCGACTTGAGCGGAACAGCGCCCCGACTACTGACAGGAACATCATGTGATGTGGGTCACAGGCGGGGCGGCGTCTGGCCGGCGGATCGCGTGTCAGGGGACGCCGCTTGAGGGCGGGCTTACGCGTGATCAACGGCCGCATGGCATTTCCTAGACTGGCGCGATGAACAACTACAAGTGCACGCAGTGCGGCACGGTCGGGCTGGCGGAGGGCTTCATCGAGGACGCCGGCGAGCACTCGCGCGGGTACGCGCGGTGGATCGAGGGGGCGTTGGAGCGGGGGATTCTCGGGGGCGCCAAGCGGATGGGCAGGCCCCGGCGGCAGATAGAGGCGTTCCGCTGTCCGAAGTGCGGGCACCTGGAGCTGTTCGCGACCGGCGAGGTGTGAGTCCACCGCCCGGCTGTATGTGACGGACCCGAGCCACAACTGGGCCGCCAGGCAATCGTGTTGGGCGGGTGCGACGAGCGCGGTCCCCGAGCGGAAGTCTCTTCGCTCGGGGACCTCGCCTCTGTCGTACGAGGGGTCAGCCGAAGTCGGGGATCGGGTCATCCGGGACGAGGGCGGCGGCGATCCGCTGGGCGAGCAGGTGGGCGGCGTGGCCGTCCGGGGTCTTGGGGCCCTGCGTCGTCGAGACCGCGATGGCCAGACGCTTGGACGGAAGGTAGGCCTGAGAGGCGGAATAGCCGAAGAACAGGGGGTGTTGGGCCACCCAGTCACCCAGGACGAGTACGCCCATGCCGTAGTGGGTGGCCTCGCTGTTGGTGAGACAGACCGTCGCGGGACACTTGTCGGTCGGGCGGCCCAGGTTCACCGTTCCGGGGCTGAGCAACTCCTTGTAGGAGGACTCGGAGAGCAGTTCGCCGGAGCCGATGCCCTCGGCGGAGCGGGCCAGGTCGCAGATGTCCGTGGTCTGCACCGCGCCGGGTGCGGTGGTCCACGAGGGGTTCCAGAAGGTGGACTCCTCGTACGTCCCGCGGTCGGCTGTGAAGGCGTGCAGGACGGGCGTCGGGATGTCCGGGGTGAAGCTGTTGCGGGTCTCGCGCAGTCCGAGCGGGGCCAGGACCTGGCGGTGCAGGAGGACGTCGAGCCGGGTTCCGGTGATCTTCTCCAAGGCGGCGCCGAGGAGCACGAAATTGGCGTGCGAGTAGCTCCAGTTGGTGCCCGGCTTGTACCAGCGCGGCTTGCTGGTCACCAGGGCCACCAGCTCCTTGGCGGTCCACCGGCGGAACGGGTTGGCGGTGACGGCCGTCTGGAACTCGGGAAGGGGGACGTAGTCCACGAGTCCGGTGGTCGAGGCGGCCAGCATGCGCAAGGTGATCTTCTTGGCCTGCGGGAGCTCGGGGAGCCAGCGTGCGACGGAATCGTCGAGGTCGACCTTGCCCTGGTCGACGAGCCGCATGAGCGCCGTGCCCATGTAGCTGATCGCGATGTTGCCGTTCCGGAAGTGCATGGCGGGGTCGGCCGGGACACCGGTCATCGACTCGCCCAGAGCCGTGGTGACGACCTCGCGGTCCCCGGCCGTGACCCGCAGGATCACGGATTTGAGGCCCAGTTCGGCCTTGGCCTGCTCGGCGAGCCGCAGGACCTTGCGTGCCGGGCCGCTGTCGGACGGGCGGGAGCCGGTACAGGGCCGGTGCTGTCCGCCGTCGCGCGCCGCGCCACCGGCCGCCGTGACCGGGGTGCCGAAGCCGACGAGCGCGGTGAGTGCGGTGGCCGCGGCGACCGCGGCGACCGCGGCGCGGCGCGACCGAGATGGGGGAGGGGCTGCTCTCATGGCCGGAGTATTGAGTGACCGCGAGGTCAGGGCCGGTCCTTGGCCCGCCGACCCGCCCAACATCACCCGTCAGGCAGCACGCCCGGTCTCCTGCGCGGCCGTCCGGCGCCCATGCGACGTACCGCGCTGGAGCCACGTCCGGGAATCGTGAGCGTGAGCACCGGTGCGACCAGGACCCCGCGGTCCCGCGGCCCGCCCGGCGACGTGACAGCTGGACACCTGCGGCAGCCGGTCAGCGGACGACGTCAAAGACGTTCTTCTGCACACCGTTGGCAAAGGCCTCGTGCTCGACGAGCTTCAGCTTCTGCGCGTCCTTGTCCGTGGCGCTGAACAGCCGCTTGCCCGCACCGAGCAGCAGAGGGAAGACCAGCAGGTGGTAGCGGTCGATCAGGCCGGCGTCCGACAGGGCGTGGTTCAGGGCGGCGCTGCCGTGGATGATGATCGGGCCACCCTCGGTCTCCTTCAGCGCGGCGACGTCGTCGATTGAGCGCAGGATGGTCGTCTCCCCCCAGTTCGACACCAGGTCGTCCTCGGTGAGCGTGGTCGAGACGACGTACTTCGGCATCACCTTGTAGTCGGCGAAGTCGGCCATGTCCGGCCAGACGGGGCTGAACGCCTCGTAGCTGGTGCGGCCCATCATCATGGCGGACGCCTCCTGCTGCTCCCGGCCCTTGATCTCGTACGCCTCGGGAAGGAAGTCGATGTTCTTGAAGGTCCACCCGGAGTTGCGGTAGCCGGGCTCGCCGCCCGGTCCCTCGACCACGCCGTCGAGGGAGATGAACGCGGTGCTGATCAGGGTACGCATCGAAGGTTCCTCGGTATCTCGTGTGCTGCTGACAGGTCCGGTCGCGCGCTCCCACCGCCCTCGCGGCCGTGGCGCGCCAACCATGAACTATGACGGCGGCCCGCCGGGAAAGTCATCGGTCCCCGCCCTCCTTTTCGACGACCTCGCCCATCCGGGTGTGTACCACCCGTGGCAGGCTTCGGACGCACGACGGCCGGGACCGCCCGCTCACCCGAGACCGGTGAGGGATTCAGGTGGCCGTGGTGGCACCGATCTCGCTCTTTTCCCGTCTGTTCAGATGGCCGAACTCACCATGCACGGTGAGCACTTGTCATCCATCGACCACAGGGGGAAAAGGACCATGACCACTCCACGTCGCATACCAAGACCTTTCGGACGGCTCCCGGTCGTCGCCGCTACGCTCGCCGCACTCATGGCCGCCGTGACGGGCACGGCGACCCAGTCGGCCGCCTCGCCGAAGACTCCTGAGAAGCCCCCCGTGCCGTCGCTCACCTGGACCGACTGCCAGGGCGGCTTCGAGTGCGCGAAGGCCGACGTCCCGCTCGACTACCGCGACACGAACGGCAAGACCATCACCCTCGCGGTGATCCGCAAGAAGGCCGCGGACCAGACGAAGCGCAAGGGCACGCTGTTCATGCAGCCGGGCGGGCCCGGCAACTCCGGCGTGGACTTCGTGCGGAACAACTACGCCGACCTGCCGGCCGCGCTCCGCGATTCGTTCGACGTCTTCGGCTACGACGTCCGCGGGGTCGGCCGCAGTTCCGCGCTGACCTGCTTCGACGACGCGCGCTACACCCGTGCCGTCACCGAGGCCAAGGGTGTACCCGGGCCCGACGCCTTCGGGCCGGCCCTGCGTGAGGCGGCCGAGTTCAACCAGGCCTGCGCGGACAACACGGGCGAGCTGCTGCCCTTCGTCGGCACCGAGTACGTCGCCCGGGACATCGACCTGCTGAGGGAGGCGCTGGGGGAGAAGCAACTCACCTACTACGGACGGTCCTTCGGGTCGTACATCGGGACCGTCTACGCGGCCATGTTCCCCGAGCGGGTACGGGCCCTGACCCTCGACGGCGCGTACGACCCGGTGCACTACGCGAACCGTCCCTACGCCTACGACCGGCCGCAGTACCTCGCGCTGGACGGCGCCATGAGCCGCTTCCTGGACTGGTGCGCCGCAGACCAGGCCACCTGCGGGTTCGGCGACGGAGACCCGCGCGCGGCGTTCGAGAAGCTGAAGGCCGACCTGGACGCCGGCCCCGTGCCCACCGCGAACGGCGGCCAGGCCAACGGCTACACCCTGGTCTACCGGCTGATGTTCAACATCAACGAGGGCAAGGTCATCTGGCCCTCGCTCGGCGCGGCACTGCGCAAGGCACAACTGCGGGACAACACGTCCTTCCTGCTGCGCCCGCCGTCCCCGGCCAGCTTCGACTTCCTTGGTCCGAACGTGGCCGTCGAGTGCGTCGACCGCGACTACCCGCGCAACCTGCAGCGGCTGGAGCGGAACGTCAAGGCCAACGCCGAGGCGGCACCGCTGCTCGGCCCGGCGATGGCGTACGGGCCTCCCACGTACGACCACCAGCACGCCACCGCCTGCGTCCAGTGGACTGGCGAGCACACCAGCCGCTACGACGGCTCCTACCGGGCCCGGGGATCCGCGCCGATCCTGGTGATGGGTACCACCGGCGACCCGGACACCCCGTACCAGGACGCGGTCGCGCTGTCCCGGCGACTCGACAACGCCTCGCTGCTCACGTTCCGGGCCGAGGGGCACACCGCGTTCGGGCGCAGCGCCTGCGCGACGGACGCGGTCGTCGGCTACCTGGTGGACCTCAAGGTTCCCGCCTCGGGCACGACCTGCGAGGACGAGACGCAGCCGCCGTCCTCGACGCCGAAGAAGGCCCTGCCCGGCACGACGCTGAGTGAACTCCGTAACGGCGTCAACGAGCGGGTCGAACGCATCGGCGCCGTGGACTGACGTCGCCGTGCCGCTCTCGGGGTGCCGGCCTTGTGTGGTCGGCACCCCGGGGCAACGTCGACCGGGGTGCTGGAAGCCGCCGTGAGGGTGCGCACCGTGAGCGGGTGGGCGGAGTCACCTGTGCCCACCAGGCTCCCTGCACCCCGGCCGGCCCTGCTTGACGGGCCGCCTCGGGTCGGCCGATTCAGTAGACGCTCAGGCCGTACGCCGACAGGGACTCGGCCACCGGCTGGTAGTAAGTGAAGCCTCCCGAGGTGCAGTTGCCGCTGCTGCCGACGATGATGCCGAGGGCCGTGCCCCCGGAGAAGGCCGGGCCGCCGCTGTCTCCTGGCTCGGAGCAGATGGTGGACCGGAACAGTCCGTAGACGATCCCCCCGCCGTAGTTGACGGTGACGTTCACCGCCTGGACGGTCCCGCAGCGGTATCCGGTGGTCCGCCCGACGTGACAGACCGACTGTCCGACGACGGGGTTCGCCGCGCCGGTGATGTCGCGGGTGCCGACGCCGGCGCCCAGCGTGACCTCGCCCGGGTAGGCGACCGCGGTGTTCGTGTACCGGACGCTCGCGTAGTCGTCGCCGGGGAAGCTCACCCCCGCGGTGACGCCGACGGGGACGGTCAGGGCGGCGTCGGCGTACCAGGTGCTCGTGCCCTGCGCGCAGCGGCCCGCGACGAGCGCGTACGTCGCGGTGGCGGAACGGGCGTTGAAGCCGACGGTGCAGCGGGCGCCGCCGCTGTAGAGGGTGTCGCCGCCCCGTATCGCGACGGCTGCCTGGCGCCCTGCTCGGTCCCCGGCATGGGCGGCGGGGCCGGTGACGGCACACCAGCCGACGAGGATTGCCAGGACTGTGGCGGCTCGGACGACGGTTCGCTGGGGTCTTGTGGAACGCAAGGGACTCACGGCGGCCTCCTGTGGCGGGTAGCTGACAGTTTGTGGGCGCCGGAGCCCGATGGTCAGGCCGAAAGCCGCCAACAACGGGTGAGGCGGGGGCAGGTGCCCTTTCCGGCGGGCTCGCCGGTCACCGGCCTGCTCGCCGGCATGCCCCGGAGAGTGGCCGTGGCTCCATGGCGTACGCAGACGCCTCGGGGCGGCAACCGTGTGGTCGCCGCCCCGAGGCGTCTGCGCGATGCCGACCGTTCAGCGCTTCGAGCGCAGGACGGGGTCTGGCTCGGGATGCTCCTCGGTCAGCTCGGGTTCCAGGCCGTCGGCCAGCTCGGTGGTGCGGCGGCCGATGTCGGTGCGCCAGGCCTCGAAGGCCCAGGCGGTGAGGGCCACGACGGCGAGCCCCAGGAGCCAGCCGCCCACCACGTCGCTGAACCAGTGCACACCCAGCGCCACGCGGGTGAAACCGACGCCGACCACCGAGAGCACCGCGAAGCACCAGCACACCACCCGCCAGGCGCGCGGCACCATCGGCAGCAGGACCAGCAGCAGGATCGCGAACGAGGTGGTGGCGGTCATGGCGTGCCCCGAGGGGAACGAGAAGCCGGGTGCGCGGGCGACGGGGTCCTCGAGAGAGGGCCTGGCCCGTTCGACGACCACCTTGACGAGCAGCCCGATCAGCCCGCCGGCCACGGCCGTCACCGCCGACCAGGCGGCGAGCCGCCACGCCTTGCGGTACAGCAGCCACAGGGTGAGCAGGGCGACCACGATGCGCAGGGTCACCGGATCCCAGACACGGTCCGACAGGAAACGCAGGGTGTCGGTCCAGGCGGGATGGTCGAGCGCGGTCTCGTTCAGGCGCCGCGCGGCGCTCGCGTCCAGCCGGCGCAACGGCTCCCACTGGCCCTCGACGAGGATCAGCAGCAGCCCGAACGGCACCGCGGCGAGCGCGGCCACGACGGCCGCGCCGAGCAGGCGGGCGCCGAACTTCCGGTCCGCCTCCCGGCGGCGGCGTTCGCGCATACGACGTGTGGTGAACCGAAGAACCATTCAGACTCCCGGGTCGGCTTCGATCGGACCGGGGCGCATGGCCCGCGCGGCTTCCAGCTGCGCGGAGAAGGACAGTCCGAGGAACAGGGCGATGGAGGTCAGGTACGCCCACAGCAGCAGCGACATGAAGGCGCTGAGCGGGCCGTACACGGTGTCGAAGGAGCCACTGAACGCCAGATAGAGGCTCAGCAGCCAGGTGAGGGTCGTCCACAGCACCAGGTACACCGCGGCGCCGAAGGCCAGCCAGGTGTAGCCGGGCTGCTTGCGGCGCGGCGCGCGGCGGAAGATGGCGCTGGCCGAGATGAGCACGAGGACCAGGCCGAGGGGCCAGCGCAGGATGTTCCACGCGGTGAGCGTGCCGTCCTGGAGGTGGTACACCGTCACCGCGGCGGAGGCCAGGTCCGCGCCGGCCACCATCACGATGAAGCCCACGCCCAGCGGAAGGCCGGCGCTGACGGACATCACCAGGCCGCGCAGGTACTTGCGGTGGAACGGACGGTCGCGTTCGTTGCCGTAGATGCGGTTGGCGCCGCGCTCGATCTGGCACATCGCGGTGGTGGTGTTGACCAGCGAGAACAGCAGGCCGAACCACAGGGCGAGCTGGGCGCCGTCGCCCGCCTTGCGCTTGCTGCGGTCCAGCGCGTCGTCGACCACCTCGGCGCTGGGCCCCTGGGCGATCCGGTGGATCGTCAGTTCCGCGAGCCTGCCGATGTCCTCCGTGTGCAGGGCGCTGGACAGGCCGACGAAGGCGATCGCCAGCGGGATGACCGAGAGCACCGTCTGCAGGGCGAGGGCCCGGGAGTGCGTGAAGCCGTCGGCGTAGCGGAAGCGGACGAAGGCGTCGCGCAGCAGCGGCCAGCGGCCGTAGCGGCGCAGGGACATCAGCGCCTCGTCGGCGGAGAGTTCCTCGCCCGTCATGTTCCTGGTCTCGGGGACCTTTGTCGCTGTACCCATCACTTCTCCCCGGCAGGCAGCAGCATGGTCAGCGCGCCCGGGCGCACCTCGGCGGTCAGCCGCCGACCCGGAGTGACCGGGTCCCCGTCGAGTTCGCGGCTCTGCTCGGACTCGAAGGTGAGCTCGGCGCGCTCGAAGGTGAAGAACTCCACCGGTACGCCGGCGTCGGCGTCATGGGCGGCGATCGTGTCCACCGACGTGGGCTTGGGCGTCCTCGCCCCTCGCAGCAGCGCGCCGAGGACACGGATCCAGCCGGAGGGGCCGCGCGGGTCGAGGATGAGCAGGTCGAGCCGTCCGTCGTCGCACCGAGCGGCGGGCACGAGGGTGAGACCGCCCTGCACGGTGCCGACGTTGGCGAACAGCACCATGCGGGCGGTACGGCGCAGGGCCAGGGCGCCGTCGAGCTTGATCGTCACGCGCATCCGGGGGGTGCGCAGGGTGGTGATGCCGGCCAGGACGTACGCGGGCCAGCCCAGGAAGGACTTGGTCCGGTCGTCGGTGTTCTCCATGATCGCGGCGTCGAGTCCGGCCCCGGACATGGCGGCGAAGTGGGTCGCTTCGAGGTCGTCGCCCTCGATCCGGCCGAGGTCGATGTGACGCACGGTTCCGCCAAGTGCGGCGTCGAGCGCGGCCGCGGGTGACAGCGGAAGGCCGAGGTTGCGGGCGAGCAGGTTGCCGGTGCCGCTGGGCACCAGGGCCAGCGGTACGCCGCTGCCGGCCATGGCGTCGGCGGCCGCGCGCAGTGTGCCGTCCCCGCCGCAGACGACCACCAGACTCGCGCCGTCGGCGGCCGCGCGGGCGGCTTGGCCGCCTCCGGTGTCCTCGATCGTGGTCTGCACGAATTCCACCGCGCGGTGACCGTGCCGGTTGAGCACGTCGCGCAGCGCGCCGCAGAGGTTCTCGTCGGTCACGGTGGGGTTGTAGACCACGACGGTGCGACCCGACGCCAGTCCATTGATGCCGGCGCCGACGGCCGGCGCGGGGCGGGCCGAGGGAGCGGCGGTCACAGAGGCGTCGGTGAACAGGGCCCGGCCGACGATCAGCAGCGACAGGCTGCCGTTGGTGAGTCCGCCGACGACGTCGGTGGGGTGGTGCATGCCCCGGTAGAGGCGGGCGAGTGCGACCAACAGCGGTATCAGCAGCAGGAGTCCGGCTGCGGCCTTGCGCCAGGGTCCGCGGATGCGGGACAGGGCGAGCGCTGCCAGTCCGGCGTACAGGGCGGTGGCGGCTCCCGTGTGCCCGGAGGTGTAGCTGGAAGTGGGCGGGGACGCGTCGAGGCGGTGTACTTCCGGCCGGTGACGGTCCACCGACGCTGTGACGATGAGGAAGACCAGCGCCTGGAGCGAGACGGCGACAGCGAGGAAGACGGCCTGACGCCACATCGGCAGACGGGGTATCAGGACCAGTCCCAGGCAGACCGCGAGCGTGATCGCGATGATCGTGAGGGTGTTGCCCGCCTCCGACGCGAACCACGAGAAGGTGGTGAGCAGGCCCGTGCGGTGCTGTTCCAGGCCCTCGTTGAGGTCGTCCTCGACGGTCATCGGCCACACGTCGTGTGCGGGTCCGGTGATCAGCAGCCCGAAGCCCACCATGAGCGCGGCCTGGCAGGTTGTCAGGGCGCCGATGCGGGCGGCGGTGCGGCCGGTGCCGCGAGGCAGGGCGCGCAGACGGGCGGCCCGGACGGCTCCGGGCGTTTCACCGGGCAGGACGGTGGGTCTCTCCGGCACGGCGGTCGGCATCAGAACTCCCACAGGTCGGCGCCTCGCGGCGTTCCTTTTCTCGGCCGGGGGGTGTGCCCTCCCCGATCACCGCCGTATGCCCCCGAAGCCGCCGGGCAGACCTGTGGATCTGTCGCAGACTCTCCACACCGCCATGGCAGACTCTCCACACCACGGCGCGAACCTGCCGATCGGCCGCACCGCCTTCACCTCAACGCGGCCCCGTTGTTGGGCGCTTGAGCCACACAGATTCGGTTGTGTGTCCTTGGCGCGGTGCGTGGACGAGCCCGCCCCTTGAGCAGCAGGACCGGTGCCACCGCGCCTGAACTCCGTTGCGTGGGCCGCGCCGGTCGGGCCACACGACCCAACGACGGCGGCGTCCGGAGTGCCTCTGCCCTTCGCCTGTCTTCGCCGCTCTGGCCGGTCCGACGGCGCGCCCTCACCAACCGCCCCCGGACACGGAGGGCCGCCACGCCCCACAAGGGGGTTCCGCACCTGTAGGTCGCAACGCCCGGTGGTGCCGGGTGCACTGCGGACAGGTGCGGGGTGGCGGGAGTCGGCGCCGTCTTGATCGTGGGTCGCCTGGCATCGGTTCCCGCTCGGACCCGGGCGCCGTGAGATCGCGGTCCAGCCGCCGCCGGGCGCATCGTGGGCGGGCGTGTGCCGTCAGGTCGTCGTGCGCTCCCGCCGGGGCTCGCTCGCCGCGGTCCCGCTCGTCTCCTTGGCGCCGGCGCGCTCGCCCAGGCCCGCGATCAGGCCGATCAGCGTGGTCACCGCCGTGCAGACCACGATGGTGACCGCCGGGGTGGTGGCTTCGACGAGGCCGGCCGTCAGGAGCGCGGCGGCGCCGTAGCCGAGGCCGCCCGCGGCGTACAGGAGGGAGAAGCCCGTGGCCCAGACGTTCTCCGGGAGGCGGTGCTGGAGCGCCAGGTTCCTGATGATCATGAGGGGGCTGTAGAAGAGGCCGCCGAGCAGGAACGCGGCGAAGAAGCCCCAGAGGCGGCCGGTGACGGCGCACAGCGTCAGGGCCACGGTCATGGCGGGCAGCAGGAAGAGTGTCTGCGTGCCGGGGGTGCCGGGCCAGGCGCGGCGACCGTAGACGAGGCCGGCCGCGATGCTGGCCCCGGCGAACACACCGGTGATGACGCCGGTCAGGGCGAGCTGCTGCCCGGTGCTCTCCAGGCGTGCGGGCAGCGCCACGTCCATCGCGCCGACCAGGAACATGATGGCCGCGGCCAGCAGCACGGTGGGCCAGGCCATCCTGACGACGCTCAGGGTTCCGGCGGGAGCGTCGTCCTGCTCCAGGGCGGCGGGGCCGCGGTGCCGGATGTGCGCCGCCATGAGCAGCGGCGCCGCCGAGGCGAAGGCCATCAGGACGAGCGCGACACGCGGCGAGATCTGGGTGGACACCAGAGAGGCGAGCATCGGTCCGGCGGCCCAGATGGCCTGGTTCAGGGCGCTTTCCAGTCCGAGCGCGGTGGCCCGCAGGTGCTCGGGGGTGGTGCTGGACAGCTGCGCGCGCATTCCGCCGGGCACACCGGCGGCGACAGCGCCGGCGGCGAAGGCGAGGGCCACCAGGAGAGGCATCGGGGTGTGGCCGGTGAGGACGGCGAGGGCCGCGAAGGCGAGGGCTTCGGCGAGCAGGGCGACGCGCAGCTGGCCGAGGAACGGTTTGCGGTCGAACCGGCGTCCCATGAAGGGCGCTCCCACTGCCTCCCCGAGTGCGTGCGCGGCGGCCAGGACACCGCCCGCGGCGAACGAGCCGGTGCTGTGGCCCAGGAACACCAGGGCCAGGGGAGCCATGGCGACGGGGGTCCGGATCAGCCCCATGGCGGCGTACCAGGCGGTGCCGCCCTCGCGGCGCAGGACGTCGCGGTAGGTCGGGGCGGGCGGCGCTGTCGGCAGCGTGTTACCACTCATAGTGTTAACCGGTAACCGCTCCTCGGGGTCGCAAACCTTGTTTACCGACTAAGCTCTACGTATGGGCAATCAGACGGGAACGACTGTGGCCGGGCCACAGGTGGAGGAGATGAGGTCCTTCCTCAACACCTGGGTGATCCCCAACGACACGCGGGAGGAGACGGAGACCCTTCCCGGCCTCGCCGGGGACGCGCAGGAATGGGCGCGCGTACTGCCGCACATCCCCCGCCCGCGCGCCGACGAGCTCGCCGAGCTGCTCCGGCTCCGGGACGACCTGCGCGAGGACGTGTCCGACCGAGGCACCCGGCGGCTGGACGACTGGCTAGCGCGCAGGCCGCAGACCGTGCGCATCGGCGAGGGCGAACTGCGCCTGGAGGGCCCCGCCGCCCCGGTCGACGTCGTCCTGCGCCAGGCGGCCCACCTGGTGCTCGCCGAACGCTGGCGCCGGCTCCGTTCGTGCCCGGACTGCCGCTGGGTCTTCTACGACCAGTCCCGCAACAACACCCGTACCTGGTGCAGCATGTACGCCGGGGAGAGCGGCCGGGCCTGCGGCAGCATCGCCAAGGTCCGGCGGATGCGCGCGGCGCAGAAGGAGCGGGCGGCGGTCACGGAAGCGGGGTGAGGACCCCGGCCGAACCGGTGTCCTCACCCCGTGGGGCCACACTGATGACGGGCGGTCAGAACGAGGCGGCGGTCTGCCGCAGCAGGCGCTCCGTCTCCTCGGCCGCCTCCGGATCGCGGTCGTAGACGAGATACTCCGCCGTGTGGTTGTAGGGGCTGTCGTCGACGAGGATCACGGCGCCGCTCTCGCCGTCCGGGCTGAGCCGCGGGTCGTGGTCGATGGCCCAGACGAGCTTGGCGAAGTCCCGCACCGGCAGGTCGTTGCGGGTCAGGACGGTGTGGCTGCGCTGGTAGCCGTCACCCAGCAGCCGCCGGGCCGCGGCGTCCACGTGGGTGCAGCCGCCTATCCGGGCGTTCACCTCGCTGAAGAGCACCTCGCCCGCCGGCGTGACGATGGAGTCGCAGTTCAGATAACCCCGGTAGCCGAGTCCGCCGATCGTGCGGGCCATCGCCAGCGACGCGTCGAGCATCCGCTGCTCCGCCTCGGCGGCCAGGGCCACCGGCGGGATGGCGAAGCCGTTCCAGACCGGCTCCATCCGCATGTCGCCGTGGTCGAGCAGAGCCGGCTCGTCGGGCGGGCCGGGGAGGAACAGTTCGCTGTAGAGGGTGCGGCTGTGGGGGTGGTACACCTCGACGACGGCTTCACTGGGACGCAGGCCCGTGGGGAAGTCGCGGACCTCCTCGACGACGGGGAAGGACGTGGCGACCAGTGCCTCGATCTCCTCGGGGGAGGCGTCCGGGTCCACGACGTGCCGGGCGGACGCACCGATGGACGGGACACCGGTGTCGGTGGTGAACAGGACGTTGCCGTAGCCGCTCGCGCTGAAGTCCTGCTTGACGATGACGCTGCCGGTGTGCGGCAGCAGCTCCCGCACGGCGCGCGCGGTGGCCCCCCGGCTGCGGCAGACCTCGCCCCGGGCGACCGGGACGCCCGTGCCGGTGGCCCACGCCCGGAAGAAGGACTTGCTGTTGAAGAAGTCGCTGCCGCCCTGGGCGAAGAACGCGGGCGCGGCCGGGCGCAGGCCGAGCCGGTCGGCGAGTACGGCGACGGTGCGGTCGTACAGGTACGGCGTGAGCGTCCAGTCCGGGCCCACGGTCTGCCGTAGCCGCTCCAGCAGGGGCTCGGCGAGCGCGGTGCGGGCGTCGAGGAAGGCGCCCTCGTCCGGTCCGTCGGGGGTGAGGAACGTCAGGGCCGCGGGGTCCAGGCCGAGCAGTGACACGAGGTAGTCGTGGAAGTCTGGGGTGAGGCGGCGGTGGGCGAGCATCGCGTCGCCGTCCTCCAGCAGCCAGGCCGTGCGGGTGGAGATGGCGTGCTGCTTGTGGGCTTCCTTGGGGCTGAACCCGGTGAGCGGGCTGGCGAACATGTACTCGCTCGTCACGTTGCCGAGGACGAGTTGGGGCACGGTAGGTCCTTTCGTGCGGTGCTGTGGGGGGTTGTGACGTGGTGGTGCCGGGGGAGTGGGGACCGCCGTATGGCGGTCCCCAACGGACCTCGTGGTCAGGCGCGTTCGGCGAGCTTCTTCTCGAACGCCTCACGGTTGACGACGGCCCGGCCGTGGACACCGCGGAGGATGACGGCACGGCTGTCGCGTGCCTCCACGGCGAAGGTCAGGACCTTGCCGTCGACCTCGGTCAGCGTGGCGGTGACGGTGATCTCCTCGCCGACGGGCGTCGGGGCCACGTGCGCGGAGTCGTGGTTGAGGCCCACGGTCATCCAGGGCGTGGTGATCTCCTCGCTCAGGACGTCCATGGCGGTGACCTCGCTGAGCCACAGCAGGATCGGCGTGGCGAGGACGTCGAGTTCGTTCTCCCAGGCGGTCGCGGAGTCGCGGGGCCCGACGACGTGGTGGCGGGTGGCCGACCTACCGACGAGGGAGTCGAGGACGGGACGCGGCGGAGCGGTGGTGTCTGACATGACTGCCTTTCGCGTGTGGTGAGGGACTGGGCGCCCAAGCGGGCGGGTGTCAGCTGTGTCGGGCGCGGGAGTGACGGGCGACGCCCGGCGTCAGGAGGCCTGTGCGAGGGCGCGCATCTGGTTGAAGACGTTCTTGCGCTGCATCTCAGCGGTGCCGCCGGCGATCAGGGTGCCCAGCGCGTCCTGGAGCGCGTGGGCGGCGGGACCGTCCATGTACCCGAGGTGGCCGTAGACGCGCAGCGCCGTCTCGGTGCCGAGCCTGAGGGTCTCGCCGGCGTGGTACTTGGCGGTGGAGCACAGCAGCGAGGCCTGCTTGTCGCCGCGCAGCAGGGCGTCCAGGGCGCCGTAGGAGACGTATCGGGTCGCCTCGATGGCGAACTTGGCGTCGGTGATGCGGCCCTGGACGTACTGGTGGTCGGCGATCGGCTGCTTGAAGGCCTGCCGCCGGCGCGCGTAAGTGAGCACCTCGTCGAGGTGCGGGTCGAGGTAGGCCGCGGCCAGTACCCCGTACAGCAGGCGGTCGAGGGCGATGGTGTTGTAGATCGCCTCGATGCCCGCGCCGATCTCACCGACCAGGTGCCGCGCCTCGACCCGCACATTGTCGAAGGCGATGGGCCCGGTCGGGCTGGTCTGGTTGCCGATCATGCGCTCCACGGGCCCCTGGGTGATGCCCTCGTCGTGGAGGTCGACCATGAACAGGGTGATGTCCCGGGCGCCGTGTTCGGGCACGCGGCCCAGGACCAGGGCCATGTCCGCGACGGGCCCGTTGGTGATGTGGTCCTTGTGGCCGTTGAGCCGGTAGACGTCGCCGTCGCGTGCGGCGGACGTCTTGATGCGGGTGACGTCCGAGCCGCCGGTGGTCTCCGTCAGGGCGGTGGCGCCGACCTCGCCGGACAGCAGCCGGGGCAGCCAGTAGCCCTTCTGGTCGTCCGTGCCGTAGATGAGCAGGGACCGGATCAGTCCGGCCTGCGCCACCATGGACAGGGAGAAGCCGAGGTCGCGACCGCCTGCCGCGACGCCCTCGAAGGCGGCGGTGAAGTCCCACCAGGTGCCGCCGTCGCCGCCCCACCGGCGGTCCACGGCCAGCCGCCATATGCCGGCGTCGCTGATCTCCTGCCAGGACGCCCGGTCCAGGACGCCCTCCGTCCGGCATTCGTCGGCGCGCTTGGCGACGGAGGAGGCGGCCAGGTCGGCGTAACGTGCGCGCAGCGCCGGGTCGGTGAAGTGCTGGAGCATGGTGTTCGTGTTCCTCTCGGATGTGGGGGGTCTGTTCCTCGTGCGCGGGAACCGGTTCAGCGGGCGGCGGTCGCGAGTTCGTCGACCCGCGCGGCGGGGGTCGGCGTGAGGTCGGCCAGGCTGCGGTCCAGACGGACCGTCAGCTCCTCCAAGTCGGCCTCGGAGCTGTTCAGCGGGGGCGCCACCATCACGGACTCCGTGAGGGCGTTCACCCCGGACGGGTACAGCAGCAGGCCGTTGTCGCGGGCGGCGGCCACCAGGTCGTGCGCGACGCCGGGCGTACGGCTCGGGTCGGCGTGCAGGCCCAGAGCCAGTTGCAGCCCCCGGCCGCGGACGTCGCGCACCACGGCGTGACGGGCGGCGACACCCTCCAGGAGAGTGCGCAGGTAGCGCCCGGAACGTTCCGCGCGGGCGGGGATGTCGTGCTCCCTCAGGTACTCGACGGTCGCCAGGCCGGCCGCGGCTGCGAGCGGCGCGCCGGCCATGGTGTGCCCGAACAGCACGTTGCCCAGCGGCTCGCCGAAGGCGGCGGCGATCTCGTCGCGGACCAGGACGGCGGACAGCGGCGCGTAACCGGCGGTCATGCCCTTGCCGAGCACCATCACGTCGGGGACGATCCCGGCGTGATCGCAGCCGAACCAGGCGCCGGTCCTGCCCAGCCCGGTCATGACCTCGTCGGCGATCAGCAGGAAGCCGTCCCTGTCGGCGAGTTCGCGCAGCCGCCGCAGGACGGCCGGGTCGCACGGCACGGCTCCCGAGGACGCGCCGCCGACCGGCTCGACGATCACGGCCGCCAGGTTCTGTGCCTGCACCTCGTCGATCGCCTGCTCCCACTGCTCGACGTCCGCGCGCATCTCGCCGTGCCGGGGACGCACCTTGGCGACGGTGGCCTGGTTCGCCAGCAGGGGCGTGAGGTTGTGCTTGCGCAGCGGGTGCCCGGAGGCCCCGAGGGCACCGGCGGTCATCCCGTGGTAGCTGGGCTCCTCGGTCAACACCGTGCACTTGAACGGCCGGTAGGCCCGCGCGTGGAAGAGGGTCGTCAGGCGCAGCGCCATCTCGATGGCCTCGGAGCCGGAGTTGCAGTAGAGGGGGTTGCCGAGGCTGCCCGGGGCGAGGTCCGTCAGCAGCCCGGAGAGCCGCTCCAGCGGCTCGGAGGTGAACTGGGTGCGGTAGGCGAAGCTGATGGCGTCGAGCTGCTGGTGCATGCGGGAGGTGATCTCGGTGAGTCCGTGCCCGAGGTTGGTGTTGATCGCTCCGGAGCAGCCGTCCAGGTACTCCCGGCCTTCGGTGTCGTAGACGCGCGGGCCGTCACCGTGACTGACCGTGGGAAGCATGTGGGTCTCCTAGCTGTGTGTGGGGGGAGTCGTGCG
The DNA here is from genome assembly GCF_042872045.1 of Streptomyces sp. NPDC005496. Classification (NCBI taxonomy): domain Bacteria; kingdom Bacillati; phylum Actinomycetota; class Actinomycetes; order Kitasatosporales; family Streptomycetaceae; genus Streptomyces; species Streptomyces sp. NPDC005496. The sequence continues at coordinate 127,115 of NZ_JBIAJQ010000012.1, forward strand.
GCGGGTCACCCGCCTGTGGAGCTGTCTTGCCGGCTGTGGCCATCGTGCGATGGCTTCGATCCGTGGGGCCGTCAGTACCAGGTCATGACGGACGCTCCGGCCGTCATGCCGCCGCCGACGGAGGCCATCAGGACGCGCTCGCCGCGCTCCAGCGGTGCGGCGCGGTGGCTCTCGCTCAGGGTCAGCGGGATGGACGCGGCGGCGGTGTTGCCGTAGCGGTCCGCGGTGACGGCGACCTTGCGGGAGTCGATGCCGAGCGCGTCGGCGAGCGTGTGCACCAGTCGCAGGTTGCCCTGGTGGAACACCGCGCGGTCGATGTCCTCCAGACGCAGGCCGGACTGGTCCAGCGCTTGGTGCACGGCCTTGGGCACGTGCTGTACGGCCCAGTCCTTGACGGCCCGTCCGTTCATCCGGAAGTGATGGGCGCCCGGGTCCTGGACGGTGGCAGCCGGCCTGCGGGATCCGCCGCCCTCGACGCGGACGTGGTCGGTGGTCGTCCCGTCCGCGAGCAGGGAAGTGGCGTGGATGCCGTAACCGTCGGGGACGCGTCCCACCAGGACGGCGCCCGCGCCGTCACCGAAGAGGCTGACCGTCCTGCGATCCGTCCGGTCCATGATCGTGGAGTAGGTGTCCGCTCCGATCACCAGAACGTTGCGCCAGTCGCGGTGGGCGCACAGCATCGCGTCGGCCACGTCCAGGGCGTACAGGAAGCCGGAGCAGACGGCGTTCAGGTCGAAGGCCGGTACGCCGCCGAGGCCGAGCTGCGCCTGCACGAACACGGCGGTCGCGGGCTGGGGTTGGTCGGGAGTCGTGGTCGCCACGATCAGCGCGTCGATCTCGCTCGGCTCGTACGGAGCCTCGTGCGGAGGTGTCAGTAACCGGGTCGCGGCGGCCGCGGCAAGGTCGGACGTGGCCGCGTCCTGCTCCGCGTACCGCCGTTCACGGACCCCGGTACGCTCCTCGATCCACTCCTCGCTGGTCCCCGCCCAGGCGCCGATCCGCTGGTTGTCCACGACACGGGACGGCACGTGCCCGGCGACGCGAAGTATTCCATTCGGCATGGATTCCCCTTTTGAAGCATTAATCCTGCAATGACCAATCAGTGACTGCTGAACCCATCTACCTCAGCCCTACGGTGGTAAACAGTTGCCCTACTGCTTGTGATTGGTATCACTGGGTGACAATCCAGCCACCTAAGGTGATCGCTTATGACCGTTCAATGCGCCCAAAACCGGGCACCTCGGCTCTTCGCTGCGTTCCTTCGTGGGGCCGAAAACGGGCATGGCGTCGCAGGGTGTGGGCGCGGCCGCACCATGGTCGGGGCAGGTGAGGCGGGGCTCAGGTTGCGAGGGACGGAAGCCGGCCGCGAGCCTCGCACGCCTGCGTTGCACAGCAGTTGAACGTTCCGCAAGGGGAGCCTTCAGGTCATGGCCGAAGACATTTCACCTCGCGCTGTCTACCCGGGACGCATGGTCCGTTACCGCCGAAGCATTACGAGGGGAAAGCTGTCAGCGTGTACATGGAGCCTGTGCGCGACCGGGAGCTCTCGGCGCGCGGTCATGTTCGTGACGCATAGAGGATGGGTTCACGCGGTAGAGACGGCGCCATGGGCATGAGCCTCGATGACCGGGTGAGGTCCGCTGTGGCCGCTTTGCTGCATGCGTCGGGGGAGTCGCAGTCCGACCTTGCCGCCGTTCTGGGCGTCACGCAGAGGCAGTTGAGCCGTCGTCAGTCCGGCGCCGCATCCTGGAGCCTGGCGGACTGCGAGGCGGTGGCCGCGCATTACGGCATCGACGCGTTGGATCTCCTGGCCGGTCCCACCCGCGCCGCCGAGTCGATGCCCGCGCAACGCCGGCATGCCCGCCGCCGGGCCAGGGCGACCGGGCCCGCAGCCGCACAGGCCGGCGGTGAGCGATGACCGGCTTCGACGCCATCGACGCGCTGCTCGCCCAGGCAACGCAGGAGGTCGACCCTCGGCTCGCAGTGGGGCCAGTACGAGTACGTGACCAACGTCGGCTTCGCCTCGTGAAGGGATGACGGCTGCCCCAACAGCCGCCGTAGTCACGGGCGTTCGTGCGATCCTCCCTCCGCTTCCTGAGGAGCCGGTTCGCGGGCTTGCTCGGAAGCCGCGGGGAGGGTGGACGGGTTTGGTCAAGAGTCCGATCCCTCACGTCTCCCGTCCGGTAAAGAAGGTGGATCGTACGGCGCGACCGCCTTACGGTGACGTCATGAGCGATCACCGGGAAGCCCCTGTCGCACCCGTCGAGGCATACGAACCCCCCTACTACGTCGCGGTGTTCACTACGGTGCGGACCCAGGACCAGAGCGGCTACGGCGAGACCAACGCGCGCATGGAAGAACTGGTGAAGGACGTCCCCGGGTTCCTGGGGATGGACCACGCGCAGACTCCCGGCGGGCTCGGCATCACCGTCGGGTACTTCCGCGACGCCGACGCCCTCACACAGTGGCGGAGCGACGCCGAGCACCGTGCAGCGCAACAACGCGGACGAGCCGAGTGGTACGAGAGCTACACCCTGCACGTGGCGAAGGTCGAGCGGAGCCACGGGTTCAGACGAGGGTGAGCCCGGCCGTACGACGGCAGGTCGCCGGACCGGCACCCGTGGCGGCAGCTCTCGGCCGCTCGCATCAAGTCCCGGTGTCGGCCGCAACTTCGTGAACCGGACGGCTGCTCACGGCCTGCGGCACGGAGCCTGCTTGAGCAGCCACCTTTGGGCCGCGTCCAGCACCGCGTCCTGGCGGCGGGCCACCGGCCGGGGGTCCTTGATGACCTCCTCGTCCGGTGGGATCGGCTCGTCGTAGGTGCGGCCGGTGCGGTCGGCGTCCTTGGCTCCCGTGAGTATCAGTCTGGCGCCGTCCGGGAGTCGGTACGCGGCGTTTCCCGTCGGGACGCCCGCGGTCGGTTCGCCGAAGGAGCGGGTGTCAGGGCGGCCCCGGAAGGCCACCGTGACCGCCTCTCCCGCACTGCGCGTCTGCCGGCCGGTGAGCACGGCTACCGGCGGCCTGCTCGTCGAGAGGGAGCGGCCGGCGCTCCAGCCGGCCGACTTGCCGTCCTCGTACGGGGCGCCGTTCCTGATCGACCACACGGATTTGTTGCCGTCCGCGTCGACGGACATGCCCACGGTGCCGTCACCGAGGATCGGGCCGGCCACGGCCAGTACCGGCCATATACCGCCACCGGTCTCCCGCCGGAGGTCCACCACCCAGCCGCAGGCCCCGTCGCCGTCGGCTTCGGCGACGGCCTTCCGGCCCTGCCGTACGTACGCGTCGTGCGTTTCCCTGGAACCGTCCACTCCCGGCAGGGAGATGTACGCGATGCCGTTCTTGAGGGAACGGCCCTCCAGATCGTCGAACGTGGTCGTCGGTGTCCCCAGGACCTCGTCGGCCTGTTCGGGGTCCCAGAAGGTGCTGTGATGGTCGCCGAGAGCCGCCAGAGCAGACCTGATCGCCGGGTAGGTGTCCGACGGCTTCTGCGCCGCACTGGCGCGCCTGAAGGCTTTGCTCCGGATGACGGCCCAGTCGAGCTTGTGCCGGTTGAGGGAGTGCTTCTCCATGATGCCCAGTGCCTTCGACAGATACGTCCGTGCCGTGGGCGCCATGCCGTCGCCGGGCGAGTCCTGCGCACCGTTCGTGCATCCCGAGGTCGCGACGACGACAGCCACCATCCAGACACAGGAAGCCCTGCGCAGTGAACGTCCCCGGCCCATCCGCCCCCCAGCTCCCGTTGCAGAGGCCACCCTCACGTCGGTGGCGTCGGCGTACTCGCTGCACAACGGGCTATCGCCCGGGCGGTCGGCAGGAGATGATGCAGGTGGACGAGGTGCCACTGGACGGCTCCTTCGGACGGACGGAGTATTCGTGATCTTCATTGTCTGCGCTGTGGCCGTACTCGTGGCCGCGGCTGCCGCGTGCTTGGTCATTCTGCGCCGCAGGGGCGGGTCGGGGGAGCGGGGAGCACAGCAGGGCGCCGCGGCGGAGCAGGGACTCGCTCAGGGCGTGGCCGCGGCGAACGCCGCGCGGCAGAACTCTGGGCCGTTCTGAGCGGGTCCGCTCATAGTGACGGGTGACCCAGAACGGCGGGCCGGGGAAATGGCGTTGCGCTGCCTCTGACCGGCGGGGAAGCTGGCTCACCGGAGGTGCCCGAGATGAGCAGCGTCGTGTTGCGGCTGTCGGTCCGTGACTTGGTGGAGGCGGACCTGGCGTCGTGCGGATGGGCCGGCTCCGAGCACCACTTGGCCCGCGTCGCCGAGCAGTTGGAACGTGCTCGGCTTGGCGAGGTCGACTACCTCGCGGTCTGCCCGGCGACCGACCTCCCGGTGGCGAAGGGCGGCATCGACTACCAGGTCAAGGACGGCGTCGGCACGCTGTGGCAACTCGCGGTCCACCCCGCACTGCAGTCGTGCGGGATCGGCACGCTCCTCATCGGAGCCGCGGAACTGCGGATCAGGAGCCGGGGTTTGCGGCAGGCGGAGCTCGCGGTGGAGGAGAGTAATCCCCGCGCACGTGCGCTCTACGAACGTCTGGGATATGTCGCGTACGACCGCCGGCCAGACTCGTGGGACCAGGAGGGCCCCGATGGCTCGCTGCGCCGCTACGAGACGATCTGCACGGTGATGCGGAAAGAACTCACCTAGCCAGGTCGAGCTGTGCTTCACGCCGACCTACGCCTCCTGGGTCAATCCGATCGAGGCCCACTTCGGTCCGCTGCGGCAGTTCACCCTGGCTAACTCCCACCACCGCATCCACCCAGCACAAACCCAAACACTGCACCGCTACCTGCGCTGGCGCAACGCCAACGCCCGCCACCCCGACGTACTCGCCGCCCAACGCAAGGAACGCGCCCGCATCCGCAGCGAGAAAGGCATCCGCTGGGGCGGACGCCCCCACGCAGCCGCAGCCTGACACCGCCTGGCGCTCAGTGACTCAAAACCCTCGAAACACGCCGTCGTCGTCGACGGCGTCGGCGAACTCATCGAAGTCCATGTTCGCGCCCGCGAGGTTGTTCTCGATGCTCCACAACTCGGCTGCTACAACGCGGACCCAAGGCCGACGCTCAGCCCGCAGGTCCGCCACAAGGAGCGGCCATTCAGTCGACGCGACGGTGACAGGGTCCGCCAGGACCACAAGTGGGTGCTGATAGTCAGCAGGGACCAGATCGAGAACCTGGTCAGGTGTCAAGCCCTCGTACTGCCGGTCATCGATGAGTGCGACGTTGGGCAAGAACCCGTCCTCACTGGGCGAGCACAGCGCCTCCCGCACAGCCTCCCAAGCACCGTCTGTCGAGAAGTCGGTGCGCACAACGAGGGCTTCCGAAGTGCACGGGAGCTGGTTCATCCGTGGACATTACCGCCAACCCGGCGAACCTACGCGGTCAGAGCACTAGTGACCTGAGCCGAAGATTCATCGTTGGTTCGGATGAGTCGTCCGGGTCCGAGATTTCACCGCTGTTGGCGACCGATGGTCAGCCGGGCCGTCCTCAAGCGCTGAGTATGTCGTCGCACGACGGCTCAGGCGCTGGCCCATTGTGCTGGAGTGCGCCGATGGGTATTCGATCATGGAGGTGTCGCGCCGGCTCCCGGTCACTGCGGACACGGTCCCCGCCTGGTCGCGCAGCTTCCTCGATCGCGGGCTGGGTGGCTTGTCCGACGAGCCACCCAGCCCGCGATCGAGGAAGATCACCGACGCGGACGTCGAACGGTGGCCGCCCTCAGATCGCGAGAGCCCCGCCGTCCACGGGGAGGAGTACACCGTGAATGTGCGACGCGTCATCACTGGCCAGGAAGATCACAGCCGCAGCAGTGTCCTGCACGCTGCCCGTACGCCTGTCAGGGTTGTCCTCCGCGAGCTTCTCCAGGAGGGGACGGAGGTCTTCGTTGCCCTCGGTGAGGGTGGGTCCGGGGGCGACCGTGTTCACCCGCACACCGTCGGCGGCCAATTCCGCGGCCCACGACCTTGTCAGCGAGTGCAGGGCCGCCTTGCTGGCGCCGTACAGCGAGGTGAACTTGATCCCCTCTACGCCGCCGATGGAGCCCATGTTGATCACCGAGCCCCTGCCGTGCTGCACCATGGCGGGCACCAGGGCCGCCGTCAGAAGGTACGGGGCCTTGATGTTGACCTCCAGCACCTGGTCGATCTGTTCCTCGGTCGACTCCGTCATGGGGTGGGGCGGCACGAGAAAGGCCGCGTTGTTGACCAGGACGTCGATGGGTCGACCCGCCAGGGCCGTCGCCTCCCTGGCGAGGCGGCGGATCTCGGAGGCCCCCGCAGAGAGGTCGGCCTCGACGAAGTGGGCGAGGCCACCCTCCCTGACGATCCCGTCGACGATCTCAGTACCCTGCTCAGAGCCAAGGCCGGTCACGACGACGATGGCACCCTCGCGGGCCATCGCTTCCGCGACACCGCGACCGATTCCGCTCGTCGAACCTGTGACCAGCGCAGTGCGACCCTCTAGACGCTTCATGTCAGTACCTCCGATTGTTGCGGTGATGCCGGTGGACGCGGGACGGCTGAACCTCTCGTCGAACCCATCCAAAATGTACTTGCTTCAGCAAGTATAGCACTGCTTGCTTGAGCAAGTAATTTAAGCGGCTGTCCCGAGAGGTTGCGACGTCAGCAGCGACGACACGCTCAGTCGACCTCCGTCACTTCGGCGACGCCCACGCCTGCCCTGAGTGAGCGCACGACGATGGGCCGGATGCAGCCTGCTGGTTGGAGTCAGCGGGGCATACGGTGGGATACGAGGGCCTTCTGAGCGTCGATGTAGATGTTGCAATCCACACCGAACCCAGAAGGCCCTCAGTTGTTCAAGCACCCAGCGCGCGTTGCCAACGTCCCAGGGCGGGACACCTAAGCCCGATCACCCTCAGAAGGCCCCACGTGTCGTCCCCTGAGGGAAGCGCGGCGGCCGCCGATACCCCTCCGGGTCCTTCTGGATGTTCGTATGTCGCGCTGCGCCCCCGACCCGCGCAGGCACAGCGGCATAGAGGTCAGGAAGATGACGCGGTAGTCGAGGGAACGCTGCACGTGCTGTTTCCCCGGCACCCTGCGTGGAACCTCAGTCCGCGGAACGCCGGATCACGCGATTTTCAGAGTGGTGCCGGCTTCCTCGAGTGCGGCGGCCTCGTCGGAGGGTGCTGTGGTGTCGGTGACGAGGGTGTGGACCAGGGTCGAGGAGCCGACGTGCGCGTGGGCGATGCGGCCGAGTTTGCTGCCGTCGGCGGCGGCGATGACGCGGCGGGACGAGGTGATGGCCGCCTTCTTCACGGCGGCCTCGTCGAGGTCGTACGCGGTCATGCCGTCCCCGGCACTCAGGCCGCAGCAGCCGAGGACGGCGGTGTCGAAGCGCAGCGCCGAGAGGGAGGCGAGGGTGAGGGGGCCGGTGAGGGTTCCCTCGCCGGGGCGGGGCCGGCCGCCGGGTACCAGGAGCGAGGTCGGTTCGGGGGCGTCACTCAGCAGGTGGATGGCCTGCAGTGACAGCGGCATCACGGTGACCTGCCGCCCGTGCAGCAGGCGGGCGACTTCGAGGCAGGTCGTGCCGCTGTCGAGGAGGACGGTCTCGCCGTCGGTGATCAGTGACGCCACCTCTGCCGCGATCCGGCGCTTGGCGTCGACGGCCTCGTGAGCGCGCAGCGCGAAGGGGGGCTCGTCGCCTCGGAGAAGGAGGGCGCGGGCGCCACCGCGGAACCGTTCGAGCACGCCTTGGGCCGCCAGCTGGTCGAGATCTCGCCGGATGGTCATCTCCGAAGCGCGCGTCAGGGCGGCCAGCTCGGTGACCGTGGCCGTGCCCGCCTCCTGGACGGCCTGGGTGATCAGTCGGTGACGCTGCACGGTACTCATACCGAGATTCAACACCACTCGAAACGAACAAGCGCAATGTTCGAAGTGGGCACTTTCAAACAGCGTAGATGTTCGTTATGGTGGGCGCATGGAACGAGCGCTGCGCGCATCCCGCGTTGTGACATTTGTTTACTTCGTACTCAACGGCATGTTGCTGGGCATGTGGGTGGTGCAGATCCCGGCCATCGAAGAGCGCGTGGGCATCGGCCACGCGGCTCTAGGGGGGTTCCTGGTGCTGCTGGGGGCTGGGGCGTTCGCCGGCATGCAGGTCGGCGGCCGTCTGTCCGACCGGCTCGGCGCGCGCGCCGTCGTCCCCCTGGCCGGAGTGCTGTGCAGCGCGACCCTGGTGCTGCCGGCGCTCGCGCACCAGCCATGGACCCTCGGGGCCGCCCTGCTGGTCTTCGGGTTTGGGAACGGCACACTCGACGTCAGCATGAACGCCCACGCCGTACAGGTGGAGAAGGCGTACGAGCGGCCGGTCATGTCGGCTTTCCACGCCACGTTCTCCGTCGGCGGCGTCCTGGCCGCGCTCGCCGGCGCCGCTGCCGTCGGGATCGGCTGGGGCCCGGCCACGACACTGGGCACCGCTGCGGGCATCGGCGTCATCATCGCGTTGGCCTCGGCCCGCGCGCTTCTGCCCGCTGCCCCGACCGACCCCGCCGACGACGCCGAGCGTCGGCCCGCGGGGGAGAAGCGCGCCGTCGCCTCCCGGATCTGGCTGCTGGCCGTCCTGGCCCTGCTGGTCATGCTGTGCGAGGGAGCCGCCAACGACTGGAGCGTCCTGCACCTCAAGACCGTCCTGGACGCACCGGAGAGCACCGCGGCCTTCGCCTATGGGACCTACGCGGCCGCCATGACTGCGGGCAGGCTCCTGGCGGACCGGACGGCCGCGCGCTTCGGGCCGGTCGCCGTCCTTCGCTACGGCGCGGCTCTGGCCGCCGTCGGCATCACCGCAGTGGCTCTTTCGCCCTGGATCTGGGCCGCGCTGACCGGCTGGGCGCTGTTCGGACTCGGCCTGTCCGGCTGTATCCCGCAACTGTTCAGCGCCGCGGGCCACGCCGACCCCGCGGCCGCGGGCACCAACGTGTCCCGGGTCGCGGGCCTCGGCTACATCGGCATGCTCGCGGGCCCCGCCGTCATCGGCTGGTTGACCCATGTCACGGCGCTCAATCACACCTTCCTGCTGCTCACGCTGTTGTGCGCGACCGCCGCTGCGGCGGCCGGCGTCCTGCGCCCTTCCCCGGACCGGTCACGCACGGTCGAGTTGACCTCCTGAACGCGGCCCGCAGCTGAAGGAGTCCGTACACGGCCTCGTTGAAGCGGGGCTGAAACGCTTGGCTTTCCGCAGCACCCCTACGCGGCCGGGCGCTCAATGGCGATCATGGCGGCGTCGTCATCCAGGTGTCCGCCCACGTGACGCAGCAGGTCACGGCGGAAGCGGCCGAGAAAGGCGTCGGGATCGCTCCCGGTCCAGCCTGTCAGGCGGTCGGCGAGCGGGTAGAAGGTGCCTGCGGAGTCGCGGGCCTCGGTGACGCCATCCGTGTACAGCAACAGCAGGTCTCCTGGGGCGAACGGGAAGCTGTCCACGTGGTAGCTGGGGATCGTCAGTTCGCCCAGCCCTAGCGGAGGCGCCGGATGACGGGCGTTCATCGTCATCGGCCGGCCCTCGCGGAGGACGATGGGCGGAGGGTGCCCGCACGACACCATTCGAACGTGGCCGTCGCGGTCGGGGATGTCGAGGACGGTGGCGGTGATGAACGTTTCCCCGTAGGTGCCCGCCTCGCCCGGCTCCATCAGCTCCCAGCACACGCTTCGGTCGAGATAGGCCACCAGCTCGCCCAGGCTCGCCTCGCGGTGCGCCGCGACGCGGAACGCCCCGAGCAGCAGTGCGGCGTCACTGACCGCCGTCATCCCCTTGCCCCGCACGTCACCGACGATCAGCCGGGTGCCGGACGTGGTGCGCGCCGCCGCGTAGAGGTCACCGCCGATCCGGGCCTCGGCCTCCGCCGCGAGGTAGAGCGAGGCGGCGCGCAGCGGACCGATCCGGCCGGGCAGCGGAGGCAGAACCACACGCTGGGCGGTCTCGGACACGTACCGGACCTGTGTCAGCTCTGCCGCGCGACGCTCGCGCACCACGCAGAAGAGGACGAGGCTCACCCCCACCAGCACCAAGGCCATGACCTGCGCCTGGTGATTGGCGGAGAGCAACTCGTCGGGATCGCGCAGCACCCCGATGATCGTCTGGGCGATCACCGCCAGCGCTGCCACCAGCCCCACCGTTCGGGGCCCGCCGAAAGAGGGCGTGATCGCCGGGGCGGCGACGAGCAGGGGACCCAGGTGGACGTCGGGCGGCGCGAGAACGTCGATCACGGACACCACGACGATCCACGCGATCGGGATGGCGACCAGCGCCCGCCCCGCCCGCATCGGCCGACGAAACCCGTCGAAACCCGGCGACATGACTCCTCTCTACACCTAACCGCGCGTGATCCGCTCGCTCAGGCGGAGACCGTCGTGCGGTGCGCCGATGGTGGTGATACGCCGTACACGGGTCGAAGAGGTCGCCGCCCGGACAGCGGCGGCTCACGCCGCATCGAACAGGTCCGTACGTCACCCCCGTACGGCCAAGACGCGCGCCCGCAGGCCCGGCGCTCTACGGTGAGGGAGTGCGGGGAAGCGCTCGGACCTGGCGGCACCGGAACGAGTGACTCACCCTCGCGCGCGTCCCAGGCACATGGCCAAGTGGCCACACGGTGGCCGACCCGGCGCGACATTCGGCCACCCGGATCTGAGGCCCTGCAGTCGGTGTTCTCAGGGCTCGTCATGGAGGTTCGGCATGCCCCGTCCTGTGTGGTCCGGTGCGATCTCGTTCGGGCTGGTGACCATTCCCGTCAAGGTGATCAGCGTGGCCGAGAACCATTCGATCTCGTTCCGCCAGATCCACCTGGAGGACCTGTCCCGGGTGCGCTACCGCAAGGTCTGCGAGCTGGACGGACAGGTGCTGACCGAGGACGAGATCGGCAAGGGCTACGAGCTCACCAAGGACACGATCGTCCCCGTCGCGGACGAGGAACTGCGGGAGATGCCGCTGCCCACCGCGAAGGCGATCGACGTGGTGGCCTTCGTCCCCGCGGAACGTATCGACGCCGTGCGCCTGGGGGACAGCTACTACCTCCAGTACGACGGCCAGGTCGCCGCCAAACCGTACAAGCTGTTGAGCAAGGCCCTGGAGCGGACGGACAAGGTCGCGATCATCAAGATGGCGTGGCACGGCCGCGAGCGGCTCGGGCAGCTGCGCGTGGTGGGCGACGGGGTGATCGCCCTGCAGACGATGTACTGGCCGGACGAGGTCCGCTCGCCGCAGGAACTGGCACCGAAGCCGGTGGAGATCTCCGAGCGGGAGCTGCGCGAGGCGGTGGCGCTGATGGACGTCATCGGTGAGCGGGACATCAGCGAGTTCCATGACGAGTACCGCGAGGCGCTGGAGCAGGTCATCGAGGCGAAGGTGGAGGGCAAGGCGCCTCCGCAGCTGCCCGAGGAGAAGGAGCCCGCCGGCAAGGTCATGGACCTGATGGCAGCACTGCAGGCCTCCGTCAGCAAAGCCAAGGAAGCCCGGGGCGAGGGCGAGGACGCCACCGTGCACGAGATGCCCGCGAAGAAGGCCGCGGCCAAGAAGACGACGAAGGCGCCCGCCAAGAAGACGGCTGCGAAGAAGGCTCCGGCGAAGAGGTCGCGCCGCAGCGCGTGAGCTGGGTGTGGGGCCGGGCTCGGGGTTCCGGCCCCACGGCCTCAGGTTAGACGCGGTGCTCCGGCGGGGCGCGTCGCGGTGCGCAGTTGGCCCACAACGGGCAAGCCATGAAGTGCGATGTTGACTCGGAGAGGTGGAACCGCTGTGAGAATCGCTGTCGCCGGTGCGACCGGAAACATCGGGACTCTTATCGTCGCCGCACTGCGCGGCGCCGGGCACGAAGTCGTGGGTATCAGCCGTTCACTCAGCGTGGACCTGACCACGGCTGAGGGCCTTGACGCCGCCCTGAGCGAAGTCGCTGCCGTCGTGGACGTGACCAGCTACGAGGGCACGGACCGGGACGCGGCTATCACCTACTTCGGTACCACCACCCGCAACCTTCTGGCCGCCGAGGAGCGTGCGGGCGTACGTCACCACGTGCTGCTCACCATCGTCGGAGCCGACCGGGTCGCGGGCAACGCCCACTACGCAGGCAAACGGGAGCAGGAACGACTCGTGTCCGACGGGCCGGTGCCGTGGACGATCGTCCCGGCGACACAGTTCTACGACTTCGCCTCGAAGGTGACGATGTGGACGGAGCAGGACGGCGTCGCCACGATCCCGCCGCTGCTCGTCCAGCCGATCGCACCCGAGGATGTCGCCGACGTACTCGCGGAGGTCGCGGTGGGCGGCCCGCAGGGACGCTACCGCGACCTCGCCGGCCCGGAACCGCAGGATCTGGTGGACATGGCCAGGCGTACGAACGAGGTGATCGGTCACCCGGTCAAGCTGGTACCGACATGGTCGTCCGTGCTCGGTCCGGAGATGGCAGGGAATGTACTTCTGCCCGGCGACGGGGCACGGATCGGGCCGACGACGTTCGACGAGTGGCTCGCCCGGCACTGACGCGGGCTGGTTCAGCTGAGCCGGGCGGCCGACCGCCGCCGAGACGCGGGGCCGGGCCGGCCCGGATGCAGAGCACGTCGTAACTGCTGTGCGTGGTAAGGGACTTCACATGGACGCCGCCGCTTGCGCTCTTGGGTTGCTCTCCCAGAGCCGCACAATGAGTTGGCGTCACCGACCGCCACGCCCCCTCCGGCCACAGGGGTACTTCGCCCGCACACCGCCTGTTGCTCGTTCTCATTGAGGGGCGGAGCCGAGAGTCCAGAGCCGTGGCCTGGCCGTCGCGCCGACGGTGTCTGCCGTTTGCGGGCGGCGAGCGTGAGCCGCTGCCATGGTTCGCACCTGCCCCTGCGGGCTCGATGCGCAATCAGCCGGTCGGCAGGCACGGTGCATCGCATCCTCAGATCCGCAATTAGCGGCGCTATTCGTGGTGCTGCCGCGCTGGAAGCCCTGAGTGCACGGCTCCGTCATGCTGCGTGGCGGTCTCGCTGACGGAAGGCGGGAAACGCACGAGCGAGTCCCGCCGTCTGTCAAGTCCGCTTGTCGCACTCGCTGTTGAGATTCCTCGGACTCGCCGGGCGGTATCAGTAGGACCAGCGCCAGGCGCCCGATCGGTAGCGGCATGTGATCTCGGCGCCGGAGGCGTTCGTGGTGGTCGCGCCGTGGTCGGTGTTCCGGCAGTACTGCCCCGCCTGATAACAGTTTCCGGAGTTCGACGTGATCGAGCACGTGCCTGTCTTTCTGGCGCTGCTCCCTCCGCTGTTGGTCGCTGATGCCGAGTCGTCATTCGTGCTGTTCGCGGGGCGTGACGTCTTGGTGACGGTCACGGTCGGACCGGGCTTCGCCTTGGCCGTCCTGGTCACGGTGACGGCGGGTTCGGGTGCTGCGGTCACCGACCGGGTGGCGGTGACGGTGGCTCTGGGTCTCGCGGCGGCGTTTGCCGTGTCCGGGTTCTCGCCGGCCGCACCGAACATGCCGCCGAGCAGCAGCAGACCGGCGCCGGATGCCCACACCCGCTTGCGCTTGCGCAGCGGTCGGGTGTCGGGGCGGTTCGGCGGAGTTGAGGGCGGTATGGGGCCGGACGGGCCGTACGGGTTGCTCATGATCCCCCCAGGGATGCGGCGAGGCTGGTGACGGCGGGACCCAGGGCTCGGCATGACGCCGGGCAGTCCCGCCGTTGGCGCGGCAGCTCTCAGTGTGCTTCACGGCGTCGGACGCCACGTGCCTATCGAGAGGATGTACGCCGACGGGAGCGGCTGTGGTAGGGCCGGCAGGGCAGCCCGAGCGGTCCGGGGCTCGGTGATCGTCCTGGGATGCGACGTCCAGGGAACCGACTGAGAATGTTCGGGTGACAGGCACTCATGCGATGCGGGGCGCGGCCGCTGAACCGGCGCCCAGGACCCCGAACCAGACGCTGGCTCTCGCGGCCATGCTCTTCGCGGTGTCGATGACGTTCATCGATCAGACGATCGTCTCCGTCGCGGCCCCGGACATCGTGCACGAGCTGGGCCTGTCGGCGTCGGGCATGCAGTGGGTCGTGAACGCCTACCTGCTGTCGCTGGCGGCGTTCTTCGCCCTGGGCGGCCGCCTGGCGGACCTCTTCGGGCCACGCCGGGTCGTCGTCATCGGCACCTTGGTCTTCGTGATCTCGTCCGTCCTCTGCGGCTGTGTCCCCAAGGGGGACTTCGCGCAGACCTGGCTGATCATCTTCCGGGCGACGCAGGGGCTGGGAGCGGCACTCCTGTTCCCGGCGGCCCTGGCCGTGGTGGTGGCGGTCTTCCCGGTGGAGCGGCGCGGCCGGGCCCTGGCGCTGTTCTTCGGCCTGTCCGGAGCACTGACGGCCATCGGACCGCTGTTGGGCGGCTGGCTCACGTCCTGGACCTGGCGGGCGATCTTCTGGGTGAACGTGCCCGTCGCGATCGTGGCCCTCGTCCTGACGATGATGGCGCGTATCCCGGACCGGCGGCGTGACGAGTCGCTGGACGGAGTCGGCGCCGTCCTCATCGCGGTCGGCATGGGGGTGAGCGTGCTCGGTTTCCAGCAGGCCGCCATCTGGGGCTGGGACAGCGCGGCGACCTGGGCCTGCATCGTGGGCGGTCTGGCGGTGCTCGTCCTGTTCTGGCGCTATGAACGGGGCAGGCGGCACCCGCTGGTCAACCTGACGGTGTTCCGTGACAAGGCGTTCACCGTGGACGCGCTGGTGCTGTTCTTCGCCATGCTGGCCTTCGTCCCGGTCTTCTTCTTCGCCTCGGTCTACGCCCAGGTCTCGCTCAGCGCCTCCCCCAACCAGGCCGCGCTCTACCTCCTGTACTTCTTCGCCGGCTTCGCGATCGCCTCACAGTGGGGCGGCCGCATGCTGGACAAGCAGGGAGCCCGGGGGCCTATGAAGATCGGCACCATCGTCGGCGCCGTCGGGTTCGCCCTGTGGGCCAACAAGCTGACAGACCTGTCGATGCACGACCAGTGGCCCTACGTGGCCCTCGCCGGCGCCGGCATCGGCTTCATCCTGGCTCCCGCCTCCACCGACGCCGTCAACCGGGCCATCGGAGCCTCGTACGGTGAGGTCACCGGTATCACGCAGACCGTGCGCAATTACGCGGCGAGCGTGGGCCTGGCCGTCCTCGGCACGATTCTCACCCACCGGACGACGGAGAACGTCGTGTCGACGCTGACGTCCCGGGGAATTCCGTCGGGCACCGCGAACGGGGTCGCGAAGGACATCGCGGAGGCCGTGACGGGCAACGGCGACGACCGCCGGCCCACCGGCACCGGGCCCGCCGCCACCGCCGCGCGCGAGGCGATGCCGAGCGTCCGCATGGACTTCGCCGAGGCCAACCAATGGGTTTTCTACGGCATGGCCATCGCCCTCGGTATCGCTTTCCTCATCGCCGTGCGGCACCCCGGAGGCAAGGGGACCCCGGTCGTCGCCGAGGGCGAGCGGGAGGCTGCCCTGACGAGTCCGGCGCCCCCGTCCGAGGGCGGACACCGGACGAGCGCCTGACACGCCCGCGCATCGCTGTACAGGGCGTGACGCGCTACTTCTCGGCGTTGAGAAGCGCGGTCACCAGGGCCTCGAATATGGCCACGTTCTTCGGCGAGGTGATGCCCAGGTCGAGTGCGGTGTCCCTCGAGGTCTTCTTTGCCGGCCGACTGCCCGGTTTCAGGATGCCCGCTATGCGGAGCAGATCCTTGTGCTGTTCGCCCAGCTTCTCGGCGAGCGTCTTCCATGGGTCGGCCGGAGCCTTGAATCTGCCTTCCGCGATCGCGGTGACGTCGCGTTCCGGCATGCCGGTCTCCTTGGCGAGCTTGGTCCGGCCGGCTGCGGTGGTGAGGTCGTAGCCCGCCCCGCGCGCCCGTCGGGTGACGTACCGTCCGAACTCCACTGCGTTCAGGGGTTGTCTGCTGCTGGTCATCCACTCGTCCTTCCGCTCGGCAATGCAGCAGCATGACACCTGGACGGCCGGGCGGGTATAGCGCCTCGTCTCTGTAGTTGTGGGTGGCAGTGTCCCAATGAACGCGATCGCGGCGCCGTCCCGCGGTCGGCCCGTACACCGGCCGCGACGGCCGTGCGAGCTGCGACAGGCGAGGCGAGCGCGGCGCCAGTCGGCTGACAGGCCGGGTGGGGAGATCGCGACCGGGCGGGGCATGCGGGACCCCGTCCGGCAGCCGCGCGATGGCTTCGGCCGACGTCCATGTAGCGGGCGGCGCCCCTGGGGTGCCGGCCGCACATACGGGCCTGTTGCCGACGCCCCCAACGGCGTGGTCTCGCCGACGAGTTGCTGACTGCGGCGGGCGTACTCAGGCCGAGCTGAGTACGTGCCCCGATGCCCGGCAGGACCTCGCCCGGCGAGTATCGGTGCAGCGGCGCGGCCCAGAGGCGCCCATCCGATCCAGCTGAAACAGTTACGGAGATCCTCATGTCCCGACGTATTGCTCTGTGCGTGACCGCCGGTGTCGTCGTCCTTGGCGGAGCCGGTGCCTTCGCTCTCGCCTACGCCGGGGAGCAGCCCCCGTCGCTGGCGCACAGCACGGCCACCTACACGGCTCCCGACGGTGACCGGGACGGCTCGCTGACCTTCGGCACCGACGTCAAGGTGTCCTCCGGCGTGAAGAGCGTGAAGGTGCTGGCCTGGCCGCAGGACTCGTCCTTCGCCAAGGACAAGCTGACGGTCAAGGACATGGCTTCCGCCGAGCAGGCCGTCTGCAAGCCCTCGGTAAAGGACACCGTGCACTGCACCTACACCACCAAGGCCACCACGTCGGAGGCCAAGTCGTCCCCGCGCGGCGTCTGGCACGTCGCCGTCCTGGCCACCGCGAAGGACGGCACCCAGACCTTGAACACGAAGGCGGCCGACTTCGTCGTCAAGTAGACGGCGCCGCAAGCCGGTTGGGCACGGGGCGCCGGAGAAGCGGACGACGCGGCCGGTGAGCCTCCGCCTGCTGCGCGCCGTGAGTGGCCGTTTCGTGCCACGTTCGACGCCGTGGCCAGAACGTGGACGCTGGTCGGTTCGATCAGCCGTCAGGCAGGCAGATCGAAGCGGAACGCCGCCTGGGGGCTGCCCAGTTGGAGCCAGACGTGCTCGGGTTGACGTACCAGACGTACGGCGATGCCGTCGCAGCCGGGGCAGCGGCCGGTCAGCCCGGGTTCGGTGCCGTACACGCGGAGCTCTGCCATCGGTGACACCAGACGGCACTGGGGGCACCGGCGCCAGGCGGTGGTGGGTTCGAGCGCCAGGATGTCGGCGAAGGGTCCGGCGAGGCTGTTGCCGTCGCGGTAGGTGGGGACAGACATGAGGCCTCCAGGTCCGGGGGGATGGGGTCAGCCGAATCTCTCGGTGCGGATGTGGCCGGGCAGGTGGCCCTTGGCGACGAGCACATCACTGACGTGTTCCACGAAGGGAGTGGGACCACAGACGAAGCACTGAGGCCCGGGGGCGAGGTCGGGCCGGGCGGGAGCCGGTAGGTCATCGGCTCGGATGCGGCCTGCCGGCCGGCCGTTGCCCGACGGCGCGTGACGGGAGTACAGGACGTTCACGGTCAGTGGGCCGCTGCCGGAGGCCAGTTCCTTCTGGTACCAGGCTTGTTCGGGGCTGCGTACGGAGTACACGAGGTGGAACGGCGTGGTGGACTTGGCGGCCTGATGGGCGCGGACCATGGCCATGAGGGGCACGATCCCCGAGCCGCCCGCGACGAGCAGCACGGCTGCGGCATCGCCGGGCCGCCACACGAACCAGCCGCCCAGCGGTCCGGTGATCTCCACCTGGGCGCCGAGGGGCAGGTCGTCGGCGAGGTAGGGGGAGACCTCGCCGTGCGGCGCCGGCTGGATGCCCAGTTCCAGCCGGTCGTCCGTGGGCGGACCGGCCAGGGAGTAGCTGCGGACGGCCTGGTATCCGTCCTCGCCGGTGAGGCGGACGTCGATGTGCTGGCCCGGGAGGTGCCCGGGCCAGTTCGGCGTGTCCAGGACGAGGGTGCGGGCGGTCGTGGTCTGCGCATGCCGTGCGACCAGACGGGCCGGCCTCCAGGTGCCTGTCACGGTCAGTCGGTCCAGCTGCGTTCTTCGCGCCAGGGGTCGCCGTGGTTGTGGTAGCCGGCGGACTCCCAGAACCCGGGGTCGTCCTGCGGCATCATGCGAATCCCCTTGACCCATTTCGCGGACTTCCACAGGTAGAGGTGGGGGATCAGCAGACGGGCCGGACCTCCGTGCTCCGGTGAGAGCGGGTATCCGTCGAAGGAGTGGACGAGCCAGGCCTTCCCGTCCTGCAGATCCTCGAGCGGGAGATTGGTGGTGTATCCGCCGTAGCTCTCCACCATGGCGAACTCCCCGGAGGTCTCGACAGCGTCCAGGAGCGCGTCGAGCGGGACTCCCTGCCAACGGGTGTCGAACTTCGACCACCGGGTGACGCAGTGGATGTCGACCGTCGGCTCTTCCTGGGGCAGGGCCATCATCTGCTCCCACGTCCAACGGACGGCCGTCCCGTCCTCGGCGGTGATCGAGAACTCCCAGTTGTCGGTCGAGACGCGCGGGGTGGGTCCGGCGGAAAGGACGGGAAAGTCCTCCGTCGGGTACTGGCCGGGAGGAAGGCGCCCTTCGAAGCGGTGAGTCCGCCCGTGGAACCCTGGAGAGAACGTGTTCATGTCGCCGCCCGTCTGATGGCATCGAGCAGGGTGGTCGCCCTGGAACTCCCTGGTCCGAGGCGTGCGCGACTGCCCGGCTCGTGGGTGGGCACCGGGCGGCGACGCATGCCTGGACTCGGCCAGGGCACAAGATTCTGCTGAGACGATCGAACCTGGCATCAATGCTTTCCCAACCTGCCGGAACTGTCCATTTGGGCGCGAACCCGCGTCCCAGCGTCCTGAGGGAAGTGGGGAACGGGGGCGCTCGCAGGGCACGTACGGGCCGGCCGGGGTGTCATCGATGCAGGTGACCGTCACGGGCGGACCGGTGGCGCAGAGTCCGTCGGACGTCCGGCAACGGCCATTCGATGCGGGTGCAAGTGCGCCGGCCAGGGAAGAATGGTCGAAGCCTCAAGACTGACCATGCGGAGGAGCGGATACATGCAGGACGCGCGAGCAGGGCAGGTCGCCGGCCCCGGGGACATCATCGACGTGGCCCGCCTCGTCACGGCGTACTACGCGCTGCATCCCGACCCGGCCGATCCCGGGCAGCGCGTGGCGTTCGGCACCTCGGGACACCGCGGATCCTCCCTCGGCACGGCATTCAACGAGGACCACATCGCGGCCGTCAGCCAGGCCATCTGCGAGTACCGCGCCGACCAGGGCACCACAGGCCCCCTTTTCCTCGGCGCCGACACTCACGCCCTGTCCGAGCCCGCCCGGATCACGGCGCTGGAGGTGTTCGCGGCCAACGACGTGAGCGTCCTCATCGACCAGGCGGACGGCTACACGCCCACCCCCGCGGTCTCGCACGCGATCCTCACCCACAACCGGGACCGCACGTCCGGCCTCGCCGACGGCGTCGTGGTCACCCCCTCGCACAACCCGCCCGCCGACGGTGGCTTCAAGTACAACCCGCCCAGCGGCGGTCCGGCCGGCTCCGAAGCGACGTCCTGGATCCAGGACCGCGCCAACGAGATCATCGCCGCCGGGCTCAAGGACGTACGGCGCATTCCCTACGCCCGCGCCCTGGCCGCATCCGGCACCGGCCGCCACGACTTCCTCGGCGACTACGTGGCCGACCTGCCGAACGTGCTGGACCTGGACGCGATCCGTGCCGCCGGTGTCCGGATCGGCGCCGATCCGCTGGGTGGCGCCTCGGTCGCCTACTGGGGGCGCATCGCCGAGGAGCACCGGCTCGACCTGACGGTGGTGAACCCGCTCACCGATCCCACCTGGCGCTTCATGACGCTGGACTGGGACGGCAAGATCCGCATGGACTGCTCCTCGCCGTACGCCATGGCCTCGCTCATTGAGCAGCGCGACCGGTTCGACATCGCCACCGGCAACGACGCCGACGCCGACCGGCACGGCATCGTCACACCGGACGGGGGACTGATGAACCCCAACCACTACCTCGCCGTGGCGATCGCGTACCTGTTCAAGCACCGGGAGCAGTGGCCCGTGGGCGCGGGGATCGGCAAGACACTGGTGTCGTCCAGCATGATCGACAGGGTTGCCGCGGACGTCGGCCGACAGCTGGTGGAGGTCCCGGTCGGATTCAAGTGGTTCGTGGACGGACTGTTCGACGGGACGCTCGGATTCGGCGGCGAGGAATCGGCCGGCGCGTCCTTCCTGCGCCGTGACGGCTCGGTGTGGACCACCGACAAGGACGGCATTCTCTTGGCGCTGCTCGCCTCCGAGATCACCGCGGTCACCGGCAAGACGCCCTCGCAGCACTACGCGCAGCTCACCGAACGCTTCGGCGCCCCCGCCTACGAGCGCATCGACGCCCCGGCCTCCCGGGAGGAGAAGGCACTCCTCGCCAAGCTGTCCCCGCGCCAGGTCACCGCCGACACCCTCGCCGACGAGCCGATCACGACCGTGCTGACCGAGGCCCCGGGCAACGGCGCCGCTCTCGGCGGGATCAAGGTCGTCACCGACAACGCCTGGTTCGCCGCCCGGCCTTCGGGCACCGAGGACACCTACAAGATCTACGCGGAGTCCTTCCACGGGGCGGACCACCTGCGCCTGGTCCAGGAAGAGGCACGGTCCATGGTGCTCGCGGCTCTGGGCACCTGAGAGGTCCGCGTCGAGTGAGGTAACGCGCGGGTACGCCGGTCGTGCGGTGGGAGCCGGTCCGTGCGGTGGCCCAGCCCGGTGCGCCGATGCGGCAGCGGTGTACGCGATGTGAGCCACCGCGTCGACGCGCACAGGAGCTGGGCTGCTCGGACCTCACCGGGCGGGATGCCGGCCGTCCGCACAGCGATGACGACTGGGGCGTCGTTGTCCAGACGGTCGGCATCCCGCCCGCTGGCGGGGAGCGGCCCAACGCCGGCTTCGCGCCTCCGGACGACTCACCCCGTCCCGTCCCGTCGGCGCCGCGATACCGCCGAACGACGCAGGTGAACCGCCGTACCGGGCACTCTTCGCAAGAACTTCGGCGCCGCTGTCGATCCAGGCTCGTCCCGTTCGACATCCTGACGTAGGACGCATCGCCCTACGAGGAAGCGACCGATGAGGGAACACATGAATCAGCTGCTGCGCGTACAGAATTTCACCGTCTCGAGCGACGGCGTAGCCGCCGGCGAGGACCAGAGCCTGGAGCGGCCTTTCGGCCATCACATCGATCCGCGCGAGCTCTTCGCCTGGGCCGGGGCGACGGCGAGCTGGCCCAATCGGAGCGAGCCGGGAGGAAGCCGGGGCCTCGACGACTACTTCACCCGGGACTTCAGTCACAACATCGGGGCCGAGATCATGGGCCGCAACAAGTTCGGACCCCAGCGTGGCCCGTGGAGCGACTACGAGTGGCGCGGCTGGTGGGGGGACGAGCCGCCCTTCCACACACCGGTGTTCGTCCTGACCCACCACAAGCGACCCTCGTTCACCCTCTCCGACACCACGTTCCATTTCGTGGACGGCGACCCCGCCACCGTTCTCGCGCAGGCAAGGGAGGCCGCCGAGGGCAAGGACGTCCGGCTCGGCGGCGGTGTGAGCACGGTGCGGGAGTTCCTCGACGCCGACCTCGTCGACACCCTGCACGTGGCCGTCTCACCGCTGAAGCTGGGGCCCGGGCTGCGCCTCTGGGACTCGCCCGAGGACTTGCTGGACCGGTTCCACATGGACGTCGTCCCCAGCCCGAGCGGAATGACGCACCACCTGTTCTGGCGCAAGTGACGGGAGAGGTCCCGGGGGAACCCCGGCGGGAGACCGCCGCGAGCGGTCCGGCGCTTGAAGGCGTGGTTGTGGGCGAGTGACCTCAGATCCCGGTACTCGCCCACAACCGCCGGCCGCCCGCCGAGCCGCGGACCTGCCGGCTGTTGTGCGGATCGTCGCGCGTCCTGACGGGCGCTGGTCAGCGCTCGGAGGTCGAGCGGAAAAGACGGATCGCTGAGACCAGGAAGAAGATCCCGCCCAGCACCGCGTAGCCGGCGAGCGCGGTCAGCGACGGGTCCTCCTGCGTGGCGCTCCGGAAAAAGGAGGCGCCGGCCAGGACGGAGATGCCGCCGCTGAGGATCATCGGCCACTGACCGCCCATCGACCTGCGGGCGACCCCCACGAGGAGCTGGACCAGGCCGGAGACGATCGCCCACGCGCCCCACACGCGCAGTACGCCGGCGATGCCGGAGGTGGTGGCGATGGCGATGCCGACGGCGGCGATCGCGCTGACGGCCATGTTGGCGTAAAGGGCCTTGACCGGTCCGGCGGCGTGCGCCGACCGGCGGTCGACGACGGCGGCCACGACGTCGAAGGCGGGATACAGGAACAGCAGCAGCTTGGCACCGGTGGAGAGATCCGAGCCCAGCAACAGCAGCAACGCGGCCCACGCGGCGGCGAAGACGAAACGGATGAGGTAGAGCCTGCTGAGGGCGGTGCCGGTGCCGGTGCGCTCGGGGGAGGCGACGGATGCCATGGGGTTCTCCAGTGTGTGCGTGGTGAGTACGTGCTTGGGAGGGGGAGCGGGTTCGGCTGACCGGGTTCGGTCAGCCGATGGCCGAGGCGCGGCTGAGCGTGCAGGCCCTCTGGCCCGGGGCGGCTCGATCTGAGACTTCTCCCTCAGGATGGGCGGAAGACCGAGGGGGGTAGAACGCTCTTTCTTGTTTGCAGCCTGGCACAGTCCCGACCGCAAAACAAGAGAGAGCGTTCTACCTGCTAACCTCGGGGGTATGACGCAGACGGAAGCCGGCACCGGCAAGAGGGTGTCCGCCGCCCGAGAGAGGCTCCTGAAGACCGCGGGGCAGCTCTTCTACGCGGAGGGCATCCACACGGTGGGCGTCGACCGCCTCGTGGCCGAGGCCAAGGTCACCAACGCGACTTTCTACCGCCACTTCCCCAGCAAAGAGGACCTGGCCGTCGCCTACATCGAAAGCGTCGACCAGGTGATCCGCACGCAGATCGACTCCCTGATGGCGGCGAACCTGTCAGCCGTGGAGATCCTGCAGGGCATCGGCGCGTCCCTGGTCGAGCAGATCCGCTCGCCCGGCTACCGCGGTTGTGCCTTCCTCAACGCGGCGGCGGAATTTCCCGCGCCCGACCACCCGGTCCACCGGGCCGTCGTGCAGCACCGGGACTGGTACCTGCAGACCATTACGGAACTGTTCGCACGAGCCTCGGACGCACCCCCCGAGCATGCCGGACGGCACTACGTGATGCTCCGCGACGGCGCGATGAGCGCCGGCTACCTCGGCGACCCCGCCCAGGCGGGAGAGACCCTGATCCGGGGCATCGAGGGGCTGTTGCGCATCCACATCGGGCGTGGACTCGACGATGGCGCCGCGCCGACGCCCGCAGAGACGCCCACGGCGACCGCGGCCGTCGCCGACATCGACTGCTCACCGCCGGAATAGCCGCGCGCGACGTGGCACCTGCCGGACGCCGGTGGCTTGCCGCACGCGGGACCGGGATGCGTTCAGCCTTCGGCGGCCGCGCTGTTGAGGATCTGCTCCCGCAGGATGTCGGCGTGGCCGCAGTGCTGCGCCAGTTCACGCAGTGTGTGCAGGTAGACCCAGCGCAGCGGCAGGGGGCCGCGGCGGTTTCCGAGGAGCAGGTCGTCGAGCGTCAGCTCCGCCGTCGCTCGACGGGAGGCTGCGCAGGTCTGCTCGTAAGCGTGTTGGACTGACGCGATCGTGTCGTCCTCGTGCAGTTCGAACGACTCGTCGGGAGAACCGGGGATGCCGATCTCGGCACGAGACCGGCAGGTGATCGCCTCGTCGAACCAGACCTTCTCCACGAACGTGGCGTGCTTGACCAGCCCCAGGAGGGTGGTCTTGGACGCGACCAGCGACCTGCGGGCCTGCTCCTCGGTCAGCCCGTTCAGGCAGTCGTGCAGCGCGGACCGATGCTCATCGAGAAACGCCTCGAACTGCTCACGGAACGGCGCCTGGAAGACGGTGGGTTGTACCGAAGGCTGGGAGACCATGACGGTAACGATAGTCGGCTCTCATCCCTTCCGGCACGGCAGTTGAGCTCTTGGCAGGCCAACCGTTCGCCGACGTCCGCCACTTGCGGACCGTGCGTGAGACGACCTCGCCGTGCCTGGTGCGCCCACCGCGTCGGGGCCATCCCAATGCCGTACCAGCGCAACCGTCGAAGTACGCGGAACCCGGACCGTGGTTCACCGAGCGTCGGCCGCCGCACCGGAGGTCAGCGGCTCGCCCGGAGGCAACGGGGGAGATGCGGCGCTGCCGTCGGCGCCGGAGGCGGCGGTGAGGTCCGTGGCGAGGGCGTACAACCAGACCTCGACGTCGATCAGCAGTGACAGCGCGGCTGGTGAGGCCAGCGGCAATATGTCTGCGGGCAGGGGCGCGAGTCGGACGTGGACCCCTCCCGTCGGCAGGTCTGCCGCCTCATGAGTCGCCGACGCGAGTCTCGTGGCGGCCTCGTGCGCCCAGTGCAGGAGTGGGGAAGGCAAGCCCGCCGCACCGTGCGACGGTGGCAGCCAGTAGGAACCGACCAGGACGCGGGCGCCGTAGTTGAGGGCGGCGAGCCAGTCGGGACCGTCTTCGCCGGTGTGGGACGAAGGCTCCGTGCGGTACTGCGCGTAGGCGGCTTCAGCGATACGCAGCCGGTGCACGGTCGGCCGGAGCGAGACGGCGGCAGCCGTGCGGGGGGTCGCGGGGCCGACGGGTCCGGTGGCCGCCTCGGTGGTGGCACTGACGACGGGCGCGGCGGCCCGGAACAGCTCCGCGACGCTCCGCCGCATCTCGGCGCGTGCACCGGAGGGCCAGGCGAGCAGGCCGCAGGCGAGTCCGACCGCGCTGCCGGTCAGTACGTCGATGAGCCGGACCTCCGCCAGCCGCCAGGTCACGGGAGCGATCTGGGCGAAGGCCGTGGAGACGACGAGGGTGAACAGCCCCTGGGCCCACGCTGGTCCGCCGACGGGCCCCACGGAGAAGGCCACCAGCATCATCGGCACCAGGAGGTACTCGTACACGGCGGTGGCGTCCCCCGCGGCGAGGAGGAGCACGCCTGCGGTCGTCACGCCGATCAGTGTGCCGGCGGCGGCCGAGCGGACGGCGGACCACGTGGCGCCGGCGGTGGTGCGTCCCAGGGTCAGGACGGTCAGCAGCACCCAGAAGCCGTGCGAGAGGTCCAGCGATCCTGCGACCAGACGGGCGAGCGCGAGGCCGGTGGCCGTACGGACGGTGTTCTGGAAGACGACGGAGCGCGGGGTGAGGTTGCCCCGGACGCGGACCCACCACAGGGAGACCGGGGCCGCCCCGGCATACCAGAACTGCTCATGAGGCAGTCCGGGCGTCGACTGGCGGACGCCGGACGCCAGGGCGGCAGCGGTGCGCGCGGTCACGGTCGACACCGCGACTGTCAGCACCGTCGACTGGCGGCGCAACAGCCCGTGCAGGGAGTCTCCGGGGTTGCCCGAAGTCGTGCCGCGCTCGGTCAGGAACCCGGCGATCATCTCCTCGATCAGACCGGGGCCGACGGTGGGACGTCGGCCGCGCAGGATGCCTGCCGTGTCGGCGCAGGTACTCGCGATTCCGCGCAGGAGCGTCTCCGAGGCCAGGTCCGCGGGTACGGGCGCGAGCCGTGTCAGCGTGGCCAGTTGGTCCAGCAGACGGCGGGTCGCCGAGCCGGCCTGCGCCAGTGCGCGGTCCGTCCGCCCCGCGCCGGTCGGCCTGTTCGCGGGCGGTTGCCGCGACAGCCGAAGGCCGCGGCCGGCCGCACGCAGTCGCGCCGCCATGTGCGGATCCGTCGCCTCTCCCCGTACGAGGCGGGTCGCGGCGTGTCGGCCGAGGTCGAGGGCGTCGGCGATCCGCTCGCGGTCCGGCGGCTGCGCCGGCTCCGCGAAGAGGAACAGTTCGCACAGGACCGTCAGGATCGTGCCGGCGGCCAGTCCGGCAAGCCGCTCCGGCAAGGTGTCGGGGGCGTAGGGCGGGAAGCAGGCGAGGATGTAGAAGAGCTGCAACCCTGGGGCGACGCCTGCGAGGCGGGGCGCGCAGGTCGCACCGAAGGTGAGCACGACGGCAACCCCGAACATGCCGACGACGGCAGACCAGGTCGCCACCGCGAGGACGGTTCCCAGCAGGACCAGCACGACGGCGGCCGGAACCGCCCGCAGCACGGTTCCGGCTCGTCGGCGCCCCGATCCGGGCAGTGGGGAGAGAAGCCCGAAGGCGATGGGGGTGAACAGGGCGTACACGGCCAGGACGGGTCGGTCCAGCAGGTGGGCCGCGGGGTAGAAGCCCGCGGCCGCGGCCACCGTGACGCGTACTGCGCGCCGCCCGGCGCCGATGGATTCGGATGCGGACGGCAGCTTCGGCATACGTGTTCTTCCCCCGGGCCGGGCCGTGTGGCAGTTGCTTCGTCGTGCAGGGGTCATGGGTCGTCACATCATGTCCAGACGAGCCGCCGCGAACGGCAACCGCACCGGAGCCCGGAAACGGGACCGCCCGAGCGGCCCATCCACTGCGAGCACCGGGGTGGCAGCCGGCCGGGTGCGGCCGGCAGGGGAACCGCGCCCGGGTGACTCCCGTGCGGGGACCACATCCCGCTGCACGTCTCGGCGATGAGTTTGTACGGCGGATCGGGTCTCCCTTGCATGACTCGAACCATCGCTGACCGGCCGGCCGCTCTCGGCTGCTTCCGAGGAAGATCGGATGCCATCCCGGGCGCCGGCTTGGGCCTTGCCGGCACGGCGCCCTGCTCCACGCAGCTCCTCCGCGCTGTTGCGGTATCCCGCACGCCAGGTGTCGGGCGTCGGGCCACCGCTGCGAACCCGCGAGTCGCTGCGCACGACCACGCAGCGAAGCGCGTTGTGGACAGCGACCTCGACCTCGCCGCATCAGGCCTAAGACGTCTTCCGGTGATCCGATGACTACTGTCCACGTCAATGAGATCGCCTTGGGCATCGAGTCGTTCGGTGTCGTGCGCTACGACTTGCGCGACAGCGGGGAGTCGACGACGAAGGATCCGGTGGCGCCCGCCTACAGCCTGCGCGGCCTCGCCGCCGACGCGGCGGCCCTCGCCGGTGCGCTCGGCGGGGGCCCTGCGCACCTCGCGGGGATCGGCGTCAGCGGGATGGTCGCCCAGGTGGCCGTGCTCGACGCTCCGGGCGCGTTCTCGGCCCTCACTCTGGTCAACACCCGAGCTGTCGCCCCGGGTCCGCCCGACGACGACCTTTCCGGCCATGATCAGGCGACGATGGGCCGGCTGTTCGGGCGTCCGATGCCCGACTGGGCCGACCGCGAGGCGGTTGCGGAGTATGCCGCCGTCGGCGCGGAGACCCTCGGTGACGATCCCGTCGCCGCGCGCGCGGTCGCCACGCGCATCTGGGACCGCACGCCAGGCACCGCATCCTCGATTCAGATGGCCAACCAGATGGGCCTGGTGTTTGCCAGGCTCGACTGCGGGCCCCGTTGGCGTGAGCGCCTGCCCGAGATCGAGGTCCCGACGCTCGTCGTTCACGGCCGCCGGAACCGGTTCTTTCCTGTAGACAACGGCGAGGCGATCGCGCACGAGATCCCCGGGGCACGGCTGCTCGTCCTGGATGAGGCAGCGACGACGATCCCCGACGCGGCGGTCGGAGAGGTCATCGAGGCGATGCTGGCGCTCGGGTAGCGAAGAGGAACGGGGCCTGCGGGGACCTGTCCGCCCGACGGTGGTTCACGTCGAGGGAGGTAAGGCAGGGCCGGGAGCAGAGCGCGCATCGTGTCCGGCTGCGCGCTGCTCGGCCGGAGTCTTGCCGGTGAGATGCGGACTGAGGGGGACGGACTGAGGAGGCGGACTGAGGGGGCGGACTAAGCGGGTGGGTCTTCGTACCGGCTCGACGTCCGCCGTCGACTGTTGTGCCGGGGGCTCACCAGCCTCCGGTCGTGAGCTGCACCGACAGGTCCCAGAGCCTGCGCGCATTGTCGGGGTCGAGAGCGTAGGCGGCGACGCCTCGGCGCACGCCCGGGGTGTACGGGCCGGCTTCCTGGCAGTCCTCGAAGTACTTGCCGGATACCCCGTCGACCAACGGGGACGATGCCAGCAGTACGGAGGTGGCGGCGCCCTGGGCGATGGTCTTTTCAGAGACCCCGGACGCTCCGGACGGGTCGAAGGAAGCGGGAGGTGCGTCCATGTGCCGGCTCAGTCCGGTTTCCCAAATGCGCCCAGGATTCAGTGCGTTGACGGCGATGCCGTCCGCCGCCCAGCGCCTGGCCGCCTCCACGGCGAAGAGGATGTTCGCCGTCTTGGACTGGGCGTATGCCAGCCACGGATCGTAGGGTTCCGCGATGAAGTCGGGGTCGTCGAAGCGGACGGGGCCGTTGACATGGCCGACCGAGCTGACGACGACCACGCGTGCGTCCCCTGCTGCGGCCAAGGCGTCGTGGAGGAGGACGGTGAGGGCGAAATGCCCCAAGTGGTTGGTGGCGAACTGCAGTTCCCGACCCGCGGGGGTGCGTCGCTCGGGCGTGGCCATGATCCCGGCGTTGTCGACCAGGATGTGCAGCGGTCCGGTCCAGGACGCGGCGAAGGTGGTGACGGTCGTCGGATCGGCGAGGTCCAGGTGGCCGGGACGCGTCCGGGGGTTGCCGGTCTCGGTGGCGATCTCCTGTGCGACCGTCGCGGCGGCCTGCGGGGTCCGTCCTGTGACGGTGACCTCGGCGCCCGCTGCTGCCAGGGCGCGGGCTGTCTCCCGGCCCAGACCTCCGGTGGCGCCGGTGACGACAGCTCGGCGACCGGAAAGGTCGACACCGGCGATGACGTCGGAGGCCGTGGAGTGCGCGTCGAAAGGTGTGGTGACGCTTGGTGGCATGGCCGTGTTCCTTAGATCGGTTCCTGCTGGCGTGGCTGGGCGAATACGGGAAGGTCGCCTACGATGACAGGTAAGCGGATTCGGGTCCGCTTACTCGTCCACCATAAGCGGAGCCGGGTCCGCTTGCAAGGGGGAAGCATGCCGCGCTCGCTTCGGGCGGACGCCCAGGCCAACCACGACCGTCTGCTGGAAGCGGCCGCCCGCGCCTTCGCGCAGGAGGGGGCCGACGCCTCGCTGAAGGCGATCGCCGCGGAGGCCGGGGTCGGGATCGGCACGCTCTATCGCCGCTTCCCCGCTCGGGAAGACCTCATCGAGGCCACCTACCGCGACCAGACGGACCGGCTGTGCGCTTCGGTCCGCGAGCTGCTCGCCGACCGTGCGCCGGTCGCCGCTCTGCGCGAGTGGTCAGAGGCCTTCGTGGACTACATGCTCACCAAGCGTGGCATGGCTGACGCTCTTCCCGCGATCCTTGCCTCTCGTGAAGGGCTGCGCCGACACAGCCGTGACGCCCTCGGCACCGCGGTGGCGACCCTGCTCGAGGCCGGGATCGCCACCGGACAGGTACGCGAGGACGCGGCGCCGAACGACGTACTCATGGCGCTCGGCGGAATCACCCTCATCACTGGGCACGAGCGCCAGCGCGACCTTGCCTCCCGGCTCATCGGGCTGCTCCTGGACGGTCTCGCCGCCGGTGACGGGACGGAATCGGCCCCGGCGTAGTCGCAGCGGTGACTCAGGGAGGATGCCGTTCGGCATGTGCGATCAGTTGAGCAGCGCGAGCATCCGGTCGACGGCCTGCTGCGCTCGGTGCCCGGTACGGCGTCCCAGTCCGCACGCGGTGGCGATGTCCACCTGGCGGTCGACGGCCGACTCGACCATGCCGCGCACCATCAGCTGCTGCTCCGGCGACTGGTTCTCGTGGGCGATGCCGGCGATCAGGGTGACCGGGGGAGGCAGACTTCTCAGGCGGCGCAGGGGAGCGTAGAAGGCCGGGTCGGTGGACGGGGGATGCTCTCCACCGCACAGGGGCAGGTGAACGAACTCCAGCGTGGGGCCCGTCGGCCACCGCCGGGCAAGCGCCACGGTGAGCCGTACCGGCGGGTCGGCGCTCTTCAACCGCACTCGTGCCTCGTGTCCCATGTCGCCGAGGCACAGGTGCAGACCCAACCTGCTCCCGTCTTCCGCACGGCGTATCTGTCTCAACAGCAGGCGGCCCAAGATCCGCGCGACGGCGGCGCGCAGGGGCGCGGGCGCGGAGGCGACGGCGATGAGGGCGGCGGGTGTCTCCACTTGCAGCACCACCCTGTCGCCTGCCAGGGAGACGACACGGTCCACTTCGGTGCACACCGCGTCCAGAAAAGCGGCGGAATGACGCAGGGCTCCCGCCGGACCCAGGATGAAGAGGGCTAGGTCGAGGTAACTGGGCACCCCGATCTGCAACGGCCGTTCACGCGTGGCCGGGGTGCCGGCGTCCTCCAGGATCGCGAGTTCTTCCTCCGCCCACTCGGCCAGACGCAACGGTATGTCCTCTCGCGTGAGACGCGCCCCGCGTCGGACGGCCAACCGGTCCACGTCGTCATAGGCGGTCCACTCGCCCTCACGAAGCGTGCGAATCTTCGGGTTGTTCTTGAGGTCTTTGACCAGCGGCACGAACCAGGACAGCCGCGGGCCCGTCTCTCCGCCGCTCAAACGCCGTATCCGCGGCCCCAGTTCGCCGACCTGCCACGCGAACGCCTCGGCCGCCGTGCCGAACTGGGGCATCGTCCCCACGAAGTGCAGGCGGCGGCCGCTGGTGCGCTTCTGCCTCCCGACGCCGCAGGGCGACGGTGAGGAACCACTCGATCTCATTTCGTGACGCTCCATCAATGGCGGTGCAGAAAAGGCGTGTGCAACGTTCACTATGTATCTGTCTACTTGCGTGCGCAACTAAAGGTGTCACGAAAAGCAGTGAGTGACACCGGCCTGTGCGGCGTTGTGCCACCCGGGTGATGGCGAGGCTGCCCGTCGCCGCACGATCAACCGGTGGGCCCTGTCTGTTGCGTATGCGATGACCGTCCACGCGGCCAGGTGCGGTAGGTGACACGGAGCCGCCCGAACGCGCCGAAGGTGCGATCAGGCGTGCCGTGTCGAGCGACGAACCCACTGTGTGGGCAGGTGGAGTGCGCCGCAGCCCACCTGACCACTCTGGCTAACTGAAGCCGCTACTACTGTCATTCTTTCCTTGACTACTCAACTACTTGATCTCTACTGTCGGGGATGCCGACCCAGTGGGCGGCCTTCCCGACTTAGGAGACGTCTTGAGCATCGTCACGCCCAATCATGCTGAGTCCGAAGGGCAGGAGAAGCCCGAGTACATGAAGAGGAAGGGCATCTTCGTTCCGCCCGGCGAAGGCGACACCAGGTGGATCGTGGGGGACACCTACACCCTCAAGGTGGGTGGACCGGAGACCGATGGTGCGCTTACGTTCGTGGAGGCGACCGTTCCCGCCGGTGCCGGCGCTTTTCCGCACGTACACGGCAAGCATCAGGAAGCGTTCTATCTGATCTCCGGCGAACTGGAGTTCGTGAACGGTGACGACACCATCACCGCGGGGCCGGGCTCCTTCTACTACGTTCCCAGCAACACTCGGCACGGGTTCTTCAACCGAGGCCTGCACGCAGCAAAGATGATCTTCATGTTCCTGCCCGGTGGCTTCGAAGAGATGCTCTTCGACGGCGCTCCGCGTGCCGAGCGCGGACAGCCCGCCCCGCACATGATGGACAACCTTCCCACCCTCAACCCGGAGTTGATGGAGCGCTTCGGCATCTTCATTCCCCCGTCGGACCTGCCTTCCGGGGACTGACCTCGTCCGCTCGGACGCCATCGGCTTCGGCGGTGCAGCAGTAGGGGGCTGGGATGGGTTCCGGTCCGGTGACTCATCTCGGCCGCCTGCATGGATGCCGACCGTGTGCTCGCTCAGACGGGGAGGTGGCTCCTGACTGGCCAACGCACTCGAATGCCGGAAGCCGACATTACAACGCGAGTTGACATTCGATGAATTCGTTTGACTCGCACTGCCGTCCAGACGCAACGCTTTCATCGACGGGCCACACCAACCGAGAGCGGAGGCACGAACCGTGATCCGCTCGACACCAGGCATAGGAGTTTTCGTGACTGAGGCGCCCACCGCGGCTTTCGCCAGACTCGTCCGGCGTGATCCCCCGCGGCGCACGCCCGTCCTGTTCGACACGGTCTGCGTGCTGGGCGGAAGCATTGCCGGCCTGCTGGCGGCCAGGGTGCTTGCCGACCACTCCCGTGAGCTGGTGATCGTCGAGCGAGATCACCTGGAGCCGGCTGTGAGCCCGCGGCCGGGGACGCCCCAGGACCGTCAGGTGCACGGGTTGCTACCGGGAGGGCTGGCGCAACTCGAGCGCTGGATCCCCGGCATCACTCAGGACATCCGCAGCCTGGGAGGAGTCGTCCTCACCTCGCAAGAGGTCGACATGTACGTCGACGGTGTGGAACAACTGCAGAGCGGCGACACCAGCCTCCTTCAGTGCAGCCGCCCCCTTCTCGAGTCGGCGCTGCGCCGTCGCGTCCTGGCTCTGCCCAACGTGTCCGCTCTGTCGGCGCAGGCCACGGGCCTCACGTACCGGGACGACGCCGTGAGCGCCGTCCGCTACGTGACTGAAGGTGCGGAGCGCGAGATGGCCGTGGACTTCGTAGTAGATGCGATGGGCCGGGCGAGCAAGCTCTCGGACTGGCTCGAGCAGGGCGGTTACACCCGGCCGACGCTCCACCGCATGCAGACCGGCGTCCACTACGCCACCGCCATGTTCGACAGGTCCGGTACCGATCTGGACCTGCGATTCACGGGCGCGCGGTTCCCCATGCTGCCAGGACCGGGTGGTCTGTCCGTGGGGCTGATCACGCCTATCGAGGACGACCAGTGGATGATCGGGCTGACCGTGTACGGAGACAGTCAGCCGCCAAGGACTCTCGAGGAGTTCCGCTCCTTGTGCGACAAGCTCCCGGAGCCGTTCGGCAAAGCGGCGAGTGGGACTGTCACCCGGGAGGTCTTGACCTTCCGGCAAGCGGACAGCCGACGCCGTGACTTCACGGGTCTGACACGCTTCCCCGCCCGCGTGGTCAGTGTCGGCGACGCCGCCATATCCC
Source organism: Streptomyces sp. NPDC005496 (assembly GCF_042872045.1). Lineage (NCBI taxonomy): Bacteria > Bacillati > Actinomycetota > Actinomycetes > Kitasatosporales > Streptomycetaceae > Streptomyces > Streptomyces sp. NPDC005496. Next base: position 160,124 of record NZ_JBIAJQ010000012.1, read on the forward strand.
TCAACGCGACATACGCCCAGGGGATGTCCTCGGCCGCACTGCACGCGTCCTGCCTGTCCGAGTACCTCGGCGGCGAGCCCGACCTGGCGGCGCCCGCAGAAACGTACTTCTCCCTGCAGAAGACGGCGATGGACGCGGTATGGGCGGTGTCCGCGGGCGCTGACGCCGCCCGCACGGAAATCCTGCAGGGGATCGAGGTGCCGGACGAGGTTCAGCGCCAGCGATGGAAGATGGGCCAACTCGCCCTGGCTTCGGCCACGGACGAGACGGTAGCGGAGGCACTCAAGGCGGTCGGGTACATGTTTGCCCATCCGGACACGCTGACCGACCCGGCCCTGATCGAACGGGCGGTTGCCGTGAATCGACGAGTCACCGCCGGCGGCTGAGCGGCCGAAAGATCCGGCTCAGCCGGGAGGCCGGGCCGATGGCACCCCACCGGTTGGTGAGGGTGCCGTCGTGTCGTGGCGTTCAGAGCTGCGTGCGGTCGTACTGCGTGCACGCGAACCGTCGGTGTACTCACCAATAGCTGAGTATGCGAGCAGTGTTGAGCGCTGGTGCCCGCCTGCTGGGATGTGGCTATGACGACACCCTCGAACATTGCTCCGGTCTCCGAGGATCCAGCTTCACGGACTTGGTACCGCGGGGTGGCCTTGGCCATCGGCGGAGCGGCGATCGTGCTTCTCCTTGTGGGACTTGCCGGCTACTACGATTCACTGGCTGGTGGTCAGGTCATGTCCGAGACGGCGTTTCGCGAGCGTATGGCCCAGACCGAGGAAGCCGGTGAAGAGGCCGTCTGGACGGTGGGCAGTGAGCCGGACGCGGTCATCGACCAGAAGGACATGGCCGACCCTTCGTGTGTGGATGACTTCGGATTCGACTCGAACGGAGTGACCCGGGACCAGCCGACCGTCACTTGGGCCCCCGACTTCGCGGATCGCGGTGCGTACACCGCGGCCGTCGACGTCCTTCGCAAGAGTTGGTCTGCGGAAGGCCTGTCCGTGGAAAGCATTCCGGCTCCGGCGAAGGGCGAACCGGGGGGCGGCTTGCCTGGGATCCGCGTCACGAATGAGGACGGCATCGAACTGTCTCTCAGGCCCGACTGGTATTCCGGCGAAGCGGTCCTTACGGCTGACGGCGGGTGTGTGCGGCATGAGGGGTACTCGGTCGACTGGGAGTAGAAGTATGACGTCGGCGAGAGCGGACGTCGGGGTTGAAACTCGACGAACTCGCCCGGGGCAGAGCCTCGTCCGAACGCTCTGCGATGATCGCGGCATGAGGCAGAACACCCGTGAGCAGGAGCTTGCGCAGGGCTCGGACATCCATTGGGTCCCCGTCTCTGGTGGCGGCCGGTTGTGGGCGGAACGCTGCGGGGAGGGCAGTCCGGTGGTGCTTCTGCACGGCGCCGGTATGGACGCGCGCTTGTGGGATCTCGTCGTTCCCGAGTTGGCGCGACACCACGACGTTGTTCGCTTCGATGCCCGTGGCCTGGGCCTGTCCACGCCACCGGAGGATGTGTTCGACGACGTGGAAGACCTCCTCGCCGTCCTGGACTACTTCGACCTGGATCAAGCCGCGTTGGCCGGCCTGAGTATGGGCGGGGAGACGTCGTTGGACTTCACTCTCGCGCATCCCGAGCGGGTCAGCTCCCTGGTCCTGGTCGCGGCCTCGGCAAGCGGCCATACCTGGCCACAAGATCCATCGCTCGCTGCGTACGCCGCAGCCCGCCGTGACCAGGATGCGGCTGGGCTCGCCGAACTGGAACTGTCCATCTGGGCGCCCCTCGGAGGAACCGCGCCGGGCGGAGATCTGATCAAGTCGATGATCGAGGACAACGCCCGGCAACGCCTTGTGAGCGAGCGGCACTTCGCGGATCTGGGTCGCAACGCCGTCAACGACCTGAAGCAGATCGCCGTGCCGACGCTCGTCATCGCCGGCGACTGCGACCATCCCGGGATTGCCGTACTGGCCGACCGGCTCGTGGACGGCATTCCCGATGCCGTCGGTGAACGAATACCGGAAGCCGACCACTACCTGCCGCTGCGCGCACCCGAACGCTTCGCCGAACTCCTGCTCGCACATCTGGTACGACGCGGGTAACAGACCGTGCGCGTCCCTTCAATCCGGCGCCGGCGTGGCGTACACGACGAGGTTGCTGTCGTAGCCGCCCGCCTCGCGTTCGTAGGTTCCGCCGCAGGTGAGCAACGCGAGTCTGGGCGCGCCTTGCCGGGTGAACAGATCGCGTGGCAGGTTTCGCTGTGGGTACGTGCGGCGGGCAGCGACGATGTACGGATAGGTGTGGCCGTCGGCGGCGGTCACCGTAAGCCTGGCTCCCAGGCGCAGGTCATGGATGGCCGCGAACGCCCCGAGGCCGGCCGGAGTGTCGACGTGCCCGGCGATCAGCATGGTCCCTTGCGAGGCGCCCGCTGGGGAGCCCAACGCCCACCATCCGCCGCGCTGAGCATCCTTGGGGAGGATCACTTCGCCGTCGGCTGAGGCGGCTACTGGGACGACAGTGGCCCGGAAGTCTCCAGGGCCCTGGACTTCACGCGGCGGGGAGGGGATTCGGGCGCCCGCATTCGCGATGTGGGGAGCCGCCGTTGGGGGCACCCTACCCGCATCCCGTGAGAGGAGCGGGCCGGTGAGCAACGTCCATCCGGCGGCCGCGGCCGCAGCGCCAAGGCCGACTGCCGCGGCGACCGTCGCTGGGCCTCGCACGTGATGCGAGATCAACGCTCGCGTGACGCACCACGGCGGCCGCGCATCAGCCACACGGCACCCGCGCCCGCGACGAGTCCGTCGCCAAGTACGACGGCCGTCTTGCTGTTCCGCGAGTCGTCGGCGGCCTGGGCGAACTGCCCGCCGTTGCCGGCCTTGACCATGCCCGCGTCCTTTCCGGCGTGACAGGTGCCTCCCCGGACCATCTCGAGATGCATCGCCACCACTGGCCTTGCTGCTCGGGCAGCGGCCTGCACCTCAGCGTTCTGCCCGGATTTCAGCTCGCTGTCGATCATTGCGAGAGTTGCGGTGTGCGCGGCGTCCTGGGTCTTCAGCCAGGCTGTGTCGTACGCCTGCGTGCCGGCCTTGGCCTGGACTGCTGCGAGCTCCTGCCGCTGCTCCGCGGTCGGCATGCCCGGCAGCGTGATGTCCAGCTTGTGCGCGAGCATGCGCAGATCGGAGTCGAGCTTGCCGTGGTCGCGCACCAGTGTCGCACCGACGGTCTTCACGCACGCAGTCGTCGCGTGCTTCTGGGCGTCCCGCCCGGCGGCTATCTCTGCCAGATTCCCCTGATGGGCCGCCCTGGCGAACGTGTCGTCCTGAGGGCTCCCAGCGCCGGCACTCGCGGGGGCTGCGGCTATACCGCACACCGCGGCGGCTACAACGAGGGGGAACGTCAGCCGAGTACGCGTCACAACGTGCTCCTTTCGCGCCCACCGGCAGACCGGGACGGCGCACACGGGAAGAAGGGGGCTGCTGTAGCACCCAGCACGTATCCGTTCCACGAGACACGCCGGAATGAGCGTGAACCTCTCGCATTCACTCGAATGGCACGGTTCGGTGCATCGTGGAGTCGATCCGTCTCCCAGCAGAACGTCGTCGTGGGGCGGGCAGGAACTGCGTCGAGCGGTCTCAACCGCGAAGAGACTGAGTCCTGGCCTGTCAACGACGTCGCATGCACCGGCACGCAATCGTGCGGCCCGGTCCCGGTGGGTCGTAGTGGAGCGTGGGAGGCTGCGCTGGAGAAGCGCTCAGAGGTGGCGAAACTTGCGCTGCATGGTTACGGATGTCAGGAGAGCGGAGGTGCCGGCACCGGCGACTCCGAGTGTCGTAGCTCAGCGAGCAACTCGTTCTGTCCGGAGATCAGTTCGGTCAGGATCCGCCGCGCCGCGCGGAGCAGTTCGGCGACGTCACCACCGGCCAGCGCATAGCTGACCGTTGAGCCCTCCCGGATCGAGACCACGATCCCTGAACGGCGCAGCACGGCCAACTGCTGGGACAGATTGCTTGGTTCGATCTCAATCTCGGCGAGCAGGTCCCGCACCGCGACGGGCCCACCCTGAAGCAGCTCGAGAACCCTGATGCGCACCGGGTGCCCCAGCATGCGGAAGAACTCGGCCTTGGCTTGATACAGGGGAACCTGCACGCTCGCTCCCTACCGCTCTCGAGGTCCTGCGTCCGTCACGATCCTGGCGACTGCGGGCTCCGCATGCCCCGGTGATGCACGGATGTGGATGTGCCGAGATGAAGAAATCTTCAATTCGTGGGCATGCGAAGCCGTAGCCGCACGGGCAGTTACACCTCTAGGTCCATTTCGATCCGCTTCAGCTGGTGACGGGCCATCGCGAGGTTGGAGCGGTTTCGGTCCAGGACGAGGTAGAGGAACAACCCACTGCCCTGCCGTCCCTGCACCAGTCGAATCAGGTGGTACTGAGTTCCAAGAGTGATCACGATGTCCTCGATCTCGCCCTTGAGTCCCAGGTGCTCCATGGTGCGGACCTTGGCGCGGATCACGTCGGTGTTGCCCGCGGCGGCCACGGCCAGGTCGAGATCCTTGCCGCCGCCCAGTGTGCCGAGCGCCATGCCGCTCGTGTAGTCGACGACTGCCGCGCCAAGTGCCCCCTCCACCATGGTCATTGTCTCTTTGAGGGAGATCTCCACATTCGTCATGACGGTCCTCCTGCGGCTTCTGCCGGCTGCGCGGGACCGGTCTCCTCCGGCCCCGTTCGTGCGTCGAACCGTACGGACGGCATCGCTCGTGCGAGTGACGCCAACCGAACCTGGTGCAAAGAGCTTCGAAACCTATGGATGTCTGGCGCTCTTTGATCACGCCGGAGACCGATGGTGACCGTGTTCGGCGTCAGGGCTCTCTGTGTGGGATGTCCGTGTGGCTGTGACGTCCTGGGAGCCGGGGGTCGTGGCCGCAGTGCACTCTGAGCTGAGGTGTGGCTAGTCGCTGCTTGCTAACTAGACCGTACGGTTTGTTTAGCGCGGATGCGTCTGAAGCGTCTGGCTGGTTTCCTCTCGGTTGCGAGAGCGTGTCCGCCCCGACGGTGGGGTTCGCCGTGGTGGGCAAGGAGGCCCGTTTGGCCTGTAACTAGCCCGACGTGAGGGGGTTTTAGTCGATTGCTAGTGACTCGTGTGGCCGTCAGCGAGAATTGATGGCAGCCCTAAGAAACAGGACGGTCGGTTCTGTATTGACATACCGTTCGTGCTGTTTTTGAATGGTGGAGTGTCAGACGGGCTGGGCGGATTGGGGGACGGCGTGGACATCGGTGTGCTGGGTTCGCTGGATGTACGGGTGAACGGGGTGTCGGTGGCTCCGTCGGCGCCGAAGCCGCGGCAGGTGCTGGCGCTGTTGGCGCTGCACGCGGACCGGGTGGTGCCGGTCGCGTCGTTGATCGAGGAGCTGTGGGCGGGTCATCCGCCACGTAGTGCGCGGACGACACTGCAGACGTATGTCCTGCAGCTGCGCGAGCTGATCGCGGCAGCCCTTGCCACCGGCGCGGCCGACGTGGGCTCCGCTTCAGGTACGGGCACTCCCCCCGGTAGGGGAGATGTCGGCGGCGCGGCGGGTGAAGGTCTCTCGGGCTTCGGAGACGTTGAGGTCGGCACGGCCCGTGCAGCCGATGGGGCGGCGAGTTGTGGAGCCAAGGACGTTCTTGTGACGCTGCCGGGCGGCTACCTGTTGTCGTCGGCTGGCGGGTTCAGCGATGTGCGGGAGTTCGAGCGGCTCGCTGGGTTGGGCTATCGGGCGATGGACGGTGGCGACTTCGCGGGTGCGTCTCGGACGCTCACGTCGGCCCTGGGCCTGTGGTCGGGAACAGCCTTTGCGGATGTCCAGGCAGGTGCGCAGCTGGCGATGGAGGTACGACGGCTGGAGGAGAGCCGGTTGTGCGCCCTGGACCAGCGGATCGAGGCGGATCTACGACTGGGCCGCCACCGTGAGGTGCTGGCCGAGTTGACGGTTCTGACCAGCCGCTATCGCACGCATGAGAACCTGCACGCCCAATTCATGATCGCGCTGCACCGATCGGGTCGGCGTGGTGAGGCGTTGAACGTGTTCCTGCAGCTGCGTGCCACGCTGGGGCGCGAGTTGGGGCTTGAGCCCTCACCCCGGCTGCGTGGCCTGCAGCACACGATCTTGACGGCCACCCCCGAGACCGCCCCCGCCCCCAGAAGCGGCTTCGGCAACGGCTCCAGCGCTGCCGGCGACTCGGGCGTCGGCCGCACCTCCGGTCAGGCAGGCTCCGGCGCCGACATCGGCGCCATCTCCGGGACCGACGGCATCGACGTGGACGGTGTGGAGGTGGAGGGCGGGCGTGCTGTGCGGGGCGCTTCGCTCGCGCCGGTTCGCTGAGGTGGCTGTGCGGGTGAACGGTGCGAGGTCGGATTCCTTGGCGTTCTGGAGGCGCGGAGTATGAGCGGTGAACTGTTTGTGCCGGACGGCGGGGACGTCGTAGGTGAACTGCGGGACGTCCTGGCCGGTGTGGTGGGCGCTGATGCTGAGCGGGTGGATCCCCGTCAGCCGTTTGCCGCTCTGGGTCTGGACTCGCTCCTGGCGGCCGAACTCGTCGCCGCCATCTTTCAGCACTTCGGGGTCCGGATCACGGGTGGGGCCCTGTACGAATACTCTACGCCCGCGCTGCTGGCCGGCCATCTGTCGGCCTTGCGTGGCGCCTCGGTGTCGGCCGTTCGGACTCCCGATGCCTCGCCCCCGGTCCTCGAGGCACTCCGCCTCCAGCTGGCAGGCCGTCTGGGCTGTGATGTGTGGGAGATCGACGCCGACGCCCCATTCGTGGCTCTGGGGATCGATTCCATCCTGGCCGCCGACTTCGTCGCTGGCATCAATGACACCTACGGACTGAGTGAACGCCCCCTCACCCTCCACGAGTATCCGACTCTGGCCACCATGGCCTCGTACATCAGCGCCCACACCAACACGGCCACGGCTACCCCCGACGCGCCCGCGGTGGTCCTCAGTACCGACGACGCCCCTGACGCCGGAAGCACTCGGACCGAGGGGCTGGGCACCGCCGGCGCGTCGGGCGATGTACAAGAGGTCCTGGCCGAGTTGCGGGAGCGCTTGGCGACGGTCCTGCACTGTGAGCCATGGGAGATCGAGGGCGCTGCCTTCCTGTCCGAGTTGGGCATCGGCTCGCAGCTGGCCGACGACTTCGTCGCCGGGGTGAACCGTGCCTACGGCCTGGACGAGAGCCCGGTCACTGCCCACGAGCAACGGAGTCTGGCCGCCATGGCCGCCTACATCGCGGCGGGCACCCGGGGCGTAGTCGTGGACGCGACGCCGAGGCCGACGCCGATGGCCCCGGACTCCGGCGACGCACCCACCTCGGCGGGAGCGATGCCTGAATCGATGGTTCGCGTAAGGCCGGAGGCTCACGCCGTAACAACGCCTCGACGAAGTGGACTTGAAGCGGCGGCCGAAGTGCCGACGGCCGACGTTGCGACGAGCGCATCGCGAGCCGAGCGTGAGTCGACGGCTTCGATCGTGCCGGCCGAGGGGAAGCCTGCCCTGTCGCAGGAAGAGATGCTGGCGCTCTTGGATGCCGTGCGTGGGGAGCGGATCGGTGTCGACGAGGCCGCCGCTCTGTTGGCGGGTCGCTCCTTGTGACTCTGACGGGGACCGCGGGGAATGGCATCTCACCCTGAGGTGTGTGGGGTATCTGGCGATGAATGAGATGGCTTCATGACACGCGTATCGGAAGGGTCTGTGGGTGCCGGCTCAGGGGGTGAGGGCAGCGCGCCCGCGGTGAAGTTGTGGGTGTGCGCCAACGACGCTCTTTCACCTGACGTGGTGGGGGTGTTGGCGGGACATTGGCTGGATTCGGGAGAGCGCGAGGTTGCTGCACGGTTCCTGTTCGAGCGCGATCGACGCCAGTATTTGCTGGCTCATACGTTGGTGCGGCGGGCGTTGGCGCTGGAGGCGGGGCTGGCGGAGGCGGAGCAGGTGATCTGGCGCTCTTCGCGTGGCCGGCCGTTCTTGCAGCCGCTGCCCGAAGGGCTGCCCAGAGGCGGCCATCACCTGGATTTCAACCTCTCTCACGCGGGAGGTTACAGCTTGCTGGGCATCGTGCGGGCGTCGCGTATCGGGGTGGATGTGGAGCACCTGGATCGTGAGCCGCGCGCGTTGGAGACCATTCTGACGACGTTCACGCCGGAGGAGCAGCAGTGGGCGGCGGAGATGCCGACGGGGGAGTCGCGTAGCAGGAGGGTGTTGCGGTTGTGGACGCTGAAGGAGGCGTACACGAAGGCGCGAGGAGTGGGTCTGGGGCTGCCCTTTGACGAGTTCTCCTTCACTCTGGACCAGGAGACCGGGGTCCTCGCGTTCCAGCCTCCTGTCGATGATGCGGCGGGGCGTTGGCGGTTCGTGGAACTGGAGCCGGTGCCCCGTGTGTTGGCCGCGGTGGCCCTGCCCGCAGGTGAGGGCCCGGCCCCGTATCTCGAACTGCACCACGGCTTTCCCTGGGACCGGGCCGCACCACACGTCGTCGCTCTCCCGGCCCCCGCCACGAGCTCGCGCTCCGGTCCCTGCCGCCAGTAGAGGAGCACCGGGCCCTTCGTCCTTCATCCGACCCCAACGGCCCCGCAGATGCCGTCTGGTGGCGACTGCTTGCCGTGGACCGGCCCCCGGGCATTACGGCTCGCCTGGGCGGGACGACAGCAGGCCGTTCATCGCCTCAGATGATGCCCAGCCGCTTCGCCTCGCGCATCCATGACGGGAACTCGGACAGCAGCCGGTCGTAGAGTTCCGCATCCGGTACGTCGCTGATGTCGTCGACGGCGAAGAAGCCCACGTTGTCGACGCGGCGGCCGGGCAGGGTGTCGAACCGCTCCAGTACACCGTAGTTGGAGCGTCCCAGTCCGACGAACTGCCAGAAGATCGGTTCGTCCACCGCTTGGCGCAGTTCGGTCTCGATCTCGTTGTTCCGATAGACGCCGCCGTCGGAGAAGAAGAGCACCAGGGTGGGGGCGGCCGCGGGGTGCTCATGGACGTACGCCCGAACCTCGGCGATCACCTTCTGTTCCTCGTTCTGGATCCCGACCGCGCGCATGTCCACCTGGCCCGGCAGTAGACCCTCACGAGGCTTCTTACGCCGGAACAACGTCAGTTCCCCGACCCGGACATGATGCTCCAGCCACTGCGGTAGATCACCCAGGGCGAGGTCCGGAAGCCGCGCCGGATTCGAGGCGAACGTCCACGCCTGCATCTCTCCGTCGTCGTCGAGCTGCGCGGCCACCGCCGCCATCCGCTCCACGACGTCGGCCACAACTCCCTTCGAGTACAGGAACGACATGGAACCGGAGGCGTCCAGGACCAGGATGACGCGCGCGCTCACTCCTTCGGCGCCATGCTTACGCAGACTGACGGCCACCTGTTCTTTGCGAAGGGAGAGCCGTTTGCGCATGTCCACCGGCAACTGCTCCTCACCCTTGACCAGACGTGGGGTGGGGGAGGAGGTGGGGGCCAGCGGGTTCTGGGGTGGGACGGAAGCAGGCGCTGCTGTCGGCGCGGGCCGGGCCGCGGGGGCGGGCGTGGGTGTCGGCGGGCTGGGCGCAGGCGGGAACGTGGGTGCGGGGGAAACCGACGACGCAGTGGGGCTCGGTTCCTCGTCCACGCTGATCCCGAAGTCGGTGGCCAGGCCCGCGAGTCCGGAGGCGTACCCCTGGCCCACCGCGCGGAACTTCCACTGACCGGCGCGCCGGTACAGCTCTCCTCCGATGAACGCCGTCTCCGTCGTCGCCTCCATCTCGAACAACGCGAGCTGAGCTCCGGTGGCGGTGTCGATCAACCGCAGCCTCAGGCCGGACAATTGGCCGAAGGTGCCTCCGTCCGCGGATGCCCCGAGGACGACCCGGTCGATCTCCGGCTCCAAGGCTTGCAGGTTCACGCCGACGGTGTCCGTCGTCGCGCCGCCTTCCCGTCGCTTCCCCAGATGGCTCACGGCACCGGAGGCATGTCGGGGCTGGTTGTAGAAGACGAAGTCACCGTCGTTTCTCACCCGTCCGTCGGCACGGAGCAGCAAGGCCGAGGCATCGGCATCAGGTGCGCCGGGGGCCGCGAACCAGCCGAGCTCGACCTGCACGGTGCCGGCGGTGACGGGAAGGTTGCCGCCCTTGCTCATCGATGTCGCTGTCATGTGCCCAGTCTGCCCACAGAACCCGGTGCCGGGAGTGTTCGATTCGCAACGACTTGTACACAGCTGCCTAGTCCCGGAGGTCGCGCCGTGCTGCACATGCGTCGGCCACTTCCCAGAAGGTGCCGTGGCAGCTCCACACCAGGGTCGGTCTGGGGGACTTCGCGAAACATGGATGACTCGACCTGGTCAGATGTCGGTGTCCCACACTGCGCGGCCGGACTTCGCGACGCGGTCAGCCACGTAACCGCACGCGAGAAACCCGGCGACGGTGCCGGACGTTCCCGGGATACTGGTCGACCATGGATGAGGTCCAGGTCGTCGTCGCCCATTCCGAGCGTGCGACGCTGCGTGTCGGCGATGTCTTCCTGAAGGTGGACGCCGACCAGGCGCGTATCGACGTAGAGGTCGAGGCCATGTCACTCGCGCCGGTGCCGAGCCCGGAGGTCCTGTGGCGCAAGCCGCCCGTGCTCGCGATCCGCGCGCTCCGGGGGGCGCCCCTCGGGCGGCTCGGCGGCCCGTCGACCGGGTCGCCGGCGGCATGGGCCGCGGCGGGCGCCGCCATCAGGAAGCTGCACGACGCGCCGCTGCCGCCCCGGACCGGTCGGGCCGGCCGGAGCGTTGTCGCGCTGGCGGCGGAGCTCGACAGCGAGTGCGAGTCCCTCGTTAAGGGCGGCGTCCTGCCCGCTGACCTGGTCCTCCGCAACCGCCAGGTGGCCAAGGCCGCGCTCCGACCGTGGACTCCGGCGTTCACGCACGGGGACCTGCAGATCGCGCACCTCTTCGTCGACGGCGACGAGGTGACGGGCATCATCGACTGGTCCGAGGCGGGCCAGGGTGATGCCCTGTACGACCTGGCCACCTTCACGCTGGGGCACGAGGAGCATCTCGGCGATGTCGTCGCCGGGTATGGCACCGAGGTCGACCTCGACGTGATCCACGCGTGGTGGTCGTTGCGCAGCCTGCTGGTGGTTCGCTGGCTGAGCGAGCACGGCTTCGACCCGTTCGCGCGGGGCTGTGAGGTCGACGTGCTGAGATCCCGGATGTGATGTTGCGCGGGTGGGTGTCTGCCACGGACGGCCTGCGGCTCGGGCAGAAGCAGCTTGTGCAGGTGCGGGAGACTGGCCGCGTGATCGGGATGCAGCCTGTTCTGGAGGTCCACTCCGGCGACGCTTTTGACCTGTGGCCGGTCGCGGATCTCGCCGCATCCGGCCGGCGGAACTCGCTGGAGACAGGGGCGGTGGTGCGGTGCATCGCCTGTCTGAGGGCTTGCTGCCTCATGTGGTGTGGAGTGCTGCTGGAGGATGGCTACAGGGTCGTGTTGGGGTTGGGGGTGGAGGGCTAGCGTGCGTGGTGGCGGTGTATTTCGGCCGCGGTGGAGCTGGGGCACGAACTCGACGAGGTGGGGAGGGCGCCATGCTGATTCAGGTTCTGGGTCCGTTGAGTGCCGAGGTCAACGGGGCGTCGATTGTTCCGTCGGCGGGGAAGCCGCGGCAGATTCTGGCGTTGCTGGCGCTGTATCCGGGCAGGGTGATGCCGGTTCCCACGCTGATGGAGGAGTTGTGGGGGTGTGAGCCGCCGGCGAGTGCGCTGACGACGTTGCAGACCTACATTCTGCAGTTGCGGCGGCGGTTGGGGACGGCGATGGGGCCGGGCGCCGGGTCGGGGGCGAAGGATGTTCTGGCCACTCGGCACGGCGGGTATCTGCTGCAGGTCGACAAGAGCTGTGTGGATGTGAACCGCTACGAGGAGTGGATCCGCCAGGGTCAGGCCGCGTTCGATGCGGGCGACAACGAGCTGTCCGCGGCGCGATTCGGTGCGGCGCTGGCGTTGTGGAGCGGTGCGCCGCTGGTGGACGTGAAGCTGGGGTCGGTGCTGGAGATCGAGGTCATGCGCTTGCAGGAGAGCCGGTTGGTGACGGTCGAGCGGCGCATCGACGCGGATCTGCGGCTGGGCCGGCACTCGGAGTTGATCGCCGAGCTGACGGAGCTGACGGCACGTCACCCACACCATGAGGGGCTGCACTCGCAGGCGATGCTGGCGATGTATCGCGCGGGCCGTCAGGCGACCGCGTTGGAGGTCTACCGCAGGCTGCGGATGCGTCTGATCGACGACCTGGGCGTGGAGCCGTCACCGCAGTTGCAGCGCATGCACCACGCGGTACTGGCAGTGGACCCGCAACTCGACGTGCTGGCGGGCCCGCGCCACTCCTCGACGTTTGACCTGTTCGCCGCCTGATCGGAAGCCGGCACCGACGCAGGTCCCCACGACGGTGAGCTGGGCCGCGGCGTTGAGGTTGAAGGGCTGGGTATCTGCTGGTCACGAAGTCGTCATCGGTCAGCGTATTTCGTCGGTAGCGGCCTGGATTTGACTTCGGGGTCCCGGGCTGTGGCGGGCGGCCGGCATCGGCATCAAGTGGTATGGCTGCCAACGATCTCCGCCAACTCACCGGCAGCTTCAGGGGTCAAACGATAGAACCCCTGAAGGCTGACCGAGCGCATGAGACGGCCGTCAACCACGTACTTCAGGCGACGGGTCCTACCTCGGCGGTTGCGCCACGTGAGCCTCACGTGTAAGGCATTCATGCCGGAAATCTGTCGGCAGAACGGACGCACAGCCAATTTTGCAAGCGCGGGCTAACTTGGGGGGCCGGCCCTCAGTTCCTCTTCAGCTCCTCGGCGAGCATCACGAGGATGCCGCTGGGGCCGCGGAGGTACGTGAGCTTGTAGATGTCCTGATAGTTCGCCACACCTCGAAGCGGATGGCACCCGTGCTTGGCGGCTGCCTCAAGCGCTACGTCGATGTCGTCGACCGAGAAGGCGACGCGGTGCATGCCGATCTCGTTGGGAAGCGTGGGCTCCGTCTCGATCGCATCCGGGTGGATGTACTCGAAGAGTTCGAGGCGACCGAGACCGTCCGGGGTCTGGAGCATCGCGATCTTGGCATGGTTGCCGTCCAAGCCGACGGCGGTGTCGGTCCATTCGCCACTCACCGTGTCACGGCCGACGACGGTGAGGCCGAGGTCGGTGAAGAAGGAGATCGTTGCTTCGAGGTCGCGAACGGCGATGCCGACGTTCTCGAGTTTGATGGGCATGCGTTGCATGCTACCGAGCCCGGCCGCACGAGTCGGGAGCTCCGGAGCTCCGGAACACCGTCAGGACACGAGGGCACGCCGGGTCGTCCCTTGGCCATGGCATCGCACCGCGCTCTCCGCGCTGCGTGTCTCTCCCGACGGCGGCACGCTGTTCACCGGCGTGCACGACGGCATGGTGCGGGTGCTGCCACTGGAGTTCCCTTCGCGTCACCGCGCATGCCTGTGCCGAAGCCCACCCGGCGATCAAACGAACCGCGTGGATGCGCTACCTGGCGGAAATTCCTGACGCCGACCGTGTCGGTGAAGTCGCTCTCCGAACGCTCGGAGCCCCGGACGCGCGTTGTGCCCTGGCCGCATGTCGTACTGCCGACGGATGGTGCCCGGCCTGGAGCCACGGGTGCCGAGCCCCAGCAGCGCAGCCTGAACAACCGCGTCCTTCCGGTTCTGGTGCTTCACACCCTCGCTTGCAGACGGGTGAGGGTCTCCCAGAGGGCCCCGGGAGTGGCGAAGGTGTCCAGGGAGAGAGTGTCGTTGACGAAGCGGACGTCGTAGGCGCTTTCGAGAGAGCCGAGGAGTTCGACCGCGCCCAGGGAGTCCAGCCCTGCGGTGGGGAGGTCCGTGTCGGCGTGCAGTGGTTGGGTCGCGCTGAGGAATGGCAGATAGCTGCGCAGGAGTTCCTCGAAAGTCGTGTCCCAGGACATGGCTGGTCTCATCCCTTCGTTCTTGTGCGCGGACTCTAGGTCGGTCTGCTGCGGTTCGCGACGGTCGTGTGCGGCGGGCGAAGTGCCCGAAACCCTGAGGCCTCGGCACTTCGCGCCGGACGGCTGGATGCGGTGGCGTTCGGTCATCCGAAACCCTCGTCGGGCGCTGTGGGGTTCTGTGGTCGTGGCCCGGAGTCTGTTCGTGTCTTCTACAGGCGCAGTGGAGGCGCGGCACAGCGTCAAGAGTCGACCTGTCCTCCGGCACTTCTCGAGGCGACACCGGCAATGTGCTCCACGACAGCTGCACGTGACGGCGTTTCATGGAGAAGGGCCTGATGGTCATGGCGCTCACGCTGGCCGACCCCCTCAGCGGGGTGCTGCACGATCTGCTCACCGCCCGCAGCCTGCGAGAGCGCAACAAGGAAGTGGTTCTGGCACTGGTCGAGGCGGGCAATCGCGGTGAGGTCAATGAACTCACACGACCCTGGGCCAGCCGGGAAGCCTCCGGCAACGCCCTGCTGCCCGCGGAACTGGTCCTCACGGTCGAGAGCCTGCTGGCCGAATCGGACACGGCTGTGCTGCGGGCGACTGCCCGGGCGGGACGCTCGGCCTGGTCATTGGTGGCGGAGCTCCGCTTTGACGGGGCGGGCCACATCGTGCGGTGCCACGACATGCTGGTGCCCGGCGACGAAATCCCTGGTAAGCGGCCCTGACCCCGGCGCGGGCGGCCATCGAGTCGGCGCAGGAGGAGCACTTCAGCGCACGGCACCAGCGGTACGCCGGCAGGCCCACGCTGTGCACGCCAGTCAACGGCGGGCGGCGCACCGTACACGCATCCTCGACCGTGGGCCGCGGGTTTGGGGCTGGCACGTCGCCGTGGGACGGGGCGTGAAGTGAGGCGGGTGTCCTGGGAGTGTCAGTGGATCGAGGGGGAGGGGAGTGGTTCGTGAGAGGGGTGTCGCGTTGGGCCGCTCTGGTGCGGCGGCAGGCGTCTGAGGGCCGCGGTGTGCTGCGGGGCCAACCTGTAGTGCTGGACGCGGGGGCCGAGTTGGCGGTGGCATTTCCGTCGGGGCCGGGTGTCAGTCCTGCTCAGTTGCGAGCCTTGTACGGGGCGTTCTCGCCTTTCCGGGAGCAGTTCGATGCCTTGTGTCAGGTAGTTGACGGCAGTTTGCCGTTGCCGTTGGCTGCCGCCGTGTTCGCTCCTCACGACAGTGTCGATGCCGGTCTGCTTGACCGGCCCGAGTTCCGGCGTACCGCGCTGTTCGCCTACCAGGTCGCTCTGTTCGAGTTGTGGCGCCAATGCCATGCGTTGCGTGCCGCGGCCGTGGCCGGAGAGGGGGCGGGCGGTTGCGCCGCCGGCTATGTCTCGGGCGTCCTGGACCTGGACGAAGCCGTCCCGCTGCTGGTGTCGGGACACGGCTTGTCCGAGCCCGGCGTGGATGTCGCCGAACTCAACCTGTGGCAAATCGGGTTCGAGTCGGTGGTCCGCTGCGCCCCCGACCAGCAGGCACCCTGGAGCGGCGGCACCCCACCCATAGGTCGTGCTGCGGGCCCTCCGCTGGCCGAGAGCGTCCACGATCGATGAAGGGGACCGGTCGGGAACCACCCTCGCTGTCCATCAACTTTGTGCCGGGCCAGGCGGCTGTTGCGGCGCATTGATACCCATCGGCAGCAGAGCCACCAGCGGCCCACTGGCCGTTCATCGGGTCGTTGAGTCGCCGCCTGGTCATCCGGCTTGACCCCTGCGGGGCGGGGCCGAGGCAGCGAGAGGCGAAGGCGTGCCCGGCACAGCCCCGCCTCCGCCACTCATGCCTGGCGCCGGTGCGCGTGTCAGCGTGCTGCGAGGTCCGCGAGCAACTCCGCCGCGGCCCTGGGGTGGACGAGCCAGCGCAGGTGACTGCCGTCGAGCGTGCGGACGTCGAAGGGGTTGTCGGGTGTGAGGGCGTCGGCTTCGCGGATCATGCGGTCCTGCACGGCGAGCGGGAGGCTGGCATCGGCGGCCAGGCGTACGTAGGTCTTGGGGATTCGACCCCAGGTCGCGGCCTGCACTCGATCGGCGGACGTGCCGGCGTCGAGGTTCTCATCCGGCTGGAAGGTGTTGAGGAAGGTCCGGAACTCGTCATCGGTGAGGTCGGCACCGAAGGCCCGCTTGAACGCGGCGAGTGCCGTCGCGTCAGCGGTTCGGAAGTTGGTGCGGAGCAGGCCGAGTTCAGCGGGGTTCCCGACGAGCGTGGCCGCGAAGGATCTCGTGTCGACGTCCGCCATCTCAGGCTGGGCGTAATAGTCGCTCACGTCCAGCTCGACGGGGCACCAGGCGGAGACGTAGACGATCCGGTCGATCAGCTCGGGCCGCGCGTTGGCGACGGCGGTGATGGTGATGCCACCCCTGCTGTGGGCGACGAGGACAGTGGGCCCGTTCTGCTTGGCTCGTTCAAGGACCTCGATCACGCGGGCGACATTGTCGGCGAGAGTGACTCCTCTGATGCGCCCCGGCTCCGCGGCGAGTGCCTTCAGATCCTGGGGGGACTGGTAGGACGCTGGGAAGGTTGCCTCGAAACCGTGCCCGGGAAGATCGACCGCGGCCGATCGGTGCCCCATCAGGGCGAGTTCGGCCTGCAGCGGCGCGAACGAGAACGAATTCGCGAAGGCCCCGTGAACCAGAATGAAAGTCGGCGGATTAGGCATGCCTCAGCCTCCAACAGAACGATCTTCAGAGCAAGGCTCAAGGTCGTGCGAGGGCATCGAGGTGCCCGGGCACGGTTCGGCCGCACCGCTGATCCATCGCAACTCGTCCGCATACGCCCTCTCCCTCGCCGCGGTCGTGTGCTGACGTCACGGCCGGTTTGAAAGTCGGCCGTGGATGGCAGGCGACGAGCGCCCTCCATCCACCGTGCCCGGTGGTGGCATGGCTGCGCGTCGCGTGCGAAGCGCGCGTGCATGAGGCGGGTTCCAGGGGCAAGGTGGGAGGCATGACGACGAAGCTCGGTGCTTTTGTTCTCGGTACTCCCGATCCACGCGCGCTGGCCGACTTCTACCGGGCCCTGCTCGGTTGGGAAGAAGTGGCGCGCAGTCCCGAATGGGTGCGTCTGAGGGCCCCTGAGCAGGAACGGCCCAGCCTCAGTTTCCAGCTGGAGAAGGACCACGTCCCTCCGACATGGCCGCAGCGTCCAGGTACTCAGCAGATGCAAGCGCACCTGGACGTGCAGGTCGACGATCTGGAAGCGGAGACCGCCCGGGCGTGTGCGCTGGGTGCGACGGTGCAGGAGCACCAGCCGGCGAAGGACGTACGAGTCCTTCGCGACCCTCACGGACACCCGTTCTGTCTCTTCCTTCCGGGCGCCTGAGCACTACCGGTTTGGCCGGGGGCACGGTCAGCGGCGTAGACCTGGACTGCAGAAAGCCATACGTGACGAGCCCGCCCGGGAGGAGTGCGACCCCGCGTCCTGAACTCCTGAGGGGACGTTGACGCCAGCTTCACCGCTGGTGGTGAACTTTCGCAACATCTCCGGGCTTTCAGCCAACGCGTGGTGTGCGACCGCGCCAGGGCTCGGCCGTTGCGGCTTGCGGCGTGTGCGCTCAGGCGATGGACCCGCCTCGGGGATAGCCCTTACCTGACCGCTGTCAGTTGCTGTCGTCGGCGGTGGCGAAGTCGGGCAGTTCGGTGGACAGGAGTTCCTCGGCGCCGTGGTCAAGGAGCTTCTGCATCTTGTGGGAGCGGGGCAGCATGCTGTTTTCGTATGCCGCGATGGCGTCCTTGACGTTGTTGCTGCCGGCGACGGAGAGCGCGAGTTCGCATGCGTCCAGCATCGCGAGGTTGACCCCGACACCGAGCGGTGGCATGAGGTGGGCGGCGTCGCCGAGCAGGGTGATCGTGGAGCTGCGTTCCCAGGTGTGAGGCACGGGAAGGGCGTTGATGGGGCGGTCCACGTAGAGGCCGTCGTTGTCCGTGAGCAGCCGGCGCAGGCGGGGTGACCAACTGCGGTAACGCTCCAGCAGGAGAGCCCGTATGCCGTCGGTGTCCTGGATGGTGAGGCCGCTCGCGGTTATCCAGTCGGCGGCAACGCGCTGGATGATGTAGACGCGGATGTGGTCGCCGCTGTTGCGCTGGGCGAACAGACCGCGCTCACCGTCGGCAGCCGCGGCGCTGCCCTGGCCGACGAGTTCGGCGATTTCGGGGTGCCGGTTCTCGACGTCGTGGAACCAGGCTTCGAGGAAACTCACGCCGCCGTACTCGGGGACGGCGGGGGAGACGGCCCGTCGCACCTTCGACCAGGCACCGTCGGCGCCGACGACGAGGTCGGCCTCGACCGTGGTGCCGTCGGCGAAGCGCAGCAGACGGGGGCCGTGGTCGGGTCCGTCGACGGAGGTGAGTGCGTGGCTCCAGCGGACCGTGCCCGGCCTCAGGGAGCCGAGGAGGAGGCCGCGCAGGTCGCCGCGGTCGATCTCGGGCTTGAAGAGATCGCCCGCCTCCGGGGTGTGGTGGAAAAGGATGGTCCCGTCCGGGTCGACTTGGCGCATCTCCTGACCTTCGGGGCGCGACAGGCGGAAGAACTCCTCAAGCAGCCCGGCTTCGCGCAGGGCGAGCTGGCCGTTGTCCTCGTGCAGGTCCAAGCTTCCGCCCTGATTGCGGACGTCAGGGCCCGCTTCGGCGTCGTACACGGTCACGGGGATGTCGTGGCGTTGGAGGATGCGAGCGCAGGTCAGGCCGCCGGGGCCGGCGCCGATGATCGCGATGCGGGGTGCGGGGTCGGTGTTCATGGTGATGCTCCGTTCGTGTCATGCGGGCTTACGTGGCCGGCAAGTGAGTAGGTGCTGACGTGCGGGTGGGGCAGAGGCTGCTCTGGCGGCGGAACTCTCGGGCGCATCGCAGCCTTCAGCACCGGTGCGCGTGCTTGTGCGTCGCCGGTCGGGCGGAGAGCGAAGGGGTGCAGCGCTGGCCTGTGCCGATTCGCCTCTCGGACAGGCAGGGGCAGGTCCGGGGGAGAAGGTGGCGGCAGCGGTCGCGCTGCCGCCATTCCAAAAAAGCACAACGAGCAAAAAAGTGCAACGACACAACTTTTTGAGTCAGGCACCTTTATGTATGATGGCGGTATGCCAACCTCTGCCCAGTCCTCGCCTCCAGCTCCGGCGGGACGGCGTGAACGCAAGAAGGCCGCCACCCGCAAAGCGCTCGCCGACGCTGCCCTGAATCTCTTCCTCACGCGCGGATACGACGCGGTGACCCTGCACGAGATCGCAGAGGCGGCCGACGTCTCCACCACCACGCTCCTCAAGCACTTCCCGAGCAAGGAGGCCCTCGTCTTCGACGAGGACGCCGACCAGGAAGCGGCGCTCGTCGCCGCCGTCCGTGACCGCGCCCCCGGCGCGACCGTCCCCCAGGCGCTGTGCGCACACATCAAGCGCGTCCGCCTGCGCGGGGCCGACTCCGACCCCGGTTACGCCGACTTCGTGAACTTGGTGACCAACACCCCCGCCCTCAGCGAGTACGGCCACCGCATGTGGATGCGCCACCAGGACGCCCTCGCGCACGCCATCGCCCAGGACGCCGGCCTCGCAGCAGACGACCCGCGCAGCCTCGCCCTGGCCCGCTTCGCCTTGGAGGCCTCGGCTCTCGCCCGCGGATCCGACAAGCCCGAGCAAGCCGTCGACGCGGCCTTCGATCTCCTCGAACACGGATGGAACGCCACACCGGCGGCGCGTTAGCGGAGCTGCCAGTTGTCGTGCGTCAGAAGGTTGTTGACGCCTGCCGCGGTGACTCCGCTGTTGACCTTCACATTAGTGTGAAGGCTTTGGAATCGGGCCATGACGGACGACAGATCGTTTTGCATAGGCATCGCACTGGAGGGTGTGGGTTGGCACCCGGCGTCGTGGTCGCACTCGTCGGTGGTGGATCCCGCCGAACTCTTCACCGCTGACTACTGGGTTGACTGGGCCAGGGAAGCAGCATCGGGCGGCATCGACTTCGTCACGCTCGAGGACGGCCTGAGTCTTCAGACCGACCAGTACGGGACCGCTGCCGACGATGCCGGCCACCGGGTTCGCGGTCGGCTGGACTCGGTGGTGGTCGCCGCGCTTCTGCTGTCGAGGAGCGATATCTCCGAGGTTGTCGTCACGCGGAACGTGACGCACTCCAATCCGTTCCACGTGGCCTCGCAACTGGCGTCCCTCGCGGCCATCGGCCCGGGTCGGGTGGTGTGGCGCCCGCAGGTGTCGGCGGACGCCCGCGACGCCGTCGTGGTCGGGGGTACTTCCACACCTGCCCTCGAGCCGGAAGACGTATATGTCCCGCCCCGGATCGCACGGCGCCTGCGTGACCTGTTCCGGGACGCTGAGGACTATGTGCACGCGGTGCGTCGCTTGTGGGCGACCTTCCCGGGGGAAGGCCTCGGCGGCGGGGGCAAGTTCTGGCAGCCCGAACAGGTGCGGCCGGCAACTTTGGAGGCCAGGCCGCGGTATCCGGCCGCCGGCCCGTTGACAGTGCCTGTCCGGACCCCGCCGCCGGTCGCCGTCTTGGCCCATCACGCCCTTGAGCCGTACCGGCTCGGCGCCGCTGTGGCTGACCGGCTGTTCATCACGCCGACTTCTGATCACCCGATGCCGGAGCTCCTGGCGGCGTTTCACCAGATCGAGGAACTCACCCCGGATGCCACCCTGACCCTGATGTACGCGGACATCGCGGTCGTGCTCGGGGACTCCGACGACCACGCCCATGACCGGGGCTCGCGCGATTGAACGACGCTGCCGGTGCGCCGTGGTCGACTGACACGAGCATCTTCGTGGGAACCGCGGGCCGGCTAGCGGACGAGCTGACCGACTGGCGCGACGGTCACGGGCTTTCCGGCGTCCGGTTGCGGCCTGCCGTGCTGCCCGATGATGCCGAACGGATCATTCACGACCTCGTGCCCCTGTTGAGGTCGCCCGCCGGCGGAGCCGCCAACTCGGACGGGGGCCGGCTGTGACGGGCCTGTTCACCGACAACCGCGGTCAGGCACACCGATGTTCCTCTTGGACGGGCTGACGATCGACCAGATCGGTCGGTCGTTCGGGCTTCGTTCGCCGGCGAAGTCGCCACCGCCCACCCTCCTCGACAGCGGCTCCTGAGGTGGTACCGCCACGCCCCTTACGTGGCGCGCGACCGATGCGGGCACGACGTGCACCTCGAACGGTCAGGGGCCGTCGCCGCCCTGCCGAGGGCTTGGCGTCACGTGCTCCGGGGTTGATCGTCGAGGATCGGGGCCCGGTGCCGTTCCACCTCGGTCAGGTATTCACTCATGGCGTCACGGTTGCGGATCAGTACCTCGATCCGTGCGTTGAGTTTGTCCCGCTCATCCGTCAGCAGGGCCAACATCTCCGGCGTCGCGTCCCGGAAATGGATCAATCGGGGCTTGTCCAGGCACGGCAAGATCTGCTTGATGATCCGAGTCGGCAGCCCGGCCGCCAGCAGACCACGGATCTGCTTGACCCGATCCACGTACCGGTCGTCGTACTCCCGGTACCCGTTCGCGCCCCGGTCCGGGACGATGAGCCCTTGCTCCTCGTAGTAGCGCAGCAGCCGACGCGACGCCCCTGTCAGCCGGGACAACTCACCGATTCGCACCCCGTCAGCCTAGCTACGGATTACGGACTTGACCATCACATCTATGTGAGGGTTTGAGGATCGGTGCCATGACCACCACCACACATTCCCAGACGGGACGAGCCGCCCTGCCGTGGTCGGCGTTGCTGGCGTTGGGGACCGCGGTCTTCATCACCAGCCTGACCGAAACCCTGCCCGCCGGAGTCCTGCCGGAGATGTCTTCCACGTTGGACGTGAGCTCCGCTGCCGCCGGCCAAGCTGTCACCGTCTACGCCGCAGGCACCGCCCTGACCGCCATCCCGCTGGCGACAGCCACTGCCTCCGTTCCGCGCAAGCCCCTGCTGCTCGGCGCCATGACGGTCTTCCTGGTCGCCAACACCCTCACCGCCGCCGCACCGGGATACGTCGTTCTCCTGGTCGCCCGGTTCCTCGCCGGCGTCGCCGCCGGTCTGGCGTGGGCGATCCTCGCGGGCTACGCACGGCGTATCGCCCCAGCCGGGTCGGAAGGGCGTGCCATCGCCATCGCGATGACCGGGATCCCGTTGGCACTGTCCCTGGGCGTGCCGGCCGGGACCTTGGTCGGTCAACAGGTGGGATGGCAGGCGGCGTTCGCAGCCGTTTCGGTGCTCACCCTCGCTGTCATCGCCTGGATCGTCCGGTCCGTCCCCGCCACAGCCCAGCCGGGAATCGAGAACGCGACGAAAGCGACCACCCGTCAGACCATGAAAGTCCCTGGCGTTGCAGCGATCATGATCGTGGTCGTGACGTTCGTGCTCGGCCACACGATCATCTACGCCTACATCACGCCCTACCTTCAGCACGCCGGTCTCAGGTCGTCCACCGATGCGGTCTTGCTCGCCTTCGGTATCGCTTGCCTGGGCAGCATCTGGTACGTCGGGCGCCGCATCGACCAGTACCTGCGGGTGCTGGCGTTGACCGCGGCAGCACTGTTCACTCTCTCCACCGCAGCATTCACCGCCACGACGGCGCACTCGGTTGTCTGGGTCGCCGCCGTCGTCTGGGGTCTGGGGTGGGGAGGCGTACCGACCCTGCTCCAGACCGCCGCCGGACACGCCGGCATGCGACGTGGCCCGGCCGTCGCCGATACCGCGCAGGCCATCCTTGTCACCCTGTGGAACGCCGCGATGGCCCTCGGGGGGATCGTCGGCGGGGTCATACTCCAAAGCGTCAGCGCAACCGCGGTAGCAGCCATGGCCGCGATTCTCGGAGCAACCAGCCTGCTCATCGTCACCCTCGCACGTCACCACGCCTTCCCGCAGCTCGGACCGCGCCATGACATGCCGGCGCGTCACTATCGTCGGAAGGTCGACGCCGCCTGACAGAGCGTTGTGAGACCCGCCGGATTGCGCATGTGGCCGCAGAGACGGGGATCTCGCGGGCGTCCGGTGTCGAAGTGGGTGAACTGGCGGCGCAAGTACGGTGACGTCGGGCTGGTCGATCCGCCGTCGGCGCCCCGTTGCCGGCCGGCAGCGACCGCGATCGAGTTCCTGCATCGAGCCAGGCCCTGGTGCGCCACGCGCGGAATCACCTGAATCAAGCCCCTCATTGAGGCCTCATACGGCTAATGGCTTGCGCTCTCCTGGGTGAAGTCCTCATCCCTGGACGCCGGGTGATCGGGAGCGTCGGCCGGAGTGGCCGCGCGCAACGCGGCTTCTACACGGCGGTTGTTGGTCATGGTCGCCGTGACGGCCGTCATCGTGAGGAGGAGAGCCGAGGCCGCGTAGAGCGGGGTGCGGACGTCGTACGTGGAGGCCAGCCAGCCGCCGAGGAAGGCCCCGATGGGGGCGGCGCACATGGCCAGCATGCGGGAGGTGGAGGCGACCCGGCCCATCAGGTGAGCGGGGACGATCGCTTGCCGGAGGGAGGGGGCGAGCACCATCGTGGCGCCCATGCCCGCTCCGCAGACGGCGAGCGCAAGGCCGGCGACGTACGGGTTCGGGGCGACTGCAAGGCCCAGGATGGCGAGTCCTTCGACCGCGGCCGTGCAGGTGAGCGCGGTGCCGGTGCCGAGTCGGCGGCCGAGGAAGGAGGCGATGCCCGCGCCGAGCAGGCCGCCGGTGGCCTCGGCGGTGAGGAGCAGACCGAAACCGTAGGTGTCGATGCCGAGGCGGTCGTGCGCGAAGAGGGCGAGGACGGTCTCCACCGCGAGGAAGGCGACGTTCCCGACCGCAGGACGCAGTGCGAGCCCGAGCAGCACCTGATCATGGAACACGTACGAGGCGCCGGCCCGCGCCTGTCGCAGCAGCGACTCACGGGCCTGCGGCACGGGTTGGGGCGTTGCGGGCAGTGACCGTACGAGCAGTGCGGAGAGCGCGAACGACACCGCGTCGGCGAGCAGCGGTACCGCTCGCCCTATCGCGAGCAGGACACTGCCCGCAGGCGGTCCCGCGAAGCCGGACGCGGCGGTCTGGGTGCCGCGCAGGCGGGAGTTGGCGCGTTCCAGCAGTGCGGGGTCGCGGCCGAGGAGATCCGGCAGGTAGGCCGTGGCGGCGGTGTCGAAGAAGAGCCCGCCGAGGCCGAGCAGGAAGGCGACGGCTGCGAGCAGGGGAATGCTCAGCATGTCGAGCGCGGCAGCTGCCGCCGGTATCGCGAGCAGCACCGCACGTGCCGCGTCCGTGATCCACATCGTGCGTCTGCGGTCCCAGCGGTCCACCAGGGCACCGCCGAGCACTCCGAAGAGCAGCCACGGCAACGTGCCGGCGGCCGTGACGACGGCGAGTGCCATCGGATCCCGCGTCAGCGTCAACGCGAGGAGGGGCAGCGCCGCATGGGACACCCCGTCTCCAAGCGACGAGACCGACTGGGCAGTCCACAGCCGTCCGAACCCGGTCGGCAACTTGCGGGCGTCTGAGGTCACTTGGCGTCTCCTTCGGCCTGCCGGCGCGGTGCGGGGTGGACGAGTGCGAAGACGAGTGACGCATCCGGCAGTGACGGGTCGGACAGTTCCCGGTACTCGTCCGCCAGCGCGTCCAGTCGCGCCCCCAGCTCCGCGAACTGCTCCTCGGTGAGCCGCAGATGCGCCATGCGTACGTGCCGATCGCCTTCCGGCTGCGCTGCCTCCAGGTCCGCCACCGCGTGCCGCATCAGCACATCCGGCCCTCCTTCGCCCGGATCGGGCAACACGATCGACCGCGCGGCCATGGCGTAGTACCGCTCGGTGACCCCACGGACCTTCCGCGTTCGCACCACCTTCACCAGGCCCGCCCGTTCGAGCAGCCGCACGTGGTAGCTGGAACTCCCCTTCGCGAGGCCCACCCGGTCGGCGATCTGCGTGATCGTCGCGGGCTCGAAGCGGAGCACGGCCATGATCCGGTGGCGCGTGAGATTGGAGACGGCCCGTAGCTGTTCGTCGGTGGTGACGTGAAGCGTCTCTGATGGATCGTCGGTAGGCATGCCAGCAATGGTCAACGTTTCTTGACCATTGCGCAAGGGGTTTCGTCCGGGCTTCCGGGACGGCTCTTTTCGGTACGCACGGGCTTCGCTCCCGGAGGGGCCGCTTCCGCGGCCGCGACTCGTTCACCGGGCGAGGTCAGCACGTGTTCCCGCACGCTCGCCCTGTTCCGGGTGCCGGACGCCGAGGGCGGATCATGCCCGCTCAGAAGCCCAACTCCCGTGGCGGGTAATGCCGCTGGGTACGCGCGCTGTCGGCACCCACTGCTAGCATCCGCACACGTGTGCGAGGGCGTGCGTCCTCGCAGGGAGGGAAACACACGTGGGCAGATACGCCCTGTCGCGCCGCCGTCTGGCGGTCGCGATCTCATCAGTGTCGCTCGCCGTGGCGGGCGGCGCCGTTCTTCCGGCCCCGGCCGTGGCCGCTCCGATCGCCCCGTGGGGCCCGGCTACGGCCATCACCGGTGCCGACGTCAGCACCGCGGTGTCGGACCTCGTCACCGCCGCCGACGGCTCGGCCGTCGTGCTGTGGAACCAGTACGCGGGCATCGGCAGCAAGGAACGCAAGTTGTACGCCGCCGTCCGTCCGGCCGGCAGCGACGTCTGGGGAACACCGACGCTGCTCGCCGTCACCCCGACCGAGGCGGGCACCGAGAAACTGCACGCCTCGGCGGACGGCACGGTCACCGCGCTGTGGCTCGAGTACCCGCACGAGACCTCGCCGGGCTCGGGGCCGTTCGACAGCCGGGTCGTCAGCTCTGTGCTCGCGGCCGACCGGTCCGCCTGGTCCTCGCCCGTCGAACTCGTCGGCACGGACGCGTCCTGGGGCGACGGCGGGATCGACCTCGCGGAAGCCCCCGACGGCAGTCTCACCGCCGTATGGGGCAGCAGACCCCGATCCGGCAGCCAGTGGGAGGTCAGCGCCGCCACTCGCTCGACCGACGGCACCTGGTCCGCGCCCGTGCAGGTGAGCACCGCCGCCGCGGACGGCGCAGACTCGGCGTACGGCCCGAGCGTCGCGGTCACCTCCGACGGCACGGCGGTCGTCGTTTACAAGCAGTGGGACGGTCCCTCCGCCTCGCTTCGTACGGTCTCGCGTGCGGCCGGCGCCGTCGGGTGGAGCACTCCCGCCCCCGCCACCGCCGACTACCAGTCGGTGGGAGACCCTGAGGCCACGGCCGCCGCCGACGGCTCCGTCACCGTGGCCTGGCAGGGTACGGACGACGCCGAGGACTCCTCGCTCCTCACCACCACACGCTCCGCCGACGGCGCATGGTCCGCGCCGGAGACCGTGACCGGCACCGACAACCTCGCGGGAAGCCCCGAGCCGCTGGTCGCCCCCGACGGTGACGTGACCCTCGTCTGGGTCGACTACACCTCGACGTTCAGCACCCGCACCGCCACCCGGGAGGCCGACACCGGCATATGGTCGGCCCCCAAGACGCTGTCTACGTCTCACGCTTCCGAAGCATGGGACGCCGACATCGGCGACGACGGCACCGTACGCGCGCTGTGGCCCCAGAGCGCCGCCGGGGGCACCGTGATGATGGAAGCCGTCCGCGCCGACGGCACGTGGACGACCGCCGCCCAGGTGCCGGGCTCCGCAAACGCGTCTGTCCTGGGCCGGATCAGTGCGGGCCCGGACGGCAGCG
Organism: Streptomyces sp. NPDC005496; assembly: GCF_042872045.1. Classification (NCBI taxonomy): domain Bacteria; kingdom Bacillati; phylum Actinomycetota; class Actinomycetes; order Kitasatosporales; family Streptomycetaceae; genus Streptomyces; species Streptomyces sp. NPDC005496. The sequence continues at coordinate 186,709 of NZ_JBIAJQ010000012.1, forward strand.
CCACCGCTGTCTGGTCCGGCGCGAGGAGTGAGAGCGCCAACTGGCAGCTGTCGGGCTCCCGGACCTCGTGGCCGGCCCTCGCCGTCGCCGGCTCCGCCGTTCCCGCCGGCGCCGCGCTCAAGGGCAGCGACGGGACCAGCAGCGTCTGGGCGCCCAGCTGGAAGCTCAGCAGCCCCGCCTCGTCCTGGTCGCTCACCCTCACCGACCGGGCCGGCAGGACGGTCCACACGCTCACCGGCACACCGGACGGCCTGTCGATCACCGCGGGCTGGAACGGCCTTACATCCGGCGGGAGTTACGCTCCCAACGGGCCCCTGGCGTGGACACTGCGCGCCACCCAGGAGGGTGCGTCCGCAGACACGCAGGTGGCGTCCGGCACGGTCACCGTCACCGGCGGCGCTGCGGTGTCCCACGATTTCGGCGGCGCCTCGGCCACTCCCGACGGTACCGGCGACCTGCTCACCCTCAACTCCTCGGGCGCGCTGACCTTCCAGTTGGGCAAGTCGTCCACCGGCGCCCTCTCCGGCAAGGTCAGCGGAAGCGGCTGGGCCACCTCCGTCAAGGCCGTACCGGTCGGCGACCTCAGCGGGGACCGCTGCAACGACGTCCTCGTCCGGTACAGCAGCGGGGCCCTGCGCCTGTACAAGCCCGGCTGCGGCAAGGCGCTCACGCCGTCCACGTCGTACACGACCATCGCGTCGAGCGGCTGGACCCAGTACGACGTGCTGACCTCGCCCGGAGACGTCAGTGGCGACGGACGCCCGGATCTCCTCGCGCGTAACTCGTCGACGGGAGCGGTCTACCTCTACAAGGGCACGAGCACGGGCAAGCTGTCGGCGCGCGTGAAGCTCTACGACGACTGGAAGACGTACAAGAAGGTCGTCGGGGCCGGCGACCTGAACGGGGACGGCTTCGGCGACCTGCTGGTCCAGGACAAGGTGAACACCCTGTACCGCTACAACGGCAAGGGCGACGGCACCTTCTCAGCCCGCGCCAAGGTCTTCTCCGACTGGGGCGGCTCGTACAACGTAGTCGTCGGAGCAGGGGACGTCACCGGCGACGGGAAGGCCGACCTGGTCTCCCGTGACAGCGGCGGCAACCTGTACCGCAACAGCGGTGACGGCAAGGGGTCGTTCGGCGCGCGCGTGAAGATCGCATCCGGCTGGGGCGGCTACAAGTCCCTCTCCTGACCGCTTTTTTGATCGTTCCCGTCCCGGCCTGGGGGCGTTGACCAGCGAGTTCAGGAACCCCTCGGCTCCTGGCTTCAGGAGCCGCTACCGAGGGCGGGAACGGTGAACAGCGCCGACGCGCACTTCGGCGACCACGGTACGGCGCCTGCGCGAGTAGCGCAGGCGCCGTGTCGCTGAAGTTTCCGTGCGCGCTTCAGCGAGGGGTTGTCAGGCCGGCGAACGCGCCATCCGGGCGTGTACGCGTGACCTCACGTGGCGACACCGGCCGGGCGCATGAGCCCCTCGCCTCGAACACTGCCGGGTTCAGCGCCAACCCAGTGCCGGAGCCACGTGAGTCAGGATGCTGTCGAGCACGTGGGCGTTGTACTCGACGCCGAGCTGGTTGGGCACGGTGAGCAGCAGGGTGTCGGCGGCCGCGATGGCTTCATCCTCGGCGAGCTGTTTGACCAGCACGTCGGGTTCGGCGGCGTAGGAACGGCCGAAGATGGCGCGGGTGTTGGCGTCGATGTAGCCGACCTGGTCCTTCGAGTCGCGTTCCCTGCCGAAGTAGGCGCGGTCCCGGTCGTCGACCAGTGCGAAGACGCTGCGGCTGACCGACACCCTGGGCTCGCGGGTGTGACCCGCCTCCCGCCAGGCCTCGCGGTAGACCTCGATCTGCTTGCGCTGCTGGACGTGCAGCGGTTCACCGCTCTCGTCGTCCTTGAGGGTCGAGCTCTGCAGGTTCATTCCGAGCGTGGCCGCCCACGCGGCGGTGGCGTTCGAGCCGGAACCCCACCAGATACGGTCCCTGAGACCCTCGGAGTGCGGTTCGACGCGCAACAGCCCCGGAGGGTTGGAGAACATTGGATTGGGGCTGGGCTCGGCGAAGCCCTCGCCCTTCAGCACGTCGAGGAGTCGCTCGGTGTGGGCGCGCGCCATGTCGCTGTCGCTGCTCCCCTCGGACGGCACATGCCCGAAGTGGCGCCAGCCGTCGATCACCTGCTCCGGGGACCCCCGGCTGAGACCGAGCTGCAGCCGGCCACCGGAGATCAGGTCCGCCGCGCCCGCGTCCTCGGCCATGTAGAGGGGGTTCTCGTAGCGCATGTCGATCACGCCGGTGCCGATCTCGATCCGGCTGGTGCGCGCGCCGATGGCCGCGAGCAGCGGGAACGGTGAGGCGTGCTGCCGTGCGAAGTGGTGGACGCGGAAGTACGCGCCGTCGGCGCCCAGCTCCTCGGCGGCGACCGCGAGGTCGATCGCCTGGAGGAGGGAGTCCGCCGCGGAGCGCGTCTGCGAGTGCGGTGACGGCGTCCAGTGTCCGAAGGACAGGAACCCGATCTTCTTCATACTGCTTTCAACAATTTGGCGCGGAGATCATTCCCCGCCGCCGCAGCCCGTGGTGCCGGCGCGCGGTCGGGAGGCAGACGCTCTCAGGCCCCTACTCAAGGGGCACACATGATGGCCGGCCGGGGCACGGGTGCCCCATTGCTGCTCGCGAGGGCCGAAGGCGGCCGCTGTCGCAGGCGTAGCTGCTAACGCCGCGTGCGGAAAACCCCTCGCTCTCACGCCCCCTGCAGCGTCGGGGCCGGCTGTTCTCCCGACCCGCGGACGATCAGGCGGGTGGGGACGGTGATGCTGCGGGCGCGGGAACGGTCGCCGTCGAGGCGGGCCAGGGCAGTGGTCGCCGCCGTGCGGCCGATCTCCTCGGGGTTCTGGGCGACGACGGTCAGGGCCGGTTCGAGTGCCTCGGCCAGCTCGATGTCGTCGAAGGCGACGACGGCCACGTCCTTGCGCTTGTTGCGGGCGAGTTCGGTGACGATGCCGAGAGCGACGATGTTGTTGCCGGCGAACAGGGCGGTGGGGGGATCGGCCAGGTCGAGGAGCCGGGAGGTCGCAGTGGAGGCCCCGTGCTGGTCGTGGGCGTCGGTGACCAGGGAGCGGTCGTAGGGGATGCCGGCTTCCTGCAGGGCCGCGCGGTAGCCGCTCAGGCGTTCGCGGCGTGTGTAGAGCTTGGTGGGGAGGTCGCCCACGAAGCCGATGCGGCGGTGGCCGTGGGCGATCAGGTGGGCGACGCCGTCCTGGGCGCCCGCACGGTTGGAGGTGACGACGCTGTCCGTGGACAGGCCCACTCCGGGACGGTCGAGGAAGATGATGGGCAGGCCCTGGGTGCGGTGGGTCTTGAGGTGGGAATGGTCGGCGCCGACGGACGGCACGACCATGAGGATGCTGACGCGGCGGGCCAGGAACTTGTCGGTCAGGGCGCGTTCACGGTCGGGGTCGTCCGCGGAGGAGCCCATGAGCAGGGTCAGGCCGCGGTCGCGGACGGTGTCCTCGATGCTGCGGGCAACCGCGCCGAAGAAGGGGTTGCCGAGGTCGGGGATGACCAGCCCGATGGTGGTGTCGGGTCCGCCGACGCGGATGTTGCGTGCCATAAGGTTCGGCTGGAAGCCGAGCTTGGCCACGGCGGCGAGTACCTGTTCCCTCGTCTGTGCGGAGGCGGGCCCGTCCTCGTTGAGGACGCGGGAGACGGTCTTGGCGCTGACGCCCACTTCGCGGGCGACGTCGGCCAGGGTGGGGCGGCGGTTCGCGGCCATGAGGGAACGGTCTCCTGTGCTCGTCGGTTCCGGCCGCGGCCTCGGCCGGATTCCGTCGAGTCTCGTGTGGTGTGGTCAGGTGGCCTGGACTCCCGCGGCCTTCACCGCCTCGGAATCCGCTACGACAGTATCTCCGGCCGCGTCCACGGTGAGCGCGCCGGTCATGATGGCGACGACCTCCGCCATGGAGTAGTCGGACGGCTTGATCACGGCCGCGCGCCTGCCCAGCCGGTGGACGTGGATCCGGTCGGCGATCTCGAAGACGTGGGGCATGTTGTGGCTGATCAGGACGACCGGCATGCCGTTGTCGCGGACGCGGCGGATGAGGTCCAGGACCTGGCCGGACTCCTTGACGCCGAGGGCGGCGGTGGGCTCGTCCATGACGACGACGCTGCGGGCCCAGGCGACGGCCCGGGCCACCGCGACGGCCTGCCGCTGCCCGCCGGAGAGGGTCTCGACGGACTGGGTCAGCGAGCGCAGGCCGATCTTCAGGTCGGCCATGTGCTCGGCGGCCTCCTTTCGCATGCGCTTCTTGTCGAGCATGCGAAAGGCGCTGCCGAGGATGCCGGGCCGGAGCAGTTCACGGCCCAGGAACATGTTCGAGGCGATGTCCATGGACGCGGCGACGGCGAGGTCCTGGTATACGGTCTCGATGCCGTGGGCCCGCGCACTTTGCGGCCCGGAGAACTGGATCGGCTTGCCGTTGAGCCGTATCTCGCCCGCGTCGGGGACCACGGCACCGGTAAGTGCCTTGATCAGGCTGGTCTTTCCGGCGCCGTTGTCGCCGATGACGGCGAGGACCTCACCGGGCAGCAAGTCGAAGTCGGCTCCGTCGATGGCGGTGACATGCCCGTAGCGCTTGACGAGACCGCGGGCCTGCAGGACGGGGGTGGGGGAGGGGGTGGCTGTCATCGGGCCTTCTTCCGGGAGATCTGGTCGACGGTCACCGCGAGGATCACCAGCACTCCGGTGATCAGGGTCTGGTAGATGGAGGCGACGCCCATCAGCTGCAGGCCGTTGCGGAAGACGCCGACGATGAGGACGCCGATGAAGGTGCCCAGCACCGAGCCGCGTCCGCCGAAGAGGCTGGTGCCGCCGAGGACCACGGCGGTGATGCTGTCGAGGTTGTCGGTCTGGCCGGCCTGCGGGTCGCCGACTCCGGTGCGGGAGATGAGCAGCAGCGCTGCGAGGCCGTAGAGCAGGCCGGCCACGGTGTAGATGCCGATGGTCAGGCGGGAGGTGCGGATGCCGTTCAGCCGCGCGGCTTCCTGGCTGTTGCCCAGTGCGTAGACGTGCCGGCCCCAGCCGGTGCTGCTCAGCGCGTAGGCGAGCAGGAGGAACAGGGCGATGGTGACGAGGGAGCCGTAGGTGATGTCGGTGTGGCCGAGGGGGAAGGTCTGCCCGAGAGCCGTGAGCGGGCCGGGCAGGTTGGTGACCGTCTGCTCGTCGGAATAGATGTGGGTGAGCGCGAACGCCACGTTGAGCATGCCGAGGGTGACGATGAACGGGGGCAGCGGGATCTTCTGCACGAGTAGCCCGTTGAGCAGCCCGAAGCCGCCGCAGACCGTGATGCCCAGGGCGATGGCCAGGAGTGGCGGAAGGGAGCCCTCGGCGGCCATTTTGGCGATGACGATGCTGCCGAACGCCATCACCGCACCGCAGGACAGGTCGATGCCCGCTGTGAGGATGATCAGGGTCTGGCCGATGGCGAGGATGCCGACGACCATGACCTGCTGCACGATCAGCGAGAAGTTCCCGCCGGTCAGGAACTGTTCAGTCGAGAAGGAGAAGAAGACGCACGCCAGGAGGAGGGCGGCGAGCGGGCCGGTGGTCGGTGCCGTGAGCAGCCTGCGGGCCGTGGTCGGCGCTGTGAGCCCGGCGTACGGCGAGGACGTGCTCGGAGGCGTGGACGTGGCGGTCATGCGAAGTCCTTGTCGGAAGACAGAAGTCCGTGTCAGTCCTTGTCGCGGGACAAGGGAGAAGGCCGAAGCCTTTCCTGGTAGGGGAGTTGGGGCGGCAGGCCCGCCGAGGGCGTGCAGGACGCCGGGCCGGTGGCCGCGCGAGCTCAGCCCCAGCAGTGGTCCAGGCCGTAGGCGGTGTCCTTGGAGGCGGCCTTGTCCTGCGCCTTGTCGGTGATCAGGGTGACACCGGTGTCGGTGTAGCCGGACGCCTTCTTGCCGTCCTTGGCGTAGGTCACGACGGCCTTGACGCCCTCGGCGGCCATCTTGAGCGGGTACTGCTGCGAAGTCGCCGCGATCTTCCCGTCCTTGACCGCCCGGGTGCCGGTGCAGCCGCCGTCGACGGAGACGATCAGCACGTCCTTCTCCCGGCCCTTGGCCTTGAGTGCCGTGTACGCGCCCAGTGCGGCGGGTTCGTTGATGGTGTAGACGACGTTGATGCCGGGTTGCTTCTGGAGGCAGTTCTCCATGGCGGTCTGGCCCTTGGCCTGGTCGCCGCCGGTGTCCTGGGAGCACACGACCGCCGGGTCCTTGGCGCCGATGCCGAAGCCCTTGAGGAAGCCCTCGTGCCGCTTGACGCCGACGGAGACGCCCGGCGCGAGGTCGAGGGTGGCTATCTTCGCGCTCTTGCCCTTCATGACGGCCTTGGCGTACTCGCCGATCAGCTCGCCGGCCTTGAGGTTGTCGGTGGCGAAGAGGGCGTCGACCGCGCTCTGTGGGTCGGTCGGGGTGTCCAGGGCGATGACCAGGACTCCCTTGGCCTTGGCCTTCTCGATCGCGGGCACGATCGCCTTGGAGTCGCTGGGGGTGATCAGGATGCCCTTCACACCGGCGGCGACCATGTTCTCGATGGCGGTGACCTGGCCGGCGTTGTCTCCGTCGAACTTGCCCGCGGCGGTCATCAGTTGTGCGCCGTCGGCCTTCGCGGCCTTCTCCGCGCCTTCCTTCATCTTCACGAAGAACGGGTTGGTGTCGGTCTTGGTGATCAGACCGACCTTGACGCTGCCCGAACCGGAGTCGGTGGTGTCTGTTCCGGAGCCGGATCCGCAGGCCGTGAGGGTGAGGGCGGCCAGACCGGTGCAGGCGGCGGCTCTGACGAGGGCCGAAGGCAGATGAGGGGTGCGGGACATGGAGTGCTCCTGTGGAATCGCGGACGGTGGTGGCGGCACCGGAGGATGCCGCCACCAAGGTGTCATCGTTGACTTATGTCATCGTTGACACTGCTTGCCGAGGATGATGGACTCCGCCTCCCGGCAACGTCAATGCCCTGGACCGGACACAAGTCCGTAACGGCCGTGGCGGATGCCCGCTCCGTGCCCGCTTCAGTCCGCGCGTCCGCAGAGAAGAGAAACCCATGAGCCCGCGTCAGATCACCGTCCTGGGGGAGTGCGTCGCGGACGCGTTCACCACACCCGCAAGCAGCTCCGACGAACTCGCCCTGCGGGTCCTGCCCGGCGGCGGGCCTGCGAACACCGCTGTCGCCCTAGCCCACCTCGGCACGCCCGCGCGCCTCCTCGCGCGACTGTCCGGCGACGTGTTCGGCCGTCTCTTCCGTGCCCGCCTGGAAGCCTCCAGGGTGGACCTGTCGAACGCCGTCGCGGCCGCGGAGCCCAGCACGCTGGCCGTGGCGGAGCTCGACGCGCGGGGGCAGGCCGCCTTCTCCTTCCACGCGCAGAACACGGCCGACTGGCAGTGGACAGCCGAGGAACTGGCGGGAGTGGACCTGTCCGACACGGCCTGCGTGCACACCGGATCCCTCGCCCTGGTCCGCGAACCCGGCGCGGCCGCGGTGGAGGACTTCCTGGCGTCGGCAGCGCCTCAGGCAACCATCAGCATCGACCCCAACGTCCGGCCCCTGCTGGTGGATCCGGCGGTCTACCGCGCTCGGCTGTCGCACTGGTGCGCCCTCGCCGACGTGCTCCGGCTGAGCGAGGACGACCTGGACCTCCTGCTCCCGGGCACGCCCCCCGACCAGGCATGCGACCTCTGGCACGCGGCCGGGGTGCGGCTGGTGGTGATCACACGCGGCGCCGACGGCGCCCTGGCCTCGCTCGACGGCGAGCGGCTGCACGTGCCCGCCGTGGCGATACGGGTCACCGACACGGTGGGGGCGGGGGACTCCTTCACGGCCGGGCTGCTGCACCACCTCGGCACCCGCGGCCTTCTCGGCGGCCGGCTGGCCGAACTCCGCCTCGACGACGTCGCCGAAGCCTGCCGGTTCGCCGCTCAGGTAGCGGCCCTGACCTGCTCGGTCGCCGGACCCAACCCACCGCGGCCCAGCGAGTTGGCGCAGCCGGCCACGGCCCGGCGTGGATGAACGGGCAGTCGAGTCGCGCCGAGACGATCGGAGCCGCACCGTTGACGCACCAGGCGGATTGCCTCCATCATCGGGCCACTCGATGTCATCGATGACACCACTCGTCATCTTGCCGGGCGCCATGGACGACGGCGTCGGCGAGGCGTCATTCTTCGGTGCGTCCGTGCCGGGCAGCAGGCCCCGCAGCGTGGACGGCCGCCACACAGGAGACACCATGAGCCCTGGACGTGTACCCCGTCATGCCCGCACGCGGCTGGTCGCAGCGATGGCAGCCGTCTGTGCCCTGTCTGCAGCCACGCTCGCGCCCCAGGCCGCCGCTGCCGACAGCCCGCCGTACTCCGAGAACCATCGCCCCCAGTTCCACTTCACCCCGGAGAAGAACTGGATGAACGACCCCAACGCCCTGGTGTACTACCAGGGCGAGTACCACCTCTTCTACCAGTACAACCCGAACGGCAACTCCTGGGGCGACATGTCCTGGGGGCACGCCGTGAGCAAGGACCTCGTGCACTGGAAGGAGTTGCCGCTCGCCCTGTCCCACGACGACAGGGAGATGGTGTTTTCCGGCAGCGCGGTCGTCGACCGGAACAACACCACGGGGTTCGGCACGAAGAAGAACCCGGCCATGGTGGCGATCTACACCAGCGCCTACAAGGACGGCGGGAAGCAGGCCCAGTCGCTCGCCTACAGCACCGACCGCGGCCGTACCTGGACCAAGTACCAGGGCAATCCCGTACTCGACATCGGCTCACGAGAGTTCCGCGACCCGAAGGTCCAGTGGTACGCGCCCACCAAGAGCTGGCTGATGACGGTCTCGCTGTCCACCGAGCACAAGGTGCGGTTCTACTCGTCCAAGAACCTCAAGGACTGGGATCAGCTCAGCGAGTTCGGTCCCGCCGGCGCCACGGGCGGAGTGTGGGAATGTCCCGACCTGTTCCCCCTCGCGGTCGACGGGGACGAGAACAACATTAAGTGGGTCCTGGTCGTCAACATCAACCCCGGTGGCATCGCGGGAGGTTCAGCCGCCCAGTACTTCGTCGGCGACTTCGACGGCCGGACGTTCACACCCGACGACAAGGGAACCTACACACCGCCCGCCGGGACGGTGGTGCAGGACTTCGAGGGCACCGACTTCGGCACGTGGACACCGGCCGGCACCGCCTTCGGCGACGGACCGTCGGCCGGGGCACTGGCCGGGCAGGGGACCGTCGGCGGCTTCGACGGCGACAGACTCGCCAACAGCTTCCACTTGGGCGACGGCACCACCGGGACGCTCACCTCGCCCGAATTCACCGTCGACAGAAGCTACTTGAACTTCAAGGTCGGCGGCGGACGACACCCGCACGCAGCCGGAAGCGTCATGGAACAGGGGCCTCCACCCGCGGGCACGGTCCTCGCCGACTTCGAGGGCGGCAGCTACGGCGACTGGACGAAGACCGGAGACGCCTTCGGCCCGGCACCCGCCACCGGCACCCTGCCCGGCCAACAGGAGGTCTCCGGCTTCCTGGGAAGCGGCCTCGTCAACACCTTCCAGGGAGGCGACGCCGGGACCGGAACCCTCACCTCGCCCGCGTTCACCATCGACAAGAAGCACATCAACTTCCTCATCGGCGGCGGACACCACCCCGAGGGCTCGGCCGACCCCACCGCCATCGAACTCCTCGTCGACGACCGAGTCGTGCGCAGCGCCACCGGAAACGACGCCGAGGCACTCAACTGGGCCTCATGGGACGTCGACGACCTCGCCGGCAAGAAGGCGCGGATCAGGATCGTCGACGACAACACCGGCGGCTGGGGCCACCTCAACGTCGACCACCTCATGCTGTCGGACACCAAGGCCCGGCCCGTCTCCCAGGAGACGTCCGTCAACCTCCTCGTCGACGGCGAGGTCGTCCGCAGCGCCACCGGCTCCGACAGCGAGACGCTGGACTGGGCCTCCTTCGACCTGCGCCCCTACGCCGGCAAGAAGGCGCGCATCCAGATCGTCGACATGAACACAGCCGGCTGGGGCCACATCATGGCCGACGAGTTCACCGCCGCCGACACCGCCGCCCAAGCCGCCGTCCAGCGCGCCGACTGGGCCGACTTCGGCAAGGACTACTACGCGGCGGTGTCCTGGGAGAACGCCCCCGGCGGCAAGCGATACATGATCGGCTGGATGAACAACTGGGACTACGGCGGCGCCATACCGACCGCCCCCTGGCGCGGCGCGCAAAGCGTCCCCCGGGAGATGACCCTGCGCAGCATCGACGGCCGACCCCGGCTGACCAGCAAACCGGTGCGCAGCCTGGAGTCCCTCCGGCACGGCCCCCCGGCGACCGCGGCCGGCGTCACCGTCGACAGCACCACGAAGCCGCTGATCGGCGCCGCGGCCACGGGCAAGGCACTCGACATCGAAGCCACCTTCTCCCTCGAGAACGCCGAACGGTTCGGCCTCAAGGTGCGCACCGGCGCCGGGGGCGAGGAGACCGTCATCGGCTACGACACCACGGCACAGGAGCTGTACGTCGACCGCACCCACTCCGGCGCCGTCGACTTCAACAGCACCTTCCCCGGCGTCCAGCGAGCACCACTGCATGCCAAGAACGGCAAGGTGAAACTGCGGATCCTCGTCGACTGGTCGTCCGTAGAGGTCTTCGGCGGCAACGGCGAAGCCGTCATCACCGACCAGATCTTCCCCGACCCCGACAGCCAGGGGGTCCAGGTCTTCGCCGAGGACGGCTCCGTGAGGCTGGACCAGGCCCGCGTCTGGCGCCTCGACTCCATCCACGACTGAGCCCTCTCTCCACGCCCGACCACGAAGGACACCACACCGTGAACAGAACCCTGCTCGCCGAGTTCACCGCCCGTGAAGGCGCGGAGGACGAGGTCACCCGCCTGCTACTGGACTACGCCCGTAAGGTGCGCGAGGAGGACGGCAACTTCGCCTTCGACGTCTACACCAAGACGTCGAGCCCGCGCGCCTACTGGATCTTCGAGGTGTACCGGGACGAGGACGCCTTCCAGGCACACCTGAAGGCGCCGTACGGCGCTCCGTTCAACGCCGCACTCGCCCCGCTGATCGAGGAGGACGCCTCGGTGCTGACGCTCCTCGACCCGGTGGCGTGACCGTGGCCGGCCCGCCTCGCGGGCCGGCCCTCACGCGCTGAGGCTGAGGACGGGTGTCGGTCCGTGCCGACGGGGCTGCCCGACAGTTGCCGCCGGGGTCCTCGGACAGCCATGAGGACTGCCGCTTCCTCCTGCCGGCTCGGAGTATCGGCGTTACTCTGGGGGAGAGGCCTGGGAGTCTCCTGTTTCGTCATGCCTCCCTCTGGCGCGGGAGTGAGGCCAGGGAGCCCAGCCTCCCTTCGTATGACCGCAGTCGGGTCGTTTCCGGTACATCCGTAGCGTTGGCGGCGAGCAACCGTCCTCGTGCAAAGTCAGGCGAAGGCAGCCGTCTTCGCTCCCTCGGGAAGGGACAGTATGAGCACTCGGTTCGAAGCCACCGTCGACATCGACCGCCCGATCGCGGACGTCTTTGCCTACCTCGCGGACGGCCGTAACGATCCCGACTTCAGTCCGCGTGTGCAGAAGATCGACAAGGTCCCTGACGGCGAGACGAACGTCGGAACCGTCTTCCGCAGCACCGTCAAGGACTCCGGAATGAAGTCGCAGCGCGAGTTCGAGATCACCCACCTGACCGCACCTACCCGGATCCGGTGGCGCGAGATCTCGAAGAACTCGCTCACCGCGCGAGAAGGCGGATACGACCTCGAACCGACCGCCGCCGGCGGTACCCGGGTTCGTCTCTTCAACGTCCTCGACGGGCACGGGCCCGGCAAGTTGCTGCTCCCGCTGGCGGGGGTCGCCCTGCGCAAGGATGCTCCGGCTTTCGGCAGGCGCATCAAGGCCGCCGCCGAAGCCGCGCTCTGATGAAGTGAAGTCTTCTCCTTCCCAACCGGCCGCCGCGTCGTCTATGCGCCGGGGGCCCAGGGCCTCGTCGCGACAAGGCGCCACCTCCGCAAGGCCGCCACGACGGCTGCTGGTGCCCTGCCCATGCCCGGAGCTGGTGGAGGATCAACCAGGGTCAAGCCAATGAGAACGACCTGACGCCTACGGCTTCGGTGGCGCTCCACCCGTGACGAGTGCCCTCGTGCACCACGACTCGCAGCGCGGTCAGCGGGCCGTGTCGAGCCGTCGTGCCGGCGTTGCCATCCGCACGGGACACATGGGGGTGCACAGGACACCGGAGGGCCCCGAAGGGCCCTCCGTAGCTACGAATGGACGGTCAGCAGCTGTCCGTCCAGCTGTGGGATGCGATGTTGTTGTTCACGGACTCGCCGTAGCCGTCCCACCACGGCCAGCCGTGGCTGAAGACCTCGCGCCCGAGCGACAGGTCCAGCCACATGTCGCCGTTGCCGAGGCAGGCGTAGGGGCCGCTCTGGTCCTCGTTGTAGTAGAGGTTGACGTCGTCGTATCCGCCGGCGTATCCCCGGTTCTCCACCGAGGAGGCGAGGTTGCGCATCGGCACACATCCCGGGCCGGGATAGTCCCAGTTGCGGTTGGCTCCGCTCCAGGCGCAATGGTCGCCGCCCCGGTAGGGCTCAGTCCAGGCGTGGAGCTTGCCGTCTGCCGCGGCCACGCTGGTCGTCCGGGAGTTCGCCGGTGCCGGTTCAGATGCCTGTGCCGCGGGCGCGGTAAAGGCGACGGTCACCAGCGCGGCCGCGCCGACGAGTGAAGCGAGCTTGCTCATGTCCTGTCCTCTCGTTGTCTTCTGTCGGGTCGATCAGCCGCGGCGGACGATGTCGCTGGCACGGCTGAGCGCCTTGTACTCGAGCAAGGCGCGGTCTTTGACTTCGGTGGGACGGTGGGTGTTCATCTCTTGGCGATGGGCTCGGCTCAACTTTTGGAACGCCGAGGCCAGTCCCGTGGATTGTGCGCATGTGGCCTCGGCTTGAGCCGTGGCGACCTCACCGGACCTGGAGCCACGCGCGAAGTGTTCGCGCGTCTGCTGAGGCGTGTCGTAGGGGAGGCTCTGTTCATGCATGCATGTGGCCCACTGCCGTGTCGTGGGACGGAGTCTGGGATCGTTCGCGGCGGCTGCCGCGGCCGATCGCGCAAGGGCGTCGGTGACCTTGCTGGCTCGGTACCAGGCGGGCAGATCCGTGTAGAGCCGGCGTTGGGCGTCGGAGACGCATCCTTCGTCGCTGTGCCGGATCTTGCCCATCCCGGGGATGTCGGCTTCCAGTCCTTCCGGGGTCGGCCCGTTGAGTGCCGTGATCGCGGCCGCCTTGCGGTCGGCGGAGAGCCGGTCGAAGTAGCGGCGGTTGGGGTCGTTGCGGGCCGACCCCTCCCGGCGTTCCCGGATGTCCCGGCCGTAGCCGTTCGCGGCGGCCCACCGCTTGTCGTCTATGACGTAGGGGAACAAGCGCTCCAAGGGTTCAGGGAGTTCAGGGGTGACCCAGTAGGAGAATCCGTCTTTGCGCATGCAGTCACGCGTAAGGATTTTTTCCGCCTGGGCCAGTATTTCTCGTTCGCTGGATGTGAGGTGTCGAGGCGGCGGCTCCTTCTGTGCTTGCGTGCCGGTGGGTGTGCAGGCAGTAGTCCATGCGACCGTCATGGACAGCAGCACGGCGAGAAGTGGCAGGAAAGCCGCTCGGCCGGTGCGTCGGCGGCGACACGGGTGCGAGGTCGTACCCCTGTCGTCATCGGCCTTTCTCGATGTGCGGTCATGTGTTTTGTGCAGGCGAAGTCGCGCGGACATAGTGTGGTGGCCCCCTGTGTCGTCATCCCCGGTCGGATTGGGGAAACCTGCTTGACGTCGGGAATCAGCCGCCCTTCGGCAAGGGCCTTTCGGCTGATGACAGTGCGCTTCCCCTCGCGTACGTCGTCAGGTTCATCACGTGACGGTGCATTGACTATCACACGGTGGTCGCAGTCATGTCACCGAAGTCAGGCACGGTTATGTCTGCTGGTCGATAAGGACCTGGTTATCGCTGCAAGTCGAGCCGTAGAAAGGGTTCATGGGAATGGGAGCGTCCCTGTCGAGGGAACCGAGTATCCATCAGCTTCGGCTGTACCTCACGCTGAGTGAGGAGCTCCACTTCGGAAACGCCGCCGCGCGCCTGTTCATCACTCAGCCGGCGCTCAGTCAGCAGATCAGAGACCTGGAGAAGCGCCTGGGTATACGCGTGATCGAGCGCACGAGTCGCACGATCGCCCTGACCGAGGAAGGGCGGGCCCTGCTTCCCGAGGCTCGGGCCGCAGTCGCAGCCGTCGATCGGCTCAGGCGCATCGCCGACGCCCAGCAGCGACAGATCTCGGGGCGAGTCGTCGTGGGAACCATCGGCGCTGAGGCCTCAATGGCACACACCCGTGCGGTACTTGGTTTTCTCAGGGATCGCCATCCGGACATGTCCTTCCGTCTGGTGAACCTCAGTTTCGGCGATCACATGGCGGCACTGGCACAACAGGCGGCCGATGTGGTGTTCCTCCGGCCCCCGGTGAGCGACGACATCGAATTGCACCACCTGGCCACCGAACCACGAGTGGCCTGCCTCTCGGCGGACCACCCACTGGCAGCCCTTCCCCAGCTCACTCTCGCCCAGCTCTCCGACATCCCCGTGGTCGACATGCCCGAGCAGGTTCCACGTCTGTGGTGGGACTTCTGGGCGGTCGACCCCCGTCCAGACGGCAGTCGCGTCCAATACGGTCCAGTGGTCACCGACATGGAATCCTTGATGCACACCGTGGCCACCGGAGAAGCGATGTGCTTCCTGCCGGCGGCTGCTCGGGAATACTTCCCACGCCCGGGTGTCAGATTCATCGAGGTCGTCGACCTCCAGCCCTCCACGTCCGCTCTCGCCTGGTTACGGCGAAGGCGTTCCGAACCGACGATCAGAGCTGTGCGGCACGCCGCACACCAGGTCGCCGTCAAAGCCGGAGCCGCCGAGTAGGCACGGCCCGAGAGGTCGTGGCAAGTACAAGTCAGCCGACCGAGACTCGGCAACGCGAGGGTAGGTAAGGCCTCGACGGAACGGCCTGCGTGGGCCCGGCGTTGTCAGAGGCATCGGGCACACTGCGCTGCATGAACCTGGTGACCGCGCACGACTACGCCTGGATCCGCACCTCGCCACTCTTCCGCCACATGATGGAGAGTGGATACACCCTGACACTGATACAGGGGCGGAGCCCACACGAAGTGCTGCAGGCGATGGAGGCGGAACGTCGGGGCACCGGGCGGGGAACGGCCGGGCTGCTCGCAGCGGACGACGCCCACCGCGCTGAAGTGGAGTACGACTACTGGGACGAGTCGTACGTCGCAGGCGCCTTCAGCGCCCATGGCGAGAACGGGGACTGGACCCTCGTCCTGGGTTTCGACGGCGGCCTGGGGCTCGCGTGCGCGCAGCCGCTGTCGACGGGAGGCCGAGTCGTGGCGCACTCGACCAATGGCGGCAAGCCCATCCACTTCTTCCACTGGTTCGAGGACGGAGCGCTCCGTACGACATTCGAGGGCCCCTCGTCGCGCGGCGGCAACGCCCCCGACGATCTGGTCCCGCTGCTGCGGGGAGTCGGTTTCCCTCTGACCGTCGAGGGAGAGCACGACGAGAGCGCGCCGGACGTCGACGGGAAGGCGGCGGTCCTCGCTCTGACCGAAAGACTCACTGGCATACGTGTCACCGAATCCCTGCTTCAGGACGCCACGTACGAACTTGGGCTCGTCCCGGAACAGCCTGACGAGGAGTGGACCGGCGTGGTCGTCGACATCACCGATGCCCACGGAGAGCGCCTGCACAGGGAATGGACCTACGAGGAGATCGAGACGCCATCGGACCTCGCCCGGGCACGGTCCGAGGCGCCGGTGGTGATCACCTTCGACGAGCCGCCGACCGTGGGGCCTCAGGAGCGCGAGGTGGGAGAGTAGCCGGCGAGCCCGTGTCGGTGCCCCGACGCCGCAGCCGCCGTCGAGAAGAGCCCTGCCGCCGACCGGAAGGCTGCGGCCATGGCCGGGCAGCCTTACGCGAAGTCGACGTCGGATGAGGGCCTCGGCCGTATGCCCGTTGCGGTGGTGCGTCAGAGCACGGCGAGGCGGTCCACCAACAGTTCCACCCTCTGCTCGGTGTCTTCCGGCGGCAGCCGTCCCGCCCGGGTCAGAGTCGCGATCCCGTGCAGGGACGCCCAGAAGAGCTCGGTGAACAGTCCCGGGTCAACGCCGTCCCCGGCGACTTCGCCGAGGCACTCGAGCAGTGCGGCGAAGGCGTCCTTGAGTGGTTTCGGGGTGTCCTCCCGCGCGTACGCCAGACCGCCGTCGAGCTGGAACAAGGCGTCGTAGACCGCCCTGTTGCGCTCCGCGAAGTCGAGGTAGCCGCGGGCTAGTGCGGTGACCCGGGCGCGCGGATCGTCCGCGGAGGAGGTCGCGGCCCGTAGTGCGACGGCCATCTCGGTGGCGCCGTCGAGGGCCACGGCTCCGATGATCTCCCGTTTGCTGCGGAAGTGGCTGTAGAGGACGGGCTGGCTGTATTCGATGCGTTCGGCGAGCCGACGGGTGGTCACCGCGTCCCAGCCCTGATCCTCTGCGAGCTCGCGGGCCGTCGCCACGATGAGGCGCTCGCGCTCCGCGCGTTCGCGCTCCTTGCGTTCCTTGACTGACATGAAGGAATCCTAGCACTGCTAGACAATCGAGCCTCGTTAGTACTAGCCTTGCTTTATAAGCTAGCAGCGCTAGAAATTTGGAGGGGCCGTCATGCTCGACGCACTTGAGGTCGTCACCACCGTGGTGGTCGGTGTGATGGTGGGGGTGGAGTTCTCCGTCGCCTTCGTCATCAATCCGATCCTCAACGCCTTGCCCGAGGACAGCGGCCAGCTCGGCCGCGCTCACGGAGGCCGCATGCTCGGCGCCGTGATGCCGGTCTGGTACATAGGCTCGCTCGTCCTTGCCGCGCTCTGGGCCTTCGCCGGATGGGACCGTCCCGGCACCAGCCTGGTCGTCGTCGCCGCGGGGCTGCTGGTCCTCAGTGTGGTCATGTCGCTCCTGCTCCTGGTCCCGATCAACAACCGGGGCAAGACCTGGACTCCCGAGAGCCGGCCGGACGACTGGAAGGAGCAGATGAACCGGTGGGACCGCTGGCACTACGTCCGCGTCGCCGTCATCATCGCCGCCTTCGCCTGTCTGGCGGCCGCCCTCGTCTGAGCCCACCGGGACGACACATCAGCTCAGTGTTCTGCCCGGCCGACGCATCATCTGGAGCAATCTCGCGGGGGCCGGTTTCCGGACCGCACCCGCGAGGCTCTTCAGGCGGCGGTCTTCTTCCGACGGCGTCCCGCACTGGCGAGACTGTCGATGAGTTGCGACCGGCTCATCTTGGAGCGGCCGTTGATGTTCTGCTCAGTGGCGCGCTGGTAGAGCTCAGCCTTGCTGAACTGCCGCAACTCGTCCTTGCTTGTCCTGCCTTGACTGCCGGTGGTCGCTGAGGGGCGGCGTTTCGTGGAGGGCGCCTTTTTGGCGGTGTTCTGCTCCTTCGTTGCCTTCGAGGCGGGCTTGGACGCCGACTTGCGTGTCGGCCTGGTCCTGCCTTGCTGCTTCGGCTCACCGGCCGCCTCGCGTCCCTTTTGGGCCTGGTCGATGCTGCCCTGCAGGACCGACATGAGGTCGATGACATTGGTGGCCGTGGGCGGCCCCTCGGCCACTGTGATCTCCTGGCCTTCGGCCTTGGCCTTGACCAGCTCCCTGACCTTCTCCTGATATGTGTCGTGGTAGCGGGCCGGATCCCACGATCCGCTCAGGGTGTCCACCAGCTGGAGCGCCATGTCCAACTCCTTGCCCTTGCGCGCCCGTTCCGAAGGCACTTCGGGAAGCTCCTTGGCCGGGTCGCGGACCTCGTCGGTCCAGTGGAGAGTCTGCAGGACCAGGACCCTGTCCTCCGCGCGGAGTGCGGTCAGGTACTGCTTGTTGCGCATGACGAACGTCGCGACTCCCACCTTGTTCGCTTCGGCCAGAGCCGCTCGCAGCAGCTCGTACACCTTGGTGTACTCCTCGCCGCGCGGGGCTACGTAGTACGTACGGTCGAAGTAGACCGGCTCGATGGCGTCGAGATCGACGAAGTCGGTGATGGCGATGGACTGTGAGCGGCCCGGCGCGATCTGGTCCAGCTCCTCGGGCTCGACCACCACGTACTCGCCCTCAGCCACCTCGAAGCCTTTGACGATGTCCCGGCCGGCCACTTCCTTGCCTGTGCGCTCGTTCACACGCCGGTTCCGGACCCGGTCGGACGTGCCCCGCTGCAGCTGGTGGAAGTGGACGGTGTGGTCCTCCGTGGCGGTGAACAGGCCGACCGGCACCGTGACCAGGCCGAACGTGATCACACCGCTCCAGATTGCGCGTGCCATGACCGCCCACTTTCGCCGTACGTGACGCATGCCGACACCTCGCGGGCCGTGATCACGGCCTCGCTCCTGTTCACTCATGAGACACCGCAGGCCAGGGCTCTGCATCTGCTGAGGCGGCGCCGTTCGTGCACGCAGCTGGCACCGGGCCGGCCCCTGTTCCTGAATTGGGCCCCACACCGCAGGACGCGAGGCTCCTTCAGGCGTCGGCCGCGACCGCTTGACGAGCGTCACCTCCACCGGTCGCGGTACGACGGCGCGACCGGGAGGTGCGGCTCAGCCGTCCTGTTTCCAGGAGCCGGTGGGGGCGCCGTCGGCGCAGCGCGCGCGGAGTTCGACCTTGCCCCCGGGGCCCTCGAACTTCACTTCGGCGTGTTCGTCGTCGGGGCCCGGGTCCGCGCTCTTGACGTCGTATCCCTGGGCGGGCGCCCAGGACAGCAGTCGTACCGTCGTGCCGTCGCAGGCGGCGATCGCGGTGCCGCCCGGAGTGGAGAAGGTCTTCCTGACCGGGACGGCAGTCGCGCTCGGGGCCGGGGTCCGGCCGGTGGGCGCCGTACCCGGCGTGGGCCGGGCGGTGTTCGGCGTCCGGCCGGGGCGGGGAGACGCGGAGGCGCGTGCCGCGTCGAGTTGTTGCTCGATCTGCGCCGAGGTGACTTCGTCGCTCCCGGAGGTGCCGGTGATTCCGTCACCGATGAGCTGCACGGCCGCCAGACCGGTGAGCGTGGCGGCCGTGGCGGCGGCTGTCCAGCCTGCCAGGACGAGAAGGGTGCGGGAGGGCATGCGTACGACTATGCCCCGGCCCGCGATAAGGACAGCACCGGGGAGCCCTAAGGGATGGTTAACGCGACGGCTGGGCCGGGGACGGTTCGGATAGCGTGCCCGCTGTGGTGCACCTGCTGATAGTCGAAGACGATCCCGCGATCCGGATGCCGCTGATCCGGGCGCTGAGCGAGCGCGGTCATGCCGTGGCGGCGGCCCAGAGCGCCATGGGGGGACTGCAGACCGCGTTGGACGAGCGCCCGGACCTCGTGGTCCTGGACCTCGGTCTGCCCGATCTCGACGGGATCGAGCTGCTGCGCATGCTGCGGGCGGTCAGCCCCGTGCCGGTGATCATCGCAACGGCGAGGGACGACGAGGCGGAGATCGTGCGGGGTCTCGACGCGGGCGCCGACGACTATGTGGTCAAGCCGTTCACGGCCGCCCAGTTGGAGGCTCGGATCCGGGCGGTGCTGCGGCGCGGGGCCGCTTCCCGGGAGGTGGCCGCTGCCGTCGTCGTAGGCGATCTGCGGATCGATCCCGGTTCCCGTGAGGCGAGCCTCGGCGGGACGGCGCTGGACCTCACACCCCGCGAGTTCGATCTGCTTCACCACCTGGCCGCACGAGCCGGGCAGGTGGTCACCAAGCGGGAGTTGCTCACCGAGGTGTGGCGAGTGCCGTACGGGAGCGCCGACAAGACCGTGGACGTGCATCTGTCCTGGCTGCGCCGCAAGCTCGGTGAGAGCGCGCAGGAGCCCCGCTATCTGCACACCGTGCGCGGTGTCGGCGTCCGGCTGAGTGCACCCGCGGGGGCCTCGTGAGGCGCCGGCTGACTCTGCTGGTCGCGGCCACCATGTGCCTGACGCTCCTGGCGTTCGTCGTGCCGCTGGCACTGCTCCTGCGCACGGTGGCGCAGGACCGTGCCGTCGCGGCGGCCGGTGCGGACGCGCAGAGCCTGGTGTCACTGGTGGGGACGGCGGACCGGGACACGGTGCGCTCCAGTGTCGAGCACATGGCCGGGCAGGCGCGGGGACCGCTGACTGTCTTCCTGGCCGACGGGGTGGTGCTGGGTTCGCGTGCGCCGCGGACCAGCGCCGTACGGCTCGCGGCCCTGGCGGGTGCGAGCCGCACCGTGGAGCGCCCCGACGGGCGGGAGATCGTGGTGGCGGTGCAGGGGCGGCCTGAGGGCACCGCCGTCATCCGTGCTTTCGTGCCCACCGCCGAGCTCACGCGCGGGGTGACGCGGGCCTGGCTGGTGCTCGCCGGGCTCGGCGTCGCGCTGCTGTTGCTGGGACTGCTCGTCGCGGACCGGCTCAGCCGCGCGCTGGTGAGTCCCCTCACGGAGCTGTCCGCCGTGTCACACCGCCTCGCCAGGGCCGACCTGACCGCTCGGGCCCGCCCGGACGGGCCACGGGAACTACGGGAGGTCGCCGGGGCCTTGAACCATCTCGCCGACAGGATCCGTGAGTTGCTGAGGGCGGAGCGCGAGGAGGTCGCGGACCTGTCCCACCGCCTGCGGGCGCCGCTGACGTCCTTGCGCCTGGAGGCGGAATCGCTGTCCGGCGCTGACGCGGCGCGGATCGGCGCGCGCGTCGACGCGATGGAACGGGCGGTCACCGGGCTCATCAGCGAGGCCCGCCACCGTCGCGAGGCGGACGCGTACGCGATGTGTGAGGCGGCCTCGACCGTCCGCGGACGGGTGGCGTTCTGGACCGTGCTGGCCGAGGACACCGGGCGTGCCGTCACCCTGGACGTCACGGAGGAAGGACCCCTGCCGGTCGGGGTACATGAAGACGAACTCGCCGCGGTCGTGGACGCGTTGCTGGGCAATGTGTTCGCTCACACACCTGACGGCACGGCTTTCACGGTCACGCTGGCACCCCGGGTCGGCGGCGGGGCGGTGCTGACGGTCGAGGATGAGGGTTCCGGCCTGTCGTTGGACATGGCCCGCCGGGGTGCGAGCCTCGGCGGATCCACCGGCCTGGGGCTGGACATCGCCCGGCGGGCCGCCCAGGCCAGCGGCGGACGTATGGACCTGGCGACCGGCGGGGCGGGTGGCGCCCGGGTGAGGCTGGAGCTGGGACCTCCGGCCTCGCCCGCTGTGCCGGAATGAACTCCTTAGCCCGCTCTTAGCACTGGCGCAGTGCGGCCCTATCCCGGCGTGCGTGAACCTCCTCTCAACAGCAGCGCCAACACAGGAGGTTCGCCATGAAGCGCACATCGGTCGTACTGCTCGCCTCGGGGGCACTCGTCGCCGCGGTCACCGGGACCGCCCTCGCGGGAGGCGGCGACGACGCCTCCCCATCGTCCGGTTCGTCGTCCGCCTCGGCCTCGGCGACGCCGTCATCCAGTACGTCAGCCGCGACGCCGTCAGCGACGCCGACACCGACGCCGTCCATGGACGACACGGCCGGAGCGACCGCCACCATGCCCGCGAAGGGTGCGGTGAGCAGTCGCCATGCTCGGGCGATCGCGCTCTCCCACGTGGGCGGCGGCAGCGTCACCAAGGTCGAGGCCGAGGTGGAACACGGTCGTGCGGTGTGGAGCGTACGAATCGTCCGGGACGGCGCCCGGTACGACGTGGACGTCGACGCGAACACCGGCGACGTCATCAGGTCCCGGGGCGGAGCAGGCAGCTCTGGCGCCGACAGTCGCCGCGACGATCATGGCGACGCCCGCGACGACCGTTCTGGGGCGGACGACCACGGGGCACGGGCGGAGGCGGACCACGAGCGAGGTGACGACCGCTCCGGCGGGCACGACAGCGGCGGCCACCACGACGACGGAACGTCCGACGACCGTCACGGCGGCGGTGACGACGACGGTCACGGCAGGCATGGACGGCACCACGACTGAACACGCCGGTAGGCGAATTGATGCGTGATGTGGACGCGGGGCCCAGCTTCGGCTGGGCCCGGCGTGTGTTGAGTGGCGGGCGACGTGATGCGGGGCTCATTGCACCCCCCACGTCGCCGCCTCAGGCCCCTTGGTGCGTGGCCGGCGTGGTCGGCGTGTCCGGTGATGTCGGCGCGTAGCGGGCTGCGTACCGGCGCCGCAGGGGCGGGTGGACGTTGGCCAGGGACAGGTCGCCCTTGTAGTGGTCGGTGAGGCGTGGGTCCATGACCTTGCGCCACAGAGGTGTCAGCCAGGCCAGGACGATCATCGTCGCGTACCCGGAGGGCAACTGTGGCGCATCGTCGAAGTGGCGCAGGGTCTGGTAGCGGCGCAGCGGGTTCGCGTGATGGTCGGAGTGCCGCTGGAGCTGGAACAGGAGCAGGTTGCTGATGGTGTTGTTGCTGTTCCAGCTGTGCTTCGGGGTGACGCGCTCGTAGCGGCCGTCGGGCCTTCGCTGCCGGCGCAGCCCGTAGTGCTCGAGGTAGTTGACGGTCTCCAGAAGGCAGAAACCCAGTACCGCCTGCAGGAGCAGGAAGGGCAGGACCTTCAGGCCGAACACCGCACTCAGGGTGCCGAACAGAAGCACGGTCATGGACCAGGCGGTCAACACGTCGTTGTGCCGGCCCCACACGGCTTTGCCGCGCCGCTGTAGCCTGCGCTGCTCCAGGTGCCAGGCTGAACGCAGACTGCCCAGGACGGTGCGGGGCAGAAAGCGCCAGAAGCTCTCGCCCAGGCGTGAACTGGCCGGATCTTCCGGGGTTGCCACGCGAACGTGGTGCCCGTGATTGTGCTCGACGTAGAAGTGGCCATAACCGGTCTGCGCCAGCGCCATCCGGCTCAGACGGCGCTCCAACTGCTCACGTTTGTGCCCCAGTTCATGGGCGGTGTTGATGGCTACGCCGGCTACGACTCCGGTGGTGGCGGTCAGGCCCAGCTCCTGCGCGACGGAGAGGGCGTCGTCGGCCCACTTGCCGCAGGCCCAGACGAGGGCGCCGAACTGCAGGGGCAGGTAGAGGTAGGTGCACCAGCGGTAGTAGCGATCCGCCTCCAGCGCCTTCATCACGTCGTCCGGCGGGTTCGACTCGTTCGAGCCCAGCAGATGATCGGAGACCGGTATGAGGAAGAATGCGAAGAAGGGCCCCCACCACCACAGAAGACCGCTGCCGGTCAGATCGACCAGACCCTGCGCCTGAAAAGGCAGGGTCGGAACGACGAGCGCCAAAGGCCAGAGATGACGCCTGCGGTCGCGCCACGGGAGCGGCGCCTGCGAGTCGCGGTCGGGCATGAAGCCTCCTTGGGCAACGGGCACCACGCGGATTGCCGACTTGCGGTCTCGGCGGAGGCGCCCTGGGAGAATGCCGAGCGTGCCAGCTCGGAATTCGACTGACAAATGCTGCGCCGTGTAAAAGTTCTGATGAACCATCAGCAGAGTGTGGAGGGGTACTTTGACAAGCGAAGCGCTCGACGTGGCGCCACCCGATCCGCCGCGGATCGCCTGGCGCAAGCAGATGAGGGAGAGAGTCCTGCACGAGGCGTGGCTGCTGTCCACGCAGGCGGGTTGGGACCGGGTGCGGGTGGCGGACCTCGCGCAGCGGGCCGAGGTGTCACGGCCTTCCATCTACGCGGAGTTCGGTGACCGCGCCGGAATCGGGCAGGCGCTCGTGCAACGCGAGACAGAGCGTTTCCTGCTCGGAGTCGGCGCTGTCCTGGACAGACAGCGCGGCGATGTGAGAGCCGCACTGGAGGCCGGCGTAGGTCACGCTCTGGCCCAGGCGAAGAGCAACCCGTTTGTCGCTGCTGTGGTGTCGGCGGCGCAAGGCGGAACGGAGGCGTTGCTGCCTTACTTGAGCAGCCGGCCCGAGCCGGTGTTCTCCGAGGCTCGGAGGCTGGTCGCGGCTTGGCTCGACGTCGTGGCCCCTCATATTCCAGAGGACCGCAGGAAGGAAGCCGCCGATCTCGTCGTCCGGTTGACCATCAGCCACATGCTGTTGCCGACGCCGGATGGAGACTCCATCCCGAAACGAGTGGCGCAGGCCGCGCATGCCGTCCTCGAAATGCCCGTCGATCCCTGAACCGACCGATCGGATCCAGCGACCAGGTGGCGACGTGTCGCTCTTCCGGGACGCCCTGCCCGCCGGCCAGGCTTGCGGCCGGGTGCCCAACGCGCTGACGGCCCGAGCCGACGGGCACGAGGAGACCGAGGTTAAAAGCCTTTGACGGGGTGGAGGCCGTTGGCCGATGGTGTGCCGGTTGTTCCGGTCACGAGCCAGTCCTGCGGTGCCATCGGCTCCCGCAGGGCGAGGGAGTTCCGCATGATTGCTGTGTCTGCCGCTTCAGGGGCCTTCGGTCGACTCGTCGTGGATCATCTGCTGGCCCGGTGCCCTGCCGAAGAGGTGGTGGTTGCGGTGCGTGCTCCTGATCGTGTCGCGGACCTCGCCGCCCGAGGGGTCCAGGTGCGCCGCGGCGACTACGACGTCCCGGACACGCTGCGCACGGCGTTCGAGAACGCCGACCGACTCCTGCTGATCTCCTCCCCGGAACTGGATTCCGCTCGCCGTATCCGCCAGCACCAGAGCGCCATCGAGGCGGCCCGAGCCGTCGGTGTCGGCGCTGTCGTCTACACAAGTTTTCTGGACGCGGACACCCAGGCCGAGGGCATCACCGGGGCACATCACGCCACCGAGCGCGCGCTACGAGCCAGCGGCCTGCCTCATACGCTGTTGCGTCACCCCTTCTACAGCGAAGCCTTCCTCAACTCCGGTCTGCACGCCGCCATTGCCATGGGCGCATTGGACGACGCGACCGGCGCCCGCGGGATCAACACCGCCTCCCGCGCCGACCTTGCCGAAGCCGCCGCACGCGTCCTGACCGAAGAGGGTCACCTGGGCCGCGCCTACGACTTCACCGGCAGCCTGTGGACCTATCCGCAGCTCGCCCGGGTTCTCACCCGCGTCAGCGGGACGCCCGTCCTCCACCGCGTGCGGGACAGTCTCACTACCGGCGCCCAGGGCTGGCTGGAGGCCCAAGTCCGAGAAGGGGTCCTGGAACGGCAGACCGACGACCTCCACCGCGTCCTCGGGCACCCGCCCACCACGCTGGACCAGGCGGTCGCCGAGATCCTCGCCCGTCCGGCGCCATCGAGCGACGCTGCCGAGCAGGCCTGACACGCCAGGACCAGGGCCAGGAGCGCGGCCCGTGTTCACTTTCACCGCCGCACCACGTGTGGCACCGTCCCGCCCGGCACGTGTGAGGCCGGGCGGGACGGTGCCAGATGTGATGTTCCAAGGCGAGCTCGGCACGAAGTCGCCGTCGCGGACACGCTCCGCGCGGCTCACGCCATAGCTGCTTGAAACGCCTTCATACAGAGAAAACAGTGCCTGTCGGTTGGCTCCTGAGTGCTGGGTTCCTCCGGCTTGTGCACCCCGCACATCGTGGAGGATTTGTCATCCGCCAGGACATGCCACGCCGGTTCCCCTGCGGGGGCTGGGCCCCACCACATTTCATGCATTGTCAGCTTCCCGGTCGAGGTCGAGAGCACTCTCATCAGAGCATGGTTGACGGAGGCGAGCATCTTGCGGCGTCCAAGCGGGTTGCCTCGCCGGACGGCCGGATCGAAGAACGCGAGACGGGTTCTGCGATGGCTTGGGTGCCGGTGCCCCGACCGCTCGAGCCCTCAAGCCTGCGTAAGCGATGACCGGACCGGTAAATTGCCAGGGATTCGCAGACGCCGCTGCGCTACGCCGCCTTTGATTACGTGGGCACGCCCGGGCGTCTCGGACCGCCCGCCTGCCCGCTCCGAGCGCCTGCGGGGAGGAGAGGCCGGAGTCGCTGACCGCTAAGGACAAGGCGGGGAGTGAGCACCGGCAGTTGGGGGCCGCGGTGCTGTTCGTGTTCATCGGAGCCCCCGATCCCGGGGTCTTCGCCGTGAGCGACGTCAAGAGGGGCTTGGCCAAACCAGTGGCCTCGGCGGGGGGCGAGGATGCGAGGGCGGTCCGCCTCGTGCACGAGCAGCGGGAGAAGACGGGTGAGGCGGTCCGCCGCCGGCTTGAGAGGCGTCGCCCGGTGGCCTTCCGGTCCGTCTCTCAGGAGCGTCGACATCGCCGCAGGTGCGTTCTGTGGGAGCGTTCGAGAGCGGGGGCAGTTCACGAGAAGGGTTCAGTCATGCCGATGGCTTCGCAGGACCTTACAGTCGTGGCCCTCCTGGCGGATCCGGATGCGCCGACGGAGATCGCTCAGCGTATGGCCCGCATTCTGCCCTCGCGGCTCGCCGACAAGGCGGAGCAGGGGCGACGGTTCGACGTCGAGGTGGTGAGTGAGCCCTTCACCGCGGGGACGGAGGACACGTCCGTTCTGATGCAGAGGATCAGGGATCGCGCAGGGTCGGAGCACTGGGACATCGTCGTGGCACTCACCGATCTTCCGCTGCACACGCACGGGCACAAGCTCGTTGTGGATCTGAACCACGAACACGGCTTGGCACTGCTCTCTCTTCCTACGCTGGGAGGCTGGCGGCTGCAGACAAGGGCCCGGCGGGCCGTGGAAGAGGTCGTGCTCGGCCTGACGGGTCCGCCGGCCGACGGAGCACAAGGACCGCAGCAGCGTCAGCCACCCATGGGGCGCTTCGTCAGTAGTCTCGCGCCCGTTCACCCGGGCGCGGTCGACGAGGAGGAGATCGCTGATCTTCGGTACGTCCTCAGCGGGCCGCGCGGATACCTCAGGGTGCTCGTCGGGATGGTCCGTGCCAACCGTCCGTGGCGCTTGGTGCCGGGTCTGTCGAAAGCCCTGGCTGCCGCGCTGGCCACAGGAGCGGTCGCCACCGTGAACTCCACCGTCTGGAGCCTGGCCGGGGCCCTGAGCGCGCCGCGTCTTGTGATCGCAACGGTCGGTTCCCTCGTGCTGATGATCGGCTGGCTGATCGTGGACGCGCAGCTGTGGCACCGGTCGTCGGACGTCTCACGGGAGGCGAGGCAGAGGGTGAAGCTCTACAACGCTTCGACAGTCCTGACCGTGGGTATCGGTGTGGTCGTCTGTTACGCGGGTCTGATGATCGTCAACCTGGTCTGGGCGCTGTTCATCCTCAATGACCAGGTGTTCGCCTCCATGACACAGACGCCTCTGCACACAGCGGACTACTGGACGTTGTCCTGGTTCGTCGCTTCGGTCGCCACGGTGGGCGGAGCTCTGGGATCCGGCTTGGAGAGTGACGAGGCGATCCGCGCGGCTGCCTACTCCAAGCGCGAACAGGAACGGCGCGACATGCTCCAGGACGAAGGTGATCAACTGAAGCCCTGAGCCGGTGACTTGTCGGTGGTCGGTCGATGCCCGTCCGGGGCCGAAGACCCAGATGATCGATCGTGCGTGGTTGTTTCGCGTCGGGGCCGACGGGGACCCGGAAGTCACCGCCGGAATGCGGGCCTCCGCCTGGGCGTCCGGCGGGCACCACCGTCCCACCCGATTCGGGTGAACGGTCCATTGAGGCATGCCTGAGCCGAGGCCCCCGTCACATCACCTCCCGGGCGCCCGGCTCTGTGCGCCGTCGCCATTTCCGGCGTGCTGCGGCAATGCTGCGCACCGAAGGAAGCCATCATGAAAGCAGCGGTATACGACGGACCGCGAACGGTCACCGTGAAGGACGTGCCGGACGCGAAGATCGAGCACCCCTGCGACATCATCGTGAAGATCACCGCTACCAACATCTGCGGCTCTGACCTGCACATGTACGAGGGCCGCACCTCGTTCGAGTCCGGCCGCACCCTGGGACACGAGAACATGGGCCAGGTCGTGGAGGTCGGCTCGGCCGTCCGCAAGGTCCAGGTCGGCGAGTACGTGGTCCTGCCCTTCAACATCGCTTGCGGCTTCTGCAAGCAGTGCGAGCGAGGTCTGACCAACTACTGCCTGACCATGCAGCCGGAACCGGCCCTCGCGGGAGCAGCCTACGGATTCGCCGACATGGGGCCCTACCAGGGCGGCCAGGCGGAACTGCTGCGCGTACCCTACGGCGACTTCAACGCCCTGCGTCTGGGCGAGGACGCCGCCGAACGCCAGACCGACTACGTGATGCTCGCCGACATCTTCCCCACCGGCTACCACGCCACCGAGATGGCCGACGTCAAGCCGGGCGACCAGACGATCGTCTTCGGGGCCGGTCCCGTCGGGCTGATGGCGGCCTACTCGGCCATCCTCAAGGGCGCCGGCCGCGTCTGGGTGGCCGACCACCAGCCCGACCGGCTGCGCAAGGCGGAGGAGATCGGGGCCATCCCTATCAACACCGCCGAGCAGAACCCGGCGGACGTGGTGAAGGAGGCCACCCTCGGTCTGGGCGCCGACAACGGCTGTGAATGCGTCGGCTACCAGGCGCACGACGCCCAAGGACACGAAGACGCAAGCCTCACGCTCAACGGCCTGATCGACTCGGTCAGGTTCACGGGCAACATCGGCGTGGTCGGTGTGTTCCTCCCGGAGGACCCCGGCGGCGCAGAGGCCCAGGGCGAGTTGGAGGCCCAGGGCAAGGTCCCCATCGACTTCGGCCTGATGTGGTTCAAGGGTCAGCGCATGGGCACCGGGCAGGCGCCGGTGAAGCGGTACAACCGTGCGCTGCGAGACCTGATCGCCGGCGACAAGGCAAAGCCGAGCTTCCTCGTCTCTCACGAGCTCAGCCTGGACGAGGCCCCCACCGCCTACGAGCACTTCGACGCCCGTGACGAGGGCTGGACCAAGGTGGTCCTGCACCCCGACGGACACGCGAACGGCCACAAGCGCTGAGGAACTTGAGCACCGCCACTGGGCGCGTTCTTCCCGGACCGGTCCGGGAAGAACGCGCCCAGTGGCGGTGACTGTTCGGTGAGGGCTACTCGCCGAGGTTCGTGAGACCGGGAGCCGTGCGTGAACGCCCCCTGTCTGCGAGTGAAGCTGCGCCGCTACGCCTCGGCACCGCGTTTCCGGTGGTACCCATTCAGCGCACGTTCAGTGGCCGTCCTCGGCACGCAGGCCGTGCCTCGCGGCGCTCGTTTCCGCAGACTGGTCGCCGTACTGCACCGCGGGCAGCCCGGCCTGACCGTTCGTGCGCGCGGTGTGGCCGCGTCCGCGGGACACGGCCCCGGCATCCTCAACGCAGTGCGCTCTTCGCCTGCCAGGCGTTCCACGGCACGTTCCACGCGCCGAAGCCGTTTCCCGGGTCGACCACGCCCTTGGTGTCCTTGCCCGTGATCTCGAAGGGGTCGCCCGGTCGTACCTGCCCGTAGAACCAGGCCGCGTCCGCGTTGCTCATGCCTATGCAGCCCGAACTGTGGTTGGCGTTGCCGAAGTAGGCGGCGTTCCAGGGTGCGGCGTGGGCGTACATGCCCGACCAGGTCAGCCGCATCGAATAGTGGACCGTCTTGTCGTAGGCGTCGCCGAGGCCGACCGTCTCCGAGTTCATGTTGACGGTGCCCTCCTTGGCCATGAGCACGGCCGTTCCGCGCCAGGATCGCTTGTCCCCGCCGGGGGTGCCGCCCGAGACCGGGATGCTGCGGACGGTCCTGCCGTCGCGTACCAGAGCGAGGCGGTGGCGGTCGAGGTCGACGCGGACGATCTGGCGGGTGCCGATGGTGAAGGCCGTGCTGTAGTCCCGTACGAACCAGCCGCCTTCGGATCCCGAATCGGTGCCGTTCAGTTCGGCCTTGAGCACGATCTTCGTTCCCGGCTTCCAGTACGACTTCGGACGCCAGTCGACCCGGTCCCGGCCCGACCAGTCGCGTATCCAGCCCCAAGACCCTTCCGTGGGTTCCGAGGTGGTGACGTGCAGCTGCTTCTCGACCTCGGAGCGGTTTCTGACGGGGCGGTCGAAGACCAGGGAGATCGGCTGGGCCACTCCGACGATGGTGCCGTCCCCAGGACGCCAGTCGACCTTGTTGACCTTGTCCGCCTCGACGGTGGTGAACGATGCCTTCGTGGTGGCGGCGCTGCCACCCGTCGTCCGGGTCTTGGCGATGACCGTGTACGCCGTGCCGGGTACGGCCTTGCGACCGGAGACCCACCTCCGTCCGTCGGCCGCGACCTTGCCGGGCAGGCGCCGGCCTTCCGCGTCGGTGACGGTGACCGAGGTGAGACGGCCGTGGGAGGCGGTGACCGTCACCGGCCGGCCCGGCGTGGCCTGCCGCCCCTTGGGTGTGACGGTGACCATGACGGGCCGGTCCTTGGACGCATCCGCCCGCGGTGCGTGTGAAGAGGAAGGTGACGGACTCGACGAGCAGGCGGCGAGAGGTGCGAGCAGGGCTGCGGCGATGGCTGCCCGGATCGGGACATGGGTGGACACACGTGTGCGCGGCAAGGAAACCCCCAGGACGGACGACTCCGCGGCGATGAGCGGACTGCCCCGACCGTAGAGCCGGAAAATGCCAGGTCAGCTGCTTTCCGGGTCTATGACGGCGGTTGGTGAGAAACGGTCATGGCTTCGTCACACTCGGCGCGCGGACCGGTCACGGCTGGTTGTGAGCATCCTCGGTGTCCCCGTCGCCAGCCGGGGAGGAGAGTGAGGCTCAGACCGTGTCAGCGCTGCTCGTTCCACCCGGCCGTATCCCCCGAGCGGGGAAGGAACCCTTGTCGCTGGGGCCGGTCACGCCCCGCGCTTACCGTGCCTTCCTTTCGTCACCCGCCGGCCGAGCCCTCCGCCCCGGCTTCCTGCAGTGCCCTTCCTGGGCCGACGTCAAGGAGGGCTGGCGGGCCCAACTCGTCGGCTGGGGAACGGATGTGGAAGGGGGCGCGCTGAGCGGTGCGGCGCTCGTGCTGCTGCGCCAGTTCCCCGGCACGCGCAAGTTCTTCGCCTACCTGCCCGAGGGCCCGGTGGCCGACTGGGCGGATCCCGACGTCGACCTGTGGCTCACGCCGTTGCTCGGTCATCTGCGCGACGCGGGAGCGTTCGCCGTGCGGATGGGGCCCTCGCCCGCGTACCGGCGCTGGGACGCTTCCGCGCTGAAGTCCCTCACCGGGCCGGGGCGTCGGCTCGGCGACGTGCTCGCCAGCGAGGTCGATCCGCTCGGCAGTGCCGTCGCCGAGCGGCTGCGCGCGCGGGGGTGGGTCCGCTGCGGCAGCGACGGGTCCGCCGACGGCGGTGACGCCCAGCCCCGCCACGTGTTCCGGATACCGCTCGCAGGACGCACCACCGAGGACCTGTGGGCAGGACTCAATCAGGAGTGGCGGCGCAACGTCCGGCGCGCCCGGAAGGAGGGCGTGGAGGTGGTCGTGGGCAGCGCCACCGAACTTCCCGAGTTCTACCGTCTGTTGGACGTGACGGAGCAGCGCGACGGTTTTCGCCTCGGTCGCTCCCTCGCCTATTACGAGCGCCAGTACGCGGCGCTCAACGCCGAGGAGCCGGGCCGGATGAAGCTGTACCTCGCCCGTCACCGCGGGGAGATCCTGGCCGCTCACACCATGATCACGGTGGGTGACCGGGTCTGGTACCAGACCGGCGCCTCGGCGGACCACCGTCGTGAGGTACGGCCCTCCAACGCCCTGCAATGGCGGATGCTGCTGGACGCGCACGCGCTCGGCGCCGACGTCTACGACATGCGCGGGGTACCCTCCACTCTCGACCCCGCCGAACGTGCGTACGGCCTGCTGCGCTGGAAGCTCGGCACCGGTGGACAGGTCGTGGAGACGCTGGGGGAATGGGAGAAGTCATTGGGTGGCCCCGCCAACCAGGCGCTGTACCGCGCCTTCCAGGCATACCTGAACCGCCGGTGAGCGCCCTCACCCCGACCGGTGCGGAGGACAGCGCCTCGCGGCCGGACGGCGAACGGCGAGGCGACGACAGCGCCGCGACCGCGAGCGAACAGCCGGGCCACGAGCCCCGTACGAAGGCGACGTCCACGGCGCGCAGCAGCGCCGTCATGGCCGCCGGGTCGCTCGTCTCCCGCGGCACCGGCTTCGCCCGTGCCGCCGTGATCGCGGCGGCGATCGGCACCGTCGGGCCGACCGCCGACGGCTACGCCGTGGGCAACTCGCTGCCGACGATGGTCTACATGCTCCTCCTGGGCGGCGCGCTCAACGCCGTGTTCGTCCCCGAGCTCGTCAAGGTCGCCAAGGAGCACGAGGACGGCGGCGTCGCGTACACCGACCGACTCGTCACGGTCTGCGTGGCCGCGCTCCTGGCGATCACCGTGACCGTGGTGTGGGCGGCTCCCGCGATCGTCGACGTGTACACGGATTACAGCGGCGGACAGGCCGCCATGACGAGCGCGTTCGCCCGGTACTGCCTGCCGCAGATCTTCTTTCTCGGACTGTTCACCCTGCTCGGGCAAATCCTCAACGCACGCGGCCGGTTCGGCGCGATGATGTGGGCACCCGTCCTCAACAACCTTGTCGTCATAGCCGTGTTCGGCCTCTTTCTGGCGCTCGCTACGGACGGCGGCACACTGAGTTCGACCGAGACGGCGCTGCTCGGGTGCGGCACGACCGCCGGGATAGCCGTCCAGGCCCTCGCTCTGCTTCCCGCGCTGCGCGCGGCCAGGTTCCGCTGGCGGCCCCGCTTCGACTGGCGCGGCAGTGGACTGACCCGCCCGTTGCGGTCGGCCTTCTGGCTGCTGCTCATGGTGCTGGCCAACCAGGCCGCCTACTGGGTCACCACCCGGCTCGCGACGACCGCCGGTCTCGACGGCGGACCGGGATACAGCGCGTACAACAGTGCCTACGTCCTGTGGGTCGTGCCGCACGGCATCGTCACGGTGTCCCTGGTGACCGCGCTGATGCCCCGGATGAGCGCGGCCGCGACGGCCGGGGACACCGCCGGCCTGCGGCGCAGCGTCTCCCAAGCCTTGCGCACCTCCGCGTCCGCCGTCGTCCCCGCGGCGTGCATGCTGCTCGCCCTAGCCCAGCCGATCATGGACCTCGTCTTCGGGTACGGCAGGACCAGCGCCGGCGACACCGCGGCCATGGCCGGCATCCTCATGGCCTTCGCACCCGGGCTCGTCGCCCTGTCGGGGCAGTACGTGCTGTCCCGCACCTTCTACTCACTCTCCGACACCCGCACCCCGTTCCTGCTCAACCTGGTGATCGTGACCGTCAACGCGGGACTGTCCGTGGCGGCCGCCCAACTGCTGCCCGCCCGCTGGGCCGTGACGGGTATGGCGGCCGCGTACTCGGTGGCCCTGTGCGCGGGCTGGGCGGTGACCGCCCGGGTGCTGAGCCGCTCGCTCGCAGTCGCCCGTCCCCTGCGTTCGGCCGCCGTCGGCACGCACGTGCGGCTCCTCGTCGCCGCAGTACCCGCCACCCTTCTGGGTCACTTCGCCGTACGGGCCGCCGCCGGGGCTGGAACGCTCGCCGCTGCAACCGCCGGGGCCGTGGCCGTCGTGCTCACCTTTGCCGTGCTCGCCCGCCCGCTGCGGCTCACCGAACTCGACGCCCTGCTCTCCACCCTGCGCCGCAGAGCGACCCGGGCCTGACCACTACCGAGGGAGAACTGCCCATGCCCCGCGTGCTCCTCATCGAGGACGACCCTTCCGTACGGGAGGGTGTCGAACTCGGTCTGCGCCGCCGTGGACACGAGGTGCGGGTGGCCGCGACCGGTGAGGCCGGTCTCGCCGCACTGGCCGAATTCCGCCCCGATCTGATGCTGTTGGACCTGATGCTCCCCGGCATGAACGGCGTGCAGGTCTGCCGGAAGGTCCGCGACCGGAGCCAGCTGCCCATCATCATGCTCACCGCGCGGGGTGACGACTTCGACGTGGTGATCGGCCTGGAGGCCGGCGCCGACGACTACATCGTCAAACCCGCGCGCACCGAGGTGATCGAGGCACGCATCAGCGCCGTACTCCGCCGTATCGACAACTCCGGTCAG
Source organism: Streptomyces sp. NPDC005496 (assembly GCF_042872045.1). NCBI lineage: Bacteria > Bacillati > Actinomycetota > Actinomycetes > Kitasatosporales > Streptomycetaceae > Streptomyces > Streptomyces sp. NPDC005496. The sequence continues at coordinate 220,572 of NZ_JBIAJQ010000012.1, forward strand.
GGCAAGGCGGCCATCGAAGTGCACGGCGACCTCGTCATCGACCGCGCCGGGCTCAGTGTCACGAAGTCCGGTACGCGCCTTCCGCTCGCCCCCTCCGAACTCAAGCTGCTGCTGCACCTGTCCGCCGCACCCGAGCAGGTCTTCAGCAGACAGCAGCTGCTGGAGCACGTGTGGGAACACAGCTTCCACGCCGACGCACGGCTGGTCGACGCCTGCGTCGCACGGCTGCGCGGCAAGGTCGAGGACGAGGCGGGCAGCCCGCGGTACATCCAGACGCTGCGGGGCTTCGGCTACCGTTTCGGACCCCTGTGACCTCCGGCATGCGGCTCGCGCGTCGGAGACCCGGCGCCGGCGGCGGTAACCGTCCGGCCCGCGAGGGCACGCCGGCTGCGGACGCTCCCGTCCGACGAGGCTGGGCGCGGGCGTTCGGGCTGCGCACCCGGCTGGTCCTGGCCTTCCTGCTGGTCGCCGCCGTCAGTGCGGGCACCACCTCCGCGCTGACCTACCGCGAGGCCCGCAACGCGTTGCTGAAGACCGCCCAGGACACCGCGGTCGCCTCCTTCCGCGACCAGGTCCAGCAGACCGGCTGGGCCCTGCCCCTGCAGAAGGAAGGAATGGAGGAGACCCTACGGAGCATCGCCCGCGCTGGGAGGCCGCACCCCTGGGTCGTGTTCGCGGAGTACGGATCGATCAGGGCGTCCTCCGGCGAGAACCCCGTCTCCACGGTGATCACCCCCGAACTGCGCCGCGCCGCACAAGCCCATCCCCGCGGCACCTTCGAACGGGTCGTCAAGGACGGAGTCCCGTACCTCACCATCGCCATGCCCACGGTGTTCAAGACCGGCCCCGACGACGTGCTGCCCAGCGGGCTCGTCCTCTACGCCGTCACGCGCATGAGCGACGAACAGGTCAACGTCGACGCGCTCCTCATAGCCGCCCGCGACGGCGCCCTGCCCGGTCTCGCCATCGCACTGATCCCCGGCCTGATCGCCGCCCGCAGCGTGCTGCGCCCGGTGCGCGAACTGCGCAAGGCCGCACGGAGCATGGGCAGCGGCAGTTTCGACACCCGCATCCCGGTACGCGGCAGCGACGAACTGGCAGACCTCGCCCGCACCTTCAACGAGTCCGCCGCCGCACTGGAGACCTCGGTGCGCGAACTGCGCCAGGCCGAGGCACGCGCCCGCCGCTTCGCCTCCGACGTCTCCCACGAACTGCGCACCCCGCTCGCCGGCATGCTCGCCGTCACCGAGGTCCTCGACGAAGACGCCGATGGACTGGACCCCGACACCGCCCGGGCGGTACGCCTGGTCAGCGCCGAGACCGGAAAGCTCGCCGTGCTCGTCGAGGACCTCATGGAGATCTCCCGCTTCGACGCCCGCGCGGCAGGGCTCAACGCCGACGAAGTCGACATGGCGCAGACCATCGACAAGACACTGCAGAACAGGCACTGGACCGACGACCGCGTCCGCACCCGCCTGCCCTCCGGCATCCGCGCCCGGATCGACCCACGGCGTTTCGACGTCGTCATCGCCAACCTCGTAGGCAACGCCCTGCGGCACGGCGGCGCGCCCGTCACCGTGAGCCTGCGCAGCGAGCAGCGCTCCTCCGGCCCGCCCGTGCTGATCACCGAGGTCGCCGACAGCGGACCCGGCATCCACCCGGACGTCCTCCCGCACATCTTCGAGCGGTTCTACAAGGCCGACGCGGCGCGCACCCGGTCGGCGGGCAGCGGCCTGGGGCTGGCGATCACCCTGGAGAACGTGCGGCTGCACGGCGGAACCGTGCGCGCGGCGAACCTTCCGGGCGGCGGCGCCGTCTTCACCGTGGAGATACCGCTGCACCTGGAAGAGGGCTGTTGATGGGACGTGCGCGTGTGCGCCGCCGTAGCGGGGCGGTCGCGGTCGCCGCCGCGTCGGGGGTGCTGCTGCTCGGCGGCTGCGGCATCCAGGAGACCGACGTGATCGAGGCGGGAGGTCCCGCCTCGATCCAGGCGTTCTTCGACGACGAGACCGAGGTGCTGCTCTTCTTCCACACCCGCGACGGCCGCCTCCACCCGGTGATCCGTCCCGCCGAGTCGATGACGGACAACGGCTCCGACGCTTTGACGGTCGCGGGCCAGAACTCCACCGCGACGGACACCGCACCCCCGCCGCTGGAGAAGGTGCTCGGCGCGCTGCTCGCCGGCCCCGGCGAACGGGACCGCAAAGCGGGGCTCGGCACGTCCCTCCACCCCACTTCGTCCGACCGACCACCTCAGGTTGAGGTCTCGGCGGGCGGCAAGCAGGTCACGGCTGACGTGCCCCTGCCCTTGGACGGCCTGAACCGGACGGCGTCGCAACAGCTGATCTGCACGGTCGCCTACGGCCACGACGTCGACATCCGGGCCACCGTGCGACTGAGGGGCACGGAAGGCACGTCGAGATCGGGGACCTGCGACTTCGCTCCGGAGCCGAGGCCGGGACTGTGACGGGGCACGCCAGCTCTTGCTCAAGGGGGAAGGTCGCGATGACGGCTTACGGCGGCGATGACCACGACGCTGCCATTGTGCTCGGCGCTCGCTGTCCAGCCGGTCGGGGTGGCGCTGGCCGACGACAGGCTGAACGGGCACAAGAAGAAGACAGAGATAGGCGGCCGTCTCGTGAGGAGCGACGCATGACGACCATGTTCCACCGCCGGGTCGTGCCCACGCTGCTGCTCGGTCAGGTCGCGTATGTCACGCTGCTGGAGCTCGCGTTCACATTCCTGGTGCCCGACACCGCGGAAATCGACCACACCGCGCCCGACACCTCTGGCACCCTGCTGAACTCGGTGCTTGTCGCCGTGGCCGCTCTGACCATGATCGGCGGAGCCGCCCTGCTGGGCTCAAGTCGTGTCAGGGACAGGGCACCGCGCGCCTTGCGCGTCGGCTGGCTCGCCGTGCTCGGAGTGGGTGAGGTCGCCATCGCAGTGATGCTCCTGGGGTCGGTCGCTACCGGGGCCTCGGGCCCCGACACATTGATCGGCGTGCTGGCGAGCGTGGCGAGCTGCGCGATCGCATGGTCGTGCCTGATCGATTGGCGCTACGTGGCGCCGGCCCACCAAGTACACCCTCGGCAAGAACCGGGCACTAGCTGATCTGGGACTCTGCTGAGACCCCTACGTCGGTACGGCGGCGGTTCCGGAAACCTCGGGACCGCCGCTGTCCTTTTGCCGTACCAACCCCGTGGCGCCGGGTCGGTCAGGGCTTGGGACGCGGAGATCCCGTACTCCGGCACCTTTTGCCGACGTATATCAGGGGTCCCATTTTGAGTTGGGCCGGCCGCTGCCCGGCAAGGCGCATTCCGGAGTCCCCCCGGGCAAGCGGTGGCGGTTGGCGGCGATCAGGCGGTACACGCCGTGGGCGACTTGGCGCAGCGGGGGCAGGCGCAGCAGCGCGCCGAGTACCGGCCACGCCCCGCGCGCGCTCAGCAGTGCCTTCGCCACGGCGTCGGAACCTCCGTACACCGTGCCGGGCGGAGTCACCCACAGCACCTCTTGCTCGGCCCGCTCGCGTCTGACGCCGAGGGCTTCCAAGTCGGCGAACTGCGAAGGGACGATCTCACAGCGCGGTCGCAGCCACCGTTCGAGCACGCGCACCGAGGTGGAGCAGAAGCCGCAATCACCGTCGAAGACGAGTACCGGTCGATTCCGCATGACTGCATCTTGCCGTGCCCGAGGCGGGTCACGCAGTCCGGAGCGACGCCGGGCCCCCGGCGTCCGGCCGGGTTCGCTGGCAGGCGGGGCTCCGTGCAATCTCAAGTCGCACCTTCCCGGTTGAGGCGTCGGTCCTACGGAGGGCTCCCGCAGCCTGCTCACCCTGCGCCGCGCCGCAGGGGCGTGGCGCAGGGGTCCGTTCAGCCGCTGCCCACACTCTCGCCGAGCGCTTCCCGGGCCGAAGGTACGGCTTGCGCGCGGTCCTCGGGGACCAGGCCGATGCGGGTTCGGCGGTCGAGGAGGTCGGCCTCGTCGAGGGCGCCCTCGTGGCGTACCGCCCAGGTCAGTTCGGCCTGTGTGACGGGGTGGCCTTCAAGTACCTGGGCGCCTAGCCGTGGGTCCTTGGTGGTCAGCGCGTGTATGTCCGCCGCTTCGGTGCCGTAGCGCCGGACGAGGCGGGGCGGTGCCTGGACGGTGGCGAGGACGTGCGGCGGCGCGGCGCCGATGAGGGGCAGCGAGGCGGTGGGGGAGGGGCCCGCGTCGAGCCCGTGCGTGGCGACGGCGGCGTCGACGGCGTCCTGGGCCATACGCCGGTAGGTGGTGAGCTTGCCGCCGACGACGGTGATCACACCGTCGGCCGAGGTGTGCACGGCGTGCCTGCGGGAGATGTCGGCGGTCTTGGTGCCGCCGCTGCCGGCCGGGGCGGTGTCCAGCAGGGGGCGCAGCCCGGCGAAGGCACCCACCACGTCGTCGCGGTGGACCGGGATGTCCAGGGCGGAGTTGAGTACGTCGAGGAGGAAGCCGATGTCGGAGTCGGGCGCCTCGGGGACGTCGGGGATGTCGCCGTCGACGGGCTCGTCGGTGAGCCCGACGTAGACGCGGCCGTCGCCTTGCGGCAGGACGAGCACGAAGCGGTTGGTCTCCCCGGGGACCGGGATGTGCATGCCCGCCGGCACCGCGCCCAAGTGCTCGGCGCGCAGGACGAGGTGGGTACCGCGCGAAGGCCGGATGCGGATGCCGTCGACGAGGCCGCCGGCCCACACGCCGGATGCGTTGATCACGGCGCGGGCCCGGATCTCGCCTTCCTCGCCGGTGAGTTCGTCGCGGACGCGTGCGCCGTGCCCGGTCAGTTCCAGGGCCCGTACCCGCGTCAGGACACGTGCGCCGCGCGCGGCGGCCGTACGGGCGATGGCGGTGACGAGGCGGGCGTCGTCGGTGAGCCGGCCGTCGAAGGACAGCAGGCCGCCCCGCAGACCGGCGGAGCGGAGTGCCGGGGCCAGCGTGCGGGTCTCCACGGTGGACAGGCGGCGTGGCGCGGGGAGGGTGGCGCGAGACGTGCGGGCCGCCAGGCGCAGGAGGTCGCCGGCGTGGAAGCCGGCCTGTGCCAGGGCGGCTTGACCGCGTGAGACCAGGGGAGTGAGGGGAAGGACGAAGGGCTGGGCGTGCACCAGGTGGGGGGCGGTGCGTTCCATGAGGATGCCGCGTTCGACGGCGCTTTCGTGGGCGACGTCGAGTTGGGCGGAGGCCAGGTAGCGCAGGCCGCCGTGGATGAGCTTGGAGCTCCAGCGTGAGGTGCCGAAGGCCAGGTCGTGGGCGTCGACGGCGGCGACGCTCAGGCCGCGTGCGGCGGCGTCCAGGGCGACCCCGGCGCCGGTGGCGCCGAGACCGACGACCAGGAGGTCGACGGGAGCCCCGCCCACGGTGCGGGCCAGCTCGTCGGCCCGCCGGGCGGCGGTCAGTGAGGAGCCGGGTGTCGGTGCCGGGTCGGACGCGCTCCTGCTGGTGCTCATGGCGTCAGGGTCCTCTCCAGGATGGTCCGCAGTTCCGTGAGGAACGCGTCGCCGGTCAGCTCGGGGTCGTCCTCGTCGGTCATGGTGCGCAGGGAGAGCGTGAAGGACTGCACGATCAGCAGCAGGGCCCGGGCCTGCCGGTCGGCGTGCTCGGCGCGCACCGATCCGTCCGCGTGGCCTTCGCGCAGGGTGCCGAGGAGCAGTTCCAGGAGGGCTTCCTGGCTGGCTCCGCGTCTGTCGAGCATGTAGGGCAGGAGCAGTTCGGGGTCCACGTCGATGATCTTGCGGAACAGCGGATGGGCGCGGAACGCCCGCACGCCCGCCACCAGGCCGTCGACGATCAGGGCGCGGGCGGAGGTGCCCGTCCGGCGCTCGGGCATCGCCCGGGTGGCCGCCTCGACCCACTCGCGGGTCATCAGGTCTCCCACCAGGGTCCGTACGTCCGGCCAGCGCCGGTAGAGCGTCATACGGGAGACACCGGCGCGGCGGGCCACGTCGGTGAGGGTCGTGCGGCGCACTCCGACGGCCAGCACGCAGTCGCGTACGGCGTCCAGGACGGGGTCTCCGGCGGCCGTACCGTCCGGACCGTTGTGACGAATAGGCGTCATGTGTCACAGTGTAACGCGCCACGGGGTCGTGGGACAGCACCTCTCCCGCCCCACGGCCCCATGCCGCTCCCTGCGGCACCCCTTGCATCCGACCGGTGAGGAACAACCCCATGGACATGCTGTGGAGCGGGTGGGGAGACCCCGCCAAGGCCACTGAGCTGCCCGAAACGGTGATCGGGCTCCTGCGCGACCTGCTCGGGGTCAAGCCCGCCCGCAGTGCACCGGTCGCCCTCGACGCCATCGAGGTGCCCGCCTCACCGCTCGACGCGGGAGCCATCGACGCCCTGGCCGCCGCGGTCGGCGGCCCGGCGCACGTGCGTACGGACGCCGAGACCCGCATCCGGCACACCCGCGGCAAGTCCACCCCGGACCTGCTGCACATCCGGGCCGGCGACATCGCCGACGTCCCGGCCGCCGTGGTCCTGCCCGCGAGCCACGACGAGGTCCTCGCGGCCCTACAGGCCTGCGCCGCCCACGAGTTGGCCGTCGTCCCCTTCGGCGGCGGCACCTCCGTCGTCGGCGGTCTGACGCCCGAGCGGTCCCGCCCCTTCGTCGCGCTGGACCTGCGCCGCATGGACGGCCTGCTCGCCCTCGACCCCGTCTCCCGCACCGCCACCCTGCAGCCCGGACTGCGCGCCCCCGAGGCGGAGGCCCTGCTGGCCGAGCACGGATTCACCCTGGGGCACTTCCCGCAGTCCTACGAATGGGCCACCATCGGCGGGTTCGCCGCGGCCCGCTCCAGCGGACAGGCGTCCGCCGGCTACGGCCGCTTCGACGAGATGGTCCTCGGCCTCACCCTCGCCACCCCGCAGGGCACGCTCGACGTCGGCCGCGCCCCCCGCTCGGCGGCCGGACCCGACCTGCGGCAACTGATCCTCGGATCCGAGGGCGCGTTCGGCGTCATCACATCCGTCACCGTCCGCGTCCGCCCGCAGCCCGCCGCACGGCGCTACGAGGGCTGGCGCTTCGCCTCCTTCGAGGAAGGCGCCGCGGCCCTGCGCCGCCTCGCCCAGGACGGACCGCGCCCCACGGTGCTACGCCTGTCCGACGAGACCGAGACCTTCATCGGCCTCGCCCAGCCCGACGCCATCGGCGCTCAGGACGCACCGCAGGACCCCGGATGCGTCGCCGTCGTCGGCTACGAGGGCACCCAGGAGGACACCGAACTGCGCAGCCGGCAGGGCGAGGCAGTCCTGCGCGAGTGCGGCGGCACCTACCTCGGCGAAGAACCCGGCCGACGCTGGGCGCACGGCCGCTACTCGGCGCCCTATCTGCGCGACGCTCTGCTGGACGCGGGTGCCTTCGCCGAAACCCTGGAGACCGCGGCCTTCTGGTCCCGCATCCCCGAGCTCTACGCCTCCGTCAAGGAGGCACTCACCACCTCCCTCACCGAAGCCGGCACACCGCCGCTGGTCATGTGCCACATCTCCCACGTCTACGAGAACGGCGCCTCGCTGTACTTCACCGTGGTCTCGGCCCAGGGCGAGGACCCCGTGGCGCACTGGGCACCGGCCAAGCGCGCCGCCAACGAGGCGATCGGCGCGGCCGGCGGCACGATCAGCCACCACCACGGCGTGGGAACCGACCACCGCGACTGGTACGTCCGCGAGGCCGGCGAACTCGGCATCGCCGCGCTGCGGGCGGTCAAACAACGGCTCGACCCCGCCGGGCTCCTCAACCCCGGCGTCCTCCTGCCACGCGACTGAACCCGCCAACCCTCGGTCCAACCAGTCCACTCACCCCACCCCGCGTCCCGGAGGCCCACCGATGCGACAGTTCACCGCCATCGTCAACCCCAGTGCGGGCGGATCCACTTCGGCCGCCGCGCTGCTGCAGGTGGCCAGGCTGCTCCGGGAGGCGGGGGCCGAGCTGGAGACCGAGTACAGCCGCAGCCTGACCCACGCCCAGGACCTCGCCCGAGCAGCGGGCGCGCGGCAGCGCGTCGTCCTGGCCGTGGGCGGCGACGGCATCGCGGGCGGCATCGGCGGAGCCCTCAGCGGCACCGACGTCCTGTTCGGCCTCGTCCCCGCCGGCCGCGGCAACGACTTCGCGCGGGCCCTCGAACTCCCCTCCAAACCGGCGGAGTTGGCCCGCATCCTGCTGCACGCCCCACCGCGGGCGGTGGACACCATCGAGGTGGAGTCGGCCGTCCACCCGCGCACAGCCGTCCTCGGCAGCGTCTACGCGGGCGTCGACGCACTCGCCAACCGCCACGCCAACGAGGCCAAGCTGCTGCGCGGCGCGGCCTCCTACTACGCGGGCGGCCTGCGCGCCGTGGCGACTTGGCGAGCGGCCACCTACCGGGTCACCGTCGACGGCGAGGAGCACACCCACCGCGGCTACACCGTCGTGGCCGCCAACTCGCCTTACTACGGCTCCGGTCGCATGATCGCCCCCGGCGCGCGCGTCGACGACGGACTGCTCGACGTGGTGCTGATCCGGGAAGCGCCGCGCCGGCTGTTCTTCGCCCTGATGAACGAGCTCTCCGCGGGCACCCATGTCCGGCGACCTCAAGTGCGCGTCCTCCAGGGCCGGGAGATCCGCATCGAGGCGGACCGCGAGGTGCCCTACGGCGCCGACGGCGAGGTCGACGCCGTCCTCCCGGTCACCGCACGCGTACTCCCGGGCGCCTTGCGGATGCTGTATTGAATCGCCTCGCCCGGCGCACCGACGATTGCTTCGCCTGCATGCCGATACCCGGAGCCACGCGTCAGCGTGCGCAAGCCGACCATGCGGCGAATGCCTGCACGGTGTCCGGGTTTGCTCCGATGCGTGCCAGTACAGTCTGTGCCACGATGAACGGATGCCACAATTAGTCGAGTTGCAGCTCGCAGACGGTACAGGCGTGCTGGTGGAAGTGTTCGCCCCTGGCCCGGTACCAGTCAGTGATCCGGACCTGCCCGACGATGCAGGATCCGTTGTCCCGGTGGGCCGTGGTCAGCGAGTCGCCGCAGCCGCAGGCCAGGCACTCAGCGACGTATTGCGTCCGCTCGGCTCGGTACTGGACTCCGTGCACCAGGCAGTGACCTCCTCGCTGCGCCCACCCGACGACGTGTCGATAGAACTGGGCGTCAAGTTGTCACAGGACCTCAAACTCGGCATCACGTGTACCCAAGGAGAGGCGGTCGTCGTCGTGCGTGCCACGTGGAAGCTGGGACCGTCGGCCGGGTAGCGGCATGGATGACCTGGACCGTGCGGTCAAATCCGCGCACGCGGCGCTCTACAGGAACGACGCTCCCCGGGCAGTCGGCGGAGGCGTCCTTGTCACGCCCGACCACGTGTTGACCTGCGCGCATGTGATCAACCAGATTCTCGGCCGTCCCTCGTTCTGCCAGGAGCGGCCGGCCGAATCCGGCGAAGTGGTCGAGGGAGTATCGGTGGCGCTGCCCGGGGGCTCGGTGGACCAGTGCTACGAGGCAGCCCTGGCGGGGTGGCTTCCCGCCCGACGCGGCGATGGAAGACCGGCGCAGGAAGGGGACGTCGAATGGTTCGGCGATCTCGCGTTGTTACGACTCCAAGCGGGGTCCACGCTTCCGCACACGCCGCCGGACATCGGACAATGCCGGGTCGGCAGCGTCAACTACGCGTGGTTTGGCAGCGGCGCGCCAAGCACCATCGTCGCTGCTGTGGCCCAAGGCGTCACGGACAAGTGGATCGTGCTCGACTGCCCGGCATCGGCGCAGTCGATCGTCGAGGGCTACAGCGGCTCTCCGCTGTGGGACCGCGAACAGCAGCGAGTCGTCGGTCTGGTGGTGAGCAGGCGCGGTGAGCGAGCCTTCGCCGTACCCATTTGGAACGTCGCTTCCCTGTTTGCGGCAGACAGAACGGAAGCAGACGGGCTCGCGCCCGCGGTCCTCAAGCAAGACCCCCGCCGCGCCGCGATCACTCAGCAGCTCCTTGGCCCCCTCCGAGCCTGCCTGCCTTCGGCCGCCAGCCGCATCGAGTGCGCGGAACGGCTCACAGGGGAGCTGGGGCCGGCCGGGGGCCCGGCACCGCTCGGTGCGCCCTACGAGTGGTTCGCCCGGACCGCGCTCTCCTCGCCGCGGGGTGTTCCCACACTGCTGGCCTTACTGGACGCGTTCGCCGGGACGGAAGACGACCGGCGTTGGATCCGGACGACGGCGCTGCACACCACTCAGAACCAGTTTCTGACGGCCTCCGAGCATCGGGAACTGCTCCACCTCCTGTCCGGCTCCGTACCCAGCCCGCAAGGGACGGCGGCGAGGGCTCTTGCGCTCGGGCCGTCCCTGGCGGCGCTGGACTGGCCTGACGCTGTGATCCTGCTGGAGCGTTACCGGTCACACCGCGGGAAAGTGCCTCATCTGCTGCGGGTCATCGAGTTCGCCGCAGCGTACACGGCTGACGCGGACACGAGACACGCCTTGTACGCCTGGAACGATTCCTTGTCCCGCCGTCTTGGTCTCGCCGAGAACCTGCGAGAATACCGCGCCCAGGCCATGGAGTCCGTGGAGGCCGCGGTCACGGCTGCACCCCTGGTGCAGCTTCAGCTCTGGCGAGTCGCCGACACCGAGACCTTCAGCTTCGTCCTGTACGTGAGCGACGCCGACGGCTCGGTGACGCACCATCGGACACAGGACCGGCCAGTACCGTTGAGGACGCTGCTGGAGGAGCTCGCCGCTGTACTCGAGACCCTCGCGGCGCAGAGCGCGCCTGGTGCGCTGCCGGTCATCGAGTGTTTCGTACCCCCGAGCGAACTCGACCTCCCTTTCGACCAATGGATCTACCAGGCCGACGACATCTTTCCGGCCGTGCTGGGACAGGATTTTCTCTGCGTGCTGAGGTGCCCCGAACTCCGCCGTCCCGCCTACCTGCCCGAGTTGCGTTACCGATGGCAGGCGCTGCTCTCGGGCCGAGTCGCGGTGCTCTCACACCACGATCCCGCGATCCAGGAACGCGGAGCCGCGACCCCCATCTGTGCGGTCGCCCTCGCCTGCCCCCCTTCGGAACTTGTTCGGCTGCGTGTCATCGCATTGGCCGTCGGAGTTCCCGGCGTGCTGTGGCTTCGGCCCACCGAAAGCCGTTCGAAGGACGACGAACTGGCCGAACTGACAGAGGGATTATCTCCACATGCGCTTCCCAGACGTGTCTACGAAGCCAGGCTCAGGGCTGCGCCTGGCGAGTTCGGCGCCCGGTTGGCTCTAGTGTGGGACCGGCCGGACGGCGTTCCGCAAACGCTTCGGCTGAGCGACCCGTCACTGTAGGTGAGGAGAGTTCCGATACATGTCCGATAACGTTGACAGTTGGCGGCTGTATCGCGGCACCAGCGAGGTCAGCCAAGAGCCTCCTCGGTTGCCGGCCGCTCCGCCGTGGCGCACGTTCACCACCCGCCGGAAGAGCGCGCCGCTCAGGTATCGGATCGGGACGCGGGAGGCGGACGTGGTCAATGCCGCACTGCATCTGCGACGCCCGCTGCTCGTCACCGGCCGGCCAGGCGCCGGAAAGTCCTCACTTGCCGCCTCGATAGCGCTCGAGCTGGGACTTGGTGACCTGCTCCGCTGGCCGGTGAACAGCAAGACCTCACTGGCTGACGGCCTCTACAAATACGACGCGGTCGGACGGTTGCGCGACACTGGCCGGGCCCGGGAACTGGGCACGATTGCTCCGGAGGTCGGCAGTTACATCAGGCTCGGCCCTCTGGGCACCGCCCTGGCCACCAGCCGTCCCGGCAGACCGCGTGTTCTCCTGATCGACGAAATCGACAAGGGCGACATCGACCTGCCCAACGATCTCCTGGTCGTCTTCGAAGAGGGCTCCTTCGAAATCCCGGAACTCGTCCGTCTTCCCGATGACAGTCCCGATGTCCAGGTCATGCTCGCGGGTAGCAGGCAGAGGTACACGGTCCAGCAGGGAATCGTCAGCTGCACGGAGTTCCCCGTGGTCGTCATGACCAGCAACGGCGAGCGTGATTTCCCCGCTCCATTCCTGCGCCGCTGCGTGCGGCTGGACCTGCAGGAACCAACAGGGGACCAATTGCGGGAAATCGTCCGTGCGCACCTAGGAGAGGAGGGCCTGAGTGCTGCGGAAGACCTGATCGGTACCTTCCTCGAACGGCGGGACCAAGGCCAGATGGCACTGGCCACGGACCAGTTGCTCAACGCCGTCCATCTACGGGTCACCGGCGTGGACCTGGGACGAGAAGGCCTCCTGGCAGCCGTGCTGCGCCCGCTCGAGGAGGCGGGACCCACCCTCGAATGATCGATAGGCTGCACGACGCGCTGGCGCGCGCGGGCATCTTCTTGACGCCTGTAGAACTGGCCGAGGTCCTTTGGCTGGCCATGCGTCTCCCCGAGACAGGACTCGGTCCCGCAGAGGAACACGAAAGTGACTCTCCCGCTCCGCACATGACTGGTTCCGCCGACACTGCGACGGTTTCTACCCTTGACGGGGGCGGCTTTGCCGGGGGATCCGACGTTTTCGGTCCCGGCGGTGACGGCGTGCCGGGCACGACGGGCCACCTCACCAGGCTTCCGGCAGAACGAGCCCTGCCCGCGAGCCTGGCGATCGGCCGCGCACTCAGACAACTCCGACGCCCTACGCCGGCCCAGGGCGACGAGCAGATCGACGACACGAGCACGGTCGAGTTGATCGCCGAGACCGGAGTCCTCGACGCTGTGTTTCTTCCGAAGCATGAACAGTGGCTGGACGTTTCACTGGTGGTGGACGACGGGTTGTCCATGAGGCTGTGGCAGGATACGGCTTCCGAAATGCGTGCCGTCCTGGAAAGAACAAGTGCCTTCCGGCGGATCCGTACGTTTGGCCTCGACACGAGAAGACCGGACGGTCCTGTGCTGCACAGCGCTCCGTTCCGTCCCCTGAGTCCACGAGTCGACCCGCAGTCGCTGTGTTCCCCTGACGGGCGAGGAGCCGTACTCGTCATGTCGGACGGCATCGGGGCGGGATGGCACACAGGTGCGGTCCAGTCCCTCATCCGGTTCTACGCCCGGCGCTGTCCGGTCGCCATCTTGCAGCCCTTGCCCAGACGGCTCTGGGACGGCACCCGGATCGCGACCGAGCTGAAGGTGTTGAGCAGCCCTTTGCCAGGCACAGCGAACATCGCCTTCCGCGTAGACGATCCATGGCTGCCTCCAGAGTTGTCGGAGTTCGGTGGAATCCCCGTCCCAGTGGTGGAACTGCATCCGAGCGCGCTGGCACAGTGGGCCAGGCTCGTGGCCGACGGCTCCCGGACCTCCTGCCGAGTGACCGCAGTGAGCCCTGAGTCAAGCCCCCGGTACCTGCACGACGTGCCGTCGTCCGCTGTCCATTCAGCCGACCTACGCGACCACCTGGCGTTGTTCCGTCGAGCGGCGTCACCCGAAGCTTGGAGGCTGGCCGGCCATCTGGCTGCGATCCGCCCCCTGACGCTCGAACTAATGCGCTTGGTGCAACGTTCCGTGTTCGGCCGGTCCGATCCCGCGCCATTGGCGGAAGTGCTGCTCGGCGGCCTCATGAGGCAGAGCCCTGACCCTGCACGGCACACCGTCACCCACTACGACTACCGGCCAGGAATGCGCGATCTGCTGCTGGAAACCGTGCCGTCGGGTGATCTTCTCAAGACGGCCGAGTTCGTCACCGACACCCTTGGCCTCCCGCAACACGCGACTCGTACGTTTCCAGCAGTCCGCTCCGACCTGACCGGTGAGCTCCAACTGCCGCCTGGTGCATCCGCTTTCGCGGTCACCGCTGAACCACTGATGAGGCATCTCGGACTGACGGCCCGCGGTCCGAACGGCGGAGACGGCGGAGGACGGTCTGTGGAACAGGACTGGCAGCGGCCGGCCGCTGACGCTCCGCTGGACTCCCTCACTGATCACGATCCGGAGCTGGCGGCGCTGGTATCCGCACGTGACTGGCGCGGGGCTGTGTCCCGTGCGGAGCTCGTGCTGGAACAACTTGCCGCCAGCCACGGGGCGCGTAGCCTGCCGGTGTTCGCTGGCCGGCGTGACCTGGCCGAGTGGATCGGCCTGGCGGGAGCACCGCAGTCGGCCTTACGGCTGCTGCGAGAACTTGCTTCTGAGCTGGAGCATGTGCTCGGCCCCGAAGATCTCCGCGTTCTTTCCGTTGCGGTTTCGGCCGCCCACTGGGCCGGTGTCTCCGGGCGTCCCAGGGAAGCGGTCGCCCAACTCACCGCGATCCTCGAAGCGCAAGAACAGGCTCTTGGCCCTGACGACCTCGAATGTCTGAGTACTCGCCGCCGGATGAGCTACTGGACGGGCGTGATCGGCAAGCCCGCGGCGGCTCTGAGTCGCCATCTCGATCTGCTCAGCCGCGAGGAACGACTGCTTCCGCACAACGACCTCATCGTCCTCAACACCCGCGCCAACGTGGTCTCTTGGACCGGACAGATGGGGCGCACGGAGGAGGCGAGGGAACTCTGCGCCCAACTCGTGAGTGACGTCGAGAGCACCGCACCTGAAGATCATCCACTTCGCGCGATCACTGCCTCCGAACTTGCTCACTGGACGGCGGAAGCGGGGGACCCGGTCACCGGGCTCATCGAACTCAAGCGCATCCTGCCCAGACTCTACGAGACGCTGGGTGCCTCACATTCGTATCCGTACGCAACCCGGCAGCGCATCGCCCACTGGACCGGAGTGCTGGGCGACCCGGGGGCCGCCCTGGAACAGATGCGCACGCTGCTCGTCGACGTCTCGGCCGTGCTGACCCCTGAGCACCCGGTGTTCCTCGGCAACCGAATCGAATTCGCCCAGTGGACGGCTGAATCCGGCAACACGGCGGAGGCTCGCGAACTTCTCCACAACCTGCTCCCCGAAGTCTCAGAGATTCTTGGCCCGGAGGCCCCCGAAGCGAAGCGCATCGAAACCCTGCTCGACAGCCTCGGCGATCGCGTCGAGTAAGACGTTCATGTCTCTGGCCAGATCGATCCGAGCCACCACGATCCGGGCGATCGCTGGACTGCCGAGTGCCTTCTGGTGGCTGTGGGCAAGTACCCTGATCAACCGTCTGGGTACCTTCGTCACTCCCTTCCTGACGCTCTACCTGACCACTTATCAAGGCAGGACCGTGGCGTTCGCCGGCCTCATCTCCGCGGTCGTCGGCCTAGGAGGCATGGCGGGTTCGCTGGTCGGCGGTGTCGCAACGGACCGCCTGGGCCCCCGGTGGGTGCTGCTGACGTCTCATGTCGCCACGGCCCTCAGCACCGTGCTCCTCGGGCTCAGTGCCGGCGACGGTCTGCTGGTGAGCTCGGGGTTGCTGGTCGGCCTCTTCTCCGGATCCTCCCGTCCTGCCACCAACGCGATGATGAACGACCTGCTGGACCACCGGGACCGGGTGCGTGCCTTCTCACTCAACTACTGGGCTATGAATCTGGGGTTCGCCGCTTCGGTTCTCTTCGCTGGTGTCGCGGCCGAGTTCGGCTACCGGCTCCTCTTCATCGCCGATGCCGGCGCCACGCTTCTGTGCGCGATGGTTCTGCTGCTCAAGATCCCTGCCCCGCGACGCAAAAGACGCGTCACGATCGGCCCACCGGCCCACGGGTTCGGACGTCTGCTCGCGAACAGGCCCTTCCTTCTGTGCGCCGTGTCGTTCACGATCATCTCCACAGTGCTTCAGCAGATGACCGTCACTCTGCCGCTTGCGATGTCGGCGTCGGGCCTCGCGCCTGCATCCTGCGGAGCGCTCATCGCCCTCAACGGGGTGCTGATCTGCCTTCTACAGGTCCCGGCCGGCCAACTGCTGTCCCACCGATCCCCGTTCGTCCTGCTCACACTCGCGGCCGTCCTCATCGGCATAGGATTCGGGCTCACGGCCTTTGCCTCCTCCGCCGTGTGGTTCGCTCTGACGGTCTCGCTCTGGACCCTCGGCGAGATCATCAGTGGCCCGATGAGCGTGGAGGTCACCGCTCGCTTTGCGGACAAGGAGGCACACGGGCGCTACCAGGGGGTGGCAGCCCTGACCTGGGCTGTCGGCGCCACACTCGCCTCTGTCGCAGGCGGATTCACGTACGACCACTTTGGCCCCACGACTCTGTGGGCCGCCTGCGCCGTGGCGAGCCTCTTGGCAGCCCTCAGCTTCATGGTGCTGCATCGAACCGGTCCGCGCCTTGCCCGTTCGGAAAGCGACCGGAGGTCCGAGCCCTCCTTGACGTGATGCCATGTCGACTCGCCCGTGCCAGGTCACTGAGCAGTCGTGCCGGCATCACCCACCCATTGGTGCGGGTTCACGAACTGCATAGCGGACAGCACGCACATCACGTCGTACGGCTCCGACATGAGCGGACGCCGGACTGCGCCGGCCTGGATCGAATGCAGGCTGACAGGTCGCCTCGTTGCACTTGGCGCGTAGTCGGTCCCAGCCGGTGGTCCTCACGTGCCGCAGCACTGTCGTCCTTGTGCCTTACGACGCGGCCGACGGGCGGCAGAACAACACAGCCGGGCCGGTAGGCTGCGCTGGTGCGAACGGTCGAGCTCCTGTTGGACGAGGCGGCAGATCTGGCGGTCCGGGAGGCTTGGCGGCGTCTGGCGGACGCGGGGCTGCCCAGCCAGGCGCGCCACCGCTCACCGACGAACAGCCCGCACCTCACCCTCGCCACCTGCCCGGAGTTGACCGCTCCGATCCGATGGGAGCTCGCCGAGGTGGCCGCCCAACTGCCGCTGTCGGTGCGCTTCACAGGCGTGGTCCGTTTCGAGCGGCCCACCTCGGTGCTGGCTTGGTCGCTGGACTGCGACCCCCTCCTGGCCGCTCTGCACCGCCGGGTGTGGGAGGCGGTGACCTCGGACAGCCCGTCCGAGACCCTCAATCCCTTCCACGCCCCGGGGCGTTGGAGCCCGCACGTCACCCTCGGCCGGACCCGGCGCGCCGGTGCCTTCGCCGGTCGGCGGGTCCCCGAACTGCTGCCGCCACCGCCGCTGTCGGCCCGGCTCACCACTCTGCGCAGCTACGACACGGAGACGGGCGTCGTGGAGGTGCTGGAACCCCGCCCCTGAAGGTGCCGTTGCGACGTGGGTAACGGATCTCGCCGTGCCGCGCGCGCACCTGTCGGTTGAGAATGACTGGGGGTGACGTCCGACGTCACGAGGCGTCGTCGCCGTACTCGACGAACTGGAGGACACCTTGCCCACCGCCGCAGGTCTCATCGGCCGGCTCGACGGGACCGGTCGCCTATGAACCGCGTCCTCGGCTCCGGGGGACGGCCGTCGCGGCTGCGTTTCGACGGCTGGATCGCAGGCCTCGGTACGGCCTCCGGGACACGCATCGTGCTGGGGCACTGGCCCCGGTCGCCGTTCGGCTCCTTCAGCGACGTGATGCTCGAGCGGTCCGACGGGGAACGACTGCTGCTGGCCCCCACCCATGAGACGGCGGACTTCATCAGCGGGACCTACACCTTCGACACCGTGCAGGTCGTTCCCATCGACGTAAGGGCCGAGGGCGACACCTGGACCGTCGCCGCTGGCTCCCTCCACCTGCGCTTCACCACTGGGCGGCGAGGACCCCTGGGGCTCATGCTGCGCGCGGTGCCCGGTGTGATCAGCCGCCGTCCGGGGTGGAGCGCGCTGACCGACCTGCCCGCGCGTGCGCTGCTGCGCGGTGTACGCACGCGTGGCAGCGCGGGCGGCGGCCGCAGGGAGTGGTACGGAGCCCGTGATCTGCGGCCGATCCGCACGGTGTCGGCGGTCTTCGAGGACGCCGACCTCGGCACGATCGCTCAGGTCGCACCGCCCGTACGGTTCGGGTTCGGCTCGGTGCCACGGTGGCCTGCACTGACTCGGGTCACGACGACAGTGGAACTCGCTCCGGAGTGAGTACGCCCGGTCAGGTACGGGCGCGTCCTCGTCGGGGCAGTCGTCGCAGCCGTAGAGGCGGTCGGCGGAACGGGGAGCGGGGTGGACGGTGAATTGGCTGGACGCCAGGGGAGAAAACGGTCCGATCGGTTGACCTGGCCGCGGACGGCACCCACATCCTCCGCTGGGCGGTGCAAGCCTTGTTCCGAACCTGCGCTGTGGTCCGACGAACTCAAGCCCCGGGGAGGGGGCACCCCGGCACCGGGTGTCGGAGCCGGCGGAGACCCGTGTCGCAGCCGGGTCCTGCACCCGACTCGCCGGGCGCGTACGCGGCGGAGCACGCTGCCGCGCTCGCCGGCGACCGTCCCGTGGTGGAGGCCGCCCGTCTGGTCGGACTCGTCCGCGCATCGACACCGGTGAGTCCGACCAGGCATGGGCAGCGCCGCGCATCCCGGGAAGCGCGGCCCGCGCTCCGGTGGCCTCAGCGTGCCGTCGACACCGGGTCCGGACGCAGCCAGTGTCCGTCCGTGGTCCAGCCGAGGAGCAGGCGCCCGGCGCCCTCGTCCGCCGTGCCGCCCTCGGTGACCTGGCGCAGACCGGTGAGGGCGGGAGCCAGCCGTCCCGCCACATGGCGGGGGTGCCGGGCCAGCTCCTCCGGTAGCGAGGCCAGCACGCGATCCCGCTCGCCGGTGCTGCACAGGGACAGGTAAAACACCATCTGGCGCCAGGCGTAGGCCACGTCCTTGATGGTGCTCAGAGGGCGTGGGTTGCCGTGCACGCGGTCGGTCAGGCGGCACACGGTGACGAAGCAACGGCGGGCCAGGTACGCCCAGCCCACGTCCGGGTCGATGCCGACCCGGTGGACCAGGGTGGCCAGATTGTGCGTGGTGAGGATCTGCGCCTGCTCGATCACCTTGCCGTTCGCGGCCACCGATCCGGTTGCACTCCGCGCCCCGGACGAGCCGCCCTTCGCCCGCGCGACGCACAGCTTCGCGAACCCGGGCGAGGTCCGAGCCCCGTACGACGTCGTAAGCGTCTCGCCGGCCTCGACGATCGCCAAGTTCCGGATGGCCCGGTAGTCGATGGCGTAGTAACGCTCGTAGAGCGAGCCGCCGCCCAGCAGTTCCGCCGCGACCCGCGCCGCGGCGAGGAACTTCGGGCTGAACGTGCCCATGAAGATGTCCGCGGCCAGCTCCTCGACCAGGGGAGCGCCCAGCTCGGCCTGGCGGGCCAGCAAGGACAGCTCACGGATCAGCGGATTGGGCAGGATCGTGCCAGGGAAGGCCTGCACGGCCAGCTCACCGAGCCGCCGAAACGCGACGGCCGACACCGCACCCGCTGCCCCCTCCTCGCGCTGCCCGGCCACGGCCCGTACCCATGGCAGTTCCTCCGCGCGCACCTGGTGCTGGAGGTTGAGCAGCAGCAGTGAACGGCGGCCCGCGAACGCCCGGTGATGGGCGGCCGCCAGCGTACGCAGGGCCGGGTCGGGATAGGCCTGCGCGGTGGTGGCGGCGACGAGTTGCGGTACGAGCTCGGCCAGCACTTCCGCGGAGGGTACGACCCCGCGTTCCACAAGGGTGCTCAACGGCGCGCTCAACGCGGACTCGACGGGCCGCCGGACGCCGGCGGGAATCACCGCACCCGCGGGCAGACCCGTTTCCCCTGCCTCCTCCTCACTCACCTCGGCGACGAGCGGCGCGACCTCGGCGACGCCCGCCTGCTGGTCGAGGTCGGAGAGCCGCCGCAGCACCAGCTGGGCCAGCGCATGGTGCGAGGGCAGCGCCGCCTGCGCGGCCTGCCCCCGGCGCAGTGCGGTGAGCTGGGCGGACCCGGGCAGCCCGCGCCGCCGCACCATGGACGTGACGGCGTGCCGCAGCAACCCGAGCCGGCGCGCGTCCAGTTCCCGTCCGGCGGCGACCTCCTCCAGCGCCCCGCGCATGATGCCCAGGTTCGCCTTGGGCTTGCGGTGCTTGGTGCAGTAGGTGTGGCGTTCGCTCAAGTCGCGGTATCGGCGCAGCAATTCGGCGCCGTGCTCGTGCCAGGCGGCGTCGGGGGTGCGGGTCAGTACCCGGAGCGGCTCTCCGGGGTCGGCGGTCTCCAGCCAGTGGGCGAGGAGTTCGTCGCCGAACGGCTGCCAGACGGCCAGTGCCTCTCGCTGTGTCTCCACCGCCTCGCTGGTCTGCCGTCGCGCGAGGCTTTCACCGGCCTCGGCGACGGTCCGCCGGTGCACCATGCCGGGGTCGGGTGCAGGGCGGGTGGAGGGGCGGGGCGTGAATCGCAGCCGTCCGGCGAACGGGGCGAGTTCCTCGACGAGTCCGATCGCCGCGTCCGTCTCTCCGGCCCGGGCCAGCCAGGCCACCGTGAGCAGAGCGGCTTCCTCGGGGACGGTCACCTCGTACCGTCCGCTGTCCAGGAGTTCGTAGAGCTGTGCCAGCCCGTCCTCGGACACCCAGTAGGCGAAAAGCGCTGCGCGGTCCTGCGGCACCCCGGCGCGGCGCGCGGCCTCGGTCTCGTACCGCGTCATGGGGCCGCCGGCGCTCGGCGCGCCGGTGGCGAAGCCGCCCCGGAGCACCTCGGGGGTCACCCACGCGGGCAGATCCCGTACCGGTGTGCGGGAGCCGATGGTGAGCAGGCCGTTCGCCATGCCCGCCAGGACGGACCGCCACGCACGCTGTCGCTCCCCGGCGCGCCGGCGGGTGTCGGGGTCGTCGTGGGTGAGCGCGGTGCTGAGCGCCCTGGCCAATTGGCCTGAGGCGTAGGCAGGGTTGGCCTCTGCGAAGTGCTGCTGGTCAGCGTCGTCGTTCATAAGCCGACGTGGCGGGTACCGCCCCCGCCCCCTCCGGGTCCCGAGCCCGGTGCTCTGCTGCTGAGCTACACGTCGATGCGCCGACGTGGCAGGTTCCGCCCCTGCGCCCTCCGGGTGAGAAGCCCGGTGCTCTGGCTACTGAGCTACACGTCGATGAGGCCCGACGCTAGACGCCGAACGTGCTTCCGGACAACAGGATTTCGCCCCTGGGCGCCTGAACAGCCCGTAGGTAGTGCGTGCTGTCGTCGCAGTCAGTGCCGTTCCATGCGGGCAAAGTGCAGCGTCTTGATGGTTGCGTCGCCGGCGCATGGTCGCATGACGAACTGTTTCCGGTGCCTCGGACATGCCTGCCGTAGTACCCGTAGTACTTGAGAGCTACCGCGCAGGTGAGCTCCCCGGGGTGACGCGGTCGACGTCCCACGATCCGTAACTTCCCTTCCAGGCAGGCCCGATGAACGGGCGGGCGGGAGGGGGATCGACCATGGGGCTCGAGAAGCGGTCAGTCGAACGAGCGCAGCGGAGACGCGGTGGCGCCGAGTACCGGGAGCGGGTGCAGGGCAAGCGCACCAGGCGCCGGGGCACTTGGCAGCGGGGTCTTCTCGCCGCACTGATCACGGGTGCCCTGGTGGTCCCTCTCGCCGCTGCCGCGCGGCCGGAGATCCCGGCGCCGGACCCCGCGGTCCTCGGCCAGGTCACGGCGGCGACCCTGGACGAGGTCTTCGCTGCCAATCGGGCCAACGCCGCCGAGGCTTCTCGTATGGCCGCTGCCCATGGGGACACGCACCGTGCGGCCGCGGAGCGTTCCATGGCCGGTCCGTCCCGTCGTCTTCTCGCCTTCGACGGCCGCGGTCCGGGACGGGTGATCGAGGTCTTCGGTGACCTCGCCCGCGCCGACCGCATCGCGGTCCTGGTCCCGGGTTCCGACACGAGCCTCGACACGTACACACGCTTTCGAGCGGGAGCCCTGACCCTGAGGGATCAACTCACGCGGGAGACTGGAGGAAGTGATGTCGTCGCGGTCGTGGCCTGGCTCGGCTACCGGACTCCCGGCACGGTCAGCGTCGACGTCCTCACGGACGGGCTTGCCGAGCAGTCCGCACCTCATCTGCGTGTCTTCGTGGGGGAGTTGCGGGATGTCGCGGGCGAGGACGTCCACGTCGCGCTGCTCTGCCACTCCTACGGGTCGGTCGTCTGCGGCCGTGCCGCACCCGGTCTGGAGGTGGACGACATCGCGCTGCTCGGCAGTCCCGGCACCGGAGCGGACTCCGCTGCCGCCCTGCGTACGTCGGCTCGGATCTGGGCTGCCCGTGGCGCTGAGGACTGGATCGCCGACGTACCGCACGTGAAGGCCGGCTTCTTCGGCATGAGCGTCGGATTCGGCACGGATCCGGTGTCACCGGCCTTCGGCGCACGCGTCTTCGAGGCACGTGGCGGTCACAGCGACTACTTCGCTCCCGGTTCGGCGTCGCTCGCCGGCCTCGCCGGAATCACCCTCGGACGGATCTCGGCGGTGCCCCGTGCTTGAGGTGAAAGTGCGCGACGCTTGGCGCTCCGTGCACCGAGGTGCCGTGCGCATCGACGCCGGGACACCTGCGGAGCGGGACCGCGCCGTCGACGCCTTGCGCGCGCTCGCCGTCCTCGGAGTGGTCCTGGGGCACTGGCTGGTGACCGCTCTGGTCGCGGACGGCGGAACGCTTCACGCGGACAGCCCGCTGCGGCATCTGCCCGTCCTTGCCCCGATCTCCTGGGCCTTTCAGACGCTCGCGGTCTTTTTCCTGGTCGGCGGCCAGGTCGCGAGCCGTGGTCTTGTCGCGGCGCGGGCCCGTGGCATGACGTACCGGCGCTGGCTCGCCGCCCGCATGTCACGACTCTTCAAGCCGGTCGCCGCGGTCATCGCCCTGTGGTCGGTGACCGCGGCCTGTCTGGCCTTCGCGGACGTGGAGTTCATGACCGTCCGCACGCTGGTCAAACTGGCCCTCTCACCCTTGTGGTTCCTCTTGGTGTTCGCCGCGCTGACAGCGGCGACCCCACTGCTGAACCGGCTCACCCCCCTTTGGCCGCTGGCGGTCGTCCTCCATGTGGACCTCTTTCGTTTCGGCCTGGGCGGCCCGTCCTGGCTCGGCTGGGTGAACGTAGTGGCCGGCTGGATGGTGCCCTACACCCTGGGTGCCGCCTGGAGTCGCGGGGAGCTGGACCGGCTGCGTGCGGGCTGGGCGCTGTTCATCGGTGGGGCGGTGGCGACCGCCGTACTGGTGGCGTGGGCGGGTTACCCGGCGTCGATGGTGGGGGTGCCGGGAGCGTCGGTGTCGAACCTGAACCCGCCGAGTCTGGCCGCCGTCACCTTCGGTCTGGCCCAGTGTGGTCTCGCCCTGTTGTCGTGCGGTGCCCTGCGACGGGCCATGTGTCGGCCGACGGCCTGGGCCGCGGTGGCGCTGGTCAACCTCTACGCCATGACGATCTTCCTCTGGCACCAGACGGCCTTGATGGTGACCACGGCCGTACTTCTCCCCCCAGGCCCCCTGCCGGGGCTGCACACCTCACCCGACGGCTGGGTATGGATCGCGGGCCGACTGGCGTGGCTGCCACTCTTCGCCCTGGCCCTCACGCTGTGCTGGACGGCCTTCCGCCACGTCGAGCAGGGTGTACGCAGGCGCTCGTCGGCCTCGGGTCCGCCGGTGGAATTCGGGTCGAGCCGGGTGGTGCGAGTGCACCGCGCCCCGAGCCGGGACACGGCAGAGGGAGGGCGACGTGCATAGGGTGTCACAGCACGGGGCGGGGGACGGAGGGCCAGACGTGTCCGGGAGCTTGACGAAGCGTTGGCTGCGGGTGCTGCGTGGTGATCTGCTGACCGTCCGCGCGGATCCGTTGCCGGTCTCCCTGTGGTTGCGCTGGCTGCCCCACGGGGTTGTGTGCCTGACGGCATTCGTCATCGCGGTCGGCGCACTCCAGCAACTCCTGGACTGGGGCCTGACCGCCCTCGCCTACCCGATCGCCCTCGCCCAGGGCGGTGCGGTGGTCCTGGCACTGTGGCGGCCCGTGCCGGCGTGGTGGCTTTCGATCGCCGGCACGGTGGCGGGTGCCGTTGCCTTGCAGGACTGGATGGGCGTCGTCGAGCCAGGGCAGCCGGTCTCGTTGTGGACCACGACCGGCGTCACAGCCCACGTGCTCGTTCTCCTTCTGCTCGCTCTGCGGGTGCCCACCCGAGTGTCCGCCGAGGTACTGGTCCTGACCGCTCTGGTGACGTACGTCCTCCAACGCCCCCTGAGTGTGAGGGACTCCGGAAGCGCCGGGACGGTGACAGTTCTGCTGTCAGCGGTCGTCGTGGTCCTGGGAATGGCCCTGCGCGGCCGTCGCGAGGCACGCAGTGAACTGGTCCGGCAAAGCACCCTCACCGCCGAGGAACGGGCCCGGCGCACACTGCTGGAGGAGCGCAGCCGCATCGCCCGCGAACTGCACGACGTGGTCGCCCACCACATGTCGGTCATCTCCATCCAGGCCCAGGTCGCCCCGCACCTGGCGGAGAACCCGTCCGAGGAGTTGAAGGAGAATCTCGCCGGGATCCGGCAGAACGCCCTGGAGGCACTCGCGGAACTGCGCCGCGTGCTCGGTGTCCTGCGTTCGGAGGACCCGGACGACCCGTACGGTCTCGGCGTGTCCGGCGCCGGATCTTCGCCCAATGCGCCGCAGCCCACGCTCGAGCGGCTAGACGCCCTCATCGACAACACCCGCGCCGCCGGTCTCGTCGTCACCCAGGACATCGAGGGTGAGGCACCCGTCTACTCGCCCGGTCTGGAGTTGTCCGCGTACCGGATCGTCCAGGAGGCACTCAGCAACGCCCTACGGCACGCGCCGGGTTCCGCCGTGTGTGTCGAGATCCATCACCTGCGTCAGGGCCTGCATCTGGGAATCGTCAACTCCCGCCCCCGTCAGCCCACTCCACCGTCCTCGGGAACAGGACACGGACTGCTGGGCATGCGGGAACGAGCGGCCATGCTCGGCGGTCACGTCACCGCCACGCGAACCCGAGACGGCGGATTCGCCGTCACCGCTTTCCTCCCTCGAGACGCCCACACAGGCGGCATCGCGGGACCAGCCGCTCCCGTTGACCCCTCCGGGCCCTACGCCTCCGACAGACACCATCAACCGCACGGCCCCGCTTCGCCGCCACCAGTCCCCGCCCCCGCACCAGGAGACGACACACCATGACGAGCGGCACCATCCGCGTACTCATCGCCGACGACCAGCACATGGTCCGGCAAGGCTTCACCGTGCTGCTCAACACCAAGCCGGGCATCGAGGTGATCGGGCAGGCCGTGGACGGCCGGGACGCCATCTCCAAGGTCGCCGAACTCGCGCCGGATGTCGTCCTCATGGACATCCGCATGCCCGAACTCGACGGCATCGAGGCCACGCGTCACATCACCGGCGCGAGCCCCGACATCAGAGTGCTCGTGCTGACCACCTTCGATCTGGACGAGTACGTGTACGAGGCGCTGCGCGCGGGAGCGTCAGGGTTCCTTCTCAAGGACGCCTCGGCCGACCAACTGGCCGAGGCGGTGCGTGTGGTGGCCGCAGGTGAGGCGCTGCTGGCCCCGGGCATCACCCGCCGGCTCATCGCCGAGTTCTCCCGCCTGGACAGCAGACCACGCGTTCCGCTCAAGGAGCGGACAGGTGGACTGACCGAGCGGGAGACAGAGGTGCTCTGCCTGATCGCGCAAGGGCTGTCCAACGCGGAGATCGCGGGGCGCCTGGTCGTGGCCGAGTAGACCGTCAAGACCCATGTGGGCCGGGTCCTGGTCAAGCTGGCGCTTCGGGATCGCACGCAGGCGGCTGTGTTCGCGTACGAGTCGGGACTGGTTCGCCCCACGGGTTACTGAGGCGGGAGCAGGGCCGAGGCCCCCGGTAAGACGGCGTAGCGTGCCTTCGAAGTACCCGACGTGGAACAGCGGTTGATCTCAGGGCCTGATGACCCGGCTGGAGGTGGGGTCCGTGAGTGTCACGGGTACGAAGTCCTCGCTGCGGCAGGGGGCCAGGTATCCGAGGTGCGCGAGGCTGGCCTGTTCCTGGCGCATGTGCTTGAACGATTCCAGGATGTAGCCGACGAGCAGGACGAGAACCGCGATGATCATGATCGCTGCGGCGAGAACGGCGGTGGGCAGTCGCGGCACGGTTCCGGTCCGGGTGAACTCGACGACGACCGGCAGGCCCAGGGCGAGGGCGGCGACGGTGAGGAGGCCGGCGATGATGGCGTGGAACTGGGAGGGACGCTGTCTGCGCGCCAGACCCAGAATGAGCTTCAGGATGCGCCAACCGTCGCGGTAGGTGCGGAGCTTGCTGACACTGCCCGCGGGGCGGTCCTTGAAGCCCACCTCCAACTCGACGGTCGGAAGCCTCAGGCTGAGTGCGTGGACCGTCATCTCGGTCTCGGTCTCGAACTCGCGCGACAGAGCGGGGAAGGACTTGACGAAGCGGCGGGAGAAGACGCGGTAGCCGCTCAGCATGTCGCTGACGTCGTTGCCGAACAGGGTGCGGACGGCGCCGGTGAGCATTCTGTTGCCGACCGCGTGACCTGCCCGGTACGCGGTCTCCACGCTCTCGCGGCGGGCACCGACGACCTGGTCGTAGGGGCCCTCGAAGAGCAGGTCGACCATCTCGCGGGCGCGGGAGGCGTCGTAGGTGTCGTCGCCGTCGATGATGAGGAGCGCGTCGGCCTCGACGTCGGCGAAGGCGCGGCGGATGACGTTGCCCTTGCCCTTGCGCGGTTCGTGTCGCACCACCGCGCCCGCGGCGTGGGCCTCGGCGACGGTGTTGTCGGTGGAGGCGTTGTCGTAGACGTAGATGATCGCCTCGGGGAGGGAGGCGCGCAGGTCGCGCACCACTTTCCCGACAGCTGCCTCCTCGTTGTAACAGGGCACGACGCACGCAACGCTGGGATTCATGGGTCTGTCCTCGGCCTCTGTGTCGCCCCTGGTGCCGGTTGATGCGCCCTCACGAACGACAGTCAGATTTGGTAGCTTTTGTGGCATACGTTACCTTCAGCGTCATGCTGGAGCCGACGGCCTGGATTCGACGTTCACCCGCATGGTTGCGGACCATTTGGAGAGAGGTCGCGGCGTTCGGCACCGTGGGCGCGCTCGCGTTCGTGGTGGAGACGGCGAGTTTCAATGTGCTCGCGTTCGGCCCACCGGGTGACGGCCCGCTGCACGCCGCACCGGTCGGCGCCTCGGCCATCGCCACCGTGCTGGCCATGCTGGTGAGCTGGTTCGGGAACCGGTACTGGACCTACCGCGACCGCAAGGGTCCGGTCCGTCCGCGTGAAGTGGCCTGGTTCATCGGGGTCAACCTCCTCGGCCTCGTGATCACGGCGGCCCCCCTGTACGTGGCGCACCAACTGTCCGACCACTCCTCGGCCTTGAGCGACAACGCCGCCCGCCTGGTCGGATGGGCTGCGGCAACCTTCGTCCGCTTCACCGTCTACCGAGGACTCGTCTTCACCCCGTCTCGAAAGGACTCCTCAGACGTGCTCTCGACGAGTCCCCGCGGAACGGGAGTGTGGCGGGACGACCGGTTCTGGCCGGCGGTCCTGGCCCTGACGGCCGCGGTGTGCGGTTGTCTCGTCTCCACTGCCTTCCACCCCGGATTCCTCACCGCCGACAGCGTCGAACAGCTGCTCCAGGCCGAGGGCGCACGGCCGGTGACCGACTGGCATCCGCCGGTCATGGCACTGCTGTGGCGCACCCTCATCGACACCACCGGCGCACTCTCGGCGATGGCGGCCCTCCAGACCGGCGTGCTCTGGGCGACCGTGTGGGTGCTTGCCGTCGCCCTGTGGAAGCGGACCGGAAGTCGTCCGCTGTCGCTGCTCATGCTGGGATTCGGCCTCGCGCCGCACATCGTCACCTTCACCGGCGTGGTGTGGAAGGACGTCCACATGGCCTACGCGCTGCTCGCCGTGTGCGCGATCGCCCTCTTCGCGCGCGAGTTGCCGCCGGGACACGACCGGGCACGCTGGGCCTTGCTGGTACTGGGACTGCTCTTCCTGGCGTACGCGATCCTGGTCCGGAAGAACGCCCTGGCGGCTGCCCTCCCTCTCCTTCCCATGCTGGTCCTCGCCCTGTGGCCCGCGCCCGGCCGGCGCCGATGGCTGATCACCGTCGCCTCCGTGCTCGCCTTCACCGTGGTCGGCAGCGTGGCGGTCTCTTCCGCCACCCACCCCCTGGCCGTCCGCCAGTACGCACAGATCCCGCTGGACGACCTGATCCACGTCCTCGATTCGCAAGAGGTACGGTCCGCCGCCGAGCAGGCCGGTGCCTCCCCGTCGTTCCGCGACGACCTCGTCACTACGGCGCAGAACTGCCGGACGAGGAAGATCCTCTGGGACGCGTACTTCACGTGCTACCCGCACAAGCCCGGCTACCGGGACGCCATCGGACCGCACTTCACGGCCGACGAGGCGGACGTGCTGGTGAAGATGTGGGTCCAGCACATGCCCCACCATGCCTCCGGCTATGTGCACTACCGCACCCGAACCTTTGCCCGCTTGCTCTTCGAGGGCAACCTGCGTTACGCGGGCGGCGTCTTCGAGGGCACGCCGGAGAATGTCCGCGTCGACCCGTCGCTCGACGCGCTCATGAGGTCGTACGTATTGGGGTTCGCCCACGATGTGCCGTGGCTGTTCCAGGCATGGTTCTGGCTGGTCGTCGCCCTGGCACTCACGTTCCGCCGTCGCTGGCCGGGGCCCTGGTCCCGAGAACTACGGCTCCTCGGGCTGAGTTCCGTGCTCTACATCGCGTCGTACCTGCCGACCGCCCCGCAGGCCAACTACCGCTACGTGTACTGGCCCGCTTCAGCCGGAACTCTCGCCCTCATCCTGATCGCGGCAGACGCGGTCACCCGGCGCAAGGCCGGCCACCTCGCCGGGCAGGAGCACGAGCAGGACCCAGCGCAGCGAGAGGGGGAACGGCACCGAGGCTCCGCACGCCAGGCGCCCAGCCCCTCCGGCGGCCCCGGAGGCACGCCGCCGTGCGGTTCGCCGGCACCGCCCGTGGAGAGCGACCTCGTCACCGGCGCGGGGGAGGGGCCTGCGCACACCGCCGGTTGACTGGTACTCCAGTCGTAGCTCGTGATCTTGCTGGTGTGGAACGCCGCGGAGATGGCCGGCGTTGATGATCTGGACGAGATTGCCCACACCATCGGCGGCGCCCGTCCCTTGCCCGCTTACTCCAGTCCACCGAGGCGGAGGGCATCCCTCATCTCATTGAGCTTCGCGGCTGCCGTCGCGCTCCACTCCTGCGGGCGTCCAGCAACACGGAGGGCGTCCTCAACCTCCCTTAGCTTCACGGAGGACAGCACGCCTGCCCGCTCGACCAGGTCGTCCCCGGACACGTTGGTCAGCCACGTGCAAGGGGTGAAGCCTGGACGCGGGAACGCGAACCGCAGCACGCCTTCGAAGGGCAGCCCCTCCGTGGCGCCCACGGCCACTTCGATGCCCAGACCGCTGATGTCGACGCCCGCCGGAGCGACGACCTGCATCGCCCGGAGCCCGGACGCCTCGTCTCCCCGCAGCAGCACGACCGGCCGTCGCTCATCAAACTCGACCCACCAGACTTCGCCGTGTTGCATATGTCCTCCTGGCACGATCTGCGGTGAGGGCCCTGTGAAAACGCGTGCGGCCACCGTTGATCATCGGTGTGTGGAGACTGAAGATTTGTCTCGGGTGCGATCCTGCCGGTCGATGGTGGCTGGCTCGCGACTTTCTGAGTGACACACGCTGCAGCGTTGGGTGAGATCTACTCACCCGGCACTGCAGCGTTCCTGCAGTATGACGAGCATCGCCGGGCCGCGGCCACCCATCTGGGTGTCCCGGGGGGTGAAGTCCGGGACGGATCCAACGGCACCGACCACCGCAGCCACACTGAGCAGACGATGAATGTCGCGTGGCCGATGCGGCCCGCCATTTTGTGGGTCAACCTGAGCGCTCGACACGCAAACTGGTGACACGCAGCCGGTCTGCAGACGCGCGGTGCGATCCCGACGACTAGGCGAGCGCCGGAAGCGCGTCGACGGCGCCGTCGACGCGCTTCTCGGTGTGCAGCAGCGTCTGAGAGTTCTCCTTGCGAAGGAGCGGGTCCCGCCGTCGGATCGAGCTGTTCACGAGTGGCTGCTCGCAGCCGGTGTCCGGCTCAGACGGTCGGGACGGTGCCGCCGTCGATCACGTACTCGGCTCCTACGATTGCCGAGGCGCGGTCCGAGACCAGGAACCCGACCAGGTCCGCGATTTCCTCGGGGTTCGCGAATCGTCCCAGGGGTACTCCGCCGAGGGAGTCGTAGATGGTCTGCTTGGCTGCTTCACGTGTGAGTCCGTTGCCCTCGGCGATCCGGTCCACGAATCTTTCGTAGGCCTCGGTCTCGATTCCGCCGGGGCTGATTGCGTTGACGCGTACGCCGCGCGGCGCGAGCTCATTGGCGAGTCCCTTGCTGTATGTGCGCAGCGCGGCCTTCGCTGCTGCGTAGGCCAAGGACGCGTCGTATTGGGGCAGCTCGCGCTGGATCGAGGTGAAGTGCAGCACCACGCCTGACCCGGACGCGATCATTGCCGGGAGAAGAGCTCGATCCAGCCGCACCGCTCCAAGGAGGTTGAGGTTCAGCTC
Source organism: Streptomyces sp. NPDC005496 (assembly GCF_042872045.1). Taxonomy (NCBI): domain Bacteria; kingdom Bacillati; phylum Actinomycetota; class Actinomycetes; order Kitasatosporales; family Streptomycetaceae; genus Streptomyces; species Streptomyces sp. NPDC005496. The sequence continues at coordinate 250,857 of NZ_JBIAJQ010000012.1, forward strand.
GGTGAGCCACTGGTCATTGGTGATGGCCGCGAATCCACCAGCCGGCGTCGACGCCCCTCCCACAACGTGCACCAGGATGTCGAGTGCGCCGGCCTCAGCGATGCGAGCGGCCACGGCGTTGGTGCCCTCTACCGTCAACACGTCCGCTGCGATGAAGCGTTCAGGGCGCTCGTACCCGTCGGGCATCGTTCGCGCCGTCGCGTACACGTCGGCACCCATCTCTCGCAGTCTCTCTACGACGGCCTTGCCCGAGCCCTTCGATCCGCCCGTGACCAGCGCCCGGCGTCCGTCGAGACGATCGCGATCTGAACTAGACATTTCTCTCTCCACTGAAGACCGAGGTGAGGCGGGTGCGGTCAGGCTGGGTGGTTGGCGATGACGAGTTCGGCGATGAGGTCATCCCGCAACGCGAACCGGTAGTCGAGCTCGGCGACGCCACCCGGGAAAGTGCCCTCGAGCCGCACGGTTGCCACCCAGTGGGTGTCATCGACGCGGTGAGCGCCGATCTGCTCGGTCGTGTATTCGAACTCGGACCCGGCGTCCCGCAGGAACGCGCGGGCCTCCTCTCGGCCGCGGAAGGTCTCACCTTGGTCGACGACCACCGCATCCTCGGCGAGGAACGACGAGGCGGATTCGGCGTCGCGGACGACGTGGGCGGCGAAGAACTCGCGCACGGTGGTCGGGAGCAGATCGGACGGGGAATCGGTGTGCTGTGTCATGAGCCCACCGTGTGACCTCACGGGGCGGGAGGGTCAAGTCGTGGACTCTCCCCCAGGGAGAAGGTTCAGAATGAGGGGATGCTGACCATCGGAGAGTTCTCGCGGCTGACCCACTTGAGCGTACGGACCCTGCGTCGGTATCACGAGGTGGCCTTGCTGGAACCCGCCGTGGTGGACGAGACCACTGGTTACCGCTACTACGGCGTCGACCAGATCCCGACCGCGCAGGTCATCCACCGGCTCCGCGAGCTCGACGTCCCCCTGAGCGATGTGCAGCGGATCCTGCGGACCCCCGACCCCGGTGTCCGGGCGGCCCTGGTCACGGACCACCTGCAACGCCTCGAGGACGAGCTCGACCGCACCCGGGCCGCGGTCGTGTCGCTGCGCCGGCTGCTCCGGCCCGACCCCGCGCCGATCGACGTCGAGCTGCGTGCGGAGCCCGCCCGGACGGTCGCGGCGGTGGAGGCCGTAGTCGGTCACCGCGACATCGCGACCTGGTACGCAGGCGCGATGGCCGAATTGGAGGCGGCGGTCGGCGCCGCCGTGACCGGACCGCCGGGCGGCAGCTATGACAACGCCCTTTTCGAGCAGGAGCGCGGTCACGCGGTCGTCTACCTGCCGACCGCTGCGCCACCTCGCACCGGACGCGTGCACCCCACGGTTCTGCCGGCGGCGGAACTGGCCGTCACCACCCACATCGGCGAGCACGACGGCATCGAGGTCACGTACGGCGAACTCGGGACCTGGGTGGTGGAGAACGCGATGTCGGTGGCCGGGCCGGTGCGGGAGGTCTACGTTGTCGGCCCCCGTGACACAAGCGATCCAGCTGCGTGGCGCACCGAGATCGGCTGGCCGGTCTTTCGTGTCACCTGAAGGGGTCAGTGCGGGGAAGATCCTCCTGGACGTGCACTGGCGGTTGCGTTGGCCGGCGACTGCCTGGCCGATGTCGGCATGCTGCGGAGGGCCGAGCCCGCCGTGTTCGGGCCGGTCGCCTCAGACCCGACGGTCTCCCGCCTCATCGACACCCTCGCAGCCTCCGGAGAGACACTGCGGGCGGGTGCGCCGCCGCGGCGATCGGCCTTCGCCCCCGGCACGAAAACGGTCCACCGACTCCGTCGGCGGACCGTCACGAAACTTCGAGGCTAGGAGTACAGCAGGGCGAAAAGGGATTCCCACCGGCCCACCACTCGCTCAGGTGAGAACCGGTGGATATTCCTTCGTGCCTGTTCGCCCATTCGGTCTCGCAGGTCCTGGTCGCAGATCATCCTGTCGAGGTGCTGCGCGAACGCCCGGGTGTTCCCTGCGGGAGCGATGAGACCGTCTTCTTCGTGCGTGATGATCTCCCGCACTCCCGGACTGGCGTCGAACGCCACACACGGCACCGCGGTCGCCATCGCCTCCATGGGCGCCAGGGGAAATCCTTCACCTCGGGAGGAAAGCGCGAAGACCGAGCTTTCGCGCAGCGCCCCGAGCACGTTGTCGGTCCGGCCCTTCCATTCCACCGAAGCGGCGATCCCCAGGTGCGCCGCCTGCTTCTTCAGGGCCTCTTCCTCCGGACCCGAGCCATAGATCGACAGCGTCCAGGAAGGGTGGTCCGAGGCGATCTCGGCCCAGGAGTCGAGAAGGAGGTCCACGCCCTTCTCCTCGTGCAGCCGGCCGATGCTGACCACACGCTTCTCGGTCCGCTCAGACGGGGTGTCAGGAAGGAAGGGAAGCGGGTTCGGCATGCTGCCCACATTGTTCAGACCCTGGCCGATCCAGAGATCGGCGTCCTCACGAGTGAGCGCCAGCATCCGGTCCACGTCCTTGTAGAACCGCTGGACCCGACGGAAGCGGGAGGACCTGCGACAGGTCTCGAACGACTCGTGAGTCATGCCGACGACCGGCAGCCCGCGCGTATCGGCAAGCGCCACCCACTCCATGGCCCAGACCTGGGTCACGATGATCACCGCGCCGGGGCCGGCTGTGCGAAACAGTGCGCTGAGCTTGGCCGACTGCTCACGCATGCCCGCGGCCCGTGCCGCCTCTTGCAGCCGCTCGCCCGGGTGGAGGACACGGGTCAGCCCTCGCCGCGGGGCGGGACCGGCCGGATGGACGTCGTACAGCGTGACAGTGGTGTACGGCAGGCTTTCACCCAGGTCGGCCCGCTGATCCTCGGGAGCGGGAACGACTCCGACCACATGCACGGTGTGGCCCCGCTGCGAGAACAGGCGAGCCATCTGATGGGTCCAAGTGGTGACGCCCCCGATCTCATCCACGTTGTTGGAAACGAAGAAGATTTCACGGGCGGACGTCGTACCGTGCACTTCCGTCATTCCTGATCCTGTCTCGTAGAAAGAAGTCCGCGAAAGGGCGAACCGCGGCGGATCTTTCGCGCGATAAGACTTTCATGGTGACCTCGATCGCGCGCCCCGAGGCGTAGGCGCACCGGGTACTTGAATGACCGCCCGTCGGCAGTGGGCCTGCGCCGCCGCCCCGAGTTCCGTCGGCCGGCCCAGCACGCCCTGCGCCGTGGCGGACTCGTGACGTGGGTGACGCGCAGGACGCGGCATATCCGGAATGCCAGGTACCGCGTGTTGTGGGTGGCCGGTGGGGAAGACGGTTGGTCCACGCCGTGATCATCGGGATCAGGCGCTGACTGAGGGCGCGAGTACGGCTCTCGGGGGAGTGAGTGCGATGCGAGGAACGGGACGGTTGGCAGCCGCGGTGACGACGGGCGTATGTGCGTTGAGCCTGGTGGCATGTGGCGGAGGGGATGAGGAGGCCTTCAAGGGAAAGTCCGCCGATGAGGTGGCCGATGAGGCGGTCAAGGCGACTCGGCAGGCCGACTCCATGCGCCTCAAAGGCAACGTGCGTCAGGAGGGTGGTCAGTTACTGGCGCTCGATATCGCGGTCGACAGCGAGAAGAACTGCGAGGGGACGCTCACGCAGCAGGGTGCCAGGGCGGAGGTGCGGCACACGGAGGCGACGCTGTATCTCAAGGGCGACGAGGAGTACTGGCGCAACAGCCTGAAGCGTGAGGACGGCGCGGACAAGATGGTGTCCAAGGTCGCCGACAAATGGGTGAAGGTGCCCGCCGGGGATGACCAGTTGAGCGGGCTGTGTGACAAGCAGGGCTTGCTGGCCGCGCTGGACGAGGACAAGTCGGAGCGCAAGGGCATGTCCAAGGAAGGCAGTACGTCGGTGGACGGCACCCCGGCGGTGAAGCTGGAAAAGAAGTCGGGCGGCAAGACGTGGACGCTTTACGTGGCGTCCGAGGGGAAGCCCTACATTCTGAAGGCGACCACGACGGGCGGTTCCAAGCCTGAGTCGACGACGTTCAGCGACTACAACAAGCCCGTCAAGCCCGAACAGCCGTCTGCCGGAGACACGGTGGACCTCAAGCAACTCGCTGCTCAGTAGCCGGCAAGGATCGGATGCCGTCAAGGGTCGGCGGCTCCAGGCCCGTGTGTCCACACCGTAGAACGGGTGGGCACACGGGCCCCGTTTTGAACGAGCGATCCGTGATCCCCAGACGTACTCGGAGCTCATGACCTACGAGTGCCCTGTGAGGTTGTCGTTCGCAAGGCGTCGCCGTTAGTCGGTGGCCAGGGGTCAGCCGGTCAGGGCCGCGAGGGTGTCGTCCAGGTCGGTGGCCCTCGGCTGGTTGTGGGGGAGCTTGGCCAGGATCTTGGCCATGCCGCACCTGTTGGTGAGGGCGGAGAAGACCAGGCCGCCGGCGACGCCCGCGGAGAGCCAGTGGGCGGTACTCCATCGTCGTCCGGCGATCAGGCCCATGAGGACGAGGGATCCGGCGGCGAGACGGACTTGACGGTCCATGGCCCAGGGGGCGTTGGTGCCGGCCGGGCGATGGGTGTCGTGGCCCAGCTGCGTCCAAGCCGTGGTGCCGCCGGCGAGGGTGGCGGCGGTGACGCCTTGGTCGGCAAGACGCCGGCAGGCTTGGGTGGAGCGGGTCCCGGAGGCGCACACGATGAGAAGGTCGCCGCGGTCCGCGGCGGTCTTGAGGGCGGGCAGGGCGGCACCGAGGCGGTCGAGGGGGATGTTGTGGGCGCCGGGGAGGTGGCCGGAGGCGTATTCGCCGGGGGTGCGCACGTCGATGACGGTCAGCTGGTGGAGGCGGGCGTTGGCCTGGTCGGCGGTGAGGGAGGTGGTGGTGGCCACGCGGGATTTTCCTTTGCTTGGTCCGGGTTACCCCTTCTGTAGGATACCCAAGGGGGTATCTCGAAGGAGTGTGGGTTGTGGAACTGGCGATGGCGGCCGAGGAACTGAAGACGGTGGTCAACCGGCTGCGCCGGGCGCAGGGTCAGATCGCCGGTGTGATCAAGATGATCGAGGAGGGGCGGGACTGCGAGGACGTCGTGACCCAGCTCGCCGCGGCGTCCCGGGCTCTGGACAAGGCCGGTTTCGCGATCATCGCCACGGGTCTGCAGCACTGCCTGACCGACGCGGACATGGCGGCCTCCGGCGACCGGGAGCAGATGCGCGCACGGCTGGAGAAGCTGTTCCTGTCCCTGGCCTGAGCTTGGTGATGCGGCGCCGATCACCGGTCTGAGTCCTCAGGTGAGGGCGTCGATGAGCATGAAGGCTGCCACGGCGAGCAGCGCGACGGCGAAGGTGCGCTGGAGCAAGGTGCTCGTGACCTTGGCGGCCAGGCGTTTGCCGTCCCAGGCGCCCAGGATCGCCGCCCCCGTGAAGGGGCCGATCACCGCCCAGTCGACGCCGACGGTACTGGCACCGCGGGTGGCCAGGGAGGCCAGCGAGTTCGCCGAGATGACCAGCAGGCTGGTACCTACGGCGGACTGCATCTCGAACGCCAACACGGTGACCAGGGCTGGGACGGCGAGAAAGCCTCCGCCGACCCCGAGCAGACCGGTCAGCGCGCCCAGCCCCGCGCCGGTTCCGGCGGCCCGGGCAGGCCGTGCCTCTGTGGCTGTGGCTGTGGCTGTGGCTGCCGAGCCGGCGGTGGTGCGGCTGGGCCGGAGCATCGTGACGGCGGCGAGTGCGGCGACGGCAGCGAACGCGGCGGTCAGTACCGGTTGGGGTAGGTGGGATGCGGCGGCTCCCGCTGCGGCCGCGGGCAGGAGGCCGGCCGCGGCGAACAGGGCGCCGGCTTTCCAGCGGACGGTGCCGGTGCGGTAGTGGGCGTAAAGAGCGGTGAGCGAGGTGGCCGTGACGATGATCAGGCTGGCGGTGGTCGCGGCGGCCGGTGTGAAGCCGAGCAGGTAGATCAGTGCCGGGACGGCCAGGACGCTGCCGCCCCCGCCGAGCGAGCCGAGCGCGAGTCCGACCACGGCTCCGGCGATCAAGGCCAGGATCAGCGCGCTCACGCTATGACGCCGTTGCTGCCGCTCTCGCCGGTGACCGGCAGGCCCCGGCGCGCCCAAGCGGCCATGCCGCCGGTGACGTCCGTGGCCCGTACTCCTCGTTGCGTCAGCAGCTTGGCGGCCTGCTGGGGGCGGTGGCCGGAGCGGCAGATCGTGACCACTGTCCTGCCTTGTATGGCTGCCGGGAGTGACGCCCCTGCCGCCAGACGGGAAAGGGGCAGGTGCAGCGCGCCGGGTGCGTGCCCGGCGTTCCACTCCGGTGTTTCGCGTACGTCGAGCAGGACGGCGGTGCCGTCGTTGGTCTGCTGGTGGGCCGTCTGGGGGGTGAGGCGGCCGGGGCCGCGGCGGAGAAGCGAGAACATCATTTGGTCGCTTTCGTGCAGGTGGAGCGGTTGGGCGTATCAGTCGGTTCGGCCAGTGCGGGTGGGGGTCAGTCCTGCCTTGACGGCGGCGTCGAAGCCGTCGTCGATGGCGACCACATGGCGGCCGGCGGCGTCGAGCAGGGAGGCGGCGATCGCCGCGCGCATCCCTCCGGCGCAGTGAACCCACACCGTCCCGTCCGGTACCTCGCCGAGGCGGCCGTGCAGTTCGTGGATCGGGATGTGGACGGAGCCGTCGATGTGGCCATCCGCACGCTCCGAGCCGCGGCGCACGTCCAGTACCACCACCTCGTCGCCGCGCTCACCGACATCGGCGAGGTCGGAGAAGCGGGCGCGGGGGAAGGCGGCGAGCTGTTCGCCCGCGCGGATCCATTCGGACGGCTCGCCGGTGGCGGCGGCGGCCGGGCGGTCGATGCCCACCCGTGCCAGCTCCCGCTGCGCGTCGGCTATCTGCCCGGGCGTCTCGGCGAGCAGGGTGACGGGCTTGCCCCACGGGATCATCCAGGCCAGGTAGGTGGCGAGCTTGCCGTTCCCTTCGAAGTTGAACGACCCGGCCACGTGCCCCTCCGCGAAGGCCATGCGACTGCGCAGGTCCACGACCCACTCGCCCGCGGCCAGCCGGGAGGTGATCTCCTCGGCGTCCGCACGCCTCGGCGGGGTGAGGTCGACCGGAGCGGGGCCTTCGGCATTGGCCGGGCCCATATGCGCGTAGTAGGCGGGTACGTCGTCCAGCCCGGCAAGTATCCGGGCCACGAAGACGTCCGCGTCCAGGGTCAGCGCGTCGTTGGTCTCGCGCTCCTTGCCGATCGTGGTCGCGTCTCCCTCCGCTTGGGAGGAGGAGCAGAAGCTTCCGAAGCCGTGGGTGGGCAGCACGGGCACCTCGTCGTCCAGCTCGTCCGCGAGCCGGTGGGCGGAGGCGTGCTGGGCGCGGGCCAGCTGCTCGGTCAGCCGCGGCTCGACCAGGTCGGGGCGGCCGACGGTGCCGATGAGCAGGGATCCACCGGTGAACGCCGCCACGCCGCGGCCGCCCTCGGTCAGGGCGTACGAGGTGTGGTGCGGCGTGTGTCCTGGAGTGGCGATCGCACGCAGTACCAGGCCCTCGTCGACGGTCACCGTGTCGCCGTCGGCAACCGGGGTCCGGGCGAACGACACGTGCGCCCCGGCCGGCACCAGGTACCGCGCGCCGGTGAGACGCGCCAGCTCCAGGCCCCCGGTGACGTAGTCGTTGTGCACATGGGTCTCGGCTACGAATGCGATGCGCACCCCACGTCGGGCTGCCGCGGCGATGACCTGGTCGATGTCCCGCGGCGGGTCTATGACCACCGCGGCACTGGATCCGCCGGCCAGGTAGCTGCGGTTGCCCAGGCCCTCGATCTCCAGGGTGTCGACGAAGAACACGGCTCATGACTCCTTACGGACGATGTACCCCGGGGGGTATCTGGCATCCACATTAACAGCTATACCCCGGGGGGTATTCGAGTGACGAGCAACGCCCTACTCAAGGCGTCTCATGACCTTGCGGCCGGCCGCCGGGATGCCACCGTCGGCGTGGGCACCGCCCCGGCACCTGACGCACCCGCGGGGGGCGCGAGCATTGCTCGCTCAGATGCCGCCGTTGCTCTCGAGTCGGCAAACAGGGGAGGCCCCATCCGCAGTGGCCCGGTGTGGTGAGTCGACGATGCGCCAGACCGATGATCCGATGATCTGAAGGAAGGGGTCTGGCTCAGGAGTCCGCTGGATGGCGATGTCCCGTCTTGTGGCCGTGGCCTTCCACGTGCTGGACGACATTCAGTCGTGCAGGAGATCAAGCTGTTCCGTGACCTGCTTCCACCCGAGGGCATCAGCCCGGGCGCGCCCCCGCAGATCACCAGCCACCCGGCTCAGCTCGGTGCTCGCTGCAGCCTTGACCAGTGCAAGGTCCTCGCGCTGCCGCTGAATCTCGACGCCCGGCCCCGCGAGCCGAGGACTATGTTGACTCGCCGCGATCGCGGCGATCTGCAGGCAGCGAAGCGCGCCATCCCAAGGCCCACCCGCGCAGACGGATGCTGCTTCTGATACGGCCGTCAGGGCGTCCAGATGCATCATCACGGCACCCTCGGGCTCAGCCTCCTCCAGGAACTCTTCCAGGTCGGCCGTTCCGTCATCGAGTCCTTCGTCGTCAGCGCTGTCCTCGGGCAGAGTCTCGTACGAGTGGAAGAGATCAGTCAGCGACAAGGTCAAATACTCGCGGGACAGTTCGTCTAGCTGATCGGTGAGCTCCCGAAGCCGAAGGAGGGAGGAGTCGTCCCCGGCGTAGCTGTTCCAGCACGCTTGGAGCACCTCCTTGACCAGCGCTGCTTCCGAACGGCCACGCCGCCGGAAGCGCTCATCGTGAAGGCACCCAGAGACGCGTTCAGCTGCCGTCAACCCGACCAGCGCTGCTGCCCGAGGGCTCAAAGCGCCGAGCGCCGCCTGCCACTCATGAAAATCCCAGGTGTGCATGCCCGTCCCTGCTCGCTCCGTCCCCGACATCCTGCCAGTCCGACCAGCGGGCAGATCCGAGGGCTCAGGAACAAGCATTGTGCTGCCGTCTAGCGTGCGCACTGCCGCTTCGGGCGAGCAGGTGGGCTGTGGAGGCTGACATGCTTCGGGGTATGGAGTCGCGCAAGAGTCCGTGGCACGTGCGGGCCTCGTTCGCCTTTTGTGACCCAACAACTCCTCGGTGTGATGCATGTCATGGCCGTACTTCAACCCAGCTGTGCAACCAACTCCGCCAGGAGCTCTCGGGCTCCCAGGTTGCTGTCCGCCATCGCCGCCGCCTGTCCGGCCCACAGGTTCACATACTCCAACCTGCCCTGGGCGGCGGCGGATTGGCGGATGGGCCTCATCAGGGCGTTCTGGACGGGGTACGGGGGCACGGCGTCCTCGTGTGCCGCCATTTCGCGGACGAACCGGTTTGGAATGCCGCGGGCGGTTCGACCGGAGAAGAGCCGGGTGAGGACGGTGGTGCGGGCCGCCGGAGTCCCGAGCTGACGCTTGTGGGCGTCGCTCGCACCGGATTCCCGGGTGGCCAGGAAGGCGGTGCCGATCTGCACGGCGTCGGCGCCGAGGGCGAGGGCCGCCCGGATTCCGCGGCCGTCGGCAATACCGCCCGCGGCGATGACGGGCGTGGTCACGGCATCGGCGACCTGCGGCACCAATGAGAAGGTGCCGACCAGCGACTCGTGCACGGGTGCGAGGAACGCGCCGCGGTGCCCGCCGGCGTCGCTGCCCGAGGCCACGATCGCGTCGAGGCCTGCGTCGTCAAGGGCGACAGCCTCGTCCACTGTGGTCGCCGTGCCGATCAGGGCGATGCCTCGGCGGCGCGCCTCATCGATGACACGGCGTGAAGGGATGCCCATGACGAAACTGATGACAGGCGGCGCCGCGGCGAGGAGCGCGTCGATCTGGTCGTCGAACTCAGGCAGCGTTTGGACAACTTCGTAAGCAGGGGGAGTGGCGCCGAGTTCTTGGTAGTAGGGGCGGAGCCGCTCGATGTGGGCGGTGATCTCGTCTTTGTCGGGCACTGCGGAGCGCTCGCCCTCCAGCGGCACCCAGAGGTTGACTGCGAATGGTCGGCTCGTGGCCGCCTTGAATTCGGTGACGAGTGCGGTGATCTCGTCGGGAGTGAGGAGGTGCGCGCCGTAGGAACCAAGGCCACCGCCTTCGCTGACCGCGGCGGCGAGGGCGACGGAGGAGAGCCCGCCACCGAAGGGGCCCTGGACGATGGGGTGGCCGATGCCCAGCAGCTCCCCGAGTCGGCCCGGATCGCTCATGCGGCCACCTCCAGGGCGACGGTCGGGCCGTGGACGTGACGCGAGATGCTGGAGCGAGCGGTGGCAGTGGAAGGTTGCGTGGACATGGGGTGGCCTTTCGTTCTCATGCGCACGGGTTTAGTGGGTGCAGATTAGCCGACCGGTCTACTATTTTCCATGTGTCGCATGCTCAACGTATGCCAAACCTGCACGTAGGTCGCTATTTAGGCCAGCCGATGTCGTCTTCGTCGGCGGTGTTGGTGTTGGTGTTGGGTGGCGGTGCGGATGGCTGGGTGTGGGGGTGTCGGGTGGGGTGCTGGTGGGGAACCGGGGGTGTCATGGGTGTCTCCCGTGGAGGTGAACGAGAACGGTTCCCGTGGTGGGTTGGGTGGTTGGGGGCGTGGTTGTGCCATTACTCGTTGAAATGCTGCGCGTTGCTGGTCAAGGACCGCTTGAGGAACGCATGAAAGGCTCGTGAGGTTGACACGAGGTGGGGTTCAGGGGGTGTGGCAAAACATTGCCGGGTGGTTGCCCTGCACCTACGCTCGGGGCGGTCCCGGTCCCCTGGAGCTACCCCTTCCCTCAAGCCCTCTGTCGCTGCCCTTTGCTTTGATCGCTGCTCGTTCTCTGCCCGTGCCCGTGCCCGTGCCTCATGTCGGCTGTGGCGGCTGGCCGTTGCCCCGGACGGTGTCTCGCCTGCTCCGATCCGTGCTCTTGCCCTTGTCCTTGCCTCTTGGCTCTGACTGTGTGTCTGTGAGGGATTGGTTTTATGTTGCGTCAGCCTGCTTTTGGGCGTCGTCTTCGTGGTTTGCGGGTGGCTCGTGGGTTGTCGCAGACGGCGTTGGTGGGGGAGGGGATGTCGACTGGGTATTTGTCGCGGTTGGAGTCGGGGGCTCGTCAGCCGACGGAGCGGGCTGTGGCGTTTTTGGCTGAGCGGCTGGGTCTTGAGGTGGCGGACTTTGAGGAGCCTGCCGGTGGGTCGCTCGCGAATGCGTTGACGCTGGTTGCTTCTACGGGTTCGGATTCGGCGTTGGAGGTGTTGCGGGAGGCGTTGGGGGCGGAGGGGCATGAGTCGCCGGTGTTGCGGTGGCAGGCGTTGTGGCAGTTGGCGGGGCGGCGGCGGGTGCAGGGTGACCATGCGGGGGAGCGTGAGGACCTCGCGGAACTCGTCGGCCTGGGCGAGGTGGTCGGGGTGGTGGCGTTGCGGGTGCGAGGTCTGACCCGTTTCGCTCGCTGTCTGCGGTCGCTGGGTGAGATTCCTGCCGCGTTGGATGCCGCGACGACCGCGCACCAGTTGGCGAGGGAGGGGGGTGTGGAGGTGGAGGACCGGGCGGGAGTGCTGCTGGCACTGGTGTCGGTGGAGGCCGAGGCGGGCCGGATGCCGGACGCGCGGGCGCATGCCGATGAACTGGTCGCGTTGGTGGCGGGGCGTTCGGATGTGTTGTGGGCGGAGGCGATGTGGACGGCCGCGGCGGTGCGCTTGCGCCAGGGCGATCACCAGGCGGCCCAGGGCTATTTGCAGCAGGCGCTGGAGGGGTTCGACAGCGCGCTGGATTTGGTGTTGTGGCTGCGGTTGCGTCTTGCGGCGGGGCGGCTGCATCTTCAGAAGCTGCCGGCTGATCCCGGGGCGGCTGAGGAGTGTGTCCGTGCGGCCGAGCCGGCTCTGGCGTTCGTGGGGACTGCGGGTCTGCGTCAGGAGTTGACGGCGTTGAAGGCGGATCTGGCGTTCCTGACGGGCCGTTATGACGATGCTCGGGTGCTGCTGGCGGAGCTGGCCGAGGTCGAGCCGCGGATGACGTACCGGGACCGGGTCCGGCTGGACATCCTGCGTCAGCAGCTGCTGATCCGTTCCGGTGACGTCAGTGGGGTGCAGGGGCTGCGGGTGCTGGCCGAGCAGGCGCAGGCCGATGCCAACATCGACCTGGCCGCGGAGATCTGGCGCATCCTCGCCGAGTCCCTCGCCGCAGGCGACAGCCCACGCCACGCAACCACCGCTAACTGACATCAGATAGAAGATCAGGGCGTCCTGGATCGCGTGGCGGGGAGAGGGTGCGCTTTACGACATTGCACCGTGCTGTTGCTACCGTTGCCTGCCTAGGACTCCGCCTCCGACTTTCTGACGGTGCGGAAACGTCTTAGGACTGGGGACGTTTCCCATGGTTCGCTGCGTGCTTGCGCCTGCTCTTCTTCTTCCGACGTCGCTTCGAGGACATGCGGAACCTCCATCACTCCGGGGACACCGCGAGGCGTCCTGATGGTCGGGGAACACCGCGTTCCACACTTGCATACATCACATTTCGTCGCGATTCGGATCGACGCGATTGTGACTCCTTGTATGTGAACGTCACGAAGAGTTGCTTTCTCCGATGAGTCGGCGATAGGACCGAGCCGGGGAGCTACCGGTTGACGGTGTGGCCGCCGGACAAAGAAAGCGGCGCAGCGGCCGATCGCGGGACCACGCCCAGGTGGTCCCGCGATCGGCCGCGTCGTCGTGCGTTCAGCGCTCGTAGTGCGACGGTGGGAAGGGGTCCCGTTCGCGCCGGGTGCCTTTGCCGGAGGGCATCTCACCGGTGCCGACCTCGCGGTCGATCTCCTCACGCTCCTGCCGGTACTCGTCCTCCGGGTCCTCCGTGGGCCCGCCCGGGAGACCGGCCTCACGCCGGTCGTGTTCCGTTCGCGCCTGGAGCTCGTCCTCGTCGACCCGCCGGGGCATGCCCCTGCTGTGGCCGTGCTCCGGGTCGCCTTCGACAGCTCGGTTGGGCTTGTGGTGCGTCATGCGCAGCCTCCTCAAATGGACTGCTCGGGGTGGTCATTGCGCCCGTCCCGGGCATGCCTTTCGGTGTCAGGAGTCCTCCGTCCCGTCGCCCGTCGTGCCGTCCTGCTCGGCTGCGGTCCCGCCGTTCCCCCGGCCCTCGCCCGCCGAGCCGTCACCCTTGCGTACGGTGCAGTAGACGGTGTCGTCCCGAACGTCGGCGACGATCGTGTCGCCGCGCTCGGCCTCGCCGCTGAGCAGCAGTTCCGCGATGCGGTTGTCGAGTTCGGTCTGGATGGTCCGCCGCAACGGGCGTGCGCCGAACTCGGGTTGGTGACCGTGGGCGACGAGCAGCTTCTTGGCCGCGTCCGTCACTTCCAGCTTCATGCCCTGCGCGTGCACCCGGCGTTCGCTCCGACCGAGCAGATGCTCGACGATTTCGCCGAGATCGTCCTCGCTGAGGCCGTGGAAGATGATGATGTCGTCGATTCGGTTGAGGAACTCCGGCAGGAACCGGGTCCGCAACTCGTTCATCAGCACGTCCCTGAGTTCGGACACGTCACCCTTGTGGTCGAGGATGAGATGTGCGCCGATGTTGGACGTCATGATCACGACGCAGTGCCGGAAGTCGACGGTGCGGCCCTGGCCGTCCGTGAGGCGTCCGTCGTCGAGGATCTGGAGCAGCGTGTTGAAGATGTCGGGGTGTGCCTTCTCCACTTCGTCGAACAGCACGACGCTGTACGGCTGCCGACGGACTTTCTCGGTGAGCTGGCCGGCCTCGTCGTAGCCGACGTATCCGGGTGGCGCGCCGACCAGTCGGGCCACCGTGTGCTTCTCCTGGAACTCGCTCATGTCGAAGCGGGTCATGCGGTCCTCGTCGCCGAAGAGCAGTGCGGCGAGGGTCTTCGCCAGTTCCGTCTTGCCGACGCCGGTCGGGCCGAGGAACAGGAAAGAGCCGACAGGGCGGTTGGGGTCGCCCATGCCGGCGCGGTTGCGGCGCACTGCCTGGGACACGGCGGTGACGGCCTCGTCCTGGCCGACGATGCGGGAGTGCATCTCCTCCTCCAACTTGAGGAGTTTCTCCTTCTCGCTGGCGGTGAGTTGGGAGACGGGGATGCCTGTGCGCCGGGAGACGACGTCGGCGATGTCCCGGGCAGTCACGGACACCACGCCTGCTCGGCGCTCCTCGATGCCCGCGAGTTCACCCTCGGCGTCGGCGATCTGCTGCTTCAGCTGTCCCGCCCGGTCGAAGTCCTCCGCGGCTACGGACTGGTCGCGTTCGCGGCGCAGTTTGGCGATGCGGTCCTCGCGTTCGGCGACCTCGGTCGAGCGGCTCGCGCTGCGCAGCCGTACCCGCGCTCCCGCCTGGTCCATCACGTCGATCGCCTTGTCGGGCAGGAACCGGTCGCTGATGTAGCGGTCGGACAGTTCGGCCGCCGCGGCGAGGGCACCGTCGGCGAAACGGACCTGGTGGTGCGCCTCGTAGGCGTCGCGCAGGCCCTCCAGGATCTGCACGGTCTCCTCGACCGTCGGCTCCGGGACCATCACCGGCTGGAAGCGGCGTTCGAGTGCGGCGTCCTTCTCGACGTACTTGCGGTATTCATCGATGGTCGTGGCGCCCACCACGTGCAGTTCTCCGCGTGCGAGGGCGGGTTTGAGCATGTTGCCGGCGTCCATCGAGCCCTCGCCCGACGCGCCCGCGCCGACCACGGTGTGGAGTTCGTCGATGAAGAGGATGATCTCGCCTTCCGAGTCCTGGACGTCCTCGATGACCTTCTTCAGACGTTCCTCGAACTGCCCGCGGTACTGGGCGCCCGCGACCATGCCGGACAGGTCGAGCGAGACGACGCGCTTGCCCTTCAGGGTCTCGGGGACGTCACCGGAGACGATGCGCTGGGCGAGCCCCTCGACGATGGCGGTCTTGCCGACGCCGGGCTCGCCGATGAGGACGGGGTTGTTCTTGGAGCGGCGGGAGAGGATCTCGATGGTCTGCTCGATCTCCTCGGCCCGTCCGACCACCGGGTCGAGCTTTCCCGCCTTGGCCTCGTCGGTCAGGTCCCTCCCGAACTCGTCCAAGGTGGTCGCCGGCTTGTCGGGCTCGGCGGACGAGCGGCCTTCCTGGCGTGCGGCCCTTTCCGAGAGGCCCGCCAGCTTCTGTGCGTCCTGGCCGTCGCCGCGCATGAGCTGGGCGGCGCCGCTGTCGGCGTCACCGAGCAGGGCGCCCAGGATGTGCTCGGGGCCGATGTAGGAGACCCCGGCGGCCTGCGAGCGGGCGTAGGCGGTGGTGAGGGTGCGTTTGGCCGCCGGGGTGAGGCCCGGCTCCGACGACGGCTCGCTGGCGTCCCTGGGCAGCACTTCGGCCAGCTGGGCGGCGAGGGCGTCGGGGTCGACCCCGGCCTGGGCCAGCAGGGAGCGCGAGGGCTCCACCTTCGTGGCGGCCCAGAGGAGGTGTTCCGTGTCGAGGTCGGTCGTGCCGTTCTCCATGGCCCGCTGCGCGGCCAGGTTGAGTAGTTCCTGCGAGGACTCGGTCAGCAGCCGCCCGATCGGCACGCGCTGCACCGCAGGTGGGGACGACGCGGGTGACATACCGAAGAAGCGGTTCAGCAATTCGCCGAAAGGATCGGACGAGCCGAAACCGTGCGTCGACATCGACATGAGCAGCTCCCGGAGCGGCGATGAGTACTTTCCACCATTTCGCGGGGCCCATGGCTCCGCAACCGGAGGCGGACGTCGCCCACGCCGGTCCCGGAGGCCGCTGCAATTCACCGGCATGCGGTGAACTCGCTCTCGTGAAAAGCGCGTTGGGCAAGCCGACGGGACAGGACTGCGCACAGGGAAAGCGGACACAGGTCCGCCGAGACCGTGTCTGTCAGCCTCTGTCAGCGTCTGTCGGCGCGTACGGACCCTGGACACCGGTACACGCGGGACGGTCGGCCGATCCTCCTTCATCTGCTGCGTACCGGAGAATCCGCACGAGATCCGGCGTCCGATGCCGTGAAGACATGAGGGCCGAGGGATGTCCGGCGTGTCAGCCGCTGACGATTCCCACGACGACGTTGATGGCCGAGGCGAGAATGCTGGTGCCGAACACGTAGGAGAGGAGCGAATGCCTGAGCACGATGGAACGGATCGCGGAACTCGACACGTCGGTGTCGGAGACCTGATAGGTCATTCCGAGGTTGTAGCTGAAATAGAAGAAGTCGCGGTACGAGGGTGGGGCGTCGGAATTGAAGTCGATGCCGCCGTTGTGCTCGTAGTACACGTAGGCGTAGCGGGTGGCGTACATCAGGTGCAGCGCGGACCAGGCCAGGAAGACGCAGCACAGCGCCGTGGCGGCAGCCGCGTGTCCGTCGCCCGCCCTGCCTCCGCGCACGAGCAACAGCACGATGGCGAACAGCCCGCACAGTGCGACCGTCACCACCACCAACTCGTCGGTCACGGGCCGGAAGTCCTCGCGCCGCGTGTTGCGCCGTGTCGCCGCCGCGTCCATGGGCCACAGCACCACCCAGCCTGCGAGCACGAAGAAGAGTTCCGTCGCGGCGATCCCGGCCAGCAGTCCCAGCAGCACGTCGGTCGGCAGTCCCACGGCCACTCCGACGGCGGCGCCGAGCACGACCGCGCCAGTGAGTCGCGGCACCGCGTCCAGGGGGAGCCTCATCCTCATACACCGCCACGTTAGTCCCGTTGCGACGCCGCAGCCCGGCGGGAACGAGCAGGCGGGCGAGGGCTCTGGCGTCGGGAGGCACCCCACGCGTGGACCGACGTCCGTCGGGTACGGACGAGGTACTCGGATGATGCCAGCCTGACGGTCGTGACAGCGGAAGGAGCGGTCGGCCCGTGGCGCTGGTGCAGACCGCCCGGGGCACGGTGGAAGTGGTCGTGGTGGACCTCGTCCTTGCAGGTCATCGGCACCGGGAGGCTCGAGGCCGTACGGCAGTACCTGGAGGGGGGTACCCCTTGCCGCCGTCCAATCGCGTGGACCTCAGACGGGGACGGGGAACAGCAGGCAGCTGCTGGTGGTGTGGGCGAGCAGCCGGTCGGTTTCGTCGAGGAGTTCCGCCTGGGCGAGGGCCGTACGGCGGCCGCTGTTCAGGACCGTGCCGACCGCGCGGATCCTGCCTGTGTCCACGGTGACCGGCCGCAGGAACTTCACGGTCAGGTCCAGCGACGTGTAGCCCATGGCCGGCGGCAGCACGGACTGCACGGCACACCCCGCGGCGGAGTCGAGCAGTGTGGCGTACACCCCGCCGTGGACGCTGCCGATGGGGTTGTAGTGCTCCTCTCCCGGAATCAGGGAGAAGACCGCGCGGCCGTGCTCGACCTCTTCGAGCCTCATGCCGAGGGTGGCGGCGATCGGTGGCGCCGGGAGGCGTCCGGCCTGCACCTCGCGGAGGAAGTCGAGGCCGCTGTGGTGGCCGACGGCGGACGCGGACACGGACGGGTCCTCCCAGTCGTACGTGCGTGACCTGCCCATGACGCTCCCCGTTTCGATCGACCTCATCTGCCTTCTTTTTTCGAAGTTAGCTAGAGCGGGACCTGGCTGTCAATGACACAGCCAGCCTACGATGGGCTCCATGACGTGGCTCGACACCAGTACCGACAACTGCACGGTCCAGCGGACGCTCGACCTGATCGGCGAGAAGTGGTCGATGCTGGTCCTGCGTGACTGCATGAACGGCGTGCGGCGGTTCGACGACTTCCGCCGGCACGTAGGGCTGTCCGAGAGTGTGCTGGCCGACCGGCTGCGGAAGCTCGTCGCGGCCGGGATCCTGGACACGGTCCCGTACAGCGAACCGGGCAGCCGTACCCGGTACGAGTACCGGCTCACCCGTAAAGGCTGGGAGCTGTGGCCCGCCATGATCGCTCTGAAGCAGTGGGGCGACCGTTATACGGCGGATCCCGAGGGCCCGCCCCTGGAGGTCGTCCACGACGGCTGCGGCGAGCAGGTCCGCACCGTGGTCGTCTGCGCCGCGGGGCACGGAGAGCTGATCCCGCCCGACGCGCGCACCCGCCCCGGCCCCTCCGCGAAGCGCGCGGACGGTACCGCCCCCTGAGTCGGCCAGGGTTCGTCCGACGTCGTGGGCCGGGCCAGGGACAGACCGAGGTCAAAGTCGCTCTGTGCCGTAATCGTGTTGACCGCTCCCGGCCGGCGGTGCTGGAGTCGGCCGGTGGACAGCATCCCCGCCAACCGGCGGTTCTGGAACCGGATCAGCAGCGACTACCAGCACGGGCACGACCCGCAGATCGGCGCTGCACCGCGGCTGTGGGGCATGTACTCCATCCCTGACACGCACCTTCACGCCCTGGGCGATGTCGCCGGCAAGCGTGTCCTTGAACTCGGCTGCGGCGCCGGCCAGTGGTCCAGGGCACTGGCTGCCGAGGGTGCAACCGTGGTCGGGCTCGATGTGTCCGAAGCCCAACTCGCGGCAGCGGCGCGTGCGATGGGGGCGGCCGGCTACCCGCTGGTGCAAGGTGCCGCCGAACAACTCCCCTTCGCCGCCGGCAGTTTCGACCTGGTGTTCTGCGACTTCGGTGGGCTCAGCTGGGCGCCCCCGCACCTGGCGGTCCCGCAGGCCGCACGCGTCCTGCGCCGTGGCGGGCGCCTGGTGTTCAACGTCGCCAGCCCCTGGTTCGAGGCCTGCTACGACGAAGCAGCCAGCCTGGTGACCCCGACGCTGCAGCGGGACTATTTCGGACTGAACACCATCGCCGAGGGCGACGGCGCGACCAGCTATCAGCTCACCTACGGCGACTGGGTCAGGGTCCTGCGCGGCGCGGGTCTCGTCATCGACGACCTCATCGAGCCGCGGCCCGACCCCGGAACACCCAACGGCTACAACGAAACCGACCCACTCGATTGGGCACACCGCTGGCCGGCGGAACTGCTCTGGGTCACCCACAAACCGTAAGTCCCGCCACGGCGAGGGGAAGGCATCCCCTCGCCGTGTGGCGACGTCCGTCAGCGCACGGAGAGGCTGGTGAGCCGGGCGTCACCCCGCCGCCCCGCGTCGGTCGCCAGAGCCACGTAGCGAGCGGTGGCGTCGACGGTGAGTTCGCGGGTCCGGCCGTGCCCGGTGAGGGGGCCGGCCTGCGTGTAGGTGAGACCGTCGCTGCTGAGTTCCGCCTTGAGGCCGGGGACGTGACCTCCGGTCCACACGGTACGGATCTCCCGGACGGTGTGCTCGGCGCCGAGGTCGACGACGATACGGCCGTCGGGCCCGGGCGTCCACGCGGTGTGCGGGTCACCGTCGACAGCGGCCGACGGGGCCGACATGCCGGGCGGGAGCGGGTTGGTCGGGAAGACCGTGCGGCCCAGGGCGAGGTCGTCCAGCGGGTAGGCCTCGGCGCCCCGCAGTGTGACCGTGGTGGTGCGACCCGCGCGGACCACGGCCACCTCGGTACGGTTCTGACCGCTCACCCGCAGGGTGCAGGACGGCCCGGTGAGCCGCACGGTCGCGGCGTCCACGACCTCCGCCCGCAAGCCGACGGGCAGCTGCCGTCCGAGGACGGGGCTCACCACCATACGCGGGGGCAGCAACTCGGCCGTGGCGGCGTCGAGTTGCGCCTCGTAGGCGCTGCCGTCGGCGGTGAGGGTCTGGTGCCCCTCGAACAGGACCGTGCGCATGCCGGACTGCGGTATGTCGACGCGGGTCGCGATCCTCCTGTCGGTCAGGTTGAACAGGCTGAGATGGTCCTCGGTGAGAGCCGCGCGGACGCCGTCGTCCTGGGCCTGTGGTGTGTCACGGCGGGCGAGGTCACGGAGCTTGTCCGTGGCTATGCCGGGATAGCCCTCGGCCAGCAGGGGCGAAGCCGCACCGTCGGCCAGGACGACCGTGTCGCCGTACACCGCCAGGGGCTGCTCCGAGCCCCGCACGACGAGGCCGGCGCGACCGTCGACGTCGATCCAGCCGCCCTTGCTCGAGACGTCGGGCTCGGGCCAGGAGACGAGGTCGGTCCACTTCTGGCCGTCCGTCGAGCCCTGCACGGTGTAGGCACGTCCGGCGGCCGCCTCCCAGCGGAGCGTGACACGGTCCACCGCCTGGGCCGCGCCGAGATCGACGGCGATCCAACTGTCGGCCCGGGGCCGGTCGGCCCTCGACACCGCCCAGCGGGTCGTGGCGTTCCCGTCCACCGCGAACTTCGGCTCCTTGCCGGGGTCGTACGAGGACGCGGTCGCGGTCCCGCTCCGGGCGAGGTCGGTGCCGTTCACGCCGTCGCGGGCCTCGAAGGCGTAGAGCGAGTAGCCGTACGTCGGGTCGGGCAGGACGCCGGTCATGCGCAGGTGCCTGACCTCGGTCCGCGTGAAGACGACCTCGTCCACGCGCGGCGAGGCGCCGGCCGGCCCGGCGTCCTGCGCCTTCACGGTGGCGGTGCCCTCCGCGAAGCGGTAGGTGCGGGAACCCGTCAGACCTGCCATGCCCGGCATGGTGAGGTTGTGGACTTCGAGGTGTCCCTCTCCCGCCGCGACGCCGGTCGTCGCGTAGACGACCGCACCCGAGGGCAAGGTGGTCAGCCCGGCCTGGCCGGTACTCAGACGCAGCGCCGTGGCACTTCCGTCGAACCCGTCGCGCAGTTTGGTGTACGTCCTCACCTCGCGGCCGGTGACCTGAGCGGCGGTGCTGGGCAGGAACATGGGGTTGGCACCGCTGATCTTGAACAGCCAGTTGTCGTGGGCCGGTTGCCAGGCGAACTTCACGAAGCCGGGCTTGGTCACGGCGCCGGCCCAGGCGCCGGCCGACTGGTGGGACACGAGACCGGGGGCGGCGCCGAAGTCGGTGACTCCCGAGGCGTGTTCGAACAGTTCCTCCGCGGACAGGGGCCGGACGGTGCGGTCATGGTCCGCCGCCCACAGGTGCAGGAGGTAGCTGATGGCCACCTCCGCGCGCGCCTCCGGCTCGTACTTGGGCTCCCCGGAGAACTTCGCCAGCCGGTACTCCGGCGGGTACTTCTGGTACGACTCCAGCCGTTCGGCGAGGGCCAGTTCCGCCCGGGCCGCGGCGCGGTCCCCGCCCACCTGGGCGAGGAAGGCGAGCGGGATGACGTCACGGCCGTAGAGGTGTTCACGGTCGTTGACCATCGGCATCAGCGGCTCGCCGGCGTCGCTCATCACCCCGAGGAGGGTGCGCCACAGCTCGTCCGCGTTCGGCTGGTTGGTGAGCACCTGGGGCAACGGGCGTCCGGCGGTGATGAAATGGGCGGCGTTTCGGCCGGACGTGCGGAACAGCTCCTGCTGGTAGTGCGGGCCGAAGGAGCCGTGATTCTCGACGATGAAGGTGTCGTACAGGTTGCGGGCGGTGTTGTCGGAGACGGGGACACCGTCGACACGGGCCGGGTTGACCAGGTCCGCCTGGGGCAGGCCGGTCTCATTGCGTGACCAGGTGCCGAAGACCTTGTCCCAGTCCGCGTGCCGGGCGTCGTCCGTGGCCCAGGCCAGTCCGGGGGCCAGGGACTGCGCGTAGACGCCCATCTCCTCCAGTTTGGTGTCGCCCTGATGGCCACCGAGCAGGCCGTTCGGGGTCCAGCTGCCGGAGTTCGGGTCGTTCCCCGTTCCCAAGCCCGTGGTGTAGGCGGCCTGTTCGCGGGCGATGGTGTCGACGTTGGTACGGGTGGCCGCGTCGAGCTCGTCCCACAACAGCCGGGCCGCCAGGACGAAGTAGAGCTGGAAGGTGGTGTCGAAGAAGAGCGTCCGGCCCCACTGGGTGCCGCCGGTGAGCCGGTTCGACGCGGCGAAGTGCTGGATCGTGGCTATGGTCCGGGCCTTGAGTGTCTTCTCGTCGACGCCGGCGCGGTCGCTGTCGTAGCTGCCGTGGGTGAGGAGGACGGCGTTGCCCAGCACCACGGCGAAGCCGAAGTCCTTGGCCGTGTAGTAGCCGTGGGCTTCGTCCCACTGTGTCTCGGACCAGTGTGTGTGGTTCAGCAGAACACGGTAGTAGATGTCCGCGACGGTGTCGGGCGCCGCACCAGGGTGTCCTTGAGCGCTCGCAGCGCCACTGCCGAGGGTGACAGGGACGGTCGCCGCGAGCGTCGCCGCGCCGAGAAGCTGGACGAAACGGCGGCGGTCGACGGAGAGGGAAGCATCGGGCACGCTGGGCGCCTTTCGATAAGACAACGTTGTCAAACGGATGCCCGAAATTGTTCGTCCGGAATCGGCCATGCGTCAAGGGGTGCGACGGGAGTGGGGTGACTCCGAGGCCGTCCACGGCCTCGTCCTGAGCGGGCGCGCAACCGACCTCAATGAGGCCATTCCGCGCGGAGGTCTCCGGAGCTGCGGAGTACGCGGAGGTGTTCGAGGGCGCCCGCCACCAGCCAGCGCGCAGGCTCAAGTCCGGCGGGGAATGCAGTGCGAGGGGGGGAGCCCTTCCGTCGTACGCCCTACCGCAAAACGCAACCGGCCCCAACCACCGCAACCGTATCCGGCGGGAGGGCTTCAGCAGGGCGCCATGTTCGTCGGAGACCCCTCGCCTCACGTCGAGGGCACCTCAGAGGCCCCCGGTGTTGAGCAGCCGGTTGGGGGTGTCGGAGCGTACGCCGTGCAGGACACCGTGGGTGGCCGTGTGGTCGAGCCAGACGTGGACCTGATTGGCCGTGGCGTGGGGGTGTGCCGACAGGTACAGGGCGATCACGCCGGTCGCGTGCGGTGCCGCCCAGGACGTTGCGCCGTCGTTCTGGGTGACCTTGCCGCCACCTGCGAGAGCGGCGGTCACCTTCTGGCCTGGGGCGTACAGGTCCACGCAGCGTCCGTAACCGGATCCGTAGCTGCCACCGTCGTTCCATGGGCGGTCGTTGGCGGTGGCGGCCGCGACGACGATCGTGCCAGGGACGCCGGCCGGGGAGTGTTTGCAGGCGTCGTCATGGAAGTTGCCGGCCGCCACCACCGTCGGGATTCCCGCGTCGACCATCTTCTTGACGGCTGACTCCAGTGCCGGCGACCGGTGGTCGAGGTTCAGCGACATGTTCACCACCGCGGGCTTCTTCGCGTGCGCGGTGACCCACTTGACCGACTTGACGACGGCCGCCTCGGCCGCCGCCGGGGAGCCGCCTCCGTCGCTCTCGCACACGATGCCCTGAACCCGTACGAGATCCGCCTTCGGTGCCACCCCGTACTTGGCCCCGCCGATGATGCCCGCCACGAACGTGCCGTGACCCGTGCCCTCCTCGTTGAAGCAGTCACCGGAGTCCTTCGGCCCCACGAAGTCGGCGCCGAGGTGACCGCGTCCGCCGAACTCCTTATGGGCGATGTCCATCCCGGTGTCGATCACGTAGACGTGGACGCCCTTGCCGGTTGCCGTGGTGGTGAGCTTTCCGTTCAGGGGCCGCGACCGCTGGTCCAGGATGTCAAGGTTCCACGGCACCTGCCGGGTGACGGGCCCTGCCGCAGCCTGCGCGACGGCGGACAAGTCCTGCTCGGCGCCCGCCGACGCCGGGTCCGACGGCACCCCGTCTCGCGAGGGCGCCACTGACTTCTCGCTCCCGTGCGCGGGCCGCGCCCCGTCCTTCCGCGCTGCCGCGGTGCCGGCTGCGCCTCCGCAGGCCGAGGCCCCGAGTACGGTCACCACGGCCACCATCATGAGACCGGCCTTCGTCACGTTCCGCGTCACAACGTCCCCCGTCATCCTGTTTCGCACACAGTCAGCGCCCAAGACGACCTCCGGGGGCGGGCGGTTCCGGCGGCTTGCGCGGGACAGTCCTGCGGCGGGTTGCGCGGGACCACGTATGGGCAAGTCGTTCCGGGCGTTGGGCCGGCTCGGCGAGGGGGCGCGTCCTGGCGCGTAGTCAGCTAGCGAGCGGTCTGTGAGCGCTTTTGTGGGCGACTGTGGCGCCGTAGTCGACGACTTCGAACGAGCGGAGAGCCGTTGGCCCGACGGTATCGGGTGCGGACCGTTGTGCAGGGTGGCTGATACCGAGTCAGGTGGGACCAGGAGTGCGGGTGGGGTGAGTCTTTCCTGCCGGTGTGTGCCGAATCACGCCCTGAAATCAGTGCTCAAGTTGTGTAGGTCACAGCGGAAATGTCCCTTTGGCGTCCATGCTCGACGGAGACAGCGCCTCCCGTGACGGAGCCCATCGGTACAGGCCCGACGCTCCGAAGTGGCCCATGGCGCAGCCCTCCTGACGATCCTCTCTGTTCCCCTGGAAAGGTGCTCATCATGGCCGCATACCTCTGTCCTCCTGCCGTGATACACGGTGAGCACGCCGTGGAGACCAGCCAGATCGTTGCGGAGGTTCGTGACCGGCATCCGCATGCGGCGTGGGAGTCGCGGATGGACGGCATCGCGGCCAGCACGGGTATAGCGACCCGCGGGTGGATGCTGCCGCTGGAGACCGCCGTCGCCCCCGGCAGCGGCGGCGGGCTGCGGGCCGTCGGCACCGGACCCGCCCAAAGCGCTCTGGCGCGCGAAGGGTTCACCCAGCAGGACGTGGAGCGCGTCATCGCCGCTCTCGAGGCGATACCCGCGCCGCAGACCGTCCAGGAGCGCACCGCTCCGGCCTGGGAGGCCGTGCAGGCCTACGGGGAGCGTGCGGCGCGCGGGGCGCTGCAGATCGCCGGACTGGACGCCTCGGATGTCGACTGCCTGATCACCAGTCATTCCACCACCCCGGCGCTGCCGGGTCTGGACGTGTCCCTGGCCAACAAGCTGGAGCTCCGCAACGATGTGATGCTCCTGCCGGCGACGCAGTGGGCCTGTGTCGCGGGGACCCGTTCCCTGGCCCTGGCGGCGGAGCTCGTGGCCGCGGATCCCGACCGGGTGGTGCTGGTGGTGATCTCGGAGGCGCTGAGCACGACCTACCAGCCCGCCGACGACACCCTGGAGTCCTTGATCGTCCGCCTGCTGTTCGCCGACACCGCGGTCGCCGCGGTGGTCACCGGTCGGCCGAGGCGTGAGTCGGTGCTGCGACTGGACGCCGCCTGGCACCACACCCTGCCCGGCACCCAGGACCTGCACCGCCTGGACACGCGGGAGGACGGCGCCCACTTCGTGATGGACCGGCGAGGGCCGCGCGCCGTACAGGAGACGGTCAACGCGATGTGGGAGTGGCTGCGCGTCCGTTACGAGGACGACCCGGAGTCCTGGCACCCCGACGTGCTGCTCGCGCACCCCGGCGGGACGCGGGTGCTGGAGTACATGGAGCAGACGATGCCCGAGATGTGGCCGTCGGGGCTGCTGGACTACAGCCGGGACAGCTACACGAGCGGCAATCGAGGAGGCGCCGCCGTGTTCGACATCCTGCGGCGGGCGCACGACGCCGGGCAGAAGCCGGGCAGTCGCGCCGTCCTGTACGCCGCGGCACCCGGCCTCACCGCCACCGCCCTCGAGGGGGAGTGGCTGTAGTGCGTGCCGAACCCGCCCGCGCTCGTGACCGGGTCGCTCGCGTCACCGTTCGGGCCACGGGTGTCCCCGAGGACTCCGTCGACTGACGCGTCTGCCGCCCTGTTGGCGCGGGGTGCTGGGCGGCGTACGGCTCGGCGCGAGGGCGTCACCTCGCGACTTCCGCCCAAACCACCTTGCCGGTGTCGGTCCACCGCACCCCCCACCGCGTGGTGAGCCTGTGCACGATCTGCAGCCCGCGCCCTCCGTCGTCGAGCAGGTCGCCCCTGCGCAGACGCGGCCTGCCGTTGCCGGTGTCGCCGACCTCGCACAGCAGGCCGTGACCGGCCCTGATCAGTCGTACGGTGACGGGACCGGATGCGAAGCGCACCGCGTTGGTGACCAGCTCGCTGACCATCAGAGCCACATCGTCCCGTACGTCGTTCCGGGCGCGCCATTGCCGCAGCAGTGTGGAGACGTGCGCACGGGCTCGGGCAGGAGCGTCGTCGCGCGCGGGCAGCCGCCAGGTCGCGGTGTCCTCCTTGCGGTAGCCGATCATCCGCACGAGCAGCAGGGTGATGTCGTCGCGCTGACGCCCGGGTGCCAGAGTGGAGACGACGTGCCGCGCGGCCTGCTGCAGGGTGTCCCAGGGATGCACCGTGGACAGGACTTCCGCCAGTTTGCCGATCCCATCGTCGATCGAGAGGGCCGGATCCTCCACGAGGCCGTCGGTGTACAGGGCGAGCAGGGAGCCCGGAGGCGCGCTGAACGTGTACACGTCGAACGGTTCCCGTAGAGCGAACTCGGCGCCGAGACCGGGGTGTGGGCTCACCGCGAGCGGCCCCGCGCGGCCGGTCGGAAGCACCAGAACCGGGGGGAGGTGACCCGCGCTGGAGAGCGCCACCTGATGGCTCACCGGGTCGTAGAGCGCTATGCAGCAGGTGGAGCCGAGGGCGCTGTAGCCGGCCGTCAGTCCGGACTCCGCGTCGTCCAGCAGCGTGACGGTCTTGTCCAGGTGCTCCAGCACCTCGTCGGGTGCCAGTCCCGCCGACAGGAGCGCGCGGGCCTCCATGCTCAGCTGGCCCATGGTCGCCGCGGCTCCCAGTCCGTGGCCTACGACGTCGCCGACCACCAGTGCGGTACGGCCGTCCGGCAGCGGAAAGCTGTTCACCCAGTCCCCGCCGACGCCCGCGCTGTCCGGGGTCGCGGGCTGATAGACGCTGGCGATCTCCATGGTGTTGCCGCCCGTCCGAGGCAGCAGTCGGCGCTGCAACGCCAGCACCTGGGTGTGTTCGCGCTGGTGCTGACGGGCCAGATCGACGTGATGGGCGGTCCTGGCCACCAGTTCCTGCAGGTCGAACAGCTCGCTGTCCTGGAAGGGGATGTCCGCCCGCCGCCAGACCTCCGCCACGCCCAGTACGACGGGCGGCGTGCCGTCCAGGACCAGCGGGAGGCATGCCACGCTCGCCGACCGGTCGCCGGGCACCAGGGCGCGTATCACCCGCGGGCTGCCGAGCAGGCGCCTGATGGCCTCCCGCTCGGGTATGACGATGGCTTGCGGCGAATCATTGCGACGTACCGCCTGCGCCAGCAGGCGACTCGCGTCGCTCGGAAGATCGTCACCCGGAGTCACGTACCCCTCCGGCCATACCCGGTCGGGCACCAGGGCCGCCCGTCGTAGCCGAATGCGTCCCTGCGCCTTGTCGGTGACTCCTTCACCCGTCCACACGGCGTAGTCGAGGTCCACGGCGGCCACATCCCCCCAGGCCAACAAGGACTCGGCCAGCGACTGGGCGGTCTCGCCGATGTCCAGCGAGGTGCCGATCGCGGTCTCGGCGGCGTAGAGGTGCAGCCGCTTGGCCATGGCGATCAGGGAGACGGTCAAGCCTTCCTGGGGCGCGGCTGCGGGCAGGATGCTCATGGAGACGACCAGCTCCGACCCGTCGCCGCGTCGTAGTCGCTGGATGCGGGCGACGTGGGCCTCGCCGATCTCCAGGACCTGCTGCAACCGCCGCGTGACCGTCGGTACGTCCCCCGGAGGCAGAAGGTCGGCGAAAGAACTCCCGACCGTGACGTCCAGCCCCGCGAACACGACGGCGTCCAGATTGCAGTGGGTGATCTTCAGGTCGCTGTCCAGGTTGACCACGCCGAGAATCTGCTCCTGACGGTCGGCTGCTGGATCGCCGGATACGCGAGGGCGGGCGGCACGGTCGCCCCGCGCGTCGCCAGAGCCACTGGCCGTATCGCCGGAGCCGCCGGCCGTCGCCGCTCCACCGCGCGGAACGTAGCGCCCGAGGGCACTGCTGACCAGGTCGAACGGCGATGAGGACGACGGGGAGGGGGAGGGCGAGGGTGTGGAGTCCATGCGGCTCTCTCACAATCCCCGGGGCGGCGCCGGGGCGACTATTCGGACCGGTGCGACGGAGCCCCGAGATCTCCCGACACACACCTCATTGAATAACACGAGGGGTCGCTTCGCCCACATCAGCTGATTGTTACGTGAATATGGACAGCTCGTGCCGTTTACGGCGAAAGTGTGATCGTCACCCAGTGTCACCGTTCACGGTGCAGGCCGGCCTCTGCGGACCATCGGCCACGTCGAAGCCCCCGCTGCGGCGTGGTGGCCGGCGGGGGCGTCACGAGGTGGCGGTAGAGCCCGGGCGTGATCAGGCGGAGGCGACATTCGGCCACCCGATGTCACCCGCGGGGACGGCGGTGGGTGCGGTGGGCCAGCCGATGTTGCCGGCCTGGATCGCGGTGGGGGAGGTGGGCCAGCCGATGTCACCCGCGGGGACGGCGGTGGGTGCGGTGGGCCAGCCGATGTCTCCGGCCTGGATCGCGGTGGGGGAGGTGGGCCACCCGATGTCACCCGCGGGGACGGCGGTGGGGGCGGACGGCCAGCCGATGTCACCCGCGGGGACGGCGGTCGGGGCGGACGGCCAGCCGATGTTGCCGGCCTGGACGGTGTGGGCCAGGCGGCTGGTGTCCGCGGCGTGGGTGGCGGTGGTGATGGTGAGGGCGGCCGCGGTGAGGGCGGTGATGGTGGCGGCGATGCGGACGATGCGGTTCATGGCGGGTTCTCCCTTGGGTGTGTCAATTTCGTGTTCGGGGCTTGGCAACCTTCTGCCAAGAAGATTGGCAACGCATTCTCGTGAATGGGTGGGGAATGGATCGCATTTGACTCGACGCGCCCGCCAGAACCACTCCACAGCCAGCACCTGACGACCCCACGTGCCTCATCAAATGGGCTCTGGCCTGGGGTTATGTGGCGTGTTGGTGGGTCGGGAAAGCCTTTGGCAATGCTTGGCAACCCCTCGAAAAGAAAGCCGGAAACACCCGAGCCGGCACCGGTGGGGGTGACGTTTTGTCGGTTTGCCTTGAGTGCGGCCGGAGCCCATGTTGCCAACTCCCATTCTTTCCAGGCAATGTATTGCCAAGAAGGAGGCAACACATTGCCTCATGGGTGTTGTTGACGGGGGAGGCCCACAGTGAACGCGATACACCTCGATCAGCTGCGGGTGGATCTGAACACCGCCGGCGCCGGCGCCCTGTCTCCTGCGGTGGCGGAGGTGATGGCTCGCTGGACGCGGGTGGAGGACCGGGAGGGCCCGCTGGTGGTGCAGGAGCGTCTCGCGGACGTCCTGTACGGGGAGTTGCCGCGCCGGCTGGGCGTCCTGCTGGGTGCGCCGGCCGGGGATGTGGTGGTGTGTGGCGGGGGCGATCAGGCGTTCACGGCGGTGATGTCCCGCCTGCCGCTGCATCCTGGGGAGCGTGTGTGGGTGAGCCCGTACGCCTCGCCCGCTCAGCTGTCTGCACTGTTCGCGCTGCGTGCGCGTACCCGCTGCCGGATCGAGGTCATCGCGCAGGACGCGGACGGGGAGGTTGATGTGGCGTGGATGGCCCGCCACCTCGATGAGGACGTCGCTCTGGTGTGCCTGCCGTACGTGTCGGCGGTCTGCGGCACCGTCCAACCCGTCCACGAGGTCGGGGCCCTGCTGGCCGGGCACCGCTGCCTCTACGCGGTCGACGCCTCCCACGCGGTTGGACAACTACCCCTGGATGTGGCCGCCTTCGGCTGTGACCTGCTCACCGGGGACGGCTGGCGTTTCCTGCGCGGCCCCCACGGCGCCGGGTTCGCCTACGCCGCACCGCGCCTGCACGAGGTCCTGGCCCCGCACGGCGGCCTGCCTCCCCTGTCGGCGCCCGCTCCGGCCCTCGCCTCCCTCAACGCCGCTCTCACCCATCACCCCACCCCTGGCACCGGTACCAGCACCGACGGCGGCATCACCCCCGGCACCGACGCTGGAGGTGCCGTCGGCACGAACCCCGGCACCGACCCCGGCACCAGGATTGCGCAGTTGGCGTCTTCGCTGCGCGCCGCGGTCCAGAGCAGTCCCGGTAGCGAACTGATCGCCGAAGGCGGCCGGCACAGCGGCATCGTCACCTTCCGCCACGCCCGGGTACCCGCTGCCGTGCTGCGCCGCCGTCTCGCGGACCGCAGCATTCTGGTGGGCAAGATCGTCGCCGATGAGAGCCCGCTCTACCTGCCTCGGCGCGGCATCATCACCGCCGTCCGGGTCAGCGTCAGTCATGACAACACCCCTGGCGACATCGCCCTGTTCGCCAGCGCCCTGTATGACGCCATCGCCCAGGGGTACTCACAGACCCCCTCTGAACAGCGCACCGCCCCCACGCTGCGCAGCCTCGCCGCGCTGCGGGCCCCGTCCATGTTGCGCGTTGTTCCGGATCCGCCCACGGTCCGGGCTCCGATTGCGGCGTGCGTACCGGCTCCGTCGTCCGTGTCGCCCCGTCATATCCGGCTGCGGCCTGCGTAACGCTCCCCTCGCAGGTGTTGGATGCGGTGCTCTCCGGGAAGACCGCCGCCCGCCCGACCGGGCTCGGCCGGCTCTTCACCTGCTGGTCCATACGTGAACTCGTTGCCTAGCTGCGGGAAGTGCACGGCCGCGTCATCCGGATCGGTCGCGAAGCTGTTGGGCTAGTGGATGTTGTGGCCGGGGTGTTGTCGGTCATAGGCGTGTCGGGCGTCGGCAATGGCGGGGCGGTGTGTGAGGGACCAGTCGGCGAGTGCTTTGACGAGGTGGGTCAGGCTGGCGCCGGTTTCGGTGAGGCGGTAGTCGACCTGGGCGGGAACGGTTGGGTAGACGGTGCGTTGGACGAGTCCGTCGCGTTCGAGTCTGCGGACGGTGAGGGTCAGCATGCGCTGGGAGATGCCGTCGATCGCGCGCTGAAGTTGACGAAAGCGCCGGGGTCCGCCGGCGAGTTCCACGATCACCAGGACGGACCACTTGTCGCCGACCCGGTCCAGCACGTCACGTATGCCGCAGTCGGGGTGCTCTGGTTGTCCGCAGGGGTCGAGGTCGGCCGCTTGGGGGGTTACTGCGGTGTGCGTGAGTGACATCCAACTGCCTTCTTGTGGCCGGTGGGCGGGCGGGTCAGGATCCCATCGTAGTTACGGAAAAGAACCACGAAGGAGACCCCGACCTCATGATCTTGGTGACCGGAGCGAACGGACAGCTGGGCGCACTCACTCTGGCTGCATTGCGTGTCCGTAAGTCGGATGCGGTCGGCGGTAGCCGCACGCCCGGTGAGGGGATGCGGCACGTGGACTTCGACAAGCCCTCCACGATCGACCTGACGGGTGTCACCACCCTGGTGCTGGTCTCCGCCGGTTACGCGGAGGACGATGTGGTCGTCGGGCGGCATGCGGACGTAGTTGCGGCGGCCGTCCGTGACGGTGTGCGGCACATCATCTACACAAGCCTGACCGGCTCGGGTGATCACCTGGGTTTCGCGCTGGCTCACCGGGTGAGTGAGCGGTTGGTCATGGACAGCGGTCTGGGCTGGACGATTTTGCGCAACGGCCTGTACGCCGAGCTGTTCGGCGCGTTGTTGATGTGGGACGGCGGCATGCTGGAATCCGCTTTCGGCGCGGGGGCGCTGGCTGCCGTTGCGCGTGAGGACCTGGCCGACGTGGCGGCAATCGTCGCGCACGATGCACCCCGCCACGCGGGGCGCGTCTACGACCTCGTCGGCACACCGGTCACCGCGGGCGTCGTCGCCGCGCAATTGCAGGCGGGGCACCGCACGATCGGGCTGGGCGAGTACCGGCGCAGGCTCCTCGACACCCCCGGGCTCTTGCCGTTCCAGCCGCCCATGCTGTCCTCCATCGCCACCAGTGTCCGGCACGGCTTCCTCGCGGCCAGTGGTACGGATCTGCAAGACCTTCTCGATCACCCCGCCCGCGACACGCTGACCGTCGCCGCCGCTGCGGCCCGCGCAGCACGGCCGCACGCCGCCTGACCTCCTGCCGCGCACCAGCACGTAACCCGCTTTCGGATCCGACGGCAACGATGCGGCGGCCTCCACGAAGCCTTCGGAATTGTGGTCGACGGGGTCATCTCGTGCGGGGGATCATGCGCGGATGTCGTTGACCGAATCTCCTTCCGATGTTTTGCAGGACGTTGCCGCTCTGTGCGGGGTCGGCGAGGTTCGCGCGTATGAGGTCGTCGAGGCCGCGTGCGCTGCGCTGGTCGCCGGGCTGGACAGCCCCACGCTTCGCATGCTGGCCGGATGCACGCGGGGTGAGGCGGATTACGACGTGCCTGAGTTGCTTCCCGCCGTATGCGAGGAGCTAAGCCTCGTGTTCAGCCCGCGTGGCAGTGTCGCCGCGGACGAAGCGGCGGTGCGGGCGCTGGCGCGCCGGCTGCTGGCGGGCACGATGACGCCGTGGGAGCTCACCTGGCAGGTCCACCAGAGGTTCGGCCACCAGTTGCCCCTGGCCGAGCGCCTTGCCGCCCTGGATGACGAGTACGGCGTCCTGGAAGACGGGGCCGCGGTGGCCGAGGTCGATGCCGAGGTCAGGGCCGAAGCCCGGCGCGTGGCCGATCATCGGCCGGGATACGGCGGGCTGTCGTAGCGGCCGGACTGGAGCAGGAGCCTGGCCGCTGGGCGTGGACTGGCTTCTTCGGGCAGCGGGTCGGCGGGTTGCGGGCCGGTGGCAGGCACAGTGTTCCGATGCGTGGTTGATGGGGTGGGGGCCCTGGTGGGGATACTGGCGTGGTGTTGTTGAAGTGGATCGCCGAGGTCGCCGACGAGCCTTTGGTACTGGAGCCCGGTGACCGGCGTCTGGAGTGGGAGACGAACACGTGGTCGCTCACGGCGCACGATGAGGACAGGCGGTCGTTGTCGGTAGGCGACGTGGTCGCGGCGTTTGAGCGCACGGCCTCGGTGATCCGAGACCGTGTTCACGGGCTGGGCTTTGTCGGGGCGGCGACGTTCTACGTGTGGCACGACCGGCAGGCCGGGCAGCTTCGGTGCTCCACCGGCTCCGTGCCCGCACACTTGTTGCCGTTCGGCACGCCCTTTGTGCCCTGTGATGATCTGGGTCGGGTCGTCGAGGGGTATCTGGTGGACGGCGCCCCGGGTGTCATCGCCTGCTCCGACCTTCAAGACGTGCACAACGACTCCGGGCAGAACGCGCCGGGGACGCAGTCTGTGCCTTTCAACGTCTGGGTCAGCAGTGTGGGAACCACCGCTCTATGACAAGGCGCTGGCCCTCCACAAAGACGAAGCGGCCGACGACGGCTGCTGCTGTGGTGCCGGTGAAAGGGAAGGGCGAACGCCGGCCTGCTGGTGAGCGTCGGGGCCGGGAGCGCTTGTCAGTGCGGCACCCCTTGAGCGGCCATCTGGCACCGCCCTAACGATCAGGTCACCGCGAGGCCTCTCCCTGTAGGCCTCTACACCGGTGGGGGAGAGCTGATCGATCACACGCCACCCCACGTCGGGCGGGTCTCAATGGGTGTGCACTCAATGTGTGAAAACCGCCACAAACCGTTCACCAAAACGGTCTAATAGGCAAAAATGATCCGTTGGAGCTGATTGCCCTTCTCTGTTGATCAGCGATGGGCTTCAAAGACCGGCGGCATGGGAGAAGCGTTTGATCACCGCACGCAATCGAGGCGCCGTGCTTATGGCTTCGGCCGGAGCCCTCGTGCTCACGGCCCTGGCCGGTACCGGCTACGCCGCCACCGGCGACACCGGGGCCCACCCGGAAACGCGGGGGTCGGCGCATCAGACGGACACCCAGGACGTCTCCGACGCCCGAATAAGGATCACGCCCAGTGGGGCCCACGGCATCGGAATCAACGACCCCGTGAATGTCACCGTCAGCGACGGCACCCTCACCA
The DNA here is from genome assembly GCF_042872045.1 of Streptomyces sp. NPDC005496. Lineage (NCBI taxonomy): Bacteria > Bacillati > Actinomycetota > Actinomycetes > Kitasatosporales > Streptomycetaceae > Streptomyces > Streptomyces sp. NPDC005496. The sequence continues at coordinate 284,317 of NZ_JBIAJQ010000012.1, forward strand.
AGGTGACCATGACCGCCGTCGCGACCGGTACGGAGGTTCCGGGCACCCTGTCCGAGGACGGCACGTCCTGGACGCCGGACGGCCCACTGAGACAGGCCACCCGATATCAGGTCGCCGCGGAGGCCCAGGATACGAAGGGCCGCTCCGCCGAGGAAAACACCGCGATCTCCACGGTCTCCCCGGCCAACGACTTCCTCGGCCACCTCTTCCCCGAGAACGGCTCGACCGTCGGCGTGGGCATGCCCGTGACCTTCAACTTCGACACGGCGATCGGCGACAAGGACGGCGTGAAGTCGAAGATCCAGGTCAGTTCAAGCAGCGGCGAGAAGATCGTCGGACACTGGCTCAACAACAGCCGACTGGACTTCCGCCCCGAGCACTACTGGAAGCCCGGCTCCACCGTCACCGTCAAGATGAACCTCGACGGCCTCCAGGAGACGGCTACGTTCAAGATCGGCCGGAGCCAGGTCAGCACCGTAGACGCCAAGACGATGCAGATGTCCGTCGTACGGGACGGCAAGACGATCAAGACCATCCCCATCTCGTCCGGCAGCGCCGAGCACCCGACGTACAACGGCCAGATGGTCATCTCCGAGAAGTACCGGCATGTCCACATGAACGCTGCGACCGTCGGCCTCACGGAAAAGGACGGTAAGCCCTCCTACGACATCAAGGCCGTGCCGCACGCCATGCGCCTCACGGACTCGGGCACGTTCATCCACGGCAACTACTGGGGCGGCGACTCGGTCTTCGGCAAGGTCAACACCAGCCACGGTTGCGTCGGCCTGAAGGACGTCAGGAACGCCGGCGACGGAAAGCAGCCCGCCGCGTGGTTCTTCGACAACTCGATCACCGGTGACGTCGTGATCGTCAAGAATTCGTCGGACAAGGCCACCGTGGCCCCGGACAACGGCCTCAGTGACTGGAACATGCCGTGGAGCACGTGGGTCTCGAGCAGCGCATCGAACTGACGCGAGGTCGCTCGCGTAGGCGAACCTGAATCCTCCTATCGAGGCGCTCAGCGGCCGCCGCCTGGTTCCTGACGACGTCCATACCTGCCACGCGGCCCGCTTGCCCCTGCCGGACCGGCTGTCCAGGACGTGGTCCTCATTCAGGGGTTCAGTCCTCTTCCCCGTGACGCAGCTGATTGTGCTGCACTCCGGCGACCGCGCACAGGGATCTTCCATGAAGAGCGGGTCGGGTTTCATGCCTGGGCCACAGTTCTGTCAATAAGCCCGGCGCTCTCACTACTGAGCTACATGTCGACGCGGCTCGACGCTCGACGCCGAACGTCCGCCCGGACAACCGAGCGGCTGCTGGGACCGCGTCACTTCTCCGGTGGACGCAGTTCGTCGAAGGGGACGCCCGTCGCCCAGCGCACCAGGGCCGCGCCGTCGAGCAGGAGGGTGTTTTCCTGACGTCGAGCCCACTGGACGTCGCGCGTCCGGAAGGTGCCCCGGTGCACGACCAGGTGGACGAGGCGGTCCGGTTCCGACCGTCGGACGCGGGGGAGCGGCGGGTCCTCGTCCGGCAGCGGCTCGGCCACCGGGCGGAAGGCCACGTGCAGTTCGCGGCCGTCGGTGCGGCTCGCGAACAGGCGCGGTCGTTCCGGCTCGGACAGCAGCCGCACCCGCCAGCCGTCCCGGCGCAGCATCCGGGCCACTGCCAGCGCCAGTTCCTGGGTGTCGAGCGCGAACAACTCCCGCTCCGTGTAGTGGCCCTTGCGGCGGCGAGCGCCCGGGCGCAGGTACCGGACCGTGAGCGGGACGGTCACCAGCAGGAGGGCGGCCGCGGCGAGCGGGACGCCGACACCCGCGACCCGGTACCCCACGGCGAGCGCCGCGACGACGGAGCTGACGGTCAGCACCGTCCCGGTGAGGGCGGGCAGCACGTCGCGGAAGGCGGGTCCGGCCATGCCCTGGGCGCGCAGTCGGCGTACGACGTGCCGGGTGCGTGGCCCACGCGAGGGAGGGGGTTGGGACGTCCACGAAAGGCGTGCCACAGTGCCGGCCTCCCCGCTCCCGCGCCCACGGACGCACAATGCATACCCCGGTGCGGTGCCGAACTCCCTTACGGGGCTGAGGAATTGACCGGCGCATCCGGCGCTCAGGGGCGTGCGGAGGCGCACGGCGGGGGTGAAAAGGGCGGTGCCGTGTCCCTGGCCCGTGGGCTGTGTCCACCCGTGGTTCACCGTGGCATCACCCCGGGTTTCGTGCGGACCCTCCCCGCGTTCTCGATCAACGCCTTACCATTCGCGTACTTGCCGGGGTGGGCATGGGGGGAGGAACTCTTGTTCGGTGATGTCCAGGAAGGTGTGCCGGGTGCGGCCGCCACCGCGAAGGGGCCGATCAGCACAAGTGAGTTGCCGGGCGGTGTGCGGCTGTACCGGCTGCTGCCCGACGGTTCGATCGCCCTCGCCGACCGGGACGGTGCCCGTGACCTCGGTCCGGAGCGGGATCTCCTGCGGTTCATCGACGACGGGCAGTTCGCCCACTACCTCGTGGGTGACGCCGCCACCTCGCCGGAGCGTCCCTCCAACGCCACCGTCAAGCTCGGTGTCGTAGGCCCGCGCAGCGCCTTCACCCCGCACGCGCACGGCGGGGAGCACTTCGTCCTCAGCCTGGGCTACGCGTCCTGCGGCCTGTACGACGCCGAGCGCGACCGGGTCACCGAAGTCCCGCTCACGCCGGGCGAGTTGATCAGGATCCCCGAGATGATGCCGCATTCCTTCGCCAATCGGGACACTTCTCCGCTGACGATCCTGGCCGCCAACACGGGTTACGGCATCGACCACGAGGACTACGCGATCACCGCCCCGGAGGCGGACCGCAGAGCGGCGGGCCCGGCGGACGGCACGGTCGCGCCTCCCGGCTCCACCGGCACCGTTGCCCGCACCGACTACCTGGCGCTGGCCGCCGCCCTGCGTGACATCGAACGGGTCCAGCGGTTGAGGGGACCGGGTGTCACCACCGTCAAGGAACGCCTCGCCGCCCGACTGCGGCGGCTGGCCCACCGACTGGAGGGCCCCGCGTGATCTGTCCGCACTGCGAACAGTCCCTGCTGCGCAAGGAACGCCCCGGCAACGTCTGCGGCAAATGCGGCCGCAGGTACGCACTGGACCCCAAGACCAACCCCCTGCGCCTGAACGACCTCCGCGTCCGCCGCGTCGCCGCCAAGCTGACCGAGGAAGGCCGACTGCGCTGCACCACCGGGCAGTTGTGGTACGCCCTGTCCCGCAAGTCGCTGAAGGACAGCGACGCGGAGACGGGCTGTGGCGGAGTGGCCGCCCTGTTCGGCCTCGTCCTCGGCGTCGTCGGGCTGATCAGCGGTGCGGTGCTCTTCGCGGTGCTGGGGGGCCTGCTCCTGGTCACCGCCCTCGGCTTCCTCATCGCGGCGGCGTCGGGGTGGAGACGAGGTCGGGCCCGCGTCTCCCGGGAGTCCTTCCGTACCGCATTGATGCGGCAGTGGACCGACGTCTACGGCTCGCTCCCTCCGGGGGTGATGAGCGACAGGCAGTATCCGTCACCTCGGCCGTCCCCGCGTACCGACAAGGGTCGTGCGGCGGAGGCCCCGGCGTCGGAGCCCGGATCCGGCGGGCTCGTGCTGCTCTGCCCGGACCCCTCCGTCGCCGTATGCATCGATGCCGCCGGCCTGCCCGCCCGCCACGGGCTGCGCCTGGTCGCCACTCCCGACGAACTGCCCGCCGTCCTCGGCCCGTCGAGCCCGGGAACGGTCCTGCTGCTCCACGACGCCGACGCCGCCGGTCTCACCCTCGCCCACCGCGTGCGCGAGGCGTACCCGGAGCACCGGGTCGTGGACCTCGGACTGCCGCCCGACGCCGCGCGGGACCGCCCGAACGCCGTGCCCGTGCGGGGCGAGCCGCCCGGCGACGCCGTCATGGACGTACTGCGACGCAGCGGGGAGTATCCCCCCGACCAGCTGAAGCGGCTGTCCAAGGGGTGGGGGCTGCCGCTGGTCGCCGTCCCGCCCGCCAAGCTGCTCGCGGTCGTCACGCGTGCCGTGGAGCGCGCCGGCACGGCCACCGACCCGGAACGTCGGCGCGCCGCCTCCCTGGGCTTCATGACCTGGCCCGGCGGAGGCGGCGGATGATCTGCCCGCACTGCCAGACCTCCCTGCCGCGCAAGGAACGCACGAACAGCGTGTGCGCCCACTGCGAGCGGGCCTTCGCCCTCGACCCCAAGGTGCACGGCCGGGGCATGCACGACACGCGGATCGCACGCATCGCCCGCACCCACACCGACGAGGGCCGCCGCACGATCACCCTCACCCAGCTGTGGTACCTGGCCCGCGCCGAGAACCGCACCTGGGACGCGGCTGAGCGCAGCGGTCGCCCTCCATGGGTGGGACGCACGGTGGCGGTCGTGCTCGTCGCCGGACTGGCGGTGCTCGCCGTGCGGATGCCGGACACCGCCCACGCCGGGCTGCTGTGGTGGGGGAGCGCGGGCGCGGCCGTCGTCGTGTACCTGCTGGCGAAGGGGCGGCCGTACCGGCCGGCCCGCCGCGCCGGCGCACGCATGGAGCCAGATGCGCACGTATTCCGGAGCATGATGCTCGGGCGTTGGGTGAGTGTCCACGGCGGCTTGCCACCCGGCGTCGTGGACGACGAGACGGCCGGCGACGCCGCGTGCCTGCCCAGGGATCGGGCCCGGCAGGAGCGGACGGTGGCGCTGCTGTGCCCGGACCGGGTGGTACGCGCCTTCCTGTCCGCCAACGACTTCCCGCACCGGCAGGGATTGACCCTCGCGGCCCGGCTCGCCGATGTGCCGCCCACCGGGCCCGTGATCGTCCTGCACGACGCGAGCGCCAGAGGCTTCCAGCTGCTGGCCGACGTTCGCGCGAGCCGCCCCGACGTGGTGGTCGTGGACGCGGGTCTGCCGGTGAAGGCCGTCAGGGGCAACCGCGGGGCCGTCGTCCTGCACGAGACTCCCCCCGAGAGAGTCAGGTCGGGGGAGGCCGGCTGGCTCCGGCGGATGGAACGGCTCGCCCCCGAGGACGCCGCGTGGCTGCGCCAGGGCTGGCTCGGCCCGGTCGCCGCGGTCCCCCCGGCCCTGCTGGAGGCGTCCGTCGCCCGAGCCGTCGAGCGCGCCCGCAGCGCCCCGGAGCCGGCACAACTGCGGGCCGCAGAGCTCGGATTCCTGAGCTGGCCGCAGTCAACCGAGCTGGAGGGAATCTGACATGCGAGTACTCGTCGGGTCGCATGCGGCCGCGCTCTCCAAGGGCGTTGCCGCGCCGGTCGCCGCTCTGCGCGCGGCACCGGCGCGCGGGCACACCGCCGGGCTCCGGCTCCCGAACCAGCCGCAGCCGTCGCCCTGGAAGGACGCGAACTGACATGCCTGCCTTTATCGACCCGCCGGTGTCATCGCGACCGGTCTCGCGCCTGGTTCTGGAGCGGGCGATCGGCGTCGCCGCCCGGCGCGCGACCCTGCCTGGCGGGATCCGCTACACCGAACGGCAGCTGTACTACGAGACCTGCCGCGTCCTGAGGCCCACTCCCGCGCCGCTGCGACGCATCCCGCACAGCCCGCGCCCGCCCCTCAGGCTCCCCCACTTCACCGAGGCGCTGCGGGGACTGGAGCCGGCCGGTCTCCTCCCGCCCCCGCACCGTGCGGCCCCGACGATCGGCGGGCCCGCGCGCGAGCCCGACCTCTACGCCTACGGGCTGCCGCGCCTGCTGATCTGCCAGGACCGTTCCATCGCCTGGATGCTGCTGGCAAACCACGTTCACCTGGAGGCGGCCTGCCCCGTGCTGAGCGCGGCCGACGACCTGCCGCTCGACCCCCGGCTGGTGGGCGCCCTGGAGCGGGCCGAAGGCGCCACCGTGCACGTCCTGCACGACGCGAGCCCCACCGGCGTCACCCTGCCGGCCCGGGTGCGCGAGCAGCTCGGGCCGGTACCCGGAGTACGGGTGGCCTCGCTCGGCCTGGTGCCCCGGCACGCCCGCACCCTGCGCCTGGTGACCGGGCGCGCACCCGGACCCGTCCCCGCACTCGGCGCGCTGCCTCCGGGGCTGCGGCCCGAGGAGGTCGCCTGGCTCGCCGGCGGCCGGTTCGCCGAGGTCGCCTCGGTGGCGCCGGCCCGGCTCCTGCGCGCCGTACTGCGCCTGACCCGCGGCCCCCGCCCTTCCCGGCACTCGGTCTGGGGCGAGCTGCGCGAGCTGCGCACCGCGGGCTTCATGACCTGGCCCGACGCATGATCAGACGCCGCCCCGAGGACCGTATGCCCGAGCACCGCAGACCCGAGGACCGATGAGCATGATCCGCCCCCGCGAAATCGGCTACACCGACGAATTGCTCGCCGACGGCAGCGTCCACCGCACCTACGAGGACGGCCGTCAGGAGTGGCGCCGCCGCGGCCCCGGTGGCGTGGTGGACTGGCATGACGACCGGGGCGGTGCGGGCACCGACGAACTGCTGGGGGACCGGATCGTCAAGCGGCTGCTCGCCGACGGCACCGTGACCTACGGGCGCGACATCGGCTACGGCCGGACGCTGTGGGGCAGCGGCGACACCGTGATGATCAACCGTACGTCGTTCGGCGGCCGGATGGGAGCGATCCTCGTCGGCCTCGGCGTCACCGCCGCCCAGTTGCCACCCGCACACCTGACGCCGGAGGAGGAAGAAGAACTGCGCCAGCAGGCCCAGAGTTCGTCCGCCTCGGGCGGCGACGGCGGCGGGGACGGCGGCGGGGACGACTGGGACGGCGGCGACTGGAGTGACGGCGACGGCGGCTGGAGCGACGACGACTTCGGCTGACCGGTGCGGCGCCCCGGTCCGGACCGGGGCGCCGCGCACCCACCACGACGCCCGTACGCGCACGCTCCACCTCCCGAGGACCGCGCGGGCGCGGCCGGGCACAACGACGAAAGGACTCCCTCGCTCCATGGCACGCTTCTGCGCCTGTCTCGGCCCGGACCCCGGGCACCGCGACGCCCGGCCCACGGCCGCCGACGCCCACCTCACCGCCATGGGAGCCCCACCTCTCGCGCCGGGACTGGCACTGCTGCCCGACGAACCCGGCCACGCCGAAGGCCCGTTCGAGGCGTCCGGAATGCGCGCCGTCGGCGAGGTCACCCTGCACAACCGCGCCGACCTGCTCACCGCGCTCGCCAGGGCCGGCGCCCCCGTCCCGCCCGGCTGCGGCGACGGCGAGGTGCTGCTGCGGCTGTGGGCCCGGCTCGGCGCGCCCGGCGTCGCGCTCGCCGAGGGCATGTTCGCGCTCGCAGTCCTGGACGGCCGCGACCTGGTGCTGATCCGCGACCATGTCGGCGCCCGCACGCTCTTCTACGCCCGCGCCGACGACACGTGGGCCGCCGCCACCTCCTTGCGCGCCTGCGCCGCTGGCCCGCGCTGGGCACCGGGATGAACCTCTCCGCCGTACGCTCCTTCCTCGTTTTCGCCTACCTGCCGGGCGAGGAGACGCTGCTGGAAGGCGTGCGCGAGGTCCTGCCCGGACGGGTCGTGCGGCTGGCCGTCGACGGGACTCTCACCCAACAGGTGTACTGGGAACCCCGCGAGGGCCACGACGAGCCGGGCGGGCCACGACCCGACGACACGTACGCCCTGAAGCTGCGCGCCCTGCTCGAAGAGGCCACCGCACGCCGGCTGCCCGAGGCCGACGCCGTCGCGGTCCTGCTGTCCGGCGGCGTCGACAGCTCCCTCGTCACCGCGCTCGCCGCGAAGCTGCACAGTCACCCCGTGCACACCTACTCCATCAGCTTCGGCGACGAACTCCCCAACGAACTGGGCTACTCCGGGCTCGTCGCCGCCCACTGCCACACCCGGCACCGGGTGCTGACCGTGTCCGGTTCGGCGGTCGCGGCACGGCTCGCCGACACCGCCGCCCTCCTCGACAGCCCCGTCGGCGACCCGCTGACCGTGCCCAACCTGATGCTCGCGGAGGCGGTCGCGGGCGACGGGCACGGCATCGTCCTCAACGGGGAGGGCGGCGACCCCGTGTTCGGCGGTCCCAAGAACCTGCCGATGCTGGTCCAGGAGATGCACGCCGGTGCGCCGGGCGCGGCGGGGACGCCGTGGTACGAGGACCGGGCCACCGCCTATCTGCGCTCCTACCGCAAGTGCTGGACCGACCTCCCCGACCTGCTGACCCCCGAAGCCCTCGCCGCGCTGGACTCCGCCCCGGCCCCACAGCGCTTCGTCGAGCCCTACCTCACCGGCCCGGACCGGATGACCCACCTGCTCGACCAGCTGCTGCACTGCAATCTGCGGACCAAGGGCGCCCACCACATCCTCACCAAAGTCGAACGGCTCACCGCCTCCCAAGGGCTCCAGGGCCGCGCCCCGCTCTTCGACCGGCAGGTCATCGACCACGCCTTCGCCACGCCGCCCGCCCTCAAACTGCGGGGCACGGCCGAGAAGTCGGTGCTGAAGGAGGCCGTACGCGATCTGCTGCCCGCCACCGTGGTGGACCGGCCCAAGAGCGGGATGCGGGTCCCGGTGCAGCAGTGGCTGAGCGGACCGCTGCGCGAACTGGGCAACGATCTGCTGCTCGGGCGCGATGCCCGGCGGCGGGGTCTGTTCAGGCCCGACACCGTGCGCACCTGGATGCGCGGCGAGGGCACGCTGCTGCCGCGCCAGGGCGGCAAGCTGTGGCTCGTACTCACCCTGGAACTGTGGCTGCGGGCGTACGACCTGTGACCGTGGGAACCCCGACGGACCCACCTCGGGGTGCACCGTCTGCCGGTGTCTGCTCCCTGCTCAAATGGCAGGCCACTGTGCAACTGTCCTCGCAACGGAGGGACGTCGACGTGGCCTCTCGTGTTCCTGCGATGCGTGGGCGTCAGGCCGCCACGGGTTCCTGGGCGATGAAAGCCTCCACGAACTCCCCTGTGCGACGGTCGAAAGCCGTGTACTGCGCCTCTCGCTCCGCGCCTGTGATCGCGTCACCGACCACAAGATTGCCTTCACCATCGATGCGCTGGGGGCGTTCTTCCGCGTCGGTGAGCAGGCCGACGGTGGAGCGGGAGAAACCGCAGTAGTAGGCGATGCCCTCGTTCAGGCTGGTTTCGAGGATGGTCCGCATGCCTGCCACGATCGGATCGTCGGCAGTGGCGCCGGCCAGGCCCAGCCAGAGGATGCGCCTGCCGGCGAGGTAGGGCTTGTTGCGGCCATAGGCGAAACCGTAGTTCCATACGCGGTCGATCCAGCCTTTGAGGATGGCGGGCATGCCCTGCCAGTACACCGGGAAGACGGCGACGACGGCATCGGCGTCGAGGACGCGCCGCATGTGGGTGTGCACCTCGTCCGAGTACCTCTTTTCCCGGTTGGCCCAGTCCGGCTGGTCCGCCACGTTCATCCGCGGGTCGAACCCCTCGGCGTGCAAGTCGAGCAGGTCGACGCGGTATCCGGCGGTTTCGAGCTGTGCGGCGGCATGGCGGGCCGTGTGCGCGGTGAGGGAATCGGTGCGGTGGTGTGCGACGACGACGAGGGCTGTTCTGGCACGGCTGTCCTGCTGCCTCACGGTGTCTCCCGGTTGGTCTCGGTCGGCCCGGTGTACGAGTCCACTTCAGCCGCGATGGAGTAGATGATCCATGGGAGAGTCGCTCCGAAACATAGGAGATCGTCTACGGTGCCTCCCATGGATCCTCTGAGTTCTCTGCTGAGCGGCATTCGTGCCGAGGGAGCGGTCGTCAGTCACGTCGTCCTCACGGTGCCCTGGGCCGTCCGCTTCGCGGACATCGCGCCACTCACCATGATCAGCGTGCTGCGGGGCGGGGGTGTTCTACTGCTGTCCGACGGAACGGAACAAGCGATCCACGCGGGCCACACCGCCATCGTGCGCGGACCTGACCCGTTCCACCTCGTGGACCACCCCGCCACCCTGGACGGCTCCCACGCCGCCTACGAGATCACCTGTTTCGCCGACAGCCCCGAGTGCGGTGCGCGGGAACTCGTCGGTATCCAGTGGGGCGCCGACTCGGAGAAGGCGACTGCGCTAATCGTGGGCGCCTATCGTGCATCGGGCCACCGCCACGAGCGGCTGCTGCGTGCCCTGCCCCCTGTTCTGGTGGTCAAGGACGACGCCGAGGTCTGTGCCTGGCTGGAGACGGCCGCCGCCGACGCCGCCCGTCTCTCGGCCGGATCGCAGGCACTGATGGACCGACTCCTCGACTGGGCCCTGGTGTGCACGTTGCGCATCTGGTTCGACAAGGCCGGCGCCGACGCGCCGAGTTGGTACCGAGGCCTTGCCGACCCGGTCCTCGCGCCCGCGCTGCAGTCCTTTCACAACCGGCCCGCCGAACCCTGGACAGTGGCCTCCCTGGCCGCTCAAGCCGGCGTCTCCCGGGCACTGTTCGCCAAGCGCTTCACCCGCCTGATGGGCCGCCCGCCTCTCGCCTACGTCACCGAATGCCGAATGGAGGAGGCCGAGGCGCTGCTGTCCGACACCGACCTCGGCATTGCGCAGATCGCCAGGTCCGTCGGCTATGCCGACGCTTTCGGCTTCAGTGCCGCGTTCAAACGCCACAAGGGCCGAAGCCCCAGCACCTATCGTGCCGGAGTGCTCGCGGCAGCGTCCGGTTCTCGCGGTGCGAAGTAGACGGGCGGTGTGGCAGGTGGGGAGTGGACGCGTACACCATCAGCGAGGGCGGCAACCTGTCCAGCCACGGGCCCCCACGCATGCGCACGAGTCCAGGGGAGGAGTTGCTCACTCTGCGGTTTGCGTGCTCGACGCCCGTATCGACTCAGGCGTCGACCATACGGTGAGGCGACGGTGGCAGATGAGGGCTGCGGAGATGCCCACGAAGGCGAGGAAGTGTTCGGCCTTGCGCTCGCAGCGGCGGTGGAGACGACAGCGGCTGGCGAGCCAGGACACGGTCTTCTCGACGACTCAGCGGTGGCGGCCGAGGCTCTTTTGAAGGCTCGATGCCCTTGCCTGCGACGCGATGGCGGATGCCGCGCTTGCTGAGCCAGCGGCGCAGGTGGTCGTAGTCGTAGCCCTTCTCTCCATGCAGCTTTGCCGGCCTTGGCTGCCCTGGACCGCGACGGGGACGGACGGGCGGAATCCCGCGCACGAGGGATTCCAGGCCGAGCCGGTCGTGCATGTTGCCGCCCGAAATCCCCAGCGAGATCGGCGAGATGAGATTCGTCGGACGAGCCTCGAGGGCGATCTACAGGCGCTATTGGCCCGTCACGTGGTAGGCATGAGCGGTGATTGGTCGCCTTCCGCTCGACGAGCAGCTCGCTGCTCTGAAGTCAGTACTGTCCCGCAACGAGGTGCTGTTGGAGGTGCTGAAGCGCACGGTGGCACTGGGGCTGCCGGGCTGGTATCTGACGGCGGGCTGCGTGTTCCAGACCGTCTGGAACGTGGTCACGGACAGGCCCCCCACCAGTGGGATCAAGGACTATGACGTCTTCTACTTCGACGACCACGATCTGTCGTGGGAAGCAGAGGACGCGGTGATCAAGGCTGCCGCAGCAACCTTTGCCGGGCTGCCGGCAGACGTCGAGGTCCGCAACGAAGCCCGCGTCCACCTTTGGTACGAGCAGAAATTCGGCGTAGCGTGCACCCCGTACGCCTCGACCGAGACTGCCATCGACAACTTCGCGGCTACCACGTGCTGCCTGGGCGTGCGCTTGGAGGGAGACGGGCAGTGGCGCGTCTATGCACCGCACGGGCTCTCCGACGTGTTCAATCTCGTCGTCCGGCCCAATCCAGTGCTGGCCCCGCGTGAGGTGTACGAGACCAAGACGGCCCGCTGGCGGCGAGAATGGCCGGAGCTGACCGTCCTCGATTGGCCTTCGAAGTCCGCCGCTCCGGCCCCTGTCTCATCCTGATGCGCGGAGCTGACGCAAGCGCAAGATGGTGCAGGCGAGTTGAAGCAGGACAGCGTAGCGGATCCGGAGCCGTTTGAATTGGTGGAACCAGGTGCTGGTCCTCCCTTCCCTGGTACATCCCCGTGCCGTCAAGGAAGCGCAGCATGTCGAGGTCGCGCCGCAGGACGGCCTCCACGGGGTTGCTCAAGGCGACCGTCCGTGCAGAGGTCCGTTGCCCGCTCCGCCACACCAGCTGGGACGTGCCACGCAAGGACGCCGTACCCCGTGTGTGATGAACTGTGGCCCGGTTTCGAGACGTTGATCTCGTCTCGAACAAGAGAGTGGGAGGGTTCGTGGACCTTGGTGGGGGGACGTGGCAGCGACTGACCGCCGTGGTGCTCGTCATGGCGGTGGCGGCCGGGTGTACGGGGCAGGGCGAAGGCGCGGGCGGCGGAAACGGCGAAGACCTTCTGCGCAACCACGACTGGACGCAGATGCCGGGGACCACCGCGCGGAACGACATCCTGCGGGTCAGCGCATCGGATCGGCGGATCGTGGAGCAGGACTCCTCCGGCGGCCAGCCCAACCCCCCGCTGAACCTGGCCGGTCCGCATCTCAGGTCCGATGGCGACTTCACCGTCACCGCGCGCATGTCCGGTGTGGGTGACGATGCCGGCGACTCATGGCTGCGGCTGTACGGACGGGTGCCGGTCATCTACGACGAGTGGCGCCAGGAGCGGCCCTCACTCCGCGTCGGTGTGACCGCCGACGGACAAGTGAAGGTACAGATATGGGACGGCGAGGGCGATGAGCCGGCCACCTCCAAGAATTTCGACTGCGGCTGCTCCGGGACGGTGACGCTCGCCGTGTCGAGCATCGGTGACACCTTCCGCGTGAAAGCCGACGGGCGGCGGCTGGGAACCGTGCAGGACCCGGGGGTGTTCGCCGAGGGCACCGTCTGGTTCGGTCTCGAGGCGGACGCGGGCGAAGACGAGCGCCGCGAGGGATGGCGTCTGACGCAACTGACGGCGCGGGCAGAGAGCGGTGACGCGCTCCGCGTGATCAAGGCGCCGCAGCTACGCCAGGAGCAGTCCGACGACTCGCTGCGTGCGCGGGCCGCAGACGTGGGGCGGCCGTTCGACGTCGGCGCCGCCCTGGCCGAGAACCCGCTGCTCACCGACTCACGCTACCGGGCGCTCGCGGGGAGCCAGTTCTCCATGCTCACTCCGGAAAACGCGTTCAAGCCACAGTTCCTCCACCCGCGCCGGGGCGTCTACGACTTCCGCGACGCGGACCTGCTCGTACGCTTCGCCCGCGCGAACGACATGAAGGTGCACGCGCACACCCTCGTCTGGCACGAGGCTCTGCCCGACTGGATGCGGGAGAACGACGACCCCGAGGAGGTGCGCCGGACCATGCTCCGGCACATCGCCACGGTCGCCGGGCACTTCAAGGGAAAGGTCGCGGAATGGGATGTGGTCAACGAGCCCATGTCCGACGACGAGAAGAGCTACACCGACGGGGATCTCGGTCTGCGTTCCGAGCAGAGCCCGTGGTTCGAGGCCATGGGCGAGGAGTACATCGACGAGGCGTTCAGGGCCGCCCACCGCGCTGATCCGAAGGCGCGGTTGTTCCTCAACGAGTACGGGGTCGAGGAGGAAGGCGAGCGGTGGGACGCCCTTTACGATCTGGTCGAGCGGCTCAAGGAACGCGGCGTTCCGATCGACGGCGTGGGTTTCCAGAACCACGAGTACGCACCCGATGACCGCATCGACCCGGAGACCTTCCGCAGCCATGTGCGGGATCTGGCGGAGCTCGGGATTCAGGCGCGGGTGTCGGAGATGGACGTGCCCATAGGTGAGGACGAGGAGGACGGGCGGCAGACCCAGGCTGATGAGATGGCGGGCAAGCTGCGGGTCTGCCTGGAGGAGCCGAACTGCACATCGTTCTCCACGTGGGGATTCACCGACCGGTACGGTTCCACCGCCGACACCAAGATCTATCCTCCGCGCACGGCTGATTCCCTGCCGTGGGACGCGGCCCTACGGCCGAAACTGGCGTACGAGCGCCTGCTCGAGGCTTTTGACGAGGAGTGAGGAATCATTCCTCGGTTTGGTGTCGGTGGTAGTCGGTTGTCCTCGCGCAAGAGGACTTCGTTGCGGGCGTTGCAGCCGTCGGAAGGGATGTCGCCGTCCGTCCAGTGCTTGAAGCTGGTGCGCTGGCAGCCGGTGCGGTCCTCGGGGGCCAGGGGGAGGGCGTCGACGACCAGACCGATCGGCAGCGTCTCCGGCACGAGGCGCTGCGGGGCGTTGACGGCGTGCGCGAAGGGGGGCAGGGGCAGGGCGAGGGTTGCGGCGGCCGCGGTCGCGGCCCGCACCAAAGTGATCATCATGGGCCCCGGTGAGGCGGGTCGGGAGCAGCCGCCAGAAGCCTGTCAGCGCCGGGTTCACCCGACTGGGCACTGGGGTTCACTGGGGAAACGACTCGTCACGACCCGGCGGGAAACTCTATCGAACCACCCGTCGCAAGCCGATACTTTTCTCTGCGAGGGGGATATGGCATGGCATTGGTGAAGAAGGGATCCCGGCGCATCACGGTCGACGGCATCACCTACCGTTGGAGAATCCGCCGGCGCCCGACCTACTGCCAGGCCCTGCTCTGGTCACCACTGACCTACGCGGTCGAACTGGCCGACTCGCCGGGCAGCACGCTGGTAGTCACGACGAACCAGCCGCATCCAAACAACTGGCGGATCGAGTCAGCCAGCGCGGTCGTTCCTTATGCCGTCGCTGACGGCATCCGCATCGCACAGGCCAACGGATGGACTCCAGAGATGCCGGGCTCTCCCTTCCACCTCGACCAGTCAGAAGGTTTCGTCCCCTCCTCATACTGAGCCGTCCCAAGCTGACGGGCTCACCCCTGTGTGATGGGTGAGCCCGTCAGCTTTCCGCTCCCCACATGCCCCCAGTCGGCTCGCTTCGTGAACCAACTGGGGCGAAGGGCAAGCCCGGGGGAGAGCGGGATCGTCATCAGCCCTGCACGATTCCGTCTGCCGGGCCTACTACGATTCCAGCAACAGCCCGACGAGCGTGCCCGCAGCCTCAGGCACATTCACGCAACAAGCAAGGTCACGCCCGGCGCGAACAAGCTCTGCGAGCGCGAATTCTCCCTATGCGAGATCTGAGGTCCGGCCCGTCGCCCGGAGGTCCTCGGCTCACTCCGCCAGCCTGCGGGCGATCACCTCCATGATCTGGCCCGCCGGCCCCGGCATGTGCAGGTCGTGGTGGGAAGCGTCGATGTCGTACTCCTCCAGGGAGCCGAGGACGTACGGGCGCCAGCCGGGCCCGTACGACGTCAGCCCGTCGACCTTGTCGCACTTCGCGTTGAAGTAGACCAGGTCGCCTCGGTAGACCGGTGACGCGAACACCGCCATCTTGTTGAGGTTGTTGGCGCCCACCTTGGACATGTCCTCCAGGAAACCGTCCAGGTTGTCGGTGTTCATGTACTCGCCGAACACCTCCTCGACGTCCCCCCGGTACATCGCCGCCGTCCTGCCCGCCACCTGCTTGAACGGGCTGTCCGCGGACGTGGTCGCGGGTGGGGCGTCCAGGACCGCGACGAGGCCGACACGGTGGCCGCGCCGTTCCAGCTCCGCCGCGGCCGCGTGCACGACCGGGCCGCCGAAGGACCAGCCGATCAGGTGGTACGGGCCTTCCGGCTGGCGGGCGAGGATCTGGGTGAGGTAGTCGTCGATCATCTCCTCCACCGAACCCGCCAGCGGATCCTTGCCGTTGGAGCCACGGGACTGCAAGGAGTACGCCGCCCGGTCCTTCACATGCGGGGCGAAGGTGAAGAACGCCCAGCCCAGGCCGCCGCCACCGTGGAAGAACCACAGGGGCGGCTTGCCCGTACCGGGATCCCTGTTCAGGGGCAGCACCACCCCGTACGAGTCGCTCTGGTCGTCAGGTGTACCGCCGACGACGACCAGCCCGCCCAGCTCGGCCACCGTGGGGTAATCAGTGATCGTCTTGAGAGGCAGGTCGATGCCGAACTCTTCGCATATGCGTGTGCTCAAGCGGGTGGCCAGGTCCGGATTCCCTCCGAGCGCGAAGAAGTCCTCGTTGATTCCGACCCCTTCGACCTCGAGCAACTCGCCGAACAGGGCGCAGAGTTTCTCCTCGTGCGTGTTGCGCGGACCGGAGTCGCTCATGTTCCCCTCGCGTGTGGTTCCCGGACCGCGGTCGCTCGGCTCCTTCGCGAGCCTGCCCCGTCCGGCCCCCGGCACCTCGATCGCATTGACCGGAGTCCGCGGGGCGGCGACCAACTGGTCCAGCACCGACACGAACCCCGCGGAGATCGCCTCGGCCGTTTCCCGGTCGAACAGCTCGGTCGCGTAGACGAGGTCGCCTCGCAGCGCCCCGGTACCGACGTCTTCCGCCATGCTGAACATCAGGTCGGCCTGAGCGGTGGACGTGAGGTGCTGCTCGAACTCGACCTCCAGCCCTTGCAGTTCGAGTTTCCGCTTGTCGAAGTTCTGCCAGGCGAACAGCACCTGGAACAGTGGCTGGTACGCCGCGGAGCGCTCGAGGTCGAGCGTCTCGACCAGCATCTCGAACGGCAGGTCCTGGTGCTCGTAGGCCGCCAGCGCCTTGTCCCGCACCCGTGCGAGCAGGTCCGCGAACGTCGGGTTGCCGGAGAGATCCATCCGCAGCACCTGGGTGTTGACGAAGAATCCGACCATGTCGGCCAGTCCTTCATCGGTGCGGCCGGCTATCGGGTTGCCGATCGGCACGTCCTCGCCGCCACCCAGTCGGCCGAGCAGCACGCCCAGCGCGGCCTGGAGGACCATCGACAGGGTCACCCCGCGTGCGTCGGCCAGTTTCCGCAGCCGGCTCGCGGACTCGGGCCCCACCAGGACAGCGACCATGTCACCCTCGGAGCTACGTACCGCGGGCCTGGGTCGGTCGAGCGGCAGGTTCAGCGGCTCCGGTACGCCGTCCAGCTCCTTGCGCCAGTACTCGCTCTGCGCCGCGGCCAGGCTCCCCTGGTCCGCCACGTCGCCGAGCAACTCGCGCTGCCACAGGGCGTAGTCCCTGTACTGCGCCCTCAACGGCTGCCACTCCGGGGCCCGTCCGTCCAGGCGCGCGGCATAGGCCTCGGCCAGATCGCGAGCAAGCGGTGCCCCCGAACTGCCGTCCGTGGCGATGTGGTGGATGACCAGGATAAGGACGTGCTCCTGGGCGGAGCGGCGCAACAGAGTTGCCCGCAAGGGTATTTCTGCCGCTAGGTCGAACCAGTGAGCGGCGGCTTCCTCGATCGCCCGGGACTCGTCCTCGGGCGCCACGTCGATCACCGGCACCCGCACTGGCGCCTGTTCCGCCGTCAGGATTCTCGGCTCAGGCTCACCGTCGGCGTCGGTCACATAGGTGGTGCGCAGGATCTCGTGCCGGGCGACGACGTCACCGATCGCGGCGCCGAGTGCGGCCTCGTCCAGTGTCCCGGTCAGCCGGAACGTCGGGGAGATGGTGTAGGTCGCCGTGCCACGATCCAGTTGGTGCAGGATCCACATGCGGCGCTGCGCGAAGGACAGCGGAGTCGCGGCGCTCTCCCCCGTGTGATCGCGCGGCTCGAACCGGAGGCGGCGGGGTGCGGCCGCCTTGCTGGACCATTCGGCGAACGCGGCGACTGTGGGCAGGTCGAAGATCTTGCGGATCGGTATCTCGATCCCCATGTCGGCGCGGGCGCGATTGATCAGCCTGGTGGCGAGCAGCGAGTGCCCCCCGAGCGCGAAGAAGTCGTCGTCGATGCCGACCCTCTCCAGACTGAGCAATTCGCTGAAGAGAGCGCACAGCTTCTCTTCATGAGGCGTGCGCGGCCCACGACCGCTCACGACGGTCGTGTGCCGCGCGGGCAGTGCTCGTCGATCGATCTTTCCGGCCGGGTTCAGCGGGAGCCGCGAGAGCGGTACGAAGGCTGCCGGGACCATGTAGTCGGGAAGGCGTTCACGCAGGTATGCGGGCAGTTCCGACAGCAGAGGGCCGATCGCCTTCGCGAGCGCCGGGGCGTTCACCCGGATCCGGTCGGCACCAGCACGTGGAACGAACCCCCCGGAGACGGTCTTCGGCCCGTCCTTCCGCTCGGGCAGGAGGATCGCGTCGAAGGCGTGGACGGTCTCGCCCGACCAGGTGAGGACGGCGTCCAGACCCTGCCGCCGCGCCCAGTCGGCGACGTCCTCCGGATCGAGTGGCAGCCCGGAGGACGCGACGGTGCCTCCGCCACCGGTGGGAGTCATGGCGGCGGCCGTGCCTCGGCCCACGGTGGCGGTCGCACCGGTGTCTGGGCCTCGGCCGGCGGTGGCGGTCGCCGCCGCGGCCTCCTCGGTCAGCCGTGCGTTGGGGATCCCGGTCACTCGCACCGGGCCACCGGCCGCCCGCTCGACGCAGTCACCGAGGCAGGCCAGATTGGCGACTTCCCCGCCCCACGCCACCGCGGGCACGCCTGAAACGTCGAGGACATCGGTCGGCGCCTTGTGCAGCACGACCTCGTAGCGGTGCCGGGTCAGTTCGTTGTGCGCCTGCCCCGCCTTCAGCCGGATGTCCACGCTGCCGGCATGCTCACGCGCCCAGTCGGCGAACCACTCCGGAGCGACCACCAGCTCCCGCTCGGCGAGCAGTGCCTGCTCCACCAGGGTCCGCACCTCGCTCGAGGGCGCGTACGGGTGTGCCGCGCGCTGCACGGCGGTGGTCAGCATTCGCAGGGTGGTGGCGTTGCGGACGTCGCCGACGATCAACCGCCCGTCGTCGGTGAGGAGTCGCATGGCCTGGCACAGCACCCGGTCCAGGTACTCGGCGCTCGGGAAGTACTGCACCACCGAGTTGACGATCACGGTGTCGAAGGCGCCCCGGGGCAGCCCGGAGAGGTCGTCGGCCGCCTGGGCGCTGAGCCGGACCCGGTCGCCGAGACCGGCCTCGTCGGCCTGGGCCCGGACCCGGTCGACGACCGTCGGCGAAATGTCGGTACCCCAGTACTCCTCGACCTCGCGGACTATCTTGGCCAGCAGCAGGCCGGATCCCACGCCGATCTCCAGCACCCGGCGCGGCGCGAACCGCAGTACGCGCGCCACCGCCGCGTCGCGCCATTCCTCCATTTCCTGGAGCGGAATCGGTTCACCGGTGTAGCTGGAGTTCCAGCCCTGGAAGTCCTCGCCGAACGTTCCTTGGGCCGAGACGGTGTACGTGTCGTCATAGACGTGGCGCCATTCCTCGATCTGGGCGGTGGTGTCGGTGACGGCGGCGTCGGGGTCGGGTTCGATGTAGGCGACCAGGCGCTGGTCGCCCTTCTGGTCCTCGCGGACCACGACCGCGGCCTGCGCGACCGAGGGATGCCCGGACAACACGTGGTCGATCTCGCCGAGTTCGATGCGGAAGCCGCGGACCTTGACCTGGGAGTCGGTGCGGCCCAGGTATTCGACCTGGCCGTCCTTGTTGAACTTCACCAGGTCCCCGGTGCGGTACATGCGCGTGCCGGCCGGGCCGAAGGGGCAGGCCACGAAGCGTTCGGAGGTCAGGGCGCTCTGGCCGAGGTAGCCGCGGGCCAGGCAGGTGCCGGCCAGGTAGAGCTCGCCGGCCACCCCGGGGGCGACCGGGCGCAGAGATGCGTCGAGGACGTAGACCTGGTTGTTCCAGATCGGGGTGCCGATCGGGACGCGGTCGGCGCCGGGGACGTGCTGCCAGCCGGTGACCTCGACAGTGGCCTCGGTGGGCCCGTAGAGGTTGTGGGCGGAGCAGGTGGGGAGCAGTTCGGTGAAGCGGTTGGCCAGAGCTGCGGGGAAGGCCTCGGCTGCGACTTCGATCCAGCGCAGGCTGGTGCAGTTCGCGGCCGCCGGCTCGGTGACGAACGAGGAGAGCAGGGAGGGCACGAAGAACGCGCCGGTGACCTGTTCGCGCTGGATGAGACGGGCGAGGTAGGCGGGGTCGCGGCGGCCCTCGGCCCTGGCCACGACGATCGAGGCGCCCGTCTGGAGGTTGGAGAACATCTCCGGCACCGAGGCGTCGAAGCTGGCCGAGGTGCTCATCAGCATCCGGTCCTCGACGGTGACCTGGAAGTGCTCCAGGCCCCACTGGATGCGGTTCATGATCGAGCGGTGGGCGACGGGCACGCCCTTGGGGCCGCCGGTGGAGCCGGAGGTGAAGATGACGTAGGCCGTGTTGTCGGGGGACAAGGTGCGCTCCGGGTCGGTGTCCGGATACCCCGACACGTCCGGCAGCGTCCCGTCGAGCAGGAGCAGGGGGTCGGCGACGGCCAGGATGTGGCGTACGCGGTCCTTGGGCAGTTCGGTGTCCAGCGGCACGTAGGCGGCGCCGGCCTTGACCACGCCGTACACCGCGACGAGCAGGTCCACCGAACGGGGAATCTTGACCGCGACGAGTTGCTCGGGTCCCGCGCCCTGGTCGATCAGCCAGTGCGCGAGGCAGTTGGCACGCCGGTTCAACTCGGCGTACGTCATCGCCTCTTGCTCGGCGATCACCGCGACGCGGTCCGGGGTGCGGATGACCTGGGCCTCGAAGGCGCCGGGAAGGGTGGTCGCGGCGACCGGGCGGGCCGTGTCGTTGATCTGCCGTACCAGGCGGTCGTGTTCGTCCTCGCCGAGCACGTCGATGGCGCCGATCGGGGTCTCGGGCGCGGCGGCGACCTGTTCCAGGACCCGTACGAACCGCGCGACGATGTCGGCCGCGGACTCCTGGTCCAGCAGGTCCTTCTGGTATTGCAGGACCAGCTGAAGCTGGGGATCGGCCGCGGCGGCCAGGATGACCGGGTAGTGCGAGCCCGCGAACGGGCGCAGCCCGGTGATGGCCACACCGGCCGCGGAGTTGGCCTCGCCGATGGCGTCCCGGTCGATGGGGTACGACTCGAACACGACCATCGTGTCGAACAGCGTCGTCAGCCCGGTGGCTTGCTGGATCTCCGCGAGGCTGTGCTGGTGATGCTCGAGCAGGGCCGCCTGCCGGTGCAGCAGGTCGGTGAGCAGGTCGGCGAAGGTGGTCTGCCGCTCACAACGCACCCTGACGGGGATGGTGTTGATGAACAGCCCGACCATGCTGTCGACGTCCTTCACCGCGGCCGGGCGCCCGGACACGGTGGCGCCGAAGACGATGTCCGACCGCCCAGTGAGACGGGCGAGGAGCACGGCCCAGGCGCCCTGAACGAGGGTGTTGAGGGTGACGCCCAGCTCCGCGGCCCGTCGGGACAGGCCCTGCTTACCCTCGAACACGACCTCGATGGCGCCGATGCCCGCGGAATCGTGCCGCGTTCCCGCGTGCGGCACGAGCAGGGTGGGCTCCTGGACACCGTCGAGTTCGGCCGCCCAGACGCGCGCGGACTCCTCGTGGTCGTGCTGCGTGAGCCAGGTGAGGAAGTCGCCGTAGTCGCGCGCGGGGGTGAGCGCGGTCGGGTCGCCGTCGGCGGCGTAGAGCAGGAGCAGGTCGCGCATCAGCAGCGGTGTGGACCAGCCGTCGAACAGGACGTGATGGGCGGTCAGGACGAGTTCGGTCCGGTCGGGTTCGAGGGTGGCCAGGGCCAGCCGGATGAGCGGCGGAGTGTCCGCGTCGAAGTAGGTGGTCCGGTCCTGGTCGAGGAACCGCTCGAACTCCGCGGTGCGCTGCGGCTCTTCGGCTGCGGTCAGGTCGAGGTGCCGCCACGGCAGCGTCACCGATTCCGGTATCACCTGGACGAGATCGCCGTCCGCCCGGTCGACGAACGCTGCGCGCAGGGCGGGGTGGCGGTCCAGGAGCGCCTGTCCGGCTCGGCGCATCCGTTCCGCGTCGACCTCGCCGGACAGATGGAACACGAGTTGCATGTGGTAGGCGTCGAAGGAGGAGCCGGCGAGCATCGCGTGGAACAGCAGTCCTGACTGTGCGGGGGTGGCCGGCCATACCTCGGCGAGCCTGCCGAAGCGGGCCTCCCAGGCGTCGATCTCCTGTTGGGTCACGGTGACCAGGGGCGCGTCGCTGGGGGTCAGTCCGCCGGCGTCGGTTGTGGTGGTGTGCCGGGCCAGCGCCGTCAGCGCCCGGACCCACAGACCGGCCAGTTCGCCGACCTCCTCGCGGGACAGGACGCCGGTGGGAAAGCCGAAGTAGGCGGTCAGTTCCTCGCCGTTCCCGGTGTCGGCGGCGACCGCGTTGATCTCCAGCGCCGACAGCACCTCCATGTCCGGGTCGGGAGCCGCGATCAGGTCGGCGCGCGTGGTTTCCGGCGCCCAGCCCAGGCCGCGGAGTTCCTCGGGGATGTCCGTACCGGAGGTCCTGCCCAGGTAGTTGAAGCCGATCTGCGGGCGGCGCGCCCCGGCCAGTGCGGCGGCGGTGTCGGGGTTGAGATGGGCGAGCAGGCCGTAGCCGAGGCCGGAGTCCGGTACCGCGCGGAGTTGTTCCTTGACGGCCTTGACCGCGCGGCCGGCCGCCTGGCCGCCTTCGAACGCGTCCGCCAGGTCGATGCCGGTCACGTCCAGGCGGACCGGGTACATGGCGGTGAACCAGCCGAGCGTGCCGGACAGGTCCGCGCCCGGCACGAGGTGTTCCTCGCGGCCGTGGCCCTCAAGTCGGACCAGGGCCGACGTCGCCTGTGGCCCGGACACGCCGCGGGTCCGGCGCCAGCTCGCGAGCGCCAGGGCGAGGCCGGTCAGCAGGCCGTCGTCGGCGCCGGCGCGGAAGACCTTGGGCAGGGTGTCGAGCAGGATCTTGGTGACGTCGGCCGGGACGCCGACGCGTACCGTGTCCACGGTGGCGGCGACATCACGTACGCCGTCCAACTCCCGGGCCCCTACTACCGGTTCATCGCCGCCCAGGATGCCTTGCCACAGGGGTAGTTCAGCGATCCTTTCGGGGCGGACGGCTTCCTCGGCCAGGGCATGGGTCCATCGGCGCAGCGAAGTGCCGGTCTCCGCCGGTCGCGTGGCAGTGCCCGATCGGACCTGCTGCCAGGCGGCCACCAGGTCCGGGAGCAGGATCCGCCACGAGACGCCGTCGACGACCAGGTGGTGCAGCACGATCAGCAGCCGGTCCGAACCGTCGTCGGTTATCAGCCGCACGAACTGGGCCATCACACCCGCGTCCGGGTTGAGGCGGTCGGCGGCCTCGTCCAGTTCGGTCTGCGCGTCGGCCGCGTACCAGGGGACCTCGCGCAACAGCGCGGCTGCGTCGACGTGACCGGCCGCCTCCATCCACAGGCCCGGCCGCTCGCGGTCGAGCCGGGAGCGCAGTACGTCGTGCCGGTCCAGTACGGACTGCAGGGTGGCGACCAGTTCCGCGCGGTCGGTGTCCTCGGGCAGGGTCAGCAGCGCGGACATGCAGAACCGGCCGATGCCGCCTCCCAGCGCGAGCACGTGCGCGGCGGTGGGCGGCAGCGGCGCCCAGCCGACACCCCCGCCCTCCAACTCGGCCGGCGCCACCGGCTCCTGTCCGGTCCGGCTCTCGGCCAGTTCCGCGAGCCGGGCGACCGTGCGGTGCTCGAAGATCTCCCGGGTGGTGACGACGACACCGCGCGCCTTGGCCCGTGCCACCACCTGGATGGAACGGATGCTGTCGCCGCCACCGGCGAAGAAGTCGTCGTCGACCCCGATCTGCCCGGGCCCGGCGCCCAGCACATCGGCGTACACCTCGGCCAGCACCCGCTCCGCCTCGCCGCGCGGCGCCCGGTACTCGGCGCCCGCGAACTGCGGCTCCGGCAGCGCGGCCCGGTCCAGCTTCCCGCTCGGGGTCAGGGGCAACCGGTCGAGGACCAGCAGGTGGGCGGGCACCATGTAGTCGGGCAGCCGCCTGGCCGCGAACCGCCGCAGGTCGGCCACCGAGACACCGGCGTCCAGGGCGAAGTCACCGTCGCCGGCACCGCCGTCCACCGCCACCACGTAACCGACGAGCCGTCTGCTCCCGGAGGGGTCCTCGCACACCGTGACGGCGGCCCGGCTGACGGCGGGGTGCCGGGCCAGGACGGTCTCGATCTCGGTGGGCTCGACGCGGATGCCGTTGACCTTGACCTGGTCGTCGGCGCGTCCGGCATACGTCAGCCGGCCCTCGGCGTCCCACCGGGCCAGGTCGCCGGTACGGTACATGCGCGTACCCGGCGGGCCGAACGGGCAGGCGACGAAGCGCTCGGCGGTGGCGGCGGCGTTTCGGTGGTAGCCGCGGGCGACCGGGCCCGCCACGTACAGCTCACCGGTCACGCCCGGGGCGACCGGGGCGAGTTCCGGCCCGAGGACGTGGGCCCGCATGTTGGCCAGCGGGGTCCCTACCGGTACCGCACCGGACCCGGTCCACTCCCGCGGGACGGTGAACGCGGAGGCGTAGAAGCTCTCCGTCTGGCCGTAGGCGTTGACGACCCGGGTGCCCGGCAGCGTCTGGTGCACCCTGCGGGCGAGGTCGCCGGAGAGCTCCTCACCGGCCAGCACGACGGTGTCCACGTCCAGGTGGAGGCCGCTGGAGCCGTCGGCGGTGAGCTGGTCGAGGAGCGCGGACACCAGCCCCGGTACGGCGCTTATGGTGGTGCCCGACCAAGCGTTGCGCTCGGCGAGTTCGAGGAGGTCGCGGACGATCTCGACGCTCGCTCCGGCCGTCAGCGCGGTGAAGATCTCGAAGACGCTGACGTCGAAGTTCACCGAGGTCGCCGCGAGGACCCGCGAACCGGCCTCGACCCGCAGGCGCCGGGCCAGGTCCCGTACGCCGTTGACGACACCGGCGTGGGTGACGGCGACGCCCTTGGGGGTCCCTGTCGATCCGGACGTGAACATCACGTACGCCAGATGGTCGGGGCCGATCCCGGCCGTCGCGGCGTCGACGACGGGGCCGTCCAGGTCCAGGTCCAGGTCGTCGAGGTGCACCAGCGGAGGCTGGCAGCCGGCCACCATATGTGCGGTGTCGTGGTGGGTGAGCACCAAGGACGGGCGTCCGGTGTCCAGCAGAAGGCCGGCGCGAGTGGAGGGGAACGCCGCGTCGATCGGCAGGTAGGCGCCGCCTGCTTTGAGGACGGCCAGCAGCGCGACGACCAGGTCCACCGAACGCGGCAGGGCCACGGCCACCAAAACGTCCGGCCCCACACCCCGTTCACGCAGCACCGCGGCAAGCCGACCCGCGCGGACCTCCAGCTCCCCGTACGACAAGGAGGTCCGCCCGCACACCACGGCGGTCGCCTGCGGGGCCCGTGCCGCCTGGGCGGCGACCAGTTCCGGGACCGTCGCCGCCGGCACCGGAGCCGCCGTCTCGTTCGACCGGGCCAGCCTTGCCCGCTCGGTCCCCGTGAGCACGTCCACCGTGCCGAGCCTGGTCCCGGGACGTGCGACCACCTGCCGCAGCACCCGCACATAGCGGTCGACGAGGGTCTCGGCCGTCGTGTGGTCGAACAGAGCAGTCGCGTACTCCAGACGTCCGTAGGCCCGCCCCGAGGCGTCGGGGACGATGTTGAGGAACAGGTCGAACTTCGCCGTCTCGGTACCGGGCCAGACCAGCGTGCCCCGCAGGCCCGGCAGCTCGATCTCCGGCCAGACGAACTGCCAGGCCAACATGACCTGGAACAGCGGCTGGTAGGCGGTGGTGCGGTCGGGGTCGAGGAGTTCCACCAGGTGCTCGAAGGGGACGTCCTGGTTGTCGTAGGCGGCCAGGGCCCGGTCGCGGACCTGTTCCAGCAGTTCGCCGAAGGTGGGGTTGCGGGCGAGGTCGACGCGCAGCACCCAGGTGTTGGCGAAGAACCCGATGAGGTCCTCGAGCTGTTCGTCGGCGCGCCCTTCGATGGGGCTGCCGATGGTCAGGTCGTTGCCCGCGCCGAGATGGTGCAGCAGGACCGCGAGGGCCGCTTGGGCGACCATCGGTGCCGTGGCACCGTGCCGCGCGGCCAGCTTCCTTACCCCGGACAGCAGTTCGGGTTCCAGCTCGAACATGACCTCGGCGCCGCGGTGACCTCCCGAGCCGGTCCGTGGGCGATCCAGGGGCAGCTGAACCGGCTGCGGCACCCCGTCGAGTTCGCGGCGCCAGTGCTCCAACTGCTCGGCGGCGACGCTGTCGGGGTCGTCCTCGTCTCCGAGCATCTGCCGCTGCCACACGGTGTAGTCCTTGTACTGGACGGGCAGCGGAGCCCAGTCGGGCGCGGTGCCGTGCCCGCGTGCCTCGTAGGCCGACAGCAGATCCCGGACGAACGGCGCCATCGACGCCCCGTCCGCCGCGACGTGGTGGAACACGAACAGCACCGTGTGTTCACGGGGCGAGACACGGAACACGGCGGTCCGCAGAGGCAGGTCCCGGTCCAGCTCGAACCCCGCACGCACGACGTCGAGCATCGCCTGTCCCACCGCTTCGGCGGCCACGTCGACCACTCGGAACGGCGTCGCGGCCTGCTCGGCGGGCAGGATCCGCTGCTCGGGAACGCCGTCCTCACTCTCCACGAGCAGGGTGCGCAGACTCTCGTGCCGGGCAACGACGTCCGCCACGGCGGCGGCCAGGGCCGCCGTGTCCAACTCCCCCTCCAGGCGCAGCGCGAAGGGAATGTTGTACGTCGCCGACGGCCCCTCCAGCCGGTACAGGAACCAGAGCCGGCGCTGAGCGAAGGACAACGGGATCATCGGCTACTCCTCGACGCGTGCGCGACCGGCTGGCGGGGTGACCAACCGAGAATGCCCAGCACGGGAGGCAATTCGAAGTCCGTACGGCCCTTTGCCTGTCGGTGCGACTCGGCGAACTGGTCGCGGTGGTGGGTGAATTGACTCACTCATCAATCTGATGCAAGGGGGACGCGCAGGCGCCGCGGGGCGGCCCCGCGGCGCCGTGATGTGTCCCGCCGACGGGACGCACCCCGGCATCGGCCCGGCGTTCAGGAAGCGGAACTCACGCGCGGCGTCGTGCAGTTCGATGGCCAGAGCGGCGGTGGACCCCGGCCCTCCGATGCCCGGAGTACGCCTCTTTTCAGCCATCCCTCTATAACACCCCTGCACGGAAAGGTACTTCCGTACGTGAGCACACCCCTGACATCTTGCATCCACCACTCGTTTCGTACAGCCCCGCCGGTGCCCTCCGCACGGCCGGGCCGTCTCCGGAGGACGCATTGATACCCCACATATCCAGTCGGCTCAGACGCACGCTGGTTCTGGCGGCCATGCTCGGCCCTGCCCTCGCGTTCGGTGCCCCTGGCGCCCTCGCGGGCACGCTCCCCGTCGGCCCCTCCACCGCGCCGGTCGCCGGCGCCCACGCTCCGGCCGCCGTGCCGGCCTCCCAGAGCGCGACCTGGGTGGCCGGCACGCGTGCCTACCTCGTGATCACCGCCCCGGGTGACACTTCGGCGGTCCGCTCCGCGATCACGGCCAACGGCGGCACCGTCTTCTCCAACTTCGACGCCATCGGCGTGATCGTCGCCCACTCGGCGTCCAGCGGATTCGCCGCCACCATGCGCGGCGTCGCCGGTGTGCAGCAGGTCGGCGCCACGCGTACCTCGGACGTCCCGGCCGACGCCTACAACCCGGCGCTCCCGGCCAATCCGACCCAGGCATCGACCCCGGCCGGAGAACCGGTCCGGGCCGACATGAGCCAGATCAAGGCCGACCAGGCCTGGGCCACGAACCCGGGCTCCGCCTCCGTCACGGTCGGCATCCTGGACACCGGTGTGGACGACCAACACCAGGACCTGGCGCCCAACTTCAACGCGGCCGACTCGGTCTCCTGCGCCTACGGCAAGCCCGACACCCGTACCGGCGCATGGCGGGACGTCGACACGCACGGCACCCACGTAGCGGGCACCGTCGCCGCGGCCAAGAACGGCAAGGGCGTCGTCGGCGTGGCCCCCGGAGTGAAGATCTCCGCGGTCCGGGTCGCCGAGCCGGGCAACTCCTTCTTCTTCGCCGAGAACACCATCTGCGGCTTCGTCTGGGCCGGTGACCACGGCTTCAAGGTCACCAATAACAGCTATTACACGGACCCGTGGCAGTTCAACTGCCCGGACAACGTCGACCAGGCCGCCATCATCGAGGGCGTCAAGCGCGCCCAGCAGTACGCCGAGGGCAAGGGCTCGCTCCAGATCGCCGCCGCGGGCAACGAGAACTACGACCTCGCCCACAAGACGACCGACTCCGCGAGCCCGAACGACTCGACGCCGGTGACCCGCACGATCACCAACGCCTGCCTCGACATCCCGACCGAGCTGCCGGGCGTGGTCACGGTCGCGGCCAACGGCACGGGTGTCACCAAGGCCTCGTTCTCCAACTACGGGCAGGGCGTGATCGACGTCGCGGCGCCGGGCAGCAACGTGTACTCCACCGTCCCCGGCGGCGGCTACGGCAGCAAGAGCGGCACCTCGATGGCCACCCCGCACGTGGTCGGCGTGGCGGCACTCATCGCCAGCGCCAACCCGGGCATCACCCCGGCGCAGATCCGCGCCAAGCTGGCCGCCCAGGCCAACGACATCGCCTGCCCCGCGGACAGCCGCTGCACGGGCACGACGGCCAACAACTCGTTCTTCGGCGAAGGACAAGTCGACGCCCTCAAGGCCGTAGGGACCACCCCGCCGCCCGGTAAGTACTTCGAAAACCTCGCGGACTTCGCCATCAACGACAACGCGACCGTGGAGAGCCCGATCGCCGTCACCGGCGTGACCGGGAACGCCCCGGCCACCCTCAAGGTGGGTGTGGACATCAAGCACACCTACATCGGTGACCTGAAGGTCGACCTGGTGGCGCCGGACGGCAGCGTCTACACGCTGCACAATCACTCCGGCGGCAGCGCCGACAACATCGCCCAGACCTACACCGTGAACGCCTCGTCGGAGGTCGCAAACGGCACCTGGAAGCTGCGCGTGAACGACAACGCCGCCTCCGACACCGGCAAAATCGACGCCTGGAACCTGACCTTCTAGGACCTGTCCGAGCGATCCCTCAATGCAGCGCGCCCAAGCCGGGGTCTGGGCGCGCTGCACCAGGCCCGTCTGACCGAGCTGCGCGCTGCAGGCTGCAAGTCGCGTCCTCCGAGCGAGCCGCCGCCTGGTCTTGGTCGCACCAGATCTCCAGAACCACAGCGCTGTCGTCGGCCATGTGGCCACGCCCGGGCGGGACTTACCCGGAACTGGCCGGGCACCGCCAGCACCGGGCCCCTCCCGGACGGATTCTCCGGCCCCGGCCGTCCCCGACTGCCGACCGAGTCAGCTGAGCCAGCCGCGTTGGCGAATGTGCTGGCTAAGACAGCGTTTCTGATGGCTGTCTCGGCTCGTTGGTTTGGTGTGATGAGTCTTGCTGAGCGGCTAGTGCCGGATGAGCTGTGGGAGCTGTTTCGACGGGTGGTGCCTCTGAGGGAGGTGACGCGTCCGCAAGGCGGCGGTAAGCGTCGGTCCGGTGATCGTGAGGTGTTGACGGCCATCGTGTTCGTGGCCACGTCGGGGTGCACGTGGCGGCAGCTGCCGCCGGTGTTCGGACCGTGCTGGCAGACGGTCTACCGGCGGTTCAGCCAGTGGAGCCGGGAGCGGGTCTGGGCCCGACTTCACCGCGTTGTGCTTGATGAAATGGGTGCCCGCGGCGACCTGGACTGGTCGCGCTGCGTGATCGATTCGGTCAGCGTGCGGGCGACAAAGGGGGGCCATTGAGCGGACCGAATCCGACCGACCGCGGCAAACTGGGATCGAAAATCCACCTGATCACCGACCGGAACGGCCTGCCGCTGTCGCTGGGCATCTCCGGCGCCAACATGCACGACAGCCTCGGCCTTGAGCCGCTCGTGCGCGGTATCCCACCCATCCGCTCACCCCGGGGGCCTCGCAGAAGGCGACCCGCGAAGCTCCACGGTGACAAGGGTTACGACTATGACCACTTGCGCCGATGGCTCTGGGCGCGCGGCATCACACCCCGCATCGCCCGCAAAGGCGTGGAGTCGTCGCAACGGCTTGGCCGGCACAGATGGGTCGTGGAACGAACGGTGTCCTGGCTGGCAGGCTGTCGACGTCTGCCCCGCCGCGCTGCATCGTGGAGCAAAACGTCAGCGCGGCCGGCCGACGCCGAGCCCAGGGCACCTACACCATCGAACCGCTGCGTGGCGGTGGGAGCCACGTGGCCTTCACATACACCTGGGTGCGCGCCCCGGTCGCCGACCGCCTGCTGGCACCCGTCGTCCGAGCGACGATGCGGCGCGCCAACCGCACTGTCCTGCGACGTATGGCAGCCGAGTTGGCCCGCCATTCGTCCGTTTCGGGATCCTGATGTCGATGCATGGCGGCTCGCCTGCCCGACGCAGGACCGAAGTCCACGGCGGGCCCCCGCCCCTGGCCGGGGCCGGACCGCACCACCAGGCACTTCTCCAGTCGGCTCATAGGGCTAAATTTCTGACGCAGTAGACGCATGGCCTACCGATCTTCCCCACCCACGAATGCACTCACCGGCACGCCGGAAGCGCCAGAGAAGGGGCAGAGCGAACCCTGACGTCGAGTGTGCGCAGACGTCTCGTGGGACAGGGCTCAGCCTGGAGAACCCTGGCTCCGGTGGCCAAGCCGGCGCAGGTCCGCCGAGCGGGTGCAGGCGGGCTGAAGGTCGGCGTACGGGTGGACTTTTGTTCCGGCTGTGCCGTCTGTGAGGGTGCGCTGCGGGACCGGGGCAGTGGGCTGGGCGGGGGTAGGTGCGAGGGAGCGGCGGCCGAGGAGGTCGAGGTCGGCCTGCGGGCCGTGGTCGCGGCGGGCGGCGGCCACCTCGTCCAGGTCCCACACCATCTGCCCCACCAGGGTGCGCCGTGGCCCCCGGGCCTCGACGGTTCCCCGCACGAGCAGGAGCCCGCTGTGGAACACGGTGTGGGCGCACGCCTCGTGTGAGTCCTCGAAGAACGCGATGTCCACCAAGGCTGAACCGTCTTCCAGCGTCACGAGGATCACCCGCTTCCCCGACGGGATCGGCGGCGTCTGGGTGGAGGCCCGCACGCCGGCCACCAGCACCTTCTGACCGGGAACCAGGTCCCTCAGGTGGGCTGCGTCGACCGCGCCGAGCTCGCGCAGCAGCCGGTGGTGGTCCATCAGATGATGCGTGACGTCGATCGACAACGTCTCCACCTCCGTGCTGAGCTTGCCCCACCCGCTCATCTCCGGCAGCCCGCTCGGCTACGCGGTCATCAGCTCCGCGCACGCTCGGCACTCCACCCAGCCTCCGGCCGGGGGCCCCAAGAAGCACGCGCCTGACGAGTCCCGTCACCGCCCATAGGACGGCCACGCGGCCCTGGGTTCCCGTGCGCCGGTGCTAACCGGGGCATCACAGGCCCGAGGTGCGCTCCACTGCCTCCCGGGCGATGTCGGTGTAGCTGCGGAAGAGGACGGGGAGTGACCCGTCGTCTTCCCGTCTGCCCAACGCCGCCCAGCACTGGGCCACCAGCTCACGGGCCTGGGTGCCCGGCCAGGGGCGGGGCAGGAGCTGGGGTGGCAGCAGCGGGTCGCGCTCCATGGCACGGGTGAGTTCGGCGGCCAGCTCGACGGCGATCGTCAGGACCGCGGCGGGGGAGAGGCCGGCCCCTTCGGTGAGCCGGGCGAGGCGGGGGCGGGCGACACGGCTCAGACGGTGGTAGCGCTCGGCGATGTCCCGCAGGGGCCACAGACGGCGGGCGAGCTCGGCGGGCTCGCGGACGTCTCCCCTGCGCAGATCCGTCGTGGTGAGGAGGGTCAGCGCGTCGTGGGCGCCGAGGAGGTGGGCCGCCTCCTCGACGTACGGCTCCCAGTGGTTGGCACTCACGTACAGGCCGCCCTGGAGGGGAGCGCCGCCGAGGTGGAGGAGCGTCTCGCGCAGCGAGTCGCGAGCCGTGCGCGCCGACTCGGGTACGGCGAAGGCTGCCAGGTGCCAGACACCGTCCCACGGTGCGAGTCCGGCATCCTGCCGGAAGGCGTGGTGCAGGAAGCCCGGGTTGGGGGAGAGGGCGCGTGTGGTGTCCGCCGTCGCCCGCAGCTCGGCCTTGCGGCCCCGGCCCTCGTGGGTGAACCGGCCCTCGGCCACGAGGCGTTTCACGCAGAGCCGGACCTGCTGGTCGCTCATGCCGAGGGTGCCGGCGACGGTGTACAGCTCGTCCGCGCCGACCGTGCCGTCCTCGCGGATCAATGCGTGGACGAGCAGGCGCGTGGGCACCTCCACGCGGTCCGTCTCGTCGCTCACAGTTGTGCCGCTCCTCTCGTCCCGACCGTGCGACGCATCGTGGTCACCGCGCCGAACCCCAGCAACTTTCGCAGGTAGGGCGTGTGCTCGGTGCGCACGGGCGTGAAGCCGCGCCGTTCATACAGTGCTCTGGCCCGTGGGTTGGTGTCGATGACGTCCAGTCTGATCTCGCGGCAGTCCTGTTCGGCCGCGACGGCGGCGACTTCCTCCAGGAGCAGGGTGCCGACCCCGCGTCCGCGGGTCCGTGCGTCCACGGCGATGCCGTCCATGACGAGTTGCCCGGGGGCGGGCCGGCGCTCGAACAGGGTGAGGAGCAGCAGTCGGTGAATCCCCCGCAGGTGTCCGTACGCGCGCAGCACGGCGGCGGCCGACCCGCCGGTGAGGCCCCGGCCGCCGAGCTGGTAGCCGGCGAGGCCGACGAGCTGTCCGTCGAGGAGGGCGCAGATCGCGCGATCGGCGTTCAGGTGGGCGGCGAGGAAGGGCATCGCCTTGTCCGCGGGACCCAGCGCGGGTCCGAGCTTGCGGCCGAAGGCGTCCCAGTACAGCTCGGCCGCGCGCCGTTCCGCGCCGGCCGGAATGCTCCGCCGGACCGTCACCACTCCCGCATCGCCGCCCACTGCATCCACTTCCATGCCGTTCCCCTCGCTCGCTTCACGACCTCGGAGCAAAACTATCAGAACGGATACGATCGTAGAAGAAGTGATAGTTTTTGGCCTCATGAACCCACCAGAGGTGATCACTCCCATGACTTCGGGGACCGGGCCGCGGCGTCGCCGCGGCCTCCGCGCAGCCGTGTGGTCGCTCGTCACGGTCCTGGTCGTGACAGCCGGCCTCACGGGCGTGGCGCTGTGGCAGAACTCCTACGCGATGGACGAGCGGCGGGTCTCCATCCGCCACGGCGACCACATCCTCAACGGCGTGCTGAGCACTCCCCGCGACGGCCGCGCACGCCACGGCCTGGTCGTGTACGTCCACGGCGACGGACCGCTCGACGCCACGCACGAGGGCGGCTACCGGCCCCTGTGGGAAGCGAACGCCCGGGCCGGGTACGCCTCGCTGTCCTGGGACAAGCCAGGCGTCGCGGGCGCGCCCGGCGACTGGCTCGACCAGTCCATGGACGACCGCGCCGACGAGACCGCCGCCGCCATCGCCTGGGCGCGCACCCGCCCGGACATCGACGGTGACCGGATCGGGCTCTGGGGCGCCAGCCAGGCCGGCTGGGTCCTGCCGAAGGTCGCCGCCAGGACGTCCGTGCGTTTCGTCATCGCGGTCTCGCCCGCGATCAACTGGCTCCGACAGGGCCGCTACAACCTGCTCGCCGAACTGCGGGCCGACGGTGCGTCCGCCTCCCGCACCAAGGCCGAGATCGCCCGGAGCGACACCGTTCGCCGCCTGCTTCAGCGGCACGCGACGTTCGAGGAGTACCTCCGGGCGACGCACGGCGACGCGGACGGGATGACGGCCCGTCGGTGGCGCTTCATCACGAGGAACCACACTGCGGACGCCACCCGGGACCTGCGGGCCCTGCGCGGCGTGCCGGTGCTGCTGACTCTGGCGGGCCACGACGTCAACGTGGACACCGCCGAGACGGAACGCGACTACCGGAAGGTGCTTGACGCGGGCGGCGCACTGACGGTCAAGCACTACCCGGACGCGGCCCACTCCCTGGTGAAGCGGTCCGTCGAACGGTCGGACCTCAGATTCACGCTCACCGCCGTCTTCGCCCCGCGCACGCTCTTCGCGGACGGATTCCTGGGCGACCAGCGGCACTTCCTCGAGGAGGCCGGTCCTGGCGGGAATGCCGAGGGACGGCATGGATGACGAGACGGAACCCGGCACGGCGCGTTCGTCGGAGACCGGCAGGGCGAAGCGGCGCGAGTGGCCGCCGACTTCGGGACTGTGCCACTTGGCGCGGATGTCTGCGGCGACGACACGGGTGCCGAGTTCCTCGCCGCAGACATAGATGGAGCCGGCTGATGGCCGCCGCCGAGCGGTGGCCCCACCCGTGGTTCGAGCCCTGGGAGCACGCCGTGCCCGTCGGCTGTGGGCTACGGGCCGTCAGAAGCCGTGCCCCATCAGCCGGATACGGTCGAGGCGCTCTTGCGGACCGGTCCTACGCTGGAGGCATGGCCACCCATCCCTTGCTGAGGCAGGGCCCCGACTCGACGGATCTGGTCCTGCGTATCGGCCCGGCCGGGCGGATGTGGAACGCGCTGGCCTCGGCGGGGCCGGCGCTGTTCACTCCGCTCGCTCTGGGCGTGCCGACCCTGCTCGTCGCCTTCTGGATGGTGCTGGCCGGGGCGCGGGCGTCGACCGTGTTCGTGGTGGTGGGGGTGATCGCCGGGCTGGAGTACCTGATCGGCTGGCTGGCGCTGGTCTTTTCCCGGGCCCGGGACATCCTGCGGGTGGAGTTCGCGCCGGCCGGGGTGCCCGCGTCTGTGCGGTTGGTCCGGGCCACCGCGCCGGACGACTGGCTGCCCGTCAAGGCCCTGAGCGAGGTGCGGCTGACGCACACGGTGGTGGAGCCCTACCAGGGGGACTACAAGCCGGCCGTCTCCACGCTCGGGCTGGAACTCGTCCTGCAGGGCGTCCGGGAGCGGCTCACGTTCCCCGACGGCGGCGACCCGCAGCGGCTCGCCGACCCGCAGCGGCTCGCCGACGCGCTGACGGCCCTGCTCGGCCCGGCTGGGGTCGTGGTGGAGCTGCGCACCGAGCGCAGCACGCGTGATCGGCCGCGACCCAACTCCGGCTGGGTCTCCGGCGGTTCGGCCTCGGCCGGCTCGGGTGGCGGCTGATCCCGAACTGCCCGTGGCGCTCCCCGGTTGAGCGTTGTTCGCGGGCGACCCCCGTTACGCGCCGAACGGAGTCGACCGAGACGGTCCACTCCAGGTGGCCCACCGCCTCGTCGTTGACCTGGATGTGTTCGAGCAGGCGGGCCCAAGTGCCGTCTGATTCCCATGGCAGCCGTCTGCCGGCGTCCCGTATCGCTCAGGCAGGTCACGCCATGGAGCCCGGTCCGCAGACGCCACAGCACGCCATGACCACCTGACGGTGGTCCCGCCACGGACGGCCGTGCCCGTTCACCTGCGGCAACGGGCGCTATCCGCTGCCACGCCGCCTCCGTCAATTCGCTTCGACCCGCCACAAGATCAATTATTCGGCGCCTTAGGGTGTGCGGGTGGCCCCATCCGACGCTGCATCGAAGACACGTTTTCTGGTCCTGCACGACTACGGCATGGGCGGCGTCTGGTGGTGGGTCCACGCCCGGTCCGAACATGAGGTGCTGGAGACCTTCGCCGGCGTGGAAGTCGTACACACCGAAGCCACCCGCGCGCAGGCCGAGACTTGGGGTCTTGACGAGGCCGACGTCGACGGACCGACCACACCACCCGGCTTGGCCGAAGCGCGAGCCGAACGAGAGACCCAGCGTGGCATGCCGGGCTTCGGAGCCTTGGCCGGCCAGCACCTGCTGTACCTGAGCCGCCGGTGGGACGAGGACGACGACCCGATGGTCTACCTGATGGAGGTCGGCCCCGACGGTCGTCGGCTCCGCCAGGTCGAGCTGACCGAGGACGGAATGTCCTACCGGAGCACTCCCGAGGACTGGCCCTTCAACCCGCCGTTGGTGGACCGCTACGACCCCGCTTGGGTGCCGTTCGTGATCGGCCTAGAAGAGTTCGAGGCCCAGTGGACCCGGGCCGTCCACGATCCCAGCCACTGGGATTAGGGCCTGCTTGACAACTGCCACCGGGATTCGCCGGCTTGGCACGAGCTCTCCTTGCCTCCGTCGGGAACCGAGGAACACGGAACGGACCGGGCACCCCATACGTTGAGGTGGAGGGGCCACGTTGTGCGCACCCGACGAGCACCGTAGGGATGGGGGACGCGTGCCGCAACGGAGCCGCTCCGCGCGCTTGGCCGCGTCCGCGCTGACCCTCGTCGTCACCGTCCTGGCGCTGTTCGTCCCGGTGACCGGGGCGCAGAGCATGCCCATGCCCGCAGGCCGGCCGCTCGCCCACCACATGGTGGCGGGGCACGCCGGACAAGGGGCAGGACCGGACGACGTCCCGGCGCTGCATGTCGCGGTCACGCACCGACCTGACGCACACATCCCGGGCCCGCAGCCCGCGGGCCCCGCGCGTACGGCCGTCGACACGGCCCCGAGCCGCGCCCTGGGTGGGCCTGACACGGGCCCCGCCACCGCACTCGCGCCGCCGCACAGGCCGGCCGAGTCCGCCGCCCCGCGCGGCCCGCCCCACCGATGAGCACGCAGACCGTCATCGACGCCTGACCCTCTCGACCCGGCGCACACCGCGCGGGGCCGGTCACGCGTCCCTCCGTCCTGCCCTCATCGTGGAGTACGCATGTCTCGCGCACATTTGTCCCGCCCACCCTTGTGGAGGGCGATCGTCGCGCTGGCGGCCGTCGCGCTGTCCCTCTGCATCGCCCTGACCCAATCCGCCCGCCTCGGCCTCGATCTGCGCGGTGGCACCCAGATCGTCCTGGAGACCCGGGACTCACCCACCGTCAAGGCCGACGCCGCATCCACCGACCGCGCTCTGGAGGTCATCAGGCAGCGCGTCGACGCCCTCGGCGTCTCCGAACCCGGCATCGCCCGCTCCGGTGAGAAACGGATCATCGTGGAACTGCCCGGAGTGCAGGACCCACGCAAGGCCGCCGAGGTCATCGGCCGCACCGCACAGCTGACGGTCCACCCGGTGACGGGGGCGACGGCCGACAAGGGCTCCGCGAAGCCCGAGGCCGACGGGTCGCGCACCCTGCCCGACCCGGACCAGCCGGGCAACCACCTGAAGCTGGGCCCCACCGCCCTCACCGGCGAGGGGGTCAAGGACGCCGAGGCGGTCCTGGACCAGCAGTCGCTGAACGGCTGGATGGTCTCCCTCGACTTCCGCAAGGGCGCGGGCGACACCTGGGCGAAGATCACCGCGGACGCGGCCTGCGCCCCTCAGGGCGCTCCGGAGCGCCGCGTCGTCATCACCCTCGACAACAAGATCATCTCGGCGCCCGGCGTCGACGCGGACGTGGTGTGCGGGACCGGCATCACCGGCGGCTCCACTCAGATCAGCGGCGACTTCGGCCGGGCCGAGGCACGCGACCTGGCGGCGCTCGTGAAGGGCGGCGCGCTGCCGGTGCCCCTGAACGTCGTGGAGCAGCGCACGGTCGGACCGACGCTCGGCGCCGACGCGATCGAGGCGAGCACCAAGGCCGCGCTCATCGGCATCGCCCTGACCGCACTGTTCATCACCGTCGTCTACCGGCTCCTTGGCGCACTCGCCGCCTTGGCCCTCGCGCTGTACGGCCTCATCTCGTACGCCGCTCTGGTGGCGCTCGGCGCGACGCTCACGCTGCCGGGGCTCGCCGGGTTCGTCCTGGCGATCGGCATGGCGGTGGACGCAAACGTCCTGGTCTTCGAACGGGCCAGGGAGGAGTACCTGGGCGCCCGTTCCAAGGACTTGGCGAAGCCGGTGAAGACCGGCTTCGCCAAGGCATGGAGCGCGGTGATCGACTCGAACATCACGACGCTGCTCGCTGCGGGATTGCTGTTCTTCTTCGCCACGGGCCCGGTCAAGGGCTTCGGGGTCACCCTGTGCATCGGCGTCCTGGCATCGATGCTCACGGCGCTCGTGATCACCCGCGCGCTCGCGGACTTCGCCGTCGCCCGCAGCTTCGTACGCAAGCGCCCCGGTCTGACGGGCATCGCCTCGACGGGCCGAGTCCGCACATGGCTGTCGGGCCGCAACCCGAACCTGGTCCGCCACCGTCGCCGCTGGCTCGGCGGGAGCGCACTCCTGGTGGCGCTGGCCGTCGCAGGAATCCTCATCCGCGGCCTGGACTTCGGCGTGGAGTTCACCGGCGGCCGCCTCGTCGAGTACAGCACCAGCCGGTCCGTCGACGCGGACACGGCCCGCAACGCCGTGGCCGACGCGGGGTTCCCGCGCGCGGTGGTGCAGGAGTCCGGCGACGGCGACATCACCGTACGCACGGACAAGCTCACCACCGACGACGAACAGCAGCGCGTCAAGGCGGCTTTGGAGAAGTCCGGCGGAACCGTCACGGTGGAGCGTGACGAACAGATCGGCCCGAGCCTGGGCAGCGAACTGCGCCAGAAGGCGCTCCTCGCCCTGGGCATCGCGGTGGCCGCCCAACTGATCTACCTCAGCGTGCGGTTCCGCTGGACCCTGGCGGCAGCGGCAGTCTCTGCGATGGTCCACGACGTCCTCCTCGTGGTGGGCCTGTTCGCCTGGCTGGGCAGGCCGGTGGACAGCGTCTTCCTGGCGGCGCTGCTCACGGTGATCGGCTACTCCGTGAACGACACGGTGGTCGTCTTCGACCGCGTCCGCGAAGCGCGCCGCCGAGACCCACGAGGCAACCTGGAGAAAACGGCCAACCACGCGGTGGTCCAGACACTTCCGCGCACGGTGAACACGGGCATGGGAGCCCTGTTCATCCTGACCGCACTGGCGGTACTGGGCGGCGACTCGCTGGCGGACTTCTCCGTGGCCCTGATCGCGGGCGTCCTGGTCGGCATCGCCTCGACCATCTTCACCGCCGTCCCGATCGCGATCGCCCTGGAACACCGCAACCCGCCACCACCACCGGCACCGGGCCGCCACGCCGCGGTGGGAGTTGATGACGGGTACACCCCGTTGGAGGCGCGGAGGAAGAAGGACAGAGGGACGGGGGCGGTCGTCTGAGCCCAGAGTGCGGGCTTCTGTCGCTGCACGCCTGAGTCGTTTTGGTCTTCCCAATGCAGCCCCCACCTCGCTGGGCGTGCGGGGACCGCACCCCGCGCGGGGCTGTGGGACCGGCCGCGCGCCTGCGAGGAGCAGATGTGCCGTACGACGAGGCCGCTGTATCGGCCGGGCAGCGGCGCGTCTTGTGGCGAAGCGCATCGCCGTTGGGACCATCCCGACGCGTGCGGGAGCAGAAGTCCCCGGCCGCACCCGATCACGACCCGGGCGGGACCCTCCCCGCGCGTGCGGGGAGCAGTCCGCAAGGACGTTCCCGATGCAGCCGGCCTAGGGACCATCCGCGCGCGTGCGGAGAGTGGGGACCCTTCATCGGGAACGGCGAGGCTCCGGTGGGACCGCGCGAGGCCGCCCCACCGAACCCCGCGTTGCCCGATCGGCTCGCTTAGCGCAGGAGCGCGCCGAAGCGGGCGCCCGTGGCGGGCGCCGAGAGGTCGCCGGCGCCGAACGCCAGGGACGACCTGGCCGTGAGACCGGTCGCCGTGCCGCGCAGCACCCAGACCGCGCCGTTCCAGCTGTTCTCGGCCACGGAACCGGCCGCGAGGTCGGCGTGGCCGTCACCGTCGAGGTCCAGCAGCGCGCTGCTCGTGCCGAACTGGTCGTCTTTCTCGGCGACTCCGGGTACTCCGGCGGTGTCCTGGTGGAAGGTCTGCGTACCGGCGCCCGTGACACCGGAGGCGCTTCCGGGGACCAGGGCGACGGCCCCGGCGTTGTCGATGTCTCCGATGTCCTCGCCCGGGATGCCGAGTGCGATGTCGCCGAAGCCGTCACCGTTGACGTCCGCCACCGAGACCGTGGAGCCGATCCCGTCGCCCTCCTCCTCCACGCCGGGGAAGCCGGGCAGGTCCTGGTCGAAGGTCTGTACGCGCTCCTCGGACAGGCCGGAGGCCGACCCGAACGCGATCTGGACCTTGCCGCCGTTCCAGTAGTTGCCCACGACGACGTCGTCGAACCCGTCGTTGTTCACGTCCCCGATGCCGGTGCCCGTACCGGTCGCCGTGCCGTCCGCGGGGACCCAGCCGCTGGTGAAGCCCGTGCTGCCGCCGCCGAGGAACAGACGGTTGCCCCACTGGCCGTCGCCCGCGTACTTCCAGGCGACGATGTCGTCCTTGCCGTCGCCGTTGACGTCGCCGGTCCGGGTGGAGCGGATGGGCCCACTGATCGAGTCGCCGTCCTCCTGGCAGCCGCCGTTGGTGGCGCAGGACGCGTCGTTGGCGTCGTAGCCCCACCAGTCGGCCTTGTCCAGCAGCGGCAGGGTGGCGGTGGGCTGTCCGGCGCGGGTGACCGGGCCCTTCCACACGGTGGCGTCGCCGCTCGCCGGGTCGTCGCCTGCGCCGGACAGGTAGGAGAACAGGGCGAGGTCCGTCTTGCCGTCGCCGTCGAAGTCGCCGGTCGTGGGGGACTGCCCGTACCGGGGTATGGCCGTGCCGCCGGTGAGTCCGGAGGCGGAGCCCCAGAGGATGACGGAGCCGGGACTGCCGCCCGAGATCACCAGGTCACTGAAGCCGTCGCCGTCCAGGTCACCCTTGGTGAAGTTGGTGCCGAATCGCTGGTTCGCGGTGGCGGAACCGGGAACGCCGCTGGTGGAGCGGCTGATGAGCTTCTTGTTGGCGGCGGAGACCCCATTGGCGGAGCCGTACGTGACGGCCACGTAGCCCGCCTTGGCCTTGCTGGAGATCGTGGCGTCCGGAGCCGATACGACCAGGTCGGCGTATCCGTCGCCGTTGAAGTCGTCCTGCGTGTCCGCGGACCCGGTGGCCGCCAGCGCCGGGCCCCCGGTGAGAGCCATGGCGCCGAATCCTCCGGCGAGCAGCACCGCGGCTGCCAGGGGTGTGGTGAGCGCGGTACGGGTTCGGCGGTGTGCTCGGGACATACGTGAACCTTTCGAGTCGGTCGGTTCTGTACGCGGAAGGCCGCGTTCAGCTGGTACGACTCGAGTTGGGCGATCCCAGTTGTACGTCCCAATGTCATGGATTCGTAACCGAGGAGACAGGTGTGGCGCTGAACTAGGGCACCCAAGGCGCGCACCGTCCGTTTTGACGGGCTGACGAGGACGAATGGCGTCAGGATGGGAAGGGAAATCCCATGTTCCCCTCGGCTGGTGAGGTATCTGTGAAGGATCTTGAATTCGAACAGAAGCGCACGATGTCACGCGTCGAGGCCGCCGATCAGCTCGACGCCCTGGCAGCCGCACTCCGGCGCGGTGGCCAGGCGGAACTGGACCTCGGGCCCGGAACGCTGACACTTCGGATTCCCGACGAACTCCGCACGGAGATCGAGGTCGAACTGGAGGACGGCAAGATCGAACTTGAGATCGAGCTGTCGTGGAGTACGAAGCAGCCTGACCGGCCTTCAGACACAGGCGACTGACCGCTGCGCGGCCCCCGCGCCGCCTCATCGACCGGATCATGAAGACGTATGCCTCCGTCTGCTTCATCCTGTCCGTCGACGTCTCCATGAACTCCGTGCCGGAGGCACGCAGCCCTTTCCGGAAAGGCACCCGCCAGAGGCGACTGCCTCTCGCGCGGGGACGCGCGAAAGGGGTGCGAGGTGCTGCGGTTACTCGTTCGCCGCCGGGTTGGGTGAACAGCCCGGCTCCGGCCTGGCTCCCCGCAACAGCCTCTGTTGCGGGGAGCCAGGCGTGTGTGGCGACTGTGGCCCTGGCCCCTCTGGTGGGCCGCCGGCGTGTCGGGGAGTTGACGGCTACTGACGTCGCCGGCCGGGGGAAGGGCAGCGGGCCCTTATCGGGAGGCGAAGGCCGGAGCGCCCCGCGTAGTCTCGCCGGCGTGGTGCCTGGATCAGACGACCACCGCTGCCACCAGACCGAGTCGGCCCCGGCCAGGATGGATCCACCTCATGAATCTTCGTCGTTCTGCCCCCGCCGACGCCGTTTCGGTGGCCCGGTGGCCGACCTCCGAGGCAGAAGTCGTCATGTGGTGCGGGGGCGAGTTCCCGGTGCGTGAACAAACGGTTTCCGCGTGGCGGACGGCCGAAGACGTACGAGCCTACGTGCTCGTCGAAGACGACAGACTCCTCGGCTACGGGGAACTGTGGCTCGACGCCGAGGAGAACGAGGTGGAACTGGCCCGGCTCATCGTGGACCCCGCACGACGAGGTGAAGGTCTGGGGCGCGAACTCGTGCGGGGCCTGCTGGCGGGGGCGATCGAAGCGGGCTTCGACGACGTGTACATGCGTGTGCACCCGGACAACGACAGGGCCCTCCGGTGCTATCTGGGTGCCGGGTTCGTGCCGGTGGATCCAGTACTCGCCAAGGACTGGAATGCCGCCCAGCCCGTCGACTACACCTGGCTGCGTCACGCTCCGGCGGCCGCGGACAAGTGAACGCGCCGGCCGTCTCCGGCGTCCCGCGCCCAGGGGTCATGACCGCGACAACTGCGCGACGACGCAGCGGCCGGCCGGCACGGATGCCACGCAGGAGTCCGTGACATCCGTGCCGTGCCGATGGCATGCGCGTCAGGACGCCGCCTGTGCTGTCTCCTTCGACGGGAGGCCGCCGGCCACCGCGCGCCGGCGCCGTACCGGCATGCCCAGCGTCGGATGGCTGGTGCCCCAGGCGGCGCCCTTGCAGACCAACTCCTTGTAGCGGGCCGCGAAGCGGCCGGTCAGGGCGCGGTCCACCGCCTGGTCGTCGGCGGTGACGAACTGGATCAGGCCCTGCCTGCGGCCCAGGGAGATGCACTGGTTGAAATAGCGCAGTGACACGTTCGGCAGCTTGCCGCCGGTGAGGCGCGCGGCGATGGCGTCGGCGGCCTGCCAGGCCATCGGGACGCCCGAAGCGCACGACATGCGCAGTGGTCTGTCACCGGCGCCGATTGCCTGAGCGGCGTCACCGATCGCGTACACGTCGGGGTGGGAGACCGAACGCATCGTCCGGTCGACCATGACGCGGCCGTCATCGGCGAGTTCGAGGCCGGTCGCCGCCGCCATGGGATGGGCGGCGAAGCCCGCGGTCCACACGGTGACGGCAGCGGGGAGAGTCCGGCCGTCCTCGGTCGTGACCCGGTTCGCCTCCACGGCGGTCACCGCTGTGTTCTCCAGTACGCGGATCCCGAGCCCGTCGATGACCCTGCGTAGGTGGGCGCGGCCCTTGGGGGAGAGCCAGTCGCCCAGCTCTGCGCGCGTGGCCAGTGTG
This sequence comes from Streptomyces sp. NPDC005496, assembly GCF_042872045.1. Taxonomy (NCBI): domain Bacteria; kingdom Bacillati; phylum Actinomycetota; class Actinomycetes; order Kitasatosporales; family Streptomycetaceae; genus Streptomyces; species Streptomyces sp. NPDC005496. Next base: position 327,160 of record NZ_JBIAJQ010000012.1, read on the forward strand.
GTGTCAAGGTCCGGGCGGGCCTCGGCCACCTCGGTAGCGAACTCCAGGCCGGTCAGACCGCCGCCCACGACGAGGAGTTCCTCACCCGGGGCCAGGCGGGCCAGGCGCTCGCGCAGTTCGAGCGCGCCGGTGCGGCCGGCGATCTGGTGCGCATGCTCGGCGACACCGGGGACGCCGTGGTCGGCACCGCGGCTGCCGATGGCGTGGACGAGGGTGTCGTAGGGCAGTTCCGCCGTGCCCTGTGCCCCTTCGAGGGCCACCGTCTTGCGGTCCACGTCGATGGAGGTGGCCCGTGCGACCTTCAGCTCCACGCCCGTGCCGGCGAGCATCTCGCGCAGCGGACGCGCCTTGAGGTCCTGGCCCGTGGCCAGCTGGTGCATCCGGACCCGTTCCACGAAGTCCGGTTCGGCGTTGACGAGAGTGATGGTGACGTCTTCACGGCGCAGCCGCTTGGCGAGTCGGCCCGCCGCGGTCGTCCCGGCGTAGCCGCCCCCGAGGACGATGATCCGGTGCTGCATGTCTTGGCTCCTGTCTGCGCGGTTCCCGCACCCCCTGGCGCGGTCACGCCCCTTGAACCGGACAGCCCGCCGATTCCTGACAGGAGCAAGGTGTGACGTGCGCCACATGGGTCACAGGGCTTCGGCCAGCACGGGGGAGCCGAAGCCGCCGGCCGCCCAGCGCTGCGTCGCGCGGTGCAGCTTGTCCGGGTTGACCTGGCTGCGGATCGCGACGATGCCCTCCGGCGTCCGCTCCAGGCACATGATGCCGAAGACGCGCCCGTCGACCACGGCGACGAGCGCGGGACCGCCGTTGGCGCGGATCGCGTACAGGTCGGGGGAACCGCCGACCAGGTCCCGCTTGGCCTTGGCCGGCTTGAACATCCCGCGCAGGAACTTCGCCACCGCGCGTGCGCCCTCCCAGGCACTGGCCCGGGCCGGCACCTTCCCGCCGCCGTCTCCGACCGCGATGGCGTCCGAAGTGAGCAGTTCGATCAGGGGCTCGATCCTTCCGCTGGTCGCGGCGGCGAGGAACTCCTCCACGATCCGGCGCGCGGCCGATGTGTCGATACCGGCCCCCTCCTCGCCGGGGACGGCGCCGGGAGTTCCGCCGAGAGGCCCTCGCTCCCTGCCCTGCGCCACGTGCTTCTTGGCGCGATGGTAGGTCTGCTGGCTCACGTCCACGCTGAGATCGAGGATCTCGGCGATCTCGCGGTGGGAGTACGCGAACGCCTCCCTGAGGACGTACACCGCGCGCTCCTTGGGCGAGAGCCGCTCCAGCAGGACCATCACGGCGTACGACACCGACTCCCGCTGCTCGGCCGTCTCCTCCGGGCCCAGCATCGGGTCGCCTTCGAGCAACGGCTCCGGCAGCCATGCACCGACGTAGGTCTCACGGCGGGCGCGGGCCGATGTCAGCTGGTTGAGACAGAGGTTGGTGAGCACCTTGGTCAGCCAGGCATGGGGGACGTCGATGCGGGCGGCATCTGCGGCCTGCCATCGCAGATAAGTCTCCTGGACGACGTCCTGTGCCTCACTCGCCGAGCCGAGCATGCGGTAGGCGATGGCTTCGAGGCGCGGCCTTGCCGCCTCGAACTGGTCGACGTCGCTGAAGGGCAGGGCCATTCCAGGATCCTACGCAGACGGCTCCTTCGATCTTCAGGTGGTCGGGGGCCCGGCAGATGGTTGCGGGCGCCGTACGCACGGGACCCGCACGTGCCCGGAGGGGCGGCTAAGTCGTAAGGAAGCCGAGGATCACGGGGTTGAGGACGTCGGGGTGGACGGACAGCATCCCGTGCGGGTATCCCTCGTAGGCATTTTAGTGGCGTTCCGCAGGGTCTGGGCGCTCTTGGGTCCCGCGTCCGCGTAGGGCACGACCGGGTCGTCGGTGCCGTGCGTGAGGAGCACCGGGACATCGATCTTCCGCGGGTCCTCGGTGAAGTGCGTCTCGGGGAGGCCTTGGATGCACTCGCCCAAGTGCCGTCTCGCAGTGGCGCCGGGTTCCACAGCTCCGGGTGATGAGGTGCTGTCGTAGTGGCGGGTGGATCCGCTGATCGCAGGGGTTCGATAGGAGTGCGAGCCGATCAAGAGCGACGGTGATTCCGGACAGGACCCGACTCGTCCGGTTGCGGCTCTCTCTCCGCTATGTCCGCCACCTCCCGCACGCAGCTCGCCACCGAGAGGTGTCCGCTGTGCGGTGTCCCCAAATGACAAGTCCTGCGTCTCCTTTGGTCAAGCGGCCCAGGCCCGTCCAGCTCTACGGTGACATCACCGCAGAGACGCGGCCAGCCACCGGAGAGGCACACCCCACCCCTGCGCACGTCCCCTTCGGACGGGCCGGTCACAGCCGGCTCACCAGGCCCGCGTCCTCGGGCGCCGCCGCGGGGTCGGTGATCTGGACGGCGCCGTCACGGAGGCGCGGGCGGGAGCGGACGACTCCGCCAGGGTGCTGGGCCCCGACCATGCCGACACCCACCGCTGGCGGGCGAGCCTGGCCCGGTTCCTCGCCGAGAACGGCGAAGCGGTCGAGGGGGTACGCCTGCTGCGAGTCCTGTATGCCGAGTCCCAGACCTTCGGCTGGCAGCGGAAGGACGAGGCACGGTCAATACGCACGGCCCTGGTCACGGCGCTGGAGCTGAACGGCGACCTCCAGGAGGCCCTGGACCTCCTGGAGGATGAGATCGAAGCCGAACGGGGGACGATCTACGGCATCGACGAGAACCTCGGCGACTACGAGATGAAGCGTCTGCAAGAGTGGCGCACCCGGCTGGTCGCCGAGGTGGCCCTACAGGACTGGAACCGGCGGAGGAAGCACGAGCGGAGCAAGGACTCCCCGAGGGGACAGCTGTAGACCAGGGAACCACACAGGAAGTCCGCGTGGATGCCGACTTGTCGGTATGGACGTTCGCAGAGGACATCAGGAAGAAGCCCACGTCAAGATCGACAAGTACGGACACGTCCTCCACAGTCACCTTCCTCCGCCGGGCAGTCGCTGAGGCCGGGAAGCCGAAACGGCCGAGTAAGTATGAGAGCTACTGCCCCGAAACGTGCGCCCAGGTGTCTCAGCTAGAGACTGTCTCCTTGAAAGGCTAGGGGCGCCATTCCTGCTGGTAGGCGGGGTGTTCGGCGTATGACTGGCCAAGGACTCGCAGTGCGTAGGCCAGGCCGACCGAGCGGGAGTCCGAGGGGTCCATGGCTTTGTAGTCCTTCGCCAGTTGCTCGATCAGGTCGAGCATGGGGAGGTGGCTGTCGAGTAGAGCCTCGCCGCCCAGGACGCCGGCCACATAGGCGTAAGCGTGGTTGTCGTCCATGATGCGTGCGACGAGGAATTCCACAAGATCGTCCATGTGGACATCCTTGCGGGCAAGGTGCTTGGGCGGTCAAGCGAGTGTCCAGATGAGGATGGCGGCGACGTGGAGTGCGGCCTGGTAAGCGATGGCGAGCTTGTCCGTTCGCATGGCCAGGCCGCGCCATTGCTTGAGGCGGTTGATGCACCGTTCGACGGCGTTGCGCTGCTTGTACTCCTCGGCGTCGAAGGCTGGTGGGCGGCCTCCGTCGCGGCCGCGCCGCAGCCGGTGGCCGACCTGGTCGGACGGCTGCGGGATGACAGCGCGGATTCCGCGTCGCCGGAGGTGATTGCGGATCGCGCGGGAGGAATACGCGCGGTCAGCCAGGACGACATCGGGTCGGGTTCTGGGTCGGCCGGGTCCGCTTCGCAAAACACGGATGCCGGCCATGACGGTCTCGAAGGCCGGGGCGTCGCCCGCCTGGCCTGCGGTGACGCGAAGGGCCAGTGGCCGTGCACGGCTATCGCTGGCGAGGTGGACTTTCGTGCTCAGGCCGCCGCGGGAGCGTCCGAGGGCGTGGTCGTCGGGTTCGGCCCGGCCTGGTGCCCCTTTTTCCTGGCGCCGGCAGCATGCTGGTGAGCCCGGCAGACGGTGGAGTCCACCGAGACGGTCCAGCCGATGTCGGCGTCAGCGTCCGCTGCTGCCAGAACTGCGGCGAGGATGCGTTCCCAGGTGCCGTCCACGGCCCACCTGATCAGGCGTTTGTGAGCGGTCTGAAACGAGCCGAGTTCATCCGGCAGATCCCGCCAGGGCGAGCAGGTGCGGTACTTCCACGCGATGGCTTCCAAGGTTCGGCGGTGGTCGGCCCATCGTCGACCGCGGACCGGATCGGCTGGCATCAGCGGCTCGATCCGGTCCCACATCGCATCAGTGATCACTAATCGGACAGACACATCCAATCGACTGACCATCCGATCACAGAGACACGCTCTAGGCGGTTTCGTTTGGATCATCGGGGCGGGCTGGAGAAGATGCCCGCGATGTGGAGTCCGGCCAGGTAGACAGTGGCGGTCTCCTCATAGCGTATGGCGATGCCGGGCCACTGCTTGAGGCGGTTGATGCACCGCTCGACGGTGTTGCGCTGTTGGTAGGTCTCGCGGTTGAAGGCCGGTGGCCTGCCGCCGCGGCTGCCCCGACGCCGCCGTGAAGCTGAGCGGGGAGCCGGTCGGGGACGGCGGCCGGACCCATCGGCGACCTCGACTACGTCCGCCAGAGCATCGACCGCCTACCCCTCCCCGCAAGGGCAAGCCGCCCTACCACCGCAACGGCCGCACGGCCGGCGACGGATGTATCTGCGGGGCCAGGCACTGGGCACGGTCGAGCGGACACACAGCCCTCCACCTCACAGGGAGTTGAGGGCTCTCGCCTGCCTTCCTAAGCGAGCCCCGTTGACGGGGGACCGTCTCTGTTTCGACCAGAGCCTGCACCCGCTCGCACACAGTGTCATTACAAGTGGCTTCCTGGCCAGCGCGTCCAGTACACGTTTCATGCGCAGAGCCGTCACCGGCTCGCCTGCGCTCGTAATTCAGCGGCTTTGGGTGGCGGCGGTGTGGAGGTGTTCGAGGGCGTCGAGGACCATGGTGTGGCTGTGCCAGTGGAGCCACCGGCCCACGGCGGCGCCGGTGTTTTCCAAGGTGGTGAGCTGGGTGGGACTGAGGCCGGCAAGGGGCTGTTCGTGGTGGGAGGAGATCCTGCCGAGCAGGTGCCCGCGGCTGGTGAGGGGGAGGCTGTGGGCGGCGCGGCTGCCGGCCTGAAGGATGGCGTGGCGGGAGCCCTCGTCGAAGAGGTCGGCCGATTCGACGTCCTTCACGGTGATCTGCTGACGCTGCTCGGCGGCTTGCGCGCACAAGGTGGTCGAATCCTGGACGAAGGCGAAGAAGTCGGTGAAGTACAGGTTCAGGCCGGTGTGTTTCTCCAGGCGCAGCATCCCGTGTTCGGCGAGCTGGACGTTGCCCATGTCGGTCTCGGTGACGTGCAGTACCCGGCGCAGCGCCGCTCGGAGGACCGTGGAGACGGCCATCACGATCGCCAGTCCGTGCTGGCCGATCCGGCGGCAGGATCGTGCTGTTGTTTCGCACCGTCACCTCGACGGCGCCTTCACGTGCTTCCAAGGTGCCCGCCCGGCAGGCACCCACGGACGCAAGTCGATCGCCATCGCCGGGGATGGCGAGGAGGACCTCGCCACGATCGCAGCCCTCGTCCACGCACTCGGCTTTGACCCGGTTGTGGCCGGACCACTGGCGGAATGCGTCCGCATGCAACCAGGCACCGAATTGCTCGGCGCAAACATCGACGCCACCGAAGTGCGCGCGATGCTCGACCGATTCCCGACCTCTGCCGCTGACCGTGTCCTCGCCGAAGCCGGCTCATCTCCGACGTGGAATGACCGGACGGCAGGAGCGTCCTCGAAGACGACGTCCCGCGACGCCTCAAAGCGTGGCACTTGGCGCCCACACCCCACTGGATTTCGAAAGCGCACATCGAACTGGCCGACGCCGCATTGCCCTCGCGTCCAGCACCACCCGTGCCGCCCAGCCCAAAGCGCAGCATCTGTTCCCGAAGACCGGGGATAACGCGGCCCCCAGTGGTCGCTGTCGATGATCACGCACTCCACATCACGCCATGTATGCACGGCTCGCGCAGGAGAACCGCCCCGCCCGGTGACCGCAACACCGGTGCAGGCGGACGCTGTTGCTCCGTGCAAAACCCAAGGGCGGTGCAGGTCGACCAGTGGGGGCGGTCCGACCGCCGTCCGGTCAGTCTCCGAGCACCGATCCGAAGGACTTGTTGCGGTAGGTCAGGCCGAACGTCTTCTCGCTGAACGACACCGCGCCGGACGTCGTGAGCCCCGAGGCGCTGCCGCGCAGGATCCAGTCGGCACCGTCGGAGTAGTGGACGTCGTCGTCGAAGACGTCCTCGCCGCGTGCGGCGGCGGTGAGGTCCGCGCGGCCGTCGCCGTTCAGGTCCTGAAGCCTGAGGCCCGATCCCATCTGGTCCGCGAACTCGGCGGTGCCGGGCACACCCGCGGTGTTCTGTGTGAAGGACTGGGCACCGGTGCCGGTCAGTCCGGAGGCCGAACCCTTGAGCAGCCAGAACGCTCCGGCGTACTTGAGGGTACCGACGGTCTCGGTGGGCGCGCCCACTGCCGCATCCGCGTAGCCGTCGCCGTTGACGTCGCCGACGGAGATGGGACCGCCGAAGCCGTCGCCCGCCTCGTTCACGCCCGGGACCCCCGCGGTGTCCTGGTCGATCAGCCGACTGCGCGTGCTGCCCGGGATGCCGCCGGCGCCGCCGTAGTGGACGGCGATGGTGCCTGCTCCCGAGGCCCCCTGCCCGTAGGTGACCAAGTCGTCGAACCCGTCCTTGTCGAAGTCGCCCGCCGCCCGTGCGTGCGCGGCGGCGAGCGGCACGCTCGCGGGATTGTCGGTGAACGTCATACCGTCGGCGCCGCCCGCGTAGTAGCCGAACCACACGCCCGTTTCCCCGTGCTCGTCGTCCTCGTAGTCGTCGTCCCCCGAAACGGCCAGATCGTCGGCGCCGTCGCCGTCGAAGTCGCCCGCCGCGATCGATCCCGTCCCCCTGGTCACCTCGGAAGGGCCCGTCGACAGGTCGGTCTGGGCCGGAGCCGTGGTCCGCGTGAATCCGTCCCCGAACACCGAGACTCCGGAGTGGCCGGTGACGGCGAGCTGGTCGTGGCCGTCGCCGTCGAAGTCGCCGACCGCGAGGCCGGAGCCGTACAGGTAGCGGGCGGACGAGTCCGACGCCGCGTACACGGTCAGCGCACCATTGACGAGCCCTCGGGGGCCACCCCACAGGATCTGGACGATGCCGAGGTCGGGAGCGGCCGAGGCCCTCTCCAACGGCACGCCGACGGCCAGGTCGGTGTAGCCGTCGCCGTCAAGGTCGCCCGTGGCGTAGGACGTGCCGAACTTTTCGTATGCCTCGGCCGTGCCCGGAACTGCTGGGGTGTTCTGGCTGATCAGTGCGGAACGGCTGGTCGAGACGCCGGAGGCCGAGCCGTACAGGACGGTCAGCTGCCCTGCCTGTGTCTGTCCGCTCACCTTGGCCTTGGGAGTGGCCACCACCAGGTCCTTGTAGCCATCGCCGTTGAAGTCGTCGGCTGTGGCGCCGACGGCGGAGGCGGGAGTCGCGAGGGGCAGGACCAGGCCGCCTGTCGCGAGCACTGCCACAGCGGTGGCTGCCAGAAGTCTTCTACGCACGTCGACCCTCTTCACTTCGGTTTGGCACTGTGTCACGCGGGTGACTCCTGGGTCGGCTGAATGGTTGCCCTGCACCATCGGTCAGGACCGGGAAACACCGCCGCAGGCCCGGCAGGCCGCCCAGAAACGGTGAGAGGCCCGCGGCTGGAGTCGTTGGATCACCAGCGACGTGAACCGGACCCGGCTTTACCAGCGTGTCCCTCGTCACCGTCGAATGCCAGCGGCAGCTGGCCCTCGCCGCCAATGTCTTCGATCTCTTCGATCTCAGGGAGAGACCGTCTGAGCAGCGGGCGCACGGAGAATCTCGTTGTGGGTTCGCGGCGCGACTCTGATCGTCCCTCGACGGCCGTGGAGAGGTGCTCCAGAACCCGGAGGTTCTTGCGGATCCGCACAAGCCGGCACGATTCGCGCCAGGAGAGCCGGCCTGAGCCGGTGTCGCCCGTCGCGTCGACCGCTCCAACTCCGCACGCTCGTCATCGGAGGGCAGCAGCGGCTGAATTTTTGCGCCGCGACGTGGAACTGACGCACCAGCAGTAGAAGTCCCACACCTATAAACGATCAACTACTTGTGCAGGACGCTGGTCCGGCATGATCATCCAGGAGTGAGGTGAGGGTTCCGTGATCAGCCACATCAAAAGGGCTCGCACACTGTCCCGTGGCGGTGCGGTCGTGGCCCTCGCGCTGCTCGCGGCCGGCTGCAGTCCGGCCGAGCGCCCGTTGGTTGCTATCGGCAAGGGCACGGACGGAGACGTACGAGCTCTGCTGCGGCCCTGCTCGGACGGCGACGCCATCCAAGAGGTCGTGTTCCTCAGGAGTGACGAGAAGGGGGACACAGCGGACCGTGCTGCCCAGGACGGCTGGTCGATCCACCCGATCGGTTCGGTCACCGGTGAGCAGGAGTTCAGCCTCTTCAAGCTCCCGACGGGCTGGCAGGGCAAGGCCGATTCCGTCACGAAGCTGGCATCGGAGGGGGACTACTCGGTGAGGTTCATCGTCGGGGCGAACCAGACGGTGCGCTACAAGGCCCTCACCAGGTTTACCCAGGCGGACATCGAGAGCCTGGCCCCTGGGCAGTGGTGGTGCGACGGAAAAGCCATGAGCCGCGCAGAGTTCCTGGCCCAGGTGGACGACGCCTGCTCATAAGCCGGTGTCCCCTGCGGTGAGCCGGACGTACCTTTCGTAAGCCGGGTAGTTGAAGGGTGGTTGTCACAGCGAGGGCGCGGCGCACGGCACAGCTGTCACAGCGTCTCGTGAGGCTTGTCCTGCGGTTCGCCGCCCTACGGCCGCACTTTCGACTGTGGGATGAGTGGCTCCGCAATCTCCCACAACACGTCCCGGAACGAGCCAGCTGCACCTTCCCCATGGACAGCCCGACAATCCAACACCGTGTAAGACTCGGACTTACACGGCGGGGCAGAGCCACGTCGGCGGCGGTGGGGAGAGCCAGGTGCGCTCCTACCCAATGGTCGGCTGACCACCATTGACGACGGAGCCCAGATCCAGGGGCGTGGAGGTAGGGCTGGGCGGCGGGCTGAGTACGACCTGGGGCTGACCGGGCACCGGGGCCGGCGGTGTCATGTCGGTCTTGGGCAGTTTCGGCGGGGTCGTCTGGTTGAAGACTGTGGTGTCGAAGTCGATGAGACCGGTCTTCTCCATCACGGTGATGTGGTCGAGCACCGTGTTGTTTGCCTGATCGGCCAGGGCGCGAATCAGCGTGTTCTTCGTGGTCGAGCGGACCTTGGCGATTGTGTTGAAGATCGAGCCATGCGTCATCCGGAGGATGTTGGCGAAATCGACGTCGAACTGCCTCCCTGACTCTCCCTGGAGTTTGGTGACGAACCCCACCTGCTGAGGGCTCGCCACATTGGGCAGCGTGATGTTCAGCATTGGTGCGATCTTGCGGCAACTGGCGTCCAGGGCCGCGTGCCCGTCGACGAGGTGCTGACTCGCGACCTTCACGGCCTTGCTCTGCCCCTTCTGCAGCCCGATCAGGCCGAGCGGGTGCTCCCACAGGCCGGCAGCGCGCACCTTGACCACGAAGTCCCGCTCGCCCTCCGTCAACGGCCCCCATTGCGTGTTGGCGATGATCCGGTCGTTCGAGGTCGTCGTCGTGTCCAGCCCCAGCACGGCCGGGTAGACCAAGGCGGCGAGCGTCATGATGAGAGCACCGACCACGAATAGTGTTCCGACCATGTTCCGCGAACGCCGCACCGGTTCTCCCCTTGTTCGATAACCCGCCAATGTTCCCACCCCCGAGACGCGGGGCGTTGAGGAGTACGCAGTGAAAGGGGTTCCCGCTCATCGCGGGGCAAAGGAACTGTGGTCGCTCGTACTCATCGTGGCACCCTCTGGTTCACAGCAGGGTGGGGTCGAGCGGGCAACGCCTAAGGTTTCGGTGGGGGACGACTGCCCCCTCGATCGCATCCCGTACGGGGACCACAGCGGCCGGCAGAACCACTTGAACGCCTTCGGCCTGCACATCGCCTACGACACCTACCGTGCGGAGCTGACTCCGGAGGAGGAAGCCTCGAACCAGAAGATTCGCGCGCCTCGGGTTCGGCGTAGTCGAGAGCGTTGGCGACGTCGGCGGCTGTGGTGCTGTCGAAGGGGCCGGTTCCGAGGTGCCCACGTCTCGCCCTGTATGGCCCTCCGGGGCGATCGCACTGGCCACCGACGATGAGGTCAGGGCGCAAGCAGCACCCGCGAGCGCGGGAACTTGACCAGCAGGACCACGCTCTGTATCTGAAGCACTGGAGGAAAACAGCCGCCATCTCCGGGGCGACACCGGGGGTCGCGGGTCTCTTACTCGATCCGCCTAGTGCTATATGCGCGGCCTCTCCGGGAGTCCGGCCGCGGCTGCCGCGTAAGCCGTGACAGCCCGATCTCCCGGTCCATCTCGTGGAACGTCGAAGCCCCCGCTGCGGCGTGGTGGCCGGCGGGGGCGTCACGAGGTGGGGGTCGAGCCTGGGGGTGTTTAGACGGAGGCGACCTTGGGCCAGCCGATGTCGCCTGCGGGAACGGTGGTGGGGGCGGTGGGCCAGCCGATGTCCCCGGCCTGGATCGCGGTGGGGGAGGTGGGCCAGCCGATGTCCCCGGCCTGGATCGCGGTGGGGGAGGTGGGCCAGCCGATGTCCCCGGCCTGGATCGCGGTGGGGGCGGTGGGCCAGCCGATGTCCCCTGTCTGGATGGCGGTGGGAGCGGACGGCCAGCCGATGTTGCCGGCCTGGACGGTGTGGGCCGGGCGGCCGGTGTCCGCGGCGTGGGTGGCGGTGGTGATGGTGAGGGCGGCGGCGGTGAGGGTGGTGATGGTGGCGGCGATGCGGACGATGCGGTTCATGGCGGGTTCTCCCTTGGGTGTGTCAATTTCGTGTTCGGGGCTTGGCAACCTTCTGCCAAGAAGATTGGCAACGCATTCTCGTGAATGGGTGGGGAATGGATCGCATTTGACTCGACATGCCCGCCAGAACCACTCCATGCCCAGACCGAAACCGCCTCACAGGCCCTCTCGAAGCGGTTCTGGCCTGCGGTTATGTGTTGTGTCGGCGCGTCGGGGAAGTCTTTGGCAACGCTCGGCAATCCCTCAAGAAGAAACCCGGGAACACCTCAGCCGGCACCGGTGGGGTGGCGTTTTGTCGGTTTGCCTTGAGTGTGGCCGGAGCCCGTGTTGCCAACTCCCATTCTTTCCAGGCAATGTATTGCCAAGAAGGAGGCAACACATTGCCTCATATGTGTTGTTGACGGGGGAGGCCCACAGTGAAGGCGATACAGCTCGATCAGCTGCGGGTGGATCTGAACACCGCCGGCGCCGGCGCCCTGTCTCCTGTGGTGGCGGAGGTGATGGCTCGCTGGACGCGGGTGGAGGACCGGGAGGGCCCGCTGGTGGTGCAGGAGCGTCTCGCGGACGTCCTGTACGGGGAGTTGCCGCGCCGGCTGGGCGTCATGCTGGGTGCGCCGGCTGGGGATGTGGTGGTGTGTGGCGGGGGCGATCAGGCGTTCACGGCGGTGATGTCCCGCCTGCCCCTGAATCCTGGGGAGCGTGTGTGGGTGAGCCCGTACGCTTCGCCCGCGCAGCTGTCTGCACTGGTTGCGCTGCGGGCGCGTACCCGCTGCCGGATCGAGGTCATCGCGCAGGACGCGGACGGGGAGGTTGATGTGGCGTGGATGGCCCGCCACCTCGATGAGGACGTCGCTCTGGTGTGCCTGCCGTATGTGTCGGCGGTCTGCGGCACCGTCCAACCCGTCCACGAGGTCGGGGCCTTGCTGGCCGGGCACCGCTGCCTCTACGCGGTCGACGCCTCCCACGCGGTTGGACAACTACCCCTGGACGTGGCCGCCTTCGGCTGTGACCTGCTCACCGGGGACGGCTGGCGTTTCCTGCGCGGCCCCCACAGCGCGGGCTTCGCCTACACCGCACCACGCCTGCACGAGGTCCTGGCCCCGCACGGCGGCCTGCCTCCCCTGCCCGCGCCCGCCCCGGCCCTCGCCGCCCTCAACACCGCCCTCACCCACCACCCCACCACCGGCGCAAACTCCGCCGCTGGCCCTGGCCTCAGCACCGACAGCGACCCTGGTAACAGCAATGGCGTTAGCGACGGTACGAACCCCAGCACCGACCTGGGCACCGCCGGCTGTGACACCGGTGCCGACGTCGGCACCGGCGCTCAGATCGGCCGGTTGACGTCTTTGCTGCGCGTGGCCGTCTGCAGCAGTGCCGGTAGCGAACTGATCGCCGCTGGTGGCCGGCAGAGTGGCATCGTCACCTTCCGCCACGCCCAGGTACCCGCTGCCGTGCTGCGCCGCCGTCTCGCGGACCGCGGCATTCTGGTGGACAAGATCGTCGCCGATGAGAGCCCGCTGTATCTGCCCCGGCGTGGTATCACCACAGCCGTTCGTGCCAGTGTCAGCCACGACATCACCCCCGGCGACATCACCCGGTTCGCCAACGCCCTGCATGACGCCATCGCCCAAGGACACTCCCAGCCCACCCCCCACACCCCCTCCATCCCGTTCGCGGCCTCCGCGCCGGGCACTGCGCCTACCCCGCCCAGCCTGCATACCCCTTCCTCCCGGCGTACCGCGTCCGCGCTGCGGGCCCCCGTCACGTTGCGCGCTGTGCCGGCTCTGCCTACCGACGCGGAGTGTGAGTCGGCCCCGCTGCCTGCTTCGGTTCCGGCTCCGGTCGGGGCCTTCGTGCCGCTTCCGGACGCCGTACCGGTCTTGGAGCCGACTGCGTCTTCTGCCGAGTTTCTGCGTCTGGTTTCGTCGCTGCCATCGAGTTCGCGTCGGCTTGCCGGCGCTGCAGTTGGTGCGGACCTACGGCCGCTGCACGGAGCTTGACAAGGGCTGCTCGCGCTGCCACGACGCGGGTCTCGCCTGTGGACTGCCTGCCGTCATGCCAGCCGGGCTGCTAGTACATGCGCGTGTCGCTACGCCGTTCAGTTCCACCATGCCTGCCAACGCGGCATGACGGCACCGGCCGGTCCGGTGACTGTTGCCTGTGCCAGGTCGTGGGACGAGCTCGTCAGCGAGGGCGGGAAGGTCCGAGTCGTTGCGCCGCACATCGCCGAGGCCCCCGTAGCCGAGGGTTGCTCGCGCACGGTGCAGTCCGATGCAGGGTCGGTGACCGCACCGGCAGCGCGCACGTCGGCTAGGGCGGGTTTCACTCGCGTGTGACGTGTGCTCGACGACCGGGATCACCGTGGCATAGCGGGCCCGGTTCGGCTACACCGCACCAGCCGGCACGACCGACGACGGACGCTTCCGCAGGCTTACGGTGCAACCTTTGTCGGAGCATGCGCAGCGCCTGTTCGACGCCGGCAACGCGGGGGCCAGTGCCCAGAGATGCGCCAAGTCATCGCCGAATGATGCAGAGAAGGGAATTTCCAAGGCGGCGCTCGCGCACGCTCGTGGTCACGAGCCCGTCGGTGTCAGGTCCTGCAAGCCCACCACCCGCAGCAGTTGCAAGCGCTCGTAGGACTCCGTGCCCGGGCGGGCCGTGTGGATGACGAGCTGCTGGTTGTGGTCGGAGTTGACGAGGATCTCGCATTCGAGTTCGAGGATGCCGATCGCAGGGTGCCGGAAGCGTTTCGTGGAGGCGCGGCGTACGGCGACCTCGTGTTCGTCCCAGAGGCGTGCGAACTCCTCGCTCGTGGCGCGTAGTTCGGCGACGAGGGCGGCGGGTTCGGAGTCCGTGGGGCGAGCCGAGGCCACCGCTCGCAGGCCGGCCACCTGCTCGCGGGCGCGCTCGGGGCGGTCCTCGGGCGGGAACAGCTCCTGGGCCGCCGGGTCCAGGAAGAAGCGGCGGATCATGTTGCGTCCTCGGGGCGGTCGGGCCAGGACGTCTCCGCTCAGCGCCCGCGACAGCGCGTTCTGGGCCAGGACCTCGCCGCAGTCGGTCACGACCATGGCCGGGGTGTCGTGCAGCCGGTCCAGCACCAGGAGCAGACCCGGGCGCACATGCGTGCTGGTCTCCTCTCGGCGCGGAGGCTGCTCGTCCGTGAGGTGGAAGAGATGGTCGCGTTCGTCCTCCGTCAGGCGCAGGGCGCGGGCCAGCGCGGTGAGCATCTGGCGAGACGGGCGCGGGCCCCGGGATTGCTCCAGCCGTGTGTAGTAGTCCACGGACATGCCGGTCAGCTGGGCCACCTCCTCGCGGCGCAGCCCCGGCGTACGGCGGCGGGCGCTGGCCGTGAGGCCCACGTCGGAGGGGGTCAGGCGGGCGCGAGCGCGGCGCAGGAAGTCGGCGAGTTCGGCTCGGTTCACTTCTCCAGGGTGCGTGAGGCCGGCCGACTTATCCAGGGACTCCCGATCCCCTGATCCAGAGGTCTCTCCCCCTCGTACCCGCATCCGCCGAGGCTGGTCATCGACGACAGGCGACACAATGCGTGAGGAGCACATCATGCTGACTTTGGTGACCGGTACGACGGGACAGGTCGGACGCCGCTTCGTGCCGAGGCTGCTGGCCCAGCTGCAGCTGGGCGAGCAGGTGCGCGTCCTGGTACGGGACGCCGCCCGCGGCGAGCGCTTCGCGGAGCTGGGCGCCCAGGTCGCCGTAGGAGACATGCGCGAGGAGGAGACCCTCGGCAAGGCGCTCGCCGGCGTGGACGCCGTCGTGAACGTCGCCGCCTCCTTCCGCGGGGTGCCGGACGAGGAGGCATGGGCCGTCAACCGGGACGCGGCGGTGGCCCTGGGCCGCGCCGCCCAGGCCTCGGGCGTGGAGCGGTTCGTGCAGGTCAGCACGAACAACGTGTACGGCGTGGGACGGGGCCGCCCGCTGACCGAGGAGGACGAGAGCCGGCCGGGAGGCCAGATGTGGGGCGCCTACCCCGAGTCCAAGGCCGAGGCCGAGCGCGAACTGCTCGCGCTCAAGGGCCTGGACGTACGCATCGGACGGCTCCCCTTCGTCTACGGCGAGGGTGACCCGCACCTCGCCGACGTCCTGCACTGGGCCGACCGTTGGGCGCCGCACCAGCGCCTGCAGATGGCCCACCACGCGGACGTCGCCCAGGGCCTGATGCGGCTGCTGTACGCGCCGGGCATCGCCGGCCGGATCTACAACATCGCCGATGACGCCCCCGTCACGACGGTCGAGCTCTACCAGCTCAACGGCGTCGAGGTGCCCGCCGGGCTCCAGGAGCTCACAGACCCCGACCCGTGGTACGGGATCACGTCCAACCAGCGGATCCGCCGGGAACTCGGCTTCCGGCCGATCTACCCTAGCGTCTGGACGGCCCGGGACGCCGGGGCTCTGTGACGGTCACGGCCCCTGGCCAGCCCACCACCGGCAACGCAATCATGGTCACCACCAGGTACAGCACCCGGTAGCACCAGGTAGGACCGCACGATCGACGCGGCAACGGAGGGCACCGGCGTGCCGCGGCTGCGCGTTCGCCACGTTGATCACACCGAGGTCTGCTGGTGACACGTAGCGCGCCGTACCGGTGACAACCACCGTGAGCGGGAGCCAGGGGCGTGACCTGCTCACCAGCGCCACCCGCCCGCTCTGGCACGACCGAAGCCGCAGTTCAGCGGATGCTGGTGGTGACGCTTATCGTGCTTCGGCTCAACGGATGAGCCGAGGCACGATAAACGGTGACCATGTTGTTCTGGCGATCAGCGTCGGTGCCGTGGTTGGCTCGGGTACGTACTGGACGCAGTTCACGCTTGACCCTGGCCCAGCGATGAAGGGGACACAGGGGGCAGGTTTCGGGCCCGAGCACCCCGCTCGACTCAGCGCCGTGTCTCGTCCACTTCCGCGAAGCCCTCGTCACGGTTCCAGCGCAGCAGCGTTGTCCATTCCGAGGACATCCTCTCGAAACGCAGGCCCTGAGAGCCGCGTACCACCGACACCTTCTCCCACCCGTCGAAGTCCTCGGTGACCTTCGTGTCCCACCGGGACGGGCCATCGGTACCGACGGCTGCCACCGACTCCGTGGGAGGCTCGCCGTCCGCGCAGTAGGGCCCCCAGTTCGCGATGACCGCGACTGTGGTGCCGAACGGCGTCACCGTCATGCTCCCGCACGGATCGGACGTGGTCCGGTGCACGAGGTGCGGCGCGCTCCACGCCCGTGCTCCCGGCCTACGGTGCTGCTCCACGAGTCCGCGCCCGGCCGCGTAGGACAGGCCCACCCGGCTGCCGTCATCGAGCGTGACCTCCTCCTCGAAGCGGGCGTGCGCCGGTGGCGCGGTCGTCGCGGCCCCGGCCCCCGAATCCGACTTCCCGCATGCCACCGCGAACCCCAGCAGCACCACCGCCGCGGCCGCAGCAGCCTGCCGAACACCGCGCATCTTCACAGCCCTCCCTCGCCCACCCCGTACCGCAAACGTCCCGGCAGTAGACGCTACGTGATGGCGGCACGGGCTGGGGGCACCTCGGGGACGGCTACTGCGCGGACGGGCGGACGCGCCGTCCGCTGGGCCTGGTCCGGGGGCGGCAGGGAACGGGTCGCCCCACAGCGGCCACGGAGAAGCGGCCCTGCCGGGCACTCGAGCCTTCCTCACCACCGCCATCCATACCCACCGATGCCCAGCGCAGTCGGCCGCGGCTGCCCGCTGCGCCTCGCCGAGGCAGTCACGCCGCATCATGGCGAGTACGACGTCGGCCCGGGCAGGGCGGCACAGGACGCGCACGAGGTGAGGCCGACCTGGGCAGCCAGGGGTTTCCTCGGTGGTTGACCGTTTCCTGTCGAGGTGGGCAACGCGGCGGTTGTCGACAGTCGGGCACGGCGCACGTCAGTCTCGAAGCTCCGTCAGCTCGAGATCGTTACCGAGGAGCCCTCATGATCATTCGCCAGCAGCTCTCCGTCGCCCTGGCCACCGCCGCTCTGGCGACGGGTCTGGTCACCGCTGCCGCGCCGGCGTCGGCGAAGCCCGCCCGTGTGGCCGCCGCGGAGTGCGGAGTGCGCGCGGACGGCAAGCTGTGGTGTGGCAACCGCGTCGGCGCCAAGGGGTACGCGCACCGCTCGTTCAGCTCGGCGGTGCGCGGTCCGCTGAACTCGTCCTTCAGCTGGTTCGCCTGTTGGGGTCCGGGTGACTCGCACGGCGGCGGCAACAACGTCTGGTACTGGACGCAGCTCGACAACGGACAGTGGGGCAACGTGCCGGCCTCGGACGTGCACACGTCCGTCGACCCGGCCCCGGGCCTGCGCCAGTGCTGAGTCGCCCGCCGGGCGTATGAGCGGGCCTGTTTCTCCTCTCCGGGGAAGCGGGTCCGCTCCTGCTGTCCGTCGCCCCTCACGTGCTGGTGACGCATGTTGGCGCGCGCCTCAGAGCGATCCTCCTCACCCGCCGTGCCTTCCATGACAAAAGCTTAGATTTGTGTTTTTTGCTGCATTTTATGGTTAGCCGGACGATGAGGCTAATGGAAGAAAAGCGCGATCACGCAGGGAAGCGGGAGGAGGTCCGGGAATGATCACGCGAGAGCAGATCTCTACAGTGCTGGATCATCCGGTCCACGACGCGGAGGGCAACAAGATCGGCGACGCCAAGCACGTCTTCCTCGACGATGTCACCGGTCGTCCCGAGTGGGTGAGCGTCAAAACGGGCCTGTTCGGCACCAGCGAGTCTTTCGTGCCCATCCAGGACGCCGCCGTGGTTGAGGACCACCTGGAAGTGCCCTACTCCAAAGACAAGGTCAAAGACGCGCCCAACGTCGACGTCGACGCAGGCGGCCACCTGTCCGTACAGGAGGAGCACCAGCTGTACGAGTACTACGGCCTCGCCTGGGACGCGGCCTGGCAGCAAGCCAATCAGCCAGATGAAGGTGGCTGGGCTCACGCCGGCGCCACGACTTCTCCCGACACCTCTCCTGTCGGCGCGCCGGAGAGCCGCTACGAGGACACCACCGCCTCGGGCATCGCGCGCAGCGGCGAAGAGCACCCCGACACCGCCACCCCGCAGAGCGGCTACGACGACACCACCGCCTCGGGCATCGCCCGCAGCGGCAAGGAGCAGGAGGAGGAGGGCACCGTCGCCGCTGGTTCCGAACGCCCCAGAGACCGCGAGGCGTCGACGGGCGTCGACGAGCGGATGCGCGGCACTGAACGCGGAGAGACCGAACGGGCCCGGTTGCGCCAGTACTACATCACCGACGAACAACAAGGCCGCTCCGATATGCCGTGAAGGATCCCCGCGGAGGGGGCGGGGCGGATCGGATCAAGCTCGCATTGGTGCGCACCGCAAGGCGATGCGCAAGAAAGCTAACCCCCCGGGACCGCGGGCCAGGGATCAGTCACAACCTCCCAGGGCCCGACTCCGGGGGCGCATCGTCCAACGACGCCGGGTACCCGCCGTCACGCGGGTGCCGGCGCGATGAAGAGAGCCGGCATTCCGTCCTGACCGGACCCGGTCGGAACAGCGAGATGTCTGCGACAACGTTCTGCCGCGACCGGCGAGTTCCCGCAGCTCTGGCAGTTCGGCGAGGGCGCCGCGGATGTCCCGGGCCCAGATATGCGGGAAGCTCTTGGCGAAGTCCCCGACCACCTGCGGCGGGATGCCGAGAGCGAGGCCGGTATCGCGCAGGGCGTGCCGGGCCCGGTAGGTCTCCGGCATCCCGGTGACCGCAGTCCGCTCCCGCCCGAACCGGGCGATGACCGCGTCATACACCTGAAGGCGCCGCTCGGATTCCACATCGAGGTCGAAGTGCGCATCGCCGCGCGTCGGCGTCCGTTAACGGCTGACAGCAGGACTCGGTGCGGTGAGTGGGGCAACGGCCACGTTGACGCCGAAGGTCGGGCGGGTTCCGGCGGCCGTGGCGGCTTTGGCGAAGCGGACAGTGCCCGCGACGGTGTCCCCGTCGGTCAGCGCCAGCGTCGCCATCCCACGCTCAGCGGCACGCTGAACGAGGGCGTCGGGCAGGGATGCGCCGTAGCGGGCCGAGTAGGTGATCGGTGGCTGCTGCCAGGCGAGCTGTCGGCTCCCTGTGCCCGGACACGAAGTTGACGCTGGAGAGGCCGACCCGGACGTCGTCATCGCGGTGACCCGGTCGGTGGACCTGCTGCGTGAGGGGCGCGGGCTCCTGCTCGACCTCGTCGACCGTGCGGAGGCCCGCGACGCCTCGGCCGCGTGGACCGGACGGGTCAACACCGTCACCGCCCGCACGGACCGGGTGGACGTCGACGCGTTGCTCATTCGGCACGACGACTGTGTCGCCCGGGCTTTGCCCACCGGGCAGGACCTCGACGCCACCACGCTGGTGCGTGCGCTGGGCGCATGGTTCCGCCAACCGGTCTGAGCAGCGCATTAACAGTCGTCTCAGGTTCGCTCCGTAGGAAGTCGGCATCCAGACAAGCGATGCAACTCTTACGTAGGAGGCTAGTGATGGCAGTCAACGCAGCGCCGTCCGGGGAAGCACCGGCCGGTCGGTTGGCGGGCCGGTGGGTGCCGTGGTTGGTGATTGGCTTGTGGCTGGTGCTGGCGGCGGCCATGGTGCCGCTGAGCGGAAAGTTGAGCTCGGTCACCACCGACAGCGCCGTGGACACCCTGCCGGCCGGTGCCGAGTCCACCAAGGTGGCTGCGCTGGACGACCGTCTCCCCGGTGGTGACAGCAACACGTTCGTCTTCGTGTACCACCGTGCCGGCGGCATGACCGACGATGACCGCGCGACGGTCAAGCGCCAGTACAACACCCTTGCCAAGCGGTACCCGCCGAAGGCGACGGCGGCGGCCGGCGAGGATGACGAGGGCGCACCGCTGAGGCCCTCCAGCGATCGCAAGGCGATGATGTTCACCCTCGAGGTGAGCACGGCCTACGGCGCACCGGAGGACATCGTCGGCCCATTGCGTGACGCCGCGAAGGACCGCCCCTCCGGCCTGGAACTCGACGTGACCGGCCCGGGCGCTATCGACGGCGACATGGATGCCGTCTTCGACGGCATCGACGTGCAGGTCCTCCTCACCACCATCGTCGTCGTCACGCTCCTGCTCATCATCACCTACCGCAGCCCGGTGTTGTGGATCATCCCGCTGGTGGCCGTGGGCGCGGCCGCACTGACCGCGATGGGGACCGTCTACCTGCTTGTCAAGGGCTTCGGCATCGTGGTCAACGACCAGAACTCGGCGCTGCTGACGATCCTGGTATTCGGCGTCGGCACGGACTACGCGCTGTTGCTCATCGCTCGATATCGGGAGGCGCTGCACCACCATGAGAACGTCCGGGTCGCGATGGTCCACGCGCTACGCGGCGCGGCGCCGGCCATCGTCGCGTCCGCGGCCACCGTGGCCGCAGGCCTGCTCTGCCTCCTCGTCGCGGACCTGAACAGCACCAGCGGGTTGGGACCGATCGGTGCGGCCGGCATCCTGTGCGCGCTGGTGGCCATGCTGACGCTGTTCCCGGCGGTGCTCGTGGTGCTCGGCAGGCGGATCTTCTGGCCGGCCGTCCCGCGGTTCAGCACAGCCGTGGGGGAGAGGCCGGGGCTGTGGGGACGGCTCGGTACCGCAATCAGCCGCCGTCGGTGGTTGGCGACGCTCGGCTCGCTCGGCGTCCTCGGCGTGCTCGCCCTCGGGCTGGCGGGCAACACCGGCGCTCTGCGGGAGCAGGACCAGTTCCTGTCCGCGCCGGAGTCGGTCACCGGCTTCACCGTTCTCCGCCAGCACTTCCCGGAGCTCGGCGGCCAGCCGATGACGATCTTCACGCGGCCGGCGCACCAGGAGCGGGTGCTCGACATCGTCAAGGACACTCGCGGGGTGGCCCGGGCCATCCCGGAGCAGACCAGCGGGGGCTGGGTCAACATCTCCGTGTTCCCGAAGGACGCGCCGGACACCGTCGCCGAGTACGACACGATCAAGCGGGTGCGCACCGCCGTGCACGCGGTGCGCGGGGCGGAGGCGATCGTCGGCGGGCCAAGTGCGGAGAACCTCGACACCGAGGTGACCACCAAGCGCGACGAGAAGCTGGTGATCCCACTGGTGCTGGCCGTCGTCCTGATCGTCCTCGGGCTGCTGCTGCGCGCGATCCTGGCCCCGCTGGTCCTGATGGCCACCGTGATCGTCTCATTCGCCGCGGCCTTCGGCGGCAGCGTGTTCGTCTTCGACACGATCCTCGGGTTCAAGGGGATCGACTATTCGGTGCCGCTGTTGGCTTTCCTGTTCCTGGTGGCGCTGGGCGTGGACTACAACATCTTCCTGGCCAGCCGGGCCCGGGAGGAGACCGTGCGTCTCGGCACCAGGGAGGGCATGCTCAAAGCTCTCTCGGCCACCGGTGGCGTCATCACCTCGGCAGGCATGGTCCTGGCGGCCACGTTCGCGGTACTCGCCACGCTTCCGCTGGTGATGTTGATCGAGGTCGGGTTCCTGGTCGCCTTCGGAGTGCTGCTCGACGCTTTGCTGGTGCGGTCGGTTCTGGTGCCCGCCCTCACCTTGCTGATCGACCGCCGGATCTGGTGGCCGAGCCGGCTGTCCCGTCCAGCGGCGGAGCTGGCGGACGGTCAGCCGCTCGCCGACGACGAGGAGCCCGCGCTGCAACGGTGAGCGCGGCGGCACGGACGAGATCCGGGACAGGGCCCCAGGCCCCGTCCCGGATTTTCTTTCAAGGGCCCGACGGTCGCCGCCCTTTGGTCCTGCGCCGCGCCGTCGGGGCGGGTCAGTACGCCGCGGTGTCATCCCCGGCGGTGAGCCGCGCGATCGGGGCGGGCGGGGCCGCGGCCGGAAGGTCGACCCGGAGCAGCGCGCCACCGCGTGCGGAGCGGGCGACGGTGGCCCGGCCGCCGTGGGCGTCGACGACCCGCTGCACGATCGACAGCCCCAGACCGGATCCCGGAAACGCCCGGGCGCTGTCGGCACGGTAGAACCGGTCGAACACCCGCGGTACATCGGCGGCGTCGATGCCCGGCCCGGCGTCGTCGACCTCGAGCACCGCCGAGGTGTCTTCGGCACGGAGCCGGACCTGGACCGGCTGGTCCCCGGGGGACCACTTGCCGGCGTTGTCGATGAGGTTGAGCACCGCCCGCTCGAGCGCAGCGGGACGCCCGCTCACCCAGACAGAGGTCACGTCGAGCGCGACCTCCACGTCGGGCACGCGGGAACGCGCCCGGGTCGCGGCGGCCACCACCACGTCGGCGAGGTCGAGCACCTCGGTGCTCTCGTCGCTGACGTCACCGCGCGCCAGGTCGGTCAGCTCGGCGACAAGGGTGCTCAACTCGGCCACCTGGGCGCCGAGATCGTTGAGAAGCCGGGTCCGGCTCTCCGCCGGCAGTGCGCTGTCCAGGGTGCCGCGCCGGTCGAGCCGGATCAGCAGCTCAGCGTTGAGGCGCAGGCTGGTGAGCGGGGTCTTGAGCTCGTGGGCGGCGTCCTCGGCGAGCAGCCGCTGGGCCCGCCGGGAGTCCCGGAGTGCGGCGAGCATGTCGTTGATCGACTGGATCAGCCGCCGGATCTCCCCACCGCCCTCATCCGGGATGTCGGCGTCGAGATCCCGGGTGTGCGCGACACGTACCGCGGCGGCGGTCAGCCGGTCGATCGGTGCCAGCCCGGCCCGTGCCACGGTCCGCCCGACAAGGGTGCCGCCGGCCACGCAGAGCAGCCCGATCAGCAGCATGCCGAACCCGAACTGGTTGATCGGGCTGTCGTCGGCGACCTGGGCCACCTGGACCGCGCCGTCGCCTGCCCGCAGCGTGTAGATGAGGTAGCCGTCCTCGTCGCCGTCGTCGGACTCCATCAGGTCGGCCGACGCGCCCTGCGCCACGCGCCCGGCGTGCTCGCTGACGGGGGGCAGCGCGGGTTGGCCGGCCGGCGTCCGGGTCGAGCCGTCGGGCAGGATGACCCGCACCAGACGACCGGAGCCGGGATACGGCGGTAGCTGGACCCGCGCCAGACCGGCGCGCTCCGCGTTCGTCGCCAGGACGCGGGAGTCGGCGCGCAGTTGACTCTCGGCGGTGTCCCGCAGCTCCCAGCCCAGGAGCTCGCTGGCCACCTGGAAGGCCACGAACACGCTGACCGCGATGGCCGTCGCCGCGATCACCGTCAGCCTGCTCCGCAGGGACCGCCGGCGCCACCATCGGGTCAGGCGGCGCGGTTCCCGGCCGGCGGGCCCGCTCACGGAGGAGTCTCCCGCAGCACGTAACCCAGGCCGCGCAGCGTGTAGATCAATCGCGGCTCACCCTCGGCCTCCATCTTGCGGCGCAAGTAACTCACGTATACCTGGAGGTTGTTGGCGGTGGCGCTCATGTCGAAGCCCCAGATCGCCTCGAACAGCACGTCGCGGGTCAAGACCCGGGTCGCGTTGCTCATGAGGACCTGCAGGAGGGAGAACTCGGTCCGGGTCAGGCGCAGCGGCCGCCCGCCCCGCCACGCCTCGAACCTGTCGGGGTCGAGCCGGACGTCGGCGAACGACAGGATCTGCGACTCCCCGTCGGCCGGCGTGCGCCGGCGCAGCAGGGCCCGCACCCGGGCCAGCAACTCCTCGGTCGCGAACGGCTTGGGCAGGTAGTCGTCGGCGCCCGCGTCCAGCCCCGTGACCCGGTCGGACACCTGGTCACGGGCGGTCAGCATCAGCACCGGCAGATCCCGACCCGCGGCCCGCAACCGCCGACAGGTCTCCAACCCGCCGAGGCGGGGCATCATCACGTCGAGGATCAGCAGATCCAGCGTGTCGCCCTCGGCCCCACCGACCCCGTCAAGAACGGCGAGTCCGTTGGCGACGGTGCTGGTGTCGTAACCCTCCACCTGGAGCACCCGCTCCAGCGACTCACGGATGGCCGCTTCATCATCCGCGATCATGATCCGCACGCCTGCCCGCCCCCTTCAATCCATGTTTTTGCCGCTCATTGTCCCCGATCAACCTGAGGCCAGCATTAGAGCGTCGCTGGGGACCGCGCTCTTACGGACACCTGGGACAAGCGCGCCACCGCCTACGGCTACGACAAGCTGGACCAGCTCACCGAGGTCACCGCCCCCGGCGGCGCGGTCACCGCTTATGGCCACGACAAGCTCGGCTACGTCCCCTCACGCACCGACGCGGGCGGCCCCGTTACCACCTACGGCTACGATGCGGCCCGCCGCCTCACCTTGGTCACCGACCCGCTGACGCCGGAGCCTGCCTGAGCAGGGCATGGGAGGAATCCGGCGCCGGGGCCGCCATCGGCCGGACAACCACGATCGCCGACGGCGGCTACCCCGGAACCGGCCTCGTCATCGCGCACCGCCGGCCGCGGGGCGGCGAAGTGACCACTGGTAGGCCGAACACAACCACGACCACAAACGGGTCCGAGCTCGAGTCGACGAGCACGCCTTCGTCCGGATGAAGACCTGGAAGATCCTGCGCGACTGCCGCCTGAGAGGGGACGGTGTGCGCCACGCGACGCACGGCGTCGCACGCCTACACAACCTCGCTCTTGTGGGTCGACTCCCGCCGCATGCGGGACCTGAGAGGTCCATGGGCGACGGCTCCCCAACTCGCAGTCTCGGAGGAGAATCAGTCGAGGCAGAACTCGTTGCCCTCGATGTCCTGCATCGTGATGCACGACTCGTTGACACCATCGGCGCGCTGCGTCAGTACGCGTTTCGCGCCGAGCGCCATCAGCCGCGCGCATTCGGCCTCGAGTGTGGCCAGGCGCTCGTCACCTACGAGCCCGGCGCCGGCCCGCACACAGAGATGCACCCGGTTCTTGACGACCTTGCCTTCGGGAACTCGCTGGAAGAGCAGGCGCGGGGCCACACCCGAGGGATCAGTACACGCGAAGTAGATCTCGTCCTCGGGCGGCAGCGAGCGGTGGTACTCCCCCCACGTGGCAAAGCCCTCCGGGACCGTCGGTACGACGTACCCCAGCACCTCGCACCAGAAGGCTGCGAGGCGCGCAGGTTCCGCGCAGTCGAAGGTCACTTGGAACTGTTTGATCGTTGACATCGGCGCACAATAACAGGGGCTTTCCTCATCTCCCCGGGTCGGCAGGTCCGCTCGTTGTCGGTCGGAAGGAGGCACCAGCTGTGTCGTGCAGCAGGGGGTGAACCTGCGGCCCGGCCGCCTAGCCTCCGCCCAGGGCTCGGCAGCCCCGCAGCACCCCACGCAGCGCCTGGTCAAGACACCACAGCCGCGCGTCAGGCATCGGTGGCTGTCAGGTGGTAGGTGGTGTCCACCCAGAACCCGTCACCCGTGTCCGCTTTGATCTCCAGCACGTAATGTCCGGGGAGCAGCGGTGCGAGCGCACCCCACAGCCCCCACGCGTAGCGCCGCGTGAAGCCCGTTCGGAACTGTCCGGTGAACTCGCCGTTGAGGCGGGCCAAAGCCTCCGCAACCGGAAGGCTCACAGGCGTCTTCGAGTAGCTGCGCGAGTGCTCTTTGTTGAGCACTGGGAACTGGCGACTTTTCGAGGCCGTCGACTACCGGTGAGCGCAGACCTGGTTCCGTACCGCACATGACCGCCGCGCTGGGCCGTGAACTGCTGGACGGGAACCGATAGCGCCGCACGGCGCTGCCACAGTCCTTTAAGCCACGGCTTAAGGGCGTGGCCACACCACACGACACCCCGGAGCATTCATGGCATTCGGCGTGTCCGGGGAAGCCCGATGCCGGCCCACTGGGTACACCGCCTTCGACAAAAGGGGAGTGCGCATGACCACTTCACCGACTTCGCCCCGGTTGCGCACACATCGTGCGCGGCTCAGGTGTCTTTGAGCGGTGACACCGCTCGGCCGACCCGGGCCTGCTCCTACATACGTGTTCCGCACCCAGAACC
>NZ_JBIAJQ010000013.1:0-292948 GCF_042872045.1 Streptomyces sp. NPDC005496
GGGTTGCGGCCGGGGGCCGGGCCCCGCGCGGGGGCGCGGCCGCGCCCCGCCCCCCCCCCCCCGCCGCCGGCCCCCCCCCCCCCGCCCGGGGGGGGGGGGGGGGGGGGCGGCCCCCCCCCGCCCCCCCCCCGCGGCCCGCTTTCGTTCCGCTCCCCCGACACGCGGGGTGCTCTACAGCCGCTGGCCGCGCAGCAGGAACCACGCCGCCACGGCCGTGGCGAGCAGTACCGCCGCGCCCACGCCCGACGCGAGCGCCAGTCCCTCGACGAAGGCGCCCCGGGCCGAGGACAGCATGGCCTCGGCGGTGTCGGCCGGCAGTCCGGCCGCCGCCTCGACGGCGCCGCCGAGGGATTCACGCGCCGCCTCAGGGGTGCCCGCGGGACCGGCGAAGTCCCGGTAGACGCCGGTCACGATCGAGCCGAGCACGGCGATGCCGAGGGCCGCGCCGAGTTCGTACGCCGTCTCGGAGACCGCGGACGCCGCGCCCGCCTGCTCCTTGGGCACGCTGGAGAGGATCACGTCGGCGGTGACGGTGAACGAGAAGCCCGCGCCGATGCCGACGACCAGGAGCGCGGCGCCGATCAGCGGGTAGCCGGTGGACTCGCCGAGCAGGGTGAGCACCGCGAGCGCCGCGCCCACGGCGGCCAGACCGCCGGAGACGACCGCGCGCACCGAGAAGCGCCGGGCGACCGTGCCCGCGATCAGTCCCGCCGCGACCGCCCCGACCGCGGCCGGGATCTCGGCGAGCCCCGCCTCGAACGGCGCCCGGCCCTGCACGAGTTGCAGGTACTGCGAGAGGAAGAAGACCAGCCCGGACAGTCCGAGGATGGTCAGCAGGTCGGCCAGCACGGCCCCGGAGAACCCGCGGTGGCGGAACAGCCGCATGTCCAGCAGGGGTGCGGGCAGCGTGAGTTGGCGGCGCACGAAGCCGAGGAGTGCGGCGGCGCCCAGCAGGCCGACGCCCGACGACGTCCAGGTGGGCCCGTGCGTGGCGGCCTCCTTGACGGCGTACACGATGCCGATCATGCCGACCAGCGAGAGGACGACGCTGATCAGGTCCCAGGGACCCGGGTCGGGGTTGCGCGACTCGGGCAGCAGCTTGATGCCGACGAGGACGAGCACCGCCATCACGGGCAGGTTGATGAGGAAGACCGAGCCCCACCAGAAGTGTTCGAGCAGGAAACCGCCGACCACCGGGCCGACCGCGGTGCCGGCGGAGGCGGTGGCGCCCCAGATGCCGACGGCGAGACTGCGTTCGCGCGGGTCGTGGAAGAGGTTGCGGATCAGGGCGAGCGTGGCCGGCATCAGGGTCGCGCCCGCGACACCGAGGAGGGCCCGCGCCAGGATCATCATCTCCGGTGACGTGGCGTAGGCGTTGAGCACCGAGATCGCGCCGAACGCCGTGGCGCCGACGAGCAGCAGGCGCTTCCTGCCGATGCGGTCGCCGAGGCTGCCCATGGAGACGAGCAGGCCGGCGATGACGAAGGAGTAGACGTCGCCGATCCAGAGCAGCTGGGTGCCGGAGGGCTGCAGGTCCTCGCTGATGTAGGGCGTGGCGAGGCCGAGGACGGTCGCGTCGACGGCCACCAGCAGCACAGCGAGGACGAGGACGGAGAGGGCGAGCCAGCGCCTGGGGCGCCGCTCCACCTCCGCCGCGACGGTCCGCTGGTCGGTGCTGGTCATGGTTCCACTCTCCGTAGTGCGCCGCCGAGCAGCAGCTCGACGATCATGAATTGGAAGTCGTTGGCGGCCACCCGGCCGTCCATCACGGCCCAGGCACCCGAGCCGATCAGCCCGTAGAGGGCCTCGGTGAGCCAGGCGGGGGTGAGGTCGATGCGGAACTCGCCGCTGTCCTGGCCGCGCCGGAACAGCGCGGCGATGCGGGCGTCGAGCCGGGCCCAGCCCTCGTGCTGGGTGTCCCCCTCGAACAGCTGGTTCTCGGTGACCAGGAACGCCAGCAGGCCGGCCGCCGGCTCGATCTCCCGCACCAGCCGGCGTACGGCCTCGCTGGCGGGCCCCTCGTCCAGCCGGGCCGCGTCGAGCGCCGCCTCGCACTCCCGGATGCCCAGGTCCTCCAGCGCGCGGACCAGGGCGTCGCGCCCGGCGAACTGGCGGTGCAGCGTGGCACGGCTGATCCCGGCCGCCTTGGCGACCTCGTCCATGGTGGAGGTGGCTTTGCGGGTCAGCAGGGCTGCGGCGCTGCGGAGTACGTGGTCACGGTCGACGGCCATGAGACAAGGGTAGACCATATGAGACAATTTTGTCTCACTGGAGGCATGCGGAGCTCACCGTCGCGGGGTGCGGCGGTGAGTCCGGTGCTCAGTGCCAGGGCAGTTGGGCGCGGCGCTCCCAGTAGGCGTACGGGTCCTCGGCGAGCGCGTCCAGCCGGGCGGACTGTCCCTCGTCGAGGGTGACGACGGCCGCGTGCAGGTTGGAGGCGAGCTGGCCGGTGGTGGCCGCGCCGGACAGGACGACGTCGGCCCAGGGCCGGTGCAGAACGGCGGCGAGGGCGACGGCGTCGGCGGTCAGCCCCGTCTCCCGAGCGATGTCCTGGACCGCGCCCGGCGCGTGCGGGGCGGCCAGGCGCCCGTTCGCCATGCCCTCCTTGACGATCACTGCGAGCCCCGCGGCGTGCGCCTCGGCGAGCGCGGGCCCGGCCGAGGTCTCCAGCACGTTGTACGTGGCCTGGACGGTCCGGAAGAGGGGCTCGCCCTCCACCGTGACGGCGAGCGCGGCGCGGATGGCGTCGGCCTGGGCGGGCCCGCTGGTCGAGAACCCGACGGACAGGCCCCCGGCCGCGGCCTCGGCGAGCCGCGCGTGCAGTTCCTTGTCGGTGAGGGCCGGGCTGTCCGGGGTCACCGAGTGGATCTGGTAGAGGTCGAGGCGGTCGCCCAGCAGCGCGGCGGTCTCGGCGCGCTGCCTCTCGTAGGTGGCGAGACCGTGGTCCTTGACCTCGTGCGCCTCGGCGTCGGTGCGCCAGCCGGCCGTGTAGGTGTAGCCCCACTTGCTGCCGACGACGACGTCGTCGACCTCGGGACGGGCGCGCAGCCAGTCGGCGAGGAACTCCTCGGAGCGGCCGTAGGAGCGGGCCGCGTCGAAGTAGCGCACGCCCTGGGCGTACGCGGCGTCCAGGAGTTCGTGGGTGCGCTCGCGCAGGGCGTCGACGCTGCGCTCCGCCGGCAGGTCGTCCTCGCGGCCGAGGTTGATGTAGCCGGGGCGGCCGACGGCGGCGAGGCCCAGGCCGATGTGGGCGGTGGGCGTGGTCGCCGAGGCGAGTCGGGCGAAGGGCATCGCGGGCTCCGTTGGGGTCGGCTCCTTGACGGCTTGCGACCAACGTAACCCGCGACGCCCTCGCGGACGCGGGGTGCTACTTCTTCGCGGTGGCCCAGGCGTGCTGCGCGGCCAGGTCCGCCTTGACCTCGGCGAGCTGTACGGCGACCGCGCTCGGCGCCGTGCCGCCGCGGCCGTTGCGGGAGGCCAGCGCCCCCGGCACGTTCAGGACACCGCGCACCTCCGGCGTCAGGTGCGGGGAGATCTTCGCGAACTGCTCGTCGGTGAGCCCGTCGAGCTCGACGCCGTCGGCCTCGGCGACCTTCACGCACTCGCCGGCGACCTCGTGCGCGACGCGGAACGGCACGCCCTGCCGCACCAGCCACTCGGCGATGTCGGTGGCCAGCGAGAAGCCGGCCGGGGCCAGTTCCTCCATGCGCTCGCGGTTGACGGTCAGCGTGGCCATCATGCCGGTGAAGGCGGGCAGCAGGACCTCCAGCTGGTCGCAGGAGTCGAAGACCGGCTCCTTGTCCTCCTGGAGGTCGCGGTTGTACGCCAGCGGCAGGGCCTTGAGCGTGGCCATCAGGCCCGTCAGGTTGCCGATGAGGCGGCCCGACTTGCCGCGCGCCAGCTCCGCGATGTCCGGGTTCTTCTTCTGCGGCATGATCGACGAGCCGGTGGAGAAGGCGTCGTGGAGGGTGACGAAGGAGAACTCCTTCGTGTTCCAGATGATGATCTCCTCGGCGATGCGGGAGAGGTTGACGCCGATCATCGCGGTGATGAAGGCGAACTCGGCGACGAAGTCCCGGGAGGCGGTGCCGTCGATGGAGTTGCCGGAGCTGCCGTGCTCGAAGCCGAGGTCCGCGGCGACCGCCTCGGGGTCCAGGCCGAGGGAGGAACCCGCGAGCGCGCCCGAACCGTACGGCGACACGGCGGTCCGCTCGTCCCACTGGCGCAGCCGCTCGGCGTCCCGGGACAGGGACTGCACGTGGGCGAGCACGTGGTGGGCGAACAGCACCGGCTGGGCGTGCTGGAGGTGGGTGCGGCCGGGCATCGCCACGTCGGGGTGCGCCTCCGCGAGGCCGACCAGAGCGTCCTGGAGGTCGGCGATCAGGCCGCCGATGATCCGCGCGTGGTCGCGCAGGTACATCCGGAAGAGGGTCGCCACCTGGTCGTTGCGGGACCGGCCGGCGCGGAGCTTGCCGCCGAGGTCCGGGCCGAGGCGCTCCAGAAGGCCGCGTTCGAGGGCGGTGTGGACGTCCTCGTCGGCGATGGTTCCGACGAACTCGCCGGAGGCCACGTCCTGTTCGAGCCGGTCCAGTCCGTCCAGCATCCGTCCGAGCTCGTCGGCCGTGAGCAGGCCCGCCTTGTGGAGCACGCGCGCGTGGGCACGGGAACCGGCGATGTCGTAGGGCGCGAGCCGCCAGTCGAAGTGGACGGACGCGGACAGCTTCGCCAGGGCCTCGGCGGGACCGTCGGCGAAACGACCGCCCCAGAGCCGTACGTCACCGCTGTTGCTGCTCACTTGCTCTGCTCCTCAAGGCTGTGGGTGTGCCGCCGCCTCCTCGCGCGTGCGGGCGGGCGGTGGTCTTCACGCTGTCGGTCGGGCGAGGTCCCGCGTCGCGGCGAGCTTCGGCGACAGGGGTCTCCCGGTGCGCCGGCCGGGGGCGACGGTGGTGCCGGGGCCACCCGGGCGGGCGGTCGCGGCGCGCTCCGTCACGGTGTTCCCTTCGTCGCGCGAACCCTGTCATGCATGAGTATGCAGAACTCTGCATGATTCGTCAATCGAGCACCCAGGAGGGAACGCCGCGCCCTGGTGAACGACGCAACACGCTCTCTCGTATGCCTCATCGGGCGCAGGCGCCACGTTCACACCTCCCGTCGGCCGGGAAGACGGGGCTCCGGCGCCGACGGCTTCGCCACCGCCGTCGGATGCCACCGAGCCCCAGGGACCGGCTCCCTGGCCGCCCGCGCTCCCGAGGGCGCGGGCGCCGTGGCCGCCCCGTGCGCCGGCCGGGGCGGCCACGGAAGGGCCCGGCCCGCCACCACCGGCGCCGACGACCGCCGTTCGCACTCATCGGAGTCGACGCCCGCCACCACCCACGTCGGCACGTCACCGGCCCGAGCGGTCGCCTGACCCGCGGAAACGTAACCCTCAATTCCTTAGACAGGCAAAGGATCGTGCCCGATAATCGTTAGACATGGGAAAGACTTACGAACGCATAGACGGCAGACTGCGCACCTTCATCGAGGCGCAGCCCATCTTCTTCACCGCGACCGCGCCCCTGTCCGGGGACGGCACCGTCAACCTCTCGCCCAAGGGACTCACCGGCTCCTTCGCGGTGATCGACGAACTGACCGTCGCCTACCTGGACTTCGCCGGGAGCAACGCCGAGACCATCGCGCATCTGCGGGAGAACGGTCGCATCACCCTCATGTGGTGCGCCTTCCAGGGCCCGCCGAACATCGTGCGCGTGCACGGCCGGGGAGAGCCCGTCTTCCGCGACGACCCGCGCTTCCGGGAGCTGTTGGCGCACTTCCCGCACATCGACCCGGCGCAGCACGGCCTCCGCGCGGTCGTCGTGGTCACCGCCGCCCTGATCCGGGACACCTGCGGGTACGCCGTCCCCTTCATGTCGTACGACGAGGACCGTGATCTGCACGCCAAGCGCTTCGCCCGCGAGGACGACGCCTCGCTGGACGCGTACTTCCACAAGAAGGACCATGTGGCGACCAGCCTGGACGGCCTACCCGGGCTGCCGTTGCCGCTGCCCCCCAGTACCGTCTGAGCCATGCGCCTCGCTGCCGCCGCACTCGCGTCCGCGTCCCTGTTCGCCCTGGCCCCGAGCGGCCCGCCCGCGCTTCCGGAGCTGATGGCGGACACCGGCGGCGGCAGCCAGCTCATCACCGCCCGGGCCGCCCGGACCTCCGCCACGACCGGCACCGTCATCTGGTGGGAGCGGCGCCGCGGGCGCTGGGTCGAGGCCGGTTCCGCGCCGGCCCGCTTCGGCGCCGCCGGGCTGACCGAGGGCGCCTCGCGTCGGCAGGGCACGAACACGACCCCCACCGGCCTGTACGACCTGCCGTACGCGTTCGGGATCGAGGCCGCGCCCGGCGGGACGGCCACCCCCTACCGCCGGGTCCACCGGAACTCGTGGTGGTGCCAGGACAACAACTCCCGCGCCTACAACCGCTGGACCGAGCCCCGCCCCTCCGACTGCCGGGCCGCGGAGTCCGAGCACCTGATCTCCTACCGGGACCAGTACGCGTACGCCTTCGTCATCGGCTTCAACTACGAGCGCCCGGTGCGGGGGCGGGGCGCCGGCATCTTCCTCCACGTCGACGGGCGCGGGGCGACGGCGGGCTGCGTGTCCGTGCCAGCGTCGGCGATGCGGCGGATCCTGCGGTGGGCGGACCCGGAGCGGGAACCGCACATCGCGATCGGGACGGCGGGCGGGGCGACCGCGATCACGCGGTACTAGCGAGCCGTTCGGACGCCCCCGCGGGTGTGCCACGCGCCGGTCCTCGTACCGGACCGGCCCCCGGCGCCGCAGTTGGGCGCGGGACCTCTGAACGGACCGCCGTCGTGGGCCGTATCTCTGGGCCAGGGGGCCACTCCCCTCGCCCCGTCCCCACGGAGGAACACGGAGGAACCGTGTCCACGATCGCCGGTGGTCGCGCCGCGCGGCGCCAGACCATGCGCCGTATCCGCCCTCGACGCTCGCCCGCCGTCCCGTTGCTGATCGCCGTCTGGGCCGGTGCGGCCGGGGTGATCTGGCTGTGGTGGAGCAACACCCCGTCCATCGCGGACGGCAGCGGGAAGGTGCTCAACGCCGGCCGGATCACCGGGCTGCTCGCCGGGTACCTGATGGCGCTCGTGGTGCTGCAGATGGCCCGGGTGCCCGCGCTGGAGCGCCGCGTCGGCTCGGACCGGGTCGCCCGGTGGCACGCGATGAGCGGCCGCTACACGCTCTGCCTGGTCGTCGCCCACCTGGTGCTGATCATGTACGGGTACGCGCTCCAGGCCGGCCGCACCTTCACCGGGGTCGTCCAGCAGACCGTCGACTCGGTCCAGCAGCTGCCGGACATGGGCAAGGCGGCGATCGGCACGGGCCTGCTGCTGTTCATCGGGCTCATCTCGATCGGTCCGGTACGGCGCAGGATCCCGTACGACCTCTGGTACCACGTGCATCTGCTCACGTACGCGGCCGTGTTCCTGACGTTCTGGCACCAGCTGTCCACCGGCAACGAGTTCGCCGTCGAGCCCACCGCGAAGACCGTCTGGTACGGGCTGTACGGGTCGGTGACCGCCCTGGTCCTCTGGTACCGCGTCTTGGTGCCGGTCCGGCTGAACCTGCGGCACCGGATGCGCGTCGAGGCGGTCATCGAGGAGACGCCCGGCATCGTGTCGGTGCTGATCCGGGGCCGCCGGCTGCACCGCATGGGCGCCGAGGCGGGGCAGTTCTTCCGCTGGCGCTTCCTCGCGCCCGGCATGCGGCTCAGCTCGCACCCGTACTCCCTGTCGGCGGCGCCGCGCCCGGACATGCTGCGGATCACCGTGAAGGCGATCGGCGACCACAGCGCGGCGCTGCGCGATCTGGAGCCCGGCACCCGCGTCTGGGCCGAGGGACCCTACGGGGCGCTGACGGCGGCCCGGCGCAGCCGCGGCAAGGTGCTGCTGGTCGCGGGCGGCGTGGGCATCACCCCGATGCGGGCGCTGTTCGAGACGCTGCCCGGCGCGGCCGGCGACCTGACGCTGCTGTACCGGGCCAACAGCACGCAGGACCTGGCCCTCTGGGACGAGCTCGCGGCGATCGCCGAGGAGCGCGGGGCGCGGCTGATGTACGCGGTGAACAGCCCCGACGGGGAGCGCCCGGACATCTCCGCGGAGACCCTGCGGCGCAAGCTGCCGGACATCGAACGCCACGACGTCTTCCTGTGCGGCCCGCCCGGCTTCGCGCAGCAGGTGTACGAGGCACTGCGCGGCGCGGGGGTCCCCGCCCGCCGTATCCATCACGAGTCGTTCGAGATGTGAGCGACGGGAGTCAGGAGCGATGAAGAAGAGCCACCCCATTCGGCGCGTCGTGCTCGCCACCGCCGCCACCGTGTCCGGGATCGTCCTGCTGCTGTCGCTGAAGCCCGCGTCCGATCCGGCCGCCGCGTCGGCGGGCGGGGCGCCCCAGCAGTCGGTGGCGGGGCAGGAGTCGCCGCAGGGCGGCAGCTCCCAGCAGTCGTCGCAGGCCCGTACGGTCACCGGCGCTGTCGCCAGCACCCAGTACGGGCCCGTGCAGGTACGCCTCACCCTCGCCGGCGGCAAGATCACCAAGGCCGAGGCCGTCCAGGCACCCAGCGGCGGACGCAGCACCCAGGTCACCGACGCCGCCGTACCCCGCCTCAACCAGGAAGCGGTCGCCGCGGGCACCGCCGACATCGACACCGTCTCCGGCGCCACCTACACCAGCGCCGGATACAAGCAGTCTCTCCAGTCCGCCCTGGACAAGGCCGGATCCACCGGGAGCGGGGCTCCCGCGTCGAAGGCTCCCGCCGCGCAGGCCCGGACCGTCACCGGCGCTGTCGCCACCACCCAGTACGGGCCCGTCCAGGTACGCCTCACCCTCGCCGGCGGCAAGATCACGAAGGCCGAGGCCGTCCAGGCACCCAGCGGCGGACGCAGCACCCAGGTCACCGACGACGCCGTACCCCGCCTCAACGAACAGGCCGTCACCGCCGGAACCGCCGACATCGACACCGTCACCGGCGCCACCTACACCAGCGCCGGATACAAGCAGTCCCTCCAGTCCGCCCTGGACAAGGCCGGTGGCTGACACGGTGGCCGAGCCGGCACGGACCCCCGCCGTGGTGCGGCACGCGGAGGAGGTCATGGGGACCGTCTTCTCCTTCGACGTCCGCGGTGGGGAGCCCGCCGCCGTCGAGGCCGCGCTGCGCGAGGCCGTGGCCGGACTGCACTGGGTGGACGAGCTGTTCAGCACGTACCGCGAGGACAGCCAGGTCTCCCGGCTGGCCCGCGGGGAGCTGACGGAGGCGCGGTGCGATCCGGTGGTCGCCGAGGTGCTGGAGCTGGGCGCCGAGGCCGAGCGCGCGAGCCACGGCTGGTTCAGCCTGCGGTACGAGGGACGGCTCGACCCGACGGGGATCGTCAAGGGCTGGGCCGCCGAACGGGCCGCCCGGTGTCTCGCGGGGGCCGGGGCGAGCGGGGTGAGCGTCAACGGCGGCGGGGACGTGCAACTGCTCGGCGTGCCCGGACCCGAGCGGTCCTGGCGGGTCGGGGTGTCGGACCCGCTGCGGCCGGGCGGGCTGGCGGCCGTGATCTCCGCCGCCGCCGCGGACGAACTGGCCGTCGCCACCTCCGGCACCGCCGAGCGCGGCGACCACATCGTCGATCCCCGGACCGGCCGGTCCGCGGTCACCGACCTGGTCGCCGTCACGGCCGTGGCACCCCGCCTGACCTGGGCGGACTGCTGGGCCACGGCGGCATTCGCGATGGGCTCGCGGGAGGGCCTCGGCTGGCTGGAGTCCCTGCCGGACGTGGAGGCGCTGCTCGTCACGGCGGGCGACGAGGTGCGCTGCACCAGCGGGCTGGCCGGGCGCCTCGGGTGATCCCGGCCCCGCCGCCTCCCGTTCCGGCCCGGCGGCTGTCGCGCGTCGCGTCCGCCGGCCCCTCTCCCCTGAGTGCGAGCGGCCGGCGGCCCCGGAGTCTCCCGGCCCGGGCTCGGGCAGACGCCCCGCGTCTACTGCCCTCGGCGGCGGCGCCAGTAGTCGCGCGCGCTCGCCGACTGGGCCCACATGGCGAAGGCCGCAACTCCTGGGACCGCGATGATGAGAAGACCGTAGGCCCACTGGTTCATGGCTCCCCCTCCGTTCCGGCTGAGGACACCGGCTTCCTCGTCCGGGACGAGCACGCACCTCTGCCGGCGGGGATCGCCGTCGAGCCCCGTGCGAGCAACTGCCCCCGCTCGCGCCGCCCACGCGGGGCACGGCCGCGTCGCGAGGGGGCCGCCGGGTCAGTGCCCGTTCTGGGCCAGCCGCAGCAGATGGTCCGCCAGGGCCTGCCCGCCGCTCGGCTCCCGGCTGATCAGCATCAGCGTGTCGTCGCCCGCGATGGTGCCGAGGATGTCGTGCAGTTCGGCCTGGTCGATGGCCGAGGCGAGGAACTGCGCGGCACCGGGCGGAGTCCGCAGGACCACGAGGTTCGCGGACGCCTCCGCGGAGATCAGCAGCTCGGCCGAGAGCCGCCGCATCCGCTCCTCCTTCGCCGACTCGCCCAGCGGCGCGCGCGGGGTGCGGAATCCGCCCTCGCTCGGTACCGCGTAGATGAGGTCGCCGTCGTTGTTGCGGATCTTGACCGCGTTCAGCTCGTCCAGGTCCCGGGAGAGCGTCGCCTGGGTGACGGTCAGCCCGTCGTCCGCGAGAAGCTTCGCCAACTGGCTCTGCGAGCGCACCGGTTGCCGGTTGAGGATGTCCACGATCCGGCGGTGGCGTGCGGTGCGGGTCTGCGGCACGGCGGGCCCCGCGTGCTCGTGCTCGTGCTCGTGCTCCTGCGCCTGACTCATCGTCGTCTCATTCTCCGGATCGTCCGTCCCCGTCGAGGGCGTCGAGGACACCGGGCAGGGCCCGGAGGAACGCGTCCACGTCGTCCTCGCCGAGGTTCAGCGGGGGCATCAGCCGTACGACATCGGGGGCGGGCGCGTTCACCAGGAGGCCGGCGTCCTGAGCCGCCTGCTGCGCCTGGGACGCGAGCGGCTCGGTGAGCACGATACCCAGCAGCAGGCCGGCGCCCCGGACGTGGTCGATCAACGGGTGCCCGAGGGACTCGATTCCGTCCCGGAGCCTCTCGCCCGCGCGCTTGACGTTCTCCAGCAGTCCCTCGGACTCGATGGTGTCGAGCACGGCGAGTCCGGCGGCGCACACGACGGGGTTGCCGCCGAAGGTCGTGCCGTGCTGACCGGGCTTCAGCAGCTCGGCCGCGCGGCCGAAGGCGACGGTCGCGCCGAGCGGCAGTCCGCCGCCGAGGCCCTTCGCGAGGGTGACGACGTCCGGCAGGACGCCCTCGTGGGCCTGGTAGGCGAACCAGGAGCCGGTGCGGCCGATGCCGGTCTGCACCTCGTCGAGGACCAGCAGGCTGCCGGTGGCGGCGGTGATGGCGCGGGCGGCCTTCAGATAGCCGGGGGGCGGCACGACGACGCCGTTCTCGCCCTGGATCGGCTCGATGATCACGAGCGCGGTGTCCTCGGTGACCGCTTCGGCCAGGGCCTGCGCGTCACCGTACGGCACGTGGGTGACGTCGCCGGGGAGCGGCAGGAACGGTTCCCGCTTGCCGGGCTGGCCGGTGAGGGCGAGCGCGCCCATGGTCCGGCCGTGGAAGCCGCCGTCCGTCGCGACCATGTGCGGACGCCCGGTCAGCCGGCCGATCTTGAAGGCGCCCTCGTTGGCCTCGGCGCCCGAGTTGCAGAAGTAGACGCGGCCCTCCCGCCCGAAGAGCTGGAGCAGCCGTTCGGCGAGCGCGACGGGCGGCTCGGCGACGAAGAGGTTGGAGACGTGGCCGAGGGCGGCGATCTGGGTGCTCACGGCCTCGACGACCGCCGGGTGGGCGTGCCCGAGCGCGTTGACCGCGATCCCGCCGACGAAGTCGAGGTACTGGTTGCCGTCGGCGTCCCACAGCTTGGTGCCCGCCCCGCGGACGAGGGGCAGGCGCGGGGTGCCGTAGTTGTCCATGAGCGCGCCCTGCCAGCGCTGTGTCAGGTCCTCGTTGGCGGTCATACGGCGTCCCCCTCTTCCTCGTCCGGCACGACCATCGTGCCGATCCCCTCGTCGGTGAAGATCTCCAGCAGGATCGAGTGCTGGACCCGGCCGTCGATGACCCGGGCGGTGTTGACGCCGTTGCGTACGGCGTGCAGGCAGCCCTCCATCTTCGGCACCATGCCGCTGGCCAGCTCCGGGAGGAGTTTCTCCAGCTGGCTCGCGGTGAGCCGGCTGATCACCTCGTCGGAGTCCGGCCAGTCCTCGTAGAGGCCCTCGACGTCGGTCAGGACCATCAGGGTCTCGGCACCAAGAGCCGCAGCGAGTGCCGCAGCCGCCGTATCAGCATTGACGTTGTAGACATGTCCGTCGTCCTGGGAGCGGGCGATCGAGGAGACGACCGGGATCCGGCCGTCGGCGAGCAGTGCCTCGATCGCGCCCGTGTCGATCTCGGTGATCTCGCCGACCCGGCCGATGTCGACGGACTCACCGTCGATGCGCGGCCGGTGTCTGGTGGCGGTGATGGTGTGGGCGTCCTCGCCGGTCATCCCGACGGCGAACGGCCCGTGCTGGTTGAGCAGTCCGACCAGTTCGCGCTGCACCTGCCCGGCCAGCACCATGCGGACGACGTCCATCGCGTCCTCGGTGGTGACGCGCAGGCCCGCCTTGAACTCGCTGACGATGCCGTGCCGGTCGAGGGCGGCGCTGATCTGCGGTCCGCCGCCGTGCACGACGACGGGCTTGAGGCCGGCGTGCCGCAGGAACACCACGTCCTGGGCGAAGGCGGCCTTCAGCTCGTCGTCGATCATGGCGTTGCCGCCGAACTTGATGACGACGGTCCGGCCGTGGTGCCGGGTGAGCCAGGGCAGCGCCTCGATGAGGATCTGCGCCTTGGGCAGGGCGGTGTGCTTCCGCGTGGTGCTCATGAGGAGTACGCGCTGTTCTCGTGGACGTAGTCGGCGGTGAGGTCGTTGGTCCAGATGGTGGCGGTCGCGTCGCCCGCGGCGAGGTCGGCGACGACGTGCACCTCGCGGTAGCGCATGTCGACCAGTTCGCGGTCCTCGCCCACGCCGCCGTTCTTGCAGACCCACACGCCGTTGATGGCGACGTTCAGACGGTCCGGTTCGAAGGCGGCCCGGGTGGTGCCGATGGCGGACAGGACGCGGCCCCAGTTGGGGTCCTCGCCGTGGATGGCGCACTTGAGGAGGTTGTTGCGGGCGATGGAGCGGCCCACCTCGACGGCGTCCTCCTCGCTCGCCGCGTTCACGACCTCGACCTTGATGTCCTTGCTGGCGCCCTCGGCGTCCCGGATCAGCTGCTGGCCGAGGTCGTCGCAGACCGCCCGTACGGCTTCCGCGAACTCCTCGTAGGCGGGCGTGACTTGGGCGGCGCCGGACGCGAGCAGCAGCACGGTGTCGTTGGTGGACATGCAGCCGTCGGAGTCGACCCGGTCGAAGGTGACCCGGGTGGCGTCGCGGAGCGCCCGGTCCAGGGTCGCGGTGTCCACGTCGGCGTCCGTGGTCAGGACGACGAGCATGGTGGCGAGGCCGGGGGCGAGCATGCCGGCGCCCTTGGCCATGCCGCCGACGGTCCAGCCGTCGCCCTGGCGCACCGAGGTCTTGTGGACGGTGTCGGTCGTCTTGATGGCGATGGCGGCCTTCTCGCCGCCGTGCTCGGAGAGTTGGGCCGCGGCCAGCTCGACTCCCGGGAGGAGCTTGTCCATCGGCAGCAGCACGCCGATCAGACCGGTCGAGGCCACGGCGACCTCGCCCGCGTTCACGTCGAGCGTCTCGGCGACCTTCTCGGCGGTGGCGTGCGTGTCCTGGAAGCCCTGCGGTCCCGTACAGGCGTTGGCACCGCCGGAGTTGAGGACGACCGCGGAGACGAGTCCGCCCTTGAGGACCTGCTCGGACCAGAGGACCGGCGCGGCCTTCACGCGGTTGGAGGTGAAGACGCCCGCGGCGGCGAGGCGGGGCCCGTTGTTGACCACGAGGGCCAGGTCGGGGTTGCCGTTCTCCTTGATCCCGGCGGCGATGCCCGACGCCGTGAACCCTTGTGCTGCCGTGACGCTCACGGTGCGACTCCGATCGTGGAAAGACCCGTGTCCTCGGGAAGCCCGAGGGCGAGGTTCATGCTCTGGACGGCACCGCCCGCGGTGCCCTTGGTCAGGTTGTCGATGGCGCTGATCACGATGATCCGGTGCGCTGCGGCGTCGAACGCGACCTGGATCTGAACGGCGTTGGAACCGTGGACGGACGCCGTGGCGGGCCACTGCCCCTCGGGCAGCAGGTGCACGAACGGCTCGTCCGCGAACGCCTTCTCGTACGCGGCCCGTACGGACTCGGCGGTGACGCCGGGCAGGGCCTTGGCGCTGCACGTGGCGAGGATGCCGCGCGGCATCGGCGCGAGGGTCGGCGTGAAGGAGACCGAGACGGGCGAGCCCGCGGCCGCGCTCAGGTTCTGGATCATCTCGGGGGTGTGCCGGTGGCCGCCGCCGACGCCGTACGGCGACATGGAGCCCATGACCTCGCTGCCCAGCAGGTGCGCCTTGGGCGTCTTGCCGGCGCCGGAGGTGCCCGAGGCGGCGACGATCACGGCCTCGGTCTCGGCGAGCCCGGCCACGTACGCGGGGAAGAGCGCCAGTGAGACGGCCGTCGGGTAGCAGCCGGGCACCGCGATGCGCTTGGACCCCTCCAGCGCGGCGCGGGCACCCGGCAGTTCGGGGAGGCCGTACGGCCAGGTCCCGGCGTGCGCGGAGCCGTAGAAACGCTCCCAGTCCGCGGCGTCCTTGAGCCGGAAGTCGGCGCCCATGTCCACGACGAGGACGTCGGGACCGAGCCGCTCGGCGACGGCGGCGGACTGCCCGTGCGGCAGCGCGAGGAAGACGACGTCGTGGCCGGCGAGGACCTCGGGGGTGGTCTCCTGGAGGACGCGGTCGGCGAGGGGCAGCAGGTGCGGCTGCAGTGCGCCCAGGCGCTGGCCCGCGTTGGAGTTGCCGGTCAGAGCGCCGATCTCGATCCCGGGGTGGACCAGGAGCAGACGCAGCAGTTCCCCGCCCGCGTATCCGCTCGCTCCCGCCACTGCCGCACGTACCGCCATGAAACCCTCCTCTTGGATGGCATGACTATACGTTTCGCTGCACGTTTATGCAATCCGTTCCGGTGCACGCCGGCCGCGAGACGCACCGGGGCGCGGGAGCCGCCCGCCGGTTCCGCCAGCTCCCGTGGCACTGGGCGCCCGGTGGATTCCGTC
Source organism: Streptomyces sp. NPDC005496 (assembly GCF_042872045.1). NCBI lineage: Bacteria > Bacillati > Actinomycetota > Actinomycetes > Kitasatosporales > Streptomycetaceae > Streptomyces > Streptomyces sp. NPDC005496. The sequence continues at coordinate 15,280 of NZ_JBIAJQ010000013.1, forward strand.
GGCGATCACGCGCCGTATCTCGCACGCCTGCACGAGCCCGGCACCCTACGATCACCCGGGAGGGCAGCCGAAGGGGTGGAAATGCCGGAAGACGTGGGTGACGAAGACGGAGCGGCGGCGGCGGCGGTGCGGTTGTCGCACGGTGTGCCGCTCGGGGACGCGCTCGCCGTCGCGGACCCCGGCGCCTGGCTCGCGCTGGACGCGGGAGTGCGCGCGCTGCCCCGTCACCGGTTGCGGCACCTGTCCTGGTGGAACCGCTCCGCGTCGCAGCTCTCCGGCCGGCCCGGGCTCGACGAGTCCCGGCTGGCTCTCGCCCTCTGCCACTGGGACGGGCGGGTCCGTCAGGAGGCGGTGCACCAGGCGGCCGGGTACCCCGCGGTCTGCTGCCCCTGGTCGTGATCCGCTGCGCCGACTGGGCGGCCCCGGTCCGCGAGGCCGCCCGGCGGCTGCTGCGCGAGGCGCTGGACCTGGACGCGGCCCTCGCCCTCGCGCCGCTCGTCCTCCGTGTCGGCCGCCGCGACAGGGGTGCCTTCGGCGTCGACGTCCTCGGCGAGGCCCTGCGCCGGGCACCCCTGGATCGCCTCGAACCGCTCTTCGCCGACCACGACCGGGCCGTGCGGAGGTTCGCCTACGGGCCGGCCGTGGAGGGCCGGCTGATCGGCCCCGCCGAGCTGGCCCGCGTGGCGGCCGAGGACGAGGACACCGTGGTCCAGGATCTGTGCGCCTCGGCGGCGCTCACGGCCGTGGGGGACGAGGACGTGTACGAGGAGGTGCTGCTCCCCCTCTTGTCCGCGCGCAACCCGCGTACCCGCTCGGCCGGGGTCACCGCGCTGCGGCGGGCGGGGCGTCCGGCTGAGGCGGAGGCGTTCCTGGCTGACCGGTCGGCGCTGGTGCGTGCGTGCGCCCGCTACGTCGTACGGCAGCACGGAGGTGACCCGGCCGCCTGGTACCGGAAGCGGTGCGCGGCGCCGGAGGGTCTCGGTCCGCCGCCCGGTGCGGTCAGCGGGCTCGCCGAGTGCGGGGAGGGCGCGGACGCCGGCCTGCTGTGGCCGCTGCTCGCGCACCCGGCGGACGGGGTGCGGGCGCGGGCGGTGGCGGGGCTGCGGGCGCTGGACCGGGTGGACACGCACCGCTTGCGCCCGCTCCTCGACGACCCGGCCCCCGGGGTCGTCCGCGAGACGGCCGTCGCTTTGCTGCCCTACGTGGCGGAAATCCCCGCCGACCTGCTGCTGGAACGCACCGGTTCCGCATGGCCTCGGCACGTCCGCATCGGTGCGCTGCGACTGCTCGACGCGCTGGGCGGCCTCGCGGCGCTGCGGGCGGCGGTCGGTCTGCTGGAGGATCCGGACGAGACGGTACGCACCCGGGCCGGGCGGTCCGTACAGGGCTGGCGGCCGTCCGCGCACCTCCGGTTCCGTGACCCGGAGGTGGGCGAACTCCTGCAAAGAAGCCGCCACTTGATGAGCGAGGCCGCGCTCCGCCGCCGCAAGTGGGAGGCCGGGGTTGGCAGTTGAGTACGGCCACCGGGCGCACCAGGGCCGTCAGCCTCATCACCGGGTGACGCGGGAGACCGGCGGGGACGCGACCGCCGACGGCGCCTGCGGGGACCGAGACCTCTGAAGTCCCGTTCCGTCAAGGCCTGTCAGGCAGGGGCCGGGGGTTCCGCGCCGGGTCCCGCGTGCAGCCAGACCCGGAGGGGGCCGACGGGTTCGAAGCCGTGGCGGAGGGCGGCCGTGAGGTCGTCGCCGTGCTCGTAGCCGACCACCGGCAGGCCGGGATGCAGCCGGTGCAGCGCCTCCAGGACGAACGGCCAGGCCGCGTCCGGGCCGCCCTCCTCGGCGAAGACGTTGGAGACACCGACCACCTGCTCACTCCGGCCGGCCACCGCGCCGGCGGTCACCCGGCCGTCCGGTGAGACCCCGGCCAGCACGTGGACGGCGGGGTCGTCGAGGAGTCCGGGACGGAACACGTCCGCATGCCCGTCGCCGTCGTCCCAGGCCAGCGCCCAGGCGCGCAGGGTGGCCGGGTCGCGGACCACGTGCCACACGGGGCCCGCGACGGGCTCTGCCGGGGCCGTCGCCGGGCGGTGGATCCACTGCGCCTCGAACAGCACCCGGAAGCCCGCGGCGCCGAGGTCGAGGTCGGCGAAGGAGTCCTTGACGGAGGCGCCGGGCGCCGTGGTGTCGATCCGGGCCGTGAGCGCCTCCGGGTCGGCGCCCGGCACCAGGGTCACGGCATCCGGGTAGTACGGCGGCGTACGGGACGGTGAGGCCCACGCCTGTGCGGTGAACTCGCCCGCCAGGCCGTGCGCCCGGCTCATGGCCGCGCACCACTCGGCGTTGTTGCGGGCGGCGGACTCGGCGAGCAGCGGTTTCGGCATCGTCACAAGGGCGGATCCTCGCCCGTTCCGGCCGGACCCGTCCAAGGGTTTTCGGGGACGCCCGGGGTCCCGGGCTTGCCGGTTCACTGGCCGGGGCGACTGGCGGACGGCTTGCGGGTTCACTGTCCGGGGCCCTCGGCGTACGGGACCGGCCAGTTCAATGGCGGCGACGCTCGGCTTGCGGGGCTTGCGTGTTCACTGTCCAGGACACCCGGCGAACGGGACCGGCCGATTCTCTGGCCGGCGCCCTCGGCGTGCGGGACCGTCCGACCCTCTGGTCGGGACACCCGGCTTACGCGGCTTGCCAGTTCACTGTCCGGGCCCCGCGTGCGTCCCGGTGGCGTCCGAGATCACGGGCGCCCGGTGACCAGCCGCGTACGCCACGCCTCATGGCGGCCCCGTGCCCCGAACGCCGGGATCGTACGGCCCACGGTCCCGGCCCGCCGTCGGTGGCGGGCCGGGGCCGTGGGGTCAGGCGTCCAGGACGGCCAGGTCGACCTCGCGGAGGCGGTCCGGTTCCGCGATCACCTCGATCTCGGTGATCCCGCCGTCGGTGACCGTGAAGGCGAGCACGAGGCGAAGCCGTCCGAGCGGAGCCATCGCGAGGCCGACGCGTCCGCCGACCAGCGCCGGCTCGGTGGCCAGGGCGCGCTCCATGGCGGCCATCGCGCCCTTGGCCACGACCTGCGCGCCGCTGACGACGATCGGCTCCGGGCTGGGGATGACGGCCTTGTCGGCCCGGAGCACCACATCGGGGTGGAGCAGGCTGACCAGCGCGTCGAAGTCGCCGCCCCGGGTGGCGGCGAGGAACGCCCCGACCACTTCGCGCTGACGGGCGAGATCGGCCGCGGGAACCGTGCCGCCGCCCCTGACCCGGCGGCGCGCACGGCTGGCGAGCTGCCGCGTCGCGGCCGGCGAACGCTCGATCATCGGGGCGATCTCGTCGAAGGGCACGGAGAACATGTCGTGCAGCACGAAGGCGAGACGCTCGGCGGGCGCCAGTGTGTCGAGCACCACCAGCATCGCGAGCCCCACCGAGTCGGCCAGTTCCGCCTCCCGCACGGGGTCGCCCCCGGACTCCGGCTGGACGACCGGGTGCGCCACCTGCCCGTCGAGGGGGTCCTCGCGGCGGTGTTCACGCGACCGCAGCATGTTCAGGCAGACCCGGGCCACCACCGTGGTGAGCCATCCGCCGAAGTTCTCGACCTTCGTGACATCGGCGCGGCCGGCCCGCAGCCAGGCCTCCTGGAGGGCGTCGTCGGCCTCGCTGAGCGAGCCGAGCATCCGGTACGCCACCGACCGCAGATGGGAGCGCCGCTCCTCGAAGCGCTCCGTCAGCGATTCGTGTCCGTCCACCGTGTCACATTCCTTCGTCGCCGGGTGTCAGAGCAGTAGATCCGCACAGCGCAGTCGAAAGTACCGGGAGAACGGCTCCCGGACCGAACAGTTCAGGAGTTGCCATGACGACCTCCCCGATCCTGGTCACCGGCGGTACGGGCAACCTGGGGCGCCACGTCGTCCCGATGCTGAGGGCGGCCGGCCGCGAGGTACGGGTGCTGAACCGCAGCGGCGGCGCGTCCGGCGACGGCGTCGAGTACGTCGCCGTCGACCTGCTCACCGGCGAGGGCCTCGACGCGGCGCTCGCCGGGGTGGAGACCGTGCTGCACCTGGCGGGCGGCAACAAGGGCGACGACAAGGTGGCCCGGAACCTGGTGGGGGCCGCGCGGCGCGCCGGAGTGAAGCACCTCGTCCACATCTCGGTCATCGGGGCGGACACCGTGCCCCTGGGCTGGTTCAGGACCCAGCGGGCGGCCGAGACGGCGATCATGGACTCGGGTGTGCCGTGGACGATGCTGCGGGCGGCCCAGTTCCACGACCTCGTCCTCATGATGGCGGAGAAGATGGCGCGCATGCCGGTCGTGCCGGTGCCCGGCGGGCTGCGGTTGCAGCCCGTGGACTCGCGCGAGGTGGCGGCCCGGCTGGCGGAGCTGACGCTCGATCAGCCAGCCGGTCTGGTGCCCGACTTGGCGGGTCCGAAGGTGTACCCGCTCGGCGACCTGCTGCGCGGCTATCTTGGCGCGCGCGGCAAGCGCCGCCCGCTGATGCCGGTGCGGATGCCCGGGAAGGCGGGCCGGGCCTACCGCGCGGGCGAGAACCTCGCGCTGCGGGGCAACGACGTGGGCGAGCGGACCTGGGAGGCCTTCCTCGCCGAGCGAGTGGGCTGACACCGCGGGACCGGGCTCCGCGACGGGAACGCGAGCCACCTCGCCCCGGGACTGACGCGGACGCGCGCCTCTCCGGGCGGCACATACGCAGTCACCTCACCCCGGCCCGGGACCGACGGGAACGCACTCCACCCCGGCCCGCCGCCGTCTGGCGGCCGGCCGGCGCCCTGCCACCCGACGGCACCCGGAGGGCCACGCCGACTTCCACAGCTACCACGTCCCGCCGAGTGGTTCGATGGCACGGACGTCGACCAGCACTTCGAACGGCAAGATAGGGAGGGGGCGGAAGCGCGGTAACAGGGGTTCACCCCCTCGCGCCGTGCCGCCGGTACGCGGGTCGGATGTGACGGAGAGCGGGACGGGATGGGCGAGTTCAGGCCGGTGGCCGACGTGCTGGCGTTTCTGGCCGGAAGCTGGCGGGTGGAGCGCCGGGTGGTGGACCTCGCGGCGGGCACCGAGGGACGGTTCACGGGCACGACGGTCTTCTCGCCCCTGGAGGACGGCGGGGACGGTCTCCTGCACCACGAGTCCGGCACCTTCGTGTGGCAGGGCACGCCCCGGCCCGCGGAGCGGACGCTGTGGTTCCTGCCCGGGGGCCGGGCGGGCACCGCGGACGTACGGTTCTCCGACGGACGCCCCTTCCACGACCTCGACCTGTCCACGGGCCGCCATGTCGCCGTCCATCCCTGCGCGGCGGATCACTACCGGGGCGAGTTCACGGTCGACGACGCCGGTCGCTGGCGCACGGTGTGGCGGGTGGGCGGCCCCGCCAAGGACCTCGTCCTGACCACCGACTACGTCCGGCCGGACCAGGACACCCTCGGCCAGGGCCACGGTCACTGACCCCGGGCTGCCGCGACCGGAGCTACGACACGTACGGCCGGCAGGGCTTCAGACGCGTTGCAGTCCGGACTCAAGACGCAGGTTCCATCGTCCGTTGTGCCCGGTCAGGGTGACCGTCGACAGGGGGCGGACGTCGATGTTCCAGTACGTCGCCGGCTGGGCCTTCAGGGCGTAGACGAGCGCGGCCCGCACCACCGAGGGTTCGGCGACTGCGACGATGCGGCTGCCGTCGTCGGCGGGCCGGGTGTCGAGCCAGCCGCCCACCCGGGAGATGAAGGACATCAGGGACTCGCCGCCGTGCGGGGCGGAGCGCGGATCGGCGAGCCAGGAGTCGACTGCCTCGGGTTCGCGCGCCATCGCCTCGCCCAGGGTGAAGCCGCGCCAGCGCCCCATGTCGCAGTCCCGCAGCGCGAGCTGCACCAGCGGCGCGTAGCCGAGCGCGTCGCCGGTCGCCCTGCTGCGCGGGGTGGGCGAGCAGTAGCGCAGCTCCGCCGCGGCGAGCGGCACCAGCTCGTGCGCGGCACGCTGCACCTCGTCCCAGCCGGCCTGGTCCAGCGGCCGGTCGTCCTCGAAACGCTCGGCGAGCAGCGAGGAGCTGCGCGCGGCAGCGACGAAGGTGACCCGAAGATGCATGCGGCGATGGTGAAGTGCGAAAGTCCGCAGGTCAATAGGTGTAACTGAGGGTACTGACGAGAACACGCCACTCTCCCGGGGGCGGTCGGGGCGCCCTCGTGGAGCCACCTCGGCGCCCGGCACGGGTCCGCCGGCCGGAGGGGACCTACAGCACTTCGTCGCAGGCCGCCCGCAGCCGTCGTACGCCCTCGGCGATCTCGCCCGTGCCCGCGACGGCCGCGAAGCTCAACCGGACGTGTCCGGCGGGCGGTTCGGCGCTGAAGTAGGGACGACCGGGCGTCACGGCCACGCCCGCACGGAGGGCGCCCGCGACGAGCGCGGCCTCGTCCGCGCCGTCGGGCAGGCGCAGCCAGAGCTGGTAGCCGCCCAACGGGATGTGCGGCAGGGCGAGTTCGGGCAGGTGCAGGCGCAGCGCTGACGTCATGGTGTCCCGGCGGGTCTTCAACTCGGCGGAAACGGACCGCAGATGGCGGGGCCAGGCCGGGGAGCCCACGAGTTCCAGTGCCGCCTCCTGGAGGGGCCGCGGCACGAAGAAGGTGTCGACGACCTGAATCGCGCGCAGTCGCTCCAGGACCGGGCCGCGGGCGGCGAGCGCGCTCACCCGGAAGCTCGGCGAGGTCGCCTTGGTCAGCGAGCAGACGTGCACCACGACCCCGTCGGTGTCGTCGGCGGCGAGCGGCCGCGGCAGCGGTCCCGCGTCCTCGTGGACCAGCCGCCGCACGAAGTCGTCCTCGACGACGAACGCCCCCGCCGCGCGGGCGATGCGCAGCACCTCACCGCGGCGCTCGGGTGCGAGCACGGCGCCGGTCGGGTTCTGGAAGAGCGGCTGGCAGACGAAGACCCGGGCGCCGGTCGCCCGGAACGCGTCGGCCAGCAGCGCGGGCTGCACCCCGTCCCGGTCCACCGGCACCGGCACGGGTCGCAGGCCGGCGGCGCGGGCGATGGCGAGCATGCCCGGATACGTGGGCGATTCGACGAGGACAGGGGCGCCGGGCGGCGCGAGCGCGCGCAGGGCGGTGGTGAGGCCCGACTGGCCACCCGCGGTGATCAGGACCTCCGCCGCGGAGACGGCTCCGCCGATGCCCCGGGCGAACCACTCCCGCAGCTCGGTGAGGCCCTCGACGGGCGGTCGCGCCCATGCGCCGGGCCGCCGTCCCGCCCGTGACAGGGCCGCGCCCATGGCCCGCTCGGGCTGCAACGAGGGGTGGAGGTAGCCGCCGTTGAACTCGATCACGCCGGGCGGCGGCGCGGCCAGCGACACCAGCACGCCGGAGGCGTCCACGGTGCGCGGGACGAGTTCGGTGGCGGCGTCGGCGCTGAGCGACACGGTCTGCCAGGCGGTGTCCCCGCCGGCGGCGGGGGCGGTGCGCGGCTGCGCCCGGAAGGCCCCGGCTCCCGGCCGCGTGACCACCAGTCCCTCGGCGGCCAGCTGCGCCAGCGCCCGCGAGACGGTCACGGGACTGACCCGGAACCGCTCCACCAGGGCCCGGCTCGACGGCAGCTTTCCACCGGGAGAGTAGCGGTCGAGCTCGCTCCGCAGCCTGCTCGCCAGATCACCCACACTGCTACGCTCTTGCATGACAGCACAGGATAGCGCTACTGCCCCGACATCGATAGCGGTCAGCACCCCCGGCGACACCGAGACCGGCACACTCGGCGCAGCTCGCGGCGCGGGCCCGGAGCACCGGAGCACCACACCCGGCCACGGCGACGCTCGCGCCGACGCCCGCACCGGCACCTTGCTGGCCGCCCTCGGCGTGACGGCGTTCTCGCTCACCTTCCCCGCCACGGCCTGGGGCCTGGAGGGGTTCGGCCCCTGGTCGCTGGTCGCCGTCCGCAGCGTCCTCGCGGCGCTGGTCGCGGGCGGCTGCCTGCTGGCGCTGCGGGTGCCGCCGCCCGGCCGCCGACACTGGGCGGGGCTCGCGGTCGTCGCCGGAGGCGTCGTGCTCGGGTTCCCGCTGCTGACGACGCTCGCGCTGGAGACGGCCACCACCTCGCACGCGGCCGTCGTGGTCGGACTGCTGCCGCTGACGACCGCGCTGCTCTCCGCGCTCCGCACCGGGGCGCGGCCCTCCCGCACCTTCTGGGCCGCCGCGCTCGCCGGGGCGGCCGCCGTGATCGCGTTCACCGTGCAGCAGAGCGGCGGCACCCTGACCGGCGCGGACGCGTACCTCTTCGGCGCGCTGCTGGTCTGCGCGGCCGGATACACCGAGGGGGGCCGGCTGGCCCGGCTGATGCCGGGCTGGCAGGTCATCGGCTGGGCGCTGGTCCTGTGCCTGCCGCTCTCCGTCCCCGGCGCCCTGGTCGCGCTGTCGTACGAACCCGTGCGGCTCACCGGGCACAGCGTGACCGGGCTGCTGTGGGTGGCGGCCGGTTCACAGTTCCTCGGGCTGGTCGTCTGGTACCGCGGCATGGCCGCCATCGGCGTCCCCAAGGCCAGCCAGTTGCAGCTGGCACAGCCGCTGCTCACACTGGTGTGGTCGGTGCTGCTCCTCGGCGAGCACCTCACACCGGCCGCGCCGCTGACGGCCGCGGCCGTCCTGGTCTGCATCGCGGTCACCCAGCGGACGCGGGGTTGACCGCCGCGCACGGGCCGGTCCAACCGGCCCCGACGGCCGTAGACTTGCGGCATGGACCGCTACTCCCGCACGTGACGAGGAGGCCCTCACATGCGTGCAACCGTGGGCGACCAGCTGGTGACGCACGGCAGGATCGTCGGCCAGCACGACAAGGTCGCAGAGATCACCGAGGTCATGGGTACGGAGGGCACCCCTCCCTACCGGGTGCGCTTCCAGGACGGGCACGAGGCAGTGATGTCCCCGGGACCCGACTCCGAGATCCGGCACAAGGACTCCATGAACTGACCGGCGGCGCGGCGCCGCGCCGGTCCGCTGCCGGCGCCTTCGGCGCCGGGCCGATCCGGTCCTGCGCCGGGCTCTCGACGTAGGTGCCGTTCCCGTCTGCGTCGCTTCCGCCGGCGCCGGACCGGCCGCTCCCGCGGCGCCGCCCGCATCGACCGTCACCGCGCCCGGGAGGCCCGGGCCCGGCCGCCGTCATGCCGGGATCCGCGGTCCCCCCACCCGCCGGACCTCCCTACCCCGGCGGCTCCGCCGGGCGCCCGTAGTGGTCGGCGACCACCCGGGCCATCGCGCCGATCCGGTCCACCGCCACCTCCTTCGCCGAGAAGAAGACGTGCCCGCGCACCTGCGGAAGCCCGGCGGCGAAGGCGAGGTGCCGGGACAGCTCGGCCGGGTCCTGCCAGGCGGCGGGCTGCGCCGGGTCACCGGCCTTGTAGAGCGCCTCCCCCATGTACAGCCGCACGCCGCTGCCCCTGACGACCTCCGCCCACCAGGGCACGAGCTTCGCGTAGTCGGCGGCGGCGAAGCCGATGTTCCAGTACACCTGCGGGCAGATGTAGTCGATCCAGCGCCTGCGCACCCAGCCGCGGGTGTCCGCGTACAGGTCGTCGTACGTCTGCACCCCGGCGCGGGTGTCCGAGCCGAGCGGGTCGGTCGCCGCGTTGCGCCAGACGGCGAAGGGGCTGATCCCGAACCGGGTCCCGGGCCGGACCCGCCGGATGCCGGCGGCCGTCTCCCGCACGAGCAGGTCGATGTTGTGGCGCCGCCAGGCCGCCCGGTCCGGGAAGCCCGCGCCGTGGGCCGCGTACGCCGCGTCGTCGTCGAAGACCTGGCCCGCGACCGGATAGGGGTAGAAGTAGTCGTCCCAGTGCACGGCGTCGACCGGGTACCGGCGCACCGCGTCGAGCATCGCGTCCTGCACGAACGCCCGGACCTCCGGCAGCCCGGGGTTGTAGTGGAGCCGGCCGCCGTACGGCACGACCCAGTCGGGGTGCAGCCGGGCCGGATGCGAGGCGACGAGCCGCGACGGGTCGGTGTGGTTGGCGATCCGGTACGGGTTGAACCAGGCGTGCAGTTCGAGCCCGCGCGCGTGCGCCTCGGCGACCGCCGTACCGAGCGGGTCCCAGCCGGGGTCCCGGCCCTGGACGCCGGTGAGGTACTGCGACCACGGCTCGTACGTCGAGGGCCACAACGCGTCGGCGGTCGGGCGCACTTGGAGGATCACGGCGTTGAGGCGGCGGCTCACCGCCGTGTCGAGGTGGGTGAGGAGTTCGGCGCGCTGCTCGGCGGCGGTGAGGCCGGCCCGGGAGGGCCAGTCGCGGTTGGCGACCGTCGCCAGCCACATGCCGCGCATCTCGCACGCGGCCCGCGCCTCCGCGCCGGGACCGGCGGTGTCCCGCGCGCGGGGGACGGCTCCGGCGTCCCCGGCCGCCGGCAGACCCGCCAGTGTTGCCCACGCGGCCACCGCGAACGCCCGGCGTGACACCCGTCCCATCCGTCCACCCCCATACGCTGCGGATCCGCTCGGTCACGGATCGTCCCGGCGCCCAGCATGCCCGACCCGGACGATCGATCACCGGGACTTCCGGAGTAACGTGCTCGATCGGAGCAGGCACCGAACAACGGGGGTCCTGCGGGCCCGATGATCAGCGAAAGGGACGATGTGACCGACATCGAACGCGTCGGAGTGGTGGGCTGCGGCCAGATGGGGGCGGGCATCGCCGAGGTGTGCGCCCGTGCCGGCCTTGACGTCAAGGTCGCCGAGACCACCGGCGAGGCGTTGGAGATTGGCCGTACCCGCCTTTTCAACTCCCTCTCCAAGGCGGCCGACCGCGGAAAGATCTCCGCGGAGGAGCTGCAGGCGACCCAGGACCGGCTCACCTTCACCACCGACCTCGGCGAGTTCGCCGACCGTGACCTCGTGATCGAGGCCGTCGTCGAGAACGAGCAGGTCAAGACCGAGATCTTCCAGATCCTCGACCAGGTGGTGACCCGGCAGGACGCGATCCTCGCCTCCAACACCTCCTCGATCCCGCTGGTGAAGCTGGCGGTCGCCACCTCGCGTCCCGACCAGGTCATCGGCATCCACTTCTTCAACCCGGCTCCGGTGCAGCAGCTCGTCGAGCTGATCCCGGCGCTGACCACCTCCGAGGGGACGCTCAGCCGGGCGCAGGCGCTCGTCGAGAAGGCCCTCGGCAAGCACGCGATCCGCGCCCAGGACCGCTCGGGCTTCGTGGTCAACGCGCTGCTGATCCCGTACCTGCTGTCGGCGATCCGGATGTTCGAGTCGGGCATCGCGAGCCGCGAGGACATCGACAACGGCATGGAGCTGGGCTGCGCCCACCCGATGGGCCCGCTGAAGCTGTCCGACCTGATCGGCCTGGACACGGTGGCCTCGGTCGCGTACTCGATGTACGAGGAGTACAAGGAGCCGCTGTACGCCGCTCCCCCGCTGCTCCAGCGCATGGTCGACGCGGGCCGCCTCGGCCGCAAGACGGGCTCCGGGTTCTACACGTACTCCTGAGTCCGGCACCCGGACCTCGGCCGCCGTCGCCTGCGGCCCGTCCGCCGGCCGGACGGCGAGCGCCCGAACCGGCCACGTACGTCCCCGTATTCGGTCACGGCGGCCTGATGACTGCGGCCGTCGACCGCTTTCGGCCACGCTCCGTGACATAGGGGCGTCCGCGGGCCCGGCTCTCTTCCGAGGGCCGGGCCCGTTCCATTCACACACCGTGTGCGCGCCGGGCCCGCATATGCCCCTCGCACACGCTCCCCACGCACCCACCAGGCGAGTTGACTTTCCGTGCACATGTAAGGGATGTGATGACTACGGAAAGGAGCGGTTCTGTGACCGTCGACCCCGAGCATCCCGTGGTCCAAGGGGAACTCGCAGAGTTACGGCGCCGTCTCGACGTGGCACACGCGCGCGTCGAGGGAGGGCTGGCTCTGCTCAGCCACCGCGTCGAACAGACCGCCAAGGAGCTCGACGACCTGAGCGCACGGGTCGTCGCTCTGGAACACACCCGCTGGCCCTTGCCCGCGGTGGCGGCCGTCACGGCCGTGGGCGCCCTCGTCGTGGCGATCTGGCAGGCTCTCGGGCACTAGCCGTCCAGGGCCCGTCCAGGACGCCGGGGGCGATCAGGGCAAGGCGTCCTGCCCGAGCCTGAGGTGGTGCAGGAGAAGCAGCGCGGCTGCCATGTTGGCGGCCGGGACCTCGCCGCGGGCGACCATGTCCGGGACGAGTTTCAAGGGAACCCATTCCCGGCGGTCCGACTCGAAGTCGTCCACGGGATGCCCGATGTACGTGCCTTCGTCCGCCCAGTAGATGTGGTGCCTGGCGTCGGTGAGCCCGTTGCAGGGCTCGACGGTCATCAGCGGGCGCAGGGGTCCCGGCCGCCAGCCGGTCTCCTCCTCCAGTTCGCGGGCCGCCGCGACGGCGATGTCCTCGCCGTCCTCGACGACCCCCGCCGCCAGTTCCCATCCCCAGCTGTCGGTGATGAACCGGTGCCGCCACAGCAGCAGGACCTCGTTGGCCTCGTTCACCACCGTGGCCACCGCCACCGGCCGCAGCCGTATCAGGAAGTGATCGAGATGCCGGCCGTCCGGCAGCTCGACATCTGCGAGATTGACGCTGAACCAGCGGTTTGCATACACAGTTTGTTCGTTTCGTTTCGTCCACTGCACGGTTCTGCCACCTTCCGCCGAGTAGATGGCAATATCGCAGCAGGAGCGTCGTGGTAGCAGGCTCACGGCGGTCCGCTCGCAGCGCAGCGGCAGGCGCGGTGGTGCGCACGGGGACGGACGCACGGCCGCCCCGGCTCGGTGGGGTGCTCCCCGGTGATCTCTCCCGCGGACGCGAAGACGGGTCCGCCCGGGTCCTCTACAGCGGTACGCGCAGCGCCCCGTCGATGAGCTCGGCGGCTTCGGACGTACCCGCGCAACCGCTGGTCACCAGGTGTTCGCGTACCGCCCTCAGTCTGTCGCGCAGTCGCTGCGACTCCATCCCCCGCGCCTGCTCCGCCATCTGGACGGCGGTCGCGACCGCCTTGTCCGCGTTCCCCTGGCGCAGCTCGATCTGGCTGAGCATGGCGAGGCGGTGCACCCGGCCCCGGTCGTGCGCCGGTGTGTCCACCGCCGCCGCCGCGTGCTCGGCCGCCGCCACCAGGTCCCCGAGGCTGAGCAGCGCCTCCGCCACCTGTACGTTCACCAGGCCCGGCTGGACATAGCCGGTCTCGTCCGGCTCGTAGCCCCGCCGGATGCGCTCGGCCGCCTGCTCGGCACGCCGGATGCAGGACAACGCGCTGCTGCCGTCGCCGAGATGGGCGTACGCCTTGGCCTGCATCGCGTAGAGGTCGGAGGCGAGGGCCGGGGTGATGTGCCGGCCCGCGGCACGCAGCGCGGCCTCGGCGAAGGCGACGGACTGCCGGTACTCCCGCATGAACAGCGACTGGTTGACGAGCAGCGCTATGACGTAGGCCCCAAGCCCCCTGTCCCCGCTGGCCTTCGCCAGGCGCAGTGCCTGGTGGAAGTAGCGCTGGGCCAGTCCGTGCGCGTCGGAGTCGTAGGCGCAGATGCCCGCGATGGCGACCAACCCGCCGGTGGCGCGGTGGAGTTGGCGGCCGGTCTCGTCGGTGTAGCTGCCGCGCAGCAGGGGCGCGGTCTCGGAGTTGAGGAAGCCGACGATCCGGGTGCGCGTCGCGATCCCGCCCGCCTTGCGGTACATCTGCTCGTAGTGCGCGCGGGCCGCCCGGAGCATCTCGATGTCGGCCATCTTGACGCGATGGCGGCCGCCCCGGGAGACGTCGACGTCCTCGGGCGGGTTCTCCCACTCCCACACGGGCATCACGGCGGGCGTGCCGGTGACGGCCGGGGCGCCGAGGATGTGCGGACGCTGCTGCTCGTCGGAGCGCCACAGTGCCGTGGCCCGCTCGACGAAACCGGAGAGCGAGGTGCCGTGCGGCACGGAGGGCTCACCCGGTACGCCGAGGCCGATGTCGTCGAGGGTGACCGGCCGGTGCAGGCGCCCCGCGAGTACCTCGCAGATCAGGTCCGGTACCTGGCCGCGCGGGCGCTGCCCCTTCAACCACCGCGCCACAGCGGTGTGTTCGTAGCGCAGGGCGAGGCCGCGCGCCCGGCCCGCCTGGTTCACGTGCGCGGCCAGTCCCGCGTGCGAGATCCCCGCCTCGTCGAGGATCGCGTCGAGCAGGGTGTTGGGCTGCATGGAGGCCCTCCGGTGGCTCGGTGCCGACAGCGTAGTGCGGTCGGCTTCACACGGGGTGTGAAGGGAATGCCCGAATCCGCGGAGTACACGCGCTGTCGCGGAGCGTTTCGGGCCGGTTGACTGAAATGCCTCGCAAGAGGCCGGTCGGGCCGCCGGCTCCCCCTCGTACAGTGCGGCGGCCCGGCTCCCGCGCCGTCCGCCCGGCCGCCTGCCCGACACTCCGTGGCGGGGCGGACGGCGCGCCGACCTCACACGACGGGGTGCGCGCGCTGCCCCACGCGCTCGCCGTGCGGCTGGACGGGCCGGCGGGCGTTGCGGAGCACGAGCAGGGCGACGTCGTCGGCGGGGGTGCCGCCGGTGTGGCGCAGCAGCCGGGAGAAGACGGTGCTGAGGACGGTTTGGGGTGAGAGGGGGTGCGTACGGAGGGATTCGGTGAGCGCGGCGGACAGCGAGAAGAACCGGCCACGGGTGTCCCGCGCGTCCTCGACCCCGTCCGTGTGCAGGACGAGCGCCTCCCCGGGCAGGAGACGGCCGTGCCGGACCGGCGCCAGATCGGCGGGGAGCGGGAACGGGCCGAGCGGTGGCAGGGGTTCACCGCACGAGAGCGGCTCGACACGGGCGGGCCCGCCGACCGGCCCCGAGTCGCCGCGCAGGAGATACGGCCAGGGATGACCGCAGTTGAGGACGCTCATCTCGCCGTCGCAGCCGATCTCCAGGAGCAGCACGGTGACGAACTCCTCGGCGACCGGGTTGTCCGGTTCCGCGCCGACGGCGGGGTGTTCGGCCCGCGCCCGCTCCCGCAGGTGCCGGGCCAGGGCGCGGTCGAGCCGGGTCAGCACCCGGGCGAGGTCCGGTTCGTCGTACGCGGCCTCGCGGAAGCTGCCGAGGACGGCGGCGACGGTGGCGATGGCGGCGAGGCCGTGCCCGCGGACGTCGCCGATCACGGCCCGCACCCCGTACTCGGTGGCGACCACCTCGTACAGGTCTCCGCCGACCACGGCGCCGCGGTCGGCGGAGAGCTGCGCCACGGCGATGTCGAGGCCGCCGATCCGCGGTGGCAGCGGACGCAGCAGGACGCTCTGCGCGGCCCCGGCCACCTTGCGGATCTGCCGGAGTTCCCGCAGCAGCGTCTGCCGGACGTGGACGATGAGCCCGGTGCCGACCGCGAAGAACACGGCGCTGGTGACGATGCGGGCACCGAGCCCGTTCTGCTGGGCCAGCGGGCAGGCCAGTTTGTACGTGATGGCGCCGGCGCCCCACAGGGTCGGAAGCCCCAGCGACAGGGCGCGGCGGAGGGGCTGCCGGTCGGCCCGGCGCACCGCGCGGGCGAGCCGCCTCCGTAACACTCCCCCGTGGCCGCCGGACTGGACGGCCGCCCCGGCAGACGGCCGGAAACGCCTGCGAGGCCACACCCTGCGGACAGCCCCAGCCTTGGTACGGATCATGCCGACGGCCCCCCATCAGGCCCTGACTGCGCAGAATGGCCCGCGACGTCCGCCGACGCCTCCTGGGCCGGTCCGATTCTGTCGACCGCATGCCCCGAACGGACCAGATCGCCCGGAGTTGTCACCCGAACGAGTGAGGGGCACATCCGGCAATCCGGACGTGCCCCTCATTCGTCACCTCAGGGGTCACCTCAGGCGACCCGGGACGCTCACGCCCCGCGCAGCACCGCCCCGGTGCGGTCCGCCGCCAGGGCGACGGCCGCGTCACGGGCCGCGGAGGCCTCGTCGACGGTCAGGGTGCGGTCGGCGGCCCGGAAGCGCAGCGCGTAGGCCAGGGACTTCTTGCCCTCGCCGAGCTGCTCGCTCTCGTAGACGTCGAACAGCCGGATGGACTCGAGGAGTTCACCGGCGCCGTCACGCAGCGCTGCCTCCACGTCCGCGTGCGGGACGAACTTGTCGACGACCAGCGCGACGTCCTGGGTGGCGACCGGGAACGCCGAGATGTGCGGGCCCTTCGGCAGGCCCGCGCTCGCCTGCTCCAGCGCGTCCAGGTCGAGCTCCGCCGCGCAGGTGCGCGCGGGCAGCCCCAGCGCCTTGACGACCCGGGGGTGCAACTCACCGGCGTGGCCGATGACGCGCTCGGCGCCGTCGATCACCACGGCGAGCTCGGCGCAGCGGCCCGGGTGCCACGGCCCGTACTGACCGGTGCGCACGAGCAGTTCGGTGCCCGACTCCCGTGCCAGCGTGCGCGCCGCCTCGATCGCGTCGGCCCAGTCGGCCGGCCGGCCCTTGCCCCACCAGCCGGCCTGCTCGCGGGCGCCCGCGAGGACGACGGCGGCGTGCCGGGGCTGGACGGGGAGCGCGGCGGTCAGCGACGCGATCTCCTCGTCGGTGGGACGGCGGTCGACGGGCAGCCGGACCGCGATGCGCTGCTCCTCGCGCGGCTGGAAGACCAGGCCGGTCTCGAACAGCGCGAGGTCGTGGCTGCCCCGGCCGTCGTTGCGGCGCAGGGCCGCGAGCAGGCCCGGCAGCAGCGTCGTACGGAGGGCGGGCTCCTCGTCGGAGAGCGGGTTGGCCAGCTTGACGACCCGGCGCTTAGGGTCGTCGGCCTCCAGTCCGAGCTGGTCGAAGACGTGCTCGCCGAGGAACGGGTAGTTCAGCGCCTCGACGTAGCCGGCGCCGGCCAGCGCGCGGCCGAACCGGCGGTGCAGCCGCTGCCGGTCGGTCAGGCCCCGGCCCGCGGGGGGCTTGGGCAGGGTGGAGGGCAGGTTCTCGTAGCCCTCCAGCCGGATGACCTCTTCGGCCAGGTCGTTCGGGTCCGTGAGGTCGGGCCGCCACGAGGGCACGGTGACGATCAGCTCGTCCTGCCCGTACACGTCGCAGCCGACCTCCTGGAGGCGGCGTACGACGGTCTCGCGGCCGTACTCGACACCCGCGACCCGGTCCGGGTGGTTCGCCGGGAGGGTGATGGTGTGCGGCGCGGAGGGCGCGACGACCTGGGTGACCCCGGCGTCGGCGGTGCCGCCGGCGAGGAGGACCAGCAGGTCGACGGTGCGCTGGGCGGCGGCCGCGGCGGCCTCCGGGTCGACCCCGCGCTCGAAGCGCCGGGACGCCTCGGACGCCAGCTTGTGCCGGCGCGCGGTGCGGGCGATCGAGATCGCGTCGAAGTGCGCGGCCTCGACGACGACCTCGGTGGTGGTGCCCTCGGTGTCGTCGATCTCGGTGTCGGCACCGCCCATGACACCCGCGAGGCCGATCGGCCCGCGGTCGTCGGTGATGACGAGGTCACCGGAGTCGAGCGTGCGCTGCACGCCGTCGAGCGTGGTGAGCTTCTCGCCCTGCTCGGCCCGGCGCACGCCGATCGCGCCCTGGACACGGGAGCGGTCGTACGCGTGCAGGGGCTGGCCGAGCTCCAGCATCACGTAGTTGGTGATGTCGACGGCGAGCGAGATCGGGCGCATGCCGGCCTTCTGCAGACGGCGCTGCAGCCAGATCGGGGAGCGCGCCTCGGGGTCGAGGCCGGTGACGGTGCGGGCGGTGAAGCGGTCGCAGCCCTGCGGGTCCGAGACGCGCACCGGGTGGCCGAAGGCGTTCGGGGCCGGCACGTCGAGCAGCGCCGGGTCGCGCAGCGGCAGGCCGTACGCGATGGCGGCCTCGCGGGCCACTCCGCGCATCGACAGGCAGTAGCCGCGGTCGGGCGTGACGGCGATGTCGAGGACCTCGTCGACGAGTTCGAGCAGCTCGACGGCGTCGGTACCGGGCTCGTACTCCGGCGGCAGCACGATGATGCCGTGCGAACCGTCGTCGCCCATGCCCAGCTCGTCGCCCGAGCAGATCATGCCGTGCGAGGTGCGGCCGTAGGTCTTGCGCGCGGCGATCGCGAAGTCGCCGGGCAGGACGGCGCCGGGCAGCACCACGACGACCTTGTCGCCGACGGAGAAGTTACGGGCGCCGCAGACGATCTCCTGGGGCTCACCGGTGCCGTTGGCCTGGCCGACGTCGACGGTGCAGAAGCGGATGGGCTTCTTGAAGCCCTCCAGCTCCTCGATGGTCAGCACCTGGCCGACGACGAGGGGGCCCTTGAGGTCGGCGCCGAGCCGCTCGACCCTCTCGACCTCCAGGCCGGCGGCGACGAGCTTGGCCTGCACGTCGCGGCCGGTCTCGGTGGCCGGCAGGTCGACGTACTCCCGCAGCCAGGAAAGCGGGACCCGCATCAGATCTCCATCCCGAACGGCCGGGTGAACCGGACGTCACCCTCGACCATGTCTCGCATGTCTTCGACGTTGTGGCGGAACATCAGCATCCGCTCGATGCCGAACCCGAAGGCGAATCCGCTGTACTTCTCCGGGTCCACGCCGCAGGCGACGAGGACGCGCGGGTTGACCATGCCGCAGCCGCCGAGCTCGATCCAGCCCTCGCTGGAGCAGGTGCGGCAGGGCCGGTCGGGGTTGCCGACGGACGCGCCCCGGCAGACGTAGCAGAGCATGTCCATCTCGGCGGACGGCTCGGTGAAGGGGAAGTAGTTCGGGCGCAGCCGGGTCTTCATGTCGGCGCCGAAGAGCGACTGGACCATGTGGTCCAGGGTCCCCTTGAGGTCGGCCATGGTCAGGCCCTCGTCCACGGCCAGCAGCTCGATCTGGTGGAAGACCGGGGTGTGCGTGGCGTCCAGCTCGTCCGTGCGGTACACGCGGCCGGGGCACACGACGTAGACGGGGGGCTCACGGTCGAGCATGGCGCGGGCCTGCACCGGCGAGGTGTGCGTCCGCAGCACGACACCGGACTCGTCGCCCGAGCCGCCCGCGGGGCCCTGGACGAAGAAGGTGTCCTGCATCTGCCGGGCCGGGTGGTCGGGCGTGAAGTTCAGGGCGTCGAAGTTGAACCACTCCGCCTCGACCTCGGGGCCCTCCGCGATCTCGTATCCCATGGACACGAAGACGTCCGCGACCCGCTCCATGAACGTGGTCAGCGGGTGGCGCGCGCCCGCCGGTACGCGGTCGTACGGCAGCGTGACGTCCACCGCCTCCTCGACCAGGACCCGGGTGTCGCGCTCGGCCTCCAGCTCGGTCTGGCGGGCGGCGAGCGCCTTGCTCACGGCGCCGCGGGCCTGGCCGACGCGCTTGCCGGCCTCGGCCTTGGCGTGCGGGGGCAGAGCGCCGATCTCGCGGTTGGCGAGGGCCAGCGGCGAGGTGCCGCCGGTGTGGGCGACCTTGGCCTCCTGGAGCGCGTCGAGGTCGCCGGCGGCCGCGAAGGCGGCGAGCGCCTCGTCCCGCATGCGCTCGATCTCTTCCGGTTTCAAGGCCTCGACCTCTACAGGGTCGTACGACTTATTCGGTGCCGACATCTCTTCCCGTGCTTCCGGTTGGCTGGCGGATGGTCCCCGTCCCGACTCGGGGGACGCATCGTCCCTGAAACGGGGACGCAAAGGTGCCAAAGGCCGAGTCTAACGGGGGTGGGAGCCTCGCCCCGACTGGGCGTCCGGGCGGGCTCGGGTACGACGGCGCCCGTGGGGCCCGCTCGGCGCTACAGGAGGTACGCCGGGGTGCCCACGGGCAACGTAAATCGGAACTCGGCGCCGCCGCCGGGGGCGCGGCCGACCGTGATGGTGCCGCCGTGGGCCTCGACGATGCCCTTGACGATGTAGAGCCCGAGCCCGGTGCCGCCGCGCTTGCTGCCCCGCCAGAAGCGGGTGAAGACGCGGTTCATGGACTCCTCCGGGATGCCGGTGCCCTCGTCGCTCACGGTGACCGACGTGGCTGCGTTCGCCGTGCCGTCGTCGTCCGCGCGGTCGCGCGGGGACGCCGAGGGCGTGACGTCGATGGTGACGGTTCCCTCGCCGTGGCGCACCGCATTTTCCAGGAGGTTGCTCAGCACCTGGTCGACCTTGTCGGGGTCCGCCCACAGCTCGGGGAGCGGATGCTCGATCCGCAGCAGGAAGCGGTCGGCGGGCTGGCCCGCGGCGACGTACGCCTGGATGTGGCGGCCGACGGCGGCGCCGATGTCGACGGGCTGGCGGCGCACCTCCAGGCGCCCGGAGTCGATGCGGGAGATGTCGAGCAGCTCGGCGATGAGCCGGGTGACGCGGTCCGCGTCGGCGTCGACGGTCTCCAGCATCAGCTTCTTCTGGTCGTCGGTGAAGCGCTCCCACTTGGCGAGCAGGGTCGCGGTGAACCCCTTGACGGAGGTGAGAGGCGAGCGCAGTTCGTGGGCGACGGTGGCGATCAGCTCGGCGTGGCTGCGCTCGGTGCGGCGGCGGGCCTCGGTGTCGCGCAGGGAGACGATCACGCGGCGGACGGGACCGGTGGGCCGGGTGCGCACGTAGCGGGCGGAGACGAGCACCTCGCGGCCGCCGGGCAGCAGCAGGTTCCGCTCGGGCTGGCCGACCCGGATCGCGAGGCCGCCGTACGGGTCGGTGAGCTGCCACCAGCGGCGGCCTTCGAGGTCCTCCAGCGGGAGCGCCCGCTCCAGCCGGCGCCCGAGGGCCTCGGCGGCGGGCACCGCGGTGATCCGGGCGGCCGCGGCGTTGAAGCAGATCACGCGGCCGTGCTCGTCGGCGACGACGAGTCCGTCCGGCAGGTCGTCCGGGTCGATGCCCGGCTCGGCTCCGAGTTCGGCGAGATCACCGTGCCGGGCCGCGGGCGTGCCCCGCACGTCCCGTGCCCCCGGTGCTCTCCTCGTGCCGACACCCATCCCCGTACCCCACCTCTCGTCTGGCGCAGTGGGCCCCCGAGCCCGTCACCCTACTAGCTCTCGGTGACGGAGCGGCACCCTCCGGAGGCGCGCTGTGCACGGGCGGACGCGTAGAGACATACGGCGGCGGCGGTCGCGAGGTTCAGGCTCTCGGCCTTTCCGTGGATCGGGACGCGCACGACGGCGTCCGTGAGCGCGCGGGTCTCCTCCGGGAGCCCCCAGGCCTCGTTGCCGAAGACCCAGGCGGTGGGTCCGCCCATGGTGCCCTTGTCCAGCTCGTCGTCGAGGTCGTCCTGCCCGGCCCCGTCGGCGGCGAGGATGCGCACCCCGGCGTCCCTGAGTCCCTGGACGGCCCGCTCCACGGGCACGCCCACCGCGACGGGCAGGTGGAACAGCGAGCCGACCGAGGCCCGTACGGCCTTGGGGTTGTAGAGGTCGACGGAGGCGTCGGTGAGCACGACGGCCTCGGCGCCGGCCGCGTCGGCGCAGCGCAGGACGGTCCCGGCGTTGCCCGGGTCGCGGACGTGGGCCAGGACGGCGACGAGCTTCGGCCGGGCCGCGAGGATGTCCTCGAAGGGGGTGTCCAGGAACCGGCAGACGCCGACGAGCCCCTGCGGGGTGACGGTGGTGGAGATGTCCGCGATCACGTCCTCGTCGGCGAGGTGCACCCGGGCGCCCGCGGCCCGGGCGTCGCCGACGATGTCGGCGTACCGCTCGGCCGCCTCGACGGTGGCGAAGAGCTCCACGAGGGTGGCGTCGCCGCCGGCCCGGTGCGCGGCCGCCTCGCGCACGGCCTGCGGCCCCTCGGCGAGGAACAGCCGGTCCTTGCCCCGGAAGTTCCGCCTGGCCAGCCGCCGGGCGGCGGACACGCGCGGCGAGCGCGGGGAGATCGTCTCGGGGGCGGCGGGCATGGGTTCACCTTCGGGGTTCACGGCACGACAGGGAGGGTGGCGGAGTCTCACCGGCGCGACGGGTCCGCCTGCCCGGGACAGCCGGGGCGTCGTCCCGGCGCGGGGGCGGTGCGGGGCTGGTGCGCCCGGGCGGGGGGCTCCGGACGCAAGCGGACCCGCAGGCCGTGACGGCCTGCGGGTCCGATGCACTACCGGTTCGAGCCGGCGTCGAGCGTCAGGCGGCCTTCGGCGCGTTGACGTCCGAGGGAAGCGCCTTCTGGGCGACCTCGACGAGCGCGGCGAACGCGTTGGCGTCGTTGACGGCCAGCTCCGCGAGGATCTTGCGGTCCACCTCGATGTTGGCGGCCTTCAGACCCTGGATGAAGCGGTTGTAGGTGATGCCGTTGGCGCGGGCAGCGGCGTTGATGCGCTGGATCCACAGCTGACGGAAGTCGCCCTTGCGCTTCTTGCGGTCGTTGTAGTTGTAGACCAGCGAGTGGGTGACCTGCTCCTTGGCCTTGCGGTACAGGCGCGAACGCTGACCGCGGTAGCCGGAGGCCGCCTCGAGGATCGCCCGGCGCTTCTTGTGGGCGTTGACTGCCCGCTTGACGCGTGCCACTTGTTTAACTCCTTGTAGCGGGGCCGTGGATGTGGTCACACGGCCCGAAATCGATGGGGTCCCGGTCCAGACGTACGGCGCGTGGGCGCCGCCGCGTCACTTGCCGAGAAGCTTCTTGATCTTCTTGGCGTCGCCCGGGGCCATCTCGGCGTTGCCGGTGAGGCGGCGCGTCAGGCGCGACGACTTGTGCTCGAGCAGGTGGCGCTTGCCGGCACGCTCGCGGAGCACCTTGCCGGAGCCGGTGATCTTGAAGCGCTTGCTGGCACCGCTGTGCGACTTGTTCTTCGGCATAGCGCCGTTCTCTCCTCGTCAGTGGCGTTCCGGTGCCCGGTCGTGAAACCGGGCACGTCGGAACGTCATGTGTATGGGTTGGCATCCCTGGACCGCGTCCCGGGGCTCCCGGACTCTCGTCCTGGGGGCTCCGGGGCCGTCGCCCCGGGGATCAGGCCTCGGCGGACGCCTCGGCCGGTGCCTCGGCGGTCTCGGCGCCGGCGGTGGTGTCCTCACCGTCGGCGTCGCTCTCCGCGGCGTTCTGCGACTTGCCCGGGTTGGCCTTCGCTTCCGCCTTGCGAGCCGCCTGGGCCTCACGGGCCTCGGCCATCGCCTCGGTCTTCTTCTTGTGCGGACCGAGAACCATGATCATGTTTCGGCCGTCCTGCTTCGGGCTCGACTCGACGAACCCGAGGTCCTCGACGTCCGAAGCGAGACGCTGGAGCAGTCGGTAGCCGAGCTCCGGCCGGGACTGCTCGCGACCACGGAACATGATCGTGATCTTGACCTTGTCGCCCTGCTTGAGGAACCGGACGACGTGACCCTTCTTCGTGTCATAGTCGTGCGGGTCGATCTTCGGCCGGAGCTTCATCTCCTTGATGACCGTGTGCGCCTGGTTCTTGCGCGCCTCACGGGCCTTCATGGCCGACTCGTACTTGAACTTCCCGTAGTCCATGAGCTTGCAGACGGGCGGGCGAGCTGTCGCCGCCACCTCGACCAGGTCGAGGTCGTACTCCTGAGCAAGCTCAAGGGCCTTGGCAAGCGGAACAATCCCGACCTGCTCGCCGCTAGGACCGACAAGTCGCACTTCGGGAACGCGAATCCGGTCGTTGATGCGGGGCTCGGCGCTGATGGATCCTCCTCGGTAGCACCACACGGCGGTCTGGCGGACAGCCGCGTATGTCTCTGATGACACTTCGACCAACCGCCGTGGGGCATGAAAAATGCCCCGGACGGGACACAGGCGGGGCTCCAAGGGTTACCGGAGCACCGCCGCGGTCGACCGCGGGGCGCACTTCGGGCGACTCCATCGTCCGTACGGAACGATGGGGACCGCCTGACCGGGTGACCCGCCGTCCCGGAGGACAGTCGGGTGGGAGATCGGAGCCTCCACTTGTGGGCCGGAGCACAGGAGTGTCCGACCGGTCGTTACACAAGGTTAGCAGCTTCGGCCGGGCGCGGCTAACCGAGGCGGTCCGGGCCGCCCGCCGCGGCATCGGCGGGCGCCGGAGCGGGCGGGACGGGGCTGGGTGGGGAACCGCGCCGCCGTGGACCTATCGTGGGTGCCATGAGTGACACCCCTCCCCAGAACCCCGACTTCGACACCATGACCCGCGACATCGCCGAGGTCCCCGCGGTCGAGGTGATCGTGACGGTCGCCGTCAACCTGATGAGCGCCGCCGCCGTGAAGCTCGGTCTGACGGAGGAGGGCGAGGAGCACAAGGACCTGGACGAGGCCCGCAAGCTGGTGCACGCGCTGGCCGGGCTGCTCGACGCGAGCACCACCGAGATCAGCTCCTTCCACGCGGCTCCGCTGCGCGACGGCCTGAAGTCGCTCCAGCTGGCGTTCCGCGAGGCCTCCCTCGTCCCGGACGAGCCGGGACAGGGCCCGGGCGAGAAGTACACGGGCCCGGTCTACGGCTGACTCACACCTCGCGTACGTACAGGGGCTCGCCCGGCGGCGTCGCCTCGGCCGGCAGCAGTGCCAGGTCGAGGCCGCGCACCAGGCGGGCCCTCAGTGTCTCGTCGCCCGCCAGCCGCCCGGCGATCGCGCGGACGGTCTCGGCGGGCGCCGCGGACGGGTCGAGGACCAGGGCGAGGGTGCCGTCCGCCCGGCCCGGGCCGAGATGGGCGCGGAGCACGGCGGGCTCGGCCGCGAGGGCCGTCCGCACGGCCTCGGCGACGGCCGGGTCGCGCAGGGGGTCCGTGCTGGTCCGTCCCTCGGCGAGCGCGAGCAGCGCGGGGCCGGTCAGCTCGTAGGGCACCGGCCCGGCCAGGTCCAGCAGCAGTGTGTCCGCCTTCTCGTGCGCCACGGCCTGCAGGGCCTGGTGCAGCGGTACGGCGACGGGGCGTGCCTGCGGGTCCCAGCGGGCGAGGGATTCCGTGGAGGTGAACGCGGGCAGGGCCGTGCGGTCGCCGGCCTTCAGGGTCGGCACCGCCATGTCGCTGGTCTTCTCGTGGCGCAGTCCGTTCTCGTCCTCCTCCACCTCGCCGAGCACGGCGACGACGGGCACCAGCAGCCGGGCGCCCTTGAGTGCCTCCAGGACCGGGGACTCCGCGCCGCGGTCCTCCGCCCAGGCCGCGAGTGCCGCGCTGAGCCGGGGATCGGCGGAGCCGTCGTCGTCGGGGAAGCCGGAGTCGGGAATGTTCTTGTTCGCCACGGTCACCGACCCTATCGGTGGGCCGCCGGCGCGCTTCCGCGGCCCTGGAAACCCGGTGTTCACACCCCTCACCGGTTTCTCAGGATTCCCTTACACACATCTGACGTCCCGCTGACGGTACGCACAGTCGGCGCGGCCAGCATCGCGGGCATGAGGTCTCCCCGCTCCCGCCCTCGTGCCCGTGCGCCCCGGCGCGTCCTGCTGTACGCCGCGGTGGCCTCCGCCGTGGTCGTCGGCGCCACGGGGGCCGGGACCGCCTACGTGAAGGCCGGGGCGCACGCGGGCACCGGCGCCGTATCGTCCCCGGCGGTGGCCCCGGCGTCGGCGGCGGCCGGTGAGGAGGCGTCGGTGGAACCCGTGGCGGAGCCCTCCGCGGACCGGGACGCGCTGCTGGCCGCGGCCATGCGGGCGGTGAGCGTCGAGGAGGGTGCCGACGTGTCGGTGGCCGTGCTGGACCTGGAGTCCGGTGAGAGCGCGGCGTACCGGGACGGCACCTTCGACACGGCCAGCATCGTGAAGGTGGACATCCTGGCGGCGCTGCTGCTCCAAGTCCAGGACGCCGGACGGCGGTTGACCCCGACGGAGCGGGCGTACGCCGCCGCGATGATCGAGCACAGCGACAACGCGTCCGCGACGGCGCTGTGGGACGCGATCGGCGGAGCGGCCGGGCTGGACGCGGCGAACGAGCGCCTCGGGCTGACCGGGACGACGGGCGGGGACGGCGGGCTGTGGGGGCTGACCCGGACCACGGCGGCCGACCAACTCGTACTGCTCCGGCAGGTGTTCGGGGACGACTCGGAGCTGAGCGACGCGTCGCGGACGTATCTCCGGAAGCTGATGGGCTCGATAGCCGTCGGCCAGGACTGGGGTGTCTCGGCGGCCGCCTCCTCCACCTCCGGGTCGGGCTGGGCGCTCAAGAACGGGTGGCTGCCGCGTGGTTCGACGGGGCGATGGGACATCAACAGCATCGGGCGGATCACAGCCGGCGGGCAGGAGTACCTGGTGGCGGTGCTGTCGGACGGCAACACCACGAAGGAGAAGGGCGTTTCGCTGGTCGAGGCCGCGGCGAAGGCGGCGGTCTCGGCGCTCCGGGAGACGGGCGCGTAGCGCGTACGGTGTCCGCTCGGGCCCTAGGGCCTGTCGTTTGGATCAGGTCGGCCGTGACAGACGGTTCGTCCCGGCCGACCCGAGCGGGGTCTGGTGCGTGCAGCTGCAAGGCGGAGGAGGGAGTCGAAGCGATGGGGGTCCCCCCGCTCGAGCGGAGCCGAGAGTGGGGGAGTCGGCGACCGACGACAACGCCGCAGATGTGCGTGCCAGACCCCGCGACACCGACCTGATCCAAACGACAGGCCCTAGGAGTCGTACCCGTGGGTGGTCCTGCGGCCGCGCCACAGGACGACCGCGGCGGCGAGCAGCACCGCGCCGAGGCCGCCGGCGAGCGGTCCCGCCCAGCCGGAGGAGTCGTCGTCCTCGGCGGCGTCGGGGCCCGGGCCGAAGTACCGCTGTCCGTACGCCGCCGAGCGCAGCCCCTCCGGTTTCAGCCGGCCGCCGGCCTCGATGGCGGCGGCGGGGTCGATGAAGCCGAAGCCGCGGGAGTCGTCGCGGCCGCCGTCGGGCGCGTTGCGGGCGGTGTCCTCCAGGAGCTGCTTGATCTGGGCGGGGGCGAGCCCGGGATGGGCGGCCTTGACCAGCGCGGCGGCTCCGGAGACGAACGCCGAGGCGGCGCTGGTGCCCCAGCCCTCGTAGTACCTGTCGTCGGGGTCCGCGATCACGACGTCGACGCCGGGGGCGCTGACGGTGGCGTACCAGCGGCGGGTGGAGAACGGGGCGCGGGTGCCGACCCGGTCGACGGCGGTGGCCGCGATCACGCCGGGGTAGGCGGCCGGGTACGAGATGTGGTCGCCCTTCTCGCCACCGTTGCCGGCCGAGGCCACCACCACGGCGCCCTTCTTCAGCGCGTACTGCACCGCCTCGTCCTCGGCGGGCTCGGGGTGGGCGGACTTGGAGTCGTCGCCGAGGGAGAGGTTGATGACGTCGGCGCCGTGGTCGGCGGCCCAGCGGATGCCCTCGGCGAGGGCGTTGCCGCGGGTGTTGCGGGCCTTGCCGCGGGCGGAGTCGCCGTCTTCGAGGATGACGCGGACGGGGAGGATCTTCGCCTCGGGAGCGATGCCCATCACGCCGTCGCCGTTGCCCGCGCCGTGTCCGTGGCCGGCGATGATGCCGGCCATGGCGGTGCCGTGCCGGGCCCAGGCCCGGTCGCCGCGGCGGGCGCCGAAGCCGACCATGTCCTTGCCGGTGAGCACGTTGCCCGCCAGATCCGGGTGCCGGGCGTCGACGCCGGTGTCGAGGACGGCGACGGTGATCCCGGCGCCCTTGGTCGTGCGCCAGGCCTGCTCGGTGTGCAGGGCGTCGAGGGCCCACTGCTGGGCCCGTATGCCGTCGGCGTGGGCGCCGGTGGACGGCAGCAGGGCCAGCGAGCCGGCGAGGAGCAGGGTGAGGAGGCGGCCGGAGGCGCGGTTCACGACGGCCTCCTGGTGACCGTGGTGACCTTCTTGCGCAGGGCGCGCTCGACGCGGTCGGCGAGGCCCTGCGCCTCGTGGCCGAGGCCGGCCTGGGCGGGGGCCGTGGTGGCCCCGGACCGGGTGGCGTCGGGCGCGGGCTGCGGGGTGGCGACGGTGCGGCCGTCGGCGAATCCGGAGACCGCGTAGACGACGACGGGGGCGTCGGTGAGCACCGACACCGTCCAGGAGGCGCGCTGCCGGTCGCCGAAGCCCTCGGCCGGGGTGCCCTTCGCGGCGTACGGGCGGGGCATCAGGTCGGTGCGCCGGTCCAGGCGCTCCCGCCGGAAGCGGTTCTCCAGGGAGGTCATGCCCGCGGCGTCGGCCTTCGTGAACAGCAGCCCGACGGTGGTGACGTGGCTGCGGGTGGCGTCCGTGTAGGTGGCGCGCAGGAGCCGCAGGCAGCCGACGGGGGCGAGGGCCTTGCGCAGCAGCGGGTCGAAGGCGTCCTTGCAGCCGCTGTCGGGGGCGACGGCTATCCGGGTCCACGTGCGGTCGGCGCCGCCGGGTCCCGCGCCGTCGCCGTCGACGGTGGGCGGGAAGAGCGCGTCGACGGGGATGCCGTGCCAGAGGTTCCCGGCGGCCGCGAACGCGCCCGGCGATCCGGCCTCCGCAGCGCTGTCCCCGGTCAGCCAGCTCCCGGTCGCGGCACCGCCGATGAGCCCGAGCCCGAGGACGACGCAGGCGAGGGCCGTGAGGGTCCGGGGCCGAGTGCGGCCCTGCGGGCGCGCGGTGTCGTCGTACGTCTCGGGCTCCCCGAACGACACGTGGGGGCGCCCCTGCGCGGGGTCCGGACGGCGGGCGGCGGGAACGGCCCCGGACGGGGCGGCAGCGTCGCCGGGCCCCTGGTCGCGCAGGGGACGCAGGCGCCGGGTGGTCTCGCCGGGGGCGTCCTCGGGTACGGCGGTACGCCGGGGCGGCGCGGCGGGGGCCGCCGGCATGCCGTTCCGGCGGAGGCGGGGGTCGCTCCCGGCGGCGGCCGAGGGGGGTGCGTCGGGGAAGCGTGCGGAGGCCGGCGGAGGGGGCGGGGTGGTCGGGGTGCCGGTCGACGCGGTCTCCGGACGGCTCCGCGGCGCCCGCGGTCCGTCGGCGGAGGCGGGCCGACGGGCGGCGGTGTCTCCCGCGGACGTCCTCCCGGAGGCGGGCGCCCGGTACGGGGACCCCGGGGCGGGCGCCGGGCGCCTGCCGGGACCGGACGGGTCTCCCGGCGCGGGCGCGGGTCGGTGGCCCGGCCCGGGTCCGGACGGGTCTCCGGGGGCGGGGGCGGGTCGGTGGCCCGGCTCGGCGGTCCCGCCCGAGGCGGGTGCCGGGGTGCGGGGACGGTAGGGAGGCGGGGGCGGGGTCGCCGCCGTGCCGGGGCGGCGCGGGGCGCCGGGGCGAGAGGAGGGCATCGGCGGGACGGCGGAGTCCGCGCCGGGCGTCGGCGCCGGGGTGTCGTCCGCGGTGAAGTCCTCGCCGGGAGGCGCCGGCAAGCGGGGCGGCGACGGCGGGCGCGGCGGAATGGACGCGCGGCGCGCTTCCGTGCTCATGCACCCCCCGTTCCTCGTCCCGGGCCATCGGCCCGCGGCGGAGATCGTGCGGGTCGCTTCACACGTGCCGGGAGGAGCCCGTCCGGCACGGTCAGGCATACCCGTGCGGACGCACCGTCACCCCGGCCGCGACCGGCCCGGGCAAGGCCGTTCCTCCCTGCGTGCGCGTCACTCTACGGGTTGACGCGGGCCCGGCGGGAACCAGTCCGCAGGCCCGGGGCATCTGCCCGGAACGTCCCCCTACCCTGCGGTAATCCTGTCTGGCAGGCTTCCTGCATGACCGTCCGCGCCGCAGACCGGGCCCGCTACGACCGGGCCACCGCTCACCTCGACGCCCCCGTCGCGATCGTGGACCTGGAGGCCTTCGACGCGAACGCCGACGACCTCGTCCGCCGGGCGGCGGGCAAACCGATCCGTGTCGCCAGCAAGTCCGTGCGCTGCCGCGGCCTCCTCGAACGGGTCCTGGCACGGGACGGATTCGCGGGCCTCATGTCGTTCACGCTGGCCGAGTCCCTGTGGCTCGCGCGCTCCGGCTTCGACGACGTCCTGCTCGCCTACCCCTCGGCCGACCGGAAGGGCTACGCCGAACTGGCCGGCGATCCGAAGCTCGCGGGAGCCGTCACCGTCATGGTCGACGACCCCGCACAGCTCGACCTGATCGACGCCGCGCGGCAGGGCGGCACCGAAGTCGTCCGGGTCTGCCTGGAGTTGGACACCTCGTTCAAGCTGCTCGGCGGCCGGGTCCGGGTCGGGGCACGCCGCTCGCCGCTGTACTCGGCCGCCCAGGTCGCCGAGATGGCCCGCGCGGTGGTCCGGCGGCCCGGCTTCGAGCTCGTGGGGATCATGGCGTACGAGGGGCACATCGCCGGGGTCGGCGACTCGCTCGCCGGGCGGCCGGTGCGGTCGCGCGCCATCCGGCTCATGCAGGCCGCGGCCCGCAGGGAACTCGCGGAGCGGCGCGCCGACGTGGTGCGGGCGGTGCGGGCCGTCGCGCCCGGCCTGGAGTTCGTCAACGGCGGCGGCACGGGCAGCGTGCAGCACACCGCGGCCGAGGACGCGGTGACCGAGATCGCGGCGGGGTCGGGACTGTACGTGCCGCGTCTCTTCGACAACTACACGTCGTTCAGCGGTCGTCCGGCCGCCCTGTTCGCGCAGCCGGTGGTCCGCAGGCCGGGCGTCGGGATCGTCACGGTGCTGGGCGGCGGCTATCCGGCGTCGGGTGCCCCCGGCGCCGACCGGCTGCCGGTCCCGTACCTGCCCGAGGGGCTGCGGTACGACCCCCAGGAGGGACCCGGCGAGGTGCAGACGCCTCTGCTGGGCTCGCCCGCGGACGATCTGCTCATCGGCGACAAGGTGTGGTTCCGGCACGCCAAGGCCGGCGAACTGTGCGAGCGGTTCGCGGAGTTGCACCTCGTGGAGGGCGACTCCGTGACGGCGACCGTCCCGACGTACCGCGGGGAAGGGCAGACCTTCCTCTGACCTGACGCGACTTGGTGATGCGACTAGGCGTCATGTGACTTGGCGTGATGTGACTTGGCGTGATCTGGGCCCGGGCGCGACCCCGGCTCGGACCGGCTCTGTCCGGCACGGCCAGGGCTGGTCAACTCGGCGTACCCAACGGGCACTTGACTAGACCCGCCGAGCCCTACCGGCCCGGTCCGATGCTGCTGCCCACTCCCCCGCCGGTGTCCGCGTCCCCGACCGGCCGGATTCCCCTGGTGATCTCGTCCATGTCGGAGACGGGCGGTCCCTCGTCCCCGGCGTCGAAGGCGAAGCGGACGATGACCGGCGACTGGGAGCCGGTGCTGGAGGGGAAGGCCAGCGACTCCACGTAGCCGCCGGGGCCCACGCCGGTCCTGACCCGCCAGCGCACGAAGTACCCGGCCCGGCCCGCGACGGCGACCGAACCGGCCTTCACCAGCTCGTGCGACGTGATGCCGCGGAACGGGCGCTTGTCCAACTGGTCGCGGTCGTAGGCGTTGTTCGCCGCTTCCTCGATGTCGTTCTCCGCGAGCGCCTTGGGCGACTTCTCGTCGTTGGAGGTGACCGTGCGCGAGACGACGCGGCCGTGCCGGCACAGACCGGGGTCGCCGGGGCAGTCGTAGGTGCCCGGGGTGGTCATGACGACGTCGTCCTCGGACACGTTCTCGGCCTTCACCCAGCCGTCCACCAACGGCAGGGTGATGCCGTTGAGTTCGTCCACGACGACGGTCGGGTCACCGGCCGTGCTCGCGGAAGGGCTCGGGGAGGTGCCGGTGGGGGCGGGGGTGGGCGAGGCGCTGCCCGGCGCGGTCCTGCTCTGCGTCCCGCCGCCGTCGTCGTCCCGGCCGAGGAGCACGGCGCCCGTCACGATCGAGGCGACCAGGACGGCCCCCGCCGCCGTGAGCGCGACGACCCGGCCACGGCGCGAGCCGCCGCCCGGGGCCGGCAGCGGCTCGGGGAGGGCCTCCGGCTGACGCCGGTGGTCGGTCCACGCGGTCCCGTCCCACCAGCGCTCGGTGAGCGGGTAGGACGGGTCGCGGTACCAGCCGGGCGGGGGCGTCATGCTCATCCCGGCACTCTAGGACGTGACGCGGACACCGGTACACGGGGCTCAGTGGACGGTGTCCTCCTGGTCGGGCACGACCGAGCCGTCGTCCCGCAGGACGGGTCCGCGGCTGCCGTCCGGCCCGTTGTACGCGCTCGTCGAGCACGGGTAGGGGTCCGGCTTCGGCGGAAGGGGGTCGATGAACATCGGGTTCACCACCCAGCGCCCGTCGGCGTCGTCGTACGCCCGGCACATGACCTCGCTCTTGTTGCGGTTGAGGACGAGGTGCGCGCCGGTGGCGTCGCCGACGAAGGTGACGTCGGTGTCGGCGTCCCCGCCGGCGACGGCCGGGCGGTGCCGCCGGTCCTGGCGCTCCCAGGCCGCGGCGCCCTCGACGCCGTAGATCTCCTGGTTGATCCAGCAGCGCTTGCCGTCGATGTACGGGATGGCCTCGCCCCGGTTCTCCGGTACGTCGCCGCAGCCCTGGTTCCAGGTGGTGATCCGCCCGTGCCGGTCGAGGACGGACCGGATGGCGATGGTGTGCCGAGCGTCGACGCCGACGCCGCGCGACCAGACCTCGGTGACGGGTTCGGAGCCGGCGGAGACGATGTAGACGTCGAATCCGGCGCGGCGCAGGGTGCGGATCAGGTCGCGCTGCTGGTCGTAGTAGCGGACGTAGGCCGGGACGGTGTGGGTGCCCAGGGTGCGGGTCGCGCCGACGGGTGCCGCGAGCGCCTCGGCGCGGGCCCTGCGGGCGTACGAGGAGAGTTCGGCGACGGTGTGCCCGGCGAACAGCTGGGGCACCCAGGCGTACTGGGGCACGGTGCGCCGGTGGTTCCAGTGCCCGGCGAAGGCGGCGGCGCCGCTCATGGTCCTGCCGCCCTCGCGGATCTCCAGGATCTCGTCGGTGCAGCGGGGCCGGGTGGAGGTCGGCAGGGGCGCGCCCACCGGCACGTCGGTGCCGCAGGCCTCGGTGAGGGCGCTGTCGGCCGCGTCGGTGAGCCACGCGCTGGTGTCGTGCCAGCTCTCCGGGCGCAGGATCCGGTCGTGCCGCAGGGCCCAGGAGATGGTGGCGTCGGTGACGTCGTTCTTGGTGACCGTGTTGTCCCAGTCGAAGGCGGCGACGGGGTGGCCGCCCCGCCCGGCGCAGCTGCCCCGCTCGTCGACGACCTGCTGGAGGTGGGCGCGGTTGTCGCCGTACCAGGGCAGGTGCCGGGAGAGCTGCGGGCAGGCGGGACGCGGGTCGGCCGGTGCCGCGCCGGCGGCGGGCGCTGCCGCCAGCGCGGCGGCCGCGACCATGGTCCACGCGAGGACGTGTCGGTATCGCATGGAATGTGGACCGTACACCGGCCGGGCGGCCCGGTCAGAGAGGCGTGACGTACGCGCCCGAGATACCGCCGTCGACCAGGAAGTCGGTGGCGTTCACGAAGGAGGAGTCGTCGCTGGCGAGGAACGCGACCGCCGCGGCGATCTCGTCCGCCTCGGCGAAGCGTCCGACGGGGATGTGCACGAGCCGGCGCGCGGCCCGCTCCGGGTCCTTCGCGAACAACTCCTGCAGCAGAGGGGTGTTGACCGGGCCTGGGCACAGGGCGTTCACCCGGATGCCCTCGCGGGCGAACTGCACGCCCAGTTCGCGGGACATGGCGAGGACGCCGCCCTTGGACGCGGTGTAGGAGATCTGCGAGGTGGCCGCGCCCATCCGGGCCACGAAGGACGCCGTGTTGATGATGGAGCCCTTGCCCTGGCGGCGCATGTAGGGGATGGCCGCCTTGCAGCAGAGGTAGACGGAGGTGAGGTTGACCTCCTGGACCCGCTTCCAGGCCTCCAGGCCGGTCTCCAGGATGGAGTCGTCGTCCGGCGGGGAGATGCCCGCGTTGTTGAAGGCGATGTCGACCGAGCCGTAGGTGTCGAACGCGGCCCGGAACAGCGCCTCCACCTCGTCGGGGTCGGTGACGTCGGTCTTCACGAAGATCCCGCCGGTCTCCTCGGCGGCCGCCTTGCCGCGGGTCTCGTCGATGTCGCCGCAGACGACGTGGGCGCCCTCGGAGGCGAGCCGGCGCGCGGTGGCGAGTCCGATGCCGCTGCCGGCGCCGGTGACGACGGCGGTACGGCCGACGAGACGGCGGCAGACGGGTGCGTCAGTCGATGCGGTCACTGTGCGGGGCCCTCCGTGCTGATGAAGACGTT
The DNA here is from genome assembly GCF_042872045.1 of Streptomyces sp. NPDC005496. NCBI lineage: Bacteria > Bacillati > Actinomycetota > Actinomycetes > Kitasatosporales > Streptomycetaceae > Streptomyces > Streptomyces sp. NPDC005496. The sequence continues at coordinate 49,033 of NZ_JBIAJQ010000013.1, forward strand.
CTTCGTCTCGGTGAAGGCGGTGAGGGCGTCGGGGCCGAGTTCACGGCCGATCCCCGACTGCTTGAAACCGCCGAAGGGAGTCCAGTAGCGGACGCTGGAGTGGGAGTTGACGGACAGATTGCCGGCGCGGACGGCCTGCGAGACGCGCAGCGCCCGTCCGACGTCCCGCGTCCAGACGGAGCCCGCCAGGCCGTAGTCGGTGGCGTTGGCGAGGCGTACCGCGTCGACCTCGTCCTCGAAGGGCAGGACGACGGCGACCGGTCCGAAGACCTCCTCGACGGCCACCCGGGCGTCCGCGGCCACGCCGGTGAGGACGGTCGGCGGGAACCAGAAGCCGGGGCCCTCGGGCGCCTTGCCACGGATGCCGGGGGCGTCGGCGGGGACGTAGGAGCGCACGCGGTCCAGCTGCGTCCGGGAGATCAGCGGGCCCATCGCGGTCTGCTCGTCGGCCGGGTCGCCGACGGTCACGGATTCGACGGCTGGGGCGAGGAGTTCGAGGAACCGGTCGTACACGGAGCGCTGCACGAGGATGCGGGTGCGGGCGCAGCAGTCCTGGCCGGAGTTGTCGAGGAAGGACATGGGAGCGGCGGCCGCGGCGGCCTCGATGTCGGCGTCGGCGAAGACGATGTTGGGGCTCTTGCCGCCGAGTTCGAGGGTGACGCGCTTGAGGCGGGCGGCTCCCTTGGCCAGCACCTGTTTGCCCACGGCCGTCGACCCGGTGAAGACGACCTTGGCGACGCCCGGGTGCTCGACGAGTGCGTTGCCCGCGACCGGGCCCCTGCCGGGGAGGACCTGGAAGAGATGCTCGGGCAGGCCCGCCTCCAGGGCGAGTTCGGCAAGCCGCAGGGCGGTGAGGGGGGTGGTCTCGGCGGGCTTGAGGACGACCGCGTTGCCCGCCGCGAGCGCGGGAGCCGTGCCCCAGGCGGCGATCGGCATCGGGAAGTTCCACGGCGCGATGACCGCGACGACGCCGAGCGGTTCGAGGATCGTGACGTCCAGGCCGCCGGGCACCGGGATCTGACGGCCGGTCAGCCGCTCCACTCCCCCGGCCGCGTAGTCGAGGAGGTCGCGGACGTTGCCCGCCTCCCAGCGGGCGTTGCCGATGACGTGACCGGCCTCGCGGACCTCCAGCCGGGCCAGTTCCTCGAGACGGCCGTCGACGACCGCCGCGAACCGGCGCAGGAGGCGCGCCCGTTCGCCCGGCGCTAGGGCCGCCCAGCGGGTCTGGGCGCGGGTGGCCCGCGCGACGGCCGCGTCGACGTCCTCGGCGGTGGCGGCCGGGACGGTGGCGACGACCTCGGCGGTCGCGGGGTTCAGGACCTTCAGCGTGTCGCCGGCGCCGTGGCCCGCGTGCTGGTCGGACGTGTGGGACAAGGCGGGCCTCACATGCGTTCGAAGGAGCGGCGCAGCTCCCAGTCGGTCACCGCGGCGTCGAAGGCGTCCAGCTCGACCCGCGCCATGTTGCGGTAGTGCGCGACGACCTCGTCGCCGAAGGCGGCGCGGGCGATGGGGCTGTTCTCCCAGAGCTCGGCGGCCTCGCGCAGGGTGGTGGGGACATGGTCGTAGTCGGCCGCGTACGCGTTGCCCGCGCAGGGCTCCGGCAGCTCCAGTTCGTGCTCGACGCCGTACAGGCCGGCCGCGACGAGTCCGGCGACGGCCAGGTGCGGGTTGACGTCCCCGCCGGGCAGCCGGTTCTCGAAGCGCAGCGAGCGGCCGTGACCGACGACGCGCAGGGCGCAGGTGCGGTTGTCGTGGCCCCAGGCGACGGCGGTCGGCGCGAAGGAGCCGGGCTGGAACCGCTTGTACGAGTTGATGTTGGGGGCGTAGAGCAGCGAGAAGTCCCGGAGCGCGGCGAGCTGGCCGGCGAGGAAGTGCCGCATGAGGGGCGACATCCCGCCGGGCCCGTCGCCCGCCATGGCGTTGGCGCCGTCCTGGTCGGCGAGCGAGAGGTGGATGTGGCAGGAGTTGCCCTCGCGCTCGTTGTACTTGGCCATGAAGGTGAGGGAGACGCCTTCCTGGGCGGCGATCTCCTTGGCCCCGGTCTTGTAGACGGCGTGCTGGTCGCAGGTGACGAGCGCCTCGTCGTACCGGAAGACGATCTCGTGCTGGCCTGGATTGCACTCGCCCTTGGCGGACTCGACGGTCAGCCCGGCGGCCTGCATCTCGTTGCGGATGCGGCGCAGCAGGGGTTCGATGCGGCCGGTGCCGAGGACCGAGTAGTCGATGTTGTACTGGTTGGCGGGTGTCAGTCCCCGGTAGTGCGCGTCCCAGGCCTGCTCGTAGGTGTCCTTGAAGACGATGAACTCCAGCTCCGTGCCGACCTGGGCCGTGTAGCCGAGTCCGGCCAGCCGCTCCAGCTGGCGGCGCAGGATCTGGCGCGGTGCCGCGACCACCGGGGAGCCGTCCTCCCAGGCGAGGTCCGCGATGAGCAGGGCGGTTCCCTCGTTCCAGGGGACCCGGCGCAGGGTGCCGAGGTCCGGGTGCATGGCGAAGTCGCCGTAGCCCCGGTCCCAGGAGGACATGCCGTAGCCCTCGACCGTGTTCATCTCGGTGTCGACGGCGAGCAGGTAGTTGCAGCCCTCGGTGCCGTGCTCCAGGACCTCGTCGAGGAAGAAGCGGGCGGCGAACCGCTTGCCCTGGAGCCGCCCCTGCATGTCGGGGAAGGCCAGGACGACCGTGTCGATCTCACCGCCCGCGACGAGGGCGTGCAGCTCCTCGACGGCGAGCGGGGGTGTGCGGTCTGCCACGGGAAGGGCCTCCTTCGGTCAGCCGGAAGCCATAAGGTATTGCGGAGAACCATTGCTTGGGAAGGGGGCACGACCGGATGCCGCAGACGGATTCCGGCGGTGACGCGGGGGGGTTCGCGGACCGGCTGACGCCGGTGCTGCGGCCGGTGCGGGCGGGCAACGGCTTCGAGGAGGCGCTCGAACAGATCCTCCAGGTCGTCCGGCTCGGCCTGGTGCCCGGCGGCGAGCGGCTGCCGGCCGAGCGGGAGCTGGCGGAGCGGCTGGGCATCAGCCGGGTGACGCTGCGCGAGGTGCTGAAGGTGCTCCAGGACGAGGGGCTGGTCGAGTCGAGGCGCGGCCGGTACGGCGGCACGTTCGTACGGGCGCGCGCCGACGCGGCCGGCGAGGACGAGCTGCGCCGCCGCAGCCGGGCGGTCGACATCGAGGACGTGCTGCGCTTCCGGGAGGTCCTTGAGGTGGGCGCGGCCGGGCTGTGCGCGACTCACGGCCTCACCGCGGAGCAGGCGGCCCGGCTGCGCGGGGCGCTGGCGGGCACGCACGACGCCCCGCTGGCGGAGTACCGGCGGCTGGACACCCTGCTGCACCTCACGCTCGCCGAGCTGTCCGGTTCCCCCTCGCTCACGGCCCGGTACGCGGCCGTACGGGCGAGTCTCAACGACCTGCTCGACTGCATCCCCCTGCTGGTGCGCAACCTTGAGCACTCGCAGCGCCAGCACATCGCCCTGGTCGAGGCCGTGCTGGACGGGGACGCGGACGCGGCCCGGGAGATCATGCGCGAGCACTGCGCGGGGACGGCGGCCCTGCTGCGCGGCTTCCTCACGTGATCCACCGGAACCCCGCCAGGACTTGCTTTACCTCCGTCCGTCCCGCAAAGGTATGAACGTGCTCCATTGAATCCCGGAGCATGCGTCCCCTCCGTGCGGGAAGGCCCCGCCGCACCACGGCACGAGGAGAGCAGCGTGGGCAGACCGCTGATCGGTGTGAGTACGTACTACGAGACCGGCGTGCGCTGGGGCGTGTGGACGCTCGACGCCGTACTGCTGCCGGACGGCTATCCGCGTCTGGTGCGGCAGGCGGGCGGGCTCGCCGTCATGCTGCCGCCGGACGATCCGGCCTACGCCGCGCAGACCGTCGCCCGTCTGGACGGGGTGGTCGTGGCGGGCGGCCCGGACGTCGACCCCGCGCGCTACGGCGCCGAGCGCTCCCCGCTCACGGGGCCGCCCGCGCCTGCCCGGGACGCCTGGGAACTCGCCCTGATCGAGGCCGGGTTGGCGTCCGGGACCCCTTTGCTGGGGATCTGCCGGGGGATGCAGCTGCTGAACGTCGCCCTCGGCGGCACCCTCGTGCAGCACCTGGAAGGGCACGTGAAGGACGTCGGCGTCTTCGGGGAGCACGAGGTGTGGCCCGTGCCCGGGACGCGCTACGCGGACGCCGTACCCGAGCCCGCTTCCGTACCGGCCTACCACCACCAGGCGGTGGAGCGCCTCGCCGAGGGCCTGATCGCCTCGGCCCACGCGGACGACGGGACGATCGAGGCGGTCGAACTCCCCGGCGGTTCCTGGGCGCTCGGGGTGCAGTGGCACCCGGAGATGGGCGAGGACCCCCGCGTGATGCGGGCCCTGGTGCGGGCCGCGTCCGCGTGAGCGACGGGCGCCGAGCCGGACCGTCCGCGACGCCCGAGACGGCCGGTGGCGCCACCCCTGACGAGGAAGGACGCCACGGCCGTTTCCGTGCTGCGGCGGACGCGGCCCGTCAGGCGCGTCCGCTCGCCCTGCCGCCGCGCGCCCCGTGCGCCACGGCCCGGACGGCGGCGAGCACCGGCGCGGCGAGCACGACGCCGCCCCCGGGGCCACCGGCAGCCGGTCCGACGGGAGCTTCGTGGGGCCGGGGACGCCGCTCGGCGGTCCTTGGGCGGCGGGGCTCCGGAGACCCCCTAGGCGCGGCTCCGGGTCAGGGTCAGCAGGTCCCTCGCCGGGCCCGTCGGGCGGTGGCCCGTGGGCCAGACCGCGCGCAGCGACCGGTGCAGCCGCACGTCGGCCAGCGGGATGCCGACCAGGCGGTGGGAGGACAGCTCCTCACCGAGGGCGAGTTCGCTCAGCACAGCCGGGCCCGCGCCGCTCACCGCCGCCGCCTTGACCGCCGTGGTCGAGGACAGTTCGAGCAGCGGCAGGGCCAGCCCGCCCAGCGCCGCGTCGAGGACCTGGCGGGTGCCCGAGCCCTTCTCACGGAGGATGAGAGGCGTCGCCGCCAGCTCCGACGCCGCGAGCGGGGCACGCCGCCGCGCCCAGGGATGGCTCGGCGCGACCACCACGATGAGGTCGTCGTGCGCGATGACCACCGAGTCCAGCCCGGCCGGAGCCGCCAGCCCCTCCACAAACCCGAGGTCGGCCTCGTCGGCCAGCAGCCGTTCGGCGACCGCCGCCGAGTTGCCCGCGAGCAGCGACACCGCCGTGTCGGGACGCTGGGCGCGCAGCGCGATCAGCCAGCCCGGCAGCAGGTACTCGGCGATCGTCATGCTCGCCGCCACCCGCAGCCGCGAGTCACGGCGGCCCCGCAGCGCCTGCGCGCCCGCGTCGAACGCCTCCGCCGCCTCGACGATCCGCCGCGCCCAGTCGGTGACCAGCACCCCGGCGTCGGTCAGGCGCGAGCCGCGCGGCGAGCGGTCCACCAGGGCGACGCCGAGCTGCCGCTCCATGGATCGGATCCGGCTGCTGGCGGCCGGCTGCGTGATGCCCACCTCACGGGCGGCCCGCCCGAGGCTGCCCAGCCGCGCCACGGCCAGCAGCAGCTCCAGCGCGCCGAGGTCGGGCACCCGGTGCGCGATGCCGGCCGCTTGCGCCGTCCCGCCCGCCGACTGCGGCTCCTCAGCCATCTCCACCACGCCCACGCTCCTCGCCCATAAACCCAGCTTATGCCCTCATAGACGCATAGTCCCTGGTGGGGGGCCGGTCCCGGCGGCACCGTGGACCCATGGTCACCGCAGCCCAGCCCCTCGCGCTCCTCCCCGCCGCCGAGTCCCGCCGCCCGCGGGCGGTCGCCGTCCGGCACCTCGGGCCGAACTGGTACGCGTGCGTGATGGGGACGGCGATCGTGGCCACGGCGGGCGCGGGGCTCCCCGGGGACGTCCCCGGACTGCGGACCGCCTGCACGGGTGTCTGGGCGCTCTCGCTGATCGCGCTCGCCGTCCTGCTCGGCGCCCGGGCCCTGCACTGGGTCCACCACCGCGACCAGGCTCGCGCGCACCTCCTCGACCCCGCGATGGCGCCGTTCTACGGCTGCCTGGCGATGGCCCTGGTCGCGGTGGGCGGCGGCGCGCTCGTCGTCGGCGAGGACTGGATCGGCACCGGCGCGGCGCTCGCCCTGGACGCCGTGCTGTTCACCGCCGGTACGGCCGTCGGTCTGGCCGCGGCCGTGGCGGTGCCGTACCTGATGGTGACCCGGCACCGGGCCGCCCCCGGCACGGCCACACCGGTGTGGCTGCTGCCCGTCGTCGCGCCGATGGTGTCCGCCGCCGCGGGCCCGCTCCTCGTGCCCCACCTACCGCCCGGGCAGGCCCGGGAGAGCCTCCTGTTCGCCTGCGTCGCGATGTTCGGCCTGAGCCTGCTGGCCACCGCCCTGCTGCTCCCGCTGGTCTTCGCCCGCCTGCTGTCCGCCGGTCCGCTCCCGCTCGCCCTGACCCCGACCCTGTTCCTGGTCCTCGGCCCGCTCGGCCAGTCCACGACCGCCGCCGACAAGTTCGCCCGGTACGCCCCCGGTGCCGTCCCCGTCCCGTACGAGCGGGGCCTCGGGGTCCTCGCGGTGCTGTACGGCGTCCCGGTCATGGGCTTCGCCCTGCTCTGGCTGTGCCTGGCCGGCGCGATGGTGCTGCGGGCGCGGCGCCGGGGCATGCGGTTCACCATGACCTGGTGGGCGTTCACCTTCCCGGTGGGGACGTGCGTCACGGGCGCCGAGGGGCTCGCCCGGCGCACCGGGCTGCTCGCGTTCGACGCCCTCGCCGTCGCCCTGTACGCGCTGCTCGTGGCGGCCTGGGCGGTGGCGGCCGTCCGGACGGGCCGCGGGCTGGTCAGCGGCGAGCTGCTCGCAGCGCCTCGCCGATGACCCGCGGGGCCTCGGCCAGCGAGGGCCCGTACCAGGTGAGATGGCGCCCGCTGACGAGCGCGCAGGGCGTCCCCGCGAACGCCTCGGGCCCGTCCTCGGCCGTGAAGCGGTAGGGCTCGTCCGGCAGCACCACGAGGTCGGGGTCCGCCTCCCGCAGCTCCTCCAGAGGGACACGCGGATAGCGCTCCGCGTGCGCCGCGTACAGGTGGTCCACGCCCAGCCGGGCCAGCACGTCCCCGGCGAAGGTGTCCCGGCCCAGCACCATCCAGGGTCGCCGCCAGACGGGCACGACGGCCGTCGTACGGCGTGCCGGGCCGCCGGACGAGGCGAGCGGCCCGGGCAGGTCCGGCTCCGACCACGCCGCCTCCGCCTGGTCGAGCCATCGCGGGCGCCCCTTCGCCCCGCAGGCCCGCAGCACGCGGTCCAGTTCACGGAAGGCGCCGGGCACGTCGCGTACCTCGGTGACCAGGACCTCGACGCCGGCGGCGCGCAGGGCGGCGAGGTCGGGCTCGCGGTTCTCCTCCTCGTTGGCGACGACCAGGTCGGGGGCGAGCCGGCGGACCGTGTCGACGTCGGGGTTCTTGGTGCCCCCGATCCGGGCGACGTCGAGGCCCGCCGGGTGCGTGCACCAGTCGGTGGCGCCGACGAGGGCGCCGGGCAGCGTCTCGGCGACGGCCTCCGTGAGCGAGGGCACGAGCGAGACCACGCGGGTCACCGCGCCCCGGGACCCGGTCATGACAGGCGTCTCCTCACAGGGTTCCGCGGACGGCGGAAGAACGGACGGACGGCCCGGGTCAACGGCCACCGAAGGCGTGCCGGTCCTCCAGCGGGTCGATGTGGTCGGCGACGGCCACGACGACGACCCGCGTGTCCGGCACGGTCGCCCGCCACCGGTGCCGCACGCCGCCCGTCAGGTACAGGGTGTCGCCGCGTCCGAGACGGTGCGCCCGCCCCTCCGCCTCGACCTCCACGGCGCCGTCCGCGACGTACATCAACTGGTCGTTGCGATGCTGGAGTTCGCGGCCCGCGTCGTGGTCGCCGGTGAACTCCGTGGCGTGCAACTGGTGGTGACCGCGCACCAGGGGGCGCACATGGGCTTCGGGAGTGAGTTCGGCACCGTCGGCGCGCACGACGTCGACACTGCACGCCGGGTCGGCGGCGGCGAGCAGTTCACCCGCGGTGGTGTCCAGGGCGCCGGCCACCCGCTCCAGGCTGCGCCTGCTGGGCCTGGCCCGCTCGTTCTCGACCTGGCTGAGGAAGGGCACCGACAGGCCGCTGCGCTCGGCCACGACGGCGAGGGTGAGCTCCAGTGCCCGGCGCCGCCGCCGGACGGCCGCGCCCACCCGCAGGGGCTGTTCTTTGTGGTCGCCCATAGCTCCGGCTCCCTCCTACGCTCGTCGGTCCACCGCTTCCGGCCGATTCTCACCGCGCTGCTTCTGATGAGTTGTCTGCACCCTACGCATGTTCGGCAAACCGTTTCACGCGGCCGTCACATCGCCGTCATGCCGGGGGACGCCCGGGGTCACAGTTCGCGCCAATAGAGGAGCTGTCCCGACTCACCCGGCGCCGCCCCCTCCTGAGGGACGAAAACGCTGACCAGCAGCGCCGGGCGGCCCCTCGGACCGGTGAGCAGGGTCGCCGAGGGGTTGGCGAAGGCGCGGCTGCCGCCGTGGGTGCGCGGGCTGAGCCGGCCGGCCCGTCCGGTGGCGGGATCGTAGGCGTACGTCCGCCAGCTCCCGAAGTCACCGCGGTGGCGCTGGCCCTCGATCAGGACGAGGACGGCGCCGTCGAGCCGGAGCCGGGAGCGGTCCCCTATGTTGCCGCCGGTCCCCCAGGACTCCAGGGCGCGGTCGAGCCGCTGGTCGGGACGGGCCCGCCAGGAGGTGAAGTCCGTGAGCACGGCGCTCAGTTGACGGTCGGTGTCGCACGCCGCGCGGTAGTGGCCGGTCAGCCGGCCCGTGCCGCCGCGCACCGAGGTGACGTCCGGCGTGCCCTCGGCGCAGCGGGACAGGGTGCGCGGCGCGTCGAACGACCGGTCGAAGTCACCGGCCGGCAGCGCCGCTCGGGTCCGGTAGCCGCGTACCGCTATGTGGTTGTCCGGATCTTTTTCGTAGGCGAGGACGTAGCCGCCACGGTCGTCGGGGGCGAGGGAGGGCTGGCTCGTCCCGGCGCCGAAGTCGTGCCGGCGGGTCCAGGTGCGCAGGTCGGCCGAGGTGGCGAGCGCCGCGTGGAACCGGCCGTCGGCGAGGGCGGTGTGGTGGACGGCGAGGTATCCGCCGCCGGGTGCCTGCACGATCTGCGCGGCGTCCATCGTGCGGCCCGTGCCGTCCCGGGTGCCGTAGGTGTGGCCGTCCGAGTCGCGCACGTCCCCGGCCAGTTCCACGAACCGCGAGGCCGCCCCGGACACGGCCCGCGCGCCGGTGTGGGGCAGCGGGCCGAGCAGCAGCACGACGGCCGCCGGTACCGCGAGGAGGGCGGCGAGCAGCGCGGACCTGGGCGGACGTGCGGTCACGGCGGGCTTCTCACAGGGGCGGGCGTACGGGCGGAGTCGAGCGTACGGAGACTCCCGCGCCCCGGGAACGCCGTGAGGGGTGGGCTTCGCCACACGCACGGGACCGTGCGGCGAAACCCACCCCTCACCACCGGCCGGAGCCGGGCGCGGAGCTCGCGACTACTGCGGCGCCATCCGCTCCACCATGTCCGGGTGCTCCTTCAGCCACGCGGCGACGGCGTCCTCCTCGTGCCCCTGGCCGCGGTCCTTGATCTCCGCCTCCAGGCTGCCGAGTTCGTCCTCGCTCATCCTGAAGTCCTTGATCCACTTCGTGAGCTGCGGATACCGCGCGGGGAACTTCTCGCTGGAGATGGTGCGGATCGTGTTGCCCTCGCCGAAGAGCTTCTTGTCGTCCTTCAGCTTGGTGAGGCCGTACTCGCTGTAGGCCCAGTGCGGGGACCACAGGACGACGGCGACGGGCTCCTTCTTGGCGTACGCGCGCTTCAGCTCGGCCAGCATCGCGGGCGTGGAGCCGTCGACGACCTTGTACTCCTTGTCCAGGCCGTAGCCGGGCAGGACCTTCTTCTTGAGGAGGTTCATCTCGCCGGTGCCCGGCTCGATGCCGATGATCTTCCCGTCGAAGGTGCCCGCCTTGCCCTTGAGGTCCTCCAGGGACTTCACGCCCTTGACGTAGGAGGGCACGGCGACCTCCAGCGACGTGGGCTCGTACCAGGTGCCCAGGTCCTTCAGGTCGTCCTTGTGCTTGTCCCAGTAGTTCTTCTGCGCGTAGGGCAGCCACGCGTCGAAGTTGACGTCCAGGTCACCGCTCGCGAGGCCGGTGTAGACCGGGCCGACGTCCATCTGCTTGAGGTTCAGCGTGTAGCCGCGCCGGGCCAGGACGTTCTTCCAGAGGTAGGTGACGGCGACGTCCTCGTCCCAGGGGAACCAGGCGACGTTGACCGCGCGCTTCGCCTCGGCCGGGGCGTCGGACGCGCTCTTGACCGGGGCCAGCTTGTCGACGACACCGGGGTTCCGCTTCAGCCAGGCGCGCACGGCGTCCTGCTGCCTGCCCTTGCCCGCCTTGTTGATCTCCGCCTCGAGCCCGGTGAGCTGCTTCTCGGTCATCCGGAAGTTCTTGAGCCACTTGGCGACGACCGGGTCGTCCTGGGCGAAGCCCTTGCGCGCGAGGGTGTGCACCCCGTCGCCCTTGCCCCAGGCGCCCTCGGGGTCCTTGAGCTTCTTCAGCCGGTAGTCGCTGTACGCCCAGTGCGGCGACCACAGGGTGACGACGACCGGCTTCTTCTTGGCGTAGGCGCGCTTCAGCTCGGCCAGCATCGCCGGCGTGGAGCTGTCGACGACCTTGTACTCCTTGTCGAGCCCGTACTCCTTGAGCACCTTGCTCTTGAGCAGGCCCATCATCCCGGCGCTGGACTCGATGCCGGTGATCTTGCCGCCGAACTCGTCCGCCCGGCCCTTGAGGTCGGCCAGCGAGTCGACGTCCTTCATGTACGCGGGCACGCTCAGCTCCAGCGACGTCGGGCCGTACCAGGAGCCCAGGTCGTCGAGCTGCTTCCCGTACTTCTTCCAGTACTCCGCGTGCGTGGTCGGCAGCCAGGAGTCGGTCTGGAAGTCGATGTCGCCCTGCGCGAGGGAGGTGTAGAGCGGTCCCGCGTCGAACTGCTTGGTGTCGACGTCGTACCCGCGCTTCTCCAGGATCTCCTTCCACAGGAAGGTGGAGGCGACGCCCTCGTCCCAGGGGATGTAGCCGATGGTGATCTTCTTGCCCTGCCCGACGTTCTTGCCGTCGGAGGCGGCGGTGGTGCTGTCCCCGGACCCGCCGAAGACGCCCATGCCGCCCGCGACCAGCGCGAGCACGACCACACCGACGACGGCGACGGCCGGGCGCGGGCGGTAGGACCAGACGGTGAGTCCGCGCGCGGCGCGCAGCTTGGCGGCGGCGCGGCGGCCGAGCGGCGAGACCTGGGTGCCCAGGGCGCTCGTCATGCGGTCCAGGTAGATGGCGAGGATGACGATGGCGACACCGGCCTCGGAGCCGAGGCCCACGTTCAGCTGGCCGATGGCCTCGTTGACGTCGCCGCCGAGACCGCCGGTGCCGACCATGCCGGCGATGGCGGCCATGGACAGGCCCAGCATGATGACCTGGTTGACGCCGGCCATGACGGTGGGCAGCGCCAGGGGCAGCTGGATGCGCAGCAGGGTGTTGCCGGGTGTGGTGCCGAACGCGTCGGCGGCCTCGACCAGTTCCTTGTCGACCTGGCGGATGCCGAGCTCCGTCATCCGCACGCCGGGTGCCAGCGCGAAGATCAGGGTGGCCACGATGCCCGCGGGGGCGCCGGTGCCGAAGAAGAGGATCGCCGGGATGAGGTAGATCATCGCGGGCAGCGTCTGCATGAAGTCGAGGACCGGCCGGACCAGTCCGCTGACCCGGTCGGAACGCGCCGCCCAGATACCCACGGGCACGGAGATCACCAGCGCGATGAGCGTCGCCACGAGGACGAGCGACAGCGTCACCATCGCGTCCTCCCACAGTTCGAGGGAGTCGATGAAGGCGAAGCCCACGAAGGTGAGGACACCGGCGGAGGTCCCGCGCAGCCAGAAGGCGATCACGGCGAAGATGCCGGCGAGGAGCAGCGGTTCGGGGGCCTGGAGGACGGCGTCGATGCCGTCGAAGGCGCCCAGGAAGACGGTCTTGAGGAAGTCGAACAGCCACGACATGTGGTTCAGCAGCCAGTCGACCGCGTCGTTGACCCAGTCGCCGAAGGGGATCCTAGGCACCGGCCGTCACCACCTGGACGCCGGTGCCGCCCGGGGCGCCGCAGGACGCGGGCTCACCCTGCTGGTCGCCGAGGAAGCCGACGAGCCGCTGCCGGGGCACGACCCCGACCAGTCCGCGCTCGCCGTCGAGCACCGCGACCGGGTGCGACAGCCGGGCGCTGATCGCGCACAGCTCGGTGAACGAGGTGTCGGGCGTGGCGGTCTCGCAGGAGCAGTCCGCCTCGTCGCCGCGTACGTCCGTGTCCATCACCGATTCCGCGGTGAGCACCCGGGAGCGGTCGACGTCCTGGGTGAAGGAGGCGACGTAGTCGTTCGCGGGGCGCACCAGGATGTCCTCGGCGGTGCCGGTCTGGACGATGCGGCCGTCGCGCATCACGGCGATCCGGTCGCCCAGTCGCATGGCCTCGTTGAGGTCGTGCGTGATGAAGACGATGGTCTTCTTGAGCTTCTTCTGCAGTTCGGTCAGCTGGTCCTGCATGTCACGCCGGATCAGCGGGTCGAGCGCGCTGAAGGACTCGTCCATCAGCAGCAGATCGGCGTCGGTGGCGAGCGCGCGGGCCAGACCCACACGCTGCTGCATGCCGCCGGACAGCTCGTCGGGCCAGGAGTCCTCCCAGCCGGCGAGGCCGACCATCTCGAGCGCCTGCGCGGCGCGCTCCCTGCGTTCGGCGCCCGGCACGCCCTGGACCTCCAGGCCGTAGGCGGCGTTCTCGCGGACGCTGCGGTGCGGGAAGAGCGCGAAGTGCTGGAAGACCATGCTGATCTTCTTCGAACGGACCTCGCGCAGGGCCCGCGGGCTCAGCCCCGTCAGGTCCTGGCCGTCGAAGCGCACGTGTCCGGAGGTCGGCTCCAGCAACCCGTTGAGCATGCGCAGCAGCGTGGACTTGCCCGACCCGGACAGGCCCATGACCACGAAGATCTGGCCCGGTTCCACCGTGAACGAGGCGTCGATGACGGCGGCGGTGGCGCCGTCCTCACGCAGTTCCTCGCGGTCGGCTCCCGAACGGAGCCGTTCCACCGCGTCTTCGGGTCGTCTGCCGAACACCTTGTACAGATGTTCCGCTTCTAGCCTGGATGCCACGGGCGCCTCTCATGTCGAACCACGACGGCCCGCCTCCCCCGCCGGCGGGCCGTGGAGCGAGGCGGATTCCGTCCGCTCGACCGGATGGCATTCGTCAGCAGTTGTTGAACATACGACCGGCTTCGCTCCGGCCCGGCACCTGCCCTTGCTTATGCGGACCAAACGCCGGAGTGGTTCAGTTCACAGGGCGTACACGTTTCCCGTGTAGGGCGCCCGCCGGACACCGGGCTCCGCACGGCCGGTGACTGTCGGTGGCGTACGGCATGATGCGGAGGGTGACCAGACGCCTGATGCTGCTCGACACCGCCTCCCTGTACTTCCGGGCCTACTTCGGGGTCCCCGACTCGGTGAAGGCACCGGACGGCACCCCGGTGAACGCCGTGCGCGGACTCCTCGATTTCATCGACCGCCTGGTCAAGGACCACCGGCCGGACGACCTCGTGGCCTGCATGGACGCCGACTGGCGCCCCCAGTGGCGGGTCGACCTCATCCCCTCCTACAAGGCGCACCGCGTGGCCGAGGAGCGCACGCTCGGCCCGGACGAGGAGGAGGTGCCGGACACCCTGTCGCCGCAGGTGCCCGTCATCGAGGCCGTGCTCGACGCGCTCGGCATCGCCCGCGTGGGCGTCGAGGGGTACGAGGCGGACGACGTGATCGGCACCTTCGCCGGGCGCGCCACGGGCCCGGTCGACATCGTCACCGGCGACCGCGACCTGTACCAACTGGTCGACGACGAGCGGGGGATCCGCGTCCTGTACCCGCTCAAGGGCGTCGCCTCGCTCCAGCTCACCGACGAGGCGTGGCTGCGCGAGAAGTACGGGGTCGACGGCGCCGGGTACGTGGATCTGGCGCTGCTGCGCGGCGACCCCAGCGACGGGCTGCCGGGCGTCCCCGGCATCGGGGAGAAGACGGCCGCGAAGCTGCTCGCCGAGTTCGGGGACCTGGCCGGCATCATGGCCGCGGTCGACGACCCGAAGTCCCGGCTGACGCCGTCGCAGCGCCGCCGCCTGGACGAGGCGCGGCCCTACGTGGAGGTGGCGCCCAAGGTCGTGCGGGTCGCCGGGGACGTCCCCCTGCCGGACGTCGACACCGCACTGCCGCACGCGCCGCGCGATCCGTCCGCTGTGGCGGCGCTGGCCTCGCGCTGGAGTCTGGGTGGATCCCTGCAGCGGCTGCTCGCGACACTTCAGGAGTGAGGTGTTAACTGGGGGCAGATGCTAACTTAGGTAAGCCTAAGCACCGACTGGGAGGCCGTCATGGCAGAGCGTCCGGCACGTAGGACCCCAAAACCCCACTCCGCGCGTGTCGTGCGGACCGAGCGCCTGACCCCGCACATGCAGCGGGTCGTGCTCGGCGGCGACGGCCTCGCCGACTTCACCGTCGGCAGTTGCACCGACCACTACGTGAAGCTCCTCTTCGGGGCCGAGGGCGTCACCTACCCCGAGCCGTTCGACATCGAGCGGATCCGCGCGGAGTTCCCGCGCGAACAGTGGCCCGTCACCCGGACGTACACGGTGCGCCACTGGAACGCCGAACAGCGCGAGCTGACCCTCGACTTCGTGGTGCACGGCGACGAGGGGCTGGCCGGCCCCTGGGCGCTGCGCGTCCAACCCGGTGAACCGGTACGGTTCCTGGGCCCCGGCGGTGCCTACGCCCCGGACGCGAGCGCCGACTGGCACCTGCTGGCCGGCGACGAGAGCGCGCTGCCCGCCATCGCGGCCGCGCTGGAGTCCCTGGCCGACGGGGCCGAGGTCCGGGCCTTCGTGGAGGTCTCCGGCCCCGAGGAGGAGCAGAAGATCGACTCGGACGCGGAGATCGTCTGGCTGCACCGCGGTGACCGGCCGGTCGGCGCGGCCCTGGTGGAGGCCGTGCGCGCCCTGGAGTTCCCGCAGGGCCGCCTGCACGCCTTCGTGCACGGTGAGGCGGGCTTCGTGAAGGAGCTGCGCCGGCTGCTGCGCGTCGAGCTGGAGATCCCGCGCGAGGACCTGTCCATCTCCGGGTACTGGCGGCTCGGCCACAACGAGGACGGCTGGCAGGCATCGAAGCGGGAGTGGAACGCGCGGGTGGAGGCGGAGCAGGAGGGGGCCTCCTCCTGACCCGACCGCGGGGCGGGACACCGGCCCCGGCGCTCGTCCCGGTCTCCGGGCACGGCACTCGTCCCGGTCCCCGGGCACGGCACTCGTCCCGGTCCCCGGGCACGGCATCGGTCGGGCGAAGGACACCGGGTCCCCCGCTTCGGACACCGGGACCCGGCACGCGTCCCGGTCCCCCGGTACGGCATCGGCCGGCCGGAGCACACCGAGTCCCTCGCCTCGGACCCCGGGGCCCGGCTCGGACCCCGGGGCCCCTGAGGCCCACGTCCGTCGGGGGCGGCGTCAGCGCCGCCTCGTACGATTGACCGCGATGAGACGCAAGCCCCGGATCCCGCCCTCCCCCCTGCCGCAGCGCGCGGGGGTGGACCCCGTGCGGATCAGGCTTCCCCAGGGCGGCGGCTGGGCCACCGTGCGCGAGCACCTGGTGGAGCGGCTCGCGGCCGGGGACGGGGTGATCGACGCGATGCTCGGCGACGGGCTGATCGTCGGGGCGGACGGGCGGCCCCTGCGCCCCGACACCGCCTATGTGCCGGGGATGTTCGTGTGGTTCCACCGCGACCTCCCCGACGAGGAGCCGGTGCCGTTCGCCGTCGAGGTCGTCCACCGGGACGAGCACATCGTGGTGGCCGACAAACCTCACTTCCTCGCCACCACCCCGCGCGGCAGCCACGTCGCCGAGACCGTCCTGGCCCGGCTGCGGCGGGACCTGGGCATCCCCGCGCTCGGTGCCGCACACCGCCTGGACCGGCTGACGGCCGGCCTGGTGCTCTTCACCGTGCGCCCCGAGGAGCGCGGCGCCTACCAGACGCTCTTCCGCGACCGGCTGGTCAGCAAGGAGTACGAGGCGGTGGCCCCGTACTCCCCCGGCCTGGAACTGCCGCGCACCGTCCGCAGCCGGATCGTCAAGGAACGCGGTGTGCTCGCCGCCCGCGAGGTCGAGGGCGAGCCGAACGCCGAGAGCCGGATCGAGCTGCTGGAGCACCGCTCCGGTCTCGGCCGCTACCGGCTCCTCCCCCGCACCGGGCAGACCCATCAGCTGCGCCTGCACATGAGCTCGTCGGGTGTGCCGATCCTCGGCGACCCGCTCTATCCGGTGGTGACCGGTCCCGTCCCGGCCGGGGACTTCCGGCGCCCGCTCCAACTACTGGCGCGGGCGCTGGAGTTCACCGATCCGGTCACGGGCCACGATCACCGGTTCACCAGCGACCGGGTGCTCGGCGCCTGGTCCACCCCCGACGACTGGGCTCAGTAGCCGCGCCACCAGCGCAGGAACCGCTGCCAGGCGCCGAGCTGGTGCGCCGGGTCCCGCTGCTCCGGCCGCGCGGTCGGCGCCGCCTCGGGTACGGGGGCGGGCGCCTCCTGCTGCGGCTGCGGCGGCGCGGTCGTGACGTGCCAGCCCGGCCGGGGCGCCGGCACCGGATGCGCGGCGGGACGCTGCTGCACGTCCTGCTGCGCCTTGGGCTCGAACCGCACCGGGAGTTCCACCAGGTGCCGCGAGGAGATCGCGGACGTCCAGCGCAACTCGTGCTCCTCGCAAGCCAGTTGCACGTCCGGCAACCGCATCAGCAGCGCGTCGACGCCGGTGTCGGCGATGGCACGGCCGATGTCCTGACCCGGGCACTCGTGTGGCCCGCCGCCGAACGCGAGGTGGGAGCGGTTGCCCTGCATGTTCGCCGAGAGGTCGGGGCGCACGTGGGGATCGACGTTGCCGGGGGCGATACCGAAGAGCAGTCCGTCGCCCTTGCGGATGCGCTGGCCGCCCAGTTCCGTCTCCTGCTTGGCGAAGTAGGCGAACACCGTGCTGAACGGCGGCTCGTCCCACAGGGACTGCTCGACCGCCTCGGGCACCGTCATCTGGCCGCCGCTGAGCTGCGCGCGGAAACGCGGGTCGGTGAGGACCATGCGCAGCACGTTCGCGATGAGGTTCGCCGTGGCCTCGTAGGCGGCGATGAGGACGAGACGCAGGTGCTGGCCGATCTCGTCGTCGCTGAGGCGCGCCGGGTGGTTGATGAGGTGGCTGGCGAAGTCCTCCTCGGGCCTGGCCCGGCGGCGCGCGGTGAGCCGCGTCAGCGCGCCCATGACGTACTCGTTGCTCGCGATGGCCGTCTCGGTGCCCTTGAGCATGTCGCGGGCGGCCTGCACCATGCGCTCGTTGTACTCCTCCGGCATGCCGAGGATGTCGCACATCACGGCCATCGGGAGGTGCTCGGCGAACTGGCTGACCAGGTCGGCGCTGCCGCGCTCGCAGAACTCGTTGACGAGCTGCTGGGTCGAGCGGTTGATGGTACGGCGGATGCCGCGGTGGTCGATGGTCGACATGGCGCCGGTGACCGCGCCGCGCAGCCGCAGGTGTTCGTCGCCCTCGACGTGGGAGCAGATCGGCTGCCAGGTGATGTGCGGGGCGAGCGGGTGGTCGGGGCCCGCCGTGCCGTTCCGGACGGCGGTCCACAGGCGGCTGTCGCGCGCGTACTGCGAGGGGGTGCGCACCATGTGCAGGTTCTCGCTGTGGCCGAGCACCACCCAGATGGGCACGTCGTTGTGCAGCAACGCGGGTGCCACCGCGCCGTGCTCGGCGCGGAGCTTCTCGTACAGCGCCGACAGGTCCTCCGCCTCGGGGCCGTACAGCCGGCGCAGTCCGCCGGGGCCCGTTCCGTGGGCGGGGCAGCCGGGCGGCGGGCCGAGAGCGGGGTCGTCCGTACCGGTAAGGGAGTGGGATTCAGACGTCACGGTGGTGGCTCCGAGGCTGAAGTGGGGCTGTTGTCAGGGGGGTTGGCGGATGCGGGCGCAAGGCGGCTACACGGACGTCGACGTCATCGTCAGCGAGTGCAGGAAGCGCATCAGCGTCATCAGGACGTCGCGGCTGGAGGCGCGGCGCCGGGCGTCGCACTTCACGATGGGGATCTCCTCGGACAGGTCGAGCGCCGTCCGCAGGTCGTCGACGGGGTAGCGCGGCGCGTCCGGGAAGTCGTTTATGGCGATGACGAACGGCACGCCTCGCTCCTCCAGGCGGCCGATGACGTCGAAGCTGACCTCCAGCCGCCGGGTGTCGACCAGCACGACAGCGCCGAGGGCGCCCTCGAACAGGCCGTTCCACAGGAACCAGAAGCGTTCCTGGCCGGGCGTGCCGAACAGGTACAGCACCAGTTGTTCCGTGATGCTGATGCGCCCGAAGTCCATGGCGACGGTGGTGGCCGTCTTGGTCTCCGAGCCGTAGTTGTCGTCGACTCCGATGCCGGCCTGCGTCATGGTCTCCTCGGTGGTCAGCGGCCTGATCTCGCTGACGGAGCCCACCATGGTCGTCTTGCCGACTCCGAAGCCGCCCACGATCACGACCTTCACGGCGGCCTGCGCCGTGTGCGGCAGATGGTCCTCGGTGCGAGGGCCCGTGATGGTGTCAGAGCTTTTGAAGTCCATGCATCACCGCTTCGAGGAGGGAACGGTCGGGGAGCGCCGAACGGACGATCGGGGCGCGCGCCTGTACCAGTTCGGCCGCCAGCAGCTCGGTGAGCAGGACGGTCACCACGCTGAACGGCAGATTCAGATAGGCCGAGATCTCGGCCACGGACAGGGGGGCCGTGCAGAGCCGGAGCAGCGCCGACTGTTCGGGCTGGGAGTTGGGCGGGGGCGCGTCGGCGTTCGCCACGATGAGCGTCACCAGGTCGAGCGCGGCCCGCTCACCGCCCTCGCCCCCGCCCGTGAGCACGTACAGCCGCTCTGGGATCTTCTCGTCCTGGGCCGCTTCGACGGGCTCCGGAGGCTCTTCCTTGGGGTGGCGCCGCCGGCGTTGCGGAGGAGTCATACGGTCTGCCCGTTGCGCCTGGGCGGACTCGTCAGATGTGCTCCGATCCGTACGACGAGGTCACGCATGCGGTTGCTCATCAGCCCTGCGTCCACGGTCTGGTCGGCCAGTACCGCGAGATAGGCGTTGGCTCCGGCCGACATGAGGTAGAAGTAGCCGCCGTCGATCTCGATGATGACCATGCGCATCCGGCCGTCGCTGTCGGGGATCTCCCCGGCGACGGCTCCGGCCAGGCTCTGGAGCCCCGCGCAGGCCGCGGCCAGGCGGTCGGCGGCGTCCGGGTCGCCGCCGTAGCGGGCGATGCGCAGGCCGTCGGCGGAGAGCACCACGATCTGCTGGGTGCCCGGAACGCCGTCGGAGAGCTCCTTGAGCATCCAGTCGAAGTTGGCTCGCTGCTGGATCACTTGAGGTCCCCCTCGTCGTCGGCCTCGACACGGGCCGGCTGGTTGGTCGTGGCCGCGGCGGCCTGGTCGGGGTCACCGCCCTTGAGTCCGTTCATGAACGCCTCGACCCACAGGCCCGGTTCGGGCTCCTTCTTCTCCGGGGCGGGCTCGGGTGCCCAGGCGGGCGCCGAGGCCCTGGCCGCCTCGGCCGCGGCCTCCGCGGCCCTGGCCTCGGCGACCCGCTGGCTGAACGAGACCTTGACGCGGCTGCGGCGCTGCGGGAGCCCGTTGGGCGCCCACTCGGTGACCTCGGGGGCGTCGTCCTCCATGGCTGCGTCCAGCGGTGCGGGGACGCGGGGTCCGGTGGTCGGGCGGCGCTTCTTGGGCTTGCGGGCGGGTCCCTCGACGCCGCCGGTGTCCATGCGGGGTACGGCGGCGGCACCGATGCCGTGGGCGAGTCCGGGGGCGTCCCCGGTGGTGAGCATGTCGCGCGGCACGACGAGGACGGCGCGGACGCCGCCGTACGCGGACTGCCGGAGCGAGATCTGCATGTTGTACATCTGGGAGAGGCGTCCGACGACGGCCATGCCGAGGCGCGGGGTCTCCCCGAGGTCGTTCAGGTCGATGCCGGCCTGGGCCATCCGGAGCATGTTCTCCGCCCGGCCGCGGGCCTCCTCGCTGAGGCTGACGCCGCCGTCCTCGATCTCGATGGCGATGCCGGTCTGCACCTCCACGGCGGTGACGTGCACCTTGGTCTGCGGGGGCGAGTAGCGCGTGGCGTTGTCGAGGAGTTCGGCGCAGGCGTGGATGAGCGGCTCGACGGAGACGCCGTTGATGGCCACCTCCGCGATCGAGTGGAGCTCGATGCGGCGGTACTCCAGGATCCGGGACATCGCGCCGCGCAGCACGCTGAACAGCGGTACGGGCTTGGGCCACTGGCGTCCGGGACGGCCACCGCCGAGCACCGCGATGGAGTCGGCGAGGCGGCCGATCAGGGCGGTGCCGTGGTCGATGCGGAGCAGGTCGTCGAAGACCTCGGGGTTGCGCCCGTGGTCCTCCTCCATCTCGCGCAGTTCCTTGGCCTGCTGGTGGACGATGGCCTGGACGCGCCGGGCGATGTTGACGAAGGCGCGCTGGGCGGAGTCGCGCAGTGCCGTCTCGTGGTCCACGATGTCGAGCACGGTCCGGACCAAGTCACGCTGGGATTCGGGGAGTTCACGGTAGGCCGGGTCGGCGTCGACGAAGGTGCGCATCACCCCCGAGGGTGATTCTCCGCTGCGCAGCCGGTGCAGCGCGGTCGGCAGGAGCTCGGTGCCGAGGTGCACGATCTCCTGGTCGTGGCCGGCGATGCGCTGCTCCAGGAGCGCGGTCCGGTGCGCGAGGTCGGCGCGCAGCGCGCGGGCGACGCGGCCGCGGCGTACCGCTTCGGCGCCGGTCGCGATCACCAGGAGCGTGGCCACTGCGCCGCACCAGCCGACGGCCGTCCGGGCCGGCTCCGTCACCAGGGCGACGGCGGCCCCGGAGAGCGCGGCCATCAGTATGGCCGGCAGCAACAGCACGCGCGCGTAGGGAAGTTCACGGCCACCGGGAGGCGATTGAACACTCACCATGTATGCCCTCTGAGACAAATCGGCTGGGGGTTTGGGGGGATTGTCGGGACCTTCGGAACCTTTGGGAACAAGCGCACGATTACATCCCAACTCGGTGCGCTGCGGGCGAGCTTAGTCCGACCGGATCATCGCCGTGTCATATTCAGCAAGCCCCTGAATTCGCCCGTGCAACAGGAGTACTCTCGGCTCCATTTACACGCTCAGGTTCCGCTCGCACACGTTGCGTGACCGCGTACGAGCATGCGAAAACCCCGCCGAGGTCCGGCCGTTCCCCTCGGCACGGCCCCCGCCCGCGAAGGGTGACCCCGGGCGTCACGCCCCGGAAAGACGGAAGCGCCGCCCCCTCGCGGGGACGGCGCTCCGGACGGCGGGGACGATGACGGGCTAGCCCACCGAGGAGTAGGCGACGACCCCGCGGAGCAGTCCGTCGACCGCCTTGCGGGCGTTCTTGGCGACCGTCGAACTCTGCCCGGACACCGGGGCGGCGGCCGAGATCTGGCCCAGCACGTCGATGACCTGCTTGCACCAGCGCACGAAGTCCCCGGCGGGCATCTCGGCCTCGCGCAGCACCTCGTCCAGCCCCTTGCCGGACGCCCACTGATAGGCCGCCCAGGCGAAGCCGAGGTCCGGCTCACGCTGGCCGACGCCCTCGGTCTGCCTGATCCGGAAGTCCTCCTCCAGACCGTCGAGACGGCCCCAGATGCGGACCATCTCGCCGAGCGCCGCCTTGGCCTTGCCGGACGGCACCTTCGGCGCCATGGCGTCGTCGCCGACCCGGGACTCGTACACCAACGCGGAGACACACGCGGCCAGTTCGGCCGGGCCGAGATCCTCCCAGACACCGGCACGCAGGCATTCACTGGCGAGCAGGTCGAGTTCGCCGTAGAGCCGGGCGAGCCGCTTGCCGTGCTCCGTGACCTCGTCGCCCCGCAGGTAGTCCAGCTCGGTCAGCAGCGCGACGATCCGGTCGAAGGTCCGGGCGATGGTGTTCGTCCGGCCCTCGATACGGCGCTCCAGCTGCGAGGTGTCGCGCAGCAGGCGGTGGTAGCGCTCGGCCCAACGGGCGTGGTCCTCGCGGTCGCTGCACCCGTGGCAGGGGTGCGCCCGCAGCGCCGTGCGCAGCCGGGCGATCTCCCGGTCGTCGGCCGCCGCGGAGCGCTTCTTGTGCAGCCGGTCCGGGACGATGTGCCCCGCCTTGGTGCGCAGCGCGGAGGCGAGATCCCGGCGCGACTGCGGGGAACGCGCGTTGAAGGACTTCGGGATCCGCATCCGCTCCAGCGCCTCCACGGGCACCGGGAAGTCGATCGAGGCCAGCCGCTTGACCTGACGCTCGGCGGTGAGCACCAGCGGGCGCGGCCCGTCGACGTGCTCGAAGCCCCGGTGGCCGTTGGACCGCCCGGCGGGCAGACCCGGGTCCAGCACGAGGGCGAGACCCGCGTACTTGCCCGTCGGCACGTGGATGACGTCGCCCGGCTTGAGCTTCTCCAGGGCGACGGCGGCCTCGGCCCGGCGCTGGGCGGCGCCCTGCTTGGCGAGCTCGGTCTCGCGGTCCTTGAGCTCCCGGCGCAGCCGCGCGTACTCCTCGAAGTCCCCGAGGTGGCAGGTCATGGACTCCTTGTAGCCCTCCAGCCCCTCCTCGTTGCGCTGCACCTGCCGGGAGATGCCGACGACCGACTTGTCGGCCTGGAACTGGGCGAACGAGGTCTCCAGCAGCTCACGCGAGCGGTGCCGGCCGAACTGCTCGACCAGGTTCACCGCCATGTTGTACGACGGCTTGAAGCTGGAGCGCAGCGGATACGTGCGCGTGCCGGCGAGTCCCGCCAGGTGCTCGGGGCTGCTGCCGCGCTGCCACAGCACGACCGCGTGGCCCTCGACATCGATGCCGCGGCGTCCGGCGCGGCCGGTCAGCTGCGTGTACTCACCGGGGGTGATGTCCGCGTGCTGCTCGCCGTTCCACTTGACCAGCTTCTCCAGCACCACCGAGCGGGCCGGCATGTTGATCCCGAGCGCGAGGGTCTCCGTGGCGAAGACGGCCTTGACCAGGCCGCGCACGAAGAGTTCCTCGACGACCTCCTTGAAGGTCGGGAGCATGCCCGCGTGGTGGGCCGCGATGCCCCGCTCCAGGCCCTCCAGCCACTCGTAGTAGCCGAGGACGTGCAGGTCCTCCGTGGGGATGGACGCGGTGCGCTCCTCGACGAGTTCGCGCACCCTGGCCCGGGCCTCGTCGTCGTTCAGCCGCAGGCCCGCGTACAGGCACTGCTGGACGGCGGCCTCGCAGGCCGCGCGGCTGAAGATGAACGTGATGGCGGGGAGCAGCCCCTCCGCGTCGAGCCGCTCGATGACCTCGGGGCGGCTCGGCGTCCACACCCGCGAGCGCTGCCTGCGCTCGCGCTCCCGGTCGGCCTCGCGCATGGCGCGGCCCCGCTTGCGGTCCTGGTACGACGGACGGCTCGCCTCCATGCGCGCCAGGCGCGTGAGGTCGGGGTTGACGGCCTTCTTGTGGCCCTCCCCCTCCTCGAACAGGTCGTACATCCGCCGCCCGGCCAGCACGTGCTGGAAGAGCGGGACGGGCCGGTGCTCGGAGACGATCACCTGGGTGTCGCCGCGCACCGTGTCCAGCCAGTCGCCGAACTCCTCGGCGTTCGACACGGTCGCCGAGAGCGACACCAGCGTCACCGACTCGGGAAGGTGGATGATCACCTCTTCCCAGACGGCGCCGCGGAAGCGGTCGGAGAGGTAGTGCACCTCGTCCATGACGACGTACCCGAGGCCGCGCAGGGTCTGCGAGCCCGCGTAGAGCATGTTGCGCAGCACCTCGGTGGTCATCACGACCACCGGGGCGTCGGAGTTCACGCTGTTGTCGCCGGTCAGGAGCCCGACCTTGTCCGCGCCGTACCGGCGGGCGAGGTCGGCGTACTTCTGGTTGGAGAGCGCCTTGATGGGGGTCGTGTAGAAGCACTTCTTGCCCTGCTGGAGGGCGAGGTGGACGGCGAACTCGCCGACGATCGTCTTGCCCGAGCCCGTGGGCGCGGCCACGAGCACACCCTTGCCCGCTTCGAGCGCCTGGCAGGCCTCGATCTGGAAGGGGTCGAGGCCGAAGTCGTACATCTCGCGGAAGGAGGCGAGCGCGGTGGCCTGCTCGGCAGCGCGCTTCCGTGCTGCCGCGTACCGCTCGGCCGGTGAGAGGTCCTCTGTCATCGTGCTTTCGAGACTACCGGCCCCCACTGACAACAGGACGATCATTATCCGGATCCGCTGTCCGCGAACCCGGATCCGCGCAGCTCAGCAGGTCAGGGCACGGCCACGCGAACCGCTCCGGGCACGCACTTGGCGGTCAGCGGCAGCGGTCCGAGCGGCTCCCCGTCGGCGTACCCGGTGACGCCCTCGGCCACGAGCTCGACCCTGGCAGCGCGGTGGACGGTGACCACGGGATGGCCGAGGTGCGTGCCCTTGTAGACCTTCGGGAACACCCTGAGCAGGGTCGTGCGGCTGCAGTCCCCGACGACGGTGACGTCGAACAGCCCGTCGCCGAGGTCCGCGTCGGCGCAGATCCGCATGCCGCCGCCGTACGACGACCCGTTGCCGACGGCCACCAGGGTCGCCTCGATCTCCCGGGTCTCCCCGCCGTCCAGGGTGATCCGGTACGGGAACGGCTTGAAGGAGGCCAGCTCCGCGAGCATCGCGAGGTCGTACTTGAGGCGGCCCGCCGGCCGACGCATGCGGTTGCCGCGGTCGTTGACCCGGGAGTCGAAGCCGGAGGCGAGGACGGTTCCGAACCAGGTGCCGCCGACGCGTCCCAGGTCGACGTCGCGCAGCCGGGAGCCCTTGAGGGCGTCGGCGATCTGCCGTCCGGCGGCCGCCGGGTCGCGCAGCGGCAGTCCGAGGGCGCGCGCGAAGTCGTTGCCGGTGCCGACGGCCACCAGCCCCAGCGGCGTACGGGTCCCTGCGACGGCCTGCAGGGCCAGGTTCGCCATGCCGTCACCGCCGACGGCCACCAGGGCGCCGGTACCCTCCGCGACGGCGGCACGCGCGCGTGCGAGCGCGTCCCCGGCGTCCTGCCCGAGGACGGTACGCACCTGGAAGCCCGCCGCCCGCAACGCCGAAGCGGCCGGCAGCGCCGCACGGGCGCCCCGGCCGCGGCCCGCGGTGGGGTTGACGACAAGGGTGATCTCGCTGGTCACGCCCCGACCTTACGAGTCCCGGGCCCTCGTCAGGTCACGTCGTCATAACCGTTGACCCGGTCCGTCGTCGCCTGCTCGGGCAGGGTCCGTCCGGCCGACACGGGCTCGATGGCACCGATGTCCTCGGGAGTGAGGTCCAGTTCCGAGGCCTCGTCGTCGGCGGGCTCCAGGGACGCCCTGAGGCGCCTGCGACGGTCGTTCAGCAGCGAGAAGGCGACGGCGCCGAAGTAGAGGATCCAGATCGGTCCGGCAAGCGCCAGCATGGTGAGCGGGTCCGTGCTGGGCGTGGCGATGGCGGCGAACACCGTGATGCCCATGATCATGCCGCGCCACCAGCCGAGCATCCGCTTGCCGGTGATCGCCCCGGTGAGGTTCAGGAAGATCAGCAGCAGGGGCAGCTCGAAGGAGAGACCGAAGACGAGCACCATGCGCGTGACGAGGTCGAGCAGGTCGTCCAGCGGCAGGAGGTTGGACGCGCCGTCCGGGGTGAAGTCGAGCAGCACCTTCGCCGTGGTGGGCAGCACACGGTAGGCGAAGTACGCGCCGCCCAGGAAGAGCGGGACTCCCGAGCCGACGAAGGCGTAGGCATACTTCTTCTCGTGCCGGTGCAGGCCGGGGGCGACGAAGCCCCACAGCTGATACAGCCAGACCGGCGACGCCAGGACGACACCCGCCATCAGCGAGACCTTCAGCGCCAGCGTGAAGGGCGTGAGGAGTCCGTTGATGGTGATCTGCGCACACGGCTCCGCCGACGCCTTGGCCAGCTGCTCGAAGGTCTGCTCACACCCGACCGAGTCGAGGATCGGCCGGGTGATGAGATTGACGATGTCGTTGTAGAAGAAGGCGGCGACGACCGTGACGGCGACGATGGCCAGCATCGCCTTCGCGAGCCGGTTGCGGAGCTCACGAAGGTGTTCCGCGAGGGGCATCCGCCCCTCGGGATCCTTCTCCTTCTTGCGGGCAGACTTGAGCAACCCACGTCCTCATCTCGTGCGGCGGGCCGGAGCTCTCCGGCCCTACGTCAGCGCTTGGTCGTGTCCGTCGGCTCGGCCACCGGGCGCGAGCTCGTCACGTCGCCGGGCGCGGCCTGGATGGTGCGCTGAGAGGGGGACTGCTCGTCCGTGTTCGGCGGGCCCGCGGGGGTCGAGGAGTCCTGGCCCTCCGACTTCATGGCCTTGGCCTCGCTCTTGAGGATGCGAGCGGACTTGCCGAGGGAGCGCGCCATGTCCGGAAGCTTCTTCGCGCCGAACAGCAGGATGATGACGACGAGGATGAGAATGATCTCGGGGGCTCCGAGCCTTCCGAACATAAGTCTTTACCTTCTCACCGAGGCGGCATGGAATGGGTGCTGTTCGAGCAGTCGGACGTCTGTCCGGCCGTCGTGCTGTCAGCGATCGTAACGCTCAGGGGTGAACGCGGGGCAATCCCTGTGCGTACTCCCAGTTCGCGACCCGCGCCTCGTATCCGGGCCACAACGAGCAGCGTACCCGGCCGCACCCGGAGGTCGACAGGCCGGAAGCCGCTGGAGCCGCCGGGACCGCGCGACTCACAGGGCGTCCACCGAGCGCGCGGTGGTCACGGCGGCGCGCTCCAGGTCCTCCGCGGCCCGGCCGACGCGCTGGGCGGAGTCGGCCACCTGCCGCCCCAGGCGCTCCGCCTCGACGAAGACGCGGACGGCCAGCACGCCGAGCACGGCGATTCCCAGGAAACCCAGAGCGATAGCGAACATCGGCCAGAACATGTCGTCGACCCTAGCCCCTGCGTCTCAGATCCTGGAGTGCAGACGCAGCGTCCGCACCCCGCCGCCGGTGAGCAGCTCGATGATCCGCTCGCCGGCGGGCTTGCGCACGGCCTCCCCGCACTCGGGGCAGGTGAAGGAGTAGAAGGTGGTGCGGCTGCTGGCTCCGATGGCCAGCCGGAGCGCGGCCGCCGACAGCTCGAAGCGGCCCCGGCAGTCGGGGCAGGCGGCTCTGAACAGCACGGGCGCCACTCTCGTCATCCCGGCGAATGCCGAGGACACCGACATGTCACGTGAACCAGAGATCGCCGACGTGCTCAAAGCCCCTGCTCCTGCCTGTCGTACAGCCCGTCCTGAACTCCATGGGGCCCGGCCTGCCCGGCGGCCGCCCGCGGTGCGAGGGCCTCGCGCGGCGCGGGCTCGTCGTACGCGGCGAGCGCCTCGCGGGCCGCGCGGCGGGCGCTGTCCGCGAGGTCCTGCGGCGAGACGATCCGGCCGTCGCCCCCGAGCCGCAGGGCGAGCCGGCGCAGCGAGGCCGGGTCGGGGGCGCGCAGCGTGATCCGCAGTCCTCCGTCGGGCAGTTCCTCGGCGCTGTCGTGCGGGTAGTACTCGGCGACCCAGCGTCCGCCGGGTCCGACCTCGATCACCACCTCGGGGTCCTCGGCGGCGGGCTGCACCAGGCCCTCGGAGAGGTCCCGCAGCTCGATCTCGGGCGGCGCGGACGGCTCGTCCAGGATGCGGATCTCGGCGACCCGGTCCAGCCGGAAGGTGCGGCGCGCCTCGGAGCGCCGGCACCACGCCTCGACGTAGGTGTGGCCGACGCTGACCAGGCGGATGGGGTCGATCTCGCGCTCGGAGAGCTCGTCGCGGGCGGGCGAGTAGTAGCGGATCCACAGCCGGCGCCGCTCGGAGATGGCCCGGTCGACGTCCGCGAAGACGCCGCCCTCGGACTCGAAGGTGACGGAGAGGCGGGAGCTGGCGCCCGCCGCCTCGCCCGCCGCGGCCTCGACCTTGGCGGTGGCCCGCAGCAGTGCCTGCCGGTCCCCTTCGCGCAGGCCGGGCAGCGTGGAGACGGCGCGGGCGGCCACGAGCAGGGCGGTCGCCTCGTCGGCGGCCAGCCGCAGCGGTTCGGCGGCCTCGGCGCCGAGGGCGGCGGGGTTGTGCCACCAGATGCGGTCGCCGTCGGTGTCGATGTCGAGGAGGTCGCCGCCGCGGAAGCTGGTGCCGCACAGCGGCAGCACGTCGAGGTCGGAGATCAGCTCGTCCTCGCTGATCCCGAAGGCGCGGGCGACATCGCTGACCCGCGCGCCGGGACGCTCGCGCAGATACGTCACCAGCGACAGCATCCGCCGGGTCTGGTCGATGGCGTTCGCCGGCCTGGCCGGTTTGCCTGCCACGTTCTTCGTGTCCCCCTCAGCCCTTGGCCACGGCGCGCAGCCGGTCCACCACGTCGGCCCGCAGCTCCGCGGGCTCCAGGACCACGACGTCCGGCCCGAACTCCACGAGCCAGGCGTCCAGGCCGTGCCCGTACGGAATCTCCAACTCGTCCCAGCCGTCTCCGAGTTCCCGTACGGAGACGGCCTTGGCGCGCAGCGGGTAGCCGGCGCCGGCGCGCAGCCGGATCAGGGCGGAGCGGTCGGCGTTCTCCCCGGCCCAGCTCGCGACCGTCACGCGGACGGTGACGACGTCGGGGACCTCGGCGGTGAACTTCCCGGAGCGGGTGCGCACCTTGCCGGTGATCCGCGAGAGCCGGAAGACGCGCTCGGCGCCGCGGTCGCGGTCCCAGCCGGCCAGGTACCAGTGACCGCGCCAGCACTCCAGGGCCCACGGTTCGACGGTGCGGGGCTCGGGGCGGGCGGCGGTGGCCTTGCGGTAGTCGAAGGCGACCGGGCGGCGGTCGCGGCAGGCCAGCATCAGCGGTTCGAAGGCGGCCTCGTGCACGGGGATGTGCGGTTCGAGGGCGCCGTGGGCCTCGTAGGGGTCGACGTCCTCGGGCAGTCCGGCGGCGCGGAGCTTCTGCAGCGCGCCGCTCGCCGCGCCGGCCAGACGGGCCTGCTGCCAGACCTTGGCGAGGAGGCCCAGGGCGGCGGCCTCCTCGGCGTCCAGGGTGATGGGCGGCAGGCTGTTGCTGTCGCGGCGGGCGAGATAGCCGATCTCTCCGTCTAGGTTCTCGACGGTCTCGATGACCAGCCCGAGTTCGCGCAGGTCGTCCTTGTCACGCTCGAACATGCGGTTGAAGGAGTCGTCCGACCCGGCTTCGAGGTAGGCCTCGATGGACTCGCGCAGCTCGCGCTTGCTGAGCGGCCGCCGCGTCCCGAGCAGACACAGCGCCAGGTTCATCAGCCGCTCGGCCTTGGCAATGGCCATCGACGCCCTTCCTATGGTGCTTCCGACCGATGACCGTACCGCTCCGGAGTGTCGCGGCAAAAGCCGAGGGCCCATGCCGGACAGGCATGGGCCCAGGTGATCGGGTCCGGTCGGAACTCGATCACACGGTGTACGAAGATCGGACCGCGATCCGATTCCTAGGATGATCGGACCCGGTTCGGTTCATACGACGGCTCAGACCGAGACGAGGTCGCAGACGAAGATCAGCGTCTCGCCCGGGGCGATCCGGCCGCCGGCGCCGCGGTCGCCGTACGCGAGGTGCGCCGGGATGGTGAGCTGGCGACGGCCGCCGACCTTCATGCCCTGCACGCCCTGGTCCCAGCCGGAGATGACCTGGCCGACACCGAGCTGGAACTGCAGCGGGGTGCCGCGGTTCCAGGACGCGTCGAACTCCTCGCCGGTGGAGAAGGCCACGCCCACATAGTGGACCTTGACCGTGTCGCCGGCCTTGGCGACCGGTCCGTCGCCCTCCCAGATGTCCTTGATCTCGAGGTCCGCCGGGGGCTCGCCGCCCGGGAAGTCGATCTCGGGCTTCTCGATGCTCACTTCATTGCTCCTTGATACG
The DNA here is from genome assembly GCF_042872045.1 of Streptomyces sp. NPDC005496. NCBI lineage: Bacteria > Bacillati > Actinomycetota > Actinomycetes > Kitasatosporales > Streptomycetaceae > Streptomyces > Streptomyces sp. NPDC005496. The sequence continues at coordinate 79,003 of NZ_JBIAJQ010000013.1, forward strand.
CGGCATGGTCCCGGACGGTGTCAGTGACACCGCGGTCAGACCGTACCGAGGATATCCACTACGAAGACCAGGGTGTTCTTGGCCAGCTCGCTCTGCGGGTTGCCGCCGTAGGCCAGGTCCGGCGGGATGACCAGCAGGACGCGGTCGCCGACGTTCTTCCCGACGAGCCCCTTGTCCCAGCCCTGCACCACGGAGCCGGTGCCGATCTGGAAGGCGGTGGCGCCGCCGTGGTTCCAGGAGGAGTCGAACGTCTTGCCGTCCTCCCACTTGACACCGGTGTACTGCGCGATCAGGCCCTGGCCGGCCTCGACCTTCGGGCCGCTGCCCTTGATGAGCACCTGCTCCTTGAGGTCCTTCGGAGCCTTGGTGTTCTTCGGGATGGTGATGACCGCCGGCTTCTGCGAGGGGGTCTTCACCACCGGCATACCCGGCTCGGGAGCGGCCTGCTCGCCCTTGACCTCGGCCTTGGAGTCGACGGTGGCGGCACCGACCGCGTCGACCACCCAGATGAGGACGTCCTTCTTGGCGATGCCGGAGGACGTGTTGAGGTTCTCGCCGATCAGGTCGCCCGCGGTGCCCTGCACCAGGACGCGGCTGCCCTGCTTCTCACCCTCGACGGCGTCGAGCACCTTGGCCGGCAGCTGCTGGCTCTGCTGGCCGATCCGCTCCACGGCCTGCTGGCGCGGCCCCTTGCCGGTGCTCGCCGCGGTCCAGGTGCCGCCGAGTTCCTTGGCGCCGTCCCACTTCTCGACGGTCCAGTCCAGCCGGACGAAGTCCGACTTCTTGATCTCCTTGCCGTCGCCCTTGACCACGGTCTTGGTCACCGTCTTCTCCGACGGGTCGCCCTCGGGCACGGAGATCTTGGGCTTCTGCCCGACCTTCCCCGAGACCGAGGCGACTCCTCCGGCGGAGCCGCCGTTGTCGTCACCGTCCGAACCGCACGCGGCGGTGAACAGCAGGGCGGGTACGGCCAGCAGCGCGACGGCGCGACGCTTCACGTTGTAGTTCATCAGTCCAACTGGGGATCGGAGGCGGGGCAATGGCCGCCACTCTACGGCGTACGCACAACGCTGCACGGATTGTCGCGACACGCGCGGGTGCCCGGATCGGGTGACGACCCGGGCACCCGCACCGCCGCGAAGGCGAGCGGCTCCCCCGTGCCCCTAACGCGCCGACAGCGCGCGGAGCTTGCCGCGGAACTCGGCGCGGTCCATCCGCGCGGCCGGGCCGCCGTCGTGCGCGCCGCCCGCGTACGTGGCGTCGACGACCGAGCCACCCGTCGCGCGGTAGACGAAGTTGGGCGTCATGGCCGGGCTCGTCTCGGAGTCGACGGCCGCGTACTCCGTGCCGAAGACCACCAGCGAGGTGCCGACCGCGAAGGTCTTCTTCGCCGGCGCCTCCTCGACCTCGTAGCGGACCCCGTCCGCCGTGCCGCCCATCGAGCGGACGACGACCTCGGCGCCCTTCTTCAGAGCCCCCTTGTGGACCCGGTCCACGCGGACGACCACCGGCGTGTAGACGACCTCGAACGTCGAGCCGTCGTCGAGCACGTCGGTGGCGTGCACGTCGGCGCGCCGCTTGACGACCGTGCCCTCGAAGACGTTCTCGTTCTGCGGGAAGCCGATCGCCGCGGCGGGACTGCTGTCCACGGCGTACGGGTGCCCTTCGACGACGCGCACCTTCTTCTCCCCGGCGCCGCCCGCCCGCTCACCCGGGTCCGCGGCCGAGGAGCACGCGGTGGCGCCGAGTACGAGGACGACGAGAGCTGCGGAGGCGCGGGCGAGGGCGCGCGGCCTTGCTGTGCGTACTGCGGTCATGTCTGTTTCCCCCGGTCAGTAGATGGCTTTGACGCCGGCTATGTCGTCGCTGTTGAGCCCGCGCCGGGTGCCGGTGTTGATGGTCGTCATCACCGACTTCTTCTCGGCGGCCGTGTACGCGGAGCCGTCGGGGCAGTGCGCGGGCCACGGGTGGGCGAGCCCGGTGAAGTGCCCCACCTCGTGCACGGCGACGGTCTGCACGTCGGCCTTGTTCTGGCCGATGTTCTGGCTGGCGTTCACCCAGTGGAAGCGGTTGGAGAGGTAGAGCGTCCCGCCGTTGTGGGTGCCGCCCGACCGCTGGGCCGCCGCGTAGCCGGGCGCGCTGCCCATGAGACTCGTGTAGCTGTACGAGGCGCGGAAGGCGTAGATCTGCCATCCGGCGGTGTACGTCGGCGCGTTGTAGCGCAGGTTGGAGCCACTGCGGTTCCACTGCAGCAGACCGCCCTTGAGTCCGTTCCTCAGCCCGCTGGGGAACGTGGTGTTGGCGGCGATCGACCACGGGTTGGCGGTGCTGTTCCACTTCGTCATACCGGAGCGGCAGTACGCCGCCGCCGGCGAGGCGCTCATGCCCACGAGCGCGGTGGCGACGACGGCCCCCGCCGTGGCGAGAACGGCCGCCTCACGTCCCTTTGTCCTGACCCAGCGCAAGATGTACCCCCTGTTTTGTGTCCGACCGGCTGGTCATGGCCATGTCGGTGGAGGCAGTAAAACAACGGGCCGGGCTGGGGTCTTCTGCATTTCCGCCGGGACCGCCGGCACAGTGAAAGCGGGATCGGCCGCGGTACGGCATGTCGCTCGCGGACGACCATTCGCACGTGATAGCGAATCACGGTACGGCGTCGCCGCGGAGAGGGCGATTGAGGACGTTTTGTCGTTACCATCGGGCGAGTGGGTTCAGGAATCAACCATTCCGGACAGCCGCGCCCTTCTCGGGACATCGTGACATGTCTCACCCCGCCGTCCGCCCGCGCCTCTCACGTCCAGGGCGGGGCGGACACGGGAAACGCCCGATGCCCGGCGGCATCACTGCCTCCGGGCATCGGGCGTCATCGGGCGGTGGGCCGCCGGCTCACATGCCGGCGATCAGCTTCTCCACGCGGTCGTCGACGGAGCGGAACGGGTCCTTGCACAGCACGGTGCGCTGCGCCTGGTCGTTGAGCTTGAGGTGGACCCAGTCGACCGTGAAGTCGCGGCGCTGCTCCTGGGCGCGCCGGATGAAGTCGCCGCGCAGCCTCGCGCGCGTGGTCTGCGGCGGCACGGACTTGCCCTCGAAGATCTTCAAGTCGTTGCAGATCCGGGCGGCTTGCCCCTTCTTCTCCAGCAGGTAGTACAGGCCCCGGCGCCGGTGGATGTCGTGGTAGGCGAGGTCTATCTGGGCGACCCGCGGGTGCGACATCGTCATGTTGTGCTTGGCCCGGTACCGCTCGATGAGCTTGTACTTCATGACCCAGTCGATCTCGGTGCCGATCCGGTCGAGGTCCTCGGCCTCGATCGCGTCCAGCGTGCGGCCCCAGAGCTCCAGGACCTGCTCGACGGTGCCGGTGCGGATGCCGCGGCGCTCGCAGAAGTCCACGGCCTTCTCGAAGTACTCCCGCTGCACCTCGAGGGCGGAGGCCTCGCGACCGCTGGCGAGGCGCACCTTGCGGCGGCCCGTGATGTCGTGGCTGACCTCGCGGATCGCCCGGATCGGGTTCTCCAGGGTCAGGTCGCGCATCACCGTGCCCGCCTCGATCATGCGCAGCACGAGGTCGGTGGCACCGACCTTCAGGAGCATGGTGGTCTCGGACATGTTCGAGTCGCCGACGATGACGTGCAGCCGGCGGTAGCGCTCGGCGTCCGCGTGCGGCTCGTCGCGGGTGTTGATGATGGGCCGGGAGCGGGTCGTCGCGGAGCTGACGCCCTCCCAGATGTGCTCGGCACGCTGGCTGACGCAGTACACGGCGCCGCGGGGTGTCTGCAGCACCTTGCCGGCGCCGCACAGCAGCTGCCGCGTGACGAGGAACGGAATGAGGATGTCCGCGAGTCGGGAGAACTCCCCGTGCCGGGCCACAAGGTAGTTCTCGTGGCACCCGTAGGAGTTGCCCGCCGAGTCGGTGTTGTTCTTGAACAGATAGACGTCGCCCGCGATTCCTTCCTCGTGCAGGCGGCGTTCGGCGTCGACGAGGAGTCCTTCGAGAATGCGCTCGCCGGCCTTGTCGTGGGTGACCAGCTCGGTCACGTTGTCACATTCGGGTGTGGCGTATTCCGGATGTGATCCCACGTCGAGATAAAGGCGGGCACCGTTCCGCAGAAAGACATTGCTGCTGCGGCCCCATGACACGACACGGCGGAAGAGGTACCGCGCCACCTCGTCGGGAGACAGGCGCCGCTGTCCCCTGAACGTACACGTGACGCCGTACTCGTTCTCCAGCCCGAAAATGCGGCGGTCCATGACTGAACATTACGCCCGATCCCCTGTGCTGAAACGGGGTTCGACGGCACGGTTTGGATCATTTTCCGATGAGACCGCAACGACCGCGCCCGCGGCGGGAGCTGCGAGGACCCGCCCGGTGGCCATGAGGACCAGCAACGACACGGCTCCCGCGGCGCCCGGCACGGCGAAGCCCCAGAAGGCTCCGCCCCACTGGACGACCGGTCCGGCGAGGCCCGTTCCGACCGACGCGCCGACCGTGAACGTGGTCACCAGCCAGGAGAACGCCTCGGTGACCGTGCCGCGCGGGGCGTGCCGGTCGACGATGATGAACGCGCAGGCGATGCAGGGGGCGAGGAACACGCCGGACAGGGCCGTCAGCGCCGTCATGGCGACGGCGCCGGGCACCAGCATGAGCGGCAGGTAACACACGGCCAGCAGGGCCACCAGCCAGCGCAGTCGGCGCTCCGGCGCACCCGCCCACTGACGCGCGCCGTACACGGTGCCGCCGACCAGCGCGCCGAGGCCCAGCGCCGCCATCAGCCAGCCGTACACGGCGTCGCCGCCGTGCTCGTCGGCGTAGGAGACCGCGGCCACCGTGATGGAGCCGAGGGCCATGCCGATGAACAGGAACGCACCGAGCAGCGCCAGCAGCCCCTGCGAGCGCAGCGCGCCCAGCCAGTGGGCCTCGCGCGGGGCCGAACGCCACGCGCGCGAGGGCGGCGAGAGGACCACGGAGAGGGCGCCGAGGACGCCTATGACGCTCAGGACGAGCAGGGCGGCCTGCGCGGACCACAGCGACACGCAGAGGGTCACGAGCAACGGCCCGACGGTGAACATGACTTCCTGCGCGACGGCGTCCATGGCGTACGCCGTGTGCACCTGTTCCTCCTTGCGCAGGACGCTGGGCCACAGGGCACGCAGGCCGCCCTCCAGCGGAGGCGTGAAGAGTCCGGCGACGGCCATCGAGGCGTACGCGAGGGGCAGCGGGTCCGTGCCCGCGAAGGCGAACACGGACATCCCGAGGGCCGAGACGAGCGCGGCGGGCAGCTGGACGCGCGGCTGCCCGTACAGGTCAACCAGGCGGCCGAGCAGCGGCTGGCCCACCGCGTTGGCGACCCCGTAGACCGCGGCCAGCGCCCCGGCCAGGCTGTAGGTGCCGCCCTCCGCGCGGATGAAGAGCACGACGGCGATCGCGGCGGTGGCGTTCGGCAGCCGCCCCACCAGCGTGCCGGTGAGGAGCCGCGCGGCGTGCCTCGCCCTGAGGATCTCCAGGTATCCCGCGGCCATGTCGCCTTCTCTCCCGAGCACCGAGGCCGTCCGCGCCTCAAGTTTTACGTATAACTTCGTCTCCCATACGTACCATGTGCCCAGTCCGCGAGTCCAGCAGAGAGACAGGTCGACCGGTGGCACCAGGTAGTACGCGCCCCACGAGCCGGGACGTCGCCCAGGCCGCCGGGGTCTCCCAGGCGGCCGTCTCCCTGGTGCTCGGCGACAAGTGGCGCGGCCGGGTCTCCGCGGCGACGGCCGACCGCGTCAGGGAGGCCGCCCGCGAACTCGGCTACCGACCCAACCTCGCCGCCCGCAACCTGCGCCTCGGCCGCACCCGGACCGTCCTCCTCGTGGTGCCCGCCCTGACCACCGAGTTCTTCGCCGGCGTCTACACCGGAGCCGCCCGGGTCGCCGCCCAGCACGGCTTCGGCGTGGTCCTGTACCCCTCCCCCGAGGGCATCGGCCCCGCCCGCGACCCCTTCGGCTCCGCCCCCGCCGCCCTGGACGGCGTCCTCGCCTCCTCCATGGCCGCCGACGCCCTCACCGCCATCCGCGGCGACCAGCTCCCCCTGGTCATGCTCGACAGCGACCCCGCGGGCAGCCTGGGCGCGGCCACCGTCAACCTCGACATCGCCGACGGCGTGCGGCAGATCGCCGAGCACCTGCTGGCCCTCGGCCACCGGCGCGTCCTGCACCTGGCGGCCGACATCGCCTCCTGGACGTTCGAGGTCAGGGCGCGGGAACTGGCCGCACGCCTCGCCGAGGTCCCCGGCACTCAGCTGCGGACCGCCCGGGCGCCCATCTCGATGGAGGACGCCGTGGCCGCCGCGGGAGCCGCTCTCGGGGCTCCCGGACCTCGGCCCACCGCGATCGTCTGCGACGACGACAAGCTGGCCGCGGGCGCCTACAAGGCGGTACGGCGGCTCGGCCTGCGCGTCCCGGACGACATCTCGGTCACCGGCCTGGACGACCTGGCGCTCGCCACCGCCATCGATCCCGAGCTGACCACCGTGCGGCTGGACGCCGAGCTGTTCGGCGAACGCGGCATGGCGGCCCTCCTCGCGGTCCTGGAGGGCCGCACACCCGAGGGCGGCGACATCCCCGTCCAACTGGTCGTACGGGGCTCCACGGCCCCGCCCCCGGGCTGACGGCCCCCGCCCCCGGGCAGGCCGTGCCGCAGACGCGACGTGCCCCGGCCGAATGCGGCCGGGGCACGTGGAGCGAGGGTTACCGACGAGGTCACTCCTCGTCGTCGGGGTCCTCGGCCTCGGTGGCGGTGGACGCGCCGCCCGCCTCCAGCAGGCGGCCGAGCTGACGCCCGGTGATCCGCTTGAACTTTCGCTGCTGCGGACGCGTACGGTCCAGCACCGCGACCTCCAGGCGCTCCGCGGGGATCTCCCGCTCACCGCCGTTCGGCTCGCGGGACAGGGACTGCACCGCCAGCTTGAGCGCCTCGGCGAGCGACATGCCGTCCTGGTGGCGCTGGTCCAGATAGCTGCTGATCTGCTCGGCGTTGCCGCCGACCGCGACCGAGCCGTGCTCGTCCACGATCGATCCGTCGTGCGGCAGCCGGTAGATCTGGTCGCCCTCGGGGGTCTCCCCGACCTCGGCGACCACCAGCTCCACCTCGTACGGCTTCTCGGCGGCGGAGGAGAAGATCGTGCCCAGCGTCTGGGCGTAGACGTTGGCGAGACCGCGGGCGGTCACGTCGTCCCGGTCGTACGTGTATCCGCGCAGGTCGGCGTAGCGGACACCGCCGATGCGCAGGTTCTCGTACTCGTTGTACTTGCCGGCGGCGGCGAAGCCGATCCGGTCGTAGATCTCGCTGAACTTGTGCAGCGCGCGGGAGGGGTTCTCGCCGACGAAGACGATGCCGTCGGCGTACTGCAGCACGACCAGGCTGCGGCCACGGGCGATGCCCTTGCGGGCGTACTCCGCCCGGTCGGCCATCGCCTGCTGGGGTGAGACATAGAACGGCGTCGACACCGGTTATCCGTCCCTTTCTGTCGAAGTCACAGGGTCACCTTGGTAACGGAGAGCGGTGTCAGAGCAGCGCGGCCCGCGGGCCGTCGGGCTGCTCGAGGCGCCGCTCCAGGATCGCGCGGGCGATCTCGGAGGACTCCGGCTCGGTGAGCCTGCGGAATCCCTCGTCGGTGATCACGGTGACGATCGGGTAGATCCGGCGGGCGACGTCGGGACCGCCTGTCGCCGAGTCGTCGTCGGCGGCGTCGTACAGCGCCTGGACGACCAGGGTCGTGGCCTGCTCCTCGGTCAGGTCGTCGCGGTAGAGCTTCTTCATGGCGCCGCGCGCGAAGATCGAGCCGGAGCCGGTGGCGGCGAAGCCGTGCTCCTCGGAGCGGCCGCCGGTGACGTCGTAGGAGAAGATGCGGCCGCGCTCGCGGTCCACGTCGTAGCCCGCAAAGAGCGGGACGACGGCGAGGCCCTGCATGGCCATGCCCAGGTTGGAACGGATCATCGTGGAGAGGCGGTTCGCCTTGCCCTCCAGGGAGAGCGTGGCACCCTCCACCTTCTCGAAGTGCTCCAGCTCCAGCTGGAACAGCTTCACCATCTCGACGGCAAGACCCGCGGTGCCGGCGATGCCCACCGCCGAGTACTCGTCGGCCGGGAAGACCTTCTCGATGTCGCGCTGCGCGATGACGTTGCCCATGGTGGCCCGCCGGTCACCGGCGAGGACCACGCCGCCGGGGAACGTGACGGCGACGATGGTGGTGCCGTGCGGCGCCTCGATCACGCCCTGGGTGGGCGGCAGCTGCCGGTTGCCCGGAAGCATGGCCGGCTGATGCTCGGACAGGAAGTCCATGAAGGACGACGACCCGGGCGTCAGGAAGGCAGCCGGTAGACGCCCGGTGCTACGAGTGTTGGCTTCCACGAGGATCCTTCCAAGTAGGCGGCAGCCCGACGAACAGCGTCGGGATCATCTCCCAACTTGCCGATGGCCGAATTGCAGTTGAAGCACAGTACGCCACGGACCCTACCCGTCTCATGGCAGTGATCCACATGAATGGCCGGGGCCTTCAAACAGATCACGCAGAGCCCGCGTTGCGCGGCAATCATCTCGTCACGTTCGGCTTCGGTCATGCCGTACTGCCGCTTCAGATGCCCCTGCCTTCCCCGAGCGGCCTTGCACGCCTTGCAGCAGGTCGCCAGCCCGTCGGAGGAAGAGGCGTTGCGATGCCACTCGCGGTGGGGCTTCGCCTCACCACAGCCACGGCAGTACTTGTGTCCGACGGGCACGTCCACCCGCGGCCGGACGTTGTGCCCCTTCGCGACCTGGCGCTGCTGGTGGTAGGCCGCCGCGCATTCCCGGCAGTACGCCTGCAACCCGTCCCGCATCGCCCTGTTGGCGGCGAAGGCTGCCCGCGGCTTGTGACTCCTGCACCGCGAGCAGCGCTTCCCACCCGCCTCCTCCGTCAATTCGGACCCCCCGAGGACCGGTAGCCTTCATTTCAAAGGCTACTGCCCACCCTTCTGAACGAAGCTTCGAACGAAGTCCTCGGCGTTCTCCTCGAGGACGTCGTCGATCTCGTCCAGCACGGAGTCCACGTCGTCGCTCAGCTTCTCCTGGCGTTCCTTGAGGTCCTCGGAGCCCTGCGCTTCCTGCGTCTGCTCCTCGGCCTCCTCGGTGGAACGCGTGGCCTTCTGCTGCCCGCCGCCGGTGTCCTTGGTCGCCATAACCCTCACCCCGCTCGGTTCGACGTTCTTGATCAGACCCTACAAGCAGGGTCCGACATCGGCCCCGCAGTTGCTACAACGTCCCGGAGCCACCTCGATGATTCCCGGACGGCGCCTGTTTCCACCCCGCCCGAGCCGCTCGGGCCCGGCGGGGGCACCTGGCCCGCTCAGCGCCCCGAAAGGACCCTGACCAGGTCTTCCGCCGTACGGCAGCGGTCCAGGAGCTCCTTGACGTGATTACGCGTTCCGCGAAGCGGCTCCAGGGTTGGGACGCGCTGGAGCGAGTCCCGGCCGGGCAGATCGAAGATCACCGAGTCCCAGGAGGCCGCCGCGACGTCGTCCGCGTACTGCTCAAGGCAGCGCCCGCGGAAGTACGCCCGGGTGTCCTCCGGAGGCTTGGTGCGGGCCCGCTCGACGTCCGTCTCGTCCAGGAGGCGCTTCATGCGGCCCCGGGCCGCCAGACGGTTGTAGAGGCCCTTGTCGGGCCGTACGTCGGCGTACTGGAGGTCGACCAGGTGCAGCCGGGCCGCGTCCCAGTCGAGGTCGTCCCGGCGCCGGTACCCCTCCATGAGCTCCCGCTTGGCGACCCAGTCGAGCTCCCCGGAGAGGCTCATCGGGTCGTTCTCCAGGCGATTCAGGGTGTCCTCCCAGCGCGCCAGGACATCCTTGGTCTGGTCGTCCGCGTCGGCGCCGAAGCGCTCCTCCACGTATTTACGGGACAGCTCGAAGTACTCCATCTGGAGTTGTACGGCGGTGAGTGTCCGGCCGCTGCGGAGCGTGACCAGGCGCTTGAGCGTCGGGTCGTGCGAGACCTGGTGCAGCGTGCGGACGGGCTGGTCGACCGCCAGGTCGACGGCGATGAAGCCGTCCTCGATCATCGAGAGGACCAGGGCCGTCGTGCCGAGCTTGAGATAGGTCGAGATCTCGGACAGGTTCGCGTCGCCGATGATCACGTGCAGGCGGCGGTACTTCTCGGCGTCCGCGTGCGGCTCGTCGCGCGTGTTGATGATGGGCCGCTTGAGGGTCGTCTCCAGACCCACCTCGACCTCGAAGTAGTCGGCGCGCTGACTCAGCTGGAAGCCGTGCTCGTGGCCGTCCTGGCCGATGCCGACGCGGCCGGCGCCGGTGACCACCTGCCGGGAGACGAAGAAGGGCGTGAGGTGCCGCACGATGTCCGAGAAGGGGGTCTCCCGCTTCATCAGGTAGTTCTCGTGCGTGCCGTAGGAGGCACCCTTGTTGTCCGTGTTGTTCTTGTAGAGGTGGATCGGCTGGGCGCCGGGCAGCTGCGCCGCGCGCTCCGCGGCCTCCGCCATGATGCGCTCGCCGGCCTTGTCCCACAGGACGGCGTCCCACGGGTTGGTGACCTCGGGGGCGCTGTACTCCGGGTGTGCGTGGTCCACGTACAGCCGCGCGCCGTTGGTCAGGATGACGTTGGCCAGACCGATGTCCTCGTCGGTGAGCTGGCTGGAGTCGGCGGTCTCACGGGCGAGGTCGAAGCCTCGCGCGTCCCGCAGCGGATTCTCCTCCTCGAAGTCCCACCGGGCGCGGCGCGCCCGGTGCATCGCCGCCGCGTACGCGTTGACGATCTGGGATGAGGTGAGCATGGCATTGGCGTTGGGGTGGCCGGGGACGGAGATTCCGTACTCCGTCTCAATGCCCATTACTCGCCGTACGGTCATGCGGCCCTCCTTGCCCGGCGGCGCCCTCGGTCGGGGGCGCTGCTCAAGTACCGCTGGTGCTCCGGTGCGTGCGCGGTGCCCGTCCCCGCATCACGCGACTCGGCGGTACGAAAGAGCCTAGAACGCCTTTGCGCTGGTGGGGAGATCATTTGCGTCATTGCCTTGCTCCGGCATGGCCTGAAAAACAGTCGGCTGCGGATACCCGCGAAGGGCACCCGCAGCCGCCCTGTCTTTTACAGGTACTGACCGGTGTTCGCCACCGTGTCGATGGAGCGCCCGGTGTCCGCTCCCTGCTTTCCGGTGACGAGGGTGCGGATGTAGACGATCCTTTCACCCTTCTTACCGGAGATGCGGGCCCAGTCGTCCGGGTTGGTGGTGTTCGGCAGGTCCTCGTTCTCCTTGAACTCGTCCACGCATGCCTGGAGGAGATGGGAGACCCGAAGGCCCTTCTGGTTCGCGTCGAGGAAGTCCTTGATGGCTGCCTTCTTCGCGCGGCCCACGATGTTCTCGATCATGGCGCCGGAATTGAAGTCCTTGAAGTACAGGACTTCCTTGTCGCCGTTGGCGTAGGTGACCTCGAGGAAGCGGTTCTCCTCGGATTCGGCGTACATCTGCTCCACGGCGGTCTGGATCATTCCGTGGACCGTGGCCTCCCGGTCGCCGCCGTGCTCACCGAGGTCGTCGGAGTGCAGCGGGAGCCGCGAGGTGAGGTACTTCGCGAAGATGTCCTTGGCGGCCTGGGCGTCCGGACGTTCGATCTTGATCTTCACGTCGAGCCGGCCGGGGCGCAGGATCGCGGGGTCGATCATGTCCTCGCGGTTCGAGGCGCCGATCACGACCACGTTCTCCAGGCCCTCCACACCGTCGATCTCGGCGAGCAGCTGGGGGACGATGGTGTTCTCCACGTCCGAGCTGACACCGGAGCCACGGGTGCGGAAGAGGGACTCCATCTCGTCGAAGAAGACGATGACGGGGGTGCCCTCACTGGCCTTCTCACGCGCACGCTGGAAGACGAGGCGGATCTGCCGCTCGGTCTCGCCGACGTACTTGTTCAGGAGCTCGGGGCCCTTGATGTTGAGGAAGAAGCTCTTGCCCGTGGCCTGTCCGGTCACCTCGGCGACCTTCTTGGCCAGCGAGTTGGCGACGGCCTTGGCGATGAGCGTCTTGCCGCATCCGGGGGGCCCGTACAGCAGCACACCCTTGGGTGGCCGCAGTTCGTGCTCCTTGAAGAGGTCGGGGTAGAGGTACGGGAGCTCGACCGCGTCGCGGATCAGTTCGATCTGGTTTCCCAGGCCGCCGATCTGCTCGTAGCCGATGTCAGGGACCTCTTCGAGGACGAGTTCCTCGACCTCGCTCTTCGGTACGACCTCGTAGACGTAGCCGGACCTGGGTTCGAGCAGCAGGGCGTCGCCGGGACGGATGGTGACGTCCAGCAGCGGCTCGGCGAGCCGTACCACCCGTTCCTCGTCGGTGTGCCCCACCACCAGAGCGCGCTCGCCGTCCTCGAGGATCTCTTTGAGGGTGACGATGTCGCCGACGCTCTCGTACTCCATGGCCTCGACCACGTTGAGGGCTTCGTTCAGCATCAGTTCCTGGCCGCGACGGAGCTCTTCGAGCTCCACGCTCGGGCTGACGTTCACCCGGAGCTTGCGGCCCCCGGTGAAGATGTCCGCCGTGCCGTCCTCGTTCGCCGTGAGGAAGACACCGAAGCCTGCCGGCGGCTGGGCCAGCCGGTCGACCTCCTCCTTGAGGGCCACGATCTGGTCGCGGGCCTCACGGAGCGTGTTGGCGAGCCGCTCGTTCTGCGCGGACACGCCGGCCAGGTTGGTCTGCAGCTCGACGATCCGCTCTTCGAGAATCCTCGTGTGCCGCGGAGAGTCGGCGAGCTTGCGTCGCAGGACGGCGATCTCCTGCTCAAGGTAGGCAATCTGCCCGGCGGGGTCATCGGACCCTCTTCCCGGGCGGATGCCGCGGTTCATGTCGTCGTCGTGGGCTGCCACGGTCCTCACCTCCTCCAAGGGGAGCTGGACGCTTCCAGACCCTACCTGGGTGGGTGTCGATTGAAACCCCTAGATCACAAAGACTGTCGAGGTGTGTCCGATCTTCACCCTTGCGCTCTCCCTCACGCCAGGGGAATACCCACCCAACATGATTGGGAAGCGGACGGAGGTAGGGTCGAAGTGTTCAACACCCGTCAGAGCTGGCCCGACTTGCCGACGTTTCGGACCGCTCGACGCAGGAAACGGCAGGAGAAATGACCGTGCAGCAGGAGGCAGAAGTCGACGGCGAGGCGCTCGAGGTCTGGATCGACCAGGATCTCTGTACCGGCGACGGCATCTGCGCCCAGTACGCGCCCGAGGTCTTCGAGCTGGACATCGACGGTCTGGCCTACGTGAAGAGCGCGGACGACGAACTGCTCCAGGCGCCGGGCGCGACAACCCCCGTGCCGCTGACGCTGCTGCGCGACGTGGCCGACTCCGCCAAGGAGTGCCCGGGCGACTGCATCCACGTCCGGCGCGTTTCGGACAGGGTCGAGGTCTACGGGCCGGACGCCGGGTGACCTGAGGTCACCCGCTGTCACCGCCTCGTCCGGTTCCTCACACGCTCCGTGCCTCGGAGGGCGTGGACCGGACGAACGTGCCGTCCTTCCACTGCCACTTGGCGCGGTCCTTCACGTCCGGGCAGCAACTCGGCACGGCGGACGAGGAGTAGCCGAGCAGGGTCGCCGTGACGGTTCGGTCGCGCAGCGCGAATTCCGAGACGCTCAGCCGGTCCTGGGGTTCGACCAGCGTGGCCACCACCCGCGGCTTGTCGGCGCCCTTGCCCTGGGTCAGCACGTAGACACCGTTCGGCGGGGTTCCCGAGCCGGCGTCGCAGCGCACCACGGCCACGGTCTCCGGGCGGCCGTCCCCGTCGAGGTCCCCGGACGCCTTCTTCTGTACCAGGACCTTCGCGGTCCCGCACTCGATGGGGAAGGCGACCGCCGCGGGATCCGGGGGCGCCACGGCGGCCGGGGCGGCCTTCGCGTCGGTGCCCGCGGCCTGGGCCGCCGTCGCCGAGTCGGGCTGCAGGACCGAGGACAGCGCGACGACTCCCGCGAGGGCGGTGGCCGTGGCGAGCCAGTGGATGGGGCTGGTGTGGGTGTGTGCCAGTTCCGGGACGGCGGATTGCTGCACTCGGAGCGTCTCCTGTGAAGGCTGTACCGGTGGGGGGTGGCTGCATGGTGCCACACGTCACAGTGAGGCGGAACCGCGGGGTGGGTACTCGTGCGGGTCGGTCAACGGAAAAGCGCTGTGGCCGAGTTCCCGGGCGTTCCCGGGAACTCGGCCACAGTCGTGGTGCGTTGGACAGCCGGCACGCGGCCGCCGGTTCAGCGGCCGGAGCCACCGTCGGCGTTCGGTCCCGCGTAGTCGTCGCCGTAGGCGCCCTTGGCGGGGCGGCGGCGGCGCATGGGCGGCTCGACGCCGTCCGCGAGGCGGCGGGCGGTGAGCAGGAAGCCGGTGTGGCCGATCATCCGGTGGTCCGGGCGGACGGCCAGGCCCTCGATGTGCCAGTTGCGGATCATCGTCTCCCACGCGGTCGGCTCGTTGAAGCAGCCGATCTCGCGGATGGACTCGACGGTGCGCGCGAGCTGCGTGGTGGTGGCCACGTAGCAGCACAGGATGCCGCCCGGGACGAGCGCCTTGGAGACGGCCTCCAGGCACTCCCAGGGGGCGAGCATGTCGAGGATGACCCGGTCGACGTCGGTGTCGCTCAGGTTGTCCTGGAGGTCGCCGACGGTGAGCTGCCAGGCGGGGTGCGGGCCGCCGAAGTAGCGCTCCACGTTCTGCCGGGCGATGTCGGCGAAGTCCTCGCGGCGCTCGTAGGAGTGCAGCATGCCCTGGTCGCCGATGGCGCGCAGCAGGAAGCTGCTGAGGGAGCCGGAGCCCACTCCCGCCTCCACGACGCGCGCGCCGGGGAAGATGTCGGCGAAGGACAGGATCTGCCCCGCGTCCTTGGGGTAGACCACGGCGGCGCCGCGGGGCATGGACAGGACGTAGTCGGGGAGCAGGGGGCGCAGCGCGAGATAGGCGACGTTCCCCGTGGTGCGGACAACGCTGCCCTCGGGAGCGCCGATCAGCTCGTCGTGGGGGAAGGAACCCTTGTGGGTGTGGAAGTTCTTCCCGGCCTCGAGCGTGAACGTGTAGTGGCGGCCCTTGGGGTCGGTCAGCTGAACCTGGTCCCCGACCTTGAAGGGCCCGCGCCTGCGGGCGGCACCGGTCGGTTCGGACATGTGACCAGCCTACCGGTCCCGAAGAGGGCCGCGGACCACCCGTGGGGCGCCCGGCGGAGGGCCCCGCGGCTCCCCCGGACCGGCCGGCCTGGGTGATCGCTACGAGGGCCGTGCCATCGCCTTGACGAAGGCCCGCTCCACGTCGGCCGCCGACAGGACGCCGTAGATCTCGCCGGAGTCCTCCACCACCAGGTACTCGGTGGCGGGGGTGGCGCGCAGGACGTCGAGGAGTTCCTCGCCCGCGAGCTCGGCCGAGACGCGCATGCCCTCGGTGAGGTCCTGGGCCAGCCCGCTGACCGCGACCCAGGGGCGGCGGTGCTCCGGTACGCCGACGATGGCGGCCTCGCGGACCAGTGAGAGGGGTTCGCCGTCGGGGTCGACGACGACGAGCGCGCGGGCTCCGGCCTCGTTGGCGCGGCGCAGGGCCTCGGAGAGGGGCGTGCTGGTCTCGACCGGGACCGCGCGCCGGGTGAGCGAGCGGGCGCGCAGCTCGGGCAGGTGCTCGCGCAGCCGCGCCATCCGCAGGCTGTTGCCGGCGCCGGTCCAGATGATCGCGGCGAGGATCGCGGCGAGCAGGGCGTCCATGACGGTGTCCATGCCGCCGATGTCCTCGGGCGCGTCACCGAGGGCGCCGGACTGGGTGAGCAGGGGCAGCCCGATCAGTACGGAGACGGCGAGCGCGCGGCCGACCCAGGCGGCGGCGACGGTGCCGCTCATCGGCCGGCCGGTGATCTTCCAGACGACGGCACGCAGCATCCGGCCGCCGTCGAGGGGCAGACCGGGCAGCAGGTTGAAGGCGGCGACGATCAGGTTGGAGATCATCAGGCCGGCCAGCAGGACCCCGGGGACGGTGCCGGGTTCGACGCCCTGGAGGGCGAGGTAGAAGAGGCCCGCCAGGACCAGGGAGAGCAGGGGTCCGACGAAGGCCAGCACGAACTCCCGGCCGGGTGTCTCGGACTCCTTCTCGATCTCCGAGACGCCGCCGAAGAACTGGAGCTGGATCCGGCGCACCGGCAGCTTGAAGCGCAGGGCGGCGACCGTGTGGGCCAGCTCGTGCACGAGTACGGAGGCGTAGAAGGCGACGGCGAAGAAGAGGGACACCAGGTAGCGCAGGTTGCCCAGCTCGGGCAGCACCCGGTCGAGCTGTCCGCCGAACACCCAGGTGATGAGCGCGGCCACGAGGAACCAGCTGGGGGCGACGTAGACCGGCACGCCGAAGGGCCGCCCCATGAGCAGCCCGCCACCGGGTTCCTTGGCCCGGCGCGGGGGCCGTGCCTTGCGTCCCGACGCGGCCGGGGTCCGGTGCCCCGCCGCTCCGGACGGCCCGGCCGGGTCCTGCGGGTCCGCCGGGTGGGAGTGCGCGGGAGTCCGGTGACCGGCGGCTCCGTGCGGCCCGGCGTGCGGGTCCGCGTGGGAGTCGTCCCCGGAAGCCTTATCGCCGTGCGCGGCCAGGGTCCGGTGGCCGGCGGCTCCGTGCGGCCCGGGGGCGGCGTCCGGGGACTGCGCGGGCGGCTGGGGGTTCACTGCCGTCGGCTGCCCGGCCGGGCGCTGCGGGGCCTCGTCGGCGGGACTCGGTGACGCCTGCTCGCCGTGCGCGGCCGGGGTCCGGGGGCTCACGGCTCCCCGGGGTCCGGGCGCGGTGTCCGGGGACTGCGTGGGCGGCTGGGGGTTCACTGCTGTCGGCTGCCCGGTCGTGCCTCGCGCGTCCTGGTCGGCGGAAGTCGGTGACACCTGCTCGCCGTGCGCGGCCGGGGTCCGGGGGCTCGCGGCTCCCCGGGACCCGGGCGCGGCGTCCGGGGCCTGCGAGGGTCGCTCGGGGTTCGTCGCCGGTGGCTGTCCGGCCGGGCGTCGCGGGGGCGTGCGGGCGGCGTCCGCCTGAGGCTCGGGGTCGCTCGGGCTCGGCTCGGGGGTGTCCGTCGGCGTCTCGTCGGCGGGCCCTGCCGGGCCGGGGGCGTCCGGGGGTGTGGCGTGCCGTTCCGTCGCGGGGTGCCCGGTGCCGGTGGCCTCGGGTGCCGACGGTTCCGCGTGACGCTCGGGCGCCTCGTCTTTGCCGGACCGCGGCTGCCCGCTCCCGCCGCTCTCGTCCACGATGTCCCCTTGTTCGAAGCGTCTCCCCACTCCCGATCATGCAGGGCGGGAGGGTCTCCGGTCGATGGTATGCGGCCGTAGCGGCGTGTTCCGCCCCGGCACTCCCTCTGTTTTCCGTGCCGTCGGAGGAGCGGCGGCTGGGTCGGTGTCGGTGCCGGGCCGTATGGTCTGTCGTCATGGACACCAGCACCGAGGACGCGGCGGAGACCGTCGCGGCCGGCACCGCGCAGGCCCCCGCCGAGAGTCCCGGCCGGGCCGGGCCGCGGGAGGCCGCCGCGTCCGTCACGACCTCGGTGACGTCCGGGCCGCCGGCGCCGTCCGGCGCCGGTCCGGCCGAGGGTGTGCCGGCCCAAGCCGTCGAGCCGGCCGTCGTCGCGACGGAGCCGGCCGCCGCCGAGCCGGTCGTGGCGGTCACGGCCGTGCCGCCCGCGTCGCTGTCGCCCTCGCGCGCGGGCGACTTCATGCAGTGTCCGCTGCTCTACCGCTTCCGGGTGATCGACAAGCTCCCCGAGAAGCCGAGCGAGGCGGCCACGCGCGGCACCCTGGTGCACGCGGTGCTGGAGCGCCTCTTCGACGCACCGGCCACGGAGCGCACCGCCCCGCGCGCCAAGTCGCTGATCCCCGGTCAGTGGGACCGGCTGCGCGAGACCAGGCCGGAGGTCGTGGAGCTGTTCGCGGACGACCCCGAGGGCGAGCGGCTGGCACGCTGGCTCGGCGAGGCGGAGCGGCTGGTGGAGCGCTGGTTCACGCTGGAGGACCCGACCCGGCTCGAACCGGCCGAGCGCGAGCTGTTCGTCGAGGCGAGTCTGGACTCCGGGCTCAGGCTGCGCGGCATCATCGACCGGGTGGACGTGGCGCCCACGGGCGAGGTCCGGATCGTCGACTACAAGACCGGCAAGGCGCCCCGGCCGGAGTACGCCGAAGGCGCCCTGTTCCAGATGAAGTTCTACGCCCTGGTCGTCTGGCGGCTGAAGGGCGTCGTCCCGCGGCGGCTCCAGCTCGTCTACCTGGGCAGCGGTGACGTGCTGACGTACGACCCGGTCGTCGCGGACCTGGAGCGCGTCGAACGCAAGCTGCTCGCGCTGTGGGAGGCGATCCGGGAGGCCACCGAGACGGGCGACTGGCGGCCGCGGCCGACCAAGCTCTGCGGCTGGTGCGACCACCGGGCGGTGTGCCCGGAGTTCGGCGGCACTCCCCCGCCGTACCCGCTCCCCGTCAGGGCGCCCGAGTCCGGTGGAACCGAGCAGGGCAGAATGGGGCCGGACTAGCGAAGGAGACTTACGTGGCCATCCGCGTCCTACTGGTCGACGACCAGCCGCTGCTGCGTACCGGCTTCCGGATGATCCTGGAGGCGGAGCAGGACCTCGCGGTCGTCGGCGAGGCCGGAGACGGCCTCCAGGCACTCGACCAGGTACGTGCCCTGCAGCCCGATGTGGTTCTGATGGACATCCGTATGCCGCGGATGGACGGGGTCGAGGCGACCCGGCAGATCACCGGCCCCGGCCGGGACGGTCCGGCGAAGGTGCTCGTCCTGACCACCTTCGACCTCGACGAGTACGTGGTGGAGGCGCTGCGCGCCGGCGCCAGCGGTTTCCTCCTCAAGGACGCGCCGGCCAACGAGCTGGTGCAGGCGATCCGGGTCGTGGCGGCGGGCGAGGCGATGCTCGCGCCGAGCATCACGCGCCGGCTGCTCGACAAGTACGCGGGTCATCTGCCGTCCGGCGACGAGCCGGTGCCGGACACCCTGCACACGCTGACCGAGCGGGAGGTCGAGGTGCTGAAGCTGGTGGCGCGCGGCCTGTCGAACGCGGAGATCGCGGCCGACCTGTTCGTCAGCGAGACCACCGTCAAGACGCATGTGGGACACGTCCTGACCAAGCTGGGCCTGCGCGACCGGGTGCAGGCCGCGGTGTACGCGTACGAGAGCGGGCTGGTGCGCCCCGGCGCCCAGCAGTAGCCCGCGCCGTCCGTGCCCGGCGGGCTCTGCGGACACGGACATGCGTCAGGGGCGCCCCCCTTCCGGTGGGAAGGGGGGCGCCCCTGACGTATGTCGTGCTCAGCTCTTGCTGATCTCCCAGAAGCGGAAGACGGTCGAGGCGTCGAGGCAGTTCTCGAGACCGTAGACGTTCTCGCGCACCACCGCGTACTGCTTGGCCTGCCACACCGGGATGACCGGGATCTGGTCGGCCACGATGTTCTGGACCCGGCCGTAGTCGGTGTCGGTCGAGGCGCGGTCGCTCTGCGCGGCGATCCTGGGCAGGAGCCGCGAAGTGATCGTGCTGTTGGTGTAGTTGTTGCTCAGCACGTTGCCGTCGCCGAAGAACGGGGCGGTGAAGTTGTCGGGGTCCGGGTAGTCCGGCACCCAGCCCTTCACGTACACGCCGTACTTGCCCTTTGCGATGTCCTTCTCGTAGCGGCCGAAGGCGACCGACTTCACGCTCGCGTCGAACAGTCCGCTCGCGTTGAGCTGCTTGGCGATCGCCCTGAACTCGTTGTCGGTGGCCGGGCCGTAGCGCGACGGGGTCGACCAGAGGGTCAGCTTCACCTTGCCGGTGACGCCCTCCTGCTGGAGCGCCGCTTGCGCCTTGGCCTTCGAAGGACGGGCGCCGTAGGTGTTGAAGAACGCCGTGTCGTGCCCGGCGATGCCGGCCGGGATGATCGAGTACAGCGGGGTCGCCGTGTCCTGGTAGACCTCGTTGACCAGGGCCTCGCGGTCGAGCAGGTAGGCGATGGCCTTGCGTACGCCGAGCTTGCCGGCGACCGGGTCGTCCATGTTGAAGACGAGGTGCTGCACCTCGGCGCTGCTGCCCTCGACGACGTCGACGCCCTTGCCGGTGGAGGTGTGGTTGTCCAGGTCCGCGATGTCGTTCGCGGCGAGGCCGCGGTAGGCGACGTCGACGCGGTCGGCGAGCAGCGCGTTCTTCAGGGCGGGCTGGTCGCCGTGGAAGAACTTCAGGGTCACGCCGGCGTTGTGGGCCTCGGCGGGTCCCCGGTAGTCCTCGTTCACCGAGAAGACGGCCTGGTCCTTGTCGAAGGACTCCAGCTTGTACGGGCCCGAGCCGACCGCCTGGCCGTCGGTGCGCAGTCCGTCGGCGGAGTACTGCCGGTGGTCCACGATCGAGCCGGCGCCCGAGGCGATCTTGCTCGGGAAGGTGGCGTCGGCGTACTTGAGCTTGAAGACGACGGTCTTGGCGTCCGGCGTGGTCACCTCGTCGAGCATGGGGAACATGATCGCGGGGCCGGTGGCGTCGTTGATCTTCAGCATGCGGTCGAAGGAGAACTTGACGTCCTTCGAGGTGAGCGGGTCACCGTTGCTGAACTTCAGGCCGTCGTTCAGGGTGCAGGTGTAGACCTTCGTGCCGGTGTCCGTGAAGGCGCACTCCTCGGCGGCCTCGGGCTCGGGCTCGGTACCGCCCTTGGGGAAGCTCAGCAACGACTGGAAGACGTTGTTGAACAGCAGCCACGACCCGGGGTCGTAGCCTGCGGCGGGGTCGGTGGCGAGGACGTCGTCGGACATCCCCACGACCACGGAGGAGCCGGTGCCGCCGGAGTCGCCGGTGTCCGAGCCGCAGCCGGTCAACAGGCCGGCGGCCAGCCCCGTCACGACGGACAGGACCGGCCACTGGTTACGCATGTTCACGTGCAAGTGCCTTGTCATTGGATCTGAAGGGCCCGGGACCCGAGGAGGGTCCCGGGCCGGGGGAGGCCGGCGGGCTGCTCAGAGGCCGCGGCCGAGCTCCCAGAGCTGCAGGGTCGAGGAGGAGTTGATGGCCCACTCGGCGCCCGTGATGTCGTCGCGTGCGGCGATGTACTGCTTGCCCTGCCACAGCGGCAGCAGCGGTACGTCGGCGGCGACGATGTCCTGGATCTCCGAGATGCTCTTCGACGCGCTGAGCCGGTCCGCCTCGCGACGGGACTCGGGGATCAGCGTGTTGCGGATCTCGCCGTTCGCGTAGGGCGAGCCGAGGGTGTTGTCCTTGTCGAGGAACGGCGCGAGGTAGTTGTCGGCGTCGGGGAAGTCGGGGAACCAGCCCATGCCGTAGATGTCGTACTTGCCGGCCATCTCGGCGGGACGGAACTTGTCCCAGGCCTCGCCCTTGACGTCGACGTCGAACAGCCCGCTGGCGTTGAGCTGCCGCTTCAGGACCTCGAACTCCGACTTGGTGGCCGTGCCGTAGTGGTCGGTCGTGTAGTGGAGGGTGACCTTCACCGGGGTGGTGATTCCGGCCTTGTTGAGGAAGCCCTTGGCCTTGGCGGTGTTCGGCTCGCCGTACTCGTTGAAGAACGAGTTGCTGTGGCCCGTGATGGTGGCGGGGACCATCGAGAAGAGCGGCTCGGCCTGGGTGCCGTACACCTTGGAGACGAGCTCACCGCGGTTGACGAGCTGGGCCACGGCCTGCCGGACGGCCTTCGACTTGACCGAGGAGGCGGCGGTGTTGAAGCCGAGGTAGCGGATCTCCAGACCCGGCACCTCCACCAGGTCGATGTCGCCGTCGTCCTTGGAGAGCTGCTGGATCTGCTTCGGCGTCATGGAGCGGGTCATGACGTCGATGTCACCCTTGTCGAGGGCGGTGCCCATCTCGTCGGCGCTCGTGAAGGAGCGCATCTCGACCTTGTCGTTCTTCGGCTCCAGGAGCCCCTTGTAGTGGGGGTTCTTGGTGAAGACGGCCTTGACGAGCTCGTTGTCCTTGACCTCGGACTCGACGGTGTACGGGCCGGAGCCGTCCACCTGGAAGCCGTCGCGCAGCTTGCCCTTCTCGTAGTCGTCGGGGTTGACGATGCCGGCGACCGGGGTCGACAGCTTGAAGGGGAAGGTGGCGTCCGCCGTCTTGAGGTGGAAGATCACCTCGCGGTCGCCCTGGGTCTCGACCGTGTCGACGGTGGACAGCAGGGCGAACACCCCGCTGTCGGCCTTGAGGGACAGCGCGCGGTCGATGGAGAACTTCACGTCCTTCGCGGTGACGGGGTCACCGTTGGAGAACTTGAGGTCCTTGCGCAGGGTGCAGACGTACCGCTCGTTGCCGGCGTCGGTGAAGCCGCACTTGTCGGCCGCCTCGGGCTGGGGCTCACCGTCGCCACGCGGCTGCGCCATGAGGGTCTGGACGGTCTGGCGAAGGATGTTCCAGGTGCCGACGTCGTACGCGTATGCCGGGTCGAGCGGCGCGGGGGCGTCACTCGTGACGGTGAACCGGTCCGTGGTGCCGACGACGATCGCGTCGCCCCCCTTGCTGCCGCTGTCGGACCCACCGCAGCCGGCGAGCACGGGGCCGAGCAGGCCGACGATCGCCGGCAGCACCAAAGTCTTGCGGTTCATGCTCGAGTTTCTCCAGAGCTGTCGAGTCCGTGTACCCGGCATGCAGGGGTGGTGCTGCGGATCACGGGGAGTTGTGGCGAGGTTCTCGCGACGAGATTAGTCCGCACCTGCGGGGCGTCTCACAGGTACGGGAGCCACCCTCCCATCACGCTGCGAAACCGGGCGCGGACGCACCGAAAACCCGACAGGGGAAGGAACCGCGCAGTGTTCCACCAATCAGGACACAAGGGCACACGGACCACCCCCGAAAAGGGGGACTAAGCACACCGCGTCCGTGATGTCGACCCCGATACTCGTGACGAACGTCACAGTGTCAACTCGGCTGACAGGTACCGGAATTCGGCCATCCGACCTGGTTCTGAATTGTCCGGGCGGTCATTCGACGATTTTCCGCGTTTGCCGTTCCGCACGCTGGGTGAAGCTCTAGCGCTTTTCCGTCATCAGGCCGTGCAGAAATCGGAGATCGACGTCTTCGAGAGAGGACACGACGGTGCGGCGCGGAGCGGGCGCGATGGGTGACACCGAGGGCACGACGACCACGTGGCAGCCCGCCGCCTCGGCCGACGCGACGCCGGTCGCGGTGTCCTCGACGACCGCGCACCGGGCCGGATCGGCGTCGAGCCCGGCGGCCGCCAGCAGGTACGGGTCGGGGAACGGCTTGGTCCGCTCGACCTCGTCGCCCGCGATCGTCAGGCTGAAGTACTGGGGACCCAGGGCGGTCAGCACCCGGTCGATGATGCGCCGGTGGGAGGCGGAGACCAGCGCGGTGGGGATCCCGTGCGCGGCCAGCTCGGCGAGCAGCCGGGCCGCCCCCGGCATCAGCGGGAGCGTCTGTCCGATGCGGCTCTCGAAGCCGTCGTTGAGCAGGACGCTCAGCTCGGGCAGGGTGATGTCGGCGCCGGTGGCCTCGATGAGGAAGCCGGCGCTGCGGGTCATGGGGCCGCCGACCACGACGTGGCGCCAGGAGTCGTCGAGCGTGTGGCCGAGGGACTTGAAGACCTCGACCTCGACGTCCCACCAGAAGCCCTCGGTGTCCACCAGGGTGCCGTCCATGTCGAGGAGCACGGCCTGCAGCGCTGAGCCTTCGGCCGTACGGGTACCGAGCGCGGGAACCGTACTGGTCATCCGGGCGCACCTCCTTGAGGGACGATCAGGCCGGCTGCCCTTTTCGACGAAGGGGCAACCGGCCTGCGGTGGACCGACCAGTGTACGACTTGTCCGACCGGAATGCCTCGGTGTGCCCTCGGGCGTGCCTCGCGTCACGCCGGAGCCCGCCCCGCGAGGGGGCGGGCCCGGGGACGGCTCAGCGTGCGTTGAAGTACTTCGCCTCGGGGTGGTGGATCACGATGGCGTCCGTGGACTGCTCCGGGTGGAGCTGGAACTCCTCGGAGAGGTGGACGCCGATGCGCTCCGGCCGCAGCAGCTCGGCGATCTTGGCGCGGTCCTCCAGGTTCGGGCAGGCGCCGTAGCCGAGGGAGAAGCGGGCGCCGCGGTACTTGAGGTCGAACATGTCCTCGACGGCGGCGGGGTCCTCTCCCCCGAAGCCGAGTTCGCCGCGGACGCGCGCGTGCCAGTACTCGGCCAGCGCCTCCGCCAACTGCACGGACAGGCCGTGCAGTTCGAGGTAGTCGCGGTAGGAGTTGGCCTCGAAGAGCTTGGCGGTCTCCTCGCCGATGCGGGAGCCGACGGTGACGACCTGGAGGCCGACGACGTCCGTCTCGCCGGATTCCTCGGGCCGGAAGAAGTCGGCGAGGCACAGGCGGCGGCCCCGGCGCTGGCGGGGGAAGGTGAAGCGGGTGCGCTCGTTGCCCTGCTCGTCCAGGAGGATCAGGTCGTCGTCCTTGGACACGCACGGGAAGTAGCCGTAGACGACGGCCGCCTCCAGCAGGTTGCCGGTCTGGAGCTGGTCCAGCAGGCCGCGCAGCCGGGGCCGGCCCTCGGTCTCGACGAGCTCCTCGTAGGTCGGCCCGTCGCCGGTGCGGGCCTGCTTGAGACCCCACTGGCCCTTGAACAGGGCGCCCTCGTCCAGCCAGGAGGCGTACTCCTTGAGCTGGATGCCCTTGATGACGCGGGAGCCCCAGAACGGCGGCTCGGGCACGGGGTTGTCGACGGCGACGTCGGAGCGGACGTGTCCCTCCTCGGGCCGTTCCTCGGTGACGATCTCGGCCGTCGGGCGCACCCGGCGCTGCTTCAGCTCGGGGAGGGCCGCGCCGGGCACCCCGCGCTTGACGGCGATCAGGGCGTCCATCAGGCGCAGGCCCTCGAAGGCGTCGCGGGCGTAGCGGACCTCGCCCTCGTAGATCTCGTGCAGGTCCTGCTCGACGTAGGCCCGGGTAAGGGCGGCGCCGCCGAGGATGACGGGGTAGTCGGCGGCCAGCTTGCGCTGGTTCAGCTCCTCCAGGTTCTCCTTCATGATCACCGTGGACTTGACCAGGAGGCCGGACATGCCGATGACGTCGGCGCGGTGCTCCTGGGCGGCCTCCAGGATGGCGGAGACGGGCTGCTTGATGCCGAGGTTGACGACCGTGTAACCGTTGTTGGAGAGGATGATGTCGACGAGGTTCTTGCCGATGTCGTGGACGTCGCCGCGCACGGTGGCCAGCACGATGGTGCCCTTGCCCTCGTCGTCGGTCTTCTCCATGTGCGGCTCCAAATAGGCCACCGCCGTCTTCATGACCTCGGCGGACTGGAGCACGAAGGGCAGCTGCATCTGGCCGGAGCCGAACAGTTCGCCGACGACCTTCATGCCGTCGAGCAGCGTCTCGTTGACGATGTCCAGGGCGGGGCGCTCGGTCAGCGCCTCGTCGAGGTCCTGTTCGAGGCCGTTCTTCTCGCCGTCGATGATGCGCCGCTTGAGCCGCTCGTCCAGGGGCAGGGCGGCCAGTTCCTCGGCGCGTCCCGCCTTCAGGGACTTGGTGGTGGCGCCCTCGAACAGCGCCATCAGCTTCTGCAGCGGGTCGTAGCCCTCGCGGCGCCGGTCGTGGATCAGGTCGAGGGCGGTGGTGACCTGCTCCTCGTCGAAGCGGGCGATCGGCAGGATCTTGCTCGCGTGCACGATCGCCGAGTCGAGGCCCGCCTTGACGCACTCGTCGAGGAAGACCGAGTTCAGCAGGACGCGCGCGGCCGGGTTGAGGCCGAAGGAGATGTTCGACAGTCCGAGGGTGGTCTGCACGTCCGGGCGGCGGCGCTTGAGCTCGCGGATCGCCTCGATCGTCGCGATGCCGTCCTTGCGGGACTCCTCCTGACCGGTGCAGATCGTGAAGGTCAGACAGTCGATGAGGATGTCCGACTCGTGGACGCCCCAGTTCGTCGTGAGGTCCTCGATCAGCCGCTCGGCGATGGCGACCTTGGTCTCGACGGTGCGGGCCTGGCCCTCCTCGTCGATGGTCAGCGCGATCAGCGCGGCGCCGTGCTCCCGGGCGAGCGCGGTGACCTTCGCGAAGCGCGACTCGGGGCCGTCGCCGTCCTCGTAGTTGACCGAGTTGATGACGGCGCGTCCGCCGAGCTTCTCCAGGCCCGCGCGCAGCACGTCGACCTCGGTGGAGTCGAGGACGATCGGCAGGGTGGAGGCGGTGGCGAAGCGGCCGGCCAGTTCCTCCATGTCGGCGACGCCGTCGCGGCCCACGTAGTCGACGCAGAGGTCGAGCATGTGGGCGCCCTCGCGGATCTGGTCGCGGGCCATCTCCACGCAGTCGTCCCAGCGGCCCTCCAGCATGGCCTCGCGGAACTTCTTGGAGCCGTTCGCGTTCGTGCGCTCGCCGATCGCCATGTACGCGGTGTCCTGGCGGAACGGCACGGTCTGGTAGAGCGAGGCGGCGCCGGGCTCGGGGTGCGGGTCGCGGGGGGTCGGGGACAGCTCGCGGACCCGCTCGACGACCTGGCGCAGGTGCTCCGGGGTGGTGCCGCAGCAGCCGCCGACGAGCGAGAGGCCGTACTCGCGGACGAAGGTCTCCTGGGCGTCGGCCAGCTCGGGGGCCGACAGCGGGTAGTGCGCGCCGTCCTTGCCGAGGACGGGCAGGCCGGCGTTCGGCATGCAGGACAGCGGGATGCGCGAGTGGCGGGCCAGGTAGCGCAGGTGCTCGCTCATCTCGGCGGGGCCGGTGGCGCAGTTCAGGCCGATCATGTCGATGCCGAGCGGCTCCAGGGCGGTCAGCGCGGCGCCGATCTCCGAGCCGAGCAGCATGGTGCCGGTGGTCTCGACGGTGACGGAGACGATGAGCGGCAGGTCGAGGCCGGTGGCGTCCAGGGCGCGGCGGGCGCCGAGGACGGCGGCCTTGGTCTGGAGGAGGTCCTGGGTCGTCTCCACCAGGAGGGCGTCCGCGCCGCCCGCGATCATGCCCTCGGCGTTCCGCTGGTAGGCGTCGCGCAGGAGGGTGTACGGGGCGTGGCCGAGGGTCGGCAGCTTGGTGCCGGGGCCCATGGAGCCGAGCACCCACCGCTGCTGCCCGCTGGAGGCGGTGAACTCGTCGGCGACCTCGCGGGCGATGCGGGCACCGGCCTCGGACAGCTCGAAGACGCGCTCGGGGATGTCGTACTCGCCGAGCGCGGAGTGGTTGGCGCCGAAGGTGTTCGTCTCGACGCAGTCGACGCCCACGGCGAAGTACGCCTCGTGGACGGAGCGGACGATGTCGGGCCGGGTGAGGTTCAGGATCTCGTTGCAGCCTTCGAGGTTCTCGAAGTCCTCGAGCGTCGGTTCCTGGGCCTGGAGCATGGTGCCCATGGCGCCGTCGGCGACCACGACACGGGTCGCGAGCGCCCGGCGGAGGGCGTCGGTGCGGGTCCGGCTCCCGGAGGCTGCGGACGAAAGGGACGGGTTAGGCGACGAGGCCATGAAGGGTGCTCCCTGGAGTGCGACGGCTGTCGGCTTTGCGCTTCCCATGGAAGGCGCACGCCGTCAGGGTAGCCCGGAGCGCCACGCCGTGGACGGGGCGTCCACGGGCCGGACGGGTGTGGCGGGCACGAAGGGCCGGTGAGGGGCGGTGCGGCCGGGTCCGGGCGGGGTGTCCTGCCGGGCGTGGCAGGGGGGCGTGCTCAGATGAGACGCGCGATGTCCGCCGGGTATTGGCGGGAGGTCGGTGACGACCGGTAGTGTTCGACATTGCCGAACGGCGGTAGCGCACAGGCCCGTCGGCGGCCGAAGGGGACGGAGGGCAGCACGGCGATGGCACGGAACATCCAGTCGCTCGAGCGGGCGGCCGCGATGCTGCGCCTGCTCGCGGGCGGTGAGCGGCGGCTCGGCCTGTCGGACATCGCTACCTCGCTGGGCCTCGCCAAGGGTACGGCCCACGGCATATTGCGGACCCTGCAGCACGAGGGCTTCGTCGAGCAGGAGCCCGCGTCCGGGCGGTACCAGCTGGGCGCCGAGCTGCTGAGGCTGGGAACGACCTACCTCGACGTGCACGAGCTGCGGGCGCGCGCCCTGGTGTGGACGGACGACCTGGCCCGCTCCAGCGGCGAGAGCGTGTACCTGGGGGTGCTGCACCAGCAGGGCGTGCTGATCGTGCACCACGTCTTCCGGCCGGACGACAGCCGGCAGGTGCTGGAGGTGGGAGCCATGCAGCCCTTGCACTCCACGGCACTCGGCAAGGTCCTCGCGGCCTACGACCCGGTGGCGCACAGCGAGGTCCTGGAGGCCGAGCGCAAGACGTTCACGCCCCGGACCATAAGCGAGCCGGAGGCGTTCGAGGGCGTCCTCGACCTGACGCGCGCGCGGGGCTACGCGGACGACGTGGAGGAGACCTGGACCGGCGTCGCCTCGGTGGCCGCGCCGATCCACAACCAGCGGCGCATGCCGGTGGGCGCCGTGGGGATCACCGGGGCCGTCGAGCGCATCCGCAAGGACGGGGAACTGCGCCCCGACCTGATCGCGGCGGTGCGGGACTGCGCCCGCGCCGTGTCGCGCGATCTGGGCGCCGGGCGGTTCTGAGGGCCGCAGCCGTACGAGACGAGGCCGGGACGCCAGAGGGCGTCCCGGCCTTCGTCGTGCCGCCTCCAAAGGGCCCCGCGAGGCACGTGGACGGCGCCCGCCCGGGGTCGCCCCGGACCGATAGTCCGCAGCGATCAATAACGATCGTGTTTTCGATAACAGAACCCTTGACGACCTGCTGAGGGCGGAGCAAGACTCCCGTCCATCGGTCGGCATTGTCGAACACCTACCGGCAATAAGCGTTAGGGTGTGGCAGTGCCAAGGGCCGATATCGCTCTCACTCCCCGAGAGCACGAACCACCGGAGGGACCCGGGGTTCGGCTTCCCCTGGACGAAGGACAAAGGAGTCGCGGGTGTCCAGCTCCGACATCTTCATCGGCGAAACCATCGGTACCGCCGTACTCATACTGCTCGGCGGTGGCGTGTGCGCCGCCGTCACGCTGAAGCGCTCGAAGGCTCTCAACGCCGGCTGGCTCGCGATCACCTTCGGGTGGGGCTTCGCGGTCCTGACCGCGGCCTACCTCGCGGGCGGCGTCTCCGGCGCCCATCTCAACCCGGCGGTCACGATCGGCCTCGCCATCGAGGGCGGCACCAAGTGGAGCGACGTACCGCTCTACCTCGGCTCCCAGCTCCTCGGCGCCATGATCGGCGCGGTGCTGGTGTGGATCACGTACTACGGACAGTTCCAGGCCCACCTCACGGACCCGGAGATCCTGGCCCAGCAGCCGGCCGAGGAGGCGCTGGTCGACCAGAAGGCGGCCCCCGCCGCCGGTCCGGTGCTCGGCATCTTCTCCACCGGCCCCGAGATCCGCAACGTCGCGCAGAACCTGGCCACGGAGATCATCGCCACCGTCGTCCTGGTCCTGGCCATCCTGACCCAGGGCCTCAACGACAACGGCAACGGACTGGGCGTGCTCGGCGCCCTGGTGACCTCGTTCGTGGTGGTCGGCATCGGCCTCTCGCTCGGCGGCCCGACGGGCTACGCGATCAACCCGGTCCGCGACCTCGGCCCCCGGGTCGTCCACGCCCTGCTGCCGCTGCCCAACAAGGGCGGGTCGGACTGGGGCTACGCCTGGATCCCCGTGGTAGGACCGCTGATCGGCGGCGCCGTCGCGGGCGGCCTCTACAACCTGGCCTTCAAGTGAGCCTCCGCCCCACCGCCGCCGACCGCGGACCGAGTACGCCACCCGAGACCTCCTGGAGCACACTGTGACCGACGCACACACCGCCGGCCCCTTCATCGCCGCGATCGACCAGGGCACCACGTCGAGCCGCTGCATCGTCTTCGACCGGGACGGCCGCATCGTCTCCGTCGACCAGAAGGAGCACGAGCAGATCTTCCCGAAGCCGGGCTGGGTGGAGCACAACGCCACCGAGATCTGGGAGAACGTCGAGGAGGTCGTCGCCGGAGCCATCGCGAAGGCCGGCATCACCCGCGACGACATCAAGGCCATCGGCATCACCAACCAGCGTGAGACCACGCTGCTGTGGGACAAGAACACCGGCGAGCCCGTCCACAACGCGCTCGTCTGGCAGGACACCCGCACCGACGCCCTCTGCAAGGAGCTCGGCCGCAACGTCGGGCAGGACCGCTTCCGCCGCGAGACCGGCCTGCCGCTGGCCTCGTACTTCGCCGGTCCGAAGGCCCGGTGGCTGCTGGACAACGTCGAGGGCCTGCGCGAGCGCGCCGAGGCCGGGGACATCCTCTTCGGCACGATGGACAGCTGGGTCATCTGGAACCTGACGGGCGGTGTGAACGGCGGCCGGCATGTCACCGACGTCACCAACGCCTCCCGCACCATGCTGATGAACCTGCACACCATGCAGTGGGACGCGAAGATCGCCGAGTCGATCGGTGTCCCGCTGGCGATGCTGCCCGAGATCCGTTCCTCCGCCGAGGTGTACGGCGAGATCACCGGCGGCAAGCTCGGCGACCTCCTCGGCGGCATCCCCGTCGCGTCCGCGCTCGGCGACCAGCAGGCGGCCCTCTTCGGCCAGACCTGTTTCTCCGAGGGCGAGGCCAAGTCCACCTACGGCACCGGCACCTTCATGCTGATGAACACCGGTGACAAGATCATCAACTCGTACAGCGGGCTGCTGACCACGGTGGGCTACCGGATCGGCGACCAGGACCCGGTCTACGCCCTGGAGGGCTCGATCGCGGTCACCGGTTCGCTGGTGCAGTGGATGCGCGACCAGATGGGCCTGATCAAGTCGGCCGCCGAGATCGAGACGCTCGCGTCGTCGGTCGAGGACAACGGCGGCGCCTACTTCGTGCCGGCCTTCTCCGGCCTGTTCGCCCCGTACTGGCGCCCCGACGCCCGCGGTGTGATCGCCGGCCTGACCCGCTACGTCACCAAGGCGCACATCGCGCGCGCCGTCCTGGAGGCCACCGCCTGGCAGACCCGCGAGATCAGCGACGCCATGACCAAGGACTCGGGCGTCGAGCTCGCGGCCCTCAAGGTCGACGGCGGCATGACCTCCAACAACCTGCTGATGCAGACCCTGGCCGACGTCCTCGACGCACCCGTGGTGCGCCCGATGGTCGCCGAGACCACCTGCCTCGGCGCCGCCTACGCCGCCGGTCTCGCCGTCGGCTTCTGGTCCAACACCGAGGACCTGCGCGCCAACTGGCGCCGGGCCGCGGAGTGGACCCCCAACATGGCCGCGGAGACCCGCGACCGCGAGTACAAGAGCTGGCTCAAGGCCGTGGAGCGGTCCATGGGCTGGCTCGACGATGGAAACACTGGCGAGGAGTAAGACCCGCATGAGTACCCAGACCACCCTGCAGTCCGTGCCTGCCCTCGGTACGCACCCGGCCTCCGGCTCCGCCCCGAGCCGCGCCGAGACCCGGGAGCAGCTCTCCAAGGCAACGTACGACCTTCTCGTCATCGGCGGCGGCATCCTGGGCATCTCCACCGCCTGGCACGCCGCGCAGTCCGGGCTGCGGGTGGCTCTGGTCGACGCCGGCGACTTCGCCGGTGCCACGTCCTCCGCCTCCTCCAAGCTCCTCCACGGCGGTCTGCGCTACCTGCAGACCGGCGCGGTGAAGCTGGTGGCGGAGAACCACTTCGAGCGCCGTGCGGTCTCACGTCAGGTGGCTCCCCACCTGGCGAACCCGCTGACCTTCTACCTCCCCGTGTACAAGGGCGGCCCGCACGGCGCCGCGAAGCTCGGCGCGGGCGTGTTCGCGTACTCGGCGCTGTCCGCCTTCGGCGACGGCGTCGGGCACCTGCTCTCCCCCGCCAAGGCCCAGCAGGACGTCCCGGAGCTGCGCACCGAGAACCTGAAGGCCGTGGCCGTGTACGGCGACGACCAGATGAACGACGCCCGCATGGCGCTGATGACGGTCCGCGCGGCCGTCGAGTCCGGCGCCGTCGTGCTCAACCACGCCGAGGTCACCGGCCTGCGCTTCACCCGGGGCCGGGTCACCGGCGCGGACCTCAAGGACCGGACGACCGGGGACGAGTTCGGCGTCGACGCCCGGCTCGTGCTCAACGCGACCGGCCCCTGGGTCGACCACCTGCGCCGGATGGAGGACCCGAACGCGGCGCCGTCCATCCGCCTGTCGAAGGGCGCGCACCTGGTCCTCAAGCGCACCTCCCCCTGGAAGGCCGCGCTCGCCACCCCGATCGACAAGTACCGCATCACCTTCGCCCTCCCCTGGGAGGACATGCTGCTGCTCGGCACGACCGACGAGGAGTACGAGGGCGACCCCGGCGAGGTCGCGGTCACCGAGAAGGACATAGCCCAGATCCTGGACGAGGCCGCGTTCTCCGTCCGGGACCAGCAGCTCTCCCGTGACCTGATCACGTACTCCTTCGCGGGTCTGCGGGTGCTGCCGGGCGGTCCCGGCGACACCTCGAAGGCCAAGCGCGAGACGGTCGTCACGGAGGGCCGCGGCGGCATGCTGTCCGTCGCGGGCGGCAAGTGGACCACCTTCCGCCACATCGGCCGTACGGTCATGCAGAAGCTGGAGTCGCTGCCGGGTCACCCGCTCGGCGAGGACTTCGAGCCGATCAAGGAGCTGCCGAAGAAGCTGCCGCTGCCGGGTGTCGCCAACCCCCGTGCCGTGGCGCACCGGCTCCTGGTCGACAACCCGGCTCCGGGCCCGCGCATGGCCGCGGACACCGCCCGGCACCTGGCCACCCACTACGGCTCGCTGGCCTTCGACATCGCCCGCCTGGCGAACGAGAACCCGGCGCTCGGCCGGCGCGTCCACCCGGACGCCCCGGAGATCTGGGCCCAGGTCGTCTACGCCCGGGACAACGAGTGGGCCGAGACGGCGGACGACGTGCTGCGCCGCCGTACGACGCTGACGATCCGCGGCCTGGCGACGGACGAGATCCGCGCCGGGGTGCAGGACCTGCTCGACAAGAAGTAGGCGCCCCCGCGGGGACGAGGGGCGGCTCCCACGGGGGGAGCCGCCCCTTCCGCGTGCCCGGGGCCCGTCCTCCGACGCTGCCATGCCCCATACACACCACCGCAACGTGCCGGGACCAGAGTGGAAGACCGGGTCCCGCGCGGCGGACGGAGACGGGCCCGACGGACTCGGGAGACGGGCATGGGTTCACTGATTCTCGGTGTCGCGCTGGACGGCCGCGGTTCGCATCCCGCGGCGCCCGGCGGGCCGCCCACGGTCGAGGAGTTCGTACGGCTGGTACGGCGCTCGGAGGCGGCGCTGCTGGACTTCGTGACCGTGGAGGACGGGCCCGGGCGGCTCGACTCCGCCCTGCTGCTCGCCGTCGCGGCGCGCGAGACCTCACGCATCGGCCTGGTGCCGCTCGGCCCCACGCTGGGGCAGCCCGCCGCCTACGCGGCCCGGTTCGCCACGCTCGACGTGCTCAGCCACGGCCGGGCGGGCGTCCGCCCCCGCATCGCCGCGGACGACGTCGAGCACGACCGGATCCTCGCGATCCTCGGGACACCCGACGGCGACCGCCAGGTGGCCGGACTCTTCGAGCGCGCGGCCGAGTTCCTGGGCCGGGTGGCCGGTGCCTGGGACGGCGCCGACGCGCCGACGGTCTCTCCGCAGGGCCGTCCGCCGCTCATCTCGCTCGCCCACGACACCGTCCCGTACCGCTTCGCGGCCCGCCGCAGCGACGTCGTCCTCGTCACGCCCGCCGACACCGCGGCCCTGCGGGCGACACGCGCCGAGGTCGACCGGCTCGCCGCCGAGGAGGGCCGGACCCTCAAGGTCCTCGCCGACCTGAACGCGGTCCTCGCGCCCACCCGGGCCCGGGCGGCCGAGCGGCTCGCCGGTCTGGAGGAAGCGGCCGGCGCGCCCTTCACCTCGGACGCGGCCGTGTTCCACGGGACGCCGGAGGAACTGGCGGACCTTGTCGAGGAGTGGCACCGCGAGGGCGGTGCCGACGGTGTCCGCGTCCGTCCGGCGGTGCTGCCCGACGACCTGCACGCCCTCGTGGACGGGGTGGCACCCGAGCTGATCCGGCGCGGGCTGCTGCGTTCGGCGTACGAGACCCGCACCCTGCGCGGCCACCTCGGCCTCGCCACCGCCACCCCGGAGGGCACCCCGTGAAATTCCAGGTCCTGTCCATCATCGGCCACGCCCCGCATCCACTGACCGGCGAACTCCCTCCCGCGGCCGACCGGTTGGCCCAGGTCGTCGAGGTCGGCACGGCGGCCGAGCGGCTCGGCTTCGACGCGTACGCGGTCGGCGAGCGGCACGCCGGTCCGTTCCTGTCCTCCGCCCCGACCGTCGTCCTCGGCGCGCTGGCCGCCCGCACCAGCCGCATCAGGCTGCTCACCGGGGTCACCGTCGTGGCCGTCCTCGACCCGGTGCGGGTCGCCGAGGACTACGCCACGCTCGACCAGCTCTCGCGCGGACGTGTCGAGCTGGTGATCGGCAAGGGCGCCGAGGCAGGCCACTTCGGCCTCTTCGGGCTCGACGAGGAACGGCAGTGGGACCTCCAGAAGGAGAAGTACGAGTTGCTGCGCCGCCTGTGGCGCGAGGAGGACGTCGACTGGGAGGGCGAGTTCAGACCGGCACTGAAGGGCGTGACCACGGTGCCGCGTCCCTACGACGGGCCGCCGCGTGTCTGGCACGGCTCGGCCACCTCCCTCAACTCCCCCGAACTGGCCGCCCTGCACGGCGATCCGCTGTTCACGGCCAACGCCGTGCAGCCCCGCGCCGCCTACGCCCGGCTGATCGAGCACTACCGGGAGCGGTTCGAGGCGCATGGGCACGATCCGGCGAACGCCCGGGTGGCGGCGGGCTCGGGCGGACTGCTCATCGCGGACACCCCCGAACAGGCCGTCGCGCGCTACCGGGACCTGTACGAGGCGAAGGTGCGGCAGTCCTTCCGGCCGCACCTGGAGGGGCGGGCGGGCTACAACACGCCGTTCCGCACCATCGAGGAGGCGATCGCGGACGGACCGCAGCTCATCGGGTCGCCGCAGCAGATCATCGACAAGATCCTCGGCTACCACGAGGTGTACCGGCACGACCTGCAGTCCGTCACCGTGGACGCCTTCGGGCAGCCGACGGCCGAGCAGACCGAGACGCTCCAGCGGTTCCAGGAGGAGATCGCTCCGGTGGTGCGGCGGGAGGCCCCGAGCAGCCTGTGGGAGGAGGACCAGGAGAACACGGCACCCCTCATACTGTCGTGAGACATCGGATGTCTGAGCGACCGGGGGCCCGCCATGACCGTCACCGACGAGGCGATCGGGAAGATCAAGGAGATGATCGTCTCCGGTGCCCTGCGCCCCGGTGACCGGCTTCCCAGGGAGAGCGAACTCGCCGCCGGACTCGGCTTGTCCCGCAACTCCCTGCGCGAGGCGGTGCGGGCGCTCTCGCTCATCCGGATCCTCGACGTGCGCCAGGGAGACGGGACCTACGTCACCAGCCTGGACCCCCAACTCCTGCTGGAGGCGCTGAGTTTCGTCGTCGACTTCCACCGCGACGACACCGTCCTGGAGTTCCTGGCGGTGCGCCGCATCCTGGAACCGGCGGCGACCGCGCTCGCCGCCCCGCGCGTCACCGACGAGGAGCTGGACACCCTCGCCGCCGGGCTGGACGCGCTCGGCCCGGCCCCCTCGGTGGAGCAACTGGTCGCCGCCGACCTGGAGTTCCACCGCGCCATCGTGCGGAGCTCCGGCAACGCGGTCCTGTGCTCCCTGCTCGAAGGGCTCTCCGGACCCACCACCCGGGCCCGGATCTGGCGCGGACTGACCCAGGAGGACGCCGTCAGCCGCACGCTGCACGAGCACCGGGCGATCCTCGGTGCGCTGCGCGACCGGGACGCGGAGGCCGCCCGGTCGTGGGCCACGGTGCACATCGCGAGCGTCGAGCAGTGGCTGCGGTCGGCCCTGTGACCCCGCGGGCCCACCGCTGACGTCGGACGCGCCGGAGCGCTGCCGGGTGGGGCGGACACAGCTCGGATGACTGACGGGTGTTCCGGGGCGGTGTTCGGGGCAGTGATCCGTTCACTCCCCCGTGCAAGGGGGCTGCGGAGGCGCCCCGCGCACGCCGTAAGGTTGGGACGTACGCGAGGGCACGTCGGAAGGAGGCGCTGGGTGATCGAGCTCGAGGGGGTTCCCGAGCTGGTCGACCCGGTCATGGTGGCCGCGTTCGAGGGCTGGAACGACGCCGGCGACGCCGCCTCCGCCGCGGTCGCTCATCTCGACCGGGAGTGGAAGGGCGAGGTCTTCGCGGCGCTCGACGCCGAGGACTACTACGACTTCCAGGTCAACCGTCCCACCGTGTGGCTGGACGGCGGCGTCCGCAAGATCACCTGGCCGACGACACGGCTGTCCGTGGTCCGGGTCGGCGGCGAGAAGCCGCGCGACCTGGTGCTGGTCCGGGGCATCGAGCCGTCGATGCGCTGGCGCTCGTTCTGCAACGAGCTGCTGGGCTTCGCGCACGAGCTGGGTGTCGAGCTCGTGGTGATCCTGGGCGCGCTGCTCGGCGACACCCCGCACACGCGTCCGGTCCCGGTCAGCGGCGTCACCTCCGACGCGGACCTGGCCCGCACGATGGACCTGGAGGAGACCAAGTACGAGGGCCCCACGGGCATCGTCGGCATCCTCCAGGAGGCGTGCACGCACGCGGGCGTACCGGCCGTGTCGCTGTGGGCCGCGGTCCCGCACTACGTGTCGCAGCCGCCCAACCCCAAGGCGACGCTGGCCCTCCTGAACCGTCTGGAGGACCTCATCGACCTGCGCATCCCGCTGGGCGATCTGGCCGAGGACGCGCGGGCCTGGCAGCTGGGCGTGGACCAGCTGGCCGCCGAGGACAGCGAGGTCGCCGAGTACGTGCAGACGCTGGAGGAGGCCCGGGACACCGCCGAGCTGCCCGAGGCGTCGGGTGAGGCGATCGCCCGCGAGTTCGAGCGCTATCTGCGGCGCCGGGACGGCGGCGGTCCCGCGCCGGGGGCAGGCGGGCACGCGACGGAGAGCGGCGAGTCCGCGACGTATCTGCGCGACACCCCGGGCGGCCGGGGCCGACCCAAGCCGCAGCGGCCCGACGCCGGACCCGAGACCGGGCCGGAGCCCGGCTCCGGAGGCGAGACGGCCGGTACGGAGAAGGGTGGCGCCGGCGGCGATGCCGGGAGCACGGGTCCCGCGGGTGCCCCGGGCGCACCGGACTTCTCCGACTCGCCCGGCTCCACGGACGCACCGGGCTCCTCCGGACCCTCCGGTCCGGCCCGGCCTTCCGGTTCCCCGGACTCCCCGGACTCCTCCGAGGACTGAGCCGGCGGGGGCGGTGCGCACGACGCGCACCGCCCCTCGGCCGTCGTCGGGGCCGTCAGACCTGGTCGACCGCCACCACGTCGTACTCCGTGTCCGGCGTCGGCTCGACGTCGAAGCGGGCGTTCGGCAGGTGCGGCCGCCCACCCCAGGCCGCCGCCGTGGTCGGGATGCGGAAGCGTGGGCCGGTGATGTGGGCGATCGCCGTGCCTCTGGTGCCGGCCGCGTCCAGCCGGAGGACGTCGATGCGGTCCCGCGCCCGGTGGCGAGGCTCGCCCGGTACACGTCGCCGTGGGCGAGCGAGCCGAAGTACGCGAAGACGGCGGCGCCGATCGTGATGCCCTCCGGCTGGAAGCCCGGGGGCAGCGGGAATCGGTCGGGCGGTCGCCGCCCGGCCGCGTGGGCGGTGCCGCCGGCCGTGCCGCCCAGAAGCGCCACGCCACCGGTCGCCGCGGCTGCCGTGAGAGGTCTTCGACGTGCGAAGGAACGGTCCGTGAAGCGTCCTTGCGCAAGGGGCCGGCGCGAGGCCGACCAGGTGGTCAACAGACCCCGCAACCCCAGCACATGACACCCGCCGCCGCAGCCTTTGGCCGGTTTGCGGCGTGACCTCTCTTTCCGGACGGATTGCCCGGGGTTCCCCATTCAACTTGTTTTCAAACCGAGTTGGCGAAAGAAGGGTGGACGACTCGCTCCGGCCGTGCCAGGTTGTGCCCCGAAGACGCGGCCCGGAGACGGGACTTGGCACCGCGTCGTTCCGCGACAGGCACCCGCAGGGACCGAAGGGAGCGGTACGCGATGACGGATCAGGTACAGCCGACGCAGGGCCCGGGAGCGTCCGGGCCGGGGCCCGACGGAGCGGGATTCACCTACGGGGGATCCGAGGAGGAACTGATCGTCGTCGCACGCCCCGAGGCCCGGCTGCGGGCCGGCACCGAGGGCGTCCGCTCGGCGGCCGGTGCCGACGTCTCGGCCCTCGACATGTTCCTCAGCGACGAACAGCTCACCCTGGAGCCGCTGTTCGGCAGCGAGGAGCGACTGCGGCAGTCCGCGGCCACGGGGGCCGGTGACACGCCCGGACTCGCGCTGTTCTACCGGGTCCGCGGCGTCGAGAGCCGGGCACAGGAGCTGCGATCCCGGATCGCCGCGCTGCCGGAGATCGACACGGCCTACGTGAAGCCCGGCGCCGTACCCGCCTCGGTGGGTTCGGTCGGGCAGAGCGCGGACGAGAGCCGGCGGGTGAAGGAGGGCGCTCCGGTGACGCCCGACTTCAGCAGCCGCCAGGGCTATCTGCGCCCGGCGCCCGAGGGCATCGACGCCCAGTGGGCCTGGCAGCGGCCCGGCGGCACGGGGCGGGGCGTGACGGTGATCGACGTGGAGGGCGCCTGGCAGCTCGGCCACGAGGACCTCGCGGCGAAGCTCGCCGGTGTCGTCGTCGGCACCCCGCTGACCGACCTCGCCTGGCGCAACCACGGCACCGCCGTGATCGGCGTGATCGGCGGCGACCGCAACGAGTACGGCATCACCGGGATCGCCCCGGACACGGTGACCGCGGCCGCCTCCTTCCAGGGCGTCGGCACCGCCGCCGCGATCCACGCGGCCGCCGAGCGGCTGGGCCCGGGTGACATCGTCCTGGTCGAACTCCACCGGCCGGGGCCCCGGTTCGACTACGAGCAGCGCGCCGACCAGCAGGGGTACATCCCGGTCGAGTGGTGGCCCGACGACTGCGCGGCGATCCGCCACGCGACCGCGAGGGGCGTCATCGTGGTGGAGGCCGCGGGCAACGGCGGCGAGTCGCTCGACGACGCGGTGTACGAGCGCCGGCCCGACGAGTTCCCTCAGGCGTGGCGCAACCCGTTCAACCCCTCCCACCCGTCCTCAGGAGCGGTGCTGGTCGGCGCGGGGACGCCGCCGCCCGGCACCCACGGCCGCGACCACGGTCCGGACCGCTCGCGCCTCGCGTTCTCCAACTACGGTGCCCGCGTGGACGCGCAGGGCTGGGGGCGCGAGGTCACGACCACCGGCGGCTCCTGGGACCGGCCGGGCGATCTCCAGGGCGGCGCCGAGGAGATCGGCTGGTACACGGACACGTTCTCCGGGACCTCCGCCGCCTCCCCGGTGGTGGTCGGCGCGCTGGCCTCGCTGCAGGGCATGCTCAAGGCGGCGGGGCACCGTCCGATGTCGCCCGAGCGCGCCCGCTCGGTGCTGCGGGCCACGGGTTCTCCGCAGCAGGACGCGCCGGGACGGCCCGCGTCCCAGCGGATCGGCAACCGGCCGGACATCAGGGCCGCGGTCACCCGGCTGCTGCCGGAGGCGGTCGGTTCGGGCCGGGCCGAGCGGTACTGGGACGAGTTGCTGCCGTATCCGCGTGAACTCCCGCCCAGGCTCAGGCTGTTCGTGGCCGGCGGCTGGCGCAGCCTCGACAAGCCGTCCCCCGAGACGCGCCAGGCGGTGCACGCCGCCTTCGCGGGGGGACATCCGGACGTCCGCGTCTGGTTCTCGGACGACGAGATCGTCGGCCTGGTGATCACGGGCTGAGGACCCGGTCGTCGCGTACGACCGCCGGACGCCGTCATGGTCCGGCGGAATCCGACCATCGCCTTGTCAGTGAGGGAAGGTGGCACCCGCATGAGCACCACCCCGCAGATCGACCAGACCAACCAGATGGGCCAGATCGGCCAGATGGGCCAGCAGCAGCCCCAGCAGCAGTTCGGCGGGCAGCAGGGTCAGCCGCAGTACGGACGGCAGCCCCAGTTCGGGCAGCAGCAGGAGCAGTTCGGCCAACAGGGCGGCCAAGGGCAGTTCGGCGGGCAGGGCCAGATCGCCCATCAGGGACAGCAAGGCCAACCGGGACAGCAAGGCCAGATGAGCCAGATCGGCCAGCAGGGCCAGATCGGGCAGCAAGGTCAGCAGGGCGAGCAGCAGGGGCCGAGCACCGCTCCCCCGCAGCCCTTCGGTCCGCAGCAGAGCCCGCAGTCCGGGCAGACCGGCCAACCTTTCGGGCAGCAGTACGGCGGGCAGCAGCTTCCGCAGCAACTCCAGCAGCAGTTGCAGCAGCTCGCCCAGCAACAGCCCTACCAGCAGCTGCTCCAGCAGATCGGCCAGGCCGCGGGCCGCGCCATCCGCAACAACACCGCGACGCAGTACTGGGACGTCGTCCAGCCGCTGCCCGGCCAGCCGCCGATCCTGTACCTGCTGGTGGACGACGTCTGGCGCCGGCTGCTCGACCCGAGCCAGGCCGTCCACGACGAGGTGCAGCGCGCGTTCGCCTTCGGACACCGCGTCCTGGGCTTCTACGACGACCAGAACCCGGGGTTCCTGCAGGCGATCGTCGTCACCAAGTGAGTCCGGTCACCGCGTGACCCACGGGACCCGGACGTGCCCGGTGCCGGGCGGAGACCTCTCCGCCCGGCACCGGTTCGTGTGCGTACGCCGCCCCCGGGGCACCGCGTGCCGGGGCGTCGGCTACAGCGCGACGCCCAGCAGCGCGTCCACGGCGCGCGAGACGACACCGGGAGCGCCCTCGTCCGTACCGCCACGCTCCTGCTGGGCCACGGCCCAGCGGTCGACGGCGGCGAGCGCGGTGGGCGCGTCCAGGTCGTCGGTGAGGGCGGCGCGGATCTCCTCGACGAGGGCGTCGGCGGAGGGGCCGTCGGGCCGCGACACCGCCGCGCGCCAGCGGTCAAGCCGGGCGACCGCCTCTTCGAGCACGCCGTCCGTCCACTCCCAGTCGGCCCGGTAGTGGTGCGCGAGCAGGGCGAGCCTGATGGCCGCCGGGTCGACGCCGTCGCGGCGCAGCTTCGAGACGAAGACCAGGTTCCCCTTGGACTTCGACATCTTCTCGCCGTTCAGCGCGACCATGCCGGCGTGGACGTACGCCTTGGCCATGGGGAACTGCCCGGTCAGCACCTGGGCGTGGGAGGCGCCCATCTCGTGGTGCGGGAAGGCGAGGTCGGAGCCGCCGCCCTGGACGTCGAAGCCCATCCCGAGGTGGTCGAGGGCGATGGCGACGCACTCGATGTGCCAGCCGGGTCGGCCCCGTCCCAGCGAGCCGCCGTCCCAGCTCGGCTCGCCCTCGCGGGCGGCCATCCAGAGCATCGGGTCGAGCGGATTCTTCTTG
Source organism: Streptomyces sp. NPDC005496 (assembly GCF_042872045.1). NCBI lineage: Bacteria > Bacillati > Actinomycetota > Actinomycetes > Kitasatosporales > Streptomycetaceae > Streptomyces > Streptomyces sp. NPDC005496. The sequence continues at coordinate 120,301 of NZ_JBIAJQ010000013.1, forward strand.
CCCGGCCGGTCGGGGTCGCCGCCCCGTTCCGCGGAGAGCAGCCGCATCGCGGCGGCGTCCAGGTTGGACACCTTCCCGAAGTGCGGGTCGGAGCCGACGGAGAAGTAGACGTCGCCCTCCAGCTCGTAGGCGGCACCGGCGTCGCGCAGCCGCTCGACGAGCGGGACGATGCCCGGTATCGCCTCGACGGCGCCGATGTAGTGCCGCGGCGGGAGCATCCGCAGGGCGGTCATGTCCTCGCGGAAGAGGGCGGTCTCCTTCTCGGCGAGGCCCACCCAGTCGACTCCGTCGCGCTGCGCCCGCTCCAGGAGCGGGTCGTCGACGTCGGTCACGTTCTGGACGTAGTGAACCTGCCGCTTGGTGTCGAGCCACACGCGCTGCACGAGGTCGAACGCGTTGTAGGTCGCCGCGTGTCCCATGTGGGTGGCGTCGTACGGCGTGATGCCGCAGACGTAGATTCGGGCGACGGGACCGGGGTCGAGGGTGACGAGCCCACCGGTCGCGGTGTCGTGGATCCGGAGGTCGCGGCCCTCACCGGGCAGGGCGGGGACCTCAGAAGCGGGCCAGGCATACATGCCTTGAGCCTAACCGGACGGATGTTCCGTATACGAACCGGACCGGGTCCCGGCGCCGGGCGGACGATCTCGCGGGACTCGGCCGCCCGCGTGCCGGGCGGGCCGCGGGACGTCGTACGCCGACGGCGGCCCACGGGCGGGGCCGCCGCCTCCAGGCCCGTCGGCCCGCCGTTCGCGGCCTGCTCAGACCGGCGGCCACGGGATCGCGGGCCATTCCCCGCTCGGCTCGGGGTGCTTTCCCGAGGCGAGGAGGGCGTCGACCCGTGCCCGGGTGGCGTCGGTCTCGGCGGGTGTGACGAGTTCCGCCAGCCGGGTGGCCAGCGGGGCACCGGGCGCCAGGGAAGCGCGCAGCGAGGTGAGCGCCTCGACGGCCTCGGGGGTGAGGGGCTCCCCCGCCCAGCCCCAGAGCAGCGTCCGCAGTTTGTTCTCGGCGTTGAAGGTGACGCCGTGGTCGATGCCGTACAGCCGGTCCCCGCCCGCGGGCAGCAGGTGGCCGCCCTTGCGGTCGGCGTTGTTGATCACCGCGTCGAGCACGGCGAGCCGCCGCAGCCGCTCGTCGTCGGCGTGCACGAGCAGGGCCGTGCGCCCCTCGCCGACGTCGGCGAACCCGATGGCCTTCCAGCCCTCGTCGGGCTCCTCGCCCTCCACCAGGGCGAGCAGCTCGGAGTCCGGTTCGGCCTCGATCCACAGCTGGCACATGCCCTCGCCGTACGGGCCGTCCCGCAGCACGGTGGGCGGCACCAGCCCCCAGCCGATCGCCTCGGAGACCTCGTACGCCGCCACCTCGCGCTGCGCCAGGGTCCCGTCGGGGAAGTCCCACAGCGGCCGCTCCCCGGCGACCGGTTTGTACACGCAGGACGCCTCCTGCCCGTCGAGGGAGACGGAGCAGTACAGCACCGCGTTGGAGGCCTCACGGATCTGTCCGCGCACCGTCAGCTCGCCCCGGGCGAGCAGTTCGGTCGTGGTCACGCTCCGCGGCGGTATCCGTTCTGGCGCGGACATACGTGTCCTTCCGGGTCGAGCGGGAGGCTGCACAGCGGGCAGGGCGGGCGGCCCGCGTTGACGACGTCGAGGGCGCGCTTGGCGAACGCCCGGGCCTGCGCGCCGGTGAGCCGGACGCGGAGCATCGGCGGGCCGTTCTCCTCGTCCTGCAGGAGCCGCTCCTCGGCCTCCGCGAGGTCCTCCTCGGAGTCGGCGTCCAGCTCCACCAGGGCCTGCGCCTCGACGATCATGCGCTGCTCGTCGCCGTCCCAGGCGAGCGCCATGGTGCCGACCCGGAACTCCTCCTCCACGGGGGTGTCCAGCGGGGCGGTGTCGGAGACCTCGGTGGGGGCGACGGCGGGTACGGGAGCGCTGCCCCCGGTCCGCCGTACGACCTCGTCGAGCAGCTCTTCCATGCGCTCGGCGAGTGCGGCCACCTGCGTCTTCTCCAGGGCCACGCTGGTCACCCGGGGGCCTGACGTGGCCTGCAGGAAGAAGGTACGGCGTCCGGGCAGCCCGACCGTGCCGGCCACGAAGCGGTCCGGTGGGTCGTAGAGGAACACCTGACGGGACACGTCCTGTCTCCATTGGAATCGGCGTCGGGACCGGGACCGGGCGACCGGATCAGCCGTCGGTCCGCGTCGGTCGCTGACAACTACTGCGCTGCTTCGAACGCTTCACCCTACTGCGGCCGACGATCACGGTGCGCCCGCACCGCCCCCGACCGTGGCGTCGCCGCCCGCGGCCTCCTCGCGCGGCGCCAGCGAGGTGAGGTCACCGGTGTCGCCGAGCCGGACGAGAAAGGGCCGCAACCGGGTGTAACGGATCGCGGTGATGGAACAAGGTTCGACAGAGATCCGCTGGAAGAGGTCGAGATGAAGTCCGAGTGCGTCCGCGACAAGGGATTTGATGATGTCTCCGTGCGAGCACATGACGTAGACGGCGTCGCCGCCGTGATCGCGCTCCACGCGCGCGTTCCACTCGCGTACCGCCTCGGCGGCACGCGTCTGCATCGCGCGCATGGACTCCCCGCCGGGGAACGCCGCCGCGGAGGGGTGCGCCTGCACGACCTCCATGAGCGGTTCGTCGTTGAGCTCGGCGAGCTTGCGGCCGGACCAGTCGCCGTAGTGGCACTCCCCGATCCGGTCGTCGCTGTGCAGCCGCAGTCCGGGGCGGGCGTCGAGCAGCGGGCGCACGGTCTCCTGGCAGCGCTGGAGCGGGCTGGCCACGACCTCGGAGATCGGCAGGCCCGCGAGCCGGGCGGGCAGCGCGGCGGCCTGCGCGGTGCCGCGCTCGTCGAGGGCGACGCCGGGCGTCCAGCCGGCGAGCAGTCCCGCTGTGTTGGCGGTGGAACGTCCGTGCCGGACGAGGATGAGGGTGGGCATGCCGCCCAGCCTAGGCGGTGCCCGCGAAGTCCCTCCGTCCGCTCGGAGGGCGGGGCGGGAAGGACGTCGCGGACACGGCCCGGGCCGGGGCCCGTGTGTCGCCGGATCCGCGGGGCGGGAGAATACGTCCTGTGATCGTCGACTGCGCCATCTACCGGGAGGGCCGCCGGACCCAGGGCCCCGACGACCTCTCCGACGCCCTGGACCAGGCACGTGCCCGGGACGACACGTTCCTGTGGATCGGTCTGCACGAGCCGACCGCGAAGGAGTTCGACCACGTCACCAGCGAGTTCGGGCTCCATCCGCTGGCGGTCGAGGACGCCCTCAAGGCACACCAGCGCCCGAAGCTGGAGGTGTACGACGACTCGGTCTTCATGGTGCTGAAGCCGGTGATCTACGAGACGGACAGCGACGCGGTCTCCTCGGGCGAGCTCATGATCTTCCTGGGCGACTCGTTCATCGTCACCGTGCGGCACGGCGAGGGCGCGCCCCTGAAGGAGGTGCGGCAGCGCCTGGAGCAGGACCCGGAGATGCTCCGGCACGGTCCCACGACGGTGCTCTACGCGATCGCGGACGCCACGGTGGACCACTACCTGGACGTGGCGACGGAGCTGCAGACCGACCTGGAGGAGCTGGAGACGGAGGTGTTCTCGCCGGCCGGCGGGGGCTCGCGCCACACGGCGTCCCGCATCTACACCTTCAAGCGGCAGATCCTGGAGTTCCGCCGGGCCACCGGTCCGCTGGCGGTCCCGATGACCCGCCTCGCGGGCACCGGCGCCTTCAACACCGGGCTGCCGTTCGTCGCGACCGAGACGCAGCCCTTCTTCCGGGATGTCAGCGACCACCTGACCCGGGTGAACGAGTCGGTGGAGGGCCTGGACCGGCTGGTGTCGGACATCCTCTCCGCGCATCTCGCGCAGATGAGCGTCCGGCAGAACGACGACATGCGGAAGATCTCCGCCTGGGCCGCCATGGCGGCGATCCCGACGATGATCGCGGGGATCTACGGCATGAATTTCGACCACATGCCCGAGCTGCACTGGGTGTGGTCGTATCCCGCCGTGATCCTGCTGATGGCGGTCCTGGAGGTCGGGCTGTACCGGACGTTCAAGCGGCGGGGCTGGCTGTAGCGGCCCGTGTCCGTGCGGGCCGGGGTCGTGGCCGCGGCCCGCACGGACGTGCTCCGGCGGCTCAGGCGAACTCGGGTGCCGTGGTGGGGGGCCCGTTCAGCGCGCCCCGCCGCTCGGGCATCGTCAGGGACACCATCCGCCGCCAGCCCACCAGCCGCTCGTAGGCGTACAGGGCGTGGATGCCCGCCGCGAGGGCCGCCGACTTGGCCTTCGGCCAGTCCAGGATGCGTCCCATGTGGTTCATCACGGCGAGGCTGACGTCCCGGTAGACGCGGATCTCGGCGAGCGCGCACTCGCGCAGCGTCCGCTGGATGGCGCGGCCGTGTCCGGCGTACGCGAAGCGCAGCAGCTCCTCGTGGCAGTACGCGAGGTGGTTGTCCTCGTCGGCCGAGATCATCCGCACGGCACGGCCGATGTCGGGGTCGTCGGCGAAGTGCCTGCGCAGCAGTTCCATCTGCTCGGAGGCGCGCTGCTCGGTGACCCTGCTGTGCGCGAGGTAGGTGACGATGTCCTGGACGGTCAGGGGCCTGTCGTCCTTGAGCCTGTCGTGCGCGAGCCCGATGCCGTGCCGCTCCAGCAGCATCGTGTAGTCGGTGTCGGGCGGGACCTCGACGGGCTCCAGGCCGCGCTTTTTCATGAGGGCGTTGAAGATGCGCCCGTGCTTGTCCTCGTCGGCGCCGTGCCGGGCGATCCTGGGGGCGAGCTCCCGCTCGCCCGGGGGCACGAGGGCGGCGATCCGGGCGTTCTCCCAGCCCCCCTGCGCCTCGCCGCCGGCAGCGATGGAGCAGAAGAGCCGGAACGACTCGTCGTGGTCGAGAATTTCCTGGAACAGACTCCTGGCCGAAAGCATCACTGCCCACCTCTCTGCGGGACTCCGCAAAGAACGAGTCAAGTGCCGTCGGCGGCGGGCGGCAACACGTGCGCCGGACGACTCGGCCGAACGTAGGACGATGCGGACGGTCCGGGGGCGTAACCGAAGGGGCGGGTGGCGCGTTGTCCCGGTGACGGCCGTGGCGGGGAAGACCCCCGAGCCCCCACCACGGCCGTAGAACTTCTCCCTCCGCCGGTGTCCCGCCGGATTCGCCGGTGTCACGCGAGTCCGGCGCGCTCCAGGGCGTCGCAGCCGGCCCGCAGCGAGGCGATCCGCTCGTCCAGCGTGAAGCCCGCGGGGGCCAGCGTCAGCGTGGTGACACCGGCGGCCGCGTATGCCCGCATCCGGTCCGCGATGCGGTCCACGGAACCGAGCAGAGTCGTCCGGTCGATCAGCTCGTGCGGTACGGCGGCGGCCGCGCCCTCCTTGTCGCCGGACAGGTACTTGTCCTGGATCTCGGCGGCCTCCTTCTCGTACCCCATGCGCTGGGCGAGCTGGTTGTAGAAGTTCTGCTTGCGGCTGCCCATGCCGCCGACGTACAGGGCGGTGTACGGGCGGAACATGTCCGCGAGAGCGGTCACGTCCTTGTCGTCGCCGAGCGCGAGGGGCAGCGTCGGGCAGACGTCGAAGCCCTCCATCGTCTTCCCGGCCTTCTCCCGTCCGGCGCGCAGATGCGCGATGGCGGTGTCCTCCAGGTTCTCGGCCGACGGGAAGATCAGCAGGGCGCCGTCGGCGATCTCGCCGGTCTGCTCCAGATTCTTGGGGCCGATGGCGGCGATGTAGAGCGGGATGTGCTCGCGCTCCGGGTGCACCGTCAGCTTGATCGGCTTGCCCGGCCCACCGGGCAGTGGCAGCGTCCAGTGCTCACCCTCGTAGGAGAGGCGCTCGCGGGTCATCGCCCTGCGCACGATCTCGACGTACTCCCGGGTGCGCGCCAGCGGCTTGTCGAACTTGACGCCGTACCAGCCCTCGGAGACCTGCGGTCCGGAGACGCCGAGTCCGAGGCGGAAGCGGCCGCCGGACAGCGAGTCGAGGGTGGCCGCGGTCATCGCCGTCATCGCCGGCTGGCGGGCGGGGATCTGGAAGATGGCCGAGCCCACGTCGATGCGCTCGGTCTGGGCGGCGACCCAGCTGAGCACGGTGGCCGCGTCGGAGCCGTAGGCCTCGGCGGCCCAGCACACGGCGTATCCGAGTCGGTCGGCCTCCTGGGCGACGGCGAGATTGTCCGCGTCCATTCCGGCGCCCCAGTAGCCGAGGTTGATCCCGAGCTGCATGGCCGATTCCCCTTACCGATCAGTAACGTCCCTTGTCCGGGAGACACTAGCGCGCTGGTGGGCGCGGCGGCAGGGACGGGCGCGGGCCCGTCCGAGGCCGGTTGTCCACAGGGCCCCACACACCGAGTTCCGGCCAGTAATCTCGGCGTCCATGGAGCAGAGGCATCTCGGCCGTACCGGCCTTCGCGTGTCCCGGATCGGACTCGGCACCCTGACCTGGGGCCGGGACACCGACGAGCACGACGCCGCGGACCTGTTGAAGGTGTTCTGGGAAGCGGGCGGGAATCTCGTGGACACCGCCGACGTGTACGGGGACGGCGAGTCCGAGTACCTGCTCGGACGTCTCATAGAAGGCCTGGTGCCGCGCCGGGACCTGGTCATCTCGACCAAGGCGGGAAGCGTTCCGGATCCGGACCGGCGCTTCGACGGCTCGCGCGGGCACCTGCTCTCCGCGCTGGACGCCTCCCTCAAGCGGCTCGGCACCGAGTACGTCGACGTGTGGCACGTGCACGCCTACGACCCCATGACCCCGCTGGACGAGACGCTCCAGGCCCTGGACCTCGCGGTCAGCAGCGGCCGCGCCCGGTACGCCGGGGTGTCGAACTTCTGCGGCTGGCAACTGGCCAAGGCGGCGACCTGGCAGCTCGCGGTGCCCGGCACCCGGACCCGGCTGGCCAGTACGCAGATGGAGTACTCGCTGCTCCAGCGCGGCGTCGAACGCGAGGTGCTGCCCGCCGCTCTCGACCTCGGCGTCGGCCTGCTGCCCTCCTCGCCTCTCGGCCGGGGCGTGCTCACGGGCAAGTACCGCCACGGGACCCCGTCCGACTCCCGGGGCGGCACGGAGCATCTCGCCCCGTTCGTCGCGCCGTACCTCGACGACGCCGCCGGCCACATCGTCGACGCCGTGGCCACCGCCGCCGACGGGCTCGCGGTGACCCCGCTCCAGGTGGCGCTCGCCTGGGTCCGCGACCGGCCGGGCGTCACCGCCCCGATCGTCGGCGCGCGCAACGCGCAGCAGCTCACTGCCGCGTTGTCAGTGGAGACCCTTAGTCTTCCTGACGAGATCTGCCGGGCGCTCGACGACGTGTCGGCACCGGTGCACCACTATCCCGATCACGACTGGAGCACGCTGTGAGCACGGAGCCCGAGACCACGGAGGAAGCGGAGCCGGGGGCCCCGGGCACGGGCGCGGGCGCGGAGGAAGGCGCCGCGACGTCCTCGTCCGGCAGCGCGGACGGCCGTGAGGCCACGGAGCCGGCTGCCGAGGCCGACGATTCCGGTGCGGAGGCCGCTGCCGATGCCGACGCCCGGGAGGCCGGGGCGGGGAGCGGTGACGACGCCGAGCCGTCCGCCGCCGGCAGCGGTGACGGCGTGAGCCCGGCCGCCGCGGCGGACGACGACGGAGAGGACGGCCCCGCCCCGTCGGAGGACTCCGCGGGTGACGGCGCGGCGACGGATGCCGAGGGCGACGAGACCGCGGAGGGCACCGCGGCCAAGACCGGCGAGGACGCCGCCGCCGCGTTGTCCGAGGCGGAGGCCGAGCTGGCGGCGCAGCGCGAGCTGCGGGAGCGGATCGAGCGGCGCAAGGCCGAGAAGCAAGGGCCGATCCCCGCAGGCACCAAGCTCAGCGGGACGGCGGCCGACCTCCTCGCGGCAATCCGCGCCGTGGAGAGCGGCGAGAAGCCGGTGGCCACCGCGTTCCGCGAGCCGGAGCCGACGCCCCGCAGGTCCGCGCCCGAGCCGGTGCGGCGCCCGCAGCCGGCCGCCCCCGTCGCCGGGGCGCCCGCCGCCGAGACGGTGGACGCCGTACGGGCCGTGCTGACCGAGGGCGGGGCTCCCGACGCGCTCGCGCCGCAGGTCGCCGCCGCCCTCGGGGAGGGCGCGGACGACCGGCTGCGCGAGGACCCCTGGCAGTTGCTGCGGGTCGCGGGTGTGCGGCCGGAGCAGGCCGACGGCTTCGCGCGGGCGCTGCTCGGCGCGGAGTGCGGCCCGGACGACGAGCGGCGCGGCCGGGCGGTGACGGTGTGGCTGCTGGAGCAGGCCGCCCTCGCCGGGCACACCGCCCTGGAGGCCGCCGCCCTGACCGCCGCGCTCGCACAGCGCGCGGTGCCCGATCCGGACGCCGCCGTGCAGAGCAGCATCGCGGAGGGCGAGGCCCTGGTCTTCCAGGACGCCCTGGAGACGACCGCTCCCGCCCCGGAGCCGGACGCGGGCGAGGAGGAGGCCGAGGAGCGCCCGGTCCGCGTCCTCATCGGCCTGGAGCGGTACGCGCTCGCCGAGGAGAGCCTGGCCGACGGCCTCGCGCGCGTGGTCAACGCCGTGCCCAAGGAGTCCGCGCAGGACTGGGAGCCGGCAGCCGCGGCCGCGTCCCGTTCCGCGGCGGAGCTGATCCGCGCCGTCGCCGGCCACGGGCTGGTGCTGCACACGGGCGGTGAGGCCTCCCGCGCGGAGGCGGCGGAGCTGGTCACCGCCGCCGTGGCGACGGGGCTGCGCGCCGTCGCGGCCGCGCACACGGCGGACGGCCGCGACCGCTTCGCGTCGTCGCTCGACGCCGGGCGCGGTGACATCGCGGCCGCCGCCGTCACCGTCGCCGGGCTGCTCTCCGGCGCGGAGGGTCCCGGCCGGGACGCGGAGGGCGCTCTCGCGCTCGACCTGCTGGTGCTGCTCGACGCCCCCCAGCTGGACGTCGAGGCCGCCGCCGTGCTCGTCGAGTCGCTGCCCGACGGTGCCCGCCTGGTACTGAGCGGCGACCCGGGCGTGCTGTGGTCGGCCGGACCCGGACGCGTCTTCGCCGATCTGCTGGCCGCCCGGGTCTGCCCCCAGGTCGCCTCGCGGACCCCCGACCCCGGCCCCCTCGGGGAGCTGGTCTCCGGGATCGGCATCGGTGAGCTGAACCAGGTCGAGGCGCCCGGCAAGGAGGTCGTGATCGTGCCGGTGCGGGACGCCGGGGAGGCGGTGCACCGGACCGTGCAGCTCGTCGCGGACTCGGTGCCCCGGGCCATCGGCGTCCCGGCCGAGCAGACGCAGGTGATCACCCCGGGCCACGGCGGCGCTGCCGGGACGCGCGCGTTGAACACCGTGCTCAAGGAGCGGCTCAACCCGGGCCCGGGCCGCTTCGGCGGCTTCGACCCCGGTGACCGGATCGTCCACTCCCCCGCCCCGGGGCGTACGGTGCCCGGGCACGTCGTGAAGGCCGACGCGGAGGGGCTGCACCTGGAGTGCGCCGGCGCCCCCGTCGTCGTACCGAAGGAGCGGGTGGAGCAGTCCGTACGGCACGCCTGGGCGCTGACCGCGCACCAGGCGGTGGGGCACCGCTGGCCGGCCGCGGTCGTGCTGCTGCCGGGTGACGCCGCGGGATCGCTGACCCGCCCGTGGGTCTACACGGCCTTCGGCCGGGCGGCCCGGCACCTGTCCGTCGTGCACGGCGTCGAGGGGGCCCTGCCGCGGGCGGTGGCCGAGGTCCCGCAGAAGCCGCGCACCACGCGCCTGCCGGCGCTGCTCAAGGCGCAGGTGCCGACCGCCGGCTGAGCCGGGGGCGGACACGCGAGGTGGCGGCCACCGGAGTCCGGTGACCGCCACCTCGTGCGTGGGCGAGGCCTGGAGGCCGGGAGGCCGCGGGGGCCGTCCCGCTCCGCTCAGCGGTCCGCGTCGAGCGGCTCCAGGTCCTCGTCGTCGTCCAGGACCACGCCCGCGACGGGACCCAGGTCGTCGTCGAGGTCGTCGTCCGTCTCGCCGTCGAAGACGGCGCTGACGTCGAAGCGGCAGACGATGCGCTGGGCGTCGGCCTGCTCGAACGGCGCGTCCAGCCATTCGCCCGCCTCGGCCGGCTCGTCCGCGGCGGTCACCCAGAGCGTGGAGTCGCCCTCCTCCAGCCCGAACTCCTTGTGCCGGGATGCGATCTCGTCCGGCTCGAACTCGCCGAACAGCAGGCCGAGGGCGCCGTGGACCGTGCCGGAGGCCGTGGTCTCCACGCCCGCGTCGTCCTCGACGGCCTCGATGCGCTGGGCCTGGGCCAGCAGGCGCTGCGGCTCCGCCACCGAGTAGTCCCGGCGGATCAGCACGCTCAGTGCGTTGGGCTCCTCGGGGCCCGTGTACGGCGGCAGGGTGTCGTCCGTACCGGGGATCTCGAAGGGCGTGACCTCGTCGTACCGGTCGTACAGCAGTTCGTCGTATTCCTCGGCCGCAGCGGCCAGCTCGTTGAACGCCTCGTACACGGCCGGGTCGTCCTCACCCGTCCTGCGCTCGACCGCGGCCAGGTGGCGGTCGAGTGCGGTCTTGACCGCCTCGGCGGCGGCACGTACCTCGGCAGCGGTGGGCTGCGCAGCATCAGACATAGTGCAGACGCTATCCGTACCGGGCCTGTGCCCGCACAATAGATGCGATGCCGGAATACGAATTTGTCGACGTGTACGTACCGCGCGGGGTCTCCCGCAAGGAAGCCACACGTCTGCTGACGGACCATGCGGAGTACGGACACTGGGAGTTGGACCGCCTGAGCCTGCACCCCGACGGCAGCCGCAGAGTGCGGCTGCGCCGCCGGATCATCCGCCAGGTACGCGCCACGTGGTGAGCGAAGGCGGCTGAGACGGAGCGGGTCCGCCGTGCGGCCCCGCTCCGTTCTCCCCCTCTCCGGGGCATGTCGTCATGCCCTGACCCGGGTGGTCCGGGCCTTCACGCCGCCGAGCGCGCCCTGCGGTAGAGGAGCGCGCCCCCGAGCAGCGCGCCCGCACCCGCGGGGACCAGCAGGCCCATCGGCAGCTCACTGCCGGTGTGGGCGAGCTGTCCGCCCCCCTGCGGCTGCCCGGCGGCCCGCGCTCCGGCCCGGTCCATCTGCGAGGCACCGACGACGTCGCCGCGTCCGGACTGCGCGCCAGGGTGGCCGTTCTGTCCCGGCCTGCCGTGCTCTCCCGGCTGTCCGGGGTGCCCGGACCCGCCCGGCTTCCCCGGGATGTTCCGGTCGCCCGGGTGCCCGGGGTGGTGCGGGTGCCCGGGGTGGTGCGGGTGGCCCGAGGGCGGGGTGCCGTGGCCGCCCGGACCGCCGGTGGAGTGGCCGCCGTCGTTGCCGCAGGCGTTGCCCGCCGCCGGGTTGCCGACGCCGCCCACGTTCACGCTGTTGCCGCAGACGTTGACCGGCACGTCCACCGGCACCTGGACGTGGTTGCCCGAGCCGACGCCCGGCGAGTCTCCGGCGTGCCCTCCGGCGTGCGAGCCGCCGTGGTGCGAGCCGCCGCCCTGGTGCGAGCCGCCGTGTCCGCCGGTGGAGCGCCCGCCTTGATCGGCGCACTTGTTGCCCATCGCCGGGTTGAGCAGACCGACGACGTTGACGGTGTTGCCGCAGACGTTGACCGGCGCGTGCACCGGGGCCTGCACCGTGTTGCCCGACAGCACGCCGGGCGAGTTCGAACCGGAGCCGTGCGCCCCCGAGTCGGCCTGCGCGTAGCCGCCCGCGGCGGCGAGTACGCCGGTCGCGGCCGCCATCGTCATCAGGCCCTTGCGGGTGACCTGTCGCATTGCTGTTACCTGCCTTCGACCTTGCCTGGGACCTTGCGGAACGTGTCCGCGCGGTGGGCGCGCGGACACCGAAAGCCCGGTCGGCCCCGGAGCGCGTGGCACGCGCTGCGGGGCCGACGAGGGCTCAGAGCCTCATGGGACGAGGCGCAACGTCACTTGTTGATGCAGGTGTTGCCGAAGGCGGGGTTCAGCAGCCCGATCACGGAGACCGTGTTGCCGCAGACGTTCACCGGGATGTGAACGGGCACCTGGACAACGTTGCCGGACAGGACACCGGGGGAGTTCACGGCGGCACCCTGGGCACCGGAGTCCGCGGCGGCCATGCCCGCACCGGCGAGAACCAGACCACTGGTGGCAACGGCGGCGGCGACGATCTTCTTGATCATTATTCCTCCTCGTAGGCAAATGCGACCCCAGCTTCGGGTCACACCACCTGTAACGAGGAGGGAGTAATCGAGCTACGAGCTTATGGTCGCATTCACTCTTCTCAGTAGGCCCCGCACGCGCTGGCGATTATTGGAGTGTCGTTTTACCTGCGCAATCCCGGACGCGCCGTACGCGGGCCGTGGCGCGAGGCCCTTCAGGACGCGTCGATGAAGCGGTCCAGCACCCGTACGCCGAACCGCAGGGCGTCCACGGGCACCCGCTCGTCGACCCCGTGGAACATGCCGGCGAAGTCCAGCTCCGGCGGCAGCTTCAGGGGGGCGAAACCGAAGCAGCGGATGCCCAGGTCGGCGAAGGACTTGGCGTCGGTGCCCGCCGAGAGCATGTAGGGGACGGCGCGGGCGATCGGGTCCTCGGCGGACAGGGCGGTCTGCATGGCGTCGACCAGCGCGCCGTCGAAGGTCGTCTCCAGCGCCTTGTCCGCGTGCACGTCCTCGCGCTTCACCCGCGGGCCGAGGATGCGGTCCAGGTCGGCGAGGAACTCGTCCTCGTACCCCGGCAGGTAGCGCCCGTCGACGTGCGCGGTGGCCTGCCCCGGGATCACGTTCACCTTGTAACCGGCGCCCAGCTGGGTCGGGTTGGCGGTGTTCTGCAGGGAGGCGCCGATCAGCTTGGCGATGCCGCCGAGCTTGGCGAGCGTCGCGTCCATGTCCTCGGGGTCCAGCTCGGTGCCGAGCGCGTCGCCGAGTTCGTCCAGGAAGTGCCGCAGGGTCTTGGTCACCCGCACCGGGAACTTGTGCCGGCCCAGCCGCCCGACCGCCTCCGACAGCTCGGTGATCGCGTTGTCCCGGTGGATCATCGAACCGTGGCCGGCGGTGCCGTCCACGGTCAGCTTCATCCAGTGCATGCCCTTCTGGGCCGTCTCGACGAGGTAGAGGCGCAGGTTCTCGTTGACCGTGAAGGAGAAGCCGCCGACCTCGCCGATCGCCTCCGTGACGCCCTCGAAGAGGCCCGGGTGCTTGTCCACCAGGTGGCGCGCGCCCCAGGTGCCGCCGGCCTCCTCGTCCGCGAGGAAGGCAAGGACGATGTCGCGCGGGGGCTTGCGTCCGCTGCGCATCCGGTCGCGGACGACCGCGAGGGTCATCGCGTCCATGTCCTTCATGTCGACCGCGCCCCGGCCCCAGACGCAGCCGTCCGCGATCTCGCCGGAGAACGGGTGGTGGGTCCAGTCCGCGGCGTTGGCCGGGACGACGTCGGTGTGGCCGTGGATGAGCAGCGCGGGCCGCGAGGGGTCCTCGCCCTCGATGCGGGCCACGGTGGAGGCCCGGCCCTGGTGCGACTCGAAGATCTGCGGTTCGAGCCCCACCTCCGCGAGCTGCTCGGCGATGTACTCCGCGGCCTTGCGCTCGCCCGGCCCCGAGTGGTCTCCGTAGTTGCTGGTGTCCATCCGGATCAGCTCGCGACAGAGGTCGACGACCTCGTCCTCGCCAGAGACACCCCTGGCCGTGTTCGACTCGCTCACGCTGCTTCCTCCCACTGTCACTGCTGGTGGTCCCCCTCATCCTCTCTCCGGCACCCCGCGCACCCCAAGGGCGGGCCCGGCCCGTCACACGCAGTTCACGCGCGAACGGGGTGTGACCGGGCGCCCTCGGAAGCCTGGTAATGTTTCCTCTGTCGCCGCGAGGGAAACCACGCGCGACAGACACCTTGTCCGGGTGGCGGAATGGCAGACGCGCTAGCTTGAGGTGCTAGTGCCCTTTATCGGGCGTGGGGGTTCAAGTCCCCCCTCGGACACACGAAGAAGCGAGGCCGTGACCGCGAGGTCACGGCCTCGCTCGTTGTGCGCCGGGTGCGGCGTGGGGGACGCCCCGGGCGCGGGAGAATGGCCCGCATGATCACGCGTTCCTGCCCCTGCGGGCTCCCGAAGGACTACGCCGCGTGCTGCGGCCGCTTCCACCGCGGCGAGGCGGCCGCACCCACCGCCGAAGCGCTCATGCGCTCGCGGTACAGCGCCTTCGTGAAGCGTGACGAGGGCTACCTGCTGCGGACCTGGCATCCGGGGACGCGGCCGGCGCGGGTGGAGTTCGAGCCCGGGACGCGCTGGACCGGCCTGGAGATCCTGGGGACGACCGAGGGGTCCGCGTTCCACTCCGCGGGGACCGTGACGTTCCGGGCGAGCCACTCCGGGGGCGCGCTGCACGAGCGCAGCCGGTTCACGCGCGTCGACGGGGCCTGGGTGTACGTGGACGGCGACTTCACGGAGTGACGCCACTCGCCGGCCTCCGGCGGCAAGGGGACCGGTCAGGGGGCCAGGATGTCCAGTTCCTGGAGGGCGCCGACCGTGATCTCGCGGGTGAGCGCCTCGGCGCGGACGGCGTCGCCGCCGCGGACCGCCTCGGCGACCTGGACGTGCAGGGTGACGGCGGCCGGGTCGGGGTCCTCGAACATGACCTCGTGGTGGGTGCGCCCCGCGAGGACCTCGGCGACCACGTCGCCGAGCCGGGCGAACATCTCGTTGCCCGACGCGTCGAGGATCACGCGGTGGAAGGCGACGTCGTGGATGAGGTACTTCTCCAGCTGCCGGCCGCGTGAGGTGGCGACCATGCCGAGGGCGCACTCAGTGAGCTCGGCGCACTGGCCGGCCGTGGCGTGCCGTGCGGCCAGGCCCGCGGCCACGGGTTCGACGGCGGAGCGCAGCACGGTGAGCGAGCGGAGCTGGGCCGGGCGGTCGGCGCCGGCCAGCCGCCACCGGATGACCTGCGGGTCGTAGACGTTCCACTCGGCCCGGGGGCGGACCGTCACGCCGACGCGGCGGCGGGACTCGACGAGGTACATGGACTCCAGGACCCGGACCGCCTCGCGCATCACGGAGCGTGAGACCTCGAAGCGCTGTGCGAGCTCGTCCGTACGCAGCACGCTGCCCGGCGGGTACTCCCCCGCCGTGATGGCCGGCCCGAGGGTGTCCAGTACATGTCCGTGCAGCCCCCGACCCCGTGTGCTCATGACGTCAGCGTACGAGGATCGAGGCCGCAAGAAAAAGTCAGACTTATATGTCACAGACTCTTGAATTAGTCGTACCTAATGGGTTTCAGTGGCGTCGACATCAGGTGTCGACGAAGACAGCGAGAGCATGATGCAGCAGACGCGTACCCCCCGCGTGTTCGTGGTGATGGGCGTGGCAGGGACCGGCAAGACCACGATCGGTCCTCTGCTCGCTGCCCGGCTCGGCGTTCCTTATGCCGAGGGCGACGACTTCCATCCCCCGGCCAACATCGCCAAGATGACGGCCGGGACGCCGCTGACCGACGACGACCGCCGGCCGTGGCTGGACTCGATCGGCGCCTGGGCGCAGGAGCGGGCCGGACTCGGCGGGGTCGTCAGCTGTTCGGCGCTCAAGCGGAGCTACCGCGACCGGCTGCGGGCTGCCGCGCCCGACGTGGTCTTCGTGCACCTCTCCGGCGATCGCGAGCTCATCGAGGGCCGGATGTCGCAGCGGCAGGGGCACTTCATGCCGACCGCGCTGCTGGACTCCCAGTTCGCCACCCTCCAGCCGCTCGCGGCGGACGAGGCGGGTGTCGAGGTGGACGTCTCCGGCAGCCCCGGCGACATCACCGAACGGGCCGTGGCCGCTCTGCGCGGCCTGTCCGAACCCCCGCAGTAAGTCCCCCGGGGGCTTCGCGGAGCCCCGGGGTCTCCCCGACAGACACGTACACGCAAGGGAAGCACCCGTGACCAGACTCAGCGTCGAGATGCTGGCAGCGGACGCCGTGGAGCCGATCACCTCGGCGGGTCATGCCCAGTTGGGCATAGCCGTCCTGGCCGGCATCGCCGTCATCGTCCTGCTCATCACGAAGTTCAAGCTGCACGCATTTCTCGCCCTGACGATCGGCTCGCTCGCGCTGGGCGCCTTCGCCGGGGCGCCGCTCGACAAGGCCATCCTCAGCTTCACCGGAGGACTCGGCTCGACCGTCGCCGGTGTGGGTGTCCTCATCGCACTCGGTGCGATCCTCGGCAAGCTGCTGGCCGACTCCGGCGGCGCCGACCAGATCGTCGACACGATCCTCGCCAAGGCGGGCGGCCGTGCCATGCCGTGGGCGATGGTGCTGATCGCCTCGGTGATCGGCCTGCCGCTGTTCTTCGAGGTCGGCATCGTCCTGCTCATCCCCGTGGTGCTGATGGTCGCCAAGCGGGGCAACTACTCGCTGATGCGCATCGGCATCCCGGCCCTCGCCGGTCTGTCCGTGATGCACGGCCTGATCCCGCCGCACCCCGGCCCGCTGGTCGCGATCGACGCGGTGAAGGCCAACCTCGGTGTCACCCTGGCCCTCGGTGTCCTGGTCGCCATCCCCACGGTGATCATCGCGGGTCCCGTCTTCTCCAAGTACGCGGCCCGCTGGGTGGACGTCCAGGCGCCGGACCGCATGATCCCGGCCCGTGCCTCCGAGGACCTGGACAGGCGTCCCGGCTTCGGCGCCACGCTCTTCACCATGCTGCTGCCGGTCGTGCTGATGCTGGCCAAGGCGCTCGTGGACATCGTCGTGGACGACCCCGCGCACATGGTCCAGCGCGTCTTCGACGTCATCGGCTCGCCGCTGATCGCGCTGCTCGCGGCCGTCATCGTCGGCATGTTCACGCTCGGCCGGGCCGCCGGGTTCACCCGGGAACGGCTGTCGACGACCGTCGAGAAGTCCCTCGCCCCGATCGCCGGCATCCTGCTGATCGTCGGTGCGGGCGGCGGCTTCAAGCAGACGCTGATCGACTGCGGGGTGGGCCAGATGATCCTGGACATCTCGAAGGACTGGTCGATCCCGGCGCTGCTGCTGGCGTGGCTGATCGCGGTGGCGATCCGGCTCGCGACCGGTTCGGCGACCGTGGCCACCATCTCGGCGGCCGGTCTCGTCGCCCCCCTCGCCGCCGACATGTCGACCACGCACGCCTCGCTCCTGGTGCTGGCCATAGGCGCGGGCTCGCTGTTCTTCAGCCATGTCAACGACGCCGGGTTCTGGCTGGTCAAGGAGTACTTCGGCCTGAACGTCGGACAGACGATCAAGACCTGGTCGGTCATGGAGACGATCATCTCCGTGGTCGCCGGTGGACTGGTCCTGCTGCTGTCCCTCGTGATCTAGGGCCTGTCGACCCTGACGCCACCCGCACGTACGCCGCCGCGCCGCCCGGATCCGGGCGGCGCGGCGGTGCGTCACGGCCGCCAGAGCGAGTGCTCGCGCTCGGCCCACTCCCGGCTCACCGAGCCTGTACGCAGCCCGCGGCGGGCCTCCGGGTCCGCGAGGGCCATCCCGATGTGGCCGGCGAGGACGACGCCGATCGTCAGGGCGAGCCAGTCGTGCACGAAGGTGGCCGAGGTGCGCCACATCAGGGGGGTGAGGTGGGTGAACCACATCAGCAGTCCCGTGCCGAGCATCACCAGGCTCGCGCCGGCGATCCAGGCGGCGTAGGTCTTCTGGCCGGCGTTGAACTTGCCGGCGGGGCGTTCGCCGTGGCGGGTCGCCCGGCGCAGCGCAGAGCGCAGCCACTCCCGGTCGTGCGGGCCCCAGCGGTTGAGCCGCCCCAGGTCCGCCCGGAAGGCGCGCGAGGCCAGGCCCGCCAGGACCGGGACGGGCAGCGCGAGCCCCGCCCACTCGTGGACCCGCACGACGAGTTCGCGGCGGCCGACGAGTTCGGCGAACGTCGGCAGGTACAGACAGGCGGCGGTCGCGACGCACACGCCCATGAGCGCGGCCGTCGTGCGGTGGATCCAGCGCTCGGCGGGAGTGAAGCGCCGTACACGGGTGGTGCGGGCCGGGGCCTCAGCCGGTGGGTTCATCGTCGCGTCCGTTCGAGCGGCCGACCCAGGCGTCGACGTCGTAGCCGCGCTTCTCCCAGTAGCCGGGGCGGACCTCGTCGGTCACGGTGATGCCGGAGAGCCACTTGGCCGACTTGTAGAAGTACATGGGGGCCACGTACAGGCGGACCGGGCCGCCGTGCGCGTGGCCGAGGTCCTTGTCCTGCATGCGCAGCGCCACCATGACGTCCCGGCGGCGTGCCTGGTCGAGGGTGAGGCTCTCGCTGTAGGCGCCGTCGAAGCAGGTGAAGCGGACCGCGCGGGCCGTCGGCCGCACCCCGGCGGCGTCCAGCAGCCGGGTCAGGCGCACCCCTTCGAAGGGGGTGCCGGGCACCCGCCAGCCGGTGACGCACTGGACGTCGTGGACGAGCCGGGTCTGCGGCAGGGCGCGCAGCTCGCCGAGCGTGTAGGCGCCGGGGCGGTCGACGAGGCCGTCGACCGTGAGCCGGTAGTCGCTCGCGTCCTTGTGCGGCACCGACGAGGTCACCGAGTAGTAGCGGAAGCCGCCGCCGTTGGGCAGGAGCCCGGTCAGGCCGGTGGGGTCCTTGTCGGCGGCGCCGCCGAGGAAGCCCTCCAGACCGCGCTGGAGCCCTGGGGCGGTCACCACGCCGAGCGCGCCGAGGCCGAGGGTGCCGAGCAGGACCCGCCGCCCGATGGGCGTGCCCCGTTCTTCGGGCCGTTCTGAGTTCACGTATCGATTCGAACACCCGCGACCCCCTCGGGGCCAGGGGCCACGGGTGCCCGTCAGAAATACGTAACCACTTCCCGGGGCGGGCTCAGGTGGCCGACTCCGCCGCCTTGTCCAGCTGGAACGCCTCGTTGCCGAGTCCGATCCTGGCGTGCGCCTCGGGCTTGCGGGAGCGCAGGACGAGGCCCTGGGCGAGCCCGATGACCAGGGCGAGGCCGATGACGCCGGGCAGCACCCAGTTCAGCGCGGAGTCCGGGCCGGTGCCGACGAGGACGTCGAAGTCCTTGACCGTGTAGCCCGCGATGACGAGCAGGGCGAGGCCGGCCAGCACGGAGGTGACCAGACGCCAGGCCTGGGCGCGGGCGGCGCCGCGGCGGGCGAAGAAGACGACCACGGAGAAGGACGCGGCGGCCATCAGCAGGATGACGCCGAGGGCGCCGACGTTGCCGCCCCAGGTGAACAGGTGCAGGACGGGCGCGGTCGGGTCGCCGTGCGGCTTGTCGTCGGCGACCGCGAAGGCGCCCACGATCAGCACGGACACGGCGGTCTGCAGGAGCGAGCCCGTGCCGGGGGCGCCGCTCGCGCCCGTGGTGCGTCCGAAGGCGGCCGGCAGCAGTCCCTCGCGGCCCATGGCGAAGGCGTAGCGCGCCACGACGTTGTGGAAGCTGAGCATCGCCGCGAACATGCCCGTCACGAAGAGGACGTGCATGACGTCCGTGAAGGTGCCGCCCAGGCGTGGTTCGGTGAGGAAGAACAGCAGCCCGGCGCTCTGCTTCTGGGCGGCCGGCACGATCGCGGAGGGGCCGGCCGCGACGGTGAGCGCCCAGGAGCTGATCGCGAAGAACACGGCGACGAAGGCGATCGCGAGGAACATCACCCGGGGTACGAGGATGTGCGGACGGCTGGTCTCCTCGGCGTACACCGGGGCCTGCTCGAAGCCGGTGAAGGCGGCGATGCAGAAGCACAGGGCGGTGCCGACGCCCGCTCCGGTGAGGGTGTCCGGGTTGAAGGCGTGCAGCGACAGGCCCTCCCGGGCCGGGTCGGCGACGGCCGCGATGTCGAAGACGACGACCAGGGCGACCTCGATCAGCAGCAGCACGCCGAGCACGCGGGCGTTCACGTCGATCTTCAGCCAGCCGAGCGCGCCGACGATGAGCACGGAGAGCAGCGCCGGTATCCACCACGCGATGTCGAGGTCGAGGTAGGTGGCGCAGAGGCCGGAGACCTCGAAGCCGAAAATGCCGTAGATGCCGACCTGGAGCGCGCTGTAGGCGACCAGTGCGACGAGGGCGGCGCCCGCGCCGGCGGTGCCGCCGAGGCCGCGGGAGATGTACGCGTAGAAGGCGCCCGCGTTGTGGACGTGGCGGCTCATCTCGGCGTAGCCGAGGGAGAAGAGGGCGAGCACCACACCGAGGATGACGAAGAGCAGCGGCTGCCCGACGATCCCCATCACCCCGAATGTGGTGGGCATGACACCCGCGACGACCATGAGGGGCCCGGTCGCGGCCAGCACGGAGAGCAGGAGGCCCGCCGTGCCGAGGCGGTCGGCGCGCAGGGCGCGGTCCTGTCCCTTGAAGGTGCTGATGCCGGACCCGGCGGTGGGTCTGCTGCTCTTGCTCGTGCTCGAACTGCCCGTCGTCATGGCGGGTTGTCCTCTCGGGTGGTGGGATCAGGCCGTGCCCAGCGCGCTGTCGCGGGCGGCACGGAAGGCTTGGTGCGGGTCGCGGTCCGGGTACGACCAGGGCGCCGGGGTGGCGTGCGGTCCGATGCGGTGGAAGAGGGCGGCGGCCTCGGCGCCCCGGCCCTCGCAGAACTTCGCGTGGGCCAGGAAGTTGAGGTCGACGTGGCGGCGCGGATGGTCGTCGCGCTCCCACTCCAGCCACCAGTCGAAGGCGGCCTTCATCACCTGCCGGGCCCGGCGGCCCACCCAGTGGCCGGAGGCGACCGGGTCGGCCGGTTCGAGGCCGGCGGCGGCCAGTACGCGGAAGCGCTCGGCGTGCGCGACCACCGGAAGGATGGCCAGGGGCGAGTCGGCGGGCGCCTGTTCGGCGGCCCAGTTGGCGAAGTCGTAGACCTCGTGCAGCGGGTCCTGGCCGGCGTCGGCGCGGCGCTCGGCGAGGCGCGCGACCATCAGGTGGTGCGCGTGGTGGTGGTCGGGGTAGCGGTGGCGGACCTCGTCGAAGAGCCGCACGACGTCCTCCTCGCTGCCGATCGAGCGCTCCAGCATGAGCAGGCCGAGCCACGGGGTGGGATCGGCGGGCGCGAGGGCGGCCGCGTCGCGGCAGGCCTCCCGGGCGCGCTCCGGCCGCTCCTTGCCGTCGAGGGCGCGCTGCACGGTGGCGACCGCGAGGAGTACGGAGGCACAGCCCGACTCGGGTTCGGCGAGCAGCCAGTCGCGGGCCCAGGTGAGGGCGGTCGGCTCCAGGGCGAGGACGGTGACCCGGTGTCCGCGGCGGTCCCAGTCGTCCCCCGTCGCGGCGAGCAGGGAGCGGACCCCGGCCCAGCGGCCCTGGGCCAACGCGGCGCGTGCGGTGACCAGTTCGACGTCGTCGAGGGCGGCGTCGAAGGCCTGGGCCGCGCGCTTGCGGCCGCGGCCGAGAGGGGGCGGGGGTGGGGGCACCGCGGGCGGTCCTTACGCGGGTGGTCCGTACAGAGCGGGGCCCGTCCGGGCCTGATCACGCAAAGCAAACCCTCAGCCAATGGTTGGCGTCAAGGGCCGCCCGGACTGCTACACGTGTCAACTGTCGCCGCGGGCAGCGGGGTTGACCCCGCTGCCTGCGGATACGGGCCGAAAGGCGCCGGTCCGGACGGGGTTCGCCGCCCGGAGCGCGCTCCGCCGGGGGTGGTTCAGCCGACGGCCTTCGCCGCCGCCCGGCCCGCGGTGCGGCCGGAGAACAGGCAGCCACCGAGGAAGGTGCCCTCCAGCGAGCGGTAGCCGTGCACCCCGCCGCCGCCGAACCCGGCGGCCTCCCCCGCCGCGTACACCCCGGCCAGCGGGTCACCGCCCTCGGTCAGCACCCGGGAGGAGAGGTCCGTCTCCAGGCCGCCGAGGGTCTTGCGGGTGAGGATGTTCAGGCGCACGGCGATCAGCGGGCCGGCCGCGGGGTCGAGGATGCGGTGCGGTGTCGCCGTACGGATCAGCTTGTCCCCGAGGTACCTGCGGGCGCCGTGGATCGCGGTCACCTGGAGGTCCTTGGTGAACGGGTTGGCGATCTCCCGGTCCCGCGCGACGATCTCGCGGCGCAGCGCCGCCTCGTCGATGAGCGGCTCCTTGGTGAGGG
Source organism: Streptomyces sp. NPDC005496 (assembly GCF_042872045.1). NCBI lineage: Bacteria > Bacillati > Actinomycetota > Actinomycetes > Kitasatosporales > Streptomycetaceae > Streptomyces > Streptomyces sp. NPDC005496. The sequence goes on from NZ_JBIAJQ010000013.1 coordinate 142,220, forward strand.
CGTTCATGCCCCGCACCAGCGCGCTCAGGTCCTTCTCCACGACGAAGTCGGCGCCGTTGTCCATGAACGCCCTGACCGGGCCGGGCACGTCGGCGCGGGCCCGCTGGAAGACGCCCTTGACGGACTTGCCGGTGAGGTCGGGGTTCTGCTCCGAGCCCGAGAGCGCGAACTCCTTGCCGATGATCTTCTGGTCGAGGACGAACCAGGTGTAGTCGTACCCGGTCCGCATGATGTGTTCCAGCGTGCCGAGGGTGTCGAAGCCGGGGAAGAGCGGCACCGGCAGCCGGTTGCCGCGGGCGTCCAGCCAGAGCGAGGACGGGCCGGGCAGGATGCGGATGCCGTGGTTCTCCCACACCGGGTTCCAGTTCCGGATGCCCTCCGTGTAGTGCCACATGCGGTCGCGGTTGATGAGGTGCGCGCCCGCCTCCTCGGCGATCGCGAGCATCTTGCCGTCGACGTGCGCCGGCACCCCCGCGACCATCGTCTCGGGCGGGCTGCCCAGCCGCTCCGGCCAGTTGGCGCGCACCAGGTCGTGGTCGCCGCCGATGCCTCCGGAGGTGACGATCACCGCCTGGGCCCGCAGCTCGAAGGAGCCGGTGACCGCGCGGCTGCTGGCCTGCCCGCGCTCGGCGCCGGACGGCTCCAGGATCTCGCCGGTGACCGTGTCGACGGCGCCGGCGCTGCGGGAGAGGCCGGTGACGCGGTGGCGGAACCTCAGCTGCACGAGGCCGCGCTCGACGCCGGCGCGGACCCGGCGCTCGAAGGGGGCGACCAGACCCGGGCCGGTCCCCCAGGTGATGTGGAAGCGCGGTACGGAGTTGCCGTGGCCGCCCGCGTCGTAACCGCCGCGCTCGGCCCAGCCGACGACCGGGAAGAAGCGGACGCCCTGCCGGTGCAGCCAGGGCCGCTTCTCGCCGGCCGCGAAGTCCACGTACGCCTCGGCCCAGCGGCGCGGCCAGTGGTCCTCGGGGCGGTCGAAACCGGCGGTGCCCATCCAGTCCTGGAGCGCGAGGGCGTGACTGTCCTTGATCCGCATCCGCCGCTGCTCGGGCGAGTTCACGAAGAACAGCCCGCCGAAGGACCAGTGCGCCTGGCCGCCGATCGACTGCTCGGGCTCCTGGTCGAGGAGGATCACCCTGCGGCCTGCGTCGACGAGCTCCGCGGTCGCCGCGAGCCCCGCGAGGCCGGCTCCGATCACGATCACGTCTGCGTCGTGGGCCATGTACGCGTCCTCTCGGCATTCCGACCGGTCGGCTCGGCGCCGGCGAAAACGGCGGCTCGTCGCCGGTTGGTGAGACAGTGGTAACAGTCGACCAGGAGCCCCGGGGCATCGTTACTGGTCGGTCAGATCCTTCGGCAGATGGCTGACCGAGTCAACTGCCCGTTCCGGGTTCTCTCATGGGCGGGTCACAGCCCGGGGCGCTACAGTCGGCCAGATACGCACCCCGTGGCCCGCCCGAGTTATCGAGGTACACAGCGTGTCGGTTCTGGTTCTGGTCCTCGCCGTGAGTGCGGCCTGCTGTCTGGGCTTCGGCTTCGTCCTCCAGCAGAAGGCCGCCTCGCACGCTCCGCTGAGCGACTTCCTCTCCCCCCGCCTGCTGATCGACCTCATCCGCGTACCCACCTGGCTGGGCGGCATCGGGCTCATGGTCGTCGGCCAGGTGCTCGGCGCGATCGCGCTGAGCCGCGGCGAGCTGTCGCTGGTGGAACCGCTGCTCGCGACGAACCTGCTGTTCGCGATGGCGCTCTCCCGCCACCAGACGAAGCAGCCGCTGGGACGGCAGGGCTGGGCCGGCCTCGCGCTGCTCGCCGGCGGCGTCACCGCGTTCATCGTGGCCGGTCAGCCGAAGGGCGGCGACGCGGTCACCGACCCGCTGCGGCACTGGCTGATCATCGGCGTCATGATCGGCCTCGCGCTGCTGCTCACCGCGTACGCGAAGCGGACCCGGCTGAGCGCGGCGCCGCTGCTGCTGGCTGTCGCGGCGGGGCTGCTGTACGGCGTGCAGGACGCGCTGACCCGGGTCACCGGGCAGCGGTTCGCCTCGGGCGGCTGGTCCGAGGTGGTCACCAGCTGGCAGCCGTACGGCGTCCTGGTGCTCGGCGTCACCGGGCTCGTGCTGGTGCAGAGCGCCTTCGAGACGGCGCCGCTGCGGATGTCGCTGCCGGCGCTGACCGCCACCCAGCCGCTCGCCGGAATCGTCTGCGGCGTGGGTTTCCTCGGCGACCGGCTGCGCACGGACACCGGCGCCCTCGCCTGGCAGGCGGCCGGACTCGCCGCCGTCGTGGCCGGGATCGTCCTGCTGGGCCTGCATCCGGCGATGCCGCGCGGGTCCGAGTACGCCCGGCGGGCCAAGGACCTCCAGCGGCACTGAGCCGACGGCCGTCACCGCACCGGCGGACCGGGCCGCGCGGGGAACTGCTTGGATGGGGCCATGAGCGCCGCCGACGAGATCCTCGACATCGTGGACGAGAACGACCGGGTCATCGGGCAGTCGCCGCGCGGGGAGGCCTACGCGCGCGGTCTGCGCCACCGCTGCGTGTTCATCCAGGCGCGGGACGCCGAAGGCCGGATCTTCGTCCACCGCCGCACCCCGACCAAGCTGGTCTTCCCCTCGCTGTACGACATGTTCGTGGGCGGGGTCGTCGGTGCCGGGGAGTCCTACGACGACGCGGCCCTGCGGGAGGCCGAGGAGGAGCTGGGCGTGCGGGGGCTGCCGCGGCCGCGCCCGCTCTTCACGTTCCTGTACGACGACGGGGCCCAGCGCAGCTGGTGGTCCGCCGTGTACGAGGTGCGCTGCGACCTGCCCGTACGTCCCCAGGCCGAGGAGGTCGCCTGGCACGACTTCCTTCCCGAGGACGAGGTGGAGCGGCGTCTGACGGACTGGACGTGGGTCCCGGACGGCCTGGCGGCGTACGAGCGCCTCAAGGCCTACCGGTCGATGGGCTGACCCCTGCCGCGGACCGCGGGGAGAGGGGCCCCGCGGCCTGACCCACGGTGCCCGGGCGGCACCCCGGTAGGGTCCCTCGCGTGATCGAATTCGTACGGAACGTCCGCCTGTGGTTCGCGCCCGAGGAGATCCGCCAGGAGGGCGGGACTCCCGACTACCGGTTCTCGCTGGCGAACGAGCGGACCTTCCTCGCCTGGCTGCGGACCGCGCTGGCGCTGATCGGCGGCGGCTTCGCCGTGGACCAGTTCCTGCCGGACCTGCGGTGGGGCTGGCGCGTCGGGCTCGCCCTCGCGCTGCTCGCCGCGGGCGTGCTGTGCTCCCTGCGCGCGGTCAATCACTGGGTGCGCTGCGAGCGCGCCATGCGGCGGGGCGAGGACCTGCCGGTGTCCCGCTTCCCCGCGCTGCTCGGCATCGCCGTCGCGATCGTCGCCGTCGCGATGGTGCTCGTCGTGCTCGTCGGCTGGGAAGGGTGAGCGCGCCCGCCCGGGACCGTGACCCGGGTCTGCAGCCGGAGCGGACGCGGCTGGCCTGGCGGCGTACGACGCTGTCGAGCACCGTGGCCGCCGTACTCGCCGTGAAGACGGCCCTGCACGGCGGGGCCTCGCCCCTCGGGCTCGTGGCCTGCGCCCTGTGCTGCGCGCTCTGGCTGGGCTTCCTGGCGGTGGCCCACCGCCGCATCACCGCCCTGGCCTCCGCCGCCGGCCGCACGACGGCCCTCACGCCCAGGGACGCGACGGCGGCCACCCTGTGCACGGTGGCGCTCGCGGTGTGCGCGGTGGCGCTGGTGTTCTGAGGGCGGGCCCTGCCGGGCACCGGCCTGTTCCGGTGAACCCGTACGGCACGCGGACCGAACGGGGCGTGGGCCGCGTACAGGCGATTAGGGCGTTTTGTACCGATAGCCTGAACCGTCATTCCACGCCACTTCGAAGGTGAGCACCATGACCACCCTTCACCAGGAGCACCCCGCTCACGAGCACGTCCACGGTCCCGCCTGCGGGCACGCGGAGGTGCCGCACGGCGACCATGTCGACTACCTGCACGACGGGCATCTGCACCGCGAGCACGGCGGGCACTGGGACGAGTGCGAGCCGGGCGGACACACGGCGCACGAGGGCCACGAGCACCGGCACGGCGAGGACTGCGGGCACCAGCGGGTCCAGCACGGCGACCACGTCGACTACCTGCACGACGGGCACCGGCACGCCGAGCACGACGGACACTGGGACGACCACTAGGGGGGTCCGGTCGGCGTCTTCGCGGCTCCTTCGGGAGCGGGAGACGCCGATCACGTTTTGCGCGGGCACTGGACGACATACCGACCGGTCGGCATCATGTGTGACGTCCTGTTTTCCGTGTGCGTAGGAGCAATGATGAGCCCAGACCACCCCCCGGGTCTCGATCTCGACCGGTTGCGTGACCTGCTCGACGGCGAGCGGCCCGGACTGGTGAACGGCCCGCTGTCCGGCCGGCTCATCGAGGGGGGACGGTCGAACCTCACGTACGCGGTCACGGACGGCGCCACGAAATGGGTCGTCCGCAGGCCCCCGCTGGGCCACGTCCTGGCCACCGCGCACGACATGAAGCGCGAGCACCGGGTGATCAGCGCCCTGCATCCGACCGCCGTGCCGGTGCCGCGGCCCGTGCTGCTGTGCGAGGACGACTCCGTGCTCGGCGCGCCCTTCTACGTCATGGAGTTCGTGGAGGGCACCCCGTACCGCACCGCCGGGCAGCTGGCCCCGCTCGGCGCGGAGCGCACCCGGGGCGCGGTCCTCGGCCTGGTCGACACCCTGGTCGAGCTGCACGCCGTGGACCCCGCCGAGGTCGGCCTCGCGGACTTCGGCCGGCCCGAGGGCTTCCTCGACCGGCAGCTGCGCCGCTGGGGCAAGCAGCTGGACGCGTCCAGGAACCGCGACCTGGCGGGGATCGACGAACTGCACGCCGCTCTGGGCCGCGAGCTGCCCGTCTCCCCCGCCCCGGCCGTCGTGCACGGCGACTACCGGCTGGACAACGTGCTGATCGGCACGGACGACCGGATCAAGGCGATCCTGGACTGGGAGATGTCCACGCTCGGTGACCCGCTCACCGACCTGGGGCTGCTGGTGATGTACAGCGCGCCGCTGGACCTGCCCGACTCCCCCATCAGCACGACGGCCTCGGCCCCCGGGCACCCGGACGCGGCCGAGATCGTCGAGCGGTACGCCGCGCGCTCGGGGCGCGACGTGTCCGCCGTCTCCTGGTACACGGCGTTCGCGTGGTTCAAGCTCGCCGTGATCCTGGAGGGCATCCACTACCGCTACACCCTCGGCCAGACGGTCGGCGCGGGCTTCGACCGCATCGGCGAGCTGGTCCCCTTCTTCATCGAGCACGGCCTGACCACCCTTCAGGAAGGCTGATCCGCCATGGACTTCGCATTCGACGCCCGCACCGAGGAGCTCCGCCACAAGCTGCTCGCCTTCATGGACGAGTACGTCTATCCGGCGGAGGCCGTCGCCGAGGAGCAGCGCGCGCGACTGGACTCGCCGTGGGACACCCCGGCGGTCGTCGGGGAGCTGAAGGCCGAGGCGCGCCGCCAGGGGCTGTGGAACCTCTTCCTGCCGGACTCCGAGTACGGTGCCGGGCTCACCAACCTCCAGTACGCGCCGCTCGCCGAGATCACCGGCCGCAGCCCGCACCTGGCGCCCACCGCGCTGAACTGCGCGGCGCCGGACACCGGCAACATGGAGGTGCTGACGCAGTTCGGCGACGAGCAGCAGAAGAAGCAGTGGCTGGAGCCGCTGCTCGCGGGCGAGATCCGCTCGGCGTTCGCGATGACCGAGCCCGAGGTGGCCTCCTCCGACGCCACGAACATCACCACGCTGATCGAGCGGGACGGCGACGACTACGTCGTCACCGGGCGCAAGTGGTACATCTCCGGGGCGATGAACCCGGACTGCAAGATCTTCATCGTGATGGGCAAGACCGACCCGGACGGTGCCGACATCCGGCGCCAGCAGTCCATGGTGCTCGTCCCCCGCGACACCCCGGGCGTCGAGATCCGGCGCGCCATGCAGGTCTACGGATACGAGGACCACTCGCACGGCGGGCACGCGGAGGTCGTCTTCGACCACGCGCGCGTGCCGGTGTCGAACCTGGTGGGCGAGGAGGGCGGCGGCTTCGCCATCGCCCAGGCGCGGCTCGGCCCGGGGCGGATCCACCACTGCATGCGGCTGATCGGCATGGCCGAGCGGGCGATCGAGCTGATGTGCCGCCGCGCGGTGAGCCGCGACGCCTTCGGCAAGCCGCTCGCGCAGCAGGGCGTGGTGCAGAACTGGATCGCCGACGCCCGCGTGGCCGTCGAGCAGCTGCGGCTGCTGGTCCTGAAGACGGCCTGGATGATGGACACCGTGGGCAACAAGGGGGCGCACACGGAGATCCAGGCCATCAAGATCGCCACTCCGCGTACGGTCGTGGACATCCTCGACAAGGCGGTGCAGCTGCACGGCGCCGGCGGTGTGAGCCAGGACTTCCCCCTGGCGGAGCTGTGGGCGAGCGCCCGGACGCTGAAGCTCGCGGACGGGCCGGACGAGGTGCACCAGCGGTCGCTGGCGCGCCGGGAGATCAAGAAGTACGTGTGACGGGCCGGGGGCCCCGGCGGCGGTCCGCCCGCCGCCGGGGCCCCCGCGCGTCCTCAGGGGCGCAGGGCGCGCAGCAGCAGGTCGGCGAGCTGGTCGGCGAGCTGCTGGGGGGTGAGGGGGCCGTCGGGGCGGTACCACGTCGACAGGTGGTGGATCGACCCGAAGTGGTAGTCGACGACCAGGTCGGCGGGGGTGGCCGTGGAGAAGACTCCCTGCTTCTGGCCCTCCTCGATGAGCGCGCGGAAGCGTTCGTGGTAGCGGCGGCGCTCGGCGCGCACCTGCTTGTTCTTCTCGGGGCTCAGGTGGTGCATCGAGCGGAAGAAGATCGACGCGTCGTCCAGGTTGTCGATCGTGGTCACCACGACGTCGGCCGCGGCTCCGCGCAGCCGCTCCTCGACGGGGGCGTCGGCGCCCGCGAAGGCGTCCAGGCGCTCCTGCTGGACGCGCAGCACGCGCGCGTAGACCTCGTGCAGCAGGTCGTCCTTGGAGCCGAAGTAGTGGTAGAGGGCGCCTTTGGTGACGCCCGCCGCCTCGACGATCTCCTGCACCGAGGTCCGGTCGTAGCCCTGCTCCGCGAAGAGCCGGGTGGCGGCGGCGAGCAGCCGCTGTGGAACAGGAGGCCCGTCTCCGTCCGTCGTCCTGGGCACTGAGGCCACCTGCCTTCCGAGTCGCTGTACCGTCGTCACGCGTTGCGCGCTTGTGGCGCGTCGTCCCTGCGGGAACGCAGTTCCCGCCGGAGGATCTTCCCACTCGCCGTCTTCGGCAGCTCCGGCAGGATCTCCACCTGGCGCGGATATTTGTACGCGGCCAGCCTCTCCTTGCAGTACGCGGCGAGCCCGTCGGGGTCCGCCTCGCTGCCGGGGCGCAGGCTGATGTAGGCCTTGACGGTCTCCCCGCGGTAGCCGTCGGGGATGCCGACGACGGCCGCCTCGCGCACCGCGGGGTGCGTGTAGAGGACGTCCTCCACCTCGCGCGGCCACACCTTGAAGCCGGACGCGTTGATCATGTCCTTCTTGCGGTCGACCACGTAGAGCCAGCCGTCGATGTCCATGAAGCCGATGTCGCCGGTGCGCAGCTCGCCGTCGGGGAAGGTCTCGGCGGTGGCCTCGGGGCGGCGCCAGTAGCCGGGGACGACCTGGGGGCCGCGGACGAGGATCTCGCCCTGCTCGCCGAACGGCACCTCCCGGCCGAGGTCGTCCACGATGCGTACGACCGTGTCGGGGCCGGGCACGCCCACGGCGAGGGTCCCGGACACCGGGTCGACCGGGGCCTCCTTGCCGGGCGGCACGGAGGCGCAGGGCGCGCTGCACTCGGTGAGCCCGTAGCCGTTGTGGATGTAGGGCCCGAAGCCGGCGCGGAACTTCTCCACCAGGGCGGGCGGCAGCGGGGCCCCGCCCGAGGAGATCATCCGGAACGAGGAGAAGTGGTCGCGGGTGACGGCGGGGTGCGCGGCCAGCGCCATGAACGCGGTCGAGGGTCCCACCGTGTAGACGGGGCGGTGCTCCAGGAACGCGTCGAGGACCACGCCCGCCTCGAAGCGGTACGCGAGGACGAGCGTCCCCGCGCTGTTCAGGCAGCCGGCGAGCTGCGCCACCATGCCGGTGATGTGGAACAGGGGCGCCATCGCGAAGTACACGGGCGTCCCGGGCAGGTCGAGCCCGGTGCGCTGGCGCTCGGCGTTGTGCATCAGGTTGCCGTGGGTGTTGGTGGCGCCCTTGGGCGCGCCGCTGGTGCCCGAGGTGTAGCTGATCAGCGCGATGTCGGACGGGGCCGCGTCGCGATCCCCGGGCGCCCGGTGGCCCGCGCGGGCCACGGCCAGGAGGTCGTCGGCGTCCGGGGCGACGGGCAGGCGCTCGAAGTTCAGCACGCGCGCGTCGTCGCGGGTCTGCAGGTCCAGCTCGCAGGCGGTGAGCACGACGCGCACGGGGGAGTCGGCCGCGGTCTCGCGCAGGTAGGACTCCCAGGCCCGGTCGGCGCAGACGAGCGCGCTCACCTCGGCGTCCTGGAGCACGTGGCGGACTTCGCCGGACTTGTACATCGGGTTGACCGGCACGACGATCGCGCCCGCCTTCCACGCGCCGAGCAGCGCGAGCACGAAGTGCGGGGAGTTCTGCAGCAGGATCGCCACCCGGTCGCCGCGCCCGATGCCGCGGGCGGCGAGGTGCCCGGCGACGGAGTCGCTCAGCTCGTCGACCTCGCGGTAGCCGAGGCGCCCGTCGAAGTAGGCGAGGGCGGTCCGGTCCGGGGTGCTCGCCACGACCTCGCGCAGGGCGTGCACGAGGGAGTCGAGGGGGTGGACCGGGGCGCGCTGGGCGTCGTTGAGCTGGGACAGCCAGGGCCTGGCCGCGTAGCGGGAGGCGGTCACTCGGCGGCCTCCCACCTCTGCTGGATGTGGTTCATGCCGGCCAGCCAGCGGTCGGGAGTGGCGGCCCGCGCCTGGTAGTACTCGGCGACCTCGGGGTGCGGGAGGATCAGGAAGCGGTCCTCCTTCATCCCCGCGAAGAGGGCGGAGGCGACGTCCTCCGGCTCGATGGCGGTCGGCTTGAGCACCAGGTCGCCCGCGCTGCCGGTGGCCGCGAGCATGTCGGTGCGCACGCCCTGGGGACAGATCGCGTGGACCTTCACGCCGCGGTGGCGGTAGGTCAGCGAGAGCCACTCGGCGAAGGCGTACGCCCCGTGCTTGGTGACGCTGTACGGCGCGGCGCCCACCATGGTGAGCAGTCCGGCGGCGGAGACGGTGGAGACGAAACGGCCGCCGCCGCGCTCCAGCCAGCCCGGGATCAGCTCCTGGGCCGCGCGGACGTGGGCCATCACGTTGACGTCCCAGGCGAGCGCCCAGACCTTCTCGTCGGCCGCCTCGGAGCCGCCGGAGCCGACGCCCGCGTTGGCGCAGTAGACGTCGATGGTGCCGCCGAGGGCGTCCCGCGCCTCGGCGACGATCGTGGACGCGTCGCCCGGGACGGCGGTCCCGCCGATCTCGTCGGCCACGGCCTTCGCCTTGCCGGCGTCGAGGTCGTTGACCACGACCCGGGCGCCCTCGGCGGCGAAGCGGCGGGCCAGCGCGGCTCCGATGCCGCCCCCCGCTCCGGTGACGACCACTCCCGCATCCTGCACGGCTTCCACCATCGGTCTCCTTCGACGCGACGCGAATCGGCTCCTGCTCGCGTCAGACTAACCAGTCGGTATGTAGTGACGGAAGGGGTGGCCCCGACGAGGCCGGTCCGCTTCGTTCCGTGGCGCCCCGGTGACCGCTAGCGTGCGTGACCATGACAGTTCCGTCGATCACGGAGGTCACCGCATGAAGCTGTCCAGACGAGGTCTGCTCGCCGCCACCACGGCCACGGTCGCGGCGTCCGCCGCGCCGGCCGGCGCCGCCACCGGGGGCCGACGGCTCCGCACCGGCTTCGAGCGCCTGGCCGCGGACGGTTACGCGCCGCTCGACGGCCGGCGGGTCGGTGTCGTCACCAACCCGACGGGCATCACCCGGGACGTGCGGCACATCGTGGACGTGATGCACGCCGACGGCCGTGTGGACCTGACCGCCGTCTTCGGCCCCGAACACGGCTTCCGCGGCACCGCCCAGGCGGGCGGCTCCGAGGGCCGCTACGACGATCCGGCGACCGGACTGCCCGTCTACGACACGTACTTGAAGAGCGGCCGGGCGCTGGCCGACGTCTTCACCGCCTCCGGTGTCGACACCGTCGTCTTCGACATCCAGGACGTGGGCGCGCGTTTCTACACGTACATCTGGACGCTCTACGACTGCATGGAGGCCGCGCAGCTCGCGGGCAAGCGCTTCGTGGTGCTCGACCGGCCGAACCCGCTGACCGGACGCGCGGCCCAAGGACCCGTCCTGCACAAGGAGTTCGCGACCTTCGTGGGACGGCAGCCCATCGCGCAGGCGCACGGGATGACGGTGGCCGAGCTGGCGCGGCTGTTCAACGGCGAGTTCCTGGCGGCGCCGGTGCCGCTGGAGACCGTGCCCATGACGGGGTGGAAGCGGTCGGAGTTCTACGACGCCTCGGGGCTGCCCTGGGTGCCGCCGAGCCCGAACATGCCCACTCCCGACACCGCGCTGGTCTACCCCGGCACCTGCCTCTTCGAGGGGACGAACCTGTCCGAGGGGCGGGGCACCACCCGGCCGTTCGAACTGCTCGGGGCGGAGGGCGTGGACGGCCGGTGGGCCGCCGCCGTCGAGCAACTCGGCCTGCCCGGCGTGCACTTCAGGGAGGCGTACTTCGCGCCGACCTTCTCCAAGTTCCAGGGGAAGACCATCGGCGGGGTACAGGTCCACGTGCACGACCGGGCCGCCTTCGACCCCGTACGCACCGGTGTCGCCCTCCTGGTGACCGCGAAGAAGGTCTGGAGCGGCTTCGCCTGGCGCCCGGACAACTGGATCGACAAGCTGACGGGTTCCACTCAGGTGCGCACGATGATCGACGCGGGCGCGACCGCCGACGAGGTCGTCGCCGCCTGGCAGGACGAACTGGCGGCGTTCCGGCGGGTACGCGCGGAGTACCTCCTCTACCGGTAGCCGACGGGACCGGCGCGACACCGCCGTGCCGGAGAGCCGGGTAGGGCACCGCCCCGGCCGGGGTCCACCGGCCGGGGGCACCGGGCCCGTACGTGGCGTACGGCCAACTCCCGCGGCCCGCAGGACGATGCGCGCATCGCATCGTCCACGGGGGACGAAGGGGCTCGTCATGACGGACCGGGACATGAGCGTGACTCCGTACTGGGACTGCGGTTCGACGCTCAGGGTGATCCCGACGGCGCGGCCGGGGACCGGCTCACGGCGGAGGTGGTGCGGCGCGGGGTCCGCGACGTGGTCGTCTTCTCGCACGGCTGGAACAGCGACCGCTCCGGCGCGACCCGGCTCTGCAGCCGCTTCTTCGCGCCGTTCCCTCGGCCACGACGGGGTGCGGGCGGTCGAGGGCGCCCCGGCGCTCGCCCTCGCCGACGCGCTCCGCACCGGGCTGCAGGCCTCGGGGTACGTCAACGTGGACGCCTCCACGGTGGTGCGGCGCGGCGGGCCGCCGGCCGGCGCCCACAACGACATCCGCCACCGGGAACTGGCCCGGCTGGTGCCGGCGGCGGGCCGGGTCCCGTGACCCGCCGCCGGCACCCGCGTCACCGGGTCACCGGTGCGACGTGAACTCCACCACCTGCTGGTACGTCGGCCGGTTCTGCCAGGTGACGGGACCGTGCTTGATGCCGCCGAGCGTGCGGTGGACGATCGAGTCGGCGCACCACTGGTCGCCCGCCGAGCACTGGTCGTCCCCGGGGTAGACCTGGGACGCCGTCCTTCCCGCCGCCTCCTTCAGCGTGCTGATGAGGATGTCCCGGCAGGCGCCGAGGCTGCCGCCGCCGCAGTACTTCTTCGGCAGTGCGCCGCGCACGGGCTCGCCGAGCACCGCGCGGATGTCCTTGTGGACGTAGCTCCACCAGCCGTACTGGAAGGAGCTGCCGGCGTGGGCCCCGGTCGGCCCGTGCGCCGCGGACGGTGACTCGTCGACGGGCAGGTTGCCGGTGAAGGCGGTGTACAGGTCGCTGCCGAGCCCCGGTTCGAACTCGGCCTTGACGAGAAGCGGCCACCAGGCGTCCATGATGCGGATCGCCTCGGCGTTCGCGTACGTCTTCGAGCCGGCCGAGGTCTCGGTGCGCCGCGCGCCCGCGGCCGCCCAGGCGGACAGCTTCCCGGCGGCGGCGGAGGCCGTGGCGTCCGTCACCGGCGAGCTCTCGACCACCTTCAGCAGGTCGGGCAGCACGTCCTCGGCCCGCAGGTCGGCCAGGGCCGCGTCGGCCATCGCCTTCACCAGCGCGGACCGGGTGACCCCGCCGGCGGACACCAGCTTCTTCACCCGGTCCTCCAGGAGGTTGCCCCGGTGCACGGAGCCGTCGCCCCAGGACGCCGTGGAGTAGTCCTTGGCCTGTTTGTTGTTCCAGGAGACGTAGTAGTCCTGGTCGACGGAGTTGGGGTGGGCGGACGCCGGGGTGTAGTCGGCGGTGTTGGGGCCCGGGTTCCAGTTCCGCCACTCGTACGCCGCCTCGGCCCGCACGGGGTAGTCGGGGTCGACTCCGGCGGCGCGCACCGGGTTGTCGCCGCTGTTGTAGTAGGCGGTGTGCCCGGAGTCGGCGTAGAACCAGTTGAAGGTGTAGTTGATGTGCTGGACCGCGCTCTGGAAGCTGCCGGCGTCCTTCACGAAGTCCGGGTCGTTGAGCATCTGGAAGCCGATGATCGAGTCGGCCTCGTGCAGGTACGAGGAACGCAGCGTGGTGTAGGCGACCTTCTTGCCGTCCACCGTCGCGCGGTACTCCACCGGCCCGTACTTGGTGCGGTAGACCTGCATGCGGTACGAGCCGGCCCGGGTCGAGTCGGCGACGGTCGGCTTCCAGGCGTTGGTCCGCTCGACCTTCTCCATGGCGGTGCAGGTGCCGTGGTACAGGTAGTGGTAGTCGTCCTGGCACAGCTCGACCGCGTACGTGTCGATGATGTCCTGGCCCGAGGTCGTGGCGCTCCAGGCGTAGTCCTGGCCGCGCCCCAGCTCGACGTACATGCTCAGGCCCGCGAAGGAAGCGCCGCGGGCGCTCAGGCCGGGCCCCTGGATCTCCTGGAGCATGAGCAGCTGGGGGGCGAAGTAGCCGGTCTGGGGGCCGAAGACGGCGACCGGATGGCCGCTCGCGGTGTGCTCGCCGCTCACCACGAGGGCGTTGGACATGCCGCGCCGGGCCGCGGAGAGCGCGGTGGCGGTGGTCCTGGCCGTGGCGGCGGTGGCGGCTGAGGCGGTGGCGCCGCCGGTGCGGTCGTAGACGAGGGGTTCCCGGGTCACCGAGCCGGCGTCGGGCAGGGCCCGGCCCTTCGGGTCGTCGGGTTTGGTGGCGTAGGGGAAGCTCTGTCCGTCGTGGACGGTGAGCACGGCCTCCGGGTCGTTGCGCTCGCGGAAGGACTCCCAGACCTCGGTGCCCTCGGCCACGCCGTAGCGGGACTGGGCGGCGAGCAGGGAGAGGGCGTTGCCGACCTCGCCGCCGCCTCCCGAGCCGAAGAGCGCGCCGATGACGGAGGCCAGCGCGACCAGGTCGGTGAGCTTGAAGTGCTCGATGGTGCCGGCGTTGGTGATCGAGTCCTTGTGGCCGGTGAGGACGTACTCGCCGGGGAAGTAGCGGCCCTTGTCGGAGGCGTCGATGTAGGCGTTGACGCCCTCGAGGTAGGCCTTGGCGTCGGCTAGGGCCTGCTGTCCGCGGGCGCCGTTGCCCGCGGTGGCGTCGTCGATCTGGGCCTGGAGGTCGGCCTCGGTGTACGGGGCGTTGCGCCAGAACTCTTGTTCCAGGCCCTGGTTGGACGGGGCGCCGCCCGCGAAGGAGGTCAGCTGGCCGCGTCCGACGTGCCGGAAGACGTCCATCAGCCACAGCCGGTCCTGGGCGGCGGCGTACCCGGCGCCGAACTCGGTGCCGTAGCGGGTGGTGCCCGTGATGTGCGGTACGCCAGTCCTCTTGTCCCGGACGATCGTCACGTCGCTGCGGCCGGCGGGCCTCGTGGTCGAGGCGACCTGGTCCGAGGGGACGCCGAACGACGCGTTGTTGAAGAAGTCGTTGATCTTCGCGTCGGTGAGCGCGGAGTACCCCGAGGGCAGTTTGCCGTAGGGCGCGAGCTGGTCCTCGGCGTGGCTCGGCTGGGTGCCGAACGCCTGGTTGAGCAGGATCTCCGCGAGGGTGGCGTTGCCGTTCTCACCGGGCGGAAGGATGTCCGAACACCGGCCTCCGCAGTGGTCCTCGGCTGCGGTGACGGCCGCCGGCGCGGCGGCCGCTTGGGTAATGGGGGACAAAAGACCGGCAATGAGGACGCATACGGATGCGCTCTTGAGGAACTTGGGGAATCTGCGAGGAGTTCTCAGTCTGTCGAGGATGGTGCGTGGGGTACGCCGTGGCATGGCAGCTCCTCCCGACGGGGGTGTGCCGGAGGTTACCGCCGGTATCCCCGCGGTGGAAGGTGAACATGCGTCACTTTTCCGGGAGGTGCGTCGCGCGGGCGGTGTCCGGCCAAGTGACCTTGTCCGCACCGGACTTCGGCAGGCGACTGACAGCGGCGGGAGACGGGCCGTGAAGGGATCGGTGGACGGCTTATGGCAGTCATCGGAAATCGGATGGAGCCGAATCGCTTGTCGATACGTCTACTCGGCGACGTCCGCAGGACGACGACGCCGAAGTGACCGAAGTACAGGTGCAGATGTGACGGAGGTGCAGGGCGATGGCCGGTTTCCGGAGTCTGGCGAGACAGGTGCGCGATCCGCGGTGCGATCTGGCACTGCGGCGCTACTCACTGCGCAAGTGCCTGGAGAGGTTCGCCCCGTACGGGCACCGGGCGACCTGGGACCATCTGTGCTCCAGGGCCGGTTTCGGCCCCGAGGACCGGTCCCCCGACCCGGCGCGGCTCGTGGCCGCGCTGGACGAACTCGAAGAGGCCCGCAAGGTCTGGCTCGCCTACGAGGTCGCGTTCGCGCAGCGCCGCAAGAAGGAGAAGCACGACGGGCTGCGCCGGCCGGGCACCGTGGACGACTGGCACCGGCTGACCTGGGGCGGTTTCGGCGTCGCGTGGTGCGACGACCCGGGTGTCCACCCTCATGAGCCGCTCGCCGAGGTGCTGCGGCGCCTGATCGCCGCCCTGGAGCGCGAACCGGGCACGGTCTGCCCGGTGTGCACCGGGGAGAGCCTCGTCTGGAGGTACGACCTGGCCCACGAACCGTCCTCCGGTCCGGTGTGCACGCACTGCGGCATCGTCGTGCCGCGGCCGGTCCTGACTCCCGAGGCCCTGGCGGAGACCAGGCGCGGACGGCTGCTGCTCATGTCGGCCTGAGGCGGCGGGGGTGCGGCGCTCGGGGACGCACCCCCGTGCTGATGCCTACGGCGTCAGCACGTCCGTGTGGATGGCGAGCTTGAACTCGGCGAGCGTGATCCGGGTGGCGATTCTCGCGTCGCCCGCTCCGCGCGCCGAGATCTTCAGGCCGACCGGCGTCCCGGGCGTGACGAACATCTGCCACAGGTAGGTGCGGAACTGCCCGCCCCGGGTGAGCATCGTGTCGTTCGTGGCGGTCGAGTCGTACCCCGTGGCGGCGTTCAGCGGGTCGCGGACGAAGCGTGCCCGGTACTCCAGCGCGCGGGTGTCCGCCTCCCAGAAGACCATCGCCGAGAGCATGCCCCAGCCGTCGTGGCTCGGCCAGATCAGCCCGGAGCGCGCGTCGGGGTACACGGACTCGGCGGGGCCGCCGTTCGCCGGGTCGTGCATCTTCCACGGGTCGTAGGACTCCTCGGTCGTCTCGTACGGGAAGCGGACGAGGTGGTAGCCGTCCTGGTCGTACGTGATCCGCTGGGTCCCCGAGCGCGCGGCGTCCCATTTCAGCGAGCTGATGACGACACTCATCCGTGTTCCTCCTCGCGGCGCCGGATTCCGCGCGGGGACCGGCGGTTGTCGGTGGCGTCCGGCACCATCGGGGGCATGGTGCAGGTTTGTGTGAACGGGACCCGCGGGGCGGCCGACGGCGCGGTCGTGCCCATGTCACCGGGGGCACTGGCCGACTCCGCCGCCGGGGCCGTCGCGGCCGGGGCGTCGGACGTCCATGTTCACCCCAAATCCCCGTGTGGTCAGGACACATTGTCGGCGAAGGCGGTCGCGGCCGTGCTCGAAGCGATACGTTCCCGGGTCGGCGTCCCGGTCGGCGTGACCACCGGGGCGTGGTCCGAGCCGGATCCGGCGGCCCGGGTGGCCCGGATCCGCGCGTGGACGGTGCTGCCGGACCACGCCTCGGTCAACTGGCACGAGCCGGGCGCAGAGGAGGTCGCCGCCGCGCTGCTCGACCGGGGCGTGGGTGTGGAGGCGGGCATCTGGTCCGGCACGGAGGGGGCCGCGCGGTTCGCCGCGTCGCCCCTGGCCGGGCGGGTGCTGCGCGTCCTGGCCGAGGTGACCGACCCCTCCCCCGCGACGGCTCCGGAGACGGCCCGGTCCCTGCTCCGCGACCTGGGCGACGCCCACGGCCGGCCCGTGCTGCTGCACGGCGAGGAGGGCGGCGCCTGGCCGGTCCTGCGCCTCGCCGGGCGGCTGGGTCTCGCGACGCGGATCGGCCTGGAGGACACGCTCACCCTGCCGGACGGACAACGGGCCGTGTCGAACGCCCAGTTGGTGGCGTGGGCACTGCGGCTCCACGGGCAGGACCGGCGGACGGCGCCGGGCACGGCGTGCGGGGGGACGGACCGACGACGCTAGCAGCCGCGAAATGGCTCGCTCCACCCTTTATGCGCAAGGACAGTTGGGGGCGATGAGACACGGCTGAGAGACCGGGGAGCCCACGATGTCGACGCTGCGCGTCACCGCCGAGGTCCTGACCGTCCACGAGCACCCGAACGCGGACGCGCTCGAACTGGCCCAGGTGGGCCTGTACCGGGCCGTCGTCGCCAAGGGCGCCTTCCGCACCGGTGAGACCGCCGTCTACATCCCGGAGCAGTCCGTGCTCCCGGCCGGGCTGATCGACGAGCTGGGGCTGACGGGGCGGCTGGCGGGCAGCGGCGCGGACCGGGTCAAGGCGGTCCGGCTGCGCGGCGAGCTGTCCCAGGGCATCGTGTGCCGCCCGAAGGCGCTCGACGGCGTCGACCTGGCGCGGGCCGCCGCGGAGGGCACCGACTTCGCCGGGCTGCTCGGCATCGTGAAGTGGGTGCCGCCGATCCCGCCCACGATGAGCGGTGACGTCGAGTCGGCGCCCGGCCTGCTGCCCTGGGTCGACATCGAGAACATCCAGCGCCACCCGGACATCTTCGCGCCGGGCGAGCCGGTCGTCCTGACCGAGAAGCTGCACGGCTCGGCGTGCCTGCTGACGTACACCGCCGCCGACGGGCGGGTCCAGGTGTCCTCCAAGGGCTTCGGCGCCAAGTCGCTGGCGCTGACCGAGGATCCGCGCAACCTGTACTGGCGCGCGGTCCGCGGCCACGGGGTCGCCGAGGCGGCGGCGCGGCTCGCCGGGCGGCTGGGTGCGGCCCGCGTCGGGATCTTCGGGGAGGTGTACGGCGCGGGCGTGCAGGACCTGACGTACGGCGCCGACGGCCGCCGCGAGTCGCTGGGTTACGCCGCCTTCGACGTCTGCGCGGAGATCGACGGCCAGGTCCGCTGGCTGGACGCGGGGGCGCTGCTGGAGGGCGAACTGCCGCTGGTACCGCGGCTGTACGCGGGGCCGTACGACATCGAGCGCGTCCTGGAGTACGCCTCGGGCCGGGAGACCGTGTCCGGCCGCGCCCTGCACCTGCGCGAGGGCGTCGTGATCCGCCCGGCCACCGAGCGCTACAGCCCCGTGACGGGCGGCCGTGCCATAGCGAAGGCGGTCAGCCCGGCGTACCTGACCCGCAAGGGCGGCACGGAATACGAGTGACCACCGGGCTGGGCCCGGGTGCGCCCTGTGTTCGTGGGCCACTGACCTGGGGGCCGCTGTCCCGGAGCCCGCTGCCGGACGGGGGGCCCGGCTCGTGGGGACCTTCGGAATGTGCCCGGGGGGCGGCTCACAGGCGGGCCTCGGCGGACGCGGGCCAGGGGGCGTACGTGCGAGGGCAGCCAGTGAGGGTGCCCGGGGGCCACCCCACTCCCGCATTCGCGTGAAGCGCGGGCGTGAAGGGGCGCCCGCATCCGCCTTTTGCGCGGATTGGTGCGCCGGGGCGCTGCCCAGGGGCTCGCTCTCAGGCACGCGGGCGTGACGGGCTCGGGCTACCCGGCAACCGCCTTCGGCGCCACGCAGGTGCGCAGGGGCGCCGCTCGGCGTCCGCTCTCGGACACGCGGGTGGGAGGCGTGAGCCTGGCGCTACCCGGCTCCGCATTCGCCGCTGCGCAGGTGCGCGGGGCGCTGCCCAACGTCCGCCTTCGGACACGCGGGTGCCGGGGAGACGCGAGGTCGGCGCTACGCCGCCATCCGCCCTCCGCGCCGCGTCACACAGGTGCGCCGGGACGCTCGGCCCGGGGGCACGGCCGGTGCCAGGGCGCCTCCCTTCATCACCCGGGTACCGGGGCGCCGCCCCCGCGCCCCCACCAGGCACACCCCAGCAGCAGCCTCTTGGGCGCGCAGGCGGCCAGGGACGCTCCGCCCGGGGCCCCCGGCACCGGTAAGCCCCTCTCGGAGGGAGGCACCCGGCCAAGAGGTCGGCCCCGGGGAGCGCTCAGCAGCAGGCGTCCGGGTCCTCAGCCCGCGGCTTTCGGGGCTCCGGTGTGCGGGGGCGTTCCACCATGAGGCGGGAGCCGGCCCGGCGTTCGCCGAAGACGTCGTCGGGGTTGGAGAGCACGCAGTTCTCCAGCGACAGGCAGCCGCACCCGATGCAGTCCGTCAGATGGTCGCGGAGCCGGCTCAGCTGCGTGATGCGGTCGTCCAGTTCCGACCGCCAGGCCTCGGAGAGCCGGGCCCAGTCCTCCCGCGTCGGCGTACGCTCCTCGGGCAGCTCGGCCAGCGCCTCGCGGATCGTGGCGAGCGGGATGCCGACGCGCTGGGCGGCCCGCACGAAGGCGACGCGGCGCAGGGCGTCGCGGTGGTACCGGCGTTGGTTGCCCGAGGTGCGGCGACTGCTGATCAGGCCCTTGGACTCGTAGAAGTGCAGGGCCGAGACGGCGGCGCCGCTACGGGCCGACAGCTGGCCGACCGTGAGTTCGTGGATCTTCTCGGAAATCTGGGGCACCCCTCGAACCCTACCGACCCGCTCACCCGGCCGGTCCGTTGACATGAGGCCCGAGCCCGACCATGCTAAGCAGTCGCTTAGACATTGACGCGCGGGAGGCCAGGGACATGGCAGAGCCGAGGATCTTCACATCCGCCGACGAGCTGAAGGCGGCCGTGGGCGAGCAGTTGGGACACAGCGACTGGCTGGAGATCGACCAGAAGCGGATCGATCTGTTCGCGGACGCCACGGGCGACCACCAGTGGATCCACGTGGACCCCGAGAAGGCGGCCGCGGGCCCCTTCGGCACCACCATCGCGCACGGCTATCTGACGCTGTCCCTGCTGCCCGCCCTGGTACCCCAGGTGATGCGCGTCGAGGGCATGAGGATGGGCGTCAACTACGGCGCGAACAAGGTGCGTTTCCCCGCGCCGGTGCCGGTCGGGTCGCGGCTGCGCGCCACCGCGGTCCTCAAGGAGGTCACCGAGGCGGGCGGCGGCGTCCAGGTCACGGCCGTGGTGACCGTCGAGCGCGAGGACGGCGACAAGCCGGTGTGCGTCGCGGAGTCGGTCTCCCGCTACTACTTCTGACCCGGGGCGGGCCGGGACCACTCCCGACCGGAAGCGGACCGGCCCCACCTTCGGCCCGGGAACGGACAGGCCCTGATTCCGACCCGGGAGCGGACCGCCGGGAATTGCAGAACGACCCAGGAGCGGGCCGACCCTGTTCCCAGCCCAGGAGGGGACCGGCCCTGATTCCGACCCGGGAGCGGACCGGCCCGGAAGCAGAACGACTCCGGAGCGGACCGGCCCTACTTCCGACTCGGGAGCGGGCCGGGCGCCCAGCGGGCGCCGGTCACTTCTTCGCGCCGACCATCCGCAGCACGAGGTCGGCGTAGAGCGCGCCGACCTCGTCGGGCGTCCTCGGGCCGTTCACATTGAACCAGCGGGCCACGTCGATGCAGAGGGACAGCACCGCCAGCGACGTGCCGGGCACGTCCGGCACGTCGAAGGTGCCCGCCGCCACCCCGTCCTGGATGATCCCGCGGACCTGGGCGTCGACCTGACGGCGCAGGGCGACGATCTCGGCGCGGGCGTCGGGACCGAGGGCGTCGAGCTCGTACTGCACGACCCGCGCGGTGGTGTGCTGGGCGGCGTGCCAGCGGACGAAGGAGGAGACGGCCACCTCCAGGCGCTCGGCCGCGCCGCCCTCGCCGTCGGCGGCGGCCCGCAGGATGGCGAGCGCCTTCTCGTGCCCGATCCGGCTGATCCGGTGGAGCAGCTCTTCCTTGGTCTTGTAGTGGATGTAGAGCGCGGCGGGACTCATGCCCGCGCGGCCGGCGATGTCCCGGGTGGTCGTCGCGTGGTAGCCGCGCTCGGCGAAGGCCTCCACGGCGGCCACGAGCAGCCGCCGGGCCGCGTCCGGGGTGACCTCGCCCCACGGCTGCATCTCGCCGCCGGCCGTCTCCTCCGCCGTACTCATCGCTCGCGCCCCTTCCAGTGGCAGGACGAACACCATACCCCCGAAGCTGAGCGGGCGCTTAGAGTGCCCGCTCAGCGGTGCGTGAAAGTGGTCAGCGCTGCTCGAAGGGGTCGTGGTCGGCGAGGAGCTTCTCCAGCCGGGCCTGGTCGACGCGGCTGACGATCTGCCCGGCCTCCTGGCGGTCGCGGATCACCTTGGCCAGGGTGAAGGACGAGGTCACGAGGTACAGGACGGCGATCCCGAGGAAGCCGCGCACCCAGGCGTTGGCGTCCAGCCGGTAGATCCCGAGGGCGGTCGCCGCGATGGCGACCGCGAAAGAGGCCACGGCCTGGCCGTAGAAGGCCGCGGTGGACTGCTGCTTGACCGGTGTCTCACTCATGGGAACAGCTTCGGCGGATGCGGCCCGGGCCACATCCGCCGAGATACTCACGGGATCCGCGAGGGCGTACTCAGAAGGCGGAGACGCCGGTGAGCGCGCGGCCGATGAGCAGCTTCTGGATCTGGCTGGTGCCCTCGTAGAGGGTCATCACGCGGGCGTCGCGCAGCAGTTTGCCCGCCGGGTACTCGTCGATGTAGCCGTAGCCGCCGAAGACCTGGAGGGCGTTGTTGGCGGCCCGCACCGCCGCCTCCGAGGCGAAGAGCTTGGCCTTGGACGCCTCGGGCGCGAAGGGCTGCCCCCGGTCGACGAGGTCGGCGACCCGCCAGGTCAGCAGGCGCGCGGCGTCCACGTCCACGGCGATGTCGCTGATCAGCTCCTGGACGAGCTGGTGCCGGGCGATCGGCTTCCCGAACTGCTCGCGCTCGGTGGCGTACTTGACCGCCACGTCGAGAGCGGCCTGGGCGATGCCGACGCAGCCCGCGGCGACCGACATGCGGCCCTTGGCGAGCGCGGACATGGCGACCGAGAAGCCCTCGCCCTCCGGCGCGAGCATGGCGGTGGCGGGGACGCGTACGTCCTCCAGGACCAGCTCCGCGGTGGCCTGGCCGCGCAGGCCGAGCTTGCCGTGGATGGCGCGCCGGGTCAGGCCGGGGGTGTCGGCGGGGACGAGGAAGGCGGAGACGCCCTTGTGGCCGGGGGCGTCGGTGGAACGGGCGAAGAGCAGCACCACGTCGGCCCAGGTGCCGTTCGTGATGAACATCTTGGAGCCGTTGATCACGTAGTCGTCGCCGTCGCGTACGGCCCTCGTCGTCAGGTTGCCCGCGTCGGAGCCGGTGCCCGGCTCGGTGAGGCCGAAGCAGCCGACGAGGTCGCCGGAGGTGAGGCCCGGCAGCCACTGCCGCTTCTGCTCCTCGCTCCCCCAGTGCGCGATGGTCTTGGCGACCAGACCGAGGGAGACCGAGACGATGCCGCGCACCGAGGAGTCGCCCCGGCCCAGCTCCTCCGTCACCAGGCAGTACGCGAGGTGGTCGCCGCCGGAGCCGCCGTACTCCTCGTCGACGGTGAGCCCGAGGAAGCCGACCTCGCCGAGCTTCTTCACGAGGGACCGGTCGACGTCCTCGGCGCGGTCCCAGGCGACGACGTTCGGGGCGATCTCGCGGTCCACGAAGTCCTTGGCGAGCCGCCGGACCGCGGTCTGCTCCTCACTGAGCTCCAGGTTCATGACGCGTCACCCCACATGGAAGGCCGTACTCGGAGTCCGAGCTTGAATACCGGACATTTAAATTAGCACTGCTAGTTTCCGTCCGCAGCCCTACTATGTGCGCCATGGCCCGACCGCGCAAGCCCTTGCTGAGCACCGACCGCATCGTCGAGACGGCGCGGGCGCTCGTCGACGCGGAGGGCCTCGCGGCCGTCTCGACCCGCCGCCTCGCCGCCGAGCTCGGGGTGAGCGGTCCCTCGCTCTACAACCACTTCCGCACCAAGGACCAGATCCTGGAGGCGGTCGCGGACTCGGTGAGCGCCCAGGTCGACCTGTCGATGTTCGAGGACGGGCGGGACTGGCGGACCGCCCTGCACGACTGGGCCTTCTCCTACCGCGCCGCCCTGCGCGACCACCCCAACATCGTCCCGGTCCTGGCCCGCGGGCCCGGCCGCCGACCCGCCGGGCTGCGCCTCGCGGACGCCGTCTTCGGCGCCATGGTCGACGCGGGCTGGCCGCCCGCCCAGGCCACCTCGATCGGCGCGCTGATGCGGTACTTCATCATGGGTTCCGCGCTCGGCTCGTTCGCCGGCGGCTTCGTGGACGACGAGGCCGCCTACGACCCCGCCGACTATCCGCACCTCGGGCAGGCCCACCTCCTCGCCGAGCAGCAGGAGAAGATCGACGAGAGGGCCTTCGAGACGGGACTCAGCGCGCTGCTGGACGGACTGTCGCAGCAGTACGAGCAGGTGGGCAGGGGCGCGTAGGGCACGGTTCGGTGCCCGCCGAACCGTCCTTGCAGCATCCTGGAGCGCATGACGACGACAGGCCGACGCGCGTCCCGGGACGCCCAGGCACCGGGACTGGCCCGGCTCGCCGCGCTGATCGCCGACGAGTCCCGGGCCGCCTGCCTGCTGGCGCTGCTCGACGGACGGGCGTGGACCGCGGGCGAGCTGGCCCGGCACGCCGGGGTCGCCGCCTCCACGGTGAGCGAGCACCTCGGCAAGCTCGTCGCGGGCGGCCTGCTCACCGAGGAACGCCAGGGGCGGCACCGCTACGTGCGGCTCGCCGACGCGCGCGTGGCGCAACTCGTCGAGGACCTCGCCGCCCAGGTGGCCCCCGGCACCGCCGAGCCGCCGCGCACCCTCGCCAAGGCCGGCGCCGGGGCCGCGATGGCACGGGGCCGCACCTGCTACGACCACCTCGCCGGACGGCTCGGCATCGCCGTCACGGACGCGCTGACGGAGCGCCGGCTGCTGCGCCAGGACACCGGGTTCGCGCTCACGGACGCGGGACTGGACTGGTTCGCGGCGGCGGGCATCGGCCTCGCCCGCACCGGGCGCCGGCCGCTGGCGCGGGCCTGCCTCGACTGGACCGAGCGGCGCCCCCACCTCGCGGGCGTCGCGGGCGCCGCGCTGTGCCGCCACGCCCTGGACGCGGGCTGGTGCGTGCGCATCGGTTCGGAACGGGCGGTGAAGGTCACGGACCTGGGCGAGCGGATGCTGTCGCAGCTGCTGGGCATCGCCCCGACGGCACTGCGCTGACGAATGCGCCCTGCGGCGCCGCCGGCCCCCGGACGCCCGCCTCCCTCCCTCCCTCCCTCCCTCGGACGCCCGCCTCTCCTCCTCCCCTGCCGCAACCGCCCGAGAACCCTCCGCCGCCCGCCCCCCTCGTGACCACGAGGGCCGTAATCCGCGAGCCCTTCCTCGTCGTCGTCTCTAGCCTCAGGAGCATGATGAACACTCCCCCGTCCGCCCCCGGTCGCCGCGCGGAGCTGCTCGCCGCCGGTGCGGCCGCGGTCACCGTCGTGCTCTGGGCCTCGGCCTTCGTCTCCATCCGCAGCGCGGGTGCCGCGTACGCGCCGGGAGGGCTGGCCCTCGGGCGACTGCTGGCCGGTGCCCTCACGCTGGGGGTGCTGTGCCTCGTCCGCGGGGAGGGGCTGCCGCCGCGGGCGGCCTGGCGCGGGATCGCGATATCCGGGCTGCTGTGGTTCGGCTTCTACATGGTGGCGCTCAACTGGGGCGAGCAGCAGGTGGACGCGGGCACGGCAGCCCTCGTGGTGAACATCGGGCCGATCCTGATCGCCCTGCTCGGCTCGCGGCTGCTCGGTGACGCCATGCCGCCGCGGCTGCTCGCCGGCATGGCCGTGTCCTTCGCGGGTGCCGTGACGGTCGGGCTGTCCATGTCGGGCGGCGGCGGTTCGTCCGTGCTGGGCGTCGTGCTGTGCCTGCTGGCCGCGGGTGCGTACGCGGCCGGCGTGGTCGCCCAGAAGCCGGCGCTGGGCAGCGGCAGTCCCCTCCAGGTGACGACCTTCGGATGCCTGGTCGGTGCGGTCGTGTGTCTGCCGTTCGCCGGGCAGCTGGTCCGGGACGCCGCCGACGCGCCCGCCTCGGCCACCCTCAACATGCTGTACCTGGGCGTCTTCCCGACCGCGCTGGCGTTCACGACCTGGGCCTACGCGCTGGCCCGTACGACGGCGAGCAGGATGGGCGCGACGACCTACGCCGTGCCCGCCCTGGTCGTGCTGATGTCCTGGCTGTTCCTCGACGAGGTGCCGGGCCTGTTCACCCTCGGCGGCGGGCTGCTGTGCCTGGCGGGCGTGGCGGTCTCCCGGTCCCGGCCGCGTTCACGGGCGACGGCGGCGGCCGGTACGGCGCCGTCCCCCGAGCCTGCCGCGACGGCGCGGCCGGCCGGGGCGACGGAGGCCGGGGACGAGCGGTCCTGAGTGCTCTGGGACGGAGCCCACGGAGACCGGGCCTGGCCCGGACCGGGGCGGCCGTCACCGGGGCGGGCCCGGTTCCGGCCGGGGTTCCGTCTCCCCTAGAAGATCACCAGCGCTCGGCCGCCCTTGCCGGCGATCATGTTGTCGAAGGCGGCCGGGATGCCGTCGAGGGCGATCCGCTCGGTGACGAGCATCCCGAGGTCGAGGCGCCCCGCGCGGACGTGCTCGGCCAGCACCGGCACGTCCCTCGCCGGGTCCGAGTTGCCGTACACGCACCCGGACAACGTCCTGCCCCAGTGGAAGATCTCCAGGGCGTTGAAGGTGACCTGCTGGTCCTTGCCGCCGATGCCGACGACCGTGGTGCGCCCGCCGCGGCGGGTGGAGTCCCAGGCGGTGCGGATGGTGACGGCGCGGCCCACGCACTCCACGGCCACGTCGACGCCCTGCTTGCCGGTGAGGCCGCGGATCTCGCGGGCGGTGGTGTCGGAGGCGACGACGTAGTCGGTGGCCCCGGCCTGGCGGGCCAGTGCCTCCTTCTCGGGGGACACGTCCACCGCGATGATCTTCGAGGCACCCGCGAGGCGGGCGGCCTGCAGCGTGGACAGGCCGACGCCGCCCACGCCGAAGACGGCCACCGTCTCGCCCTGCCGGACCTTCGCGGAGTGGTGGACGGCGCCGTAGCCGGTGAGCACGGCGCAGCCGAGCAGGGCCGCGTCGGTGAGCGGCACCCCCTCGGGCAGCGGCAGGACGCAGGCGGCGGACACGACGGTCTCCTCCGCGAACGCGGCGACGTTCAGCCCGGGGTGCAGGTCCGTGCCGTCCGCGCGGTGCGCGTACACGTTCGCCGCGCCGGACAGCGCGTCGGCGCACAGCCAGACCTCGCCGAGCGAGCAGGCGTGGCATGTCCCGCAGGAGGGCGCCCAGTTGAGGACGACGCCGTCACCGGGGGCGATGTGGGTGACGCCCTCGCCGACGGAGACGACGGTGCCGGCGCCCTCGTGGCCGAGGACGGCCGGGACCGGCACCCGCATCGTGCCGTCGGACAGGGAGAGGTCGGAGTGGCACACCCCGGCGGCGGCGAGCCGCACGCGGACCTGGCCGGGTCCGGGGTCGGGCAGCTCGATCTCGGTGATCTCCAGCGGAGCACCCACGGCGGGCAGTACAGCGGCGCGGACCATGATGAGGAAGGCTCCCGGATCTCGGCTAGAACTGCAGGGACTTGGTCTGGAGGTACTCGGACAGCCCGTGCGCGCCCAGTTCGCGGCCCACTCCGGACTGCTTGTAACCGCCGAAGGGCGCGAGGGGGTTGAAGCGTCCGCCGTTGATGTCGACCTGGCCGGTGTCGAGGCGGCGGGCGAAGGCGACGGCCTCCGACTCCTCGCCGGCCCAGACCGCGCCCGCGAGGCCGTACACCGTGCCGTTGGCGATCCGCAGGGCGTCCGCCTCGTCCTCGTACCGCAGGACGGTGAGCACCGGCCCGAAGATCTCCTCCTGCGCGACGGTCATGTCGGGGGTGACGTCGGCGAAGACGGTGGGCTGGACGAAGTAACCCTGCTCACGCGGGGATTCGGGGCCGCCCGCGACGAGCCGCGCGCCCTCAGCGACGCCCTTCTCGATGTAACCGCGCACGCGCTCCTGCTGCTTGGCGTTGACGACGGGGCCGATGCGGTCGCCGTACTTCGCGGCGGCGGCCGCGGCCAGCTCGACGGCCTCCTCGTACTGGGAGGTGTGCACGAGCATGCGGGTCCAGGCGCTGCACGTCTGGCCGGAGTTGGACATCACGTTGGCGACGCCGACGTTGACGGCCTTGGCGAGGTCGGCGCTCGGCAGGATGACGTTGGCGGACTTGCCGCCGAGTTCCAGGGCGACCCGCTTCACCGCCGCGCCCGCGATGGCGCCGATGCGCCGGCCGACGGCCGTGGAGCCGGTGAAGGACACGAGGTCCACCCCCGGGTGCTCGGCGAGGGCCTGGCCCGCCACGGGACCCAGTCCGGTGACGAGGTTGAAGACGCCGGCCGGTACGCCCGCCTCGTGGACGGCCTCGGCGAAGAGCTGGGCGGTGAGCGGGGTGTCCTCGGCGGGCTTCAGCACCACGGTGCAGCCCGCGGCGAGCGCCGGGGCGACCTTGGCGACGATCTGGTGCAGCGGGTAGTTCCAGGGGGTGATGGCGCCGACGACGCCGACCGGCTCCTGGTAGACGGTCGAGTTCCCGACCTTCTCCTCGAAGGCGTACGTGGCGGCCAGCTCGGCGTACGAGCCGGCGACGAGGATCGGCACGGAGGCGTGCACCGCCTGCGAGAACGCCAGGGGCGAGCCCAGCTCGGCCGTCACGGTCTCGGCGATCTCGTCCTTGCGGGCCACGAGCACGTCGCGCAGGGCCGCGAGGCGGGCCGCCCGCTCGGCCGGTGGCGTCGCCGCCCAGTCCGGGAAGGCGGCACGCGCGGCCCGTACGGCGGCGTCGACGTCCTCGACGGTGCCCGCCGGGACCCGGCCGACGACCTGTTCGTCGGCGGGGTTCACGACCTCGATCGTGTCCGATCCGGCGGCGGGGCGCCAGGCACCGTCGATGTACATGTCGTCATGTGCCTTCATCGTGTTCCTCCCGGGAGGGGCCGCGTCGTCCGCACCCTAAACTAGCGATGATAGTTTTCGGGCGCCAGAGGGATCAGGCTCCGGGACACCTCGGACCCCACAGGCATCCTCGGCCGCGAGAGCCCGGAAGTCGACCCGTACCCGTCCACCCCGGCACACGACGGCGCCCCGCGCGCACTCCTCGCACGGGGCGGGCGCCGGCGGATCCGCTCGGCGCGGGGATCGCGGGACCCCGATGGGGTTCCCATGTGTGGACGTGCCGGGACCGGACACGGCTCCCGTGTACGGGCGGGGCATCCCCCGGCGGACTCACTCCTCCAGGTCGGGCAGCCGCGCCGGGGCGGGGCAGATGCGCT
This sequence comes from Streptomyces sp. NPDC005496, assembly GCF_042872045.1. Classification (NCBI taxonomy): domain Bacteria; kingdom Bacillati; phylum Actinomycetota; class Actinomycetes; order Kitasatosporales; family Streptomycetaceae; genus Streptomyces; species Streptomyces sp. NPDC005496. Next base: position 170,186 of record NZ_JBIAJQ010000013.1, read on the forward strand.
CGCCGTGCTGGTCGAAGACGAACAGGTGCGCGAGGTCCACCAGGAGCGGCACCTGCATGCCGTGCCGGAGCTCGATGTCCGGGGTGGTGCGGACGACGAGGTCGCCGGGCAGCCGTCCGTCCGGCGGCACGGGCTCGGCGGTCACGGGATCCGCGTCCCGGGGGTGTTCCAGGACCACGACGGGCCCGGCGCGCAGCGAACCGGCCCGCTCCCGCAGCCGGTTCAGGACGGTGCCGTCCCGGCGGCGGCGCCGCACCGGCCGCAGCGGACGTGGCGCCTCCAGTTCGGGTACGACGGCGGGCCGGGAGCCGGTGTTGAAGTGGACGAGGACCTCGTGGCCCTGGAACTCGACGTGCTCGACAAGCCCGGTGATCGCCACCTCGCCGGGGCGTGCCGCCGCGGGCTTGGCGATCCGTACGGCCTCGGAGCGCAGCCCGACGATGACCTCGCGCCCCTGCTGCACGCGCAGCAACTGGTGATCCAGGGAGAGGGGTTCGGGCAGCCGCAGGTACTGCCGGCCGAGGCTGATCGACATGGCGCCGTCGAGCGGGGCCCGCACGAAGCCGCGCAGCAGATTGATCCGGGGGGTGCCGATGAAGGCGGCCACGAAGACGTTGGCGGGCAGCGCGTAGACGTCGCGCGGTGTGCTCAGCTGCTGGAGGACACCGCCGCGCAGGACGGCGACCCGGTCGCCGAGCGACATCGCCTCGGCCTGGTCGTGGGTGACGTAGACGGTGGTGACGCCCAGGTCCCGGGTGAGCTTGGCGATCTCGGCGCGCAGGTGGTTGCGGAGTTTGGCGTCGAGGTTGGACAGCGGCTCGTCCATCAGGAAGGCGGAGGGGTGCCGGGCGATCGCGCGGCCCATGGCGACCCGCTGGCGTTCGCCGCCGGAGAGCTGGCTCGGGAAGCGGTCGAGCAGGTCCTCGATGCCGAGCATGCGGGCGGTGGCGTCGACGCGCGGACGGGGGTCGGCGCCGGGGCTCTCGATGCGCAGCGGGAAGCCGATGTTGTCGCGGCTGGTCATGCTCGGATAGAGGGCGAAGTTCTGGAAGACCATCGCCATGTCCCGTCCGGAGGGCGGCAGTTCGTTGGCGTACTCGCCGTCCAGCCGGATCTCGCCCTCGGTGACCTCCTCGAGCCCGGCGATCATCCTCAGGACCGTCGACTTGCCGCAGCCGGACGGGCCGAGCAGGACGAGGAACTCGCCGGGCCGGATGTCGAGCGACAGCCGTTCCACCACGCGGACGCCGCGGGTGTACGACTTGCTGACCTGGTGCAGGGAGATGGCGCGTGTCATGACTGGTGCCCCCGGGGGCTCACAGGGCGCTGGTGCTCCGCGGTGGAACGTCCCGTGCGGGTCGTACGGGACGTATGAGTCACGGAAGTTAACGGACCGCACACGCCCAGGGGAAGACGTGCGCCGGATCTGACGGACCGTCCGGCGTACGAGAAACCGGACGCTCCGGTTCGCCGGCCCCTGAGCGCCCTGCCCCGCCGTCGGCACACCGGCCGCCGGCCCGTCCCCGGCCGGGGCGCGGGCGGCGGTTCCGAGGTCTCCCGGGAGCGGTCAGCGCGTCGCGGTGAGGTGGGCGAAGACCACGACGTTGCTCGCGTAGCCGGTCTTCGCGCTGTACGTGCCGCCGCAGGTGATCAGGCGCAGCTCCGGACGCCTGCTCGGCCCGTAGACCTTGCGGTCGGGAAAGCGCGACTTCTCGTACGTCCGCACCTCGTCGACCGTGTAGACGGCCGTCCGCCCGTCGGCGCGGCGGACCTCGACGACCTTGCCCGGCCGGAGCGCGGCGAGTCCGGCGAAGACGGCGGCGCCGGTCCTGGTGTCGCGGTGGCCGACGACGACGGAGGTGCCGGGTTCGCCGGGCGAGGGTCCGCCCGCGTACCAGCCGACGAGTTTCGGGTTGTCGACCGGCGGGGTGCCGAGCTGCCCCCGGCGGTCGAGATGCAGGTCCATGACCGGCGCGTGCAGCCGCAGGTACCTGATGTCGAGCGTGGTCGGCCGGGACCGGGGCAGCGGCCGCGGTGCGGGCGCCGGCCGGGGGGCGACGGTGCGTTTCGGGGTGGGCTTGGGTGCGGGCGTCCGGGTGGGGGTGGGCTTGGGTGCGGGGGGCCGCCGGGTCTGCCGGGGCTGCTCGGGACGAGGCCGGGCCGCGCCGCGCGCGTCCGGGACGGCCGGGGCGGGGCGGGAGGACGCCTCGGCGCCTCCGTGCCCCGCCGCGCCGACGGTGGCCGGTTCCGTGGGCTCGTCGTCCTGAGCGCACTGGATGCCGACCGTCGCCAGGACGACGGTGAGCACCGTCGTCCTGGCGAGACGGTACGCGCGCGTCCGGTACCAGGGCCTGCGGCGCCTACGCCGCACCATCGGGGCGACGGCGCAGCAGGCGGAAGTACACGACTCCACCGGCGACGACCAACCCGACGGCCGCGGCACCGGCGAACGGCGAGATCGCGCTGGACTCGGCGAGACCGCCGCCGCCCGCGTGGACACCGCCGTGCGGGGCCTTGGACGGTGCCGCGGACGCGTCCTTGTCGCAGTCCACGCGGAACACCTTCTCCTTGGGTGCGCCGGTGCCGCCCGTCACCGTGACCTTGTACTGACCGTCCGGCAGCGCCAGCGGGTCGCTGTGACCGCCGCCCGAGGCGAGCGCGACGGTGCCGTTCAGGGTGGCGCCGCTCGCCGACGGGGGCTGCGACTGGATGGTGTAGGTGAGGCTCGGGGCCACGTCGAAGTTCGTGGCGTCGAGGTAGAACTCACACACCTTCGGCTCGTCGCGCGGGTCGCTGAAGGGCGTGCCCACCTTGTGGATCTTGACGTCACCGGCGGCACCGGGGACGGCCGGGGCGGGGGCGGCGATGGCGATCTGCGTCCCGGCCAGGGCGGTGCCGGCAAGGGTCAGCGCCGCGACGACGGCGGCACGGCGTGGAACGGTCGTGGTGGGCATGCGATTCCTCCGAGTCAGACGAGACGATTTTCATACAAATCGCTCTTTCACCTGACTCTCTTTCACATCCGCACCACCGGACACGTGAGCAGCGCCGGACGGCGCGTCAGATATCCCTCGCCCGGCCCAATCGCGCCCGGACCCGCCGTGGCGCGCCGTCCGGGTCCGGAGGCGGCGCGGGCCTGCCCGGCGCCCGTAGCGCGATCCCCGACGACAGCAGCAGCAGCGCGCCGAGCATCACGAACGGCGCGGCGACCCCCGCGAGGCCGGCGACCAGGCCCGCGGCGGCGGGCGCGGCGACCTGGCCGAGCCGGTTGCCGGTCAGCCGCAGGGCGAGGGCGGTGGAGCGGGCTCCGTCGGGGGCGGCCTGGACGACGGTCGTCATCGACAGGGGCTGCCCGACGCCGAGGCAGAAGCCGAGCACCGCGAGCATCACGGCGAGGGTCCACACCGGCACCGGCAGGGCGATGCCCGCGCACAGCACACCGGCGAGCAGGCAGGTCGCGGTGAGCAGCGCGGTCCTGCCGAGCAGGCGCAGCATCGGCGTCATGACCAGGCGGCAGGCGATGGTCGCCGCTGCGCGCAGGCTCAGCAGCAGACCGATCACCGACGGCGCGATGCCCCGGTGCTCGCCGACGACCGGCAGGTACGCGGTGAGGATGTCCGTCGCCGACAGCACGGCGAGGCTGATGAAGATGCCGGCGGGCACGCCCCGGGCGCCCAGGATGCGCCGGACCGGGACGCGATCCCCCTGTCCGGTACGGGACTTGGGCGTCGTACGGTGCTCGATGCGCCAGAGCGAGGCGCAGGAGACGGCCGCGATGGCCCCGGCGGCCAGCAGGGCCAGCGCGCTGCTGCCGGCCCTGTCGTGGCCGCCGATCAGGGCGCCCGCGGCGATCGGCCCGACCAGCTGGCCCAGGGACGCGCCGATGGTGAAGTGGCCGAAGTTGCGGTCCTGTTCGTGCGGCGCGGACTGGCGGGCGACGATCGACTGGGCGCCGATGACGAAGCAGAGATGGCCCAGTCCCATCACGCCGCTCCAAGCCGCCATCGCCGTCGCCGAGTTCGCCGTACCGCTCAGGGCGCAGCCGCCGGCGATCAGGACCACCCCGAGGGGCAGCAGGGGCGCGCAGCGGCCGTGGTCGGTGCGGCGGCCGAGCGGCACCGCGGCGAAGAGCGGGAGCAGCGCGTACACGCCCGCGATGACACCGACGGCCCGCTCGTCGGCGCCCAGGGCGAGCGCCCGGTAGGAGACGGCGGGCCGCGCCATCGACACCGCCCCCTGCGCGAACCCGAAGGCGATGACGAGGCGCAGCAGCCAACTCCTGCCGGGCCGCACCTGACCGGAGGCGCCGGGCATCAGATGATGCCGAAGAGGATTCCGGCCGCGAGCACCACCAGCGAGGTGAGCGCCGCCCACTTGACCACGAAGCGGGTGTGGTCGCCGAACTCGACCTTGGCCATGCCCACGAGGACGTACACGGCGGGCACGAGCGGGCTCGACATGTGCAGCGGCTGGCCGACGATCGAGGCGCGGGCGATCTCCAGGGACGAGACGCCGTGGGCCTGGCCCGCCTCGGCGAGGACGGGGAGGATGCCGAAGTAGAAGCCGTCGTTGGACATGAAGTACGTGAGCGGGATGCTCAGGAGACCGGTGACGAAGGCCATGTGCGGACCCATGCCGTCGGGGATGTTGCCGACGAGCCACTCGGCCATGTGGTCGACCATGCCGGTGCCCTGGAGGACGCCGGTGAAGACGGCGGCGGCGAAGACCATGCCGGCGACGTTCAGGACGTTCTCGGCGTGGGCGCCGAGACGGGCCTTCTGCTCCGGCATCCTGGGGAAGTTGACGGTCAGGGCGAGCGCGGCGCCGAGCAGGAACAGCACCGGTATCGGCAGCCACTCCATGATCATGGCGGTGAGCAGGACGACCGTGAGCAGCGCGTTGAACCAGTAGAGACGGGGGCGCAGGGTGGTCCGGGTCGGGTCGAGGACCTGGAGTCCCTTGTCGTCCTCGTCGTCGGTCACGGAGTTCGGGTTCTCGGGACGCGCGGGCCCGTCGGCGTCCGTGCCCGTCCCGGCGCCGCCGCTCGTCCCGGCCGGGCGGGTCGCGTCGGCGGGGCCGCCCGAACCGACCAGCACGGTCTGCGAGTTCGGCTCCTTCTCCTCGACGAGCACCTCGTCCAGGCTGAGCACACCGAGCCGGGTGCGCTCCCGGCGGCCGAGGACGTAGGCGAGGACGAAGACGCCGAGCAGTCCGACGGCGAGGGCCGGGATCATCGGCACGAAGATGTCGGCGGCGTCGACCTTCAGGGCGGTGGCGGCGCGGGCGGTCGGGCCGCCCCAGGGCAGGGTGTTCATCACGCCGTTGGCCATCGCGGCGACACCCGTCATCACGACCAGGCTCATCTTCAGGCGCTTGTACAGCGGGTACATCGCCGAGACCGTGATCATGAAGGTGGTCGAGCCGTCGCCGTCGAGCGAGACGATCGCGGCGAGCACGGCCGTCCCGACCACGATCCGCAGCGGATCGGCCTTGCAGAAGCGCAGGATACCCCGCACGATCGGGTCGAAGAGCCCGACGTCGATCATCACCCCGAAGTAGACGATCGCGAACATCAGCATCGCCGCCGTGGGGGCGAGGCTCGTGACGCCGTCGATGACGTAGTCACCGAGCTTGGCGCCCTTTCCGACGAAGACACAGAAGAGTGCCGGGATCAGCACGAGCGCCGCGATCGGCGACATCTTCTTCAGCATGATCAGGACCAGGAAGGTCGCGATCATGGCGAAGCCGAGGATGGTCAGCATGGATGGACACCTAACGTTCGCCCTTGAACTCCCGCCAGAGGCGGCGGTGCGAGCGACGTTAGGTCGGTTCCGCGAGCGTTAACAAGATGTTGACGCGCGAGCAATAAGCGCAAAACTCCAGGTCACAGCTTTGCTCAGGTCACGGGCGTCAGCTCGACCGCGATGCCGTTGAGGACGGCGGTCCCCGACAGCGGGTCGAGCAGGCTGCCGTCGATCAGCTGGTTGACGTTGACGCCCGGGTCCAGCGCGGCGTGGCCGAGGCGGGTGCCCGGCCGGTCGTGTCCCCAGCCGTGCGGCAGGCTGACCACACCGCGCCGGACCCCGTCGGTGATCTCCGCGGGGGCGGTGACCTCTCCCCCGGCGCCCTTGACGCGTACGGGCGCTCCGTCCGCGATCCCCAGACGTGCCGCGTCCTCGGGGTGGACGTGCAGCGAGCAGCGGTTGGAACCGCCGGTGAGCGCGGGGACGTTGTGCATCCAGCTGTTGTTGGACCGCAGATGACGGCGGCCGACGAGCACCAGTCCGTCCGGGCGCTCGCGCAGCGCGTCCCGCAACCTCGGCAGGTCGCCGGCGATGGGGCCCGGCAGCAGTTCGACGCGGCCGCTGCGGGTCTTCAGCACCTGCGGCAGGCGCGGGCGCAGCGGGCCGAGGTCGATGCCGTGCGGGTGGGCGAGCAGCTTCTCCAGGTTCAGGCCGTCGGGCCGGGCGCCGAAGCCGTCGCCGTACGGGCCGAGGCGCAGCATCATGTCCAGCCTCCGCTCGGGACCGGTCAGCCCCGTCAGCACGGCGGCGAGTTCGCCCGGATCGCGGCCGTGCACGGGCGAGTTCGGGTCGTCGACGGCCTTGGCGAGGGTGCCGTCGACGACCATCGTGTCGACGGCGGACGGGTCGGCGCCGTGCATGCCGGTCGCGGCGAGGACGAGCCGGGCGAGGATCTCGGTCTCGGCCATGCGGCCCGGCTCCAGCGGGACGGCCGCGCGGGTGTAGCGCACCTGGTTGTGCACGGCGAACGCGTTGAAGGCGAAGTCGTGGTGCGCGCTCTGCGAGGGCGGGGGCGGCGGCAGGACGACGTGCGCGTGGCGCGAGGTCTCGTTCAGGTACGGGTCGACGCTGACCATGAAGTCGAGCGTGCCGAGGGCCTTGTCGAGGCGGTCGCCGTCCGGGGCGGAGAGTACGGGGTTGGTGGCGACGGCGATGACGGCGCGGACCGGGGTGCCCTCGTCCGTGGCGGTGTCGATCTCCTCGGCCAGGGCGGACAGCGGCAGCTCGCCCTTGGCCTCGGGGTGACGGCTCACCCGGCTGTGCCAGCGTCCGAGGGCGAACCCGCGGCCGGGTCCGGCGGGCCGGGGCGCGCGGTCGGTGGCCGCCTGGGGGAAGAGGGCCCCGCCGGGCCGGTCGAGGTTGCCGGTGAGGATGTTCAGGACGTCGACGAGCCAGCTCGCGAGGGTGCCGTGCGGGACGGTGCAGCTGCCGATGCGGCCGTAGACGGCGGCGGTGGGCGCGGCGGCGAGTTCCCGGGCGAGCGCCCTGATGGTGTCGGCCGGTACGTCGCAGGCCTCGCTCGCCGCTTCGGGCGTGAAGTCCCGGAGGGCGGAGCCGAGTTCGTCGGTTCCCTCGACCCGGTCGGCCAGGTCGCCCAGGTCGACGAGCTTCTCCTCGAAGAGGACGTGGGCCACGGCGGCGAGCAGCAGGGCGTCGGTTCCGGGCCGGATCGCCACGTGCCGGTCGGCGAGCCGGGCGGTGCGCGTGCGCCGGGGGTCGATGACGGTGAGGGTGCCGCCGCGCGCCCGCAGCGCCTTGAGCTTGCCGGGGAAGTCGGGGGCGGTGCACAGACTCCCGTTGGACTCCAGGGGATTGGCGCCGATGAGCAGCAGATGGTCGGTGCGGTCCAGGTCCGGTACGGGGATGGCCAGGGCGTCGCCGTACAGGAGGCCGCTCGACACGTGCTTGGGCATCTGGTCGACGGTGGACGCGGTGAAGAGGCTGTGGGTGCCCAGCGCGGAGAGCAGGACGGGCGGGTAGAGGGCCCCGGCCATGGTGTGCACGTTCGGGTTGCCGAGGACGACGCCGACGGCGTGCGGGCCGTGCCGTTCGACCACGGGGCGCAGTCCGGCGGCCACGGCGTCGAAGGCCTCCTCCCAGGTGGCCTCCCGCAGCTCGCCGTCCCGGCGCACCAGCGGCGTACGCAGCCGGTCGGGGTCCGCGTCGACCGCGCCGAACGAGGCGCCCTTCGGGCAGATGAACCCCTGACTGAAGACGTCCTCGCGGTCACCGCGCGCGCCGGTCACCCGGGTGCCCTCGATGGTGAGCGTCAGCCCGCAGGTCGCCTCGCAGAGCGGGCAGATCCGCAGGGCGGTGCGCGAGTCTGAGGTGGTTCCGGTGGTGCGGGACACGGGGTCCTCCCGGGTTGCGGCGGCAGCGGTGACGCACGGGCTGCGCCGAGCATACCGACCGGTATGCATCTCCGGGAGGGGCTGTCGGGGGTCAGGTCGGAAATCCGCGGGACGGCGACGGGGCCGACCCGGGCGCACGCGACCGCGACCGCGACCGCGGAGGAACGGACCGGGGCGCCCCGCCGGGAGGTTCACCGACGCACAGGGCGGCCGGTGTCAGTCCAGTACGCGGGACAGGTAGGCGCGCAGGAGGGCCCGGATCTCCTCGACGATCCGCTCGTCGCCGGCCGGGTCGAGGCGGAAGGCGAGGTGGACGAGTGTGTCGGCGGTCTCCACGGCGACCAGGAACGCCCGGCGCAGGTCCTCGTCGGGTTCGCGTACGAGGAACGCCGAGAGCAGGTCGGTGAGGCGGTCGGCGACGCGGGTGTTGGGCTCCGCGCACCCGGAGCCCACCGGGATCTGGTTGCCGAAGTCGACCAGCGTGAACCCCGGCGCGGTGCGCTTCATGGCGAGGAACTCGTCGAGCACGGCGTCCATGGCCGCGCGCCAGCCGCCCCCGGCCGGGGCCCCGGAGTCGCCCGCGCCCTCGCCTGGGGCACGGGCCGCGCCCGCCTCCTGGAGACGCGCCGTCACGCGCTCGACGTAGCGGTCGAGGTTGCGCTGGGCCAGCGCGTCGGCCATGGCCCGCTTGTTGCCGAAGAAGCGGTAGACGGAGCCGATCGGGACGCCCGCGCGCTGGGCCACCGCCCGGGTGCTGAGGCCGTCGTAGCCGACCTCGTCGAGCAGCTCGGCGCAGGCGTCGAGGATCCTGGTCAGTCGTTCGGCACTGCGCCGCTGGACGGGCGCACGGCGCAGCGGGGTCGCTTGGGGCACGGTGTTCATGATGCCTTTCCGCCGGGGTCCGGTGAACCTTGCCCGTCTGTACGCGGATCGGTGCCCCTGCCACTCACCGCCGGGGGCTCGCAACCGGTCCGGCCGTCCGCTTTCGGCACCCTCCGGCCGGGCGGGCCCGGCCTCGCCGGCCGGCCTCAGCGCGCGCCCGACGCGGTGATGTCCGCCGTGCACTGCACGGGCCTGCCGTCGACCGCCCACACCGTGCGGTCGTCCGCGTACAGGCGGGCCGTGAGGTGGTGGGTGCCCCGGGGGATCAGGTCGCCGGAGAGGTGGTAGGTGAAGGCGCGGAGCCGGGTGAGGGTGCGCCCGTCCAGGAGGAGCACCGCGCTGCCGCGTCCGGGCAGCGCGACCGGGCGCGCGTCGCCGGGCGAGAACCGGAAGTTCCGTAAGGTCAGCCGGACGTCCCAGCCCTCGTCGGGGGCCGGCTGCACCTCGATGCCGACCCGCGGCGCGCCGCCCTCGCCGATCTCACGGTAGTGCCGTCCCTTCTCGTCGGTGTCGTCCAGCACCTTGCCCACGGGTGAGGCCGAGACCTCACCTTCACGCCCGTGCGCGTCGTCGGTGCCGCAGCTCGCGGATCCGCCGAGCAGCGCGCAGACCGCGAGCGCGGCGAGCAGTCCACGCGTCCACGACATGCCGGGAGGTTAGAACACGCGCTCCGTCCGCCGGATCCCCCTGAAGTCGGGTTCTCGAGTCGTCCGCAGGTCCCAGGACGTACTCCCTCCGGACGCCCGGCGCCCGCCCGGACCGGGCGCGGCTGCGGAGTGCGTCCCCCGCGCCGGGCGCCCGTCGCCTCTTGCGCGGGGAAACAGTGAATCCTACGGTGATCCATAGGAATCGGGAACGAGGGAGCGATCATGAGCGATGGGGGCACCGCCCGAGAGGGCGGGTTCGAGCGTGGGGAAGCACGGAAGACCGCCGAGGGGCTGGCGTATCTCTCCGGATTCGGCAACGAGCACAGCTCGGAGGCGGTGCCGGGCGCGCTGCCGCACGGCCGCAACTCACCCCAGCGGGCACCGCTCGGGCTCTACGCGGAGCAGCTGAGCGGTACGGCCTTCACCGAGCCGCGGGCGCACAACCGGCGCTCGTGGCTGTACCGGATCCGGCCCTCGGCCGCGCACCCCGCGTTCACCCGCACGGACAACGGCACGATCCGCTCCGCCCCCTTCACGGAGACCGTCCCCGATCCCAACCGGCTGCGCTGGAACCCCCTGCCGGCGCCCGCCGCGGGCACCGACTTCCTCGCCGGCCTGTGGACCCTCGGCGGCAACGGCGACGCGGCCCAGCGCACCGGCATGGCCGTGCACCTCTACCACGCCGACGCCTCGATGGAGCGGGTGTTCAGCGACGCCGACGGCGAGCTTTTGATCGTCCCGGAGCACGGCGGACTCCTGCTGCGCACCGAGTTCGGGCTGCTGCATGTGGAGCCCGGCCATGTCGCGCTGATCCCTCGTGGTGTCCGCTTCCGTGTGGAGCTGCTGGACGGTTCCGCGCGCGGTTATGTGTGCGAGAACTATGGGGCGCCCTTCCAGCTGCCCGACCTCGGCCCGATCGGCGCCAACGGCCTGGCGAACGCCCGGGACTTCCTCGCCCCCGTCGCCGCGTACGAGGACGTGGAGGGGCCGGTGGAGGTGGTCAACAAGTTCTGCGGCAACCTCTGGACGGCGACGTACACCCACTCCCCGCTGGACGTGGTCGCCTGGCACGGCACCCATGTGCCGTACGTCTACGACCTGCGTCGTTTCAATGTGATCGGCACCATCAGCTACGACCACCCGGACCCCTCGATCTTCACGGTGCTGACCTCGCCGACCGACACGGCGGGCCTGGCCAACGTGGACTTCGTGGTCTTCGCGCCCCGCTGGCTGGTGGGCGAGGACACGTTCCGGCCGCCGTACTTCCACCGGAACGTGATGAGCGAGTACATGGGGCTCGTGGAGGGCGCCTACGACGCGAAGGCCGAGGGCTTCGTGCCGGGCGGCGGTTCGCTGCACAACATGATGTCGGCGCACGGCCCGGACCGGGAGACCTTCGACCGGGCCGGCGCCGCCGAGCTGCGCCCGCAGAAGATCGACGACGGTCTCGCCTTCATGTTCGAGACGCGCTGGCCGGTGACCGCGACGGCACAGGCGGCCCGCGCGGAACACCTGCAACACGGCTACGACGACGTGTGGCAGGGCCTCGAACGTCACTTCCGCCCGGCGGACTGACCGTCACCGCCCGTTGCACTGAACGCCCGCGACCGGTACGGATACCCTCGTGACCTCCTTCGCCCCGGACTCGATCGTCCTGAACCGCAAACTGCCGCTCTGGTATCAGGTGTCGCAGTCCCTGCGCGCCTCGATACTGGGGCGCTCCGCGCAGGACCCGCTCCGGCTGCCCACCGAGGAGCAGCTCGCGGTGCACTACGGGGTGAGCGTGCTGACCATGCGCCAGGCGCTCAAGGAGCTGGAGACCGAGGGGCTCATCACCCGGCACCGCAGGCGGGGCACGTTCATCGAGCCGAGCGCGCAGCGGGGCGCTCCCGTGCGGCTGCTCGGCTCGGTGGACGCGATCGTGGCCCAGCAGTCGGGGATGCGGACGGAGCTGCTGGCCCACGGCACGGAGGCCGTGCCGGCCGAACTCGCCGAGCACTTCCCGGATCTGGCCGAGGTGACGGCGTACCACCGGCTGCGCAGCGACGAGAAGACGGACGAGCCGACCAACCACGCCCGCAACTACGTCCGTCCGGAGCTGGCGGCCCTCATCGACCCCGAGGACCTGGTCCGCTGGCCGATGACGAAGGTGCTGCGCGACGTGGTGGGCGTGCGCATCAGCCGGATCACCGACACCGTCGAGGCCCGGCTCGCGGACCCGGAGACGGCACGGCTGCTGCGCGTGCCGCTGCTGAGCCCGATCCTGCACTACACGGGCGTCGTCCACGGTGAGGACGGGCGCGCCTTGGACGTGGCCCGCATCCACTACCGGGGCGACCGCTTCTCCTTCACCGTGACCCTGGACGCCCACTGACCGGCCCCGTCCTCCGTGCCCGGACGGCGCTGTGGACCCACGTCGTACGATGCGGTGCGTGACGCACGACGACGCTCCGCTGCTCGCGGACCTCATGCCGTGGTCGGTCGCACCCGTGCGGCCGGGCCGGGGGTGGCCGACGGCGCCCGACCCCGCGTCCCTGAAGGCCCGGTGGAACGCCCTGCTGAAGGCGCAAGGGCCGGACCGCGAGGCGTTGTTCGGGCCCACCCGCTCGCGCACCCTGCACTCGGCGGTGGCCCAGCTGCCGGGGCAGTCCAGCGGGACGGGCCGGCTGGCACGGGAGTCGGGGCCCTGCCCCGAGCCCGTACGGGTGCTCAGCGGTCCCTTCGACGAGCAGTGGCTGATACCGGACCACCGGCTGATCGACGCGGCGCGTCCGGAGCTGTGGCGGGTGGCCGACGAACGGCAGATGTTCGCGGTCGAGCAGCCGCTCGTGCCCGAGCCGTCGGGTCCGGCGCTGCTGGTGTCCTCCGTGCTGCCGGTGGGCGCCGGACGCGGCGGGCGCGTCCGCCCGCTGTTCCGCCGCCCCGGCGGTCTCGAACCGAACCTGGCGCCGGGCCTGCTGGACCACCTCGCCTCCCGCCTCGGTCACTCCCCCGGCGCCCTCGACGTCCTCGCCTGGTCGGTGGCGGTGGCCCGTCCCGGCCGGGACGGCTGCGCGGTGCCGCTCACCGGTGACGCCGATGTGTGGGAGCGGGGCGTGGAGCTGGGGCGCCGGATGCTGTGGCTGATGCGCCGCGACGGCGAGCGCCCCCGGCTCCCCGGCGGCCGTCGTCCCTACGTGCGCGCCCCCCTTCCCGGGCTGCCCCGCGCCCGGGTCCGCTCGGGCGCACCTGCTCCCGCCCTCGACCTGCGCTACGACCGCGACGAGGAGGTCCTGCACGTGGACGAGGGCCGGATCTCCCCCGTCCCGCCCGAGGCCTGGGACTTCGAGGCGGGCGGTGTGCGGGTGCTGGAGCGGTGGTTCACCGTCAGGACCGAACCGCCCGAGCCGGGCACCCTGGAGGCGATCCGGCCCACCGCCTGGCCGCAGGCCTGGACGTCCGAGGTGCTGGAGCTCGTCACGGTCCTGGCGCTGCTCGCGGAACTGCGGCCGCAGCTGGCCGAGTTGACCGTTCGGTCGCCGGTCACCCGGAGCGAGCTGCGCGGGGCGGGCGTGCTCCCCGTGCCGGACGCGGCCCGCAGACCCGCGTCGGTCCTGGACCACCACGAGGAGGGCCCCGACGGGCAGTTCGCGTTGATCTAGCGGGTGTGCCGGCGTTCCCCGGATGAAGGCGGCGGCGAGCCGCGGTAGGCGGCCACGTACGGCTCCGGCCACACCGCGCATGACAAAGGCGTCGCGGCCGGGACATGATCCGCGGCATGCAGCCACTTCCCCTGCCTCTGGAAGGCATCACCGTCGTCGCCGTCGAGCAGGCCGTCTCGGCCCCCTTCGCGACCCGTCAGCTGGCCGATCTCGGCGCCCGGGTGATCAAGGTCGAGCGGATCGACGGCGGGGACTTCGCCCGTGGTTACGACACCGCGGCGGCCGGTCTCGCCTCGCACTTCGTGTGGTGCAACCGGGGCAAGGAGTCCATCGCCCTCGACCTGAAGGACCCACGGGGTCTCGACGTGGTGCGGCGGCTGGTCGCGGACGCGGACGTCTTCGTGCAGAACCTCGCCCAGGGAGCGGCGGCCCGGCTCGGCCTGGACGCCGCCACCCTGTGCGCGGCGCACCCGCGGCTGGTCGCCGTGGACATCTCGGGGTACGGGTCGTCGGGTCCGTACGCGGACAAGCGCGCCTACGACATGCTCGTGCAGTGCGAGGCGGGCCTCGTGTCGGTGACGGGGACGCCGGAGCAGCCCGTGAAGGCGGGGATCCCGGCCGCCGACATCGCGGCGGCCATGTACGCCTTCTCCGGGGTGCTGGCGGCGCTGGTGCGGCGCGGCACGACGGGACGCGGCGGTCCGGTCCAGGTGTCGATGCTGGAGGCGCTCGCGGAGTGGATGGGACACCCGCTGCACCACGCGATGCACGGCGGCACGCCCCCGGCGCGCAGCGGTCTGGCGCACGCCGTCATCGCCCCCTACGACGCCTATCCGACGGCGGACGGGGGGCGGGTGCTGCTGTCGGTGCAGAACGACCGGGAGTGGCGCAGGCTGGCGGAACAGGTCCTGGGGAAGCCTGAGTTGGGGACCGATCCGGCGTACGCGACGAACGCGGCGCGGGTCGCGCACCGGGAGGGGACCGACGCGCTGGTCGGCACGGCGCTGGCCGCGCTGACGGCCGACGCGGCGGTGGCCCGGCTGGAGGAGGCGGGCATCGCGTGCGCACGCCTCAGGGACGTACGGGAGCTGGCGGAGCATCCGCAGCTGGCGGCCAGGGACCGGTGGCGGGAAGTGGAGTCACCGGTGGGGCCGTTGCGGGCGCTGCTGCCGCCGATCGATCTGCCGGGCGGGGACGACGCACGGATGGGAGCCGTACCCGCGCTCGGGGAGCACACCGAGGCGCTGCTGCGTGCCGTGGGGATGACGGACGATGAGATCGCAGCACTGCGCCGGGACGGTGTGACCGCCTGAGCGCGGGTCGGGAACTGCCTGACCCGCGCTGCTCAGCGACCGCCGAACAGGGAACGGCTGAGCCGCCGCAGCGGGGCGAAGAGCGAGACCCGCCTCACCCGTGCACCCAGACCACTGCGGTCGTGCGCGGTGTCACGCGCGGTGAGTTCACGCATCAGCGACGTCGCCTCGAGCGTCTCGCGCTGCGGGATGGCAGGGCCACCCAGCACCGCCAGATGGCGGTCGAGGCGCGAGCTGGTCGCGCTGCTCCCACACGTGATCGCAGGGACTCGAGCCCTGCTGCGCACTGTTATCTGTTCCATGTCACTCCCCACCCATACGAGGGCACCCGGCCCGGGCAGGCTAACCCTATCGCTCCCTCATGGCACTCGTGTATCGCGGGCACAGGATTCACCTACCCCGTAAGGGCGTTGACGATTACTCTCCGAATCCGACAGATTCCAGGGCGAGTTGGACAACTGGCGTGGTTGTGGGCTGCGGTGAGCCCCCGTCGGGTTCGACGGTCACAGCGAGTGAGGAGGCCGCCGTGTTCAGACCGCTCGCCACCAAGGGCGTGTCGCCTTGCAGCAGGCCGAGGGAGCGTGGTTGCACGCCGGGGCGCATGAGCCACAGTTGATGCACGCGCCCCCCGGACGGCGTGCCGAGACCGCTCACGGTGACGACCGCGCGCCGTTGCGCGGCGGAGGCGACCACGCCGATGCCGCGTCCCCGTCCGTCCCGGTCACCCGTCGCACGGGCGTCCGGAGCGGCGAGAACGTGCGCGATCTCACGTGCCTGGGCGCGTTCCTGGTCCAGTTCGTCCTGGGTCCGCGTCGCCTGGACCGCGAAGAGGGAGGCGACGACGAGCGCGGCGGCGGCCGTGGCGGTGGCGAACGGGGCGAGCAGCGGGCGGAAACCGGGGGTCCGCGCCCGAGTGGGGCGGCGGGCCGCACGCGCGCGCTGCGGGCCGGGGTCCGCGTGCCCGCCGGGCGGCTCCTGCGGGGTCGTGCGTACGGCCGTGAGGACCCGGTCCCGCAGCGCGGGCGGCGCCGGGGCCGCCGTCGACCAGGCGAGGCGGACGGCGTCCTCGGTCAGCGCACGCACCTCGGCGGAGCAGCGGTCGCAGTGCCGCAGATGGCGTTCGAAGCGGCGCCGTTCGTCGGGTTCGAGGGCGTCCAGCGCGTAGGGCGCGGCGAGTGAGTGCAGGTCGCGGCGGAACAGCCGGTCGAGGAGGCTCATGCGACGCCTCCCGGACGGGCCGGGGCGTCGCCGGCGGGTATCGGGACGCTCACGCGGCACCTCCCAGGCAGTCGCGCAGCCGGGTCAGTCCGTCGCGCATACGGGTCTTGACGGTGCCGAGCGGCAGGGAGAGCCGTTCGGCGACCTCACGGTAGGTGTAGCCGTCGTAGTAGGCGAGGGTCACGGACTGGCGCTGCAGGGCGGTGAGCCGGTCGAGACAGCGGCGCACCCACTCCCGTTCGAGTCCGGCCTCGACCTCCTCGGCGACCTGGTCGAAGGCGGGCGCGTGCGCGCGCCGTCCCTCGCGCTGCTCGCGCTCGGTGGCGGCCCGGGCGCTGCGCACCCGGTCGACCGCGCGGCGGTGCGCGAGCGTGAGGATCCACGACAGGGCACTGCCCCGGCGGCGGTCGAACCGTGCGGCGGAGCGCCAGAGTTCGAGCAGCACCTCCTGCGCGACCTCCTCGGTCTGGGCCGGGTCCCGCACCACCCGGCGCACCAGACCGAACACCGGCCCGGACACCAGTCCGTACAGCTCCTCGAAAGCCTTCTGATCACCTCCGGCCACGAGCACCAGAAGTTCGTCCGCCTCCACCCCTCCCCCTCTCCGGCCGCGTACGGCCCGTGACTTCACCCATGTGTTCGCGGCGCGCGCGCCTCCGGATGGGTTACGGATCGCCGCGGTGAAAACGCGGGTCCCCGGGCGACGAAACCTGCGCGATGCGTGGGCGGCCCGCTGAGTCGTGCGGCGAAAGCCCACGTAAGAACGTTTGGGATTCGACCAATCCACCCCGGCGACCGCTCCGAATGGCGTGCGTCAGGCAAGTTGGACTTGAGGACGGACGGCATGACACCTATCTCCAGGAGTGGCGTGGGACGCAGGAGTTTCGCGACCCTCGTCTGTGGCGCGCTGGCAGCCGGGGGGCTCACAGCCGCCGGTGTGAGCGTGCTGGAACCGGGGGCGGCCGCCGCCTCCAGCCACCGGGAGGCCCCCCTGATCTCGGGGCAGCCGCAGTACGACAACACGGACGTGTACGCGTTCGTGAGCCCGGACAAGCCCGATACGACGACGATCGTGGCGAACTGGATCCCCTTCGAGGAACCGGCCGGCGGACCCAACTTCTTCACCTTCGCCGAGGACGCCCAGTACGACCTGCACATCGACAGCGACGGTGACGCGCAGGGCGAACTGGTCTACCGCTACACCTTCAAGACGCACCGCAAGAACGGCGACACCTTCCTCTACAACACGGGTCCGGTCACCAGTCTCGACGACCCCGACCTGAACATCACGCAGACGTACGACATCGACCTGCTGCGGCTGCACGACCAGAAGCTGGTCTCCCGCACCAAGGTCGCCGACGACATACCGGTGGCGCCGTCGAACGTCGGCAAGGCGTCCATGCCGGACTACGGCAAGCTGCGCGACCAGGCGGTCTACAAGCTCGCGGGCGGTTCCACCACGTTCGCCGGTCAGGCGGACGACCCGTTCTTCCTGGACCTGCGCGTCTTCGACCTGCTCTACGGCGGCGACCTGTCCGAGGTGGGCCGGGACACGCTCAAGGGCTACAACGTCAACTCCATCGCCCTCCAGGTGCCGACGGAGATGATCCAGGAGTCGGCCGAGCAGCCGATCGTCGGCATCTGGTCCACCACGCAGCGCAGGGACGCCCGCGGGCACTGGACCCAGGTCTCCCGGCTCGGCATGCCGCTGGTGAACGAGGTCGTCAACCCGCAGAAGGACAAGGACCGGTTCAACGCGTCCGCGCCCTGGAACGACGCCGACTTCCTGAAGAACGTCACCAACCCCGAACTGCCCAAGCTCATCGAGGCGATCTACAAGATCAAGGCGCCGGCCGAGCCGAGGAACGACCTGGTCGACGTGTTCCTGAAGGGCGTCGAGGGCCTCAACCAGCCCCCGCACGTCCGGCCCGCGGAGGAGCTGCGGCTCAACACGTCGATCAAGCCGGCCGAGCACCCCAAGCGGCTCGGTGTGCTCGACGGCGACAACGCGGGCTTCCCGAACGGGCGCCGGCTCACCGACGACGTGATCGACGCCTCGCTCCAGGTCGTCGAGGGCGAGCTGGTCGGCTCCAAGAACGATCTGGGCGACGCGGTCGACAAGAACGACAAGAAGTTCGGGCACTCCTTCCCGTACCTGGCCAAGCCGACGTCGGGCTCACGCGGGGCGACCGCCAAGAGCGGCAACAGCGTGCGCAACCAGCTCGGCGGCGGGCTGGTCCCGGCGGGCGCGGACGGCGGCACCGACACCGTGCTGATCGCGGGGTCGGCGGCGGCCGGTGCGGCCGGCTTCCTGCTCATCGGCACCGGGCTGATGTGGTGGCGCCGGCGCATGCACAACCGGGCCTACTGACCCGGCACACCGACCGGCGCGGCCCGCGTGAGCCCATCCCCCACGGCGCGGGCCGCGCCCTCCCATCCCCCACGACGACCGTCACGGCCACGGACTCCTAGGAGAGGGCATGTCCCCGGGTACGAACGAGAGCGCGCCGACGGACGTCGGCGACGACGGCCTCCCCGCGAGCGGCGGCACCACCGGTGCCCCGGCGGGCCCGACCCCGGGGGCCGGCGAGGCGACGGGTACGGGTACGGGTACCGAGACCGGTACCGAGGCTGATGCCGGTACTGAGGCCAGTACCGGTGTCGGTACCGAGACTGATACCGGTACCGAGGCCAGTAGCGGTGCCGGTACCGAGGCCGATACCGGTACCAACGCTGATGCCGGTACTGACGCTGGTACCGGTACCGAGGCCAGTACAGGTGCCGGTGCCGAGGCCGGTGCCGGTACTGACGCTGATGCCGGTACCGAGACTGGTACCGCGACCGACGCTTGTACCGCTACCGGCGTCGGTGCCGGTGCCGGTACCGGCACCGGCACCGACGCCGGTGACGGCGACTCGCACGCTGCGGATACCGGTACCGCGGCCGGCGACACGGCCCCTGCCGACGGCGACGGCGGTGTGCGGGCCGTGCCGGCGGGCGTCCCCTCGGGGGCCGCCGGGGTGGCCGACGGCCGGGTGGTGGCCGTGCGGCGGGTGGCCGCGGCGGGACGGCGGTGGCGGGCGGCGCAGCTCACCGGCTGCGTCGTCGCCCTGGCCGTGGCCCTCACCGCGGGCGGCGTGGTCCTGGGCGCCCGCGACGACCGTACGGCGCCCGTGGCGGCCGTACCCGGCACCGGGGTCTCGCCCCAGCTGCTCGCGAGCGCGGACCTCGACGCGGGCATCCGCTCCCTCCAGGCCCATCTCCGGTCGCAGCCAAGGGACTTCGGGTCCTGGGCGACCCTGGGACTCGCCTACGTGGAGCAGGCCCGCACGAAGGGCGACCCCTCCCGCTACCCGCAGGCCGAGCGCGCGCTGGACCGCTCCCTGCGGCTGCGCCCCGACAACGACCCGGCGCTCGCGGGCCACGCCGCCCTCGCCGCCGCCCGGCACCGGTTCCCGGAAGCCCTGAAGTGGGCCGACCGGGCGCTCGCCGAGAACCCGTACAGCGAGCGCGCGCTGTCCTCCCGGATCGACGCGCTGGTCGAACTCGGCCGCTACGACGAGGCGTCCGAGGCCGCCGACCTGGCCGACTCCCGGCGTCCGGGCGTACCGGTGTTCACGCGGTACGCGTACGTGCACGAGCTGCGCGGCGACGTGAAGACCGCCCGCCGGGTCCTCGAACAGGCCCTGGGCACGGCGACGTCCCGCGGCGACGTGGCGTACGTGGCCACGGCGCTTGGCCAACTCGCCTGGAACCAGGGCGAGTACGGCCCGGCGCTGACCTACTACGACCGGGCGCTGGCCGCCGACGAGGCGTACCTGCCCGCGCTGGAGGGCCGGGCCCGCACCCAGGCGGCCACGGGCGAGAACGCGAAGGCGATCCGCGGCATGGAGGACGTCGTCTCCCGCTCCCCGCTGCCCCAAGCTCTCACCCTGCTGGGCGAGTTGTACGAGGCGCGCGGCGGGAAGGGCGACGCGCGCCGGGCCCGCGACCAGTACGCCCTCGTCGACGCCTGGACCGCGCTGGCCCGCGCCAACGGCGTCAACGCCGACCTGGACACCGCCCTCGCCGCCGCCGACCACGGCGACCGCGCCGCCGCCCTCACCGCCGCCCGCGCCGAGTGGTCCCGCCGCCGCACCGTGCACACCGCGGACGCCCTCGCCTGGGCCCTGCACGTCAACGGCCGTGACGAGGAGGCGCTTCCGTACGCCCGCCGGGCCACCGCCACCGGCTACCGCAACGCCGCCTTCCTCCAGCACCGCGGCACGATCGAGCGTGCGACCGGCCACCCCGGACAGGCCAGGTCCGCGCTGTCCCGGGCCCTGGAGCTCAACCCCGGCTTCTCGCCGTCGGGCGCCCGCGCGGCCCGTGCGGACCTGAAGGCTCTCGGGGAGGCCCGGTGAGCTCCCGTACGGCCCTGCGCCGCGCGTTCGCCTCCGGCGCGGCCGTCCTGGCCGCCGCCTCCGCGCTGGTGCTCGCGGGCGGCGCGAGCGCGAGCGCGCACCCGCTGGGCAACTTCACCGTCAACCGCTACGACGGTCTCGTCACCGCCCCCGGCCTGCTGCGGATCGACCACGTCGAGGACCTGGCTGAGATCCCCGCGACCCAGGCCGGGCCGGACATCGAGCGGCTGGGCAGGACGACCTGGGCCCGGCAGCGGTGCGCTACGGCGGCCCGGGGCAGCCGCGTCACCGTCGGCGGACGCGCGGTCCCGCTCACCGTCGGGGCGAGCGAGGCACGGGTGCGGCCCGGGCAGGCGGGGCTCGACACCGTGCGCGTGGAGTGCCGGCTGACGGCGCCCCTTCCCGGGCGGGCGGTCGCGGTGCGCTTCCGCGCCGCCGTCGACTCCGGGCCCGGCTGGCGCGAGGTCACCGCGCGCGGCGACCGCACGACGCTCACCCGGTCCGACGTGCCCACGCGGTCCGTGTCCCGGCGGCTGACCGAGTACCCGAAGCGGCTGCTGTCCTCGCCCGCGGACACCGCGTCCGCGTCCCTGCGGGTCCGTCCGGGCGGCCCGGCGCTCGCCGGGGGCGAGGAGCGGGACGCGCCCGCCGCCTCCGTGCTGCCGCGCGGGGCCGACCGCTGGACGCGAGCCTTGGACGGGCTGGTGGCCCGGCACGACCTCACCCTCGGCTTCGCCGCGCTCGCCCTGGTCGTCGCGCTCGCCCTCGGCGCGCTGCACGCGCTGGCGCCCGGGCACGGCAAGACGCTGATGGCCGCGACCGCCGCCGCGCGCGGACGGGCCACCCTGCGTGACGTGCTGCCGCTCGCGGCGTCGGTGACGGTCACCCACACCCTGGGCGTGGTGGCCCTGGGGCTCCTGATCACCGCGGGCTCGGCCGCGGCGCCGTCCGTGATCGCCTGGCTCGGCGTCACCAGCGGCGTGCTGGTGACCCTCGCGGGCGCCTCCCTCGTACGCCGCGCCTGGCGCAACCGCGTACCCGCACACGACCACGGGCCCCACGACTCCCCGCATCACGCGCACTCGGAGGGCCACGCCCACGGGCACCACCACGCGCACGACGACTCCCCTGAACACGGGCACGGGCACGCTCACGGCCACGAGCACACCCACGGCGGCTTCACCCACACCCACCCCACGGCCCCCACCCTGCGCGGCACGATCCTCCTCGGCTTCGCCGGCGGGCTGGTGCCCAGTCCTTCTGCCGTCGTCGTGCTCGTGGGCGCGGCGGCGCTGGGCCAGGCCTGGTTCGGCTTCCTGCTCGTCCTGGCCTACGGCGCCGGGCTCGCCCTCACGCTGACCGCCGCGGGCTTCGCCGTGGTCAGGCTCGGCGGCGGGGTGGCCCGGATGCTGGCACGGCGCCCGCGGTGGACGGGCGGGCCGGTGGCGGCCCTGATGCGCAGGGCGGCACCCTTCGGTTCGGCGTGCGTCGTCGTGGCCCTCGGTGCCGGATTGGTGTTCAAGGGGGCGGCATCCGCACTCGGCTGAGCTACTTTTGGGAGGAGATCGCGCGGATGCGAAGGGGGGACGCCCGTGTCCGAGGTGTCCGGCGGTGAACGGGTGATCGCGGGTCGCTACCGACTGCTGTCCCCCCTGGGCGAGGGCGGGATGGGCACCGTCTGGCGGGCCCGCGACGAGGTGCTGCACCGCGAGGTCGCCGTCAAGGAGGTGCGCGCCCCGGCCGGGATCCCGTCGAGCGACGTCGAGCGGATGTACGCCCGCCTGGAGCGGGAGGCCTGGGCCGCGGCGCGGGTCGCGAACCGCAACGTGGTGACGGTCTACGACGTGGCGACGCAGGACGGCCGCCCTTGGATCGTCATGGAGCTGATCCGGGGTCTGGCCCTCTCGGACCTCCTGGACGCCGAGGGCCCGATCCCGCCGCGGCGGGCCGCGTTCATCGGCGCCGAGGTGCTGTCCGCGCTGCGTGCCGCCCACGCGGCCGGGGTCCTGCACCGCGACGTGAAACCGGGGAACGTGCTGCTGTCGAACGACGGCCGGGTCGTCCTCACCGACTTCGGTATCGCCACGGTCGAGGGCAGTTCCGCGCTGACCATGACGGGCGAGGTCATCGGATCGCCCGAATTCCTCGCCCCCGAGCGGGCGTTGGGCCGCACCCCCGGGCCCGAGTCCGATCTGTGGTCCCTCGGGGTGCTGCTGTACGCGGCGGTGGAGGGCAACTCGCCCTTCCGCCACGACACTCCGCTGAGCACCCTGCGAGCCGTCGTGGACGAGGAGCTGCCGCCGCCGCGCCGCGCGGGTCCGCTGGCCCCCGTGATCGAGCAACTGCTGCGCAAGGACCCGGCGGACCGTATGCCCGCCGAGCGCGCCGAACAGGAGCTGCGGCTGGTCGGCGCGGGCGGCACGCCGCGGACCGGCTCGTCACCGGCGCCCTACGCGCCGACCGTCGCGACCCTGCCGCACGAGACGCCGACCACGCCACCCCGGCCGGTGCCCGCCTATACGGCCGGTACCCCGACGGCGTCCACGACCGGTACGAGGCGGCCCGACCGAAGCCGCCGGGCCGCCTACGCCGTGATCGCCGGACTGGCCGCGCTGGCGCTGGCCCTGGCCGGTCTGCTGTACGCGCTGACCCAGCGCGACGACGGAGGCGGGGGCGGCGGCTCGGCCGGGGCGAGCAGCGACGCCGGGGGTTCCGGCGGCTCGAGCGGGCAGAGCGGGGAGGACGACGGCGGCAGCGGCGACGGCGAGGGTGAGGGCGGCACGGGCAGGACCGACTCCTCCGGTGGCACGCCGAGCAGCGAGCACACGACCACGCCGCCCACCCAGTCGGTGAAGGTGACCGTCACCGGCGCGCACACCGACTACTCCGGGTCCTGCCCGCCGCCCGTGGGGCAGGCGCCCACGTTCACCGCGACGTTCACGGTGGGCGTCGTGCCGGTGGAGGTCGACTACCGGTGGGTGACGCGCAAGGGCGAGGTGTCCGATCCCGGCTGGAAGACGCTGTCGTTCCCCGCGGACGGCGGGAAGACCCGGCAGAGGTCGGTGGTGGTGACGACGTACGAGGCCGGGGGCACGTACGAGAACGGGATCAGGGTGGAGGTCCGCGACCCCGTGCGCACGACGTCCGGCTGGGTGCCGTTCTCGGTGACGTGCGAAACGGAGACCCCGACGGGCGGGGCCTCCACTTCCGCTTCTCCCTAGGACGGCGCCGGGCGGCGCGGCCGGGCCGGACGCCGGGGGTCAGGCCCCGGCGGTGAAGACCGGCAGGTAGCCACCGGAGTGGCCGGCCGCGGTCGGGTGGTACGACTCGCCGATGTTCAGCCAGTTGACGCTGTGCAGCCAGGCGCTGCCGGAGCAGATCTCATGGCCGGTGAAGGTGGTCCTGACATCGCCGAACGTGAAGCCGTGGGCGGCGGCACGCTTGGCGATCGCGCTGTCCAGGTAGTCGGCGGCACCGTTGATCGCGGACCGCTCCGTCTCGGAGAGGCCGGCGATGCAGCTGCCGCTCAGCTGGTAGAAGCGGGGGTAGCCGAGGACGACCACGTGGGCCGACGGGGCCCTGGAGGTGATCGCCGAGTAGACGCTGTCGAGTTTGCCGGGGAGCGTGGAGTCGACGTAGGCGCGGGCCGTGGCGATCCGCGACAGGCAGGAGCTCTCGGACTGGAGCACACAGGTCGTCATGACGTCGGAGAATCCCGCGTCGTTGCCGCCGATACTGATCGAGACGAGCCCCGTGCCGGCGTTGAGGGGGCTCAGCTGGTTGGCCAGAACATCACCCGTACGGGCGCCGGAACAGGCCGTGAAGTCGAAGGACGAGGGTGAGTGGGAGGCCGCCCAGAGGTAGGGGTAGGCCTTCGTGCTGCGCTTGCAGTCGCCGCTGGAGCTGATGTAACTGCCCGCGCCGACGCCGGAGGAGTAGGAGTCGCCGAGGGCCACATACCCGGTGGCCGCAGCGGTCTGGGACGCCTGCGCCGTCGCTGCCCCGGTGAGGGCGAGACCGACGGCGAGGAGGAGTGAGGTCACGTATGCCGTAATTCGGGAACGTCTCATGGAACCTCCGTTTAGCAGGATCTCTGCCATAACTTTGGTAGCAGCTACGCGTGTTGACAGGAAGTGTTCATGCCAATGCTTTTCGGCCCTTGCGGGAACCGGCACCGGTCGTTCATCTGACGGGCAATCAAGGGCGCCTGCGCGGACACCTCGCAGCCCGGCGCCCTTGGGCCGGGCGGGTGACGGGGGTGACGGGGTCCGGGAGAACGCATGTTTGAAGACAGCGGGGAGCGCGGGCGTGTCCTGGGAGCGGGACAGGGCCTCCTGAGTGACCGTCAGCATGCACCACCACGGCGAGCCGGGGGCCGCCGCGGCCGGGCGGCCTGAACCGCTCCGCGGCCGAAGGCGCACTCGGTGCTCCTCGGTCCGGCGAACCCCCGCTCCTGTCACCCGAGTTCACGCTCACCATGGACCGGCCGCCGGAGCGGTCGGCTGATCGGGATCGCCGGGGGGGGAGGGCGAGCGGCCGCCCGTCGCCCTCGTCGGCACCGAAAGGGGTGCGGGTGAACCCCCGGCCCCACGCCGGGTTCCGGCGCGCCGGACGCAACGGCGGGGATCGGCGGGGGGACAGGACTCCTCGGCGCACAGCCTGGCAGGACGGAGGGGACACACCGGAAGGAGCGGGCAGAGCCGACACACGGGGCGCACTGCGGAAACCGGGTGCACGGCGGGTCCGCGTGACGGATCATGGCGGCATGTCCGCGAACCCATACGACGCTCTGCCGATCCGGCTCAACGTCGACGACAGCGACTCGCCGTCGGACGTCGTCGACGCGCTGTTCCTCGGCCGCTTCGCTACGGGCGAGCAGCCCCACTCGCACGCGGTGAACATCGACCGCGTCCGCTCCGGGGCGACCCTGCTCCCGCCGGGGTCCCGGGTGCTGCGCTCCGCCCGCGACGACGACCGCAGCGCGACCCTCGCCGAGGGCGACGGCTGGACCCTGCTGGTGTCCCGCTGGAACCGCGGCGCCGACGTCACCGTCACCGCCACCAGCCCCGAGCTGGCCGAGAAGATCCTCGGCCAGGCCACGGACGGCGCCGCCGACGAGCCCGAGCCGCAGCCGGAGAACGTGACCATGGGCTTCTGGTACGTGTCCCCGAGGCGGGGCCCGCACCGCACCACCCGCCAGATCTCCGCGGGCACGTGGGAGGAGGTGCGGCCGAACTACACCGCGCCGGTGGCGGACGCGATGGACCAGCTGATGAAGACGACACCGGAGGACATCGCGGGGCGCCTGCTGCTGCTCCACGGCCCGCCCGGCACGGGGAAGACGTCCGCGCTGCGCACGCTGGCGCGTTCCTGGCGCGACTGGTGCCAGGTCGACTGCGTCCTGGACCCGGAGCGCCTGTTCAGCGACGTCGGCTATCTGATGGACATCGCGATCGGCGAGGAGGACGGCACCGGCAAGGGCCGCTGGCGACTGCTCCTGCTGGAGGACTGCGACGAACTGATCCGCGGCGAGGCCAAGCACACCGCGGGCCAGGCCCTCTCGCGGCTGCTCAATCTGACCGACGGCCTGCTCGGCCAGGGCCGCAACGTGCTGGTGGGCGTCACCACGAACGAGGACCTGGAGCGCCTGCACCCCGCCGTCGTCCGCCCCGGCCGCTGCCTCGCCCGTATCGAGGTCGGCCCGCTGACCCGCCGGGAGGCCGTGGGCTGGCTGGGCACCGAGGAGGGCGTCGGACGCGAGGGCTCGACACTGGCCGAGCTGTACGCACTGCGCCGGGGGGCGTCACCGACATCGGTACCGGACCAGCGGGAGGGCGCGGACGCGGGCCTGTATCTGTGACGCGGGGTTGGGGCCGTGCGCCTGGCCGGGGCGCGGACGCAGGCCGGTGACTGCGACGCGGACGTGGGGCCTGTACACCTCACTGGGCTGCGGACGTGGGCCTGCGTCCGTGACGCGGGCCCGGCAGCCCTCGCCAGGGTGCGGACGCAGGCCTGGACCCGTGACGCTTACGCGGGCCCGCAGTCCTCGCCGGGGCGCGGACGCAGGCCGGTGACTGCGACGCGGACGCGGGTCGGTATCCCTCACCGCGGCCCGGGTCCGCCGCTCCGCCCGGACGGCTCACGGGGCCGGGCGGCGTATGGGTCGGCCGTACCGGCGGGTGCTTTCATGGGTGTATGACCGTGTTCCTGGGCACGTCCGGCTGGCAGTACAAGGACTGGCGTGACGTCCTCTACCCGGCCGGGCTGCCCACGCGGCTCTGGCTGGAGGCGTACGCGGCCCGCTTCGCCACCGTCGAGATCAACAACGCCTTCTACCGGCTGCCGGCCCGCGAGACCTTCGAGAACTGGCGGGACCGCACCCCGCAGGACTTCGTCGTCGCCGTCAAGGCGAGCCGTTTCCTCACCCACATCAAGCGGCTGCGCGAGCCGGAGGAACCGGTCCACCGGCTGATGAGTCACGCCGCCGGACTCGGCGACCGGCTCGGCCCCGTGCTGCTCCAGCTGCCGCCCACACTGCGCTGTGACGCCGGCCTCCTGGACGACTGCCTCGCCCGGTTCCCGGCCGGCACGCGCGTCGCGGTCGAACCGCGTCACGACTCCTGGTGGACACCCGCCGTGCGCGAGGTCCTGGAGTCACGGGGCGCCGCGCTCTGCTGGGCCGACGTGCTGGCCCGGCCGGTCACGCCGCTGTGGCGGACCACCGACTGGGGCTACGTGCGCTTCCACGTCGGACGCACCCGTCAATGGCCGCACTACGGACGGCAGTCCCTGATGACGTGGGCACGGCGGATCGCGGAGACCTGGAGCGACGGCGACGACGTGTTCGCGTACTTCAACAACGACCCGCACGCCGCCGCTGTCATGGACGCGGTGGTCTTCGCCAGGGCGGCGACGGCGGCGGGCCTGACGGTCACGCGGACGCCCAGGCAGTTGCCGGCCCCGCCGGTCCCGAGCCGGTGACAGGTCTCCGGCGCCCGGACCCCGGCGCGACCGGGCGACGACCCCGGTTCCGCTCCGAGCGACCCGGGCGGGCAGCCGCACCCGACCAGCGACCGCCCGAGCGGGCTCGCGCGCCTGCCCCGACCGGGATCCGAGGGAACCCGGCGGACACGAATCCGGCTCCGCCGGCGCCCGGCCTCGGACTCCCGCTAGGCCCGCTCGGCGTACGACGCGCGCAGGGCGTCCCGTACGGCGGCGAGGGCGGCGTCCTCGGGGAGACCGAGGCGGTGGACGCGCTCGGCGTAGGACTGCGCCGCCGCGGCGGCCTCCCGCTCGGCGGCGGACCCCGCGGCGGCCACGACGGTGCCGTTGCGCCCGCGGGTCTCGATCACCCCGTCCGCCTCCAGGGCCCGGTACGCCTTGGCGACCGTGTTGGCCGCGAGGCCGAGGGACTCGGCGAGTCCGCGCACCGTGGGCAGCCGGTAGCCGACCGGCAGCGCGCCCGACCTGGCCTGCTCGGAGATCTGGGCGCGCACCTGCTCGTAGGGCGCGGCCCCCGCATCGATATGGATCTTCAAGGTCACGGGGTGATTGTCCCGCACGGGCGCGGAGTACGGGTCGGGCCGCCCCGGCGTGCGACCGGCGGCCGCCCTCGGGGGCGTCCCCTCCGTGTGGCGTCCCCAACGGGTGGCGTTCCCGACGCGCGGCGTCCCCGGCGTACGGCGTCCCTGGCGCACGGCGTTCCCGGCGCACTGAAAATGAGAGGCACCCCGGGCCGCCCGCGCGTAGCGTGCGGCTCCATGACAGTGATCGTTCGCGATGTCCGCCCGGACGACCGACGGGACACCGGGGCCTTCGCCCGGATCCGCAGCCTCGCGCTCCCCTACATGTTGTCCACCGCCGAATCCGTCGCGCACGACGCCGTCCACATGCATCCCGACGCGCGCTTCCGGCCCCTGCTCGCCGAACTCGACGGCGAACCGGTCGGCACGGCCCAGGTCGGCCTCGTGCACGACAGCCCGCAGCCGGGCCAGGGCTACGTCAACGTGTACGTGGACCCGGCACACGTCCGGCACGGCGCGGGCTCCCTGCTGGTGCGCACCGCCGAGGAGTACCTGGCGTCCCTGGGAGCCACCCGGCTGTTCGCCTGGGTGCTGGACGAACCGGCGAACCGCGCGTTCGCCGAGCGCCACGGCTACCGCGCGAGCCGCTCGGCGCACTTCCTCCGTCTCGACCTGGCGAAGGCCCCTCTGCCGCCGCTCCAGGAGCCCCCGCCGGACGTCGAACTGCGCACGGGCGCCGACTACGCCGACGACCCGCGCCCTCTCTTCCTGCTGGACGCGGAGACGATGACCGACGAACCGGGCGACATCGCGCACGAGTTCACGGACTACGAGGCCTGGCTCGCGGAGACCTGGAACCACCCGCTGTTCAGTCCCGAGCTGACCTCGGTCGCCGTCGTCGACGGCCGCCCGGCGGCGTTCAGCGCGGCGCGCACCGACGGAGACGTCCGCTACGGGACCGTGATGACGGGGACCGGCCGCGCCCACCGCGGGCGCGGACTGGCCAAGCTCGCCAAGAACGACTCGCTGCACCGCGCCCGCGCCGCCGGCTTCACCCAGGCGTTCACGGGCAACGACAGCGGCAACGAACCCATGCTGGCCATCAACAGGTGGTTCGGGTACGAGATCTGCGCGACGGAGGTGCGCCATGTCCGCGAACTCCTCTGACCCCCGCCCCGCGGCGCCGGGACGCGAGGTGGAGGTCGTCCTGGTCAAGTCCGGCCGGGTGAAGATCCGTTACCCGGCCGAGTTGCTCGGTGACGACGGCACCCGCGTCACCGTGCGCGCTCCCTGGGCGGGCGACGGCGTACGCGACTTCGGCTTCGTACGGTTCGAGCCGGGCGACGTCTTCACCGAGTACTACTGGCGGGACCGGTGGTACGCGGTGAAGGAGGTGCGCGACGCCGGGGGCGCCCTGAAGGGCTGGTACTGCGACGTCACGCGCCCGGCGGTGGTCCGCGAGGGCGAGCTGGTCGTGGAGGATCTCGACCTGGACCTGTGGCGCTCGGCCGACGGGACGGCCGTACTGCGCCTGGACGAGGACGAGTTCGCGGCGAGCGGTCTGACGACGACGGACCCGGGGGCCGCGGCGGCGGCTGAGGAGGCCCTCGACGAACTCGAACGCCGCGCCCGCCAAGGGGACTTCGAGCTGCTGCTCACGGAAGTGTGACGCCCCCTGGCCGTCTCCACGACTGTGCGCCGCCCTGCCGTAGGGAATGACTCGACGGCGACTCGGGCGTCGCTCGACGCATCCCGGCAGAACCACCGGAGGAACCACCCGAGAATCACTCGACACCCACTCGAAGCCCCCTCGAAGTCCGCTCGAAGTCCGCTGGAAAATCCCTCTGGGCGCGCCTTGGGGCTAGAGGGGCACCGCCACCACCGCGTACCGCTCGTCGTCGACCTCGCGGCCCCACAGCCGGGCGTCCTCGGACAGCCGCTCGACGCGGATGTCCTCGGCGAGCGAAGCGAGCAGGGCGGTCAGCCGGTCGACGGGTATCCCGACGGGGCTGACCGTGCCCCACACGCCCTCGACCAGCACGAGTCGGCCGCCGGGACGCAGCAGGCCACGCCAGTGACGCAGCACCCGGCCGGGCTCGGACAGGGTCCACAGCACGTGGCGTACTAGGACGACGTCGAACCGCTCTTCACCGACCGGCGGGTACGCGGCGTCACCGACCAGGAACACCGCGTCACGTCCCGCGAGTTTCGCGCGGGCATGGGAGACCATGGACGGAGAGAGGTCGACGCCGGTGACCCGGTGCCCCTGCTCGGACGCCAGCAGTGACAGGCTGCCCGTGCCACAGCCCAGATCGAGGACGTCCGAGGCCCGCTCCGGCAGCCACCCCCGCAGCCGGGCGGCCCAGGATTCGCGCACCAGGGGATCGCGCAAACCGTGATCCGGCTCGTCGTCGAAGGTGGAGGACTCCGCTTCCCAATCGACGCCTGACGTTTGGCTGTCGCTGTTACTGGTCATGTGGCCAGGGTGACACCCACCACTGACAGTCCGACGGACCGTCGGATCGTGACCACCGCCACTGACAGATCCCGACCGATGAGGAACGCTCCCCAGAAGGGTCTACCTCCGTGGAATCACGGAACCCGGTAGGCACAAGGAGGCAGCCATGCGCCGCGTGACCGTGCAGAAGCCCCTGAAGAGGTCGGACTCCCGTCGTGTGCGGGACGAGGCCGACGAGCGCCCGCGAGAGCGCCCGGAGGTCCGCAAGGACATCCATCGCACTTGGTGGCCGGACGGCTGAGCCGCGCCGACGCTCCCGTCCGATCCTCCAGCCACCCAGCCTCGACCGCCCCACCGACTCCGCAGAGCGTCAGAGCAGCCGCTTTCGGTAGTGGACGCGGTCATAGGGACCGTCGACACGGCGCTCCACCACCTCGTAGCCGAACTTCGGATAGATCTTCTGGTTCTCCCACATCATGGCGTTGGTGTAGAGCCTGACCTCGGACAGCCCGAGCGCACGCGCGTGTGCGTCGACGAAGGCGAGCAGCCGTCCCCCCACGCCCCTCCCATGGGCGTCGGGGTGGACGGCGATGCTGTCGAGGAAGAGATGGTCCGCGCGTGCCTCGACCACGACGAGTCCCGTGACGGGCTCCCCGGTGACGAAGACCCGCCCGGCCGCCACCTGTGCCGCGTGATCCGCCCGCATGGGCACGGGCACGACGCCGATGCGCTCGATGTACGGCCGGTACGCGGCGTCGGTCACGGCCTCGACGGCCCCCACGTCCGCGTCCCCGGCCCGACGGATCCCCCACGCCCCGGCACCGTTCACGTCATCGGTCATACCGGAAACGGTACCTACCTGAGCGCAGCCTGAGCACTCCCTTAACCGCACCATAAAGATCGCCGTCCCCCGCTCCCAGCAGGCGATTTCGTCGATTCCTCGGGCTAGCTTGCTGATCGCCCCAGCGTTCAGGAACCGTTTCGAGGAGTGCTCCATGCCCGCTCGCCGCAAGGCCGCCGTGTTCGCCGCCGTCGGTGCCGTCCCGCTCGCCCTGACCGCGCTGGGCACGGCGCCGGCCGTCGCGCACGGCACGATGGGCGATCCGGTGAGCCGGGTGTCGCAGTGCTACGCGGAGGGTCCGGAGAGCCCGAGGTCGGCCGCGTGCAAGGCGGCGGTAGCGGCGGGCGGCACGCAGGCCCTGTACGACTGGAACGGCATCCGGATCGGCGACGCGAACGGCCGGCACCGGGAGCTGATCGCGGACGGCGAGCTGTGCAGCGCGGGCAACGAGGAGTTCAAGGGCCTGGACCTGGTCCGGGCCGACTGGCCGGCGACGAGCGTGAGCAGCGGCTCGTACACGTTCCGATACCGGGTGACCGCCCCGCACAAGGGGACGTTCAAGGTCTACATCACGAAGGCCGGTTACGACCCGTCGAAGCCGCTGGCCTGGGACGACCTGGACCTGGCGCACCCGGTGGCGACGAAGACCGACCCGGCGGCGGAGAACGGCTTCTACACGTTCTCCGGGTCGCTTCCGCAGCGCTCCGGCAAGCAGGTGCTGTACGCGGTCTGGCAGCGTTCGGACAGCCCGGAGGCCTTCTACTCCTGCTCGGACGTCGCCTTCGGCGGTGGCGGTGGCGGTGGCACCGGTAGCGGCAGCGGCAGCGGCAGCGGGGGAAGCGGCGGCGAGGGCGACGGCTCCGCCGGCAGCGGCGGCTCCGCTCCCGCCCCGAGCGCCTCCTCGCCTTCCGAGGAGCAGATCGAGGACGGTGCCGACAAGTCGACCGTCGAGCACGACGGACACGGCGACGACGACGCCAGTACGTCGGCGGAGCCCACCGCGGCCGCGGGCGCGGACGACGCCGAGCCCGTCGCGGACACGGCCAACACCCCTGCCGCGAACGGCGCTTCGGAGAACCTCGCCGAGACCGGTGGCGACGCCGGCACCGCGTACGTCGCGATCGGCGGGGCGTCGGCCCTGGCCGTCGGCGCCGCGGCGCTGTTCGCCTCGGTCCGGCGCCGGGCGGCCGGCGGCGCTCGCCACGGCCGCTGACGGCGGGTCGCCCGGAGACGGCGGGCCGGGGTCCGTCCGGCGGCTCAGGCCGGACGGACCCCGCCCGCGGGTCAGTCGAACACGGACGCGCAGGTGGTGGCGGTGGCGTGTGCCGGATCGAGTGCGTTCGCCACCTCGTGATAGGCGACCCGGTCCAGGAGACCGATCGCCACGTGCCCGGAGAAGTCCGCGGCGCACAGGCTCTGCACCAGCACGTTGCGCACGCCCGTGCCGCTGAGGAACTGCGAGCCGTACGGGGTGACCACCTCGTCGTACTTGGTGGCGATGACGGTGTAGCGGACGCCGGGGACGGTGTCGCCGCCGGCGTTCAGCTTGGTGAGGAAGGCGGATCCGGCCACCTGGTCGGCGAGTCCCGGCGTGCTCGCGGACAGCAGGTCCTCGGCGCCCGGGAAGTACGGCAGCAGTTTGGTCAGTCCGTTCAGGGTGGTGCCGTGGTTGTCGGGCGCGATGCCGACGAGGGCGTTCACCTTGGCGGCACCGCCGAGGAACTTGAGGTAGTAGCGGGGCATCATCCCGCCCTGCGAGTGGCCGACGAGGTCGGTCTCGGCGGCGCCGGTCGCGGCGAGCACCTTGTCGACGAAGACCTGGAGCTGTCCGGCGGACTTGTCGATGGGCCCGAGTCCGTGGAAGAGCGGGACGCCCGGGAGCTGGCCGTAGTCGAGGGAGTAGACGCAGTAGCCCCGGTTCACCAGATAGGGCGCGAGGGCCAGCCAGTTGTCGACGGAGTTGCCGAGGGTGCCGTGAACGAGGACGACGGGGCGCGGGTGGGACGCGGAGGGCTTGCAGGAGTAGTTGTTCCAGCCCCGACTGGGGGCGGTGTCGGCCTGGGCGGTGGCGGCGGGGACGGCGGTGACGGCGGCGGCCAGCAGCACGGCGGCCAGGGGTCTGAGTGCACGCTTCCAGGGCAGCATCGTGTGATCTCCTTGCGGCTCAAGGGAGTTGCGACGGAGTACGCCCTGTGATCCGGATCACGAGGATGCTGTTCACTCGTCAAGTTACGAACGAGTAGCGCAAGTGTGAAGTTACGCGTCAGTAAAAACTTGCACTGGTAACCGGGGCTGCCGGTACGGCGTCACCAGGTGGGACGGATGGGACCCCGCGGCGCGATACGCGTCAACTGCTCCCGCAGGACGTCGACTTCGCGTTCGCCGAGCAGGTCCGCCCAGGGCCGTACGGCCTCCGCCGCCGCCTCCTCCGCGGCCCGCGTGCAGGCCCGGCCGCGCTCGGTCAGGACCAGCAGCCGGGCGCGCGCGTCCCCGGGATGCGGCAGGCGTTCGACGTAGCCCTTGCGGACCAGTTCGTCGACGAGCTGGCTCGCGGCCTGCTTGGTGATCCCGAGATGGACGGCGAGGTCGCCGGCCGTCGCCCCGTCCGGGGAGAGCCGGGCGAACGCGAAGCCGTGGGCGGGCCGCAGCCCCTCGAAGCCGCGGGCGACGACCCCGGCATGGATGCGTTGCGTCAGCTCGCCGGCGACGGCGAGCAGGGCGGCCGACAGGGCCATGGCCTCGGAGTTCTGCACAGGAGCATTGAAACACCCTTGACGAGATGGTCAAGCTGCCTGACTATATGGTCAAGCAACTTGACCATATTCCGGTGGAGGTTCCCCATGCCCGTCGTCCGTTCGTCCGAAGCCGTCGTCCACGAGATGCACGGCGCCCGTTTCGTCTCCTACGCCTCTCCCCGCAGCGGGAGCACGGAGCTGTGCGCCTGGCGGGGCGAGATCCCCGCAGGCACCGAAGCCCCGCCGCACAGCGTGAGCCGCGAGGAGATCTTCCACCTGCTCTCCGGCGAACTGCTGGTCACGCTCGACGGCCGCACCGAGCGGATCACGGAGGGCGACGTCCTGATCATCAGCCCGGGTGCGGTGTTCGGCGTCGAGAACCCCACCGGGCAGCCGGCGACCGCGTGGGTCACCACCTCCATCGGCCTGGAGGCGGAGCTGGCCGACGGCACCCGGATCGCTCCCCCGTGGGCCAACTGAGCCCGCGGCAAACGGAAAACGGAAACGGGTACGCCGGGGCCACCGCGGACAAGGGCGCGGGCTCCGGGCCACGGCGGCCAAGCCACCGGACTCCCCCACCGCGCCTCGGACGGTCACGCCGCCAGTGTCCCCGGCACGATCACATGCGCCCCGAATCTGGCCCGCGCCCGGTCCGCCGCCTCCTCGACCCGGCGGACCTTCTCGTCCACGGGGTCGAACGTGAGCTGGTGGGAGGCCAGTTCGGCGGGGGTCAGCCCCTCGGCGCGCAGGGCCATCGCACGGACGCGGGCGCGTTGCAGCCCGAGCGCCTCGTACATGCGGTACGCCGCCGAGGTGAGGGCCGAGGTATGGGCGGTCGGCTCCTCCAGCGTGCGGCTGCGGACCGTCGCGGAGCGGTCGGCGTAGCGCACGGTGAGCGTCAGCGTGCGGCACACCTGCTCCAGGGAGCGCAGCCGGGTGCCCAGTTCCTCGGTGGCGGACAGCAGGGCCCTGCGATGCAGGTCGGGGTCCAACTCGTCGCGTGAGAAGGGGCGTTCGGTGGCCAGGGAACGTGAGGCCGCGTTCGGCACGACCCGGCCGCGGTCGATCCCGGAGGCCTTCTCGTGCAGTTCGCGGCCCGCGCGGGCGGTGGTGAGCCGTTGCAGGGTGGACAGGGGCGCGGCGGCGACCTTGCCGACGGTGTCGAGGCCGTACTCGCCCAGGGTGCGGGCGGTCGCGGCGCCGACGCCGGGCAGCGCGGCGACCGGCCGGTCCGCGAGGAACTCCCCGACGGAGGCGGGATCGCCGGGCACCACACGGACGCTTCCGCGCGCGGCCTCCCGCAGGGCCATGCGGGCCAGCATCGGTCCGGGGCCGGCCCCGATCACGCAGTCCACCCCGTGATGAGCGAGGGCCCGCACCCGTATCACCGAGGCGAGTTCCACGACGCCCCGGCCGAAGTACCGTTCGGCGCCCCGCAGGTCCACCAGCGCGCCGTCGGGCGGCAGGGCCTCGACGACGGGGGTGAACTCCTCGAGCATGACGAGGAGTCGGGGCAGGGCCGCCTCGCACGTCGGAGGCAGCTGGAAACGTACGCAGAGGATGGTCATCCCGCACTCCCCGGACTCTGGTGCCACAACTTCTTTCCTCCCGCGGGCCCTTCGCCCGCGGGACGCAGATCCGCCCAGGGGTGCATCTGGAACCCCGTGGGCAGGCGGATGCTCCGGCTCCTCATCGGGTCCTCGGCCGCGGAACCGGTCGGGCGGGGCTGCCCGTCGGAACCCGCGACCCTGGCCCGGGACGGACCGTCGCCGTCCGACGGAGGGCCGGTGGAGCCGTCGCGGGCGGCGCCGTCCGCCTCGGCCAGCCGGGCGGCCACCCCCTCCAGGCCCTCCTCGCGGCGCACCTCCAGCAGGTCCGCGAGGTTCCAGGCGGCGGCCCCCACCACGCTGAAGCCGCGCGAGCCGCGGCGCTGGACCACTCCGCGCACGAGCAGCAGCCAGGAGTGGAAGACGGTGTGCGCGCAGGTGTCGTGGGAGTCGTCGAAGAAGGCGAGGTCGACCAGGCCCGTGCCGTCGTCCAGCGTGGAGAAGATGACGCGCTTGCCGGAGCGGATCGGCGGGGTCTGGGTGGCCGCCTTGGCGCCCGCGACCAGGACCGTCTCGCCGTTGCGCGCCTGCCGCAGCCGGCGGGCCGTGACCACGCCCAGCTCCTGGAGGAACTGCCGGTGGTCGTCCATCAGGTTGCGGGAGGTGTCCATGGAGAGGATGCCCAGCTCGGCGCTGAGCTTCTCCGCCTCGTCGAGGTCCGGCAGGCCCGCCGAGGCCGTGCGCCGGCCGCCGGCCAGCGGGAGCTGGTCGCCGCGTCCGCCGCGCGCGCCCCGGTGGAGTTCCGTCAAGTGCAGTTGCAGATCACGGCGGTTGGCGCCGAACGCGTCGAGGGCGCCGACCTGCGCCAGCCGCTGGGCGAGCGGCCGGCTCGGCCGGGCGCGCTCCCAGAAGTCGAGCAGTGAGGCGTACGGCTGCCCGTCCGCGATCCGTGCGGCCTCGGCCTCGCTGATGCCGTGCACGTCGGAGAGGGCCAGGCGTACCCCCCACACGTTCCTGACACCCCTGTATTCAGACACCAGTTCGATACGGTGGGCGACCGCCGACCGGTTCACGTCCAGCGGCAGGATCGGCACCCCTCTGCGCCGCGCGTCCGCGAGCAGCAACCGCTTCGGGTACATCCCGGGGTCGTGGGTGAGCAGCCCCGCGTAGAAGGCGGCCGGGTGATGGGCCTTCAGCCACGCCGACTGGTACGTCGGGACGGCGAAGGCGACGGCGTGCGCCTTGCAGAAGCCGTACGACCCGAACGCCTCGACGATCTCCCAGGTGCGTGCGATCGTCTCGGCGTCGTACCCCTTGGCCGCCGCGTGCTGGGCGAACCAGAAGCGGATCCGCCCCTGCGACTCCGGGTCGGACAGCCCGCGCCGCACCCGGTCCGCCTCGTCGCGCCCGCAGCCGGTCATGATGTCGACGATGTCGATGATCTGCTCGTGGAAGACGACGACCCCGTACGTCCCCTTCAGCGGTTCCTCCAGGTCCGGGTGGGGATAGCGGGCAGGTGCCCGGCCGTGCCGCGCCTCGATGAACGGCCGCACCATGTCGGCGGCGACCGGACCCGGCCGGAAGAGCGAGATGTCGACGACGAGATCGTGGAAGGTCGCGGGCTGGAGGCGTCCGACCAGGTCCCGCTGGCCCGGCGACTCGATCTGGAAGCAGCCCAGCGTCTCGGTGGACTGCACGAGCCGGTACGTCGCCGGGTCGCCCTGCGGTACGGCGTCCAGGTCCACGGCGTCCCCCGTCGCCCGCTCCACCTCGGCCACGGCGTGCGCCATCGCGGACTGCATCCGCACGCCGAGGACATCGAGCTTGAGCAGCCCGAGGTCCTCGACGTCCTCCTTGTCGAACTGCGACATGGGCAGGCCCTCGCCGCTGGTCGGCACGACCGGTGTACGGGCGAGGAGGGAGGCGTCGGACAGGAGCACCCCACACGGGTGCATGGCGACGCCGCGCGGCAGGGCGTCGAGGGCCTCGACCAGTTCCCACAGGCGCCCGTACTTCTCCTTCTCCCCCGCCAGCTGCCGCAGTTCGGGCAGCTCGTCCAGCGCGGCACGGGCGTCGCGGGCGCGGATGTGCGGGAAGGACTTGGCGATCCGGTCGATGTCGGCCGGGTCCATGGACAGGGCGGCGCCCACGTCGCGGATGGCGTGCCGGACCCGGTAGGTCTCGGGCATCGCGACGGTCGCCACCCGCTCGGTGCCGAACCGGCCGATGATCGCGCGGTAGACCTCGATCCGGCGGGCGGACTCCACGTCGATGTCGATGTCGGGCAGCACCGGGCGGCGCTTGGACAGGAAACGCTCCATCAGCAGCCCGTGCTCGACGGGGTCGGCGTGCGCGATGCCGAGGAGGTGGTTGACCAGCGAGCCGGCGCCGGAGCCGCGCGCGGCGACCCGGATCCCCATCCCCCGTACGTCGTCCACGACCTGAGCGACCGTCAGGAAGTACGAGGCGAAGTTGTGGTGGGCGATGATGTCCAGCTCCCGGTGCATCCGCTCCCAGTAGTCCCGGCGTCCGGCGTAGCCGCGCAGCACCATGCCCGCCGCCGCCCGGGAGGCCAGGGCGCGCTGCGCGGTGCGCCGGCCGGCGCCGACGAGGTGCGGCTCGGGGAAGTGGACGGCGCCGATGCCGAGGTCTTCCTCGGGGTCGACGCGGCATTCGGCGGCGGTGGCCTGCGTCTGTTCGAGCAGCCGGTGCGCCGTCTCACGGCGGAAGCCGGCGGCCTCGACGATCCGCTCGGCGGCGCCCAGCATGGCGCCCGGGTCCTTGAGCCAGGCCTCGCCGCTGTCCAGCCCGCGCCGGGGGTCGACGGGGACGAGACGGCGGGCGGAGTCCAGGACGTCGGCGACCGGGCCGAGGCCGGGGTCGGCGTACCGGACGGCGTTGCTGAGCACCGGCCGCACACCCTGCTCGGCGGCGAAGCCGACGGTGCGCGCGGCCAGCCGCAGGGAGCCGGGGCCGGTGCCCTCGCGCCCGTGCCAGACGGCCTCCAGGCGCAGGGCGTCGCCGTACCCCTCCCGCCAGGGCACGAGCAGTTCCGCGGCCCGGTCGGGGCGCCCGGCGGCGAGGGCGCGGCCGACGTCCGAGGCGGGGCCGAGCAGGACGGTCAGGCCCTCGGCGTGGTTGTCCGCCCGGGGCAGCACGGCCGGGCCCTCGCCGGCCTGCGATGCCGTAACGATTCTGCAGAGGTCGGCCCAGCCGGCCGCCCCGTCCCGGGCGAGGAAGGTCACGCGCGGCGCCGACTCGTCGACGAAGGCACCGCCGCGGACCGGGGTGCGCCGCTTCTCCCCGCGCTCGGGCTCCCCCACCGCCAGCTCCGCGCCGAACAGGGGACGGACGCCCGCCTTCGCGCAGGCCTTGGCGAACCGGACCACGCCCGCGACGGTGTCCCGGTCGGTGAGCGCGAGGGTGTCCATGCCCCGCTCGGCGGCACGCTCGGCCAGCCGCTCCGGGTGCGAGGCCCCGTACCGCACGGAGAACCCGGAGACGGTGTGCAGATGCGTGAACCCCGGCACACGCACCTCCCGTACCCGTGAGCCCCTGGCCGGGCTCTCGAACATTAGTTCCCAACTGCCTCACCACCACCATAGACCAATTTTCGAACAAGCGTGCTACATCCGTTCGGACCCGTCCCACCTGCGCAAACACCGTGCGCCCCGGAGCGTGAGGGCATGACGCAGAGAGCCGGAGCCGACGCGCCGCGTACGTCCTTTCTCGACGAGGTGAGGGACGCGGTCACCCCTCGGGCCACACTCCTGGTCATCGGTGTGATCGCTCTCCAGCTGCTCTTCATCGCCTCCTACGTGGGCGCGCTGCACGACCCGAAGCCCAAGGACGTGCCCTTCGGGGTCGTCGCGCCGCAGGGGGCGGCCGAGCAGGCCGTCGACCGGCTGCGGCAGCTTCCGGGCGAGCCGCTGGATCCCCGGACGGTCGAGGACGCGGCCGAGGCCCGCCGGCAGATCCTGAACCGCGACATCGACGGCGCCCTGGTCGTCGACCCGTCCGGCACCACCGACACCCTGCTGGTCGCCTCCGGCGGCGGGAGCGCCCTCGCCAACACCCTGGGGGCGCTCACCACCTCCCTGGAGAGGGGCGAGCGGCGCGACCTCAGGGTCGTCGATCTGGCGCCCGCCTCGGACCAGGACTTCGACGGGCTCTCGTCCTTCTACCTGGTCGTCGGCTGGTGCGTCGGCGGCTACCTCTCGGCGTCGATCCTGGCGATCAGCTCGGGCGCGCGGCCGGCCAACACGCGCCGCGCGACGATCCGGCTCGTCGTGATGGCCCTCATCGCGATCGTCGGCGGGCTCGGCGGCGCGGTCATCATCGGGCCGGTCCTCGGCGCCCTGCCGGGCAGTGTCTGGGCCCTGTGGGGTCTGGGCGCCCTGACCACCTTCGCGGTCGGCGCCGCCACGCTCGCCCTCCAGGGCGTCTTCGGGATCGTCGGCATCGGGCTCGCCATCCTGCTGATCGTGATCGCGGGCAACCCGAGCGCGGGCGGGGCCTTCCCGCTGCCCATGCTGCCGCCCTTCTGGAAGGCGATCGGACCGGCCCTGCCGCCCGGCGCCGGCACCTGGGCGGCCCGCTCGATCGCCTACTTCAAGGGCAACGACGTGACCGTCTCCCTGCTGGTGCTCTCGGCCTGGGCGGTGGTGGGCAGCGCGGTGACCCTGCTGGCCGCGGCCCTGCGCAGGAAGCACCACGCACCGGCGGAGGCCTCTCCCCGACCTGTCTAGGCCTTCGGCGAGCGCGGCTCTGGACGGGCGCCGACGACCGGACACGCGAAACGCCGAGGTCCCGCCCCCACAACCGGTGGGGGCGGGACCTCCGGACGGACGGTGCCGAGCCGTCAGCCGATCTGGGCGCCGAACACCGAGAGGGCCTCGGTGACCGGCTGGAAGAAGGTCTCGCCGCCCGAGGTGCAGTCACCGCTGCCGCCCGAGGTGAGGCCGATCGCGGTGTCGCCCGAGAAGAGCGAGCCGCCGCTGTCGCCGGGCTCGGCGCAGACGTCGGTCTGGATGAGGCCGTTGACGATGTCGCCGTTGCCGTAGTTCACGGTGGCGTCCAGGCCGGTGACCGTGCCGTCGTGCACCTGGGTCGTGGAGCCGCTGCGGGTCACCTTCTGGCCCACGGTGGCGTCGCCCGCCTTGGTGATGGCCTGCGCGGAGCCGTTGTAGAGGTCCACCTCGCTCGGGTGGGCGACGTCCGCGGTGTACTTCACCAGACCGAAGTCGTTGTCCGGGAAGCCGGACTGCTCGTTGGTGCCGATCTGGTTGCCGGCGGAGTCCGACCAGGTCGAGATCGACTCCGTGCAGTGCCCGGCGGTGATGAAGTACGGCCGGCCGTCCTTGACCACGTTGAAGCCGAGCGAGCAGCGTCCGCCGCCTCCGGTGATCGCGTCGCCGCCGGCGATGAAGGGTTTGAACTCCCCCTTCGTGCGCTGCAGTTCGGCCTTTCCGCCGAGTCCGTCGACGACCTCGGACAGCTTGGCCCACTCGGCCGCGGAGACCGTGCGGTCCGCGGTGACTACGACCTTGTTGGTGGCCGGGTCGGTGGCCCACGAGGTGCCGGGGATGCTCGCGTCCTGCTTCAGCGTCGTACGGGCGCCCTTCAGCTCGGCGAGGGAGTTCTCGACGACTCTGGCCTTCGCGCCGGCCGCCCGCGCGGCCTTCGCCGCGCTCTCGTCGAGCACGTTGACGACGAGGTGCTCGCCCTTCGCGTCGTAATACGTTCCCGCCGCGTCGGCGCCCAGGTCCTTGCCGAGGACCGAGGCGAGCTTTCCGGCCGCCGCGACCGAGAGCGTCCGCGGCTCGGACGACTTCGCGGTCTCGCTCGCGTTCGCAGTCTGGAAGGTGACTCCCGCGGTGACCAGTGCGGCGATGCCCGCACCTGCCACGGCGGCGCGCCGCCCGGATATGCGTCGGTGCTTCAACTGACGTCCTCCTGTGGGGGGTCGGTCGAGGAGGTTGTGGGGACCTCCGGGACCGGAAGGCGTACGGACATGAACCCGGCACACCGTAAAAAGCCGCGTTCATGCCAACGGTGCGGCGCCCACTATTCCGACGTCGGCGGGGCGGACACAAGGTCGACTTCCGGACGCGCCTACGCCAACGGTCGTGCGCCCTCTACGTCCTGACCGGCCGTGATCGGCCCCATGGATTCGCACTGCAAACACTGCGTGCGAGCACCGCCTGTGCAGCCTGTGAGGACTAGTCCTGTCCGGATATCGCCCCTGAACCGTCCGGCTTCTCGCGGGCCTCGACGAGCGGACGTTGCTCCCGCACCGGTTGCGGAGCGACCTCGGACGCCGGCGGCTCCGCGGGCTCCCGGGCCTCCGCGGGCGGCTGCGGCACGGCCGGCGCGGGCTGCTGCGCGGGCTGCTGCGCACCCGTCTGGGCGCGTTCGAGGAAGCGCAGGAGTTCGACGGGGAAGGGCAGGACGAGGGTGGAGTTCTTCTCGGCGGCGACGGCCACCACGGTCTGCAGGAGGCGCAGTTGGAGGGCGGCGGGCTGCTCGGACATGACTCCGGCGGCCTCCGCGAGTTTCTTGGACGCCTGGAGTTCGGCGTCGGCGTTGATGATGCGGGCGCGGCGTTCGCGGTCGGCCTCGGCCTGGCGGGCCATGGAGCGTTTCATGGTCTCGGGCAGGGAGACGTCCTTGATCTCGACGCGGTCGATCTGCACGCCCCAGCCGATGGAGGGGCTGTCGATCATCAACTCCAGTCCCTGGTTGAGCTTTTCGCGGTTGGACAGCAGGTCGTCCAGGTCGCTCTTGCCGATGATGGAGCGCAGGGAGGTCTGGGCCATCTGGGAGACCGCGAAGCGGTAGTCCTCGACCTGGACGACCGCGTCGGCGGCGTCGACGACCTTGA
Source organism: Streptomyces sp. NPDC005496 (assembly GCF_042872045.1). Classification (NCBI taxonomy): domain Bacteria; kingdom Bacillati; phylum Actinomycetota; class Actinomycetes; order Kitasatosporales; family Streptomycetaceae; genus Streptomyces; species Streptomyces sp. NPDC005496. The sequence goes on from NZ_JBIAJQ010000013.1 coordinate 212,432, forward strand.
AGTAGATGACGGCGTCCACCCGGACCGTGACGTTGTCCCGGGTGATGCCGTCCTGCGCGGGCACCGGCATCGTGACGATCTGCATGTTCACCTTGCGAAGCCGGTCCACGAACGGAACGATCAGCGTGAACCCGGGCCCGCGCACCCCGGGCCTGAGCCGGCCGAGGCGCAGCACCACACCGCGTTCGTACTGCTTGACGACACGGGCCGCCGCCATCACGTAGACCGCTCCCACGGACGCGACGGACACTCCCGCGGCCACCAGTTCCTCGACCATCACGGCCCCCCAGGGTCCGGTGTGGGCGCATCAGGCATGTAGCTCGACGGTAACCCCGCCGCCGGGCAAGGGCGAGCCCCCGCACGCCGGTTGCGTGCGGGGGCTCTCCTGTGGCCGCGGGAGCGACCGTCGCGGTGGGGCGCGCCGGTCTCCGTGACGTGGGCCGGTCTAGTAGACGTGGACCCCGTAGGCGCTCAGGGCCTCGGTGACCGGCTGGAAGAAGGTCGTACCGCCGGAGGAGCAGTTGCCGCTGCCGCCGGAGGTCAGACCGTAGGCGGTGGTGCCGCCGTACAGCGGGCCGCCGGAGTCGCCGGGCTCGGCGCAGACCGTGGTCTGGATCATGCCGTAGACGACGTCGCCGCCGCCGTAGTTGACCGTCGCGTTGAGCGCGGTGACCCGGCCGCTGTGCGTGCCGGTCGTGGAGCCGCGGCGGTAGACGGTGGTGCCGACGGACGGGGTGGCGGCGCTGGTGATGTCCTGGCTGCCCACCGCGCCGGACTTGGTGCCGGTGTAGCTGGTGGAGTACCGGACGATGCCGTAGTCGTTCGTCGGGAAGCTGGAGCCCGCGGTCGAGCCGAGCGTGGTGGTGTGCCCGGAGTTCGACCACCAGGTGCCCGCGCCGTCGGTGCAGTGACCGGCGGTCAGGAAGTAGTAGTTCCCGCTGTTGTCCTGGACGTTGAAGCCCAGCGAGCAGCGCCAGCTACTCGCATAGATGGCGTCGCCGCCGGAGATCAGCTTGTTGAACTTGCCCGGGGTGCGCTTGATGGTGAGGGCGTCGGCGTTGCTGCCGGCGTCCCGCTTGATCTGCGCGATCTCGGCCTTCGACACCGTGCTGTCGACGGTGACGACGACGCGGTTGGTCTTCTGGTCGACAGCCCAGGCGGTGCCCGCGATGTCGGATTGGAGCACCGACTTGTTCACCTTGCTCAGCTGGGTGGCGCTGAAGGTGTGCACGTCGGACGCGCTCGCGTTGGGGACCGCGAACGATGCGGCGGCCACGAGTCCGGTGCTCACGGCGATCAGCCGAGTCCGTCTCGATATGCCGCTACGGGGGGTGGTGCGCTTGATCCTCACGTGTCGTTCCTCCGAAGGGAAGTCGGGGGCCCGCGTGGGGTCGGGGCCCGTGAGGCGCAGCCAGGGTTCTGTCCGGATTCCGAACAAGACGTGCCCCTGACAAGCGCTGAGGGGGAGTATTCGGCCGCACGGCCGACCGGCGCAAGGGCGCCTTTCGGCCGTGCAGCGTTCAACTTGCGCTCATCCCACGGGTGTTGATCACGGACCCTCCCTCGGTCCGCCGTCTCCCGGGCGGGTTCAGAGCAGCCTGCGCTCCCCCGCCTCGACCGCCGCGTGCAGCGTGTTCCCGGGCGGCGGGAAGGGGCAGATGAAGTGGTCCGCGAAGGCACACGGGGGCAGCAGCGAACGGTTGAAGTCCACCGTCGTGGAGCCCTCGGCGTCGGGCGCCGCCGGGCGCAGGAAGCGGAAGCGGTAGCTGCTGTTCCCGCTGGTGGTGTCGGCGAAGACGGCCCAGAGCGAACCGTCGTCCTCCACCGACACCTGGAGGGTCAGGTCCTGCCCGTCGAGGGTGAAGGCGAGCACCCCGCCGAGCCCCAGACCGCGGGAACGCCCGTCCACGTTCTCGACCCGTACGGTGCGGCTCTCTCCGTACGGCGTGAAGTGTCCCGGCACCGACCAGCGCGCGTCGTACGGGGTGGCGTCGATGCCCTGGAAGGCCCGCCGCGCGGGGGCCGCCGGGTCGAAGTCGCGTACCCCCCAGACGCCTTCGCGGACCAGGACGACGAGGCGGCGCTCCCCGTACCCGACCCGGGCCGAGTCGGCCGGTCCCGAGTCGGCGACCAGCCGGACCTCCCCGGCGAAGGGCTCGCCGTCGAGGGTCAGACCGTCGTCGTCCCCTGCCGTCAGCACGACCGCGTCGCCCTCGGCGGCCCATCGCCCGGGGATGTCCGGAAGTCGACCCTCCGGATAGTCCTCCAGCCAGTGCGTGCCCGTGAGGGAGAGCGGGCCGTAGGGCGCGGCCACCGTCTCGGTGCGCTGCTCGTGCCAGTGCTTCCAGTCCTGGGATGCGTCCGTCGTCATGTGATCAACCTTTCCATACCGGATCCGGCAACCCGAGGTGCGAGCGCAGCGTCGTCCCGCCGTATTCCGTGCGGAACGCCCCCCGCTCCTGGAGCAGCGGGACCACCCGGTCCACGAACTCGTCGAGCCCGCCCGGGGTGAGATGCGGGACGAGGATGAAGCCGTCGGCGGCGTCGGTCTGCACGAACTCGTCCAGATCGGCGGCGACCGCCTCCGGGGTGCCGATGAAGGACTGCCGGCCGGTCGCCTCGATCACGGTCTCCCGGATGGACAGCCCCTTCTGACGCGACAGGGAGCGCCATCTCGCCGCGATGGCGAAGGGGTCGCCGAGCCGGGTCCTGCCCTGGGTGAGCCCGGAGTCCGGCACCGGGTCGATGTCGGGCAGCGGCCCGTCCGGGTCGTACGAGGACAGGTCGACGCCCCAGATCTGCTCCAGCGCGAGGATCGCGTTCTGCGGGGAGACCTGAAGGCGGCGGATCTCGGCCGCCTTCTCCTGGGCCTCGGCCGCCGTGTCGCCGAGTACGACCGTGACGCCGGGCATGATCTTCAGGTCCTCGGGGGCGCGCCCGTACCCCGCGAGCCGCCCCTTCACGTCGGCGTAGAACGCGCGGCCGGCCTCCAGCGTGCCGTGCCGGGTGAAGATGACGTCGGCGGCCGAGGCGGCGAACTCGCGTCCCTCCGGCGAGTCCCCGGCCTGGATGACGACGGGGTGCCCCTGCGGGGAGCGCGGGACGGTGAACTCACCCGCGATGTCGAAGTGCCGGCCCCGGTGGGCGAACGGGCGCGGCACGCCGTCCGGGGTCCAGGAGTCCCACAGCTCCCGTGCCGTCGCGACGAACTCGGCGGCCCGCGTGTACCGCTCGGCCCGGTCGAGGTAGCCGCCGCGCCGGAAGTTCTCGCCGGTGAACGCGTCGGAGGAGGTGACCACGTTCCAGGCCGCCCGGCCGCCGCTCAGGTGGTCCAGTGTGGCGAGCCTGCGGGCGAGTTCGTACGGCTCGTTGAAGGTGGCGTTGACCGTCGCGGCGAGTCCGAGCCGCTCGGTGACGCCGGCGAGGGCGTTCAGGACGGTGAGGGACTCGGGGCGGCCCACGACGTCGAGATCGTGGACGCGCCCCTTGTGCTCACGCAGCCGCAGCCCCTCGGCGAGGAAGAAGAAGTCGAACAGGCCGCGTTCGGCGGTGCGTGCGAGGTGTTCGAAGGAGCTGAAGTCGATCTGCGACCTCGACCGCGGATCGGCCCACACCGTCGTGTTGTTGACGCCCGGGAAGTGGGCGGCCAGGTGGATCTGTCTGCGCGCGGACGGACGGACGGTCATGACGCTCCCCCTGCCACGGCGTACTGGTTGGCGGGCCGCGCGAGGCCCAGGTGCTCCCTGAGCGTGCTGCCCGGATAGAAGGTGCGGAACAGGCCGCGGTGCTGGAGCAGCGCGACCGTGCCGTTCACGAGCCGCTCCAGGTCCCGGCGCGGCTCGACGGGCGTGAGGTGGAAGCCGTCGGCGGCCCCGGCCCCGTGCCAGTCGGCGATCAGCTCGGCGAGGTCCACGGGGCCGCCGCGGTACAGCGGGCCCTGGGCACTCGGCCGGGGTCCCCCGCCGCCGTGGCCCCGGTCCGCCGCGTGCTCGCCGTCCCCGAGGTCGACGACCAGGCCGGCGAGGACGCGCAGCGTGTCGGGGTCGCGTCCGGACCGTGCCGCCGCGTCCCGCAGTTCGGCGCGTACGGCACGGGCCTGGGCGGCGTCCACGGCCCGCACGAGCGCCACGTCGGCGTGGCGTGCCGCGACCCGCCGGGCGTGGCCCTCGGTGGCGTCGACGACCCGGACGGGGTGGCCCTGCGGGGGCCGCGGCACGATCGAGGGGCCCTTCACCGAGAAGGAGGTCCCCCGGAAGTCGACGTAGTGCAGCTTGTCCCGGTCGATGAAGCGGCCGGTCGCCTCGTCGCGTATCTCGGCGTCGTCCTCCCAGCTGTCCCAGAGCCGGGCGGCCACGTCGGCGACCTCGGCGGCCTCCTGCCACAGCGCCTCGGCGGGTGCTGCGTGGCGGCGCCCGAACAGCCGGGCCTCGCCCTCGGTCGTCGACACGTCGATCCGCCAGCCCGCCCGGCCGCGGCTGACCCAGTCGAGGGTCGCCACCGCCGCCTGGACGTGGAAGGGCTCGGTGTGCGTGGTCGTCACCGTCGGCACCAGGCCGATACGGGTCGTGGCGGGCGCGACGCGGGACAGGACGGAGAGCGCGTCGGGCCCGGGGCGCGCGAAGGTGTCGCCGAGCGTCACGAAGTCGAGGGCACCGCGCTCCGCGAGCCGGGCCAGTTCCACCGGGGGGCCGGCGTCGTAGGCCGCCTCCTGGTCGATGGCGGCGGCCAGGTGCAGGAGCCCCCGGCCGTTCGGTGCGGTCATGGGTCGAGCCTTTCCGGTGGGGGGACAGCCGGCCGCCGTGGCGGCCGGCTGAGGGGTGAGGGGACCGGCGGCCGCGCGGGGTGCGCGGCCGCCGGGGCGGGCTCAGGTCTTCGGGAGACCGGGCGGGTTGATCTCGGACTTCTTCACGGCCTCGCTGCTCAGTCCCCAGCGCTTGAGGACCTTGGCGTAGGAGCCGTTCTCGATGACGTGGTCGAGGGCCGCCGCGTAGGCGTCGACGAGGCCGCTGTCCTTCTTGGTGGTGGCGGCGATCTTGCCCTGGAGCTTGTCCCCGGCTCCGGAGAGCGTGCCGACGATCTCGCTCTGGCCGGCGGAGGCCACGTGGTACGCGGCGGACGGGCTGGGGCCGAGATAGGCGTCGATACGGCCCGACTGGAGCGCCAGGTAGTAGTCCGTGTCCTTCTGGAAGTACTTGATGGAGACCGGCTCACGTCCGGCCTTCTCGTTCTGTCTGCTCCAGTCGACGAGGATCTTCTCCTGGTTGGTCCCCGAGGACACGGCGATGGTCTTGCCCGCCACGTCCTCGGGCTTGTCGACCCGCCAGGACGTCCCCTTCTTCGCCTCGAACGCGATGTTGTCGAGGCGGTAGGTGGCGAAGTCGTACTTCTCCTTGCGCTCCTCGGTGACGGTCACGTTGGAGAAGACGGCGTCGAACTTGCCGCTGTCGAGGCCGACGAAGAGGTTCTCCCAGGAGACCTCGTCGTTGTCGAGCTTCAGGCCGAGGGTGTCGGCGACCAGGGTCGCGAGATCGATCTCGGAGCCGATGCGGGTCTTGTCGTCGGTCGCGTAGAAGCCGAGCGGCGGCGAGGCGTCGGCGCTCTGGCCCAGCTTCAGCGTGCCGCGCTCACGGATCGCCGCCGGTACGAGCGCGGCGATGCTGTCGACCTTCTCGCCGCGGACACGGTGCTGGTCCGGGCCGATGTTGATGTCGCCGACCTTCTTGGTACCGGAGGCGCCCGTCCCGGTCGCCGCGTCGCTGTCACCGCCGCAGGCGCTGAGCAGCGGCGCGGCGACGAGCGCGGCGAGGGAGGCGGCGAAGACGCGTCGGGACAGCATGGTGGAACTCCTCATGGATGTGGGTGACTTGGTGGTGAGAGAGGTCAGGACGGTCAGAGGACCTTGGAGAGGAACGCGCGGGTGCGTTCGTGCCGCGGGTGGTCCAGTACGTCGCCGGGGGTGCCCTGTTCGACGATGCGGCCGTCGTCCATGAAGACGACGGTGTCGGCGACCTCCCGGGCGAAGCCGATCTCGTGGGTGACGACGATCATCGTGGTGCCCTGGTGGGCCAGGTCCTTGATGACGTCGAGCACCTCGCCGACCAGTTCGGGGTCGAGGGCCGAGGTCGGCTCGTCGAAGAGCAGCAGCCTCGGTTCCAGGGCGAGCGCGCGGGCGATGGCGACACGCTGCTGCTGGCCGCCCGAGAGCTGCTTCGGGTAGGCGTCGGCCTTGTCGGCGAGGCCGACGCGGTCGAGCAGGGCGCGCGCGGTCTCGACGACGGCCCGGCGCGGGCGCTTCAGCGCGGACACCGGGGCCTCGACGATGTTGTCCAGCACGGTGAGGTGCGGGAAGAGGTTGAAGTTCTGGAAGACGAAGCCGATCCGGGTGCGCTGCCGCAGGATCTCGCGTTCGCGCAGCTCGTACAGCTTGTCGCCGGAGCGCCGGTAGCCGACGAGTGTGCCGTCGACGCTGATCCAGCCCTGGTCGACCTTCTCCAGGTGGTTGATGGTGCGCAGCAGGGTCGACTTGCCGGAACCGGAGGGGCCGAGGATCACGGTGACCTCTCCCGCCCGTACCGCGAGGTCGACGCCCTTGAGCACCTCCAGCGAACCGAAGCTCTTGTGGACGGACTTGATGTCGACCATGGCGGTGGCCGTGCCGGCGGGTCCGGTGGGCGCGCTCATCGGGCGGTTCCCTTCGCGAAGTGGCGTTCGACGTAGTGCTGGAGGACGGAGAGCGCGGTGGTCAGGAGGATGTACCAGGCGGTGGCGACCATGAGCAGGGGGACGACGCGGCCGTTGCGCCCGTAGATCACCTGGACCTGGTAGAAGAGCTCACCGATCGCCATGACCGAGACGATCGAGGTGCCCTTGAAGAGGGAGATCACCTCGTTGGCGGCGTTCGGCAGGATCGAGCGCATCGCCTGCGGCAGGACGATCCGCCGGATCTGCCGGATCCTCGGGATGCCGAGGGCGGCCGCCGCCTCCAACTGGCCGCCGTCCACGGCGAGTACGCCGCCCCGGACGATCTCGGCCGCGTACGCCGCCTGGTGCAGGGCGAGTCCGAGCACGGCCGCGCTCATCGCGCCGACCAGGCCCATCGTGTCGAAGGAGAAGAACCCGGGCCCGAACGGGATGCCGAACTGCAGCTCCTTGTAGAGGTAGGCCAGGTTGAACCAGAAGAGCAGCTGCACGATCAGCGGGATGGAGCGGAACGCCCAGATGTAGGCGAACGCCACCGCCTTGAGGAACGGGCTGGCCGACAGCCGCATGAAGGCGAGCACGATGCCGAGCGCGAACCCGAGGGCCGTGCCGTAGAAGGTCAGCTGGAGGGTGACCCAGACGGCCTTGAGGATCACGTCGGCCGTGAAGAACTCGGCGAACACCTCCCATTCCCAGCCGGAGTTGGTGGCCAGCCCGTGCGCGAACTGCGCGAGCAGGACGGCCGTCACGACGACGGCCGCCCAGCGCCAGGGGTGGCGGACGGGCACGACCTTGAGCGCGCCGAGGTCCTCCGGTTCGACGGCCGGCGCGGCGAGCGGTGATCGGGGTGGATCGCTGGTCAGAGACATGGGTTCCTCGGGCGGGGTGGGAAGCGGACGAAGGGCGTCGGGCGGGGCGGAGTCGGCGGTACATCGGAGCGGCGCCCGGTGGCGGTGCGCCGCGCCCTCGCGGTGGCCGAGCGGACGGGTTTGCCCGGCCACGGGTGGGCGGACGGACCGGCCCGCGACGAGCGCGGAGGGTGGGCCCTGGCCGGGGGCGGGGCTGACGGACGGCACCCCCGGTCGGAGGCGGCGCGACCGGATCCGCCCGTCGGGGCGCGGTGGAGCGCGGCGGTGCCGTCAGGCGGCGATGCGACAGGAGAGCGCGCGCAGGAACGCCAGCGCGGCGCGGGCGGCGGCGTCGTTCTGCCGGAAGGCGGGGCCGCCGGTGCGCGGCCGGGTGAAGGCGCCCGAACCGCGGGCGTCGGTGTGCGGACCTAGCGCGAAGCGCCGGGGGTGCGGGGAGCCCGAGCGGTCCAGGATCCGCCCGTCGGCGGGGTCGACGGCGAGCAGCCCCTCGGGGGTCGCGGCGGCCCCCTCGGCGTACAGCTCGCGCAGCAGGGAGTCGCTGGTGCGCTCGACCGTGGGGTGCGGCAGCCGCGCCTCGACCAGTGCGCGGGCCTCGGTCACCGCGCCCGGCACCGTGGCACTGCGCGCCCGGAAGAGCCCGTCCTCGGCGGTGACGGTCATGTCCGCGCCGACGAACCTCAGGACGCCGGCCCGGGACAGCGCGAGCAGCTGCCGGAGCCGGGGCCCGGGCGGACCGGACGCCAGGTAGCTGAAGAAGCCGTGCCACCAGGAGCCGATGTCGCCGAGCCGCACCAGCTGTCCGTAGACGGAGAGCAGCCCGAGGAAGACAGCCAGATCCGGGCTGTGCGACGGGTCGTGACGTCGCGTCAGATCGCGTTCGACGTAGGCGCGCACCCCGTGCTGGAGTTCCTCCGGGGAGGGGTACCGCACCCCGTCGAGCGGGCGGTCGAGAGCGGCGAGGTCCAGCCGGTCGGCGGGGTCGGGCACAGCGGACGCCACCAGCGCCTGGATCTCGGCGGCGTCCCCGGCCGCGTACTTCTCCTCGAAGTCCGTCCAGGCGACCCTGGTCCGCTCGGGGTGGGCCGTGAAGAGCCGGTGGTAGTGGGCGAACCCCAGCTCCTTCTCGACCAGGGGCCATACGTCGCGGTGGAAGTCGAACCCGCCCGGGCGGGCGAGGAGCGCGTCGATCTCGGCGGGGCCCAGGAACCGCGGCAGCGGCGGGCGTTCGCCCTCCCAGTCGTACCCGATCTTCGAGTGGTACGGGACGCCGCGCCGGGAGCCCACGTACAGGACCGGCTCACGCCCGGAGGGGACGTACTCCCCCTGTTCGTGGCGGCCGCCGCGCCCCTCGGTGAGGAGCACGACCAGGTCGACGAAGGCCAGCCCGAAGCCGCGCACGAGGACCGGCTCGCCGGGCGCGAGGGCGGACAGGTCGCTGTCGGCGGTGAAGTCCGGGGGCAGGTGGACGAGCCCGTGCGCGTCGGCGTACGCGCTCAACGCCCGCTGTTCCGACTCGGGTTCGGCGTCCAGGTGACCGAGCGTCAGGACGACGACGTCGGCCGCGAGGGGCTCGGCGCGGCCTTCCAGCCACACCCGCTGCCGGCCCTCGCGGGGACCGTCGACGCGCAGCGCGCGCCGGGCGTGGTGGTGGACGGTGATGCCGGACGGCAGGGCGGCCACCGTCCGCTCGAACACCCAGCGCAGGTACGCGCCCTGCCGCTGCCGGTCCGCGAAGACGCGCCCGTCGATGCCGGCCCACTCGTGCAGGGTGGGACCCTCACGGACGGGGCCCGCCATGGCGACGCTCTCGTCGGTGAACATGGTGACGTCCTGGGCCTGCGAGTTCATCCAGAGCAGCGGTGACTGCTCCTCGCGCCAGATGCGTCCGCCGCCCGGCGGGTAGGGGTCGACCAGATGGATGTCGAGGCCGGAACCGGCGTACAGCTCGGGCGCGTTGGCGGCGATCCGTTCCAGCAGTCCGGTTCCCCTCGGGCCGGCGCCGACGATGACGAGGGAGGGCCGGTCCGCGGTTGGCAGGGCGCTCATCGGCTGCGCTCCGATCCGCGGGCGTAGTGCTTCTCGACGTAGTGCTGGCCGACGCCGAGCACCGAGGTGACGATGACGTACCAGAGGGTGGCGACCATCAGGAGCGGCATCACCTGGTAGGTGCGGTGGTAGACCAACTGGACGGAGTAGAGCAGGTCCTGGACGGCGATGACGCTGACGATGGACGTGCCCTTGAGGGTGCCGATCAGCATGTTCCCGGCCGGCGGCACGATGGCGCGCATGGCCTGCGGCAGCACGATCCGCCACCAGCGTCGCCACCGGCCGAGCCCGAGCGCCTCGGCGGCCTCGATCTGTCCGCGGTCGACGGAGAGGATGCCGCCGCGCACCACCTCGGCGGCGTAGGCGGCCTCGTGGAGGGTGAGGCCGACGATCGCGACGGTGACCGGACCGAGCAGGTCGACCGTCCGCACGCCGAGGATCCGCGGGTACAGCGCGCCGATGTTGAACCAGAACAGCAGCTGCACCAGGATCGGCATCGACCGGAAGAGCCAGACGTAGCCCCAACTCACCGACCTGAGAACGGGGTTGGCGGACAGCCGGCCCGCGGCGAGCAGTGCGCCCAGCGCGAAGCCTAGGACCATCACGAGCGCGGTCAGCCAGAGCGTGAGCCACAGGCCCCGCAGCACGGAGGCCGAGGTGAAGTAGTCGCCCACGACGTCCCACTGGAACGCCTCGTTGCGGACGACGGAGTCGACGGCGAGCCCGAGCAGGACCAGGACGACGACGGCGGCCGACCACTGGCCGGGACGGCGGCGCGGGACGATGCGCAAGGGCGACGCTTCGTGCGGCGGGGCCGTCTTGAGGAGGGTGTCGGAGGACATGCGAAGGCTCCGTGATGCGTCGGATCGAACACGGGTGATGCCTTCACACAGGTCACACGGGGCGCCGCGAGGGCGCCGCACGGCCGAGCCCCTCAGCAGGGCCGTCCGCCGAGAGTACGGGGGCGTTTCCCCCCGCTGTCAAGGCTGTCCACACTGTGAGCCGTGCGTCTCAGGGCAGTTGACGCGGAAACGGATGCCTGTTCCACTTGGCCCCATGCATCCGCAGCAGTGGCTGGTCACGCGCTCCCACATCGACTTCGGTCGAGTGTGGTCCTCTTCCTGTTGAGCTGACCGCCCGGCACCCCTTCCGACGGGTGCCTCCCTGCGTTTCCCCGGCGCCTGAGCGCCGTTCGCCCACGCCTTCACACGCGTACCCCGGCGCTCCCCTCGCGCCAGCTCTCCGCACCACCGCAGCCGTGCCCTCCGCCGCCTTCCCGCGAGCGGGGCGAGTCCGCCTGCCCGCCCACGCGCCCTCCGGCTTCCGCCTGTTCAGGAGACCCGTACGCCATGAGTACGCCCTCGCGGCCCCGCCGCCGCCATTTCGTCCCCTTCGCCCTGATCACCTCCGCGGCCCTGCTGCTCACGGCGTGCGGCGGTTCCCGCGATCCGGCGGGCGCCGCCGCCGGCGGTGACGCCGAGGCCGCGGCCGACAAGGACGGGATCCCGGTGAAGGACGTCGTCTCCTCGGTCCGCGAGGACCCGGCCGCCGCCGGCCTGCTGCCGCCCGGCGTGCACAGCCTCACCGTCGCGGTCAGCGTCTCCGGTCAGCCGCCGGGCACCTCCTACCTGGCCGACGGCAAGACCCTGGCCGGGCAGGACGTCGACTTCGCGGACGCGGTCGCAAGGACGCTCGGCATCGAGCTGAAGCACGAGGCCGCGAGTTTCGAGGCGATCCTGCCCGCCCTGGACAGCGGCAAGTACGACTTCGGGGTGGGCAACTTCGGGGTGACCGACGAACGCCGCCGGACGATCGACTTCGTGACCTACGTCAACGACGGCCAGGGCTTCGCCACCCGCAAGGACAGCAAGCTGGCCAAGGTGACCGACCTGAAGCAGCTGTGCGGACTGAACGTCGCGACGGGTGCCGGGACGACCTTCGAGGCGACGCTGGAGCAGAACAAGAAGGTGTGCACGGACGCGGGTGAGAAGGCGTACAAGGTGCAGACCTACAGCGAGCAGGGCGCGGTCTGGTCCTCGCTCCAGCAGGGCCGCAGCGACATCGTGATGAGCACGATCAACGGACTGCGCTACGCGGTCGCCCATCAGGAGGGCGTGAAGTTCCTCAACGAGTTCCACCGGCTCGACGTCGGCTTCGCCTTCGACAAGGGCACGAAGCTGGCGCCCGCGTTCCAGGCCGCCGTCAACAAGCTCATCGCCGACGGGACCTACCGGAAGATCCTCGGCAAGTGGGGGACGACCGGCTCGGGCATCGAGAAGTCGCAGATCTCGCCGCCCGAGATCAAGGACTGAGATCCGGGGCCGGTCCGGGCGGCCCGCGGGGCCCGGGGCCGCCTTCCCTGAGCCCCGGACCCCGCGCGCTCAGCAGTCGCAGCAGGAGCAGCACTCACAGCATTCGCAGCAGTCGCACCCGTCGCAGCAGTCGCAGTTGTTGCACCATCCCTCGCGCCGCTGCCGTGACCACGGTCCCTCGTACTCGTCGGCGCAGCACACCTTGCAGGTGCAGCACAGGCCGATCGCCGCGGCACACCCCGCCCAGAGGCCGCGCCTGCCCGGTCCCGGCGGCCGGAGCGAGGGCCCGCCGCCGAAGGGGTTGCCGGTGCCGTACGGATTCCGCGTGTCGGGTCCGTGCGGTGCTCCCTGCTGCGGCGGCGGTCCGAACGCGCCGTCCGCCCCGCCGGGGTGCCCGTCCCCGTGCCCGCACCCGGCCGTGCCGAAGGCGCGGTCCACCGAGCGCTCCAGCTCGTGCGCGAGCAGCACGTGCGCCAGCCGCCCGTCGGCGAACTCCACCTCGCGCAGAGCGAGCCGGATGCCGTGCAGCGCGTCGTCGGCGAGACGCCGCGCCTCGGTGAGCGGTGTGCCGGTGGCCGTCAGGGGGTTCCAGGCGCCCGAGGCGGCGTCGGCCTCCCGGTCCTCGACGGCGTCCAGCAGGTGCGCGAGCCGTCCGAAGAGGCGCCCGGCCTCGGCGAGGGGCGCCGCGTTGCCCGGGCGTCCGGCGAGGACGGCGGTGTGCGCGAAGGCCGCGGCGGTCGCGGTCTCGGTGGGCTCGGTGACCGCCAGGAGCGGGGTGCCGGGGCCGGCGAGCGCCTCGACACCGGCCTGCCGGTCCACGGCGTCGAGGAGGACGGCGGTGTCGAAGCCGACGGCCGAACCGGTGCGCGTCCCGGCCCTGTCCCAGCCGGCGGCGACCCGGCGTGCGGCGAGGGCGACCGGCCTGCGGGCCAAGAGGCCGTCACCGTCCGTGACATGGTCGCGGACCTTGGCGGCGGCCAGGACCAGCGAGACGGCGGCCGCGAGCCGCGCGCCCTCGCCCTGCGCGACGGACGCCGTCCGCATCCCGCGGAGCGGACAGGGCCCCGCGGTGCGCCTGCCGGCGGTGGCGCCGCCGGCCTGAGCTTCCGTCAGAACGGATATCAGCAGCCCGTCATAATTGGTGACGATCCTCGCGAACTGACCGTGGTCACCGCGCAGCGCGAGACAGAGTCCGCACAAATGCGCCATCCACTGCGTCTTCAGACCCTCCGTCAGGCGATGCCTGCAGGGCCGGACGATTCCGAACACGACACTCCCCCGTGTCTCGTACGACGTTGAGCTGCGGCATCGTATCGACCCCTCCGTTCACCCGTACGCACCTCTCGTCACCCGTACGCCGTGAAGAATCATATTTCACTCCTAGTCAGCAGCCGTTTACATCACGACCCTTGGGAAACGCGGGCTCTCGACGGATTCGCTGTGCACCAGTACCGTCACGAAACCCCCGCGCGGCGTCTATCCACTTGGCGCGACATCCGCATCATGGACGACCATGGGGATGCGGAAAGCAAGAAAGACCGCTGTGAGAGGAGGCGTCCATGGGATCGGTGCGCAAGGCGAGTGCCTGGCTTGGCCTCGTCGACGACAACGATGACGAGCGTTACTACGACGACGACTACGCCGAAGGACAGGAGTCCGGCGATGCCTGGGTCACCGACCCGCGCGTGAAGGTCGCTTCCGAGACGGCCGAGGAGAAGGGCCGCCGGATCGGCACGGTGACCCCCGACAGCTTCCGGGACGCACGCGGCATCGGCGAGCTCTTCCGGGACGGTGTCCCGGTCATCATGAACCTCACGTCCATGGAGCCCGCCGACGCCAAGCGCGTGGTGGACTTCGCGGCCGGCCTGACCTTCGGCCTGCGCGGCACGATCGAGCGGGTCGCCAACCGTGTCTTCCTGCTGACTCCCGCCCACACGGAGATCGTCAGCGGCGAGGCCGCGGGCCGTCCGGCGGACGGCTTCTTCAACCAGAGCTGAGGCAGGGCCGCTCACCGGCCCCGCCTTCCGGTACACCGGTCACGGGGACCGTGTCACCGGAAGGCGTCGAGTCCGGTGAGCGCCTTGCCCAGCACGAGCTGGTGCATCTCGACGGTGCCCTCGTAGGTGAGCACCGACTCCAGGTTCGTGGCGTGCCGCATGACCGGGTACTCCAGCGAGATCCCGTTGGCGCCGAGGATCGTGCGCGCGGTGCGGCAGATCTCGATCGCCTCCCGGACGTTGTTCAGCTTGCCGAAGCTCACCTGCTCGGGACGCAGCCGTCCGGCGTCCATGCGCCGCCCCAGGTGATGGGCGAGCAGAATCCCCTTGTGCAGTTCGAGCGCCATGTCGGCGAGCTTGGCCTGGGTGAGCTGGAAGCCCCCGATGGGCCGTCCGAACTGCTCACGCGTCTTCGCGTAGGCGAGCGCGGACTCGAAACTGGCCCGCGCGGCGCCCATCGAGCCCCACACGATTCCGTAGCGCGCGTGCGAGAGGCAGCTGAGCGGCCCCTTCAGCCCGGTGACCTCGGGCAGTACCGCGTCGGCGGGCAGCCGTACGTCGTCCAGGACCAGCTCGCTGGTGACCGAGGCCCGCAGCGACCACTTGTGCTTGATCTCGGGTGCCGAGAAGCCGGGTGCGTCGGTGGGCACGACGAACCCGCGGATCCCGTCGTCGGTCCGCGCCCATACGACGGCGACCCCGGCGACCGACCCGTTGGTGATCCACATCTTGCGCCCGTTGAGCACCCAGTCCCCGCCGTCGCGCTTGGCGTGGGTCCGCATGCCGGCCGGGTCGGAGCCGTGGTCGGGTTCGGTGAGCCCGAAGCACCCGATGACCTCGCCCGAGGCCATCGACGGCAGCCAGCGCTGCTTCTGCTCCTCGGACCCGAAGCGGTGGATCGCGTACATCGCGAGGGAACCCTGCACGGAGACGAGCGAGCGGATACCGGAGTCCGCGGCCTCCAGCTCCAGGCAGGCGAGCCCGTACTGCACGGCGGTGGCCCCGGCGCACCCGTACCCCTGGAGGGACATCCCGAGCGCCCCGATCCCGCCGAGTTCCCGGGCCAGCTCGCGGATGCCCGGCAACTCGCCCTTCTCGTACCACTCGGCGACGTGCGGCAGCACGCGGTCCGCCGCCCAGGTCCGCACGGTGTCGCGGACCGCCAGATCCTCCGCGTCCAGCAGATCGTCGATGCCCAGCGGGTCGGCGGGGTCGAAGGACGGCGACTTCGAGGACGCGGACATGGCAGAACCTCCGGCACGCGAAAACTAGCGGTGTTAGTTACGGCTGCGGAGCCGACGTTACGAGGCAGTGTCCCGCAAGTCCAGAGCCACCCGACCCCGGGCGGCCTCCCGCAAGGCGGCCTACGCGGAGACGCGCGACTCCCGTGCGGTACGGGAATCGGCGGCCTCCCTGGGCGAGGGCACCTCGGCCGGGCCCGCGACCGGGGCCCCGCACTCCATGACCCGGGGCAGCCGCAGTGCCATGACGGCCCCGAGCAGCAGCAGCCCCGCGCTCACCAGCAGGGTCACGTGGAGCCCGTGCACGAAGGAGTTGCGCGCCGCGTGCCGCAGGGCCTCGCCCGTGGGACCGCCGAGCCGCGCCGCGACCTCGTACGCCTCGCCCAGCGAGTGGCCCGCCGCGGCGGAGTCGGCGGCCGGGACACCCGGCACGGACGAGAGCCCCGGGGTGTAGGCGGCGTTCATCACGCTGCCCAGCAGGGCGATACCGATACCGGCGCCCAGCTGGTACGAGGTCTCGCCGATCGCGGCGGCCCCGCCGGCCTGCGCGGGCGGCGCCTCGCTGAGCATGGACTCGTAGGCGCCGAAGAGCGTGGTCTCCAGGCCGAAGCCGAGCAGCACGAAGCCGAAGAGCAGCAGTCCGGGGTTGTCGTGCCCGCCCATCGCGGTGAGGGTGACCACCGCGGCCGCCGTGACGCAGAAGCCGACGCAGACCATCGTGCGCGGCCCGAACCGGCGCAGCATGTTGGCGCCGAACAGTCCCGCCGCCATCGCGGCGACGGTGAGCGGCAGCAGCCGCAGCCCGGTCTCCAGCGGAGAGAGGTCCAGCACGAGCTGGAGGTACTGGGCGGCGATCAGCTCCAGACCGACCAGCGCGAGCATGGCGAGGACGATGCAGCCGACCGAGGTGCTGAACGCGGGCCTCTTGAACATCCGCAGGTCGACCAGTGGCTGCTCGCGGCGCCGCTGCCGGCGTACGAAGGCGGCCAGCAGGACGCCGCCCACCAGCAGGGGCAGCAGCGTGACCGGGCTCAGGGGCGGCTCGCCGCCGCCGAGCCGCTTCACCCCGAAGACGACGCCGAAGAGACCGGCGGCGGCCATCAGGGCGCCGACGACGTCCCAGGGGCCGTTGCGGTCACCGGTCGACTCGGGCAGCAGCCAGCGGCCGACCGGCAGGCTGACCAGCATCAGCGGGATGTTGACCAGGAAGACGGAGCCCCACCAGAAGTGCTCCAGGAGGAAGCCGCCGAGCAGCGGCCCGACGGCCGCGCCGACGGCGGCGACCGCGCTCCAGATACCGATGGCGAGCGCCCGCTCGCGGCGGTCGGGGAAGACCTGGCGCAGGATCGACAGCGTCGCGGGCATGATCATCGCCCCGCCGACGCCGAGCAGCGCACGGGCCGCGATCAGTATCTGCGCGGTGTCCGCGAAGGCCGCGAGGGCCGAGGCGACGCCGAAGAGGGCGTAACCGAGGAGCAGGATGCGTCTGCGCCCGACGCGGTCACCCAGCGTGCCGAAGAGGATGAGCAGCGAGGCGCAGACGAGTGGGTAGACGTCGACGATCCAGAGCAGTTCGATCCCACCGGGCCTGAGGTCCTCGGTGACGGCCGGCACCGCGACGTGCAGCACGGTCGCGTCGACGGCGACGAGCAGCAGGCTGACGCACAGCACCACGAGGACGACCCAGCGGTTGGCACCGGCCCCGGTCTCCCGACGGCGACGCGCAGCGGCCGTGGTCGTCCCGGACATGTACGTACCTCCCAGATGTTCCCTCGCCTCGGCGGAAACCGCGGGGTGGGGACTCCCTGCGGCTGCGGCGCGGAAGGAGCGGCTCCCGGGCCCACGCAACGAAAGGCGAGTGAACGGTCAGCGTACGCGAGTTCCGCCGGGTGTCACGTGGTGGACCTCTCACGTTCTCGCGGGCCCGGTGTGGCGTGCGCCACGCTCCGGGGCGCCGTTCCCCGAGGTCAGCGACGCACGGTGCCGGCCCGGTCACTCCTCGGGTCGTGAGCGGGCGGGGACCCTCGGTGAGCGTCCGGCCAATTCCGCCCCGACGCGCGGTGAACGAATTCATAAGAGCCAAATAACGACGACACGGAATGATCAAAGGAATTGAAGGCCGGACCCGCGCACGAATAGCGAAACCACAGAAACAATTCGCCCGCTGAGAGCAATCCCACATCACATCGTCATCACAAAGCCGGTGTATCGGGGAGGAGCACAGCTCACTCGCTGTAACGTCGATTGAGTGCGTACCGAACGAAACCTCACCCGTCTGGAGCGGGTCTTCGCCCGGCTGGACCGTGAGCCGGAACGGCCGGCCCACATCCCCGTACCGAGGATGAGCCGGCACAGGGTCGTGCTCCTCGCCGCGACCCTGGCCTTCTACGTGGCCATCGTGTGGGCCGTCGCGATCACCTCGTGGCTGGTCCGCTTCGACTGGCAGGTCATGTTCTTCCGCCCGTACCAGCAGTGGCCGGAGATCCACGCGTTCCTCGACTACTACGTGGTGCTAGGGCAGCGCGGCCCCACCGCCGTGATGGTCTGCGCCTGGCTCGGCTGGCGCTCCTGGCGGCAGCACACCCTGCGCCCGCTGCTCACGCTGGGCGCCTCGCTGCTCCTGTTGAACATCACGGTGGGCGCCGCGAAGATCGGCATGGGCCGCCTCGGACCGCACTACGCCATCACCATCGGCTCGAACGAGATGGGGCTCGGCGGCGACATATTTCCTTCGGGACACACCGCGAACGCCGTGGTGACCTGGGGCATCCTCGCCTATCTGGCGTCGACCCCGCGGGCCAGGCGCTGGCTGTCCGCCTTGTCGGCGGTCACCTCGCTCGGCGTCGGCCTCACCACCGTCTACCTCGGTACGCACTGGCTGAGCGACGTGCTCCTGGGCTGGGCCGCGGGTCTGCTGATCCTGCTGGCGCTGCCCTGGTTCGAGCCGCTGATCGCCCGCGCCGAGGACTGGATCTTCGCGCTGCGCGACGCCTGGCGCAGCCGTCGCGGCGGCACCGCCCCAGTCCCGGCCGCCTCGCCGGTCGGCGCGCCGGTCATGGTCACGCAGCCCGCCGCCGACGAGGGCCAGACCCTCGCCCGCGAGACCGCCCCGACCCGGCCGCCCCGGGCGCCCGCCCACCTGGCCCCCGGTCCGCACACCGCGCGCTCGGAACGCACCCCGGTCACCCCGGTCGGCAGCCGCAGGCCGCCGCACTCGGACCGCGCGCCGCGCACCACCGGCACCTCGGCCCGCCCCGTCACGGGCGGCTGAGCCAAGAACCGCGGGGCCGGTACGCACACCCCTCCCCGCACGACGAAGGCCCCCGGTACCTGACGAGCCGGGGGCCTTCGTCGTGCCGCGTGCCGTGCCGGGGCCGTCCGGGCCGTGCCCGGGGCGGTGCCCTCAGCCCTTCCAGCAGCGGGTGACCGTGCCGTCGGCGACCTCGAAGTTCAGCCGCCCCACGCGGTACTCCATGGTGATGATCGAGCCCGGGGGCAGCGAGCGCACCGTGGTCCAGCCGCGCTCGCGGGCGCGGTCCTCGGCGCTGTTCGCCTCCAGTCCGACGTAGCTGTCCGGGCTGTCGTCGGGCTCTGCGGGCGGGGTCGTGGGAATGGGTGCCATGCACGCCACGTTAGGCGGCGCCTCGCGGCCGGGGAAGCCCGGATCGGCCACCATGCGTCACACGTCCCCCCACGGTCACACTTCTGTCACAGGATCACGACACGCGTTTCGGCCTAACCGCGTCACACGTTCGAGGGGTTCCGGGCACGTTCCGCGAGCCGCCGCGGGGAATTCCCGGTGGGCTACCGGAAGCCCGGAATTGGCCGCACGAAAGAGCGCGCGCCGCCGTCCCACCGCACTTTTCCCGGGCCCAATCCGGGCCCCTCACGGATACCTGCCGGGCAGGGAAATACGCGGTTCCCGGACAGAACCCCCGCACGCCCCCTGTCGGAGCACGGGCGGCGCGAGCATCATGGCGTCTGCTTCAGCGGGGCCCGGGACGCGACGAGCGAAGGGGCGGGCGATGGGCACGAGAACCGCGCGGGCGGCGGCACGACCCGTACCGGCGAGGCGGCCGGGACGGCTGGTCGTGGACTGGCTGACCACCACGGACCACAAGAAGATCGGGCACCTCTACCTGATCACGTCGTTCGCGTTCTTCCTCGTCGGAGGGGTCATGGCGCTGCTGATGCGCGCCGAACTGGCCCGGCCGGGACTCCAGGTGATGGACAACCACCAGTTCAACCAGATGTTCACGATGCACGGCACGATCATGCTGCTGCTCTTCGCGACGCCGACCTTCGCGGGCTTCGCCAACGAGATCATGCCGCTGCAGATCGGCTCGCCGGACGTCGCCTTCCCCCGGCTCAACATGCTGTCGTACTGGCTGTTCCTCTTCGGCGGCCTGATCGTCCTCAGCTCGCTGGCCGTGCCCGAGGGGCCCGCGGACTTCGGCTGGTTCGCCTACGCCCCGCTCAACGGCCTGGAACGGTCGCCGGGCATCGGCGCCGACCTGTGGATCATGGGCCTCGCGCTGGCCGGCTTCGGCACCATCCTCGGCGCGGTCAACTTCATCACGACCATCGTCGGCATGCGCGCCCCCGGCATGACGATGTTCCGCCTGCCGATCTTCACCTGGAACGTCCTCTTCACCTCGATCCTTGTCCTGTTCGCCTTCCCGGTGCTGGCGGCGGCGCTGCTGGTCCTGGAGGCGGACCGGCGCTTCGGATCGCAGGTGTTCGACGCGGGCAACGGCGGTGCGCTGCTGTGGCAGCACCTGTTCTGGTTCTTCGGGCATCCCGAGGTCTACATCATCGCGCTGCCGTTCTTCGGGATCATCACGGAGATCATCCCGGTCTTCAGCCGCAAGCCGGTCTTCGGCTATCTCACCCTGGTCGGCGCGACGATGGCGATCACCGGGCTCTCGGTGGTCGTGTGGGCGCACCACATGTTCGCGACGGGCGCGGTGCTGCTGCCGTTCTTCTCCTTCATGTCGTTCCTGATCGCGGTCCCGACGGGCGTCAAGTTCTTCAACTGGACCGGCACCATGCTCAAGGGCTCGCTGTCCTTCGAGACGCCGATGCTGTGGGCGACGGGCTTCCTGGTGTCGTTCCTCTTCGGCGGTCTGACCGGGGTGATCCTGGCCTCTCCGCCGCTCGACTTCCACGTCACCGACACGTACTTCGTCGTCGCGCACTTCCACTACGTGGTGTTCGGCACCGTGGTCTTCGCGACCTTCGCCGGATTCCACTTCTGGTGGCCCAAGTTCACCGGGAAGATGCTCGACGAACGGCTCGGGAAGATCCACTTCTGGACGCTGTTCATCGGCTTCCACACCACGTTCCTGGTGCAGCACTGGCTGGGCGCCGAGGGCATGCCGCGCCGGTACGCCGACTATCTGGCCGCCGACGGATTCACGGCGCTCAACACCGTCTCGACGATCGGTGCCTTCCTTCTCGGCACGTCCACCCTGCCGTTCCTCTACAACGTCTGGCGCACGGCGAAGCACGGCACGCCGGTCGGCGTCGACGACCCCTGGGGCTTCGGACGCTCGCTGGAGTGGGCGACCTCGTGCCCGCCCCCGAGGCACAACTTCGTGACGCTGCCCCGGATCCGCTCCGAGTCACCGGCGTTCGACCTGCACCATCCGGCGTTCTCGGCGATCACCCCGCCGCAGACCCGGTCGGGGCAGGAGGGGAGTCCGCAGCTGCGCTTCGGTCAAGAGCGTCCGTCAGACGGTCCCGGGCCGTCCTGACCGCGTCGAGGAGCTCGGGCGGTTCGAGCACCTCGAAGGCGAAGTCCATCATCAGGATGTGCACGACCATCAGCTCGATGCCGGCGGCCCCGGTGCGCAGCAGGCAGCTGTCCTCGCCCTCCGCCTCCAGCGTCCCGGCCGAGGGCGAGACGCGTTCCTGAGCCTCCTGGAGCGGCACGAGCAGCCGGACGACCGCGTGGGTGGCGTACGCGCGCGTGGAGACGCCCCGCGCGACGTGGGCGGCCAGGTCCCCGGCGGGCGGGGTGCGGGGCGTGAAGCGCGGTCCGTGCGGCGGCCTGGGCGTGATGCGGTCCACCCGGAACGTCCGCCAGTCGTCCCGGTCGACGTCCCAGGCGAACAGGTACCAGCGGCGCTCGGAGCACACCAGGCGGTGCGGCTCCACGGTGCGCCGTGTCGGGGAGCCGCCGTGGTCGAGGTACTCGAAGCGCAGCCGCTCGCAGTCCCGACAGGCGTTGGCGAGTTCGGTCAGCACGCCGGGGTCCACGGTGGACGCCTGCGGGCCCCGCAGCATCGGCACGGTGAACGCGGTCAAGGCGCCCACCCGGCGGCGCAGCCGGTGCGGCAGGACCTGTTCCAGCTTGGCGAGGGCGCGCACCGACGTCTCGCCGATGCCCTCGATGCCCTGCCCGGCGGCCTGCCGCAGTCCGACGGCCACGGCCACCGCCTCCTCGTCGTCCAGCAGCAGGGGCGGCAGCTCGGCTCCCGCGCCGAGCTGGTAGCCGCCTCCGGTGCCCGGACTGGCGTTGACCGGGTAGCCGAGTTCGCGCAGCCGGTCGACGTCGCGGCGGACGGTCCTGGGCGTGACACCGAGCCGGTCCGCCAGGTCGGCGCCGGACCACTCGCGGTGCGCCTGGAGCAGTGACAGCAGGCGCAGCAGGCGTGCCGAGGTCTCCAACATGGCGCCGAGTCTGCCAGCCCTCGCGGACAGGGACGGTCCGCGAGGCGACACCGGCGGGCCGAGGATCACCGTCGGTCAGCCGGCCGGGGTCACCGCCACGGACAGGTCGTTGTCCCGCGTGTAGTAGGGCCCGGCGCGCACCGGGCCGTGCTCCGTCTCCAGGCCGGTCCTGGGGTACGTGAAGATCCGCTTCTTGTCGGCGACGTCGTCGAGCAGCCGCGCGATCCGCACCCGGGGCCCGTCCTCCCCCGCCGGACGCAGCCACAGGTCCCAGATGCCGGGCGCCAGCGCCTCGTAGGACAGGGCGAGGGTGAACCGGGCCTGCGCCGCGTCCACTTCGGCGCGCACCACGGATCCGGCGTGCCGGTGCCGCAGCTCCGCGTACGCGTCCGGCGTGCACGAGGTGCCGTACACCCAGCCGTGCACCCTCAACTCGCTCTTCTCGATGAGCAGTTCACCGGCCTCGGCGTGCGGTGCGCGCAGCCAGCTGCGGACGGTGAGGTTGCCGTGCTTGGTCGTGTACGGGATGCGGACGGCGACGTGGCCGCGGGAGCCGCCGGGCATCCGGTCGACGAGCGAGCGCAGGTCGTTGACGCCCGGCGCGAGGCGCCGCGGTTCGCCGCCGGCAGCTCTGGCGTACGCGTCCCAGCGGCCCTCGGGCAGGGCGACGCTGCTGGGCAGCGCGGCGCGCAGCCGGCCGTCCGCCGCCGGGGTCAGCGGCAGGCTGATCTCCTCGGTGCCCTCGCGGCGGCGGAGCACCAGGAGCGCGTCGCCCGGTTCCCCCGTCTCCGTGACGTCGAAGGTCAGTCCGCCCGCGGAGTCGGCGATGCAGTCGGCGCGCGGCGGCACGGCGGTGTCCTCGCCGGATCGCCGGGGTGTGGTCCGTTCGGGCGTCCTCACGCGGCACTCCCCTTGGTCCGGGCCGGGCGTCCGGCATCCCGAACGGCATACGCACCGCTGAGCAGCGTTCCGCGCGTGCGGTGCAGCGATCCGCGCACCCGGCCGCCGAAGCCGGAGCCGCCCCGCCGCGACAGGCCGGAGAACATCGACTCGTAGCGCTCGGCGATGCGGGCCGGATCGAAGCGTTCGGAGTCCTTGAGCGCCGCGTCGGCCATCCGCAGCCGCAGCCCGTCGTCGTTGATGAGTTCCAGCAGTCCCTCGGCGACGGCCGCCGCGTTCCCGACCTCGACGAGACGGCCGTCGACACCGTTGTCGATGATCTCGCCGGGGCCGTGCGGGCAGTCCGTGGACACCACGGGCAGACCGCAGCGCATGGCCTCGACGATGGTCATGCCGAAGGACTCCAGGCTGGAGGTGACCGCGGCGATGGAGCCCTTGGCCCACTCCGGTTCGATGGGGTGGGCCGGGCCCATCAGGAACACGTGGTTGTAGAGGCCCAGTTCGTCGATCAGGGCGCGCAGCCGGTCCTTCTGCCTGCCGCCGCCGTAGATCCGCAGCCGCCAGTCCGGGCGCTGGGCGCGCACCCGGTCGAAGGCGCTGATCAGCAGGTCGTACCGCTTCACCGGCACGAGCCGGCCCGCGGCGACGACCCACTTGCCGAGGCCGTCCGCCGGCTCGACGCCGGGGGCGGGCACCGGGTTGGGCACGGCCTCGACCCGGACCCCGGGCAGCCGCATCCGGCTTCGGTAGGCGCGGGCGTCCGCCTCGGTGGTCGTGGTGAGGGCGTCGAGCCGCGGGTAGGCGGCGCGCAGTTGCCGGCGCAGTGCGGGCGAGTGGCTGTCCAGGGTGAGGTGCTCCTGCCCGACGCGCACCGGTCCGCGCCTTGTCTGGCGGGCCAGGTGGACGTTCAGACCGGGCCGGGTGCCGACCACGACGTCGGCCTCGACGCTCGTGAGGTGCTCGGCGATGCGCCGGTCGGTGAGCGCGCTGTACTGCTCGTAGCGGCCCTCGGCGCGCGGGAAGACGGCGGCCGGGCGACGCGCGGCCGGATCGTCGCCGTCGTGCCCGGCGCCGTCCGCGCGCAGGTCGACGAGGTGCCGCAGCCGGATACGCGGGTCGGGTGCGAAGACGGGCTCGTCGCGGTGGCGGAAGACGGAGACGATCTCGACGTCGTGCTGCTGCGCGAGCGTGCCGGCGAGGTTGTACGTCGTCCGGATGGTCCCTCCGATGCCGTACGCGTTGTGTATCAGGAAGGAAATATGCATGCGTCCCCGAATCCCCTGGGTTCTCCTGTCTCGTCCACCTACCGCATGGTCAGACCCATAGATCGGGTGCGGGGTTGGGCACCAACACCGTGTTGTGCCCGAACGGATGCCCTATCGGTAGGTGGATTCGGGAACCTTTGGGCGGTGTTGTGCATCAGGGGCGGTAGGACAGCTGCGGTACGTCGAAGCAGGTGCGGTTCATGTCGCCCTGGCTCACCCAGCCCTCGCCGTCCTTCCAGCGGGCCACCGAGACGCAGCTCCGGCGGCTCTTCGGGGGCTCGGTCAGCCGCTCGTAGGTGACGGGGAGCAGCAGTCCGCCGGCCGTGTACGGCGTGCCGCGGTTCATGAACCGGTCGACGCACGCGCGCGTGACGCCCGTCGGCGCGCACGACCGGGCGGCGTCGGTGAACCACCTGGCGGCGGCCCAGCCCTCCAGCTGCCACTGGGAGTGGCTGCCCAGCCCCTTGGTGGCGTCCCGGAACTCCCGTACGGCCGGGTGCCCGGTGTCCTCGTGGTTGCGGCTGGATCCGGTCGCCCACAGGGCGTTGCGGCAGCGCGGCGCGTCCTTGAAGTCCTCGGGGACGGTGGACGTCCAGTTCTGCACGTTGGTGACCTTGGCGGTCACCTCGGCGCCGACGTCGTCCATCGCCGCGCACAGCCTGCTGTTGCCGTGGGTGTCCAGGGCGTCGAAGACCAGGTCGGCGCCCTGTTTCTTCAGGTCGGCCGCAGCGGCCCGGAAGTTGGGCAGCGCGAAGTCGACCTGCTCGCCGACCACGCGGTACCCCTCGGCCTTCAGGCCCCGGACGACGAGGCGGGCGTAGGCGGCGGACGCGGCCTGGTTGTAGGAGACCACCGCGGCCGTGCGGGCGCCGTGCTCCCGCTTGAAGTAGCGGTAGACCTCGGTACCGCCGTAGAGCTTCCCGTCCCAGCCGGGACTGCCGGTGCGGGGCGCGAGGCTGCCGTAGATGCCGTACAGGTGCGGGTAGGTATCGTAGGCGGCTCCGATGGGCTGGCCGCCGATGTCGGGCACGCCCGCGCGGGAGACGCGGGAGGCTCCGGCGTAGTCCAGCGCGGTGGTGGCGACGAGCGCGACGACGTGGTCCTCGTCGACGAGCCGGTGCACGCACTCGTTGTTGCCGACCCCGCTGCCGCCGTCGTCGCACGTGCGGACCTCGACCGTGCGGCCGGCGATGCCGCCGCGCGCGTTCAGCCGGTCGAAGAACGCCTTGGCGCCGTCGCGCGGGCCGGTGAACGCGGAGCCGCCGACGGGACTGGTGGCGCTCGTGAGGATGCCCACGCGGATCGGGGCGGCGTCCCGTCCGGTGGGCGTCGGCCGGTCCTCGAAGTCGCTCTCGGGGAGGCGGCTGCCGCAGGCCGTGCCCAGCAGCAGCACCAAGCCCGCGGCGAGGGCAGTCCCGGGCCGCACGCGGGTCAGCAGCCCGGCCCCGGGGACGTGTTGCCGCTCAGCTGGACCAGTGCGCAGAGCGTCTTGACGGAGACCTTCCAGGTGCCGTCCTGCTCGACGGCCGTCCCGGAGGCGCCGGGCAGCGCGGTGGCGCCCTTCAGGGTGAGCGCGTACGTCACGTCCGCCCCGGTCGCGGAGGTGAACTCGACCTTCTCGACCTTCGCCTCGACCTGCTCGCCCCGCTCGTCCCCGTCGAAGCCCTTGAGTACCCCGGTCATCTCGTCGCCGTTCTCCAGGACGGCCCGCTTGTCGGCGGTGGGGACGGCGGGGTCGAAGAACTTCCGCCAGTTCCGCCTGATCTCCTTCTCCGCCGCCGCCGTGTCGGACGGCGCCGTCGCGCCGGACTCCGTGCCGGTCGGCCGCTCGACGGAGGGCGTGGGGACGGTCGTGTCCCGGCCCCCGCTGTCGTCGCCGCACGCCGTGAGGGACGCGGCCAGCGCGAGCGCCACGGCCGCCGTCACCCCCCGCACACCGCTCCGCCTGGCATCGCTCCCGAGAACCATCTGGCTCACCACCGGGTGTCGGTCCGGACCGTGTGCGCCCGGAGCTTTCGGGGTCGGCTTCCAGAAGGCATAGTGCAAGCCATCGGCCGACATGGACAGACACATGACGTGACGACGTGGGAGCCCGGATGCGGACTGCTCGACTGCGGACTGCGCACCCCGTCCCGTGGGCCGGGTGGGCCGCACTCGCCGTCGGGGCGGTGCTGTGCGTCATCGGCTGGTACGGCGTCTCGGGCGAGCGGTTCGCGGAGCGGCAACTGCCGTACCTGGCCTCGTGCACGGTGCCCGGGGCCGCCCTGATCGTCGCGGGCGCGGTGCTGCTCGCCCACGCCGGGAACGCGCGGGCGGCGGCGCGGATCGAGGAGCTGTACGGCCTGCTGGTGGCGGACGGGCCGGCCGGTGCGGACGGGTCCGGGCAGGCCGGGGCCGCGCCTCTCGCCACGAGCGGCGAGCTGCTGACGCTGCCCGGCGGGACGCTGTGGCACCGCGCGGACTGTCCGCTGGTGGCCGGGAAGCGCGAGGCGGTGCCGGCGGACGCGCGGGACCTGGCGGGCGGCGGGCTCGGCCCCTGCCCGGTCTGCGAACCTCCCCCGGCCGCCCGGACCGACTGATGGCGTCCCTGACGTACGACCTGACCCTGGCCGGGCTCTCGGTCGGCGGCGCCGCCGCCCTGACCGGCATCGGACTGATCGTCACCCACCGCGCGACCGGGGTGCTGAACTTCGCGCACGGCGCGATCGCGATGGTCTGCGCGTACCTGCTGCGCCAGTTCACGGTCGAGTGGCACTGGCCCCTCGCCGTCTCGGCGGCGGTCACCCTGCTGGTCGTGGCGCCCGGTATCGGCGTGGTCCTGGAGCGGTTCGTCTTCCGGCCCCTGGCCGTGCTCGGCACCGACCCCGCCCGCACGCTCGTCGCCTCCCTCGGTGTCTTCGTGCTGCTGGTCGGCGGGGCCGCGCTGGTCTGGGGCACCGGAGCGCGCTCCGACGCGCCGGCGCCGGTGCCCGCCGACCCCTGGGGGCAGCTGGCCGCGGCGCTGGTGCTGGCCGCGGCCGTCACGGGGGTCACCCGCTCCACCCGCTTCGGCCGCGAGCTGCGGGCCGTCGTCGACGACCGCCGACTGGCCGCTTTGTGGGGCGTCGACGCCGACCGGGTGGCCGCGGCGGGCTGGGCGTTCGGCTCGTTCACGGCGGGGCTGACGGGCGTGCTGCTCGCGCCGTACGTGCGTCTCGACCCGTACGGCATGCCGCTCCTCGTCATGGAGGTGATGGCGGTCGCGGTGGCCGCCCGGATGCGCAGTCTGCCCGTGGCCGTCGTGGTGGCCCTCGGTGTCGGGGTGGCGCAGAGCCAGCTGACCCGGCTGCACCCGCCGGGAGGGGCCGAGCCGCTGCTCCAGGCGGTGGGCGCCAACCTCTTCGTGGTCGCCCTGCTGGTCGCCGCCCTCGTCCTGCCCGGCATCGGGGGCCGTACCGCCCTCCCCCGCACCGCCTCGGCACGCGTCCCGGTCCCGGCCGGCGCCCGGATCGTGGCGGTGGTCCTCTTCCTGCTCCCCCTCGGCTTCGCCGGTTCCGACCTGCACACGTCCGTCCAGGTCCCGGCCCTCGGGGTGGTGCTGCTCTCCCTGGTCGTCGTGACGGGCCGCGGCGGCCAGATCTCGCTCGGGCAGGCCGCGTACGCGGGTCTGGGTGCCCTGTTCACGGCGCTGCTCGCGGCGGGCCGCTTCCCCGGCGTGCCTGACCTGCCGGAACTCGCCGCGCTGGCCGTCGCCGTCGTCCTGGTGGCACCGCTGGGCCTGCTCACCGGCCGGCCGGCGATCAGCCGTCACGGTCTGGCCCTGGCGCTCGCGACCTTCGCGGTCGGGGTCGGCGTGAGCCGCTTCGTCTTCACCCAGCCGTACGCGACGTCGGGGCTGACGCTCGGCCGTCCGGCGGGCTTCGACGGCGACCGCGCGTACTACGTCCTCGAACTCGCCCTGCTGGCAGGCGCGTTATGGGCGGTCGGCGCCCTGCGCCGCGGCCGTACCGGCCGCGCCCTGGCGGCCATGCGCGACCACGAGTGGGGTGCCTCGGCCGCCGGAGTGCCCGTCCCGGCGCTGAAGCTGGCGGCGTTCGTCGCGGGCGCCGCGCTCGCCGCGCTCGGCGGCGGCATGCTCGGCGTGGGGCTGCGCGCCTTCGACCCCGCCGCCTACGACCCCGTCCGCGGCCTCCTCTGGTTCGCCGCGGTGGTCGTCCTCGGCGCCGACAGCGTGCTCGGCGCCCTCCTCGCGGCGGCACTGCTGGTGGGCCTCGACGCCGGCGCCCGGGGCGGGGTCGCCGCCGCCGTGATCGGCGTCCTCGCCGTCCTGGCGGGCCGTTTCCCCGACGGCCCGTACGAGGCCCTGCGGAGGGCGGCGGCCCGTGCGGGTCCTCCACGGCGGCCGGTGCTGACGGAGCGGGGGGAGCGGCTGCGCGAGCGGCTGCGGGCGGCGGGCGCACGGGCACCGGCACCGCCGCGGGGGCCCGTCCCGGCCGGTGCGGCGGGCAGGCCGGCCGCCGTTCGTGCGGTAACGCCCCCCGCCCCGTCCCACGCCGGGGGTTCGCCCGCGCCACCCCCCGCACGGAAGGGCACGCCGACATCGGACGCCGGGCGCCCGGCCCCGTCCGTGCCGGTGTCCGCCGGCCCCCGGACCGACACCCCCCGGGGATCCGGCGGTTCGCGCCCGGCACCTCCCCGCGGGGATTCGGCCCGCGTGCTCCGTGCCCGTCGTCTGCTCGTGCGCTACGGCGGCTTCACCGCTCTGGAGGGCGTGGACCTGGAGGTGCGGCCCGGGCGCGTCACGGCGGTCGTCGGGCCCAACGGCGCCGGCAAAAGCGCCCTGTTCCACTGTCTGGCCGGGACCATGCGGCCGGACGCGGGAGCCGTGTCGTACGGCGCGCGCGACCTCACGCGGCTCGCGGCGCACGCCCGTACCCGGCTCGGCATCGCGCGCACCTTCCAGCAGCTCTCCGTCTTCCCGTCGCTGACCGTCGCCGACAACGTGCGGGTCGGCGCCGAGCTGGGCCGGGCCGGCGGTCCGGGCTCCGTGGAGCGGGCGTTGCGGCTGCTCGGGCTCGACGGGCCGGTGCGGGACCTGCCCGCGGCGGACCTGCCGACGGGGACCCTGCGCCGGGTCGAGCTGGCCCGGGCCCTGGCGGGGAGCCCGCGCGTCCTGCTGCTGGACGAGCCCGCCGCCGGGCTCGACAGCGCCGAAGTGGCCGCGCTGGCCCGCGTCCTGCGGGCCCTCGCGGCGGACGGCACCGCCCTGCTGGTCGTCGAGCACGACCTCGACCTGGTCGCCGAGCTCGCGCACACCGTCCACGTCATGGCCGCCGGACGGATCGTCACCTCCGGCCCCGCCGGGCGTGTGCTGCACACGGCGGGTGAGGCGTGAGCATCGCCCTGCGCCACGCGCGCGTGCGCTACGGCCCCCTGGAGGCCCTGCACGGCGTCAGCCTCGTCGCGCCGTCCCCCGGCCTCACCGTGCTGCTCGGCCGCAACGGCTCCGGTCGTACGACGGCGCTGCGCGCGCTCGCCGGGGTGGTCCCGCTGTCCGGGGGCGCCGTCGTGTGGGACGGCGCCGACGTGACCCGGCTGCCGGCGTACGAGCGGGCCCGGCGCGGGCTGTGCCTGGTCCCGGAACGGGGGGCGGTCTTCGGCTCGCTCACCGTCCGCGAGCACCTCCGGCTGGCGGCGTCCGGGCGGCCGTTCGAGGCCGCGCTCGCCGCCTACCCGCGGCTCGAACCGCTGCTCCCCCGCCGCGCGGGCACCCTCTCGGGCGGCGAGCAGCGGATGCTGGCGCTCTCCCGCGTCCTGCTGGCACACGCGCGCGTGGTCCTCGTCGACGAGCCCGCGCAGGGCATGTCCCCGGCGGTCGCGGCGCGCACGTACGCGCTGCTGGTCGGTCTCGACGCGTGTGTGGTCGTCGCCGAGCAGCGGCTGCCCCCGGAGCTGAGCGGGGCGGGGGCCCGGCCGGCGGTCGTGCACGAACTGCGGCGCGGGACGGTCGTGTTCAGCGGGGAGGCGGCAGAAGTGACAGCGCGGACAGATCGGGCGGCAGCGGATCCGAGGCGGGCGCCTGGGACGCGGGAGCATCCGGGGGCGGCAGCGGGGGACCGAACAGAACGCGGTCCGAACCCCGGGCGTGGCCGGCCCCCTTCGGGATGAGCAGCATCGTGCCGGGGTTCAGCGGGCCCGGACGCGGCCCGAGCATCTGCTTGTTGGCCTTCTTCAGCGCCTTGCGCCCGCCCTTGACACCGTACTTGCGGGCGATCGACGTCAGCGTCTCGCCGGGCTTGACCACGTGCACCCGGCCGGCGAGCCCGTACTTCCTCGAGCAGTGGGGCCAGGCACCCCAGCCCTGGACGGCCAGCACCTGGGCGGCGACCTTGATCTGCTCCTCGCGGGTGGCCAGGTCGGCGCGCGGGGCGTAGGCGAGGCCGCCGAACTCCTTCCAGGTGGACTGCCCGAACTGCAGCCCTCCGTAGTAGCCGTTCCCGGTGTTGGCGTGCCACCGGCCGCTGCTCTCGCACTCGGCGAGACAGCCCCAGGGCCAGTCCCGTGCCGCGCAGTCGTACGGCGCGGACACCTCCTGGGGACCGGGGAGCGGCGCGGGTGCGGCGGTCGCCCGCGCCGGGACGAGTACGGCCAGGGCGGCGGCGGCCACGGCCGCGTACCGGATGCGCTTGATCGACACGGCGAGCATCGCGCCACGCTAGGCGGCGGGCCCACGCCGGGCCGGGCACCGCGCCCGGGGCGGCGCGCGGGCCCACCCGGTCGGAGGACCGGGCGCGGCCCGCGTCCCCGGTGGGACGCGGGCCGCGCTGCGGCCGACGGCTCAGATGTCGAGCCGCAGCCCGGGCATGATCAGGTCGGGATCACCGCCGATGGCGGCCCTGTTGGCGGTGAAGAGCTGCCGCCAGGTGGTCCCGTGCCGCGCGGCGATGGTGCTCAGGGTGTCCCCGGCGCGGACGGTGTAGTCGCCGCGGGACGCGCCGCGGTTCGGGTGGCCCGGCTCCCGTGCCGGCGCCTTCGACGGCTTGGACGGCTTCGACGGCTTCGACGGCTTCGACACCTTCGGCTCCGGAGCCGGCTTCGCCGCGCCCGAGGACGCGGGCGCGCCGCCACTGGCTCCGGCGCGTGCCGAGCAGGTGGGCCAGGCGCCCCAGCCCTGGGCGCGCTGGACCTTGGTGGCGACGGCGATCTGCGCGCTCCTGGACGCCTTGTCCGCGGTCGGCGCGTACGCCGTGCCGCCGTAGGCGCGCCAGGTGCCCGCGGAGAACTGGAGTCCTCCGTAGTAGCCGTTGCCGGTGTTGATGTGCCAGTTCCCGCCGCTCTCGCACGAGGCGATGCGGTCCCACACTCCGGCGTCGGCCGCGGCGGCGTCGCCGGTCGCGGCGAGCAGTCCGAGCGGGGCGAGCAGCGCGGCCCCGGTGAGGACCGCCGTCGTACGGGTCGTACGGACCTTGCGGGTGTCATCGGCACATGCGGTCATGTGGTTCCCTCTCGCAGGACCCGGGGTCCCCCGAGGCGGGGTGCGGACCGTGTCGCTCAGGACGCGGTCGGCGCACTCCGCCCCGTCCGTCGGCGTGGTGCGGTGGTGCGGGGCCGGCGGACGTACCCGAGCGGTGCTCGTTGCACACGGCGGTGGAATCTAGGCAGCCCGGCGCCCGATAACAACCACATCCTTGTCATTCCAGGCCAGTTGGACGTTACCGCGGGTATCGTCGAATTCCGGCCACCCCCTTCATCGGAAGATTTCCTGATTTGTCGACCTGTCGCCCCGGTGATCTGTGACTCACCTCACCGCCCCAACTTCCGCGTCTGACCGATTGGTTGGCATGGAGTGACGGATTCCGGGCCCCGGTTCACCCTCCGCGCCGGTTGGTTCGATTCCGTTCGCTCTCGGGCGTGACTCCGGCCACAGATCACCCGTTGTCTTCTTCATGAGCCGGGGACCCCCCGGGTTCATGGGCCGGGAGCCACCCGGCATCGCCACGTACCGCATCCCGAGGAGCCACCCGTGCCGCGCATGCTCGACGTCAGCGACGACGTACGCGCCGAGATCGGCGACGAAGAAGCCGACCGGCTGCTCGCCGGAGAGAACGCCCCGGGCAGTTACGACTGCACGTCCTGCCGCACCCCGGGCGACTCGGAACAGGAGCGCACCAGCACCGTCCTGTTCATCGGCGACGAGACCGCCGTCCTGGCCTTCGCCCACGCCACCTGCCTGCCCTCACAGGTCGTCCAGGTCACCGAGGAGCAGCTCCAGGGCGCCGCCCGTTCCATCGGCGCCGACGACGCGCCCGCCCAGGGGGCACCGGCGCAGCCCGCCCCCGAGCAGGCCGTGCTCGGCGTCACCAGCGGACTCGTCCTGATCAGCGGCGAGCTGCACCCGGCGCTCGTCGTGGAGCCGACCGGACCGATCGTCCGCCCGGGCACGAACGGCGTGGGCGACGACTTCCTCCCGCTGCTCATCGAGCAGGGCTTCATGCCGGTCACCGAGTTGAACTCGGCGCCCTCCGTGCTGCACGGCTGGTCCGTCCTGCTCGCCATGGGCCAGCTGCACGCCGTGCTCCAGCCCGGCACCGGCGGCGGCTCCCCGGTCGCCTGGTGGCAGGCGCACCAGCCGCTCCAGGTCACCGAGAGCTGGCGCGCCGCCGCCAACAAGCACCAGCAGGTGCTGCTGTTCGCGGCGCCGGTCGGCTCGATCGGCCGCCAGCCCCGCGAGGACCTGCTGCGGGACGCGCTCGACAAGGCCGCCGCGGGCGGTCAGCTGGTGGCCGCGGCCCTCCCCCTCGCCGGCACCTGAGCCCGTCGGCACCGCGTGCCGGGGCGCGCCCGCCGGTCGCGCGCCCCGGCTTCCCCGTGCCCCGGTAGACAACGGCTGACCTGCGAAAGCGGCGGCATGACCGCATCCGTTGGGCGGCGGGGTCGTTGGCACGTACGTGCACACCTACGACGCCCCCCGCCGCCAGCCCTTCCAGCCGATCCCGTCCGCGCGGGCGGCCCAGGACCCGCCGGGCGGCCCTTCGGCCACGCCGATCTACGACGCGCTCTACGCGGAGTGGGTCCGGTCCCTCAGGGCGCTGCCCGGCGACCGGCACGGCGAGGAGGAGCCGGCCTTCACCGCCTTCGGGAGCCTCCCGCGCGGCGCCAGTTCGTACAACTCGTACAGCTCGTACAGCGCCGGAGCGCACTCCGCGCGTCAGGGCGGCGCCCCGCACACGAACACGCCCCGGGGCGCGCAGGAGTCGCAGCACGGGCAGCCCTCCGCGACCCCGGTCGTCTGGCAGGCGGGCGCGCGCCAGCACGGCACCGGGATGCACCACGTTCCGGCGGGCCTGCCGCCCGCGCCCCGCAAGGGGCTCTGAGCGGGACACGGGAAAGGGGCGGCTCCTTGACGGAGCCGCCCCTTTCCCGTGGTGTCACTTCTTCTTGCCGCGCTTCTCGCGCACGCGCACCGAGATGTGGATCGGCGTGCCGTCGAAGCCGAACTCCTCGCGCAGGCGGCGCTCGATGAAGCGCCGGTAGCCGTGCTCGATGAAGCCGGAGGCGAAGAGCACGAACCGCGGCGGCTTGGTGCCCGCCTGGGTGCCGAAGAGGATGCGGGGCTGCTTTCCGCCCCGGATCGGGTGCGGGTGGGCCGCGACCAGTTCGCCGAGGAAGGCGTTCAGCCGGCCCGTGGGGACGCGGGTCTCCCAGCCGGCCAGCGCCGTCTCGATCGCCGGGACGAGCTTCTCCATGTGGCGGCCGGTGCGCGCCGAGACGTTCACCCGCGGCGCCCAGGCCACCTGGAGGAGCTCGGTCTCGATCTCCCGCTCCAGGTAGTACCGGCGCTCCTCGTCGAGGGTGTCCCACTTGTTGAACGCCAGGACGATCGCGCGGCCCGCCTCGACGGCCATCGTGACGATGCGCTGGTCCTGCACCGAGATGGTCTCGGACGCGTCGATCAGGATGACGGCGACCTCGGCCTTCTCGACGGCGGCGGCCGTGCGCAGGGAGGCGTAGTAGTCGGCGCCCTGCTGGAGGTGGACGCGCTTGCGGATGCCCGCGGTGTCGACGAACTTCCAGACGACGCCGCCGAGTTCGATGAGCTCGTCGACCGGGTCGCGGGTGGTGCCCGCGATCTCGTTGACGACCACGCGGTCCTCGTTCGCCACCTTGTTCAGCAGGGACGACTTGCCGACGTTCGGGCGGCCGATGAGGGCGATGCGGCGGGGGCCGCCGACGGCGGTGCCGAAGGTCTGGGCCGGTGCCTCGGGCAGCGCCTCCAGGACGGCGTCCAGCATGTCGCCGGTGCCGCGGCCGTGCAGCGCGGAGACGGGGTGCGGCTCGCCGAGGCCGAGGGCCCACAGGTAGGAGGCGTCGGCCTCGCCGCTCTGGCCGTCGACCTTGTTGGCGCACAGCACGACGGGCTTGCCGGCCTTGCGCAGCAGGCGGACGACGGCCTCGTCGGTGTCGGTGGCGCCGACCTTGGCGTCGACGACGAAGACGACCGCGTCGGCCGCCTCGATCGCGTACTCGGCCTGCGCGGCCACGGAGGCGTCGATGCCGAGGACGTCCTGCTCCCAGCCGCCGGTGTCGACGACCTTGAAGCGGCGGCCGGCCCACTCGGCCTCGTAGGTGACGCGGTCGCGGGTGACGCCGGGCTTGTCCTCGACGACGGCCTCGCGACGGCCGATGATGCGGTTCACCAGGGTCGACTTGCCGACATTGGGGCGGCCGACGACGGCGAGGACGGGCAGCGGGCCGTGGCCCGCCGCCTCCAGGGCGCCCTCGACGTCCGCGACGTCGAAGCCCTCTTCCGCGGCGAGCTCCATGAACTCCGCGTACTCGGCATCGCCAAGCGCCCCGTGCTCGTGCTCGGCCGAGCCCTCGGGCTGGATGTGGTCGTTCATGAAGTCCGTACCTCGTCGTTCATCGTGGTGATCGGTGGAAGCTCCCGGTGTCGGGTGATCCACTACTCAAGTGTCGCCCAGCGCTCGGTGGGGCGCCCGGCGTTCATTCCGCCGGGCGTCCGGTGAGACGTCTGGCGTGGTCCAGGTGCGCGCTGAGCTGCTTCTGGATGCGCAGGGTCGCCTCGTCCAGCGCCCTGCGCGTACGTCGTCCGCTGCCGTCGCCCGCTTCGAAGGGTTCGCCGAAGACGACGTCCACCCGGCTGCGCAGCGGCGGCAGCGCCTTGGTCAACCGGCTGCTCCTGCCGGAACTTCCCAGCACCGCCACCGGGACGATCGGGGCGCCGCTGCGGACCGCGAAGTACGCGAGCCCGGCCCGGAGCGAGGCGAAGTCGCCCTCGCCGCGGGTGCCCTCGGGGAAGATCCCTAGGACGCCCCCGTCGCCGAGGACACCGAGGGCCTGCGTGATGGCCGTGCGGTCGGTGGTCGTGCGGTCCACCTTCACCTGGCCGATGCCGAGCAGGAAGGGGTCGAGCGGTCCGATGAACGCTTCCTTCTTGATCAGGAAGTGCGTGGGCCGGGGCGCCACGCCCATGACCATCGGTCCGTCGATGTTGTGCGAGTGGTTGACGGCCAGGATGGCGGGCCCGGTCGCGGGCACCCTCCAGGCGCCGAGGACGCGCGGCTTCCACAGGCCGTACATCAGGCCGACGCCGATGCGGCGCCCGACCTCGGCACCGCGGAAGGACGGCGTCTGCGCCGAAGGGGCTTCGCTCACTTCGCGGCCCGCTTCTCCTCGACGAGGGTGACGACGCACTCGATGACCTGCTGGAGCGTGAGGTCGGAGGTGTCCACCTCGACCGCGTCGTCCGCCTTGGCGAGCGGGGAGGTCTTGCGGCTGGAGTCCGCCGCGTCCCGCTTGATCAGGGCCTCGCGGGTGGCGTTGACGTCGGCGCCCTTGAGCTCGCCGCTACGGCGGGCGGCACGCGCCTCCGGGGAGGCGGTGAGGAAGATCTTCAGGTCGGCGTCGGGCAGCACCGTGGTGCCGATGTCACGCCCCTCGACGACGATCCCGGCGTGCGCGGCGCCCGCGATGGAGCGCTGGAGCTCGGTGATCCGGGAGCGGACCTCGGGCACCGCGCTGACCGCGCTGACCTTGGAGGTGACCTCCTGGGTGCGGATCGGGCCCGCGACGTCGGTCCCGTCGACGGTGATGGTCGGCGCGGACGGGTCGGTCCCGGAGACGATCTCCGGCTTCCCGGCCACCGCGGCGATCGCCGTCGGGTCGGTGATGTCGATGCCGTTGTTCACCATCCACCAGGTGATCGCCCGGTACTGGGCACCGGTGTCCAGGTAGCTGAGCCCCAGCTGCGCGGCGACGGCCTTGGAGGTGCTGGACTTGCCCGTGCCGGAGGGGCCGTCGATGGCGACAATCACTGCCGGGGCGGTCCGGGCGGCGCCGTTTTCCACGGTGGAGACACCTTCCTGGTGCGTGGTGGAGGTCTGTGCGGGGCACGAGCGCGCCCCGCACAAGGTTACTGGCTCCGCGGACCCCGTATTACTGGCCCGTCCCCGCGCCCGTCACCGGCCGTGCCCGCGCCGGGCGCCGGGCGCTACTGCCGCAGGGCCCAGCCGCGCTCGCGCAGGGCCGCGCTCAGCACCGGCGCCGCCTTGGGCTCCACCATGAGCTGGACCAGGCCGGCCTGCTGACCGGTGGCGTGCTCGATGCGTACGTCCTCGATGTTGACCCCGGCCATCCCCGCGTCGGCGAAGATGCGGGCCAGCTGGCCGGGCTGGTCGTCGATCAGGACGGCGACGACCTCGTACGCCCGCGGGGCGGAGCCGTGCTTGCCGGGGACCCGGACCTGGCCCGCGTTGCCGCGCCGCAGGACGTTCTCGACGCCGGAGGCTCCCTCGCGGCGCTTCGACTCGTCGGAGGACTGGAGGGCTCGCAGCGCCTGGACCGTCTCCTCCAGGTCGGCGGAGACCTCGGCGAGGAGGTCGGCCACCGGACCCGGGTTCGCGGACAGGATGTCGATCCACATCCGGGGGTCGGAGGCCGCGATGCGGGTCACGTCGCGGATGCCCTGCCCGCACAGTCGTACCGCCGTCTCCTCCGCGTGCTCCAGGCGCGCGGCGACCATGCTGGAGACGAGGTGGGGCATGTGCGAGACGAGCGCCACGGCCCGGTCGTGGGCGTCGGCGTCCATGACGACGGGTACGGCGCGGCAGTGCGACACCAGTTCCAGGGCGAGGTTCAGCACCTCGGTGTCCGTGTCGCGGGTGGGCGTCAGGACCCAGGGGCGGCCCTCGAAGAGGTCACCGGTGGCGGCCAGCGGGCCCGACTTCTCGCGGCCCGACATGGGGTGCGTGCCGATGTACGAGGAGAGGTCGAGTCCGAGTGCCTCCAGCTCGCGCCGGGGGCCGCCCTTCACGCTGGCCACGTCGAGGTAGCCGCGCGCGAGGCCGCGTCGCAGGGCGTCCGCGAGGGTGGCCGCGACATGGGCGGGCGGGGCCGCGACGATCGCGAGGTCGACGGGGCCGTCCGGCGCCTCGTCCGTGCCGGCGCCCAGCGCGGCGGCCGTACGCGCCTGCTCGGGGTCGGGGTCGACGAGGTGGACGACGACGCCGCGGGCGGTGAGCGCCAGCGCGGCCGAGGTGCCGATGAGGCCCGTTCCGACGACGAGTGCGGTCCTCACTGGGCGATGTCCTTGCGCAGCGCGCCCGCGGCACCCAGGTACACGTGGGCGATGTCGGCACGGGGCTTGTCGGACTCGATGTGCGCGAGGAGACGGACGACCCGGGGCATCGCGCCCTCGATGTCGAGTTCCTGCGCGCAGATCAGCGGCACGTCGACGATGCCGAGCTTGCGGGCCGCCGCCGCCGGGAAGTCGCTGTGGAGGTCGGGCGTCGCGGTGAACCAGATGCTGATCAGGTCGTCCGTGGTGAGGCCGTTCCGTTCCAGGACGGCGGTGAGCAGCTCGCTGACCTGCTCGTCCATGTGGCCGGCCTCGTCCCGTTCCAGTTGGACGGCGCCCCGGACCGCTCGTACCGCCACGGTGATGCTCCTCGCTGACTTGCGTGCACGTCTTGTCGCACCAGCGTAGTCAGCCCGCGACCGGCAGGAGTGCGGCGCCCGCCTGCCGAGACGCCCGCGGCGCCCCCGGACGGCCCGCCCGCGGCGCCCGCAACACATCCGTGCGCCTCTGGACGCCGGGGCGCGCGTCCGCTCTGATGGCAGGAGGCCGGTGGCCGCGGCCCACGATCCGCGGCGAAAGGCCCGACTCGGGGGAGACACACATGAGGCGTTCCGGACCCCTCCTGACCCTGCTCGCCGGACTGCTGCTCGGTGTCTTCATGCTGTCGCTGAACGCGACGACCGGCACGGAGGGCTCCTCCTACGAGAGCCGGGCGACGCCCAGTGCGACCCCGGGAAGCCCGTCCCCCGCCGCGTCGACGACGCCACCGCCGCCCACCCCTTCGCGGACCGCCCCGGTCAACGCCGACTACGCGGGCCGCACCGACGACGACTCCTCGGCGATCGCGGTCTCCCTGCGTGACGGCAGGGCGATCGCGTACTTCTGCGACGGCCGCGACCAGGAGTCGTGGCTCAAGGGCGACGTCGAGGACGACGGCACGATGCGCCTGACCGGCAAGCACGGAGCGAAGCTCGACGGCACGTTGGAGGAGGGCCGGCGCATCCGCGGCACCGTCGTCCTGAAGGGCGGGCGGCACGCCTTCACCGCGGACAAGGCCGTCAAGCCGTCGGGGCTGTACCGGGCGACGGCGACCGTGCGCGACGCGAAGATCGACGGTGGCTGGATCGTGCTGCCCGGCGGGAAGCAGGTCGGCGTCCTCACGCGCGACGGCGAGCCCGGGGCCGCGCCCAGGATCGACCCCGCGACCGGCGCCGTGACCGTCGACGGCGAACAGCTCACCGCCCGGCCCGTCACCCCCTGACCGCCTCTTCCGCAGGGAGCCGTCGATGACCGTCGACCCGAACGCCGCCACCCGGGGCTTCCCCCCGGCCGGTCCCGCCCGCCACGGCCCGCACCCCGCCCGCTATCTCGTCCCGGCCCTCGTCGCCGCCGCGGTCGCGGTGGGGCTCGGGGTGTACGGCAAGGTGCACGACCCCGCCGGGACCGCCTTCAACCTGGCCGGCTTCAGCAGCACGGGCGCGGTCAAGAGCTGGCTCGCGACGGCGGCCTTCGGGTTCGCGGTCGTCCAGGTCGTCTCGGCACTCATGGTGTACGGCAGGCTCCCCGGTCCCCGCTGGTCTCCGGCGCTGCACCGCTGGTCGGGCCGGATCGCGTTCCTGCTGGCCGTGCCGGTCGCCGTGCACTGCCTCTACGCCTTCGGCTACCAGTCGTACGAGCTGCGCGTGTGGTGGCACTCGCTCCTGGGTTGCTTCTTCTTCGGGGCATTCAGTGCCAAAATGCTCCTGCTCCGCTCGGAGCGACTGCCCGGCCGGCTGCTGCCGATCGTGGGGGGACTCGTCTTCACCGTCCTCACGGTCGTCTGGCTGACGTCGGCTCTCTGGTTCTTCCGCACCTTCGGAGTGAGCACATGACCAACCCCTCGGCGCGGCGCACCGTTCTCGTGACGGGCGCGGCGGCGCTGCTCGTCGGCTGCAGCAAGTACGGCGACGAGGGCGGCGACGGCACGCCGGAGTCGTCCTCCGCGGGGTCCTCGAAGACGGGGGACGCGCCCGGCGGCGAGGAGTTGGCCGGCACCGGCGACATCCCGGTCGGGGGCGGCAAGATCTTCAAGGAGCAGAAGATCGTGGTCACCCAGCCGGAGAAGGGTGACTTCAAGGCCTTCTCGGCGGTCTGCACCCACGCCGGCTGCACGGTCGCCAGCGTGTCGGACGGCACCATCAACTGCCCGTGCCACGGGAGCAAGTTCCGCATCGAGGACGCCTCGGTGGCCGACGGTCCGGCCCCGCGTCCGCTGCCCGCGGAGAAGATCACGGTGAGCGGAAACTCGATTCGCCGCGGCTGAGACGGCACGTACGCTCCGGGACATGCATCCCGAGGCCCTGGTACGCGATCACACCGTCTACGCCTGCGTGATGGGCTCACGCGCCTTCGGGCTGGCCACGGACGGCAGCGACACCGACCGGCGGGGCGTGTTCCTCGCGCCGACTCCCCTGTTCTGGCGGTTCGACAAGCCGCCGACCCACGTCGAGGGCCCGGCCGAGGAGCAGTTCAGCTGGGAGCTGGAGCGCTTCTGCTCCCTCGCCCTGCGCGCCAACCCGAACGTCCTGGAGTGCCTCCACTCACCGCTGGTGGAGCACGCCGACGCCACGGGCCGCGAACTGCTCGCCCTGCGCGGGGCGTTCCTCTCCCGGCAGGTCCACGAGACCTTCGCCCGCTACGCCCTCGGGCAGCGACGGAAGCTGGAGGCCGACGTCCGCAGGCACGGCGCGCCCCGCTGGAAGCACGCCATGCACCTGCTACGGCTGCTGATGACCTCCCGCGACCTGCTGCGCACGGGGACGCTGACGATCGACGTGGGCGACCAGCGCGAGCCGCTACTCGCCGTGAAGCACGGCGAGGTCCCGTGGCCGCGCGTCGAGACCTGGATGTCCGCCCTGTCCCGGGAGGCCGACGCGGCGGCGGGCCGCAGCCCGCTTCCCGCCGAGCCCGACCGGGCGCGTGTCGAGGACTTCCTCGTCCGCGTCCGCCGCGCCTCAGCCCTGAGCGCCTCCGCCGGGCCCCGCCAGCCGGACCCGGACCACGAGGTCGTGCAGGGCGTCGCGCGCGGCCGGGGCGTCGGGCAGCGCTGAGGACCGCTGCGCCTCGTCCAGCACGGCGTGCAGCCGCTCCACGTCCTCCCGGACCCGCGCCTCGGCGACGTCCGCCGGTCCGTGCTCGCGTTCCGCCTTCGCCGCGATCAGGTCCGGCAGGTACGCGGGAGCCTCCACCTGTCCGAGGAGCGTGGGCAGATGGGCCTGCACCTCGCCGCTGCGCATCAGGTGGATACCGGTGAGCAGGACCCTGAACGTGTAGAGCAGCGGCTTGAGTTCACCGGTCCGCTCGAAGAGCCGCCACTGCGTGGTCGCGAAACCCCGGTAATGGTGGGCATGATGGCCGGTCAGGACGCCGGGTGCGAGCGCGGCCAGTTCGCGGTGCGCGTCGGTGGTGTGCACGACCAGCGGGGAGAGCAGCTGCTCCAGCACATAGCCGTTGCGCCGCAGCATCAGCCGTACGAACTTGCGCAGGTCGTGGGTGACCAGGTCCATCTCGACGCCGTCCCGGTCCCACATCCGGGACCGGGTCTCGTCCGGCTCCCGCAGGCCCACCAGGGCGTCCACCGGCAGCAGATGGACGCCCCTGAGGTCGACGTCCGAGTCGCGCGAGGGGAAGCCGTAGAGGTGCGCTCCGGAGACGGTGGCGAAGAGCACCGGGTCGGGCTGCTCCGCCACCACGGGGCCGAGATCGAATTCCAGGACGTCGGTCATCCCTCAATCGTCCCAGAGCGCTCCCAGCGACATGAGGTCGCTCTGGTACTCGATGCGGTCGGCCCATTCGCGCGGCCAGGCGTCCGAGCCGTGGTGGGCGCCCGCGAAGGCACCCGCCAGGCAGGCGATCGAGTCGGAGTCGCCGGAGGTGCAGGCGGCCCGGCGCAGCGCGGTGACCGGCTCGTCGACGAACAGCAGGAAGCACAACAGGCCGGTGGCGAGGGCCTCTTCGGCGATCCAGCCCTCCCCGGTGGCCAGGCACGGGTCGGTCTCCGGGGAGACGGTGTGCACGGCGTACCTCAGGCGGTCCAGGGCGTCCAGGCACTCGTCCCAGCCGCGCGCCATGAAGTGCTCGGCCGAGGGGTCCTGGCTGCGGGTCCACAGGTCGCCGAGCCACCGCTCGTGGTAGCGGCCGCGGTTCTCGTAGGCGTAGGAGCGCAGCAGGCCGATCAGTCCGGTCGGCTCGGCTCCCTGGGCGAGCAGCCGGACCGCGTGCACGGTGAGGTCCGAGGCGGCGAGCGCCGTCGGGTGCCCGTGGGTGAGCGCGGCCTGCAACTGGGCGGCTCCGGCGCGCTGTTCGTCGCTGAGGCCGCGGATGAGCCCGAGTGGGGCGACGCGCATGTTGGCCCCGCAGCCCTTGGAGTGGATCTGGCTGGCGTCCTGCCAGAGGCGGCGTTCGGAGGCGAGGAGGTCGCAGGCGACGAGGCAGGTGCGGCCGGGGGCGCGGTTGTTCTCGGGCGAGCGGGACCAGTCGACGAACTCCCGGCGCACGGACCGCTCCAGTGCCTCGGCGCCGAGTGAGCCGCGGTCCATCGCCGTACGCAGTCCGCGTCCCAGGGCCAGCGTCATCTGGGTGTCGTCCGTGACGATGGCGGGCCGGGGCAGGTCCATCTCCCGCCAGGGGCCGCACTTGGCGAGGATCGCCGGCACGTCGTCGAACTCCGTCGGGAAGCCCATCGCGTCACCGAGGGCGAGACCGATCAGGGATCCGGTGGCAGCGCGTTTCGCGAGCGTCGTGGTGGTCATGAAGTCCGTCCTTCCGAGGCGGGGCGCAGCAGGGGCGGGTGCAGGGCGGTGGCGCCGCCCGCGCGGTAGAGCGCGGCCGGCTTGCCCCGGCCGCCGGTCAGGCGTGCGGCGCCGGGGACCGGTTCGACGAAACCCGGCGTGGCGAGCACCTTGCGCCGGAAGTTGGGCCGGTCGAGGGCGGTGCCCCACACGGTCTCGTAGACCTGCTGCAGCTCACCGAGGGTGAACTCGGGTGGGCAGAAGGACGTGGCGAGACAGGTGTACTCGAGCTTGGCGCCGACGCGTTCGTGGGCGTCGGCGAGGATCCGGTCGTGGTCGAAGGCGAGCGGGCCGAGCGCGTTGAACCGCAGCCACTGGGCCTGGGCCGCGTCGCCGCCGCCGCGCGGCCGGGGAGGGTCGGGGAGCAGTGCGGCGAAGGCGATGGAGACGACCCGCATCCTCGGGTCGCGCCCGGGTTCGCTGTAGGTCCGCAGCTGCTCCAGGTGGAGGCCGGAGATGTCCGACAGGCCGGTCTCCTCGGCGAGTTCGCGCCGGGCGGCGGTCTCCGCGGACTCGTCCGGCAGCACGAACCCCCCGGGCAGCGCCCAGCAGCCCTCGTACGGCTCCTGCCCCCGCTCGACCAGCAGCACCTGGAGCGCGCCCGCGCGGACGGTGAGGACGGCCAGGTCGACGGTGACGGCGAAGGGCTCGAAGGCGTACTTGTCGTAGCCCTCTGGCGCCTTGCCGCCGGGAGCCCGGCCCTCATGCGTGCGCACGTCCGCCCGCCCCCTTTATGGTCAGCATGACTAATAGTCACTCAGACTATAAAGAGGGCGGGCGGTGTCCACAAGCCTTTTGTCCGTGGGGATTTGAGCGAGAGGCCCCCTGCGAACACCAGCGCCGGTGCGGGCACGCGATCCGGGTGCCGGCCTGTCAGCGCCCGGGCGGCCGGCTCACCCACCGCTGGTCCTCACGCGCGGGACGGCGCGAACGCCGCCACCACCGCTCCGGCCGCGGCCGCTCCCGCCGACACCCACAGCGCGGGCCCGCATCCGTCGACGAACGTCTCCGGCGAGCCGTAGCCCCCGAACCGCGTGAACACGGCCGCGGCGACGGCGACTCCGAACACCCCGCCCAGCTCGCGCAGCGCGTTGTTGACGCCCGCGGCGACCCCCGCGTCGCCGAGCGGCACGGACGACGTGACCGCGTTCACCACGGTGGGGAAGACCATGGAGACGCCGATGCCGGCGATGATCAGCGGCAGCACCAGGCGCTCGTAGCCGACGCCGGGCCCGACCTCCCGGGCCACCAGCCCGAGCCCCACCGCCTGGAGGGCCAGACCTCCCAGCATGAACGGCCGGTTGCCGAACCGGTCCGCGAGCGCGCCCGCAAGCGGCGCGACCAGCAGCGGCATCCCGGTCCAGACGAGGATGCGGACGCCCGTCTGCAGGGGCGAGCTGCCCAGACCCAGCTGGAACAGCTGCGTGACCATGAAGAGCGCGCCCAGCAGCGACATGAACTGCAGGAAGATCGCGCCGTTGGCGGTGGCGAATCCGCGCCTTCGGAAGTACGCGAGCGGCAGCATGGGATGGTGGGCCCGCGTGTGCTCCCAGCCGAGGAAGGCCGTCAGGAAGACGAGACCGACGGCGAGCGCGCCGCCCACCTCCGCGCTCCCCCACCCGGCCTCGGGCGCCCGCACCGGCGCCCACGCCAGCCCGGTCAGCCCCACGGCCGCCAACAGCATCCCCACGACGTCGAGTTGGGGACGGGGTCCGCGGCTCTCCCGGAGCTTCGTGGCGGCGGAGGGCAGCATCGCGACCCCGATCGGCACGTTCAGCCAGAAGATCCACTGCCAGGACAGGCCCTCGGTGACGGCGCCGCCCAGCACGGGCCCGGCGGCGACCCCGACGCCGGTCACCCCGCCCCACACGCCGATCGCGACGCCCCGCTTCTCCGCCGGGAACGCCTCACTGATCAGGGTCAGCGTGAGCGGCAGCAGGACGGCCGCCCCGGCGCCCTGGAGCACCCGCGCGGCGATGAGCTGCCCAGGACCGCCCGCGAGCGCGGCGAGGGCCGAGGCCAGGGTGAAGACGGCGAGTCCGGCGACGTAGGTCCGGCGCCGTCCGAAACGGTCCCCGAGG
Organism: Streptomyces sp. NPDC005496; assembly: GCF_042872045.1. Classification (NCBI taxonomy): domain Bacteria; kingdom Bacillati; phylum Actinomycetota; class Actinomycetes; order Kitasatosporales; family Streptomycetaceae; genus Streptomyces; species Streptomyces sp. NPDC005496. The sequence continues at coordinate 256,922 of NZ_JBIAJQ010000013.1, forward strand.
GCGGCACCGGTCAGGGTGAAGCAGGCGAAGACGAGGTTGTACGCGTTGATCGTCCATTCCGGCTGGGACAGGCTCGCCCCGAAGTCGGCCCGCAGCGCGGGCAGCGCGGTGGCGACGACCACGACGTCGAGCGAGCACAGCAGTGCGCCGAGCCCGGCCAGGGCGACGGTCCAGCCACGCCGTGCGGGCGCGGTGGCGGCGGGCCCCGGACGGACGCCGGCACGCAGCGTGTCAGCCATGACGGTTCCTTTCGTGAGATCACTCGATCACTCACGGAAGGCAGACCGGCCGGGGTCCGGAAAGGAATCGCCCGGACCCCGGCCGGACGGTGATCCGCCGCGCGCCGTCCGCGCGGGGCCGCCGGGCAGGCCGCGGCGCCGGGCGTCGCGGCCGAGGAAGGCCAGCAGCCGCTCGTCCGGCCCCACCCCCGCGGGGACCTCGACCGGCGCGGCGAAGCGCGTCCCCCGGTCCGCGTCCGCGACGACGCACCGCGCGAGGGGCAGCAGCGCGAGCGCCAAAGCGGCCGGGACCGGCCGCCGCCCTCCGCACGCCCGCCCCACGTCCCAGCCGTGCGCGGTGACCTCCACCGCGCCCACGACGGCCACCACGCCCAGCTCCAGCGCGCCGTCGCCCACCGCCACCCGCGTGCGTGCCGACGGGACCTCCCCGGACGCGACCGCCCAGGCCCCCAGCACCGCGCACGCCCGCTCCCGGAACGCGCACACCGGATCGGCGGCGGCCGGGGCGGGGCACAGGCCCACCCGTCCTCCGGTCACGGCCTCGTGCAGGGCGTCCACCGAGTCGTCGAGGTGGCGGAGCAGCTCGCCCAGGTCCCAGCCGGCACAGGGGGTCGGCCGGTCCAGGGTCCCCGGCGCCACCAGCGCGACACTGCCCAGCGCGTACGCCAGGGACCGCTCCAGCAGCTCCCCCGGGTTCACGACAGCACCCGCGGCAACCCGAAGCGCGCGAACAGCTCCGGATCGAGGAACACCGTGATCCGGGAGATCTCCCCCGTCCCGGCGTCCCCGGGGCGTGCGGGGGTGAGCACGTGCACGGAGTCCGCCCGGTGCACGCGGTCCGCGCCGCGTTCGAACACCGCCACGGCGGGCTGGCCGTTGGCACGCACCGGCAGCATCCGCATGGCGCCCTCGCCCCGGACCCTCGGCTCCAGGAAGCGCATCACGTCCTTGCGTCCGCTGAACCACTCCAGGTGCGGCGGCATCTCCAGCTCGACCCCGTCCCGGAGCAGACCCAGGAGGGCGTCCATGTCGGCGCGTTCGAAGGCGGCCACGTAGCGGTCGACCAGCGCGCGGTCCCCGGTGCGGTCGGGCTCGGTCACCAGGTCCTCCTCTGGGGCCACCTCGTCGAGCCGGGCACGCGCGCGCTGGAGGCTGCTCTTGACGGCCGCCGTCGAGGTGTCGAGCAGCGCGGCGACCTCGGCGGCCCGCCAGGCCGGCGCGTCCCGCAGGATCAGCACGGCCCGCTGCCGGGCGGGCAGATGCTGGAGCGCTGCCACCAGGGCGAGCCGCAGGCTCCCCCGCGCCGCGACGACGGTCGCCGGGTCCACGAGGGCGTCGGGCAGCGGCTGGAGCCACGGGACGTCCGTGGCAGGGGCCCTCAGCGGCTCCTCGGGCGTCTCTCCCGGCCCGCCGAGCCCGGAGGGCAGGGGACCGGCGCCCACGCCCCTCCAGGGCCGTCAGACACGTGTTGGTGGCGATCCGGTGCAGCCAGGTGCGCAGCGACGCCCGGCCCTCGTGGCCGCCGTACGCCCGCCAGGCCCGCAGATACGTCTCCTGGACCAGGTCCTCGGCGTCGTCCACCGAGCCCAGCATCCGGTAGCAGTGCGCGAGCAGCTCCCGGCGGTACGGATCGGTCAGCCGGACGAACTCGTCGCGGTCGGACGTCGGCGCTCCCATGGCGGCACTCCTTCGCTCGCTCTCGGGAGTACGGACTCGCCGCGCGGCGAAAACGAATCGGCCGGCCCCGGGGGAACCCGGAACCGGCCGACGCGTGCGGGGCGACCTAGAGGTCGACCTCCTGCATGAGCATGCCGACCTCGGTGTTCGACAGACGGCGCAGCCAGCCCGACTTCTGGTCCCCGAGGGTGATCGGGCCGAAGGCGACGCGCACCAGCTTGTCGACCGGGAAGCCGGCCTCGGCGAGCATGCGGCGCACGATGTGCTTGCGGCCCTCGTGCAGGGTCACCTCGACCAGGTAGTTCTTGCCGGTCTGCTCCACGACCCGGAAGTGGTCCGCCTTGGCGTACCCGTCCTCCAGCTGGATGCCGTCCTTGAGCTGCTTGCCGAGGTCCCGCGGGATCGGGCCCACGATGTGCGCGAGGTAGACCTTCTTCACGCCGTACTTGGGGTGCGTGAGGCGGTGCGCCAGCTCACCGTGGTTGGTGAGCAGGATGACGCCCTCGGTCTCGGTGTCGAGACGCCCGACGTGGAACAGGCGGGTCTCCCGGTTGGTGACGTAGTCACCGAGGCACTGCCGGCCCTCCGGGTCCTCCATGCTCGACACGACGCCGGCCGGCTTGTTCAGCGCGAAGAACTGGTACGACTGCGTCGCCACCGTCAGTCCGTCGACCCTGATCTCGTCGTGCTCGGGGTCCACCCGCAGCCCCTGCTCGACGACGATCTCGCCGTTGACCTCGACCCGCGACTGCTCGATGAGCTCCTCGCAGGAACGCCGGGAACCGTAGCCCGCGCGCGCGAGCACCTTCTGCAGGCGCTCGCCCTCCTGCTCGGCGCCGGGGAACGTCTTCGGCGGCTTCACGTCCGGCTTGCCGGCGTACCGCTCGCGGTTGCGCTCCTCGGCCCGCGCCTCGTACTCGCGCGAGCGCGCCGGGGCGGTGCGGCCGCCGCGCTGCTGGCTCTGCTTCGGGCCGCCCTTGGCACCGCCGCGCGCGCCGTTGCCGCGCCCGGACTTCGGGCCCTCGTGGGAGGCGCCGGGACCTACGTCGTAGCGGCGCTCCTCGGGACGGGGCTTGCCCGCACGCTTCGGCTTGTCGTCGCGCCCTCCCCCGCTCCTGGGCTGGGAGCCGCCCCCGCCGGCCCCGCGGGGGTTGCCGCCCCCACCGGTCCCCCGGGGGTTGCCGCGCCCGCTGTTCCTGCCACTGCCGCTGCCACTGCTTCGCATCAAAGTTCCGTCGTCGTCGTGTCGTCTGCGTCTGCGTCCGGTGCATCCGGATCGAACGACGGAACCCCTTCCAGCGTCTCTGCCTCGATCGCGTCCGCCTCCGGAAGGAAGGGCGCGAGCTCCGGGAGCTCGTCCAGACCGCGCAGGCCCATTCGCTCCAGGAAGTAGTTCGTCGTCCTGTACAGGATCGCACCTGTTTCGGGTTCCGCGCCCGCCTCCTCCACGAGACCGCGCTGGAGGAGGGTGCGCATCACGCCGTCGCAGTTCACTCCGCGGACCGCCGAGACCCGGGAACGGCTGACCGGCTGGCGGTACGCGACGACCGCCAGGGTCTCCAGAGCCGCCTGGGTGAGCCGCGCCTGCTGCCCGTCGAGGACGAAGCGTTCGACGGCCGCCGCGTACGCGGGCCGGGTGTAGAACCGCCATCCGCCCGCGATGAGCCGCAGCTCGAAACCGCGGCCCTGGACGGTGTACTCGTCGGCCAGCTCCCGCAGCGCGTCCGCGATCTGCCGCCGGGGCCGCTCCAGGATCTTGGCGAGGTGCTCCTCGGTCGCGGGCTCGTCCACGACCATGAGGACGGCCTCCAGGGCGGGCCTGAGGTCGAGGTCGGAGACGGCGCCCGGCGCCGCCGGTGCCCCGCTGGTCTGCTCGCTCACGCCTTCTTCTCCTCCTTGGCATCCTCGGGGGGCCGGTCGAACTCGTCGGTGACCCTCGGCTGCTCCTCGCCGTCCCCGCCGGTCCAGCGCACGAGCAGTTCCCCGAGCGCCTCCTCCTGGTCGAGCGCCACGGCCTTCTCGCGGTACAGCTCCAGCAGGGCGAGGAAGCGGGCGACGACGGTCAGGGTGTCCTCGGTGTCCTCGACGAGGACGCGGAAACTGACCTCGCCGCGCTCCCGCAGCCGCGCCACCACGATCTCGGCCTGCTCGCGCACGCTGACCAGGGGCGCGTGGATGTGGTCCACGTACACCTGCGGCTTGGGCTTCGGCTGCATCGCCTTCACGGCGAGCCTGGCGAATCCTTCCGCCCCGATGCTGATGACGACCTCGGGGAGCAGCTCGGCGTGCTGCGGTTCCAGGCCGACGGTACGGGGGTAGCGGCGGCCCTCCTCCAGGAGGCGGGTGTTGAAGATGTCGGCGATCTGCTTGTAGGCGCGGTACTGGAGGAGCCGCGCGAACAGCAGGTCCCGTGCCTCCAGGAGCGCGAGGTCGGCCTCGTCCTCGACCTCGGCGGCGGGCAGCAGACGGGCCGCCTTGAGATCCAGCAGGGTGGCTGCGACCACGAGGAACTCGGTCGTCTGGTCGAGGTCCCAGTCCGGGCCCATGGCCCTGATGTGCGCCATGAACTCGTCCGTCACCCGGGACAGCGCCACTTCCGTGACGTCCATCTTGTGCCGGGAGATCAGCTGGAGCAGCAGGTCGAAGGGGCCCTCGAAGTTCGCGAGCCGCACCTTGAAGACCCCGTCACCGGGTTCGGCCCCGGCGGCGGGCCCGGACTCCGCGAGCGCTTCGGCCGCGCCCGAAGCCTCGGCGCCCACGGGGACGGCCGGGTCACCTTCCGGTGCGGCCGGGGGCCCGGGCTCCGGGGCTGCGGGCGCGGCCTCGGCCGGAGGCTCGGGCGCCGGACCGACGGGAGGCTCGGGTGCCGGTCCGGCCGGAAGCTCGGGTGCCGGTCCGGCCGCAGGCTCGGGCGCCGGACCGGCGGGAGGTGCCGGTGCCAAGACCGACGGCCCCGACTCGGCCTCGGTCTCGGTCTCCGCTTCCGTGGGAGGCGGCGCCGGAAGGGCCCCGGGACCGCGTCCGAGCGCGCGCCGGCGTCCGGCGGGGCCGCCGGCGGAGGCAGGGGCGTCGTTCGAGGTCATAGCCGTCGCAGGCTACCGCTACCGCCCGCGAAGTCGTCGTACGAGGATGCTCGCGTCCCCGCGGGACTCGAGATCGGCCAGCACCACCGCGACCGCCTCGCGGACGATCCGTCCGCGGTCGACCGCGAGCCCGTGCTCACCCCGGAGCACCAGACGGGCGTGTTCGAGGTCCATGAGTTCCTCGGCGGACACGTACACCGTGATCTTCTCGTCGTGCCGCTCGCGCCCGCTGGGCCGGCGGTTCGCGCCGCGGCCCCGCTTGCCGCGGGAGGACTGACCGGCGGCAGAACCTTCCTGCGCCGTCTGGCGCCGCCCGGAGCCGGACCGCTCGCCGCCGGAGCCCCGGCTGCGGGACTCCCCGGAGTCGGACTCGGCGTCGGCCGCCACATGCTCGTCGCCCTCGCCGTCGCCGCCCTGCACGGGCACCGACTGCGGCGCGTCGTCCGCGGCGGCCGCCGCGTCGCTCTCGCCCGCCGGGGCCGGCACCCTGGCCTCGCCGTTGGTCCGGCGCGAGGGCGTGGACGCCTGGAGCGCCATTCCCCCGGTCGTACGGAACAGTTCGTCGGCCCCCGGCAGACTCACTCGGCGTGACACCGGGCGAGCACCTCCCTGGCGAGCTGGCGGTAGGCGGCGGCACCGACGGAGTTGGAGGCGTACGTGGTGATCGGCTCACCGGCGACCGTGGTCTCCGGGAAGCGGACCGTGCGTCCGATGACCGTGTGGTACACGTGATCGTCGAAGGCCTCGACGACCCGGGCGAGCACCTCGCGGCTGTGCACCGTGCGCGAGTCGTACATCGTGGCGAGGATGCCGTCGAGCTCCAGCTCGGGGTTGAGCCGCTCCTGGACCTTCTCGATGGTCTCGGTGAGCAGCGCGACCCCGCGCAGCGCGAAGAACTCGCACTCGAGCGGCACGATCACCTTGTGGGCCGCCGTCAGGGCGTTCACGGTGAGCAGGCCGAGCGAGGGCTGGCAGTCGATCACGATGTAGTCGTAGTCGGCCATCAGCGGCTTGAGGGCGCGCTGGAGCGTGGACTCGCGCGCGACCTCGGAGACGAGCTGCACCTCGGCGGCGGACAGGTCGATGTTGCTGGGCAGCAGGTCCATGTTCGGGACCGCCGTCTTCAGGAGCACCTCGTCGGCCGCCATGCCCCGCTCCATGAGCAGGTTGTAGACGGTGAGGTCGAGCTCCATCGGGTTGACGCCGAGGCCGACCGAGAGCGCGCCCTGCGGGTCGAAGTCGACGAGCAGGACCCGGCGTCCGTACTCCGCGAGCGCGGCACCCAGGTTGATGGTCGACGTCGTCTTGCCGACGCCGCCCTTCTGGTTGCACATCGCGATGATCTTCGCGGGCCCGTGGTCGGTCAGCGGCCCCGGGATCGGGAAGTACGGGAGCGGACGCCCGGTAGGGCCGATGCGCTCGCGGCGCTGGCGGGCCGCGTCGGGCGCGAGCGTGGCCGCGTACTCGGGATCGGGCTCGTACTCGGCGTCGGGGTCGTAGAAGTGCCCCTCGGGCAGTTCGTCGTAGTCGGCGAAGTGGGTGTGGTTCTCGCCACTTCCGTTGCCGGCCATGGCGTTCACGTGATGGCCATCCATGCTCTGGTGTGCTGGCTGGGTCAGCCCTGTTCTAGGGGGACTCTGGTGGGCTGCGAAGGTGCGGACAGCGACGGAGCCGACAGCCTCGAGCCCCGTAGGGCCCTGGCCCCGCGTCGGCATTCCTGGTTGACCACCCCCGGGAGTAAATGTCGACTCATTCACAAGTCGTCTTACCTCCTTGGTGACCAGGAAACTTCTAGATAGGTCAGCGTGGCACCATGCCGACGATTGGCGACTCTATGGCGTGTCACCGCTCCGCAGCAACACAATCCGCCGGACCCGACCCGATGTGTCGGTAACCGAACACCCCTCTGTCAAGGGCGTAGGGCCGTCGCACAGCAGGTTTCACCGGTGTACGAATCGGTTAAAGAGTTACGTTCGCGGCGAGTTGAACGAGTGTCGCAAAGTGACCCGACACACACCCGGCCGGACCTTGTCGAGCAAGGTCCGGCCGGGTACGCGATGTTGACGACCTCTGTTGACGTATCGCCTTTTGCGGACGGGCAATCCGCCGCTGATCTGCCGAAAAGTCGACTAGTGGAGCCGGCGACCTCGTCAGCCGAGCAGCGAGTCCAGTTCGACGTGCTCCAGGCCGTGCGCCTCGGCGACCTCGCGGTAAACCACCTTGCCGTCATGGGTGTTGAGGCCCTTGGCGAGCGCGGCGTCGCGGCGCAGCGCCTCCACCCAGCCGCGGTTCGCCAGTTCGACGATGTACGGCAGCGTGGCGTTGGTCAGCGCGTAGGTCGACGTGTTGGGCACCGCGCCGGGCATGTTGGCGACGCAGTAGAAGACCGAGTTGTGGATCGGGAAGGTCGGCTCGGCGTGCGTGGTCGGACGCGAGTCCTCGAAGCAGCCGCCCTGGTCGATGGCGATGTCGACAAGGACACTTCCGGGCTTCATGCGCGAGACGAGCTCGTTGGTGACCAGCTTCGGGGCCTTGGCGCCCGGGATGAGCACCGCGCCGATGACGAGGTCGGCCTCCAGGACGGCCTTCTCCAGCTCGAAGGAGTTGGACATGATCGCCCGGACCTTGGTGCCGAAGACCTTGTCGGCCTCGCGGAGCTTGTTGATGTCGCGGTCGAGCAGCGTGACGTGGAAGCCCATGCCCACCGCGATCTGGGTGGCGTTCCAGCCGGAGACCCCGCCGCCGATGACGACGGCCTTCGCGGGCTGGGTGCCGGGGACGCCGCCGGGGAGCACGCCGCGGCCGCCGGCCGAGCGCATCAGGTGGTAGGCGCCGACCTGCGGGGCCAGGCGGCCCGCGACCTCGGACATCGGGGCGAGCAGCGGCAGGGCGCGGCTCGGCAGCTCGACGGTCTCGTAGGCGATCGCGGTGGTGCCGGACTCGATGAGCGCGTCCGTGCACTCCTTGGAGGCGGCCAGGTGCAGGTAGGTGAAGAGCGTCTGGTCCTTGCGGAGGCGGTGGTACTCCTCGGCGATGGGCTCCTTGACCTTCAGCAGCAGGTCGGCGGTGGCCCACACCTCGTCGGCGGTGGGGAGGATGCGGGCGCCCGCGGCGACGTACTCCTCGTCCGGGATCGACGAGCCGACACCGGCGCCCTGCTCGATGACGACCTGGTGGCCGTTGCGCACCAGCTCGTGCACGCCGGCGGGGGTGATGGCCACCCGGAACTCGTTGTTCTTGACCTCGCGGGGGATGCCGACCTTCACGTCGATCACGGTCCTTGGCTCAGAGGGTTCTGGGGCTGCGCATGCCAGGGCGATGCACATGAGGGCAATGCCCGTCATACCCGGCGACAGGGGGGCACACCGGGAGACACCACGAAACAACGCGGCGGAGCCAGTCTAATGAAGGGATTCTCTCTGTCTAGCCTTTCAAAGCATCAATCTTCGACGGATGTACTGCGGATTTCGCAGGCGTTAGGGCCTTGTTCCATGGCGGAAGCGTTCTCCGGCAGCTCATCTCCCAGCATGCGCTCGGCCTGACTGCGGTGCAGCCCGGCGGCGACGGGGTCGCCGAGCCGGTCGAGGGTGTCCGCCAGCCGCAGCTGCAGAGCGGCCTGGAGCCGCACGTCCTCGGCCCGGCGGGCCCACTCCACCGCCTCGTGACAGGTGTACAGCGACTCCTCCGGCCGCCCGGCGTACTCCTGGACCCGGGCCAGCTCGCTCAACGCCCTTGCCTGCGCGGCGACATCGCCGTTCCTGCGGTGCCCGGTGACCGCCGAGCGCCAGTTGCGCAGCGCCTCCCCGTAGCGGCCCGCGTAGGTGTGCACGGTGGCGATGCGCCCGTAGAGCCGGGCGGCGTCCACCCGCTCGTCGCGGGCCAGGCGCTGAGCCAGCGCCCTGCCGTACCAGTCGGCGGCCCGCTCGTAGTCCCCGAGCTCCTGGTGGGCACCGCCTACGGATTCCATCGCGCGCCCGGTCGCATAGGGGTCGTCCGCCTCGCGTCCGGCGTCCAGCGCGGCCCGGTAGCGGACGAGCGCCTCCGCCGTGCGGCCGGTCTGCGCGTCGAGGTCGGCGAGGTTCAGCAGGGCCGCCGCCTTCTCGCGGGGCAGGTCACGGCGCTCGGCGACGTCCAGGACGAGCCGATGGATGCCGTACAGGTCGGGGGCCGCCGCCTGCGTGCCGATGTGGGCGACCATGGCCCGCACGAGTGCCGCCATCAGCCGGCGGGCCAGGGTGTCCAGCTCGCCGTCGGCCACCGCGGCGCGGGCGGAGGCCAGCAGGGCGGGCCGGCGGATACGCAGCCAGTCGGCGGCCGCCCGGGGGTGCGGGAAGCGCAGCGAGCGGGGCATGCCGGCGAGCTTCTCGCGGGCGGGCGAGCTGTCCGTCTCGGTGATCGCGCGGCAGGACACCAGCAGCCGTACGGTCCGCTCCAGCATCCGGGCGCGGGCCAGCTGGAGCTCGGAGGGCCGGTCGTGGGTCTCGGTGAGGGCGCGCAGCAGGGGCAGCAGGCAGCCGGGCACCTCGAACTGCGGCAGGGGCGAGTCCACCGGCCGCAGCAGGCCGAGCCCGGCGAAGTCGTCCAGGGTGGTGCGGGCCGCGTGGATCGAGCAGCCGGCCAGGGCGGAGGCGGTGTGCGGGTCGACCATGCCGGCGGGGGCCAGGGAGAGCAGTCGCAGTATCCGGGCGGCGGCACTGGGCAGGGAGGCGTACACGAGCCGGAAGGCCCGGGTCAGCGGCGGTCCCTCGTCCCCCTCGCTGCGCAGGTGCTTGGCCAGGTCCGCGACGGCGGCCTGCGGCCGGGCGGCGAGCCAGCCGCCCGCCAGCACCAGGGCGGCGGGCTGGCCCGCGCACTCCTCGACCAGTTCCTCGGCGGCGCGCGGGTCGACGGTGATGCGCACCGAGCCGGTGTGCCGGGCGAGCAGGTCCAGGGCGGACTTGGTGTCCAGGCCGCCCAGCGTGCAGGGGCGGACGTCGGCGATACCGGTCAGCGGGCCCTGGGAGACGGCGACGACCAGGCAGTCGGGGCTGTCCGGGAGCAGCGAGTCGACCTGTCCCGCGGTCGCCGCGTCGTCCAGCAGGAGTACGGCGCGGCGGTCGGCGAGGGCGCCGCGCAGGGCCTCGGTGAGGTCGTCCTCGGCGGCGCCGGGCGGGGTGGCCACGTCCAGGGCGGTGAGCAGTTCCCGCGCCGTGCGCTCGGTGGGGACCGGGGTGCCGTCGGGCTCGGTGAGCCGGGCCCGCAGCGCGCCGTCGGGGTAGTCCCCGGCGACCTGCTCCACGAGTTCCTCGGCGAGCGCCGTACGGCCGAATCCGGGTCGCCCGGCGATGAGCAGCACCCGGGCGCGGGGCGCCTTGCGGCCGGAGAGGGTGTCCAGCCCGGCCCGTTCGATGTCGGCCCGGAGTTCCTTCAACTCACGTGACCGGCCCAGGAACTGACCCGTCGTAGGAGCGGACTCGGCAGCCGCCGGCTGCTCCTGTGCCGACACGTCCGTGCCGTCGGTGTCCACCGCCTGATCCGTCACGGGCCACACTCCCGTCCCACTGCGCGCACAAGCCCGCCGGGACTCCGGACGGGGCGTTTTCCGAGCCTAGGTCGTGTCCGCGGAGTCCCGTCGTCCGCCCGGAGGGCGGGTTCCGCGGCCGGGACTCTATGAACACGGCCCAGGGCCCTTCCGACGGATCTCCGCGGCCTCGCAAAGACCCGACACGAGGACCCTAGTTCACGCTCTGCGACGATCCGTGTGGAGCACGGCGGCAGGGTCCCCCGATCGGATCAGCCGATCGTCACACCGGATCCACCGGATCCTGCGAGTGGACGCGCGCGAGACTCAGGACTCGAACGGCCGGGCGGGCCAGGGGGCCTCGGCCGGGCGCAGCGCGTCGAGCCCGTCGCCGTTCCTGGCGGCCACGAGGGACAGGACGCCGACGACGAGGCAGTTGTTGTGCAGTTCCCCGGCGAGGACCCCGCGGACGAGTTCGTCGACGGACAGGCGCGCGAGCTCCATGTCGGCCTCCTCCTCCTCGACCTCGAAGCGCTCGCCCTCGGCCTCGGACAGATCGCGGGCGAGGAAGATGCGCACCGCCTCGTCGCAGCCGCCGGGCGTCGTGTAGACATCGGTCAGCACGCGCCAGTCCTCGGCCTTGACGTGCGCCTCCTCGTACAGCTCGCGCTGGGCCGCGTGCAGCGGGTTCTCACCGGGGACGTCGAGCAGTCCGGCCGGGATCTCCCAGAGCTTGTGGCGCACGGGGTGGCGGTACTGGCGGATCACCAGCACGCGGTCCTGGTCGTCGAGGGCGAGGACGGCCACGGAGCCCGGGTGGACCTGGTAGTCGCGGCGGACGACCGATCCGTCGGGCATGACCACGTCGTCCGTGCGGACGGAGGTCTTGTTCCCGACGAAGGGAGTCTCGCTCGCGCGGACCTCCCACTCCTCGGCGGTGTCCTTGATCGTCATGCCCTGTGTCCTCCCACACGTGCGTGAAGACGCCGGTCACGGCCGACGGGAATCGGCCACGGTGCACCGGCGACAGAAACCGGGGCACGCGCCTCGAAAAGACGCGTACCCCGGCAACCGTACAACCCTCGTGTCACTTGCCCGTCTTGCGCTCCACGGCCGCCTTCACCAGGCCCGCGAAGAGTGGGTGCGGGCGGGTCGGGCGCGAGCGCAGCTCGGGGTGCGCCTGCGTCGCCACCAGGTAGGGGTGCACCTCACGGGGGTACTCGACGTACTCCACGAGCTTGCCGTCCGGGGAGGTGCCGGAGAACTGGAGGCCCGCCTTCTTCTCCAGCTCGGCGCGGTAGGCGTTGTTCACCTCGTAGCGGTGACGGTGGCGCTCCTCGACGTACTCCTTGTTGTCGTACACCTCGCGCACGATCGAGCCCTCGGCGAGCTTGGCCGGATACATGCCCAGCCGCATCGTGCCGCCCATGTCGCCCTCGCCGGCCACGATGTCCAGCTGCTCGGCCATCGTGGAGATGACCGGGTGGCCGGTGGCGGAGTCGAACTCGGTGGAGTTGGCGTCGGGGATGTCGGCGAGGTTCCGCGCGGCCTCGATCACGATGCACTGCAGGCCCAGGCAGAGGCCGAGCAGCGGGATCTTGTTCTCGCGGGCGTACTGGATGGCGCCGACCTTGCCGGAGACACCGCGGTCGCCGAAGCCGCCGGGGATGCAGATCGCGTCCACGTCGCCGAGCTGCTTGGCCGCGCCCGCCGGGGTCTTGCAGTCGTCCGAGGTGACCCACTTGATCTTGACGCGGGCCTTGTTCGCGAAGCCGCCCGCGCGCAGCGCCTCGGTCACCGAGAGGTAGGCGTCGGGCAGGTCGATGTACTTGCCGACCAGCGCGAGGTTGATCTCGTGCAGCGGGTTGTGGACCCGGTCGAGCAGGTCGTCCCAGGTCGTCCAGTCCACGTCGCGGAAGGGCAGGTCCAGCTTGCGGACGACGTAGGCGTCCAGGCCCTCGGTGTGCAGCACCTTCGGGATGTCGTAGATCGACTTGGCGTCGATCGCCGCCACCACGGCGGCCTCGTCGACGTCGCACATCAGCGAGATCTTGCGCTTGATGGCGGTCGGCACGTCCCGGTCGGCGCGCAGCACGATGGCGTCCGGCTGGATACCGATGTTGCGCAGCGCCGCGACCGAGTGCTGCGTCGGCTTGGTCTTCAGCTCACCGGACGGACCGATGTAGGGAAGGAGCGAGATGTGCACCACGAACACGTTGTCGCGGCCGACCTCGTGACGGACCTGGCGGACCGTCTCCAGGAACGGCAGCGACTCGATGTCGCCGACCGTGCCGCCGACCTCCGTGATGACGACGTCGACGTCGTCGGTGGCCATGCGTCGGATGCGGTGCTTGATCTCGTTGGTGATGTGCGGGATGACCTGCACGGTGTCGCCCAGGTACTCGCCGCGCCGCTCCTTGGCGATGACCGTCGAGTACACCTGCCCGGTGGTGACGTTGGCGCTGCCGTCGAGGTCGACGTCGAGGAAGCGCTCGTAGTGCCCGATGTCCAGGTCGGTCTCGGCGCCGTCGTTGGTGACGAACACCTCACCGTGCTGGAACGGGTTCATGGTGCCGGGGTCGACGTTCAGGTACGGGTCGAGCTTCTGCATCGTGACCCGCAGACCCCGCGCCTTGAGCAGCGCGCCCAGGCTGGAGGCCGTCAGTCCCTTGCCGAGGGAGGAGGCGACACCCCCGGTGACGAAGATGTGCTTGGTCGTCGTGGCGGTGCTGTTTCGGAAAGCAGCGGGCGGCATGGCCAAGAGGGGGCTCCCGTGGTCGCGGTCTGGGGTGCGTACCGGCGGTCCGACCCGGAAGTACCGGATTTTCGGGGGGCGCCGTCGCTGCGGTTCGGGGGTTTCTCGCCCTCCGGTCCACGGGCTACCAGGGTATCAGCGCCGGAACCGGAGTGCTTCCGGCCACGCTCTGCGCACACATCGACACGGAGCCCGCACAGACCCGCTCACGGCTCCCCCACCCCTCACCCTCTGCTCACTCGTTCGGCCGAGTCCGGTTGCCGGGAGGGGCACGCGGATCATCGAGGTGCGTCGTATCCTGCTCGGACACTCACTGCCGAGACCGGCCGGTAGACGGCACCACCCACGCCCGCATCCCGGAACACGAGAGCTCGTCAGTTCGTTTCGCAACGACATTCGCATAAGCCTTCCGTCGTTTCGCGACGACGCTTAACACAGACCCCTTGACCGCAAGAGCGACCGCCCCCCGGGGGCGACGTGGCCGTTCGACTGGAGATGCACGTGGCCGGGCGCATCGAGGACTACGCACTCATCGGAGACATGCAGACAGCGGCGCTGGTCTGCCGGGACGGCACAGTCGACTGGCTGTGCCTGCCCCGCTTCGACTCGCATGCCATCTTCGCCGGGCTGCTGGGCACCGAGGAGCACGGCTTCTGGAGGCTCGGACCGGCGCACGCGGCCGACGCCGAGCCGCCCACCGCGGCCCGGCGCAGGTACCGCGGCGACTCACTGATCCTCGAATCCGAGTGGGACACCCCACGCGGCACGGTTCGGGTGATCGATTTCATGCCCCCGCGTGACGGCGCGCCGCAGCTGATCCGGATCGTCGAGGGCGTCACCGGCCGGGTGCCGATGCGCTCCGCCCTGCGGATGCGTTTCTCGTACGGCCGCGTGGTGCCCTGGGTGCACAAGCACGAGGGCCGGACGGTGGCCGTGGCGGGCCCCGACTCCGTGTGGTTCGACACAGCCTGCGAGACCTACGGCAAGGCGCTCACCACGTACGCCGACTTCACGGTGGCGCCGGGTGAGCGGATCGCGTTCACCATCTCCTGGGAGCCCTCGCACAAGCAGCCGCCCGCGCTGCCCGAGCCCGAGCAGTCCCTGGAGGCGACGGAGGAGTTCTGGCGCGACTGGGTGGACCAATGTACGTACCACGGCCCCTACCGGGAGGCCGTGGTCCGTTCCCTGATCACGCTGAAGGCCCTGACGTACGCCCCGACGGGCGGCATCGTCGCGGCGCCCACGACCTCCCTGCCCGAGGAGATCGGCGGCGTCCGCAACTGGGACTACCGCTACACCTGGCTGCGCGACGCGGCGATCACCCTGTCCTCCCTGCTGCGCACCGGATACCGCGAGGAGGCCCGCGCCTGGCGCGAGTGGCTGCTGCGCGCGGTGGCCGGCGACCCCGAGAACCTGCAGATCATGTACGGCATCGCGGGTGAGCGGGAGCTGGGCGAGGCGGAGCTGGACTGGCTGCCCGGGTACGAGAAGTCGGCGCCGGTGCGGGTGGGCAACGGCGCCGCGCACCAGCTTCAGCTGGACGTGTACGGCGAGGTCACCGAGGCCCTGCACCTGGCGCACATGACGGGCCTGTCCCGCAACGACTACGCCTCGCTGCTCCAGCTCAAGCTGATCCGCTACCTGGAGGACCACTGGGACCAGCCGGACGAGGGCATCTGGGAGGTGCGCGGGCCGCGCCGGCACTTCGTGCACTCCAAGGTGATGGCCTGGGTCGCCGTCGACCGGACGATCAAGCTCATCGAGTCGGGCGACGCGGACGGGCCGCTGGAGAAGTGGCGCGAGCTGCGCGACGACATCCACCGGGACGTGTGCGAGAAGGGCTACGACAAGGAGCGCAACACGTTCACGCAGTCGTACGGCTCCCAGGAGCTGGACGCCTCGCTGCTGCTGATCCCGCAGATGGGCTTCCTGCCGCCGGACGACAAGCGCGTGATCGGCACGATCGAGGCGATCCAGCGCGAGCTGTCCACCGAGGACGGCTTCATCCTGCGCTACCCGACGTCCGGTGAGCACGCGGGCGTGGACGGTCTGGAGGGCGACGAGGGCGCGTTCCTCGCCTGCTCGTTCTGGATGGCGGACGACCTCGCGATGATCGGCCGGGTCGACGAGGCCCGCAAGCTGTTCGAGAAGCTGCTCGCCCTGCGCAACGACCTGGGTCTGCTCGCCGAGGAGTGGGACTCCCGGCTCCAGCGCCAGGTCGGCAACTTCCCGCAGGCCTTCAGCCACGTGCCGCTGATCGACACGGCGCTGCGGCTGACGGCGAGCGGCGCCTACGGCGGCTGACCCGCGGTTCCGAGCGGCGGCCCCGCTCCCTCCGGTACGTCCGGGAGGGAGCGGGGCCGCCGTGCTGTGCGGGGGTCACGAGTCGGCGGAGGTCACAGGACGGCCGAGATCACCTCCCGGGCCGCCCGCTCGCCCTCGGTCGCGCCGCCCTCCATGAACCCCTGGAAGTCGTACGAGCAGTGCTCGCCGCCGATGTGCACGTTGCCCTGGGCGACGCCCTCGTAGCCCGCGTACCGGTGGAGGTAGCCCACGGGCCAGTACGAATAGGCGCCCAGGGCATAGGGGTTGAGGTGCCAGGCGGAGAGCTGGGCCTTCCCGGTCCAGGCCGCCGACGTACCGGGGAAGAAGGCGTCGATGCCCTTGAGGTGCTTCTTCGCCAGGGCCGTGACGTAGGGGTCGCTCTCGCGGGAGAACGGGCCGGCCGGGGTGAGGGACCTGGCGAGGCTGCCGCCGCCGTACTGGAGGAGGATGCCGCCGGTGCCGGGCTGCACCTTGGTGGTGTCCCAGGTCTGCTGGACGTCGCTGTCGGTGAAGCAGTCGCCCGCGGAGACGCCCGGCCAGGCACCGGTGCCGCGCCAGGGGCGGCTGGAGAACTGCATGTTGAGCTTGGTGCAGTACCCCATGCGGGCGTCGCGCAGCAGGTTCCTCATGCGCGGGTCGAAGCCGGCCCTGCTCAGGTCGAGTCCCTGCAGGACCGGCAGCGGCACGCACAGGACGGTGTGGTCGGCGGTGACGGTGCGTGTGGCGCCGGCCTCCGTGAACGTCAGGGTCTGCGTCCCGTCGGAATTGGCCCTGAGCGCGGTGAGCGACCAGCCGTGGCGGATCGTCCCGTCGGGCAGGAAGTCCGCGATGGCCCGCGGCAGTCGGTCGTTGCCTCCGGTGATGTGGTAGCGCTCGTTGGACAGCCCCCAGACGTTGAAGTTGCCCGGATTGGTCTGGTAGCCCATCAGCAGGACCAGGGCGAGCGCGGACTGTTCGACGGTGTCGGCGCCGTACTCGACGTTGTACGCGACGTCGAAGAACCGGCCGAGCCGGGAGCCGTGACCGCCCGGCACACGGGACTCGATCCAGTCGTACAGGGACATGTCGTCCAGGGCGGTGCCGGTGGGCGTGGTCCGGTTCCACAGCACCTCCCCCGCCTCCGACAGGTCGCGACGCAGGGCCTGGTAGACGCCCTTGAAGTCCTCGTCGGCCTGCTCGCGCGGGTAGTACGCGCCGCCGAACCAGAGCACCTCCTTAGCCCCGTTGGGGCCGCCGCCGAGGAAGTCCTCGGTGGGGAGCCCGAAGCGGCGGCACAGTTCCAGCATCTTCTTGTGGCTGGTGTCGATCAGCTCCCCGCCGATCTCGGAGCTCTGGCCGTACGCCCAGTGGTCGCGCTGGGTGTACATCCGGCCGCCCACGCGGTCCGGGTTCGCCTCGTAGAGCGTGCAGGCCAGGCCCGCGTCGCGCAGGGTGAGGGCGGCGGTGAGCCCGGCGATGCCGGCGCCCACGACCGCGATGCGGGGTGCCGTCGCCGTGGCGGCCGCCGCGGGCGCGACGGCTGTTCCGGTGGCGGCCGCGGTGGCGAGACCCGCCGCGGCGGCGCCCTTGAGGACGGTCCGGCGGCTCGTGCGCAGGCCGCGCGCCTCCGCCACGGGGACGCCGAACCGGTGGGCGGCGGCGTGGTCGGCGGCGAGGCCTCGCAGGACGTGCATCAGGTGCGTACGGGACACGGCAGAGCTCCTCAGACGGTGGCGGAGGGTTCCTTGACGTCGTGCGTGCGCTCGGCCGCGTCCTCCAGGACGATGCGGCCGATGATCTCGTAGCGCTCCGGGTGCCGGGCCTTCAGGTACCAGCCGAGGCCGAGGCCGCCGAAGAAGACGAGGCCGACGATCCACGGGATGGCCTCGAAGAACAGCGAGTCCGCCGCCGTGCCGGCCGCGGTGTCCAGGTTCAGCACCAGCAGCACGACCACGGCGATCATGCCGATCCCGCCGATCAGCGGTGCCGTGAAGGTCCTGAACCAGTGCCGGTCCTCGGGGTGGTTGCGACGGAAGTAGCCGATGACCGCGAAGGAGCACAGGGTCTGCACGATGAGGATCGCCATCGTGCCGAGGATCGCGAGCAGCGTGTAGAGGTGGATGTACGGGTCCTGCCCGGTGAGCCAGAAGGCGCCGACCAGCGCCACGGCGATGACGGACTGCACGAAGGAGGCGAGGTACGGGGAGCCGTGCTTCGGGTGCGTGCGCCCGAGCGCCGGGTGCAGGAAGCCCTCGCGTCCGATCGCGTACAGGTAGCGCGACGCGCACTGGTGGAAGGCCATGCCGCAGGCGAACGAGCCGGTGATCAGCAGCCATTGGAAGGTGTCGACGGCCCAGGCCCCGATGAATGCGTGCGCCGGGTCGAAGAAGAGGTCGAGCGGGCTGGTGCCGGAGGAGACCTCGACCGAGCCCTTGAGGCCGTTGCCGGCGATCGTCATCCAGGAGACGTAGATGTAGAAGAGGCCGACGCCGACCACCGAGATGATCGTGGCGCGCGGGATGACGCGCTTCGGGTCGCGGGACTCCTCGCCGTACATCGCGGTCGACTCGAAGCCGACCCACGACCAGAACGCGAAGAACAGGCCGAGTCCGGCGGAGGTGCCGGTGAACGCGTTCTTCGGGTTGACCGGCTCCAGCGGGATGCCGTCCGGGCCGCCGCCCTGGAGCAGCACGGCCGTGGCCACCGCGAAGAGCACCGCGATCTCGGCGATCAGCATCACGCCGAGCGCCTTCGCGGTGAGGTTGATGTCGAAGAACGACAGCACGGCGGTGACCGCGAGCATGGCGGCCGCGTACACGATCCAGGGCAGGTCGGCGCCGAGCTGGTCGTGCACGGTGGTCTTCGCGAAGTACGAGAAGACGCCGACGATCGACGCCTCGAAGACGACGTAGGCGAGGACCGCGAGCATTCCGGAGGCCATGCCGGCGATCCGGCCCAGGCCGTGCGAGATGTAGCCGTAGAAGGCGCCCGCCGCCGTGATCCGCTTGGCCATCGCGACGTAGCCGACCGAGAAGACCGTCAGCACGACCGTGGCGAAGAGGTACCCGGCGGGCGCTCCCGTGCCGTTGCCGAAGCCGACCGCGATGGGCAGGTTGCCGGTCATCGCGGTGATCGGCGCCGCGGTGGCGACCGCCATGAAGACGACGCCGACCAGTCCTACGGAATTCGCCTTGAGCCGGTGTACCTCTCGCCTGGGTGTTTCTGCCATTCCCGCCCCTCTCTGCGCGCCGACGCGACGGAATCCGAAGATCCGATCGCGGTTGTGCAACGGATGCGACAGTGTGGCGGCGGCGTGACGCACGCCACAACAGACAGCAGGTCGTGCAATTGCCGTGCAGGGGCGACGCATTGTCGGGCCCCGGGGGCCGCTGATCGTTCCCGTAACGGGCCGGAGATGTTCCCGGAACCCGCGCGCCGGTAGCGTCCGCTGCATGGACAGCCGTTACGACACCGAGGGCGCCGGGATCACCGTGCAGCGCGCGCTGGAGCTGCCCGGACTGCGCAGCGGGCTGCCGGAGATCCTGGCGGGGGCCGACCGGCTGCAACGCACGGTGCGCTGGGTCCACGCGGGCGAGGTCCCGAACATCGCCTCGCTCCTCAAGGGCGGCGAACTGCTGCTGACCACGGGGTACGGCCTCGGCACCCGCCCCGCCGAGCAGCGCGCCTTCGTGCGCACCCTGGCCGAGCGCGGGATCGCCGCGCTGGTCGTCGAGCTCGGGCCGCGCTTCTCCCGGCTTCCCGCGGCCCTGGTGGAGACGGCACGCGCGGCCGGTCTCCCGCTGGTCCAGCTGCACCGCGAGGTGCCCTTCGTGACGGTGACGGAGGAGGTCCACACCGAGATCGTCAACGGCCACTACGCGCTGCTCCAGCAGGCCGAGGAGGTGCACCGGCGCTGCACGGAGGCGCTGCTCGGCGGGGGCGGCATCCCGCAGGTCCTCGGCATCCTCGCGGACTTCGCCGGCAACCCGGTCTTCCTGGAGACGGCGGACGGCCGGCTCCTGTACGCGGCCGGCGCCGGTCCCGCAGGCGCCGACCCGCTCCAGGTGTGGGAGGGGCTGCGCGGCCAGCACAAGGACGAGCCGGCCGCGGGCACGACCGTCGTGGACGTGCCCGGCGGCGGCCCCGGCACCGGCTCGGTCCGCGCCCGGCTGGTCCTCACGCCGGTGAGCGCCCCGACGGCGCCCGTGCACCGGATGGCGGCCGAGCGGGCGGCGGGCATCCTGGCGGTCGTCCTGATGCAGGCCCGCCAGGAGGAGGAGCTGGCGGCACGCGGCCGCGGCGACTTCCTCACCGACCTCGCCGAGGGGCGTATCCGGGCCGAGGACGCGCCCGCGCAGGCCCGCGTCCTGGGGTTCAAGCCGGGCAGCAGTCCACTGCTGCCGGTCGTGATGCGCCTCGCGGACGGACTCTCGCCGGGCGGCGGCTGGGCGGTCCTCGCCCGCGCGGTCGCCGAGGAACTGGCCTCGGTGGGGGTGCCGGTGCTCCTGGGCGTACGTCCCGTCGAGGGCCGCGTGCCCCTGCTGCTCGGCCTGCGGTCGGAGTCCGAGCGCGCGGCCGTCGCGGACCGGGTCGCCGCGGCGCTGCGGGCCGGGGTGGAGCGCGCGGGCATGCAGCGGCCGGGCGCGCAGCCGCCGGTGGTGGTGGTCGGCGTCGCGGGCGGCTGGGCGGCGGCCTCGGCGGGCCTGCGGCACGCGGCGGAGACGGCGACGGCCGCGCAGGGCCTGTCGGACCGCCCCTGGTACGACGCCCGGCGCCTCGACATCGACCTGCTGCTGTGGCGGCTCCGCGACCATCCCGACCTGGCGGCCTTCGTGGACCGCGCGATCGGTCCGCTCCGTGAGCACGACCAGCGGTCGAAGCCGCCGCTTCTGCCCACGCTCCAGACGTACTTGGCGCACGCCGGACGCAAGGCGGAGACGGCACGCGAACTGCACCTCAACCGCCAGACGCTCTACAACCGCCTCGCGAGGATCGGGGAGTTGCTCGGCACCGACCTGGACGACCCGCAGACGGTACTGGCGTTGAGCCTGGCGCTGCGGGCCCGCCGGCACGTGCCGTAGCCGTCACCGGCGGGGGCGTGAGCGCGCCGGCCGGTCAGGGCAGCGGGCGCGGCTGGGTCAACTCGTCGTAGACGCTGAGGACCTGGGCGACCGTGTCGTCCTCGGTGGGCCAGGTGGCCGCCTGCCGCACGCCCCTGTCCTTGAGGAGTTCGCGGCGCGCGGGGTCCTCCAGGAGCCGTACGACGGCGGCGGCCAGGGCGTCCGCGTTCCCGTACGGGACGAGTTCGGCGGCGTCGCCGACCAGTTCGGGGATGCCTCCGACCTCGGTCGCCACCAGCGGCACGCGGGCGTGCAGGGCTTCCTGGGCGAGGACGGAGCGCGATTCCCAACTGCTGGGCAGGAGCGCCAGATCGGCGCCCGCGAGCAGCTCGGCGATGTCGTCGCGGCGTCCGACCAGACGCACCGGCAGGCCCTCGTCCTCGATGCGGTGCTGGAGTTCGGCCCGCAGCGGCCCCTCGCCCGCGATGACGAGCAGGGGCGCGGGCGTCAGGTGGCGCCAGGCACGCGCGGCGCTCAGCAGGGTGCCGTAGCCGCGGTGCCGGTCCAGGGAGCCGACGGCGACGAGCAACGGGCGTCCGGTGGCGCCGAGTTCGGCCCGCGCCTTGTGCCGCAGCCGGTCCTGGTCGTCGTGCTCGACGGGCTTGCGTGGCGCCGGGAGGGCGACCGCGGCCAGCCGCGCGTCCCGGGCTCCCCTCCTGCGGGCCCGGTCCACCAGGTCGGAGGAGGTGCCGAGGACGACGGTCGCGGCCCGGGCGACGCGCCGCTCCAGCAGCCGCAGCAGCCTGGCCCGCGCTCCTTCGGCCCGGGCCCGGGTGTGCCAGGTGACCACGAGCGGGACGCTCCGGCCGCTGAGCGCGAGCGCGGCCCGCAGCGCCGCGTGCAGTCCGTGCGCGTGCACCAGGTCCGCCTCGGCGCAGGCGGCGCGCAGAGCGGCCACGGAGGCGGGGTCGCCGCTGCGGGGTACGGGGGCGTGCTGGGCGCCCACCGCCGTGAAGCCGTAGGCGTGTTCGGCTTCGGCGGGGGCGCACACGGTGACCCGCACGCCCCGGGCGACGAGTCCCGACGCCAGGGACCGCACATGCGCGCTGCTGCCCGCGCTGCCGCCGCCGAGCACCTGCACGGTGCGCAGCGGCGACTGTCCGTGCGGTGCGTGGCTGCTCACGAGGCTCACGTGGCCGGGGCTCCTGGTTCGGCGTCGGACGGTCACGAAGAAACGTACAGAAGGTCGCGCGGAGGGGGTGTACCGCACGTCGTGCTTCGCGTACTGCGTCAAGGATGCCAGGACACCCGCCCGTTCCGGCACCACCGGGCGGCCGCAGCCGCGCCGCGGTGGGCAACTCTACGGGCGTGGTCACTCACATGAGTGAGGGATGCGGCCTTTTCGTCCCGGGGTTCGAGAGCCGGAGTGAACGGCACGGTCCGCTCCGCGTACCGAGGGCGCCCCGGCAGGCGGGGCGACTCGTTGTTCGGCCCCCGTCCAGGGGCGCGCGGCCTCCAGTGCGCGCCCGCCCTCGCGCCGGTCGCGCCGTCGTCCTCAGTGCCGCCCGCGCAGGGGCGTACGCGCCCGCGCGCTCACTCGCTCGCCGAAGGCCGCCGCGGCCACCAGTGCCGCCGCGTGGGCGGCCAGCCCGGCCCTGCCGTTGCCGGCCGCGACGGCGCTGCCCAGGGCGGCGCCGAGCGCGTGGGCGCCTGTGTCGCCGATCATCGCGCGCTCGCCGAGGTCGTCGGGGAGGACGGCCGCGGCCGCGCCCACGGCGGCGGCGGACAGCCCGGCCGCCGCGCCCTTCCGCAGCAGCCCCGGCGCCCCGAGGACGAGCACCGCGCCGGCGGCCCTTCCCGGGCGTACGTCCACGAGGTTGACGAGGTGCGCGGTCCCGGCGATCACCACTCCCGCCAGCACCTTGTCCACGGGACGCTCCTTGAGCAGCGCCCCCGCGACCAGGCCCGCGGCCGAGATGCCGAACAACTTGACGGCGCCGCTGGTCACTTCGCCGTGGCGCAGGGCACCGAGATGCGCCCGGAAGCCGCGCCGCGGGTCGCCGGCCCCAATGATGTCGTCGTAGGCGCCGCAGGCACCGGCGGCGAGTACGGCGAACCCGGCGGCACGGTCGGCGCGCCCGGCGGCGAGCGCCGCCCCGAGGGCCGCGGCGGGGCCCGCGTACACCTCGACGGTCCGCCCGGCGTAGTTCGTCCGCTCCCAACGCCCGCGCCCGCCGGGCGCCTTGACGCGCAGCGCGGCGATCCCCGCGCGCGTGACACCGGCGGCGAGCCCGAGTGCGGTGCTCATGCGTGTGACCATGACCGCCACCCTACGAACCGGCGGCCGCCCCCGGACCCGGCGGGGAGCGACGACCCCGTGGGGCCGCCGCAACCGCAGGGAGCGAAGTTGCCCCCCCCGCTCCCGCACCGCCTGTGCCCCGATCCCGGGGTTATCCGTCCGCCCTGGCCGTCGCCAGGAGTTCCTCCGCGTGGGCGCGGGCCGTCTCCGAGTCCTCCTGGCCCGCGAGCATGCGGGACAGCTCGCGGATGCGGTCCTCGCCCTCCAGGACCTTCACCCCGGACCGGGTCACCGAACCGTCGTTCGTCTTCTCGACCAGGAGCTGACGGTCGGCGAACGCGGCCACCTGCGGCAGGTGCGTCACGACGACGACCTGCGCGGACTTGGCCAGCTTGGCCAGCCGCCGCCCGATCTCGACCGCGGCCTTGCCGCCGACGCCCGCGTCGACCTCGTCGAAGAGGTACGTCGGCACGGGGTCGGTCCCCGCGAAGACGACCTCGACCGCGAGCATCACCCGCGACAGCTCACCGCCCGAGGCGCCCTTGGCGATGGGCCGCGGCGGGGCCCCGGGGTGCGGGGCCAGCAGCAGCTCGACCTCGTCGACACCGGCCGGCCCGTACGCGACCGTGCGCCCGCCGACCTCCACACCCTCCGGGTCCTCGGTCTGCCGGAGGTCGAAGGACACGCGCGCGTGCGGCATGGCGAGCGAGGCCAGCTCGGCGGTGACGGCGGCGGCGAAGCGCTCGGCGGCCTCCGTGCGGGCGTCCGTCAGCGCCTGCGCCAGTCCGCCCAGTTCGGCCCGCAGCGCGTCCCGCTCCGCGGTCAGTTCACCGAGCCGCTCGTCGTCGCCGTCCAGCTCGGTCAGCCGCACGGCGCTCCGCTCGGACCAGTCGAGCACGGCGTCGATGTCCTCGCCGTACTTGCGGGTCAGCTGCGTGAGGGCGGCGCGCCGCTCCTCGACCGCCGCGAGCCGCAGCGGGTCGGCGTCGAGGTCGTCGGCGTACCCGGCCAGCTCCCCGGCGACGTCGCCCAGCAAGATGCCGATCTCGCCGATCCGCCCGGCCAGCGCGCCCAGCGCGGAGTCGTGGGACCTGACCGCCTCCAGCGCCCGGTGCGCGCCCGCGACGAGGGTCGTGGCGTCGATGCCCTCCGGGTCCTCGGGGTTTCCCGCGAGCGCGGCGTGCGCGACGGTCGCGGCCGAGGCCAGCGCCTCCGCGTGCCCCAGCCGCTCGGCCTCGGCGGCCAGCTCCACGTCCTCGCCCCGGCGCGGTTCGACGGCGGCGATCTCGTCGAGCCCGAACCGCAGCAGGTCGGCCTCCTGAGCGCGTTCCCGCGCGCGCGTGGTGATCTCGTCCAGCTCGGCCGAGATCGCGCGCAGCCTGCGGTAGGCGCCCGTGTACTTGGCGAGCGGCACGGCCACCGCGTCACCGGCGTACCGGTCGAGGGCCTGCCGCTGCCGGGACAGCTTGAGCAGCCCCTGCTGGTCGGTCTGCCCGTGCACGGCGACCAGCTCGTCGGCCAGTTCCGCGAGCACGCCCACGGGGACCGAGCGGCCGCCCAGGTGGGCCCGGGAGCGCCCCTCGGCCGAAACGGTACGGCTGATGAGCAGCGCGCCGTCGTCGAGCTCGGCTCCCGCCTCCTCGGCCCGCACGATCGCCGTCCCGCCCGCGGGTACGGAGATCCTCCCCTCGACGACCGCGTTCTTCGCGCCGATCCGTACGAGGGCCGGGTCCGCGCGCCCGCCGAGCAGCAGGCCGAGGCTCGTGACCACCATCGTCTTGCCCGCGCCGGTCTCGCCGGTCACGGCGGTGAAGCCTGGTGACAGCTCGACGACCGCGTCGTCGATGACTCCGAGCGACCGTATCCGCATCTCCTCCAACACGGACACGACCTTACGAGGTCAGGGACCCGATGTGCGACGGGCCCTGCCCTCCTTCCGCGAAGGCGCAGGTGACGGACGCCCGCGAAGGGGCCGTGTCACCCGCGGGAGTGGGCTTCCCACCCGGGACGCCGGGAGGCCGCCGGGCTCCGGGAGGCTCACTCCGGCCGGGGACCGACGGTCACCGGCTCCCGGCCCCGGAACCGGCCCGGAGGTGGCACCACGGCGTCCGGACGGTCCCGGACCGCCCTCTCCCCCTCCGGGGCCTCGGGCGGGCTCCTGGCCCGCCTCCCGGCCCCTGGGGACCCCGGCGCGGAGGGTGCGAGGGGCCCGCCGGGTCAGGGACGGGCCCCGCACGTCACCCCGCTGTCAGTGCGGTGCGCCCCGCCAGCCCGAGACGGGCAGCGCGAACTTGGCGACGAGCCGGTCGGTGAACGACGCGTGGTGCAGCCGCGCGAGCCGCACCGGGACGGCTCCCCGGCGCACCTCGACCCGTGCCCCGGGCGGCAGCTCGACCGTGCGCCGCCCGTCGCACCACAGGACGCCGGGCGGGATGTGCGGCAGCACCTCCACGGCGAGCACGGAGTCCGGCGAGGTCACGAGCGGCTTGGCGAACAGGGCGTGCGCGCTGATCGGCACCATGAGCAGCGCCTCGACCTCCGGCCACACCACGGGCCCGCCCGCGGAGAAGGCGTACGCCGTGGAGCCGGTCGGTGTCGCGCAGACGATGCCGTCGCAGCCGAAGCCGGTCACCGGGCGCCCGTCGATCTCCAGCACCACTTCGAGGAGCTTCTCCGCCGAGACCTTCTGCACCGCGGCCTCGTTCAGCGCCCAGTCGGTGTGCACGATGTCGCCGTTGCGGTGCACGACGACGTCGACGGTCATCCGCTCCTCGACCTCGTACGCCTTGGTCACCACCCGGTCGACGACCTTGTCGAGGTCGTCACGCTCGGCCTCCGCGAGGAAACCGACCCGGCCGAGGTTGACGCCGAGCATGGGGACGCCGGAGGCGCGGGCGAACTCGGCCCCGCGCAGCAGGGTGCCGTCACCGCCGAGCACGATCAGCAGTTCGCACCCGTCGAGGCACTGCGGAGTGGCCTCCTTGACCAGTTCCACCGTCGCCGGGAGCGGCAGGTCGGCCGCCTCCGCCTCCAGGACGCGCACGCCGATCCCGGAGCGCAGCAGCCCCTCGACGACGAGCTCGGCGCTGCGGATGGCCGCGGGCCGCCCGGTGTGGGCGAGCAGGAAAACAGTACGAGCTCGGGTCTGAGTCAACGGGGCCCCTCCGCCACTGCTCGGTCGACGTCGGCCGGGTCCGGTTCGGGCGCCCCGGCACGCAGCCACAGAAAGTACTCGACATTGCCGGAGGGTCCGGGCAGCGGGCTGGCCGTGACGCCCCGCACGCCGAGCCCCAGTTCCCAGGCGCGCGCGGCCACACCGCGCACGGCCTCGGCCCGCAGCTCCGGGCTGCGGACGACACCGCCGCTGCCCAGCCGTTCCCGGCCCACCTCGAACTGCGGCTTCACCATCATCACCAGATCGGCGTCCGGTGCCGTGCACCGCGCGAGGGCGGGCAGCACCAGTCCGAGCGGGATGAAGGACAGATCCCCCACGACAAGATCCACGGGCTCCCCATCGATCGCCTCCAACGTCAACTCGCGTACGTTCGTACGGTCCTTGACGGTGACGCGTTCATCGCTCTGCAAAGACCAGGCGAGTTGTCCGTAGCCGACGTCGACGGCGACGACGTGGGCGGCGCCCGCGCGCAGCAGCACGTCGGTGAAGCCGCCCGTGGACGCTCCGGCGTCCAGCGCCCTGCGTCCCTCGATCTTCAGGCCCTGCGGCACGAACGCCTCGAAGGCACCGGCCAGTTTGTGCCCGCCGCGCGAGACGTAGTCGGGGTCGCTGTCGTCCTGGGTGACCACGATCGCGGCGGCGGTCTCCACCTGGGTGGCGGACTTGGTCGCGAGGGTCTTGCCGACGGTGACCCGCCCCGCGGCGATCAGCTGGCCGGCGTGCTCGCGCGAGCGGGCGAGCTTGCGGCGGACCAGCTCGGCATCGAGGCGGCGTCGTGCCACTCCTGCCACGTTCGGTTCAGCTCCTGTGGTCGTACGAAGAGGGGGGAGCCGTCGGGGGCGACGGCACCGGGGGCCCTTGGCGTGCGTCGAGCGCGGTCAGCTCGTCGCGCAGGCTCCTGTGTACATCCTCGTACACCTCGACATGGCCGTCCGTGGCGAGGTGGTCCGCGTCGGCCAGCCGGTCGAGCAGGGCGTCGACGGTGGGGTGGCCGGTGGGGGTGCGGGGGACGTCCAGCGGCGCGGGCGCGGAGGGGTCGTGTCCGGGCTCGGCGGGGCCGGTCTGCGTGCCGTGTTCCTGCCCGGGTGACACCACGGACGCCGGGGCGGGCAGCCCGTGTCCCCGCTCCGCGGGGAAGCCGGACCACGGCGCGGCCGTCTCCTGCGGGCCCTCGGCCCGGGGCACTGAGTCGCTCATGCCCCGACGCTACCCCGAAGCGCTGCGGTACCGTCGATCACGATGGCGACGATCGAGGAGTGCCGCGCGGCACTCGACAAGCTCTCGGACAACCTGGCGGGTGCCGACGGGGACGTGCGCGGTGCGGCGGCCCTGGACCGCTCGCTGAGCTGCCGTGTCACGGACCTCGACACCACCTTCGTCGGCCGGCTGCGGGACGGCCGGATCGAGGTGCTCGACACGGTCCCGGGTCCGCCCCGCGAGAAGGCCCAGATCCGGCTCACCATGACCGGCGACGACCTGGTCGCGCTGGTCGCGGGTGAGCTGAACTTCGCGAAGGCGTGGGCTTCGGGCCGGGTGAAGCTGGAGGCCGGCCTGCGCGACCTGCTGCGCCTGCGGAGCCTGCTCTAGCCCCGCCCCTGACGGCTCGCCAGGCCAGATCCCGGCGGCGCCTGTGCCCGACGCTCCTCCGGTCATGCTCCCTCGTGGCCCGCTCCCGTCCCCGCCCGGCACCGGCAGCGCGCGCTCCCCTGTCCACGCCTCAGCCCTCGGCGCTGCGGGCCGCCGCGCCGACCGCGTGACCGGCCGCGGTCCCCCGTGCCTTGCGCGCCGCCGGAACCACCAGCGGCGTCCCGGTCTCCGGGTCGGCGATGACCTGGCAGCGGAGCCCGAAGACCTCCTCGACCAGCTCGGCCGTGACGATGTCGTTCGGCGCCCCCTCGGCGACGACCGCGCCCTCGCGCAGCGCGATGAGATGGGTCGCGTACCGGGCCGCGTGGTTGAGGTCGTGCAGCACGGCGACCAGGGTGCGGCCCTGCTCCTCGTGCAGTTCGGCGCACAGGTCGAGCACGTCGATCTGGTGCTGGATGTCGAGATACGTCGTCGGCTCGTCGAGCAGCAGCAGCGGGGTCTGCTGGGCGAGCGCCATGGCGATCCAGACGCGCTGGCGCTGTCCGCCGGAGAGCTCGTCGACGTAGCGGTCGGCGAGTTCGGCGACCCCGGTCGAGGCCATCGAGTCCCGGACGACCCGCTCGTCCTCGGACGACCACTGGCGCAGCAGGCCCTGGTGGGGGTAGCGGCCCCGGCCCACCAGGTCGCCGACCGTGATGCCGTCCGGCGCGATGGACGACTGCGGCAGCAGCCCGAGCGTGCGGGCGACCTTCTTGGCGGGCATCGAGTGGATGACCTGGCCGTCGAGGAGCACCCGCCCCTCGGCGGGCCTCAGCATCCGCGAAAGGGCGCGCAGCAGCGTGGACTTTCCGCAGGCGTTCGGGCCGACGATCACGGTGAAGGAGTTGTCGGGGATCTCCACCGACAGCTTCTCCGCGATGACGCGCTGGTCGTAGCGGAGGGTCACGTTGTCGGCGGACAGGCGGTTCACAGTGCTGGCGCTCCTCTTGGTGTTCGTGTTCGGCCTGGCGCTCATATCCGGCCCGCCCTGCGCTCGGTGACGAGCAGCCACAGCAGGTAGAGGCCGCCGACGACTCCGGTGACCACGCCGACGGGCAGCTGGTCGGCGCCGAAAGCCCGCTGCGAGGCCCAGTCCGCGACGATCAGGAGGGTCGCCCCCATGCACGTCGAGGGCACCAGGTTCGGCCCCGGCGAGCGGGTCAGCCGCCGGGCGAGCTGCGGCGCGGTGAGCGCCACGAAGCCGACCGGACCGGCGGCGGCGGTGGCGCCCGCGGTGAGCAGGACGGCGGACACCATCAGGACGAGCCGGGTCCGCTCGACCCGCACCCCGAGGGCGTACGAGACGTCGTCGCCCATCTCCATCATCCGCAGGCCCCGCGCGTTGCCGAGGACCAGCGGCACGAGGACGGCGCACATGGCGAGCAGGGGCCAGACCTGCGACCAGTCACGGCCGTTGAGGGAGCCGGTCATCCAGACGACCGCCCGCGTCGCGTCGACCAGGTCGGCCTTGGTGAGCAGGTAGCCGTTCACCGCCGTGACGACGGCGGAGACGCCGATGCCGACCAGGACCAGGCGATAGCCGTGCACGCCCTGCTTCCAGGCGAGCACGTAGATCGCGAATCCGGTCACCAGGCCGCCGGCGAGCGCCCCGAGGGTGACCTCGGCCGCGGAGCCCGAGAACAGCACGATCATGATCAGCGCGCCGGCCGTGGAGCCCTGGCCGAGGCCGAGCACGTCCGGACTGCCCAGCGGGTTGCGGGAGATGGACTGGAAGAGCGCGCCGCCCAGTCCGAGCGAGGCGCCCACCAGGATGCCCACCAGGACGCGGGGCAGCCGGAGTTCGTTGACGATGAACTCCTGCCCGGCGTCCCCGCCGCCGGCCAGCGTCCTCAGGACGTCGGCCGCGGGGATCGGGAAGTCGCCGGTGCCGATGAGGACGACACCGGAGGCGAGCATGACCAGGAGCAGCAGCGCGACGACGACGCAGGCGCGCACGTCGAGCCGAACCGAGAGTCCGCCCCTGGGGCGGACGGCGGGGGTACGTGTGGCCTTCACAGCTGCGCCGTCCTCCGCCGTCGTACGAGGTAGATGAAGACCGGGCCGCCGAGGACCGCGGTGACGATGCCGACCTGGAGCTCCGCGGGGCGCGCCACCAGCCGGCCCAGCACGTCGGCGCCGAGCAGCAGCACGGGCGACAGGACGGCGGCGTACGGCAGGATCCAGCGCATGTCGGGTCCGGTGAAGGAGCGCACGACGTGCGGGACCATCAGTCCGACGAACACGATCGGGCCGCAGGCGGCGGTGGCCGCGCCGCAGAGCACGGTGGCGGCGGCCATGGACAGCGCCCGGGTACGGTTCAGGTCGGCGCCGAGGGCGCGGGCGGTGTCGTCGCCCATCGCCATGGCGTTCAGCGGTCTGGCCAGGGCGAGCGCGAGGACCGTGCCGACCGCGAGGAACGGCAGCACCTGCTTGATCATCCCGTCGGTGGCCGCCGAGAGCGAACCGACCGTCCAGAAGCGCATCTTGCCGAGCGCCGCGTTGTCCATGATCATCACGGCCTGGAGATAGCCGTAGAGCGCGGCGCTGATCGCGGTGCCCGCGAGCGCCAGCCGCACGGGGGTCGCTCCCCGGCTGCCGCCGAGGAACCAGACCAGGACACCGACGGCGGCGGCGCCGAAGAAGGCGAACCACACATAGCCGCTCAGCGAGGTGACGCCGAAGTAGGTGATGGCGGTGACGACGGCGGCGGAGGCGCCCGCGTTGATGCCGAGCAGTCCGGGATCGGCCAGGGGGTTGCGGGTGAGCGCCTGGAGCACCGCGCCGGACAGGCCGAGGGCGGCGCCGGCGAGCAGTCCGAGGACGGTGCGCGAGATCCGTTCGTCGACCACGACGTCGCCGTAGGTGCCCGAGTCGTGGAAGAGGCCGTGCCAGACCTGGTCCATGGGCAGCGCTTTCGCGCCGATCGCGATGCTCGCCAGCGCGACGAGCACCAGCAGGAGCACGGAGGCGACGAGCCCGAAGGACCGTATCGCCCGACGGGTCGGGGGCGCGGGAGCGGTCTCCGCGCGCTGTTCTGGAGGACTGTCGACCAACACGCAGTTAGGTTAGCCTACCCTCGCATAGTGGCACGATGGCCCGTCAAGGACCGGCCTGGGCCGCCACCTCACGGGACACGCATGGACGCTTTCGCGTCACATCGGTCGCCGCGCACCCCACACCGTCGCCCCTACGTCACGCTTCCCTTCGCGCCCCCTCACCGCCACCCTCGTGTCACGCGCCCCGCCGCGTCATGCCCCGGCTAGAGGCCCGACTTCGCCAGCGCCTTCGTGCCGTCCAGGTCGCAGGTCCCGTCCCCGGCCGCCGTCCACGCCGCCGCGCACAGGGCCCGCAGCCCGTCGAGGGGCTCGCCCTCGCCGTCCAGCTCCAGCCGCTCGCTCCCGGCGGTGGCCGTCCAGCCGCCGCACCGGAAACCGTCGCCCGCCTCGGCGACCTCGGGCTGCCCGGCGAGCAGCCCGCGCAGGTCTGCGTCGACGAAGGTCGGCCGGTGCTGCGGCGGAGCGGCGAGGAGCTGCGCGCCGTCCGTGACGCCCGTCAGTACGAGCAGCGAGTCCACCTCGCCGTTGAACGCGCCCTCGATGTCCGTGTCCAGCCGGTCACCGACGACCAGCGGCCGCTTCGCTCCGGTACGGAGGACCGTCTCCCGGTGCATGGGCGGCAGCGGCTTGCCCGCCACCTGGGGCTCGGCGCCGGTGGCGATGCGGACGACCTCCACCGCCGCGCCGTTGCCCGGAGCGATCCCGCGCGCGCTCGGGATGGTCAGGTCGGTGTTCGACGCGAACCACGGCACCCCGCGCGCGATGGCGTAGCACGCCTCCGCGAAGCGTCCCCAGGGCAACTCGGGCCCGCCGTACCCCTGCACGACCGCCACCGGCTCGTCCTCGGCCGAGTCGACCGGTTCGAGCCCGCGCTCGCGCAGCGCGACCCGCAGCCCCTCACCCCCGATGACCAGCACGCGGGCGCCCTCGGGCACCTGGTCGCTGATCAGCCGGGCGACCGCCTGCGCGGAGGTGATGACGTCCGACGCCTCGGCCGGGACCCCCAGTTCGGTGAGGTGCGCGGCCACGGCGTCCGGGGTCCGCAGGGCGTTGTTCGTCACGTACGCGAGGTGCATCCCGCCCGAGCGGGCCGTGCCGAGCGACTCCACGGCGTGCGCGATGGCGCTCCCGCCGGCGTACACCACCCCGTCCAGGTCGAGCAGCGCCGTGTCGTACGCCTCGTTCAGGGCCTGCCGACTGGCGTCGGGCCGCGTCCTGACGGTCTGGCTCATTGCGCATCGCTCCTCGTTCGATCCCTTTCCCCCGATCATCGCGCATGCCACGGACACACTTACGATGCCTCAATGAACTATGCGGGTCCCGGGGACGAAACAGCGGCGTGCGAGGGACTCGAACTGGTCCCGTTCCAGGGCCTGCGCTACGACCCGGAGCGGGTCGGCAGCCTGGCGGCCGTGACCTCCCCGCCGTACGACGTCGTGGTCCGGCCCGACGGGCTGCACCACCTCGAATCGGCGGACCCGCACAACATCGTCCGGCTGATCCTCCCGCAGGACACCACGCCGGCCGTCCGCAACCAGCAGGCGGCGGACACCCTGCGGCAGTGGCTGTCCGAGGGCGTCCTGACCACCGACGCCGAGCCGGCCCTGTACGTCTACGAGCAGAGCGACGGCGACCTGCTCCAGCGCGGGGTCATCGGCGCCCTGCGCCTGTCGGAGCCCGCGGACGGCGTGGTCCTCCCCCACGAGGACGTCATGCCGCACGTGGTCGCCGACCGCGCGGCTTTGATGCGGGCCACCTCGGCCAATCTGGAACCCCTGCTGCTGACCTACCGCGGCGACGGCTCGGTGACCGGCACGGCCGCGGTGGTCGAGCGCGCCGCCGGGCGGGAACCGCTGCTCTCCACCACCACGGAGGACGGCTACAGCCACCGCCTGTGGGCCGTGACCGACCCCGCCGAACTGGCCGAGATCCGCGAGGACCTCCGCCGTCACCAGGCCCTCATCGCGGACGGCCACCACCGCTGGGCGACCTACCTGCGGCTGCGCGCGGAGCACCCCTCCCCCGGCCCGTGGGACTACGGCCTGGTGCTGCTCGTGGACACCGCGAGGCATCCGCTGCGCGTCCGCGCGATCCACCGCCTGCTGCACCACCTCCCGGTGAGCGAGGCACTGGCCGCGGTCTCGCCCCACTTCCGGGTACGGCACCTGGAGGTTCCCCTCGCCGAGGCCCTGACGGCGCTCGCCGCGGCGGCGGCCGAGGGCAACGCCTTCCTGTTGGCCGGCGACGGCGCCTTCCACCTGATCGACCGCCCGTCCCCGGACCTGCTGGCCCGTACGGTGCCGGCGGACCGCCCCGAGGCCTGGCGCACCCTGGACGCGACGGTCCTGCACGCCGCGCTCCTCGAACACGTCTGGCACATCCCCGAGGACTCCCCGGCGCGCATCGCGTACATCCACGACACGGCGGCCACGGTCGAGAAGGCCGAACGCGACGGCGGTACGGCGGTCCTGATGCACCCGGTCCGCGAGGAGGTCGTACGCGACCTCGCCCGCCAGGGCGTGACGATGCCGCGCAAGTCGACGTCGTTCGGCCCGAAGCCCGCGTCGGGTCTGGTCCTGCGGGCGCTGAGGTCCTGAAACGCGGACGGGCGGGACCCCTGCCGGAGTCCCGCCCGCCGCTTCCGCTTCTACATCCGTCGGACGTCAGCCGCGAGGAGCGTCCTCGGGACCGTCCTGCTCGTCGTCCTCGTCCTCGTCGTCGGCCGACACCTCGGCCTGCGGGACCTCGGACTCGTCGGCGGGGACACGGGTCGGCTCGGCCTCGACCTCGTCGTCGTCCTCGTCGTCCTCCAGGTCGGTGTCGAGGTCGACCGGCGCGGTACGGGGCTCCGCCTCGTCCTCGGTCATCGCGTCGACGAACTCGACACCGTCCAGCTCGGCGAGCCGGTCGGAGGCGTCCGTGCTGCCGTCCTTGTCGGACTCGACGGCCTTCGCGAACCACTCGCGCGCCTCGTCCTCACGACCGGCGGCAAGGAGCGCGTCGGCGTACGCGTAGCGCAGTCGCGCCGTCCAGGGCTGTACGGAGTTGGAGGCCAGCTCCGGGCTCTGGAGCGTGACGATGGCCGCGTCGAGCTGGTCCATGTCACGCCGGGCACCGGCGGCCACGAGCCGCATCTCGACCTGCCCGGCCTTGTCCAGCTTCTGCACCTCGGGCGCACCGGCCATGTCCAGCGCCTTCTCGGGCCGGCCGAGACCGCGCTCGCAGTCCGCCATGACGGGCCACAGGTCGACGTTGCCGGTCATCCGCCGTGCCGCACGGAACTCCGCCAGCGCCTCGCTGAACTTCTGGTTGGCGTACGCGGCGAATCCGGCGGCCTCACGGACGGCGGCAACACGGGACGCCAGGCGCAGGGCCACCCTGGAGTAGCCGTACGCACCCTCGGGGTCCTCGTCGATCAGCCGGGCGACCATCACCAGGTTCCTGGAGACGTCCTCGGCCAGCCCCTTGGGCAGGCTCTGCAGCTCCTGCCGTACGTCCTTGTCGATCTCGTCGCCCGTGACGTCGTCCGGGATCGGCAGCCGCTTGATCGGCTCGCGGTCCCGCTCGCGCTCGTCACGGAAGCGCCCGCCGCCGCGCCGGTCGTCGCCCCGACGGTCGTCACGGTCGCGGAACCCTCCGGGACGGCCGCCCCGGTCGTCCCGGCGCGGTCCCTGCCCACGGTCGTCGCGCCCGCGGAAACCACCACGGTCGTCGTCACGGCGGAAGGCCGGACGATCCCCGCCACGGCTGTCGTCACGACGGAAGCCGCCACGGTCGCCACCGCGGTCACCACGGTCGTCCCGGCGGAACGCCGGACGGTCGCTGTCCCGACGGAAGGCGGGACGGTCGCCACCGCGGTCGTCACGCCGGTCACCACCGCGGTCGTCGCGCCCGCGGAAACCACCACGGTCGTCATCACGGCGGAAGGCCGGACGATCCCCGCCACGGCTGTCGTCACGACGGAAGCCGCCACGGTCGCCACCGCGGTCACCGCGGTCGTCACGACGGAAGCCACCGCGGTCACCACCGCGATCGTCGCGGTCGTCACGGCGGAAGGAAGGACGGTCGCCGCCACGGCTGTCATCGCGACGGAACCCGCCACGGTCACCACCGCGGTCGTCACGACGCGGCCCCGAGGAGGGACGGTCGTCACGACGCGGACCACTGGTCGGCCGGTCGTCACGACGGAACGAGGGGCGCTCGCCGCCACGGCTGTCGTCACGGCGGAAGCCGCCACGGTCGCCACCGCGGTCACCGCGGTCGTCACGACGGAAGCCACCGCGGTCACCACCGCGATCGTCGCGGCGGGGGGCGCCACTCGACCGGTCGTCGCGACGGAACGCCGGACGGTCGCCGCCACGGCTGTCATCGCGACGGAATCCACCGCGGTCACCGCCACGGTCACCGCGGTCGTCACGACGGAAGCCACCGCGGTCACCACCGCGATCGTCGCGGTCGTCACGGCGGAAGGAAGGACGGTCGCCGCCACGGCTGTCATCACGACGGAACCCGCCACGGTCGCCACCGCGGTCGTCACGACGCGGACCCGAGGAGGGACGGTCGTCACGACGCGGGCCGGCCGGGCGGTCGTCGCGGCGGGGTCCGCCGGTCGGCCTGTCGTCACGGCGGAACGGGGGACGGCCACCGCTGTCACGGTCGTCACGGCCGCGGTAGCCACCGCCACCGCCACCGCCCCGGTTGTCGTCACGGCGGAAACCGCCACCGCCGCCACCGCGGTTGTCGTCACGGCGGAATCCGCCACGGTCGCCGCCCCGGTCGTCCCCGCGACGGTCGTCGCGTCGGTCGCCGCCACGGCTGTCGTCACGACGGAACGCCGGACGGTCGCCCCCACGGCTGTCGTCGCGGCGGAACCCGCCACGGTCACCGCCGCGGTCGCCGCGGTCGTCGCGGCGGAAGCCACCGCGGTCGTTGTCGCGGCCGGCGTTGTCACGACGCGGCGGGCCCCCGCGGTAGCCGCCGCGGTCACCACTGTCCCGGCGTCGCTGATCGCGTTCCGGTCGCTCGTCGGGAGAGTTGGTGGACATGGGTGACTCCTGTCTTCGGTACCGCAAGTCATTCTCGCGCAGCCGAGTACCCGGCGCGCTTCGGAAAAACAAAAGGACCCCTGGCCCCAGCGAGTCGCTGGGACCAAGGGTCCTCAAAATTTGTTCGGCGGCGTCCTACTCTCCCACAGGGTCCCCCCTGCAGTACCATCGGCGCTGTAAGGCTTAGCTTCCGGGTTCGGAATGTAAC